>NCIJ01000004.1:0-111608 GCA_002282015.1 Sulfuricurvum sp. 17-40-25 | reverse complement strand
AATTACTTAACATTATTTTATAGTATATTACATTTATATAGTGTACTTTATAGTAAATAAATACAGGTAAATTGCACTTTATTTTATGGCTCAAACCACGTGAATGATGACATTTTCCTATTGCGGATAAGTAGAATAAGATGAGAGAATTGTAGATTATAATAAATTATTTAAAATTATAATTTATTATATAGGCATTTTTACCTATTTTTGGGCAAAAAACTTTTTATTTTTAGTGTGTATTTTTGTAGCACTATTACTTTTAATGATACAATTGAGTAGTTATTTTATTGCGCTTTTTTGCTTCACGGTATCCAAAAAGTCTGCCCACCATAGCAAAAGCTCTCGCATCTGTTCAGTGTAATCTGCTTTGTGGGTGTAGGCTCTGACGGCTTGATTCGCTTCTTGGTGATCGAGCACCTTTTCCATTGTCTCAAAACTAGCTCTATGCTCACGAGCGTACGTTTCGCTCAGTGATCGAAATGTGCCTCGAAAGCTGTGAAGTGTTTGTTTTCGCCCATTGATTTCATCAATAAATCCCATGAGCCTTAATGCTTTGTTTGCACTTTCCAATCCTATGTGAGTTTTGAAATTTGAAACCCCATGAAAAACCCATTCGCCCCATCCTGTAATCTCATGAGTCTCTTTTAAAATGGCTATTGCTTGCTTTGGAAGTGGCAGTACAAAATCGGCAAGAGTTTTGTTTTTTACCTTCATCTCAGATCGCTTGATAGTGATAGTTGCTTTGTCAAAATCTACACTCTCCCATTTGAGCTTACAAAGGTTATCTGCACGTAAGGGTATTATGAAGACGAAGCGAAGGACATTACGCACGATGACACTACCTTTATAGTCGTCGATTGCTCTGAGCAGTTCCCCTAATATTTTTTCATTCGTAATTTTTGAATAATGATTTTTAACTGACTTTTTTAGAGCGTCTTTTTTGCTAATATTGGTAGTGATATTAAAAGAAGCGTGACCGTGACTGATTGCATAGAGCCAAAGACGGTTACAGTCGGTGAGGAGGCGACGTGCAGTTTCTGCCGCTGTTTTTTCCTTTTCATTAATGATTCGCAATAGTTCACCGTGGGTGATAGTGTCGATATGTTTGGAGGAGGTAATAACATGCTGTTTGTCATATTCACATAGGTAAGGGAAAATATCACGTTCAAATGCCCTACGACGCTTTACCATTGTCGCAGCATCGTTAGTAAGAGTATCTAGCCATCCATACGTTACGAGGTGAAATTGACCACTTTTTAGAGCTTCATTTTCAATTTTTTGAACTTCAATATTCGTTTTTATTTCTTTGCGCTCTGCCGATGGATCAATCCCCTTGGCTATCTCTTTTTTATGTTCATCCCGTTTGGCGCGTGCTTCGAGTAGCGAAGTGGTGGGGTATGTTCCTAGCGAGAGTAATTTTTCTTTACCCTCAAAGCCGTATTTGAGTCGCCATAATTTCCCACCGTTTGTTTTGATTAACATAAACAGCCCTCCGCCATCAAAAAGCTTGTAGTCTTTGTCGGTGGACTTCGCCTTTTTAATTTCTGTATCGGTTAGGGGTATTGTCTTGCGTGCCATAGGGGTATCCTCTGATTTTAGGGGTATCTTTTTAGAGGAATATGTACCCCTAAAGCAATGTACCCCCAATCGTACCCCTAAAAATCTTAATTGTTATTGAACTGGCTTAATGGGTGTTAGAGGCTAAAAGGTGATAAAAGTGCCTATCTTGTGTGGTTTTATGAGTGTTTATTGAAGGTTATTAGAGGGGGTTAAAACGTACCGTGGTGGACCCTAGCGGGATCGAACCGCTGACCTCGTCGCTGCCAGCGACGCGCTCTCCCAGCTGAGCTAAGGGCCCAAAAAGAATTTCTTTTTGGAAAGGAGTTGAATTATACGCATTGTGTTCTTAATTTACGGTTCAGTGGGGTGCATTTAAAGTTTTAAAATCGCAATGCCGATATAGAGTGAATATTCTCATGATCAAATGATGTATAAAAGGGCAGAGTATGATACAAAAAATAGTTTTGATAGCGGCAATGGGGACTATGGGGCTTCTATGGGGTTCAAGTGATGTAACGATACAGGTTATTAATGCAGTCAAAGAGCAGTCGATTACCCCTGAATTTGATAAGAAATTGGCAAAAGCCGGATTAAGTATCCATAAAGTAGTTGAAGGTGGTCGATACATTGTCACGTTGGGTACGTTTAAAGATGAGAAATCTGCGACGACAGCACTTAAAAAAGCACGTAAAATCGTTGATGCTGGTGCCTTTGTACGTTTTGTTGACAGAGGTCAGATTACGGCAACGCCACATGAAGTAGCTAAAAGTGTTCATGCAGTAGCGGCGGCACATGAGACACTCGTAGCTAAGGAAGCAGCAGTAATTGCAACACCCAAAGAAGAGCATGTTCTCCTAGTAGAGGTTAAACCGGTAGTGGTAGAGGTAAAAAATTCTCCTACACCTACAGTAGTGGCGAGTTCTGCATCAGAGAAAAAAGAAGCGTATTTAAACGAAATTGCAGAGGCCATACATTTTTATAAAAACTCACCTTACCACCGGTTTGAACCGGTAATGCTGCAGCCATAGCGATCAAGGCTCTTTATTAAGAGCACTGTAAAGACAATCAAGGTCGATACGGTGGGCTTTCTTGGCTTCTGCATGCAATGCCTCAAAAAGCTCTAAGGAGTTCTCCCCGTTACTTGGATAACAAACCGCAGATGAAGGGATAGAAGAGGCAAAGCTCTCTTCTATCATACGCTTGACAATTCCTGTCCCATAACGATCGGTATAAGGCATTATGAAGAAATAGTAGTGCTCATAATGTACGATTGAATCAGACGTTCTTAATAGACCTGGAAGGTTTAGATCAATAGCTTCTTGGGGCATTCCTGTAAAATCGCAAAAAAGAATCGTGAAACTTTCTGAACGATTTTCATTAAGCCGAAAAGCCATACCGATATTGAGATCAACCAATGCCGAAAAATTGTAAAATGAAAAAGCTACACCTGCCATATTGACTCCTTTAATTACATTCCACAGAGTATAACGTTAATTCTTTTAAATTGGTTTACATTGGCAATGCAAAAAAGTAAGCCAATCCATAATAGACACTGTACCCACCATATATGAGAATAGCTATAGCGGCAATACGGTTCATGCTGCTGCGAAAAGCTACCTCCCGCATAAAATTAATCGATTGCCCTAGAGCCAAGAGGGTGGGAACGGTGGCAAGTCCAAAAACAGCCATAATAGCACCTCCTGTAAGCGGTGATGCAGAAGATGCTGCTTTCGCCGCGAAGAAAAAGACAAATCCGCAGGGGAAAAAGCCATTCATCATCCCCAGAGCAAAAAAGCTTGAAATACTTTTACTTTTGATCAATTTTGAAAAGAGGAGTTTAAAGAGGGGCATGCTGGAAAAGGAACGTTCAAAGGAGTGGATGATGGAAGATATCCCAAGCATTCCTAAAGCAGTGATAATCATCAATGTTCCGACAAGTAGAAATAAGGCACCATGAAATTCGGGGGTGATTAAAAAGAGTGAACCCAGCGTGCCAAACAATACCCCTAATAATGTGTAAGAGCTGACACGGCCTATATTGTAAGCACTGTGCCGTATGAGTTGAGAGGAACGACTCATAGATGAATCTATCTTAGTAGAGCTATACGCGAAGATAAAACCACCGCACATACCGATACAGTGTCCAAAACTTCCTGCGAAAGCAATCGTGATGATAACCCACCAATCAATAGTACTCATTAGTATTCCTTTTAAATATCATTAGAATTATAAATAATATTTGTTACAATAGCGTTAACTCTTAACACTTTTGTAACACTATTATGTAACAATAGCATTAAATGACTAAGAAGGATAAAAAATGAAAAAAGTTTTAATCGCAATGATTGCCCTAGTAACGATCGCCAGTGCCGACAAACTGGTCAATTTAAAAATTGACGGGATGACGTGTTCTATGTGTATCGGTGATATCAAAGCATCCGTTGGAAAAGTAAAAGGGGTGAGTGATACAACCGTTTATCTCAAAGAAGGTCGTGCAGAGGTTAAAACACGCAAAGGGGCAAAACCTCAAGAGATGTGCGACGCGGTTAAAAAATTAGGCTACGGCTGTACGGTTGTTAAGTAGTCCGTTCGCCCTGAGCTAGTCGAAGGGTCCGAATTTATATAAAATATTTTTGTGCGTCGTTACGGCCAAGATCACAAAGGCTCATAATGGTCTCATTACCAAACGATAGAACCTGCTCTCCTTCGAAATCAGGCTTGCAATAGGCCAATACCAACTTAGCAGCCAATGTTTTGTCTGCTTCGCTAGCACTTAGTGAGATCAAACAGTGAGGCCCGAATAAATCAGTATTAATGTGCATGAATTTTGGATTCTCAATCTCTTCGAGTTTGATGTTTTCTTCTTCCGTACGTCCTATGATAAGTTTGGCTCCATCAGGTAAGCGCAGTTGACGGCCGTATTTGAGTGTTGGAATATCGGCTTTGATAAAAGCGTCATCATGTGCGACAATATCACGGATTTTACGAGAGAAGTGTTCGTCTGTGAGTAAACATCCTCCTCCTGGTTTTTCGAAATCAACGATTCCAAACTCTTCAATAAGTTGCATTTGACGATCACGGGTACGTCCTACGATCTCTTCGAGTTTTTCACGATCTACCCATCCGTTTATCTCAGGGATGGTAGGTTCCAGCAACTTTGCGCTCATTGGACGTAGCAATAATCCCTCACAGTCACTCATCTGGAGTACTTTTTGCAATGATTCACCATTTTGACTCATGGGACGCTGACCCAATACTTCACCACTGATCAGAAAATCAGCCCCTTCTTCGACCATCAGTCGCTTGGCAACTTCAAACATCTTGGCATGGCAATCGATACACGGATTGAAGTGTTTGCCGTAGCCATGTTTTGGGGTAAAGAGGACTTTTTCCAAATATTCGTCTTGGATGTCGACAATACGCAGTGTCGCGCCCACTTGATCGCACATGTTTTGCATGTGCTCACGGCGGTCTTTGACCGAACCAAATCCCGTACTGATGTTACAGGCGATGACTTCAATACCTTGATTGATGATGAGTTTCATGGCTAGGGTCGAATCGAGACCACCACTGAACAATGCTATAGCTTTCATATACATTCCTATTTAAAGTGTATTCTTTTGTATCCGTTCACACGAACAAAACTAACTTAACGGTACGAGTTCACCGCGTTTGAGCCGCGCAATTTTTTCACGTATCTGACGTATGGCGTACGATTTCTGGTCGAATGATAGCGAATTTTCGCTGGCTAGTTTTTTGAGTTCCCGGTTGTAATGGGCGCTTAAGAAGGTCATAAGCTCCGCTCTTAATCCCTCGTCTCCATCGAAACTATGGATACGATCGTCCATCGTGATTGCCATGAGTTGAGGGTCGTCACTGTTCTTTCCAATAGCGGCTGCAAATTCGTTTGGATGATATTGCAATAAAGAAGCATCGAGATAGTCCAGTAGACCATCGGTGATCTGTGGACGTTCCAAAATTGTTTTGATTAAACTGAGTTCCCACATATCGTGATGGGACAGCTGCGGAGCTTGTAATGCAGTTTTGGTGGATGAGGTGTGGGCAAGACGTATAAGCGAGGGTGAAATACCTATTTGAGATGCGATAAAAGGGCGATATTCCTCTTGCATCAGTGGTGAGAGGGTCTTGATGTAGCCCAGACATTCATTCAGAGCGTTTTCCTTGACTCTTGGGTCTCGCAGGTCATAGCCTGAACAGATCTCACTGATCACAAATTCAATAAAGGCAACGGGATGATGCAATAGGGCATTGAGCTGCGTAACAAGTCCCTCTTTGATCATATCCGCAGGGTCTTTGCCCCCCTCAAAGAGGATAACACCACCTTCAAATCCACCCATACTCAGTAACTTTGAGGCCTTGAGTGCAGCGGCACGTCCTGGTTTGTCTCCATCATAGGCGACTAAAACACGAGGTTCTCCCTTGCGCAACAGTGGTAGATGTTCTGCAGTAAGAGCGGTTCCCAGTGTGGCGACGCTTTGGGTAAAGCCTGCTTGATGCAGCATCACGACATCCAAATACCCCTCGGTGACGATGACCTCACGGTGCTTATAGATCGATTCGCGTGCGAGAGGGTAGGCATACAAAAGACGCGATTTATTGAAAATAGCACTTTGGGATGAATTCACGTATTTGGCCTGATGCCCTGTGATCGTACGTCCTCCAAACCCTACAATAGAGCCATTAGGGGCATGGATAGGAAAGGTGATACGTTCGATAAAACGGGCAAACTCTCGACCACCGTCACTGCCAATAGCTCCTTGTTCAACGGATTCTTTGACCGAATATCGATGCTGTTTTAAAAACTCTAGTGTTTGAGCGGATACCGGAGCATAGCCGATTCCAAAACGCTCGATACTGGACGCAAAAATGCCGCGATCGGTGAGATAAGTCTTGGCGGTTGTATGTTCGTCGAGGAGTTTTTGGTACCATCCACTCAACTGTTCCAGTAGATTGGAGCGTTCACGGCGTTCATTGTTGTCTGTATACTGGAGGGAATAGTTGACAGAGCTTGCCAATTTTTCGATGGCTTCTGGGTAGTTTAGTTTTTCGTATTCCATCACAAAGCTAATGGAGTCACCACCTACGCCGCATCCAAAACAGTGGTATTTTTGACGTGAGGGATTGACCGTAAAACTGGGGGATTTCTCATCGTGAAACGGGCAAGGTGCTTTGAAATTGGCACCTGCGCGTTTGAGCTCGATGTACGAACCCACAATATCAACAATATCAAGACGGGCTTTGAGCCCTTCGATGGAATCGGTGGTTATCATGATGTAATTTTAACCAAAAGAGATAAGGATTAAAACAAGTCTCTTGAGAACGAAAAACCAAATACGGCTTTTGTAACAGAGCGATCATAATCAATCAAACTTTCTCCGTACCCACTAAAGAGCTTGACATACCAAAATGTATTTTCGGAATTTAAAAATGGGTAAGACCAGTGAGCATCAATAGCCCCTCTGTTTACTCCCCCTGCTCCAAAGTTATAACGCAACAGTGCCCCAATCTCATGTTTGTTATACAGGTACTTTAGCTTAATATCACCATACCCGAGGTAGTCTTGAATATCAGGGTTGTCATCTCCAGGATAATTTGGTTCTATCTTTCCGGTTGCAGGATTAATACCACCGTTATAATAGCCATCGTATTTTTTGCTTTCAGGGATTCTATACCACACACGAGTAGTAAGAAAAAGCTCATTCCATTGCCACAAGCCAGCTAAATAAAGGCGATTCCAAGAACGGGATCGGTAACCGTCTTGTCCGTTAGATTCATGGATAAACCCAAACTTTGTTAGTTTTAGACCGGAGTAGGCCTTGATAGTCCCCGATGTTGGTACCCCTATGAATAGCTCTGGTATGTAATTTGTTTCACGGAATGGGGAAGAATCACTGTATATTTGCCACCAGACTTTTTGCGTGTAAGCAAAATTGATATATTCATTCCAACCAAAAAGATTATACGTCAGCATTTTTGTTAGACTGATCTGAAATTGTGCTTCCAAGTTTTTATCATAATAAGCTTCTTGTGAAGGATAGGTGTTAACGGGAGTGTCTGATGCTATATGTGGATATTTATGTGTCGAGTACCCAAAAGGTAAGAGAAAATTAGTCTCATAGGGATGTAATCCGAAGAAATCACCGCCGGAAATAGCGTCAAATAATTTGCTTGTCTCTGGTGTGTGAATATCCATTGTTTGTAAAATATAAGCATTCCCTTCCTTATTGGTAGCAGGGTTCATCTGGGCATGCAGGTTTTCTAAAAATGATTTTTTGGCTATTTCGGCTTTTGTGTCCATCACCAAGGTATAGCTGTATTCTGAGGCAGCCTGTTGAAACCAAAAGGATGCTTTTTCATAATTTACCTTTACCCCAAGCCCATTTTGGTACATGTATGCTAGGCGGTAAATGGAAGGTTTTATTCCTTTAATGGCTTCATCTTCCAATAAGGGAAGTGCTTTTTCGTACTGTTTTTCATTAAAGTATTTTTCGCTGCTTAGATTCTCATCTATAGCATACTCATTGCCCAGTAGTAGACACGGTATCCAGACACACAGTGCCACGATAACTTTTTTGGTGTAACTACTTAGGTCATTTTTAGAGTTCATGACACTATAGTAGCTCAATGTGTCTTGAATTGTCCCAGTTGACGATGAAGACTGTCAGCGGAATCGGCGATTGCTTTGGCTATTTTTGAGAGATCTCCCACCGAGGATTCATTGAGATTGGCAATGGAGCTAAGGGATTCGATTTGCCCCAGCATGGATTGGATATGTTCCGCAATCGATTTAGAGTTTTCAACACTTTGTGCGGTGAGTTGAGCGGTTTTTTCCATTGCCACTACGGTTTCATTGATGTTACGATCAACTTTATCTGAGATAGCGGTTACATTTCCCATAGCATCGATATTTTGGCGCATTTGCTCGGTTGCATCGGAGATGTTTTGAACGATAACATTAATGGTTGCGTTGATCTCGACGAGGCTTTTTTGGGTACGTTCTGCGAGTTTTCGCACTTCATCGGCAACAACAGCAAAGCCACGACCGTGTTCTCCTGCTCGGGCAGCCTCGATGGCGGCATTGAGTGCCAAAAGGTTGGTTTGATCGGCGATATCACCGATGACTTGGAGAATACTTTTGACTTGGGACGCTTCGGAGTTTAGATGTTCCATTTTCTGGCTCAACTCTTCTTCCAATTCGGCACTGTGGTTGATGGTAGAGAGTAGGGATTCCACTTCTTGACGTCCGTTACGTAACTGTGAAAATGCATAATCCATATTTTCCTGTGTATCTGCAAAATCACGAACTCCCTGCTCCACAATCACTTGGATAGAGCGAGCGTTTTTGGTAGAAGTAGCGGCAATAGCATTTTCAGTGTGAACACGCTGTTTGATCTCTTCGGACAAGGTTTGCAGATTCTGAGCGGCAGAGAGATTGTCGGTTGCGATTTTTTTGGAATGTCCTGTTGAATTTTCAATAGCACTTAAAAATTGAGCCAGCGAATGAGCCATCGTACCTGTTTCATCTCGACTGACAACACAAAAAGATTTAGTAAGATCGTATAAGTCGGTGCTTAGTTTGTGGGTAAGACTGGTAACGGGCTTGGTGACTTGGGATATAAGCAATGCGATATTAATAGCAGATATGGTGATCCCGATAGAGGCTACGATAAGATTTTTGAGTATCAGATCGTGCAGCGTGATAGAAGGGTTGGTATAGAGCAAAATAACATTCAGCAATACGAGCAGTGTACTGCTCCCGATAATCGTGGTAAAAAGCGAGAGGAGCATTTTCTTACCAAAGGAGATAAATGGATAGCGGGTATTGAGCGGAACCGGGTTGACCCATGTTTCGAGCTTTTGGACAAAGAGGATAAAAACGGGGATGATGAATAAAAACAGCAAAGGTAATACGGCCAATTCAGCCAATACAAAACGCTCAATATTCATAAACGGTTTTCCCCATAAGACCACTGCAGGACCAAAGAGGTTGTATACCATTTGTCCCATCAAAAAGTAATAGGGAATTTTTCCGATCAATTGAACTGTTCCATCCTCCTTAGGCTTACTCTGTAGAAGTTCTTCAAGTAGTGTAAATTTGTTGGAAAATCCAATAAGCATAGCAGCGGTTGCAATGACCATATACCCTAACATTGACCATGAAAGTACAATTTGAACTAGTTGATCAAACGTAAAGAGGGAAGAATAGGAGAGTAAAAATAGCCATCCCATAGGAGGAATCATCATCCCAGAGAAGACAAGCCACATTAACGATTTTTTAGGTGTCATTCAAAAGCCTTATACATAATTCGAAGTTTAGTTCCATAATATCCTATGATAAGGCTTAAAATTAGTTTAACTGTGTTATAATTGCGGTTCGAAAATTTTAAATAGAAAGTAGGTGATGTGAATGCCTGGAATTATCTTACGCCAAGATGATAACTTTGATGCTGCATACCGTCGCTTTAAGAAACAAACAGATCGTAATCTGGTTGTTACTGAAGCTCGTGCTCGTCGTAACCACGTTACGGAGACTGAAAAACGTAAACAGTTCAAAATCAGCGCTCGCAAGAAGATGTTAAAACGTTTGTACATGATGCGACGTTACGAATCTCGCCTGTAATTTCAAGCGCTTCGGCGCTTGGGTTACCCCTCTTGTTTTTCCTTCTTAATTTCCCTCTTTGTAACAAACTCATTACCATCCCTGTGATACAATAATACTAACTAAATTTTACGCAAGGCTATTCTCATGCTCTTTAGCGCACCCCTTAAAAACAATTCCAAAAAAATCATGCTGTTGGGTTCTGGTGAACTCGGTAAAGAAGTGGCCATCGAAGCACAACGCTTAGGAATCGAAGTCGTTGCAGTGGACCGTTATGAGCATGCTCCTGCTCATCTTGTAAGTAACCGATCGTATGTTATCAATATGCAAGATAAAGAGGCAGTATTAGAGATCATTCGTCTCGAAAAGCCTGATTATATTTTGCCTGAGATTGAAGCGATCAGCATCGATGCGTTATTTATAGCGGAAGAAGAAGGGTTTTGTGTTATCCCTAATGCGGAAGCTGTGAGTAAGACCATGAACCGTAAAAACATTCGTCGTTTTGCAGCAGAAGACTTGGGGATTAAAACAAGTCGTTACCATTTTGTGTGTACCTATGAAGACATGTGTTATGCGGCTGAAGATGTGGGATTCCCGTGTGTTATCAAGCCGGTTATGAGTTCATCGGGACATGGACAGAGTATTGCCAAAACCCCGTTTGATTTGGAAAACTCATGGGAAATTGCCAAAGAGGCACGCGGCGATGCAAGCGAGCTGATCGTTGAGGAGTTTATCCCATTTGATTATGAGATCACGTTGTTGACGGTACGCAATGGAAAAGAGACGGTGTTTTGTGAGCCGATCGGGCACATCCAAAAAGATGGCGACTATATCTACAGCTGGCAGCCGATGGAAATGTCTAAAAAGGCATTGAAGCGTTCAAAAGTCATCGCGCAATCAATTACCGATGGTTTGGGCGGACGTGGATTGTTTGGGGTTGAGTTGTTTGTCAAAGGCGATGAGGTCTATTTCAGTGAAGTGAGCCCTCGTCCTCATGATACGGGTATGGTAACACTTATTACGCAAAGTCAAAGCGAGTTTGCACTGCATGTACGTGCCGTTTTGGGTCTGCCTCTTGGGTTTACTTTTTACGGTGATGGGGCGAGTGCCGCATTTAAATCAACCGTTGAATCGCATGAGCCTGTGGTCAATGTTGCGGATAAACTGTTTGATACCAAGACATTTGTACGTGTTTTTGGAAAACCTGAAGCACATGTAGGACGAAGAATGGCAGTGGTCTTGGTCTTTGATAAAGTGAACAAAGCACTTAAAAAAGCGAAAAAATTGATTAAAAAGGTCAAAGACGCATGAATATAGTCTTATTAGACACGTTGACATTTGGGGATACTTCGTTAGAAGCCTTTGAGTCGCTTGGTAATGTTACGACCTATTTAACAACTACAGCAGATGAAATTGCACAGAGAGTTACACAAGCGGATGTGATTGTTACGAACAAAGTCGTGATCAGCGATGCAGTAATGGAGTCGGCGACTAAGCTTAAGCTCATCTGCGTAGCAGCTACAGGGACAAACAACATCGATCATGATGCGGCAGCACGCCGTGGGATCAGTGTCAAAAATGTGGCGGGTTATTCGACCGATGCGGTAGTACAGCATACGTTTTCGATGCTTTTTTATCTCATGGGGCATTCATGCTATTACGATGAATACGTCAAAAACGGTCAATGGCAAAAAGAGGCTGTGTTTACTCATATCGGTCCTTCGTTTAGCGAGTTGCGCGGTAAGACATGGGGTATTATCGGTCTGGGTGAGATCGGACGAAGTGTTGCCAACATCGCAAAAGCATTTGGCGCCAAAGTGATCTATTATTCAACCTCGGGTAAAAATGAGAATAGTGAGTTTGAAAAAACAACGTTGAGTCGTTTGATTGAGAACAGCGATATCATCTCGATCCATGCACCGCTCAATGCCTCTACTGAAAACCTCATCTCTCACTCTGAGTTGTTACAGATGAAAGACGGGGCAGTATTGCTCAATCTTGGTCGTGGCGGGATTGTGGATGAGGATGCTCTGTCAGTGATAATCGATGTCAAGCCGATCTATGTGGGGCTGGATGTGTTGGTCAAAGAGCCGATGAGTATTCCTCATGCCTTATTGAACGTCAAGCATACAGAACGTCTCTATATCACTCCCCATATCGCGTGGACTTCTGTGGAAGCACGTGAGCGGCTTATCGCGGCAACAGTGGAAAATATTAAAACGTTTTTAGAATCAACGGTAAAATAAACGCAATCCCCAAAAACAGCACCGAAGTGATAAACACCTGTATCGTCATGGTACGCGGTGCGCAGTTGTACAGCGATGCCAGATTGACATTGGCAACCGCCAGCGGGACGATCAACTCTAAAAACACCATCCCCTTAACACTGCTCTCCATATCTACATAACCTAGAACAACCCATGCAAGCGCAGGGATTAAAATGAACTTTGTGCCACTGACCCAAACAGACAATCGTATGCTAATCTCTCCCAATTTTGTCCCATAGAGATAAATCCCAAACAGTACTAGTTGCATTGTCATCGAGGCATAGGCCCCCATCATCAGGGTTTTATCCACTGCTTCACTTGGATGATAGCCGATGAGGTTCAGAGTAATCGCTACCATAGCTGCCCAAAGTACGGGAAGTTTGAGGATATTCATAAGCGAAGCACGTACGCTGAACTCACCGCGTGAATAGTAGTAAACTCCGATGGTATAGACAACGAATACATTGACGAGATTGATGAGGGTCATATACGGTACGCTTTGCTCGCCAAACATCGCAATTCCCAATGGGATACCGAGGTTTCCCGTATTTCCGATGAGTGCTGCAACGGTAGCGATGGAACGCTCTTTGGTATCGCTAAAGAGCAGTTTGGAGAGTGGTATCATAAGTAACAGAGATATGATTGTTATGGCTAGATACACGGATGGAGCGAGTAAAAGTTCGGTATCGATGGGGCGCTTGAGAAGCCCCCAAAAGGTGAGAAAAATTTGTAAAAAATAGACGCTGAGCAGGGTGATGGTACGATCGTCGATTTTATCTTTGAACGTCCACTTGGCACCAAAGCCCACGGCGATGAAGAGGTAGATTCCGAGAAGTGAGATGAGGGTTTCTAGATTCATACGTCATACACATTTTTACGGTGAGCCACTTTGGAAATCAGCATCAAATCATTTTCAATGTAAAAGACAACACGATAATTTCCTGCTCGCAAACGATACGCTCCATCGAAGGGTGTTTTGAGTTTTTTGATTTGCGTAAGCACTGGTTCTTGCGCAAAGTCTTCTATTTTTTCCAATATTGCTTTTACATCATTCTTATCCAGCTTGGAAAGCTGTTTAAAAACTTTGGGATCGTATTGAATATTATACGCCAAGTGCTTTTCTCATATCAGCATGTGACATGGTTTCAAGTGAGCCCATTTTGTAGTCGGTTACCGTTTTGGTGAGGGCTTGCACATCAAAATAATCTTGGAGGGCCTCACGGATTACTTGCGTTTTCTTTTTTCCCAGATCATGGGCTATTTCAGAAAGTTCATCGATGATGCTCTCATCAAGAGTAATGGTCATTTTTTTGGTCATGGAACAACCTTGTATTAAATTACCATATTTTACCATACAATTTCCCTCGTTCCTACTCTCCTGAGTGGGAATGCATAAAAATCTAGTTTTGTAATAGGTTCTTTGCTAATAACGGTATCAATACTTTTTAATAAGTTTGTAGTATAATACATAAAATAGTATGTATTTAAGAAGGAGCCTTCTATGATTGCTTATGCTCGTGATGAGATTATCGCTGCTACTGAAGTAGCCCGTAATTTTTCTTCTGTATTTAAAAGTTTGGTGGATGGCGCTAAAGAGAGAATCGCCATTGCCAAAAATAACAAACTCGAACTCGTTGTTTTGCCGATAGAGGAATATGAGCGGCTCAAAGATATTGCTGATTTGGCCGAACATATCGAAATCTATAAAACACTCAAAAATCGTACAGCCAAAGATACGGGAGTACGCATCGGATTGGATGATATGATGAATCGCTTTGGTGTTAATGAAGCCGATGTACGCGATTAAATTTTTCCCTGAAGTCGAAGATGACCTCAAAGCTCTCGATCATCGTGTACGTCTTTTGGTATTTAAACAGCTCAATAAACTGGCCCAATCTCCTCAGCTTGGCGATCTTCTCGGCAATAAATTGGGGATGGATCTTGGCGGTTGTCGAAAAATGTATGTTGATCACAAGCGGATTCGTATCGTTTACCGCATTCTCGAAGAGGTTATCATCGTTGAAGTTATTGCGATAGCCGCACGTGATGAAATGGCCGTTTATCGTGAAGCAGCCAAAAGATTGGAGTAACTATCGACAATACTGCTAACACTTTAAAAATACTAACACTCATGTGTTAATGATTCTATTGAGAAACTCCTAAAAACCATTGTGCTACAATCATCCTATTCAAGGAGTCTCTATTATGGCTAAAGTATTAATTATCGGTGGAGGGGGTGCGGGACTGGTCAGCGCATTGTCGGCTCATGAAGCAGGTGCTGAGGTCATCGTTATGACCAAAACACTTCCGACACGTTCACAGACCTCGATGGCTCAGGGCGGGATGAATGCGGTTTTGGGAGAGGGCGATTCGGTTGCAAATCACATTGCGGATACGTTGAAATCCAGCGTAGGCTTGGGGAATGAAAAACAGATCGCTTTTATGTGTGAAAATGCTCCCGATGCGGTGCGTTGGTGTAACACGATGGGTTTGCCGTATAGCCGTGATGAATCGGGCGAGATAGCGCGCAGACGTTTGGGCGGTGCATCAGCACCAAGAGCGTGTTATGCACAAGACTATACGGGACTTAAGCTCCTGCACACGCTGTACGATCAATGTCTCAAAGCAGGTATCACGTTTTTGAATGAGCGATTTTTACTCAATATCATCGTAGATGAAGCAAGCAATCGTGCGTTAGGTGCGACGTGTTTGAATATCCCGACCGGCGATGTAGAAGAAATACGTGCGGACGCTGTGATAATGGCTACGGGTGGATACGGTGCGCTGTATGGCAAACACTCGACGAACTCCGTAGGCAGTACGGGCGATGGGATCGCGGCTGCGATACGCGCGGGTGCACGGTTAGCGGATTTGGAGTTTATCCAGTTTCATCCTACAGCGCTCAAAAGCTCGTCAATCTTGATCTCGGAAAGCGCACGTGGAGCAGGCGGATTTTTACTCAATGCCAAAGGGGAACGTTTTACCGATGAGCTGGGACCTCGTGATGTGGTTGCCCGTGCGATTCACGATGAGATTGTTTCAGGTGGTGCTGTGTATTTGGACATTCGCCATTTGGGAGAAGAGTTTATCAGTCATGAACTGCCTCAGGAACGTAAACTGGCGCAGATATATGAGGGAATCGATCCGGTTCATGATCTCATCCCGATCAAGCCTGCAGCGCATTACAGCATGGGCGGGATAGAAGTCAATGATGAATGTATGACAAGCGTTAGCGGTTTGTTTGCCGTAGGTGAGTGTGCCAATCACAAAACACACGGAGCGAATCGTCTGGGCGGGAACTCGCTTTTGGAACTCGTAGTGTTCGGTCGTCATTGCGGAAAATCTGCGGCGGTGTTTGCACAAAAAAAATCGGTGTCTGATATAGCGAATGGGCAACTGTCCAAAGATATTCACTTTATCAGCGAGGTAATGTCTTTTAGCAACAGAATCGATTTTTATGCGAAACAAGAGAGCTTAGCCGAGATTTTCTATACCAATGTTGGTTTGGTGCGTGAGGAAAAAGGACTTCAAAGCGTACTTGATGCGATTGGACAGATGCAAAAAGAGCTGTCGCAGATGGGTCCAAAAGACAAGTCAAAGATCTGCAACACCAATCTGGTGGAGTTTATCGAATTTGGCAATAAGATTGAGCTCTCAGAGATCATCGTCGTCTCTGCTATCAATCGAAGCGAGAGCCGAGGGGCACATTATCGTGGGGATGTTCCTGTCAGAGATGATGAACTGTTTGGAACTCAGACAATTACTTGGAAAGAGGATGGAGTACTATGTACAAATTTGATGAAGTAGAGGTTGCTCTACGTATGACCGGTGATGACAAAGAGTGGGAAGAAGAGATCCCTGGAGATCACAAAGACACCTGTTGCGAAGACGACTATGATGACGAAGAAGAGGATGAGGATGAAGAAAGAGAGTGGTGTGACTGATGAAGAAGGTAAGCAATAGTGCGGTTTACTGCACGTGGGCTTCTCGCCGAGAGAAACACAGCGTTAGCGTAGTCAATCGGGATTATATTCCGATGACGTATCAAACAAATGGCGGGTGTGACTGATGAAGATTCTAGTAAAACGTAGTCACGAAGATGCACCTCAAGGATTTGAGGTCGATTTAGAGAACGTAACGCTGCTCACCATCCTCAATCACGTCAAAACCAAAGTCGATGCTACCCTCACCTATTCGCAAGGATGCCGCAGCGGTGTATGCGGAAGTTGTGCCGTTCGTGTCAATGGACGCGAAGTACTGATGTGTGAGTACAAACCAAGCGACGGTGATCTCGTAGAGCCGATGCGTAACGCGAGCGTTATTCGTGATTTAGTGGTCGAAAGTTCTGCTGTTGAGCATTTTAACCGTATGGGAAATGCCTGGAGCGAAGCGTCACGTGAGGGCAATGTTAGTGAAGAAGCGATGAGCGGTATTGGAACGCAAAGTGATTGTATCTTGTGCGCGGCATGTTTTAGTGCGTGTCCTGTCTATGCAGTCAATCCTGACTTTATCGGTCCCTTTGCGCTTACTCGTGTGTGGCGTTATGTTAGTGATCCGCGCCAAACTAAAAGTGATGAGAAAATAACAGCGATACAAACAAACGGGATTTGGGATTGTACGCTGTGCGGTGAGTGTGTTCCTGTGTGTCCCCAAGGCATCGCGCCCAAGCAAGACATTGCGATGTTGCGGACCAAAAGTTCGATATTGGGGTATAACGATCCGAACATGAGTTTTGGCGGCGGTTTGGATTTTGGAGCGCCTATATTTTAATTTCTTATTTGTGTTATACTAACTGTTATAAAATCATTTAGGAAATAGTATGGCATCAGAACATTCTCTCGACATCTCTGCAAAAATTGATCTACAGGCGTTTAAAGACGCGATTGCCCAGTCTGAAAAAGAGGTAATTGGACGCTACGATTTCAAAGGCGTTGCTTATGAAATCAACTACCGTGAAAAAGAAAAACAGCTTGTATTAGTGGCATCCAGCGATAACAAGCTTGATGCACTTAAAGACGTTGTTATCGGTAAGCTCATCAAACGCGGACTCTCTTCTAAGGCTCTTGAAGAACTTAAAACCGAAGATGCAAGCGGTGGATCTCGAAAAGCGACCTATAAAATCGTAGATACGATCGAGGCGAAAGAAGCAAAAAAAATCATCGCTGAGATCAAAGCGCTCAAAACAAAAGCTTCGGCTATTATTGAGGGTGAATACATTCGTGTAAAATCCAAACAAATTGATGAGCTCCAAAAAATAATGGCGCACATCAAAGGGATGGAATGGGAAGCGCCTCTCGTATTTGAGAACTTCCGCTAAAAGGAACGATAGATGAGCACAACATCGAAATCAAAGCGGTACAAATCGATTGATAAACGGGTGATCACTGAGGGTGAAAAATTGAACTTTCAGATTTATTTACCCAATGATGAGAAGAGCAGTATGATGTTGTATCTTCAAAGTGATACCGTGGTTGATGGAAATGACAAAGTGCGCATTCGTGAAGTAGAGAAACTCTATATCGATGTAGAAGATGCTTTGGCGTATGAAGCATACGTCCAGCAGCATATTCAAACCATCGCTCGTGCTGAGGATATATCGCTAGACGATAAAGCGATTATTGTCTACGAAAAGGCGAGCAGTGTCATCGATGAGATGTTTCGTAATCCTGAATCATTGGAAGTCGCTAAAAATGTCAAGCCGGTGGTTGACAGCATTGTCGATATTATTTTACATGACACCAAAGCCGTTGAATCGCTTCTAAAAATTACGGCGCATGATTTTTATACCCATACCCATTCGATCAATGTTAGTATTTATACTCTCAGTCTCGGGGCTTTTTTAGGGCTGAATGAAGAGGAATTAAAAACCCTTGGGATGGCGGCAGTGTTGCACGATATTGGCAAAAGCAAAGTAAATTTTGATATTATCAATAAAAATGGAAAGCTCACTGAGATTGAGTTTGAAGAGATGAAAACACATCCTGCACAAGGTCATAAAATCGCGCTGAAGTTAGGTATCACCGATGAGCGGATTTTGACGGGGATTCGTCATCATCATGAAAAAATGCTAGGAGGTGGTTATCCTGACAATCTTTCAGGAGAAGCTATTTCAAAATTCGCTCGTATCATCGGTGTATGTGATGTGTTTGATGCGCTAACGACCAAACGATCGTACAAAGACCCTATGAGTACTTTTGAGTCGATCAAGTTGATGAAAGAGGTAATGAACGGGCATTTGGATTTTGACATCGTCAATGCTCTGATTCGTATGCTGCACAGATAAAGGGAAAAGATGAAGAAATTGACCATTGCGGATGCAGCAGAGCATTTTGGAGTATCCAAAGAAGCGATCCATAATCGTGTGCGTCGCGGAAGTCTGAACTGTCTCGTTGAAGATGGTGTAAAATACGTCACAATCACAACACCAAAGGCTTCTCAAAGCACTGAGAATGTAGTGGACGCGCGTTATACACAGTACATTGAGCAAGAAAATGAGCGCCTTCGCGGACGTGTGGATGTTTTGGAAAATGAGACATCCCGTCTTCGTGATCAGCGTGAACAGATGCTGATTGATGAACGTATCAAAGTAGAGCAGATCTACAAAGAACGTGATGCGCAATTGCGCAGTGTGCTGCACGTGGTTGCGACTAAATTTTTGTCTCATGTAAATCCTGAAGCGGTGATGCAAGAGGGGATGGAGCCTATAGCGCCGGATGCTATTAATGCAGACATCGTGGAAATCGATGCTTGGATATCGCTCAAAGACTTTTTGAAAGTCAAGAAGATAAAAGACGAAGCAAAGAAAAAAATCAAAAAGCGTTTTGAGAAGTTAGCGAGTACGGATGCGCGTATTTCTGTACGTGACGAGAAACTTTTTTTGAATCCTTCTGAGTTTGATTACTCTGATTTGATTCGCTAACCTAAACGCTAATTGCGTTTGTAGGCTTTGCTAAAAGGCTTGTTAGCAGATACGGGTCTATTTTTTGCGCGATTGAGGGCATTAAAACAACTTTGACAGATACTAAACTCACTGCCGGGTGCGAGCGGTTTCGTGCACGTCTTACAGCGCGGGGTGAAATGGCTTTTTTGGAGTGAGTTTTCGATGAAACGGTTGAGTTCTCCTCGAAATAAGCGCGCTTTTTCACTGTCGATAAAGTATTCACTCAGACGATACGAAAGCCACAGATACAACGAAATCTCTTTGATCCGATCTTCCGCATCCTGCAGCTCTTCCATGGTAAGCGCAAATGATCCTAAGTGAGCAGGTGAGACGTAAGCGATGGGTTTTCCCTGCTCCAATGCTTTTACATAACGTTCAAATGCTGCCATGACCAGTGGTGATCCCGTAGATAATGGGGCGGTAGCAAGGGTGAACTTGGTCTTCATATCCAGATCATAGCGATCGGCAATGGCAGATGCCTCACTCATGGATTCGAGATTGGCGGCACGAAACGGTCCCTCAAACTTCATATTTTCGACAAAAAACTCGATGATAGCTGAGAGCGATTTTTCTTCTAAAATAGTGGACACAAGCATGATGTGATCAAAGTTTGCCATGACGTTAAACGGAATGGAGACTTTTTTGGCTTCTTGTGTAAACAGCGGCGCTATTTTTTTAAGAATCTCATTATTGACCCCTCCCACATAGCCATGCTCGCTCAGTCCATAGCGTCCTGCTCGTCCTGCTATTTGCTGCACTTCACTGGAGGTAAGGCTTCGTTGGGATTGACCGTCAAATTTATCGGCTTTTGAGAAAATAAGCGTTTTAATCGGCAGGTTAAGCCCCATGGCAATCGCATCAGTAGCAACTAAAACATCCGTTTCCCCCTCGCGAAATCGTCGTGCTTCTTCACGACGTACTTCGGGACTGAGATTACCGTAGATGATGCTGGTGCGGTAAGTACTGGAGATTTGTTGTTTGATGCGCAGCGCATTAGAACGGCTAAAGACGATGATGGCTGTTTTAGGTTCAATTTTATCTAATGCAACGGGGGACTTCATTAGCTCTAGCGGATTCATACGTTCAAATTCCACAATTTCAAGAGGTTCATCCAAGTAGTGCGCCAGAGCGGTAATCGCATCTAGTGCATTGGTTGATCCGGTCATAATAACGGTTTTAGCAGGAGCACCGATGATGGCATTCGCCCATGCCCATCCACGGTCACGATCTCCGATCATTTGTACTTCATCGATGACGCAGACGTCTACTTCGACTTCAAAATTAAGCATTTCAATCGTGGAGCTTATGTGTGTCGCATCTTCGTCCAGGATTTGTTCTTCACCGGTTATGAGCGAAGCATTTATTCCCTCTTCTCGTAATTCTTCGTACCCTTCAAGTGCTAACAGACGAAGCGGTGCGAGATAATACCCTGTACCAACACTGCGAAGCTTTTTCATTGCGGTATAGGTCTTACCGCTGTTAGTGGGTCCGACATGAAAGACAAGCTTTCGGCGTAGGGAACGTGCCAGCGGAAAGAGGTTTTTAAAATCTCGGATACTGCGTGCTAAGAGCTCTTGTTTTTGACGTTTGAGCAGTTCGGATGCAATGAGCTGATCAAACGAATACAGGACTCGTTTTTGTGTTTTAGCACCGATGTGCAGTATGTCCGTGAAGTGAGGGGTCAGCAACTCATAGACCAGTTCGTAAAGTTTGCTCTCTGTTAGGTTGAGAAGTTTGGCCCGATCGCCGCATTTGGCGATGAGATCGGTGAGCTCACCTAAAAAGATCTTCTCTGCCTCATTGGTTTGTCGCAGTGTCACATCCGCAAAGGTGATGTCAGTGCCTTCCCAAATACTGCGACTGATTTCAAGCGCATCAAGATGCAGGTGCAAGGTGTAGTGAAACGGGGTTAGCGAATGAGGCAGATCAAGGCTCTTTTGAATCTCGATCATCAGATCCTCGCCGTTTAGGGATGTTTTGGCGGAGGGGAAATAGGTGGAGAGTACTTTTTGTAAGAGGGTATTATCCAGCACATTGGTGATAGTGCTGGCGGAGGGGGGAGCGCTTTTTAGTGAACTGATGATCTCTTCCTCGCTTAGATAGCGATGAGTGCGCAAAGGGATGGCAGCTAAAAATTGGTTGATTTGTTCTTGTTTTTGGAGGGTTAGTACTATTTTGAGCTTGGAGATCTCATCAATGACGGTTTGTGGGTCTTCTTCTTGAATCCGTTTACTCTCAATAGGAGGCGTTTTAAGGACATGAATCTTACTAAAGCTCTCATCTCCGATAGAATATTGGATTGAGGCATAAAACTCCAAACAATCGTCATAATTGAATTTACCGTCAAGCGCTTTTTCAAGGCGCTCACGTTTGAGTGAAAAGCGGATATGATCGAGTTTGGCTGCGATCTTTTCAGGTGTTATTTTACGAATACGCACATCGAGAAAAGCTGAATGCAGTGCTAAACGCTCCGATGAGGTTATCTCTAGCCCTTCTAGCAGCTCGTCAATTTTTTCTTCTCTCTCGTGAGGTTTTTCTTTGGGTTTTGGATTGGGGTAGGTTCGTCCATCATTACGAAAAAAGTTGACAATAAACTCACGATTATCACTTTCACCCTCCGACCATAAACGGCGAAAACTTTTGATGAGTGTTGGTTTGTCGGTAATATCATTGAACAGCCCAAGGGTGTGCGAGAGTGCCATAAGTGTTTCGGTGGGAACGCGTTCTATCCCCTCGTCAAATCCTTCATCGCCGAAAAAATGGCGAATGGATTGATTGAGTTTGATCATTTTTTTCTTTTTCTTAGCCATAATGTAAGTGTAGCTAAAAAGTCTAAGGGGTATGCTTTTATAGTTTCGATAGACTTACGTAAAATAAGAAATTGGATACAAAATGGTCGATTTGAATGTCGATGAATGGACACAACAAGAGTATTTGGCTAACAAACAGCTGTTAGCGGCGCAAGGTGTTAAAGTGATCTTGGTCGATACGATTTTAAACAGTATTGAGGGTGCGGATGGTATCACTTATAATCCGCCGTTGATGAAGCAGGAGCCTGAGGGCAGTGTGTTTGTCTTTTATTGCGACAGCGGGAAAGGTACGCACTCGAGGCTCCAAGAGTTCAGAGCAAAATTCCCAGATCATGTATGTATTAGTCTAAAAGGAGGGCGTGGATATTGGAGAAAGAACTTACAACAGTAGCACAAGCGTGTGAAGCGTATATGAGGTCATTAAGCGAAGAGCGTTATTACGATGCGCATGAGGATCTCGAAGCGTTATGGTTTCCACGACGGTTTGAAAAAGAGAATGAGGTGATGCTTTGGAAAGGATTTATCAATGCGGCAGTGTGTTTTGAGCTGATTAAGTTAGGGCGCCAGAAGCCATCCGAAACGGCATGGAAAACGTATCTAAAATATGCAGTAATCCTAGAAGAGCTGCAAACAGAGCATAAACACTTGTACGTTACAATGGTGCAATCAATACAAAATAAACGGGGTGAACTATGTCCGATTTCATGAAGGCAATGGCATTTCGCCATGCGTGTAAACATTTTGATACCTCTAAAGCAATTCCCCAAGAGCAGTTTGAGTCGATTTTAGAAGTGGCACGCATGTCTCCTTCTTCATTTGGTATGGAGCCGTGGAGATTGGTCGTCGTGCGTAATGAAGCGTTGCGTAAAGCCCTAAAGTCTTCATGCTGGAATCAAGCACAGATCACCGAAGCCTCAGAATTAGTGATCTTTACGACAGACAATGATGATCTACGCAGTGGTACACCGTATGTACGCAGTATGTTTGAGCGCAGAGGTCTGGACGCTGAAGGGCTTGAAAAATACATGGGTGTCTATAAGAGCTATCTTTCTTTGATTGAATGTCACGAAGATCTGTTGGAGAACTGGACGGCAAAACAGTGTTACATCGCATGCGCTAATATGATGACCTATGCGGCAACGCTTCAAATCGACAGCTGTCCTATAGAAGGGTTTGAAAAAGAGCAGATTGAAGCTGTTCTTGATCTTCCTCAAGGGAGAAGCGCTGCATTGATCTGTGCTTTTGGATACCGTGTTGATCCGCAAAGCCCTCAGATGAGATTGCCTATGAGTAAAATTGTTGAATACCGATAAGGAGAAATAGTGATGATGCCAAAACTGGAAAAGTATACGGATCTAGCCCTAGACTATGGGACGGAGTACGGGATAAAGATCCTTGGTTCTCTGCTCATATTTCTGATCGGACGATGGGTTGCCCGTCAAATCGTGACGTTGATCAAAAAGGGGATGGGAAAGGCTCGTGTTGATGAGACCCTGATTTCGTTTGTTGCAAATGGGACCTATGTCGCTTTGATCATTGTCATAGTGATTGCATCCATCGGAAACCTGGGCGTCGAGACCACCTCTTTTGTGGCGGTATTTGGTGCGGCAGGGCTTGCAGTGGGACTGGCGCTCAAAGACACTCTCTCAAATGTCGGTGCGGCAGTTTTGATTATCTTTTTCAAACCGTTTAAGGTCGGAGATTACATAGAGGCATCTGGAGTTGAGGGGATTGTTGCATCTATGAATCTTTTTTCAACGACGCTTACAAGCATCGACAATCGTTCTATTGTGATTCCAAACGGAGCATTGATTGCGGGAAATATTATTAACTTTACGAGTAATAATCAGCGTCGAATTGATATGATATTTGACATTGACTACAAGGATGATCTGAAGCTCGCAAAAAAGGTTATCCTAGAAGTCTTATTGGCACATCCAAGTGTGCTCAAAGAGCCTGTACCGATAGTTGTAGTTGGAGCCTTAGGAGATAACTCGGTGCAATTGTATGCGAGACCCTGGGTTACTGCTACCGCTTATTGGGATACTAAATTTTCCATCACGGAACTCGTAAAGCTTGAGTTTGACAAACACGAGATTTCGATTCCATTTCCACAAATGGATTTTCACCTTCGACGATAAGAGGGATTAAGACTTTTTGTATACATAGTGAAAGAGATTGTAGCTCCAAATGCTGCAATCGCACCTCCGATAAAGAGCCAAGAGGGAGTGTATTGATACAATACCCCCGCACCCAAAGCGCCTAAAAATCCCCCAAGACCATACGATATACCAAAGAAAAATTGTTGTGCAAGCCGCTTTGACTGGTATAAAGAGAATAAAATAGTGATAGACACGGTATGAAAGAGGGCAAAACTAAAGGCGTGTAAGCTTTGGGCCAGATACAGGAGGGTGATATTGTCTGGGAAGAAGGCAACAATAAGCCAACGAACAGCGGTAAAAAGTGCCGTAATCTGTAAAAGCCTAGGGAGATTGGAGCGTAAAAGGGGTCCTTGAAAATAAAACATCAAAATCTCAGCAAGTACCCCAAAGCTCCAAAGCCATACAGTAGTATCTAAACTGATGGCATGATCGGTGACGTAGATGGTGAAAAAGTTATAAAAGGGTCCGAAGCTCACCTGCATGAGTAAAAAGCCTATCCAGAGGCTTAGATGAGCGAGAGGATTGAAGGAGTCAAAGGTCTCTTCGAGGCTTGGGAGTGCGACACTTTTTTTATACTCTTTTGAGCCTATAAGTGCCCCTAAAACGGTTGTAGCAACGGCCATAGCGATTAAAAAATCAATACCGACTCTAGGCTCGATGAGATAGCGTACCAGCACCAATGCCACCGCGATGAAACCCAGTGATCCAAACAGACGTATTTTCCCATAGGACTCTTTTCCGATGTGTTCTAATGCAATGACCTCGATGTAGGGAAGCAACAACGACATTCCGATCCCAAACACAATATTACTGATCAGTAATGGCCAAAAGAACTCTAGAGAAGGATAGAAAGCAATGGCTCCAAAAAGCATGAGTACGAGTGCTGCTACAAATGCCTTATGGTCGAGATTAAATCCTTTTAGAAATAAAAAGGGGACGATAAAACGGACCAAGGGGGCGGAGGCAAAGATGATGCCGATGTCCATAGCATTGTAGCCCACCATAGAGAGAATCTTGGGGACAAAGATAATGTGTACCCCAATAAGAGCAAAATAAAAAAAGTAAAAAACTCCGATAATCAGGGACATTTTACGCTTCACGTATCACGGCAGTACCGCTTAGCAGATCATGCAAACAGCGTTTGTCTTTACGGAAAAAACCGATAAAAAAGCCAACGATGGAGATAAGCGAGAGAAAATAGGCGATAAATCGTACCAAGAGTTTCCCGTAGGGAGCAGATTTCAGTGTGATAGCATCCACAACACAAATACGTGCCAGCTTTTTTCCGGGTGTTTGGGTGTATCGATGCCACAGCTCCACGGTAATGAGCATAAATAAAACGATTTGGAGAATGGAGCTTAGCGGATTGGGTGGATTTTGGAGGGCTGCTTTGTTGTTGCTTAGGACATCCATGGCACCCGCCGTGTGCATTTGATCGTAGCCAAAGATGCTCATTAAAAGCAAAGAAATAGGGAGGCCAATCATGAAAAGATCGGTTAAAAATGCGAGTGCGCGAGGGGCAAACGGTGCATAGTGAATGATGGTATTTTGGAAGGGGGGTGATTGTTTTGTTTTTTTAAGAGTTCGCCATCGCATGTGTAATTATAGCGGTATTACCGTTCGTTTACTTTAGTAGCGCATAATTTCGTTATCCCACTTGACAACAGCAGCGTCAAAGGGGTTTTCCATTTTCATTTGTATAACTCCTTAAGTTTCAAGCACGTCGAGCTTCTCCCTCGGCGGCTATCCTCCTAAAAATTATCGTTTAATTCCCAGTAATGTTTCCAGTAGCGTATCGGATGTGGTAATCGTTTTACCGTTGGCTTGATACCCGCGTTGAATAATGATGAGGTTTGTCAATGATTTGGATAAGTCAACGTTGGAAGCTTCCAGCGCCGAAGACTGCATAAATCCGCGTCCCGCAGTGGCCGCCGTCCCGATAATCGGATCACCGGAGTTGGCCGATTGCAGGAAAACATTTCCGCCATCCGCAACCAACCCTTCGTTATTGGTGAACTTTGCCATCCCGATTTGTGCGAGACCAAAGGATCTTCCGTTTGAAAATGATCCGATCAATGTACCGCTTTGGTCAATTCGGATACCTACGATGTCTCCTCCCGGAAAACCGTCTTGGGAAATACCGCTGGTTCCAGACGTTGCGTCAAAACTGGTGATTCCATCAAATGCGTTGGACGTTCCAAGATCGATATTGATGTTTTGGTTCGGTGAAGAGCCGTTATTCCCGGTATAGTTGACATTGGTCGGGGTATAGGAGGAGAGTGAACCGTCCGGACCAAAGCTGACCTGCCCGCTGATTTCATTGAGCGGCGCGATGGTATTGATTTCACCGGGTGCGGGAACGGAGAGTTTCATGCTCCATGTGGCACCGGTTGCAGCGTCAACACCGGTCTTTCGAAAATCCATCTTGAGGGTATGCTTACTTCCCAATGAGTCATAGATGTCAATACTCGCTGAGTGGGTAGCGGCATTGAGTGACTGTGAGAGACGAATACCGGTGCTTCCTTCGATGAGGGTACCGTCGATTGCCTGCATAACTTCGGTAAATCGTACATTCTTCGTTATGTTACCGGCGGTACTGCTGTAGGCGGTCACTTGGAGCTTAAGATCTTCTTGAGTTGCGTCACCATCGTTATTGTTGGTAAACTTATACTGTCCTTCATCATTAATAACAACCTCTATCCCTGTACCGCCTGTAATCAGCTGTGCATGCTCTTGCATGATGATTCGCAGTTGTTCCGTCGTTCTGAACGTAGTATTGATCGGGGCTGCATTATTGGCCAAATCGACTGCATTGGAAGCATAAGTGTAGTTATAGGCTGTTGTGTTATTGTTATCAGCAACGGTGGCAACGATACCAACGGCTGTAGCACCCGCATTAACAGCCGTAATCCTAATGTTTTTTGTAGCGTCCAGATCACTTGCGCGCGAATTATCATTGGTCAACTGCAAGGCACCTGCTGCACCCACCGTTGCAACGACACCCGTTAAGGCCGTTTTAGCATTGATTTGCTGTGCAATGTAGCCTGCATTGTCTGCCGGAATGGTACCAGGCGTAGTTCCGCTGATGGTAGTTCCATTGAGATCAAAGCTAAATGCTCCTTGAACATTGGTAATGGTTGCATTTTCTACAGCAGGTTTATAGCTGATCCAAACCCCTTGTCCGGCTTGCATGACCATTGAGCGGCCTTGCTCATTAAACATGACTTTCATGTCTTCTGAAACATCGGTATTGGCTGTACGGATTGCATTTGCTGTTAATGCTTGAGGTGTTACCGCACCACCGACGTAAGCCAAATAATCAGTAAGATTGTAGGTCGCCATCTCGTTGGTCGGATTAAACGTTTCTACGGTTTCACCTGAGTCGAGGTTTGCTTTGAGCGTTACAACAGCCGATGGATTAGCAGGGGTTGTCAATCCTGGCGGAATATTGATGTTTGTGATCGGTGCTGTAGAGTCTACTTTTCCGGTTGTTTCATCACGCACCCAGCCTTGGACGATGAACCCGCCGTTGTCGACGAAGTTTCCGCCGGCATCAAATTTAAAATCTCCGGAACGGCTGTATTTGTAGGTACTTCCGGCATCCGAACTGACGATAAAAAAGCCATCGCCTTGGATCGCGACATCGGTATTTTTATCGGTATTTTGGATAGAACCTTGGGTCATGATACGGGTAACGGAGTTAATCGTTGTACCCAATCCGATCTGAACGGCATTTTTACCCCCCAAGTCTCCTTGCGGTGCCGTAGCGATTTGTGCCGTTTGCGCCAGCAGATCAGAAAAATTGGCACGTGAGTACTTAAATCCGATCGTATTGACGTTGGCAATATTGTTGGACTCGACGTCCATCGCGATTTGGTGTGCTTGTAGTCCAGTGACGCCTGCAAAGAGTGATCGTAACATAATAAGTCCTTTGATTCACATAGTAAAATGTATAAGCAAAAAATGGTCCAAAACTAACGGCGCATTTGCAGCGCTTTTTGGATCATTTCATCGTAGGTGGTAAGTGTTTTGGCATTCGCTTGATAGGCGCGCTGTAAGATAATCATGTCGGTTAGCCCTACATCAAGACGGACATTTGAGTTTTCGAGTTGCCCAGAGGTCACAGTTGCCCCTGTAATGACATTGCCATTTGCGTCGGTCCAAAAAGTTGGAGCTCCACTGTTAGAGCTTTGTCTGTAGAGTGATCCGCCATTTCGTTCGAGACCTTGCTCATTTTGAAAATGGTAAACAGCAACACGTCCGATAGCGCTTTGTCGGCCATTGGAAAAATCGGCGATGATGGTACCATCCTTACTGATCCCGTATTTTGTGAGTGTACCACCGAGTGTGCCATCAGAGGTAGAGGAGGCACTAACAGGCACGCCAAAAGTCGATCGTACACCGCCAATATAGCTCGCTAGATCCACAGTGACTGGGGATCCGTCATTGTCCATCACTGGCAGTGATGAGCTTAGTAATACGCCTGATTCCGCAAATATTGCTTCTCCTGCTTGCGTATCGTAAAGAGTCTGTCCATCAACGGAAGTCACAGTAGCCGCAATATCCCATGCAACACCCGTGAGTGGTTGAACGGTACTTTGGGTAAAGACGAGCTTGAGACGGTTGCGTTCGTTATTTCCGCTAATGACATCCGTACTCATGGTTCGTGTGTCTTCTGCCAGTCCAAGATTATTGGCATTTGCAAAATAATTGCTGGCATCAACGGTTAGAGGAGTACCATTGTTATTAAGAACAGGTAAGGTAGAGCCAATCAGCACTCCAGAGTCTGCAAAAGTGACCTGTCCAGACTGTAAATCATAGGTGCTTTGATTATCGGCTGATTTAAGTGTTGCAGTGACATCCCATGATGTTCCGACGGAAGGCTGAACTGCGCTTTTGACAAAGACGAGGCCCAGATTATTTTGTTCATTTAAGGCATTTGGTACAACTGCATTGACGGTACGAACACCTGGCGTGAATCCGAGATTACCTGCAAAACTAGCAATGGTCGTGGGTTCTACGGGATAGGCTAAACGTGTTGGCAATTCAAGCGGTCCTTGTGCATCTACGGCTGAAAAGGGTACGTTTGTCATGGGATCGATGACAAATGCACCCAGTCGATTGGTGGCAGTAGGATTTATGGCAAGTGATTTTTCATAGTTGTTAGTAGCATCATAGGCAAAGTTTTCTAGCATCGTCCCAGTAACATACATCCCATCACCGGTTGTGAGTCTAGCTACGGATGAGTTGCCGATACCCGCTGTTTTTTGATACTCATCAAAAACAAAATTACCGGCGCGCGTGAAATAGTTATTATTTCCCTTAGAAACTCCAAACCAGCCATTGCCGCTCAACGAGAGGTCTCCAAAACGATCGGTGTTGATGAGGGTACCACCAGTTGTATTCATAGTGGTGGCTTGGAGTCGGACACCTACTTCAATATCATCAGCTGTTGGTGTATGGGTACCTGCGCTGACGACTTTGGATGAAAGGAGAGAAGCAAACTCGGTATTTGATCCACGATATCCTACTGTATTGACATTGGCTAAATTATCCGAAACCACATCGATGGCATATTGGTGAGACTGGATTCCGGATAATCCTGCGTAATATCCTTGTGTCATGATCAGCCTCCTACAATCTCTTTGATCGAGTCAAACGGTACATAATTTGAGCCCATCTTCACCGATGCAGTTCCATTGTCAAATCGAACAGAAGTTATTGGGTAGGTTCCAAGACGAACAGTATGGTCTTGATGGGTATCATCAGTATAGGTTGACTCAATATAATAGGTGCCAGCATCAACGGTATTTCCGTTATTGTCCGATCCATTCCAGCTCAAGGGTTGAACCCCTTTTGTTAATGGATCAAGCGGTATAGTTTTAACGACAGCTCCATTGACATCAAGGACATTGACGGAGCCACTTACAACGTTTGTCGGGTAGTAGATCTCAAAATTAGTAGCTGCACCTTGTTCAAAGACAACCGCATTACTACCTGTATCAGCAATTTTACCAATAGCCGAAATGGTAGAAAATTGCATTGATGATGCTAGAGAAGCTGCAAGGGTTTCAAGAGATTTATTTGTATTTTGAGCTGATTCAAGAGACGCAAGTTGTGAGGTTTGTGACAAAATCTTTTCACTGTCCATGGGTGAAGTCGGGTCTTGGTATTTGAGTTCCAAGAGCAACAATTTGAGAAAATCGTCTTTTCCCAAAATTCCATTTGGATTAGTGGTAGTTGATGAGGTTGTAGTGGTCGTTGGAGTCAACGAAGTGATTCCAAAAGCGTCGGTTGCCATAATATTCTCCTTGTGTTACGCGTAATGCGGAATGATGATTTCAAGAGCACTTAGCTCTTCACTGCTGTGTTGAAGTTCTTCAAATGTTGCGTAGGCGCGAAAACGATTTTCATTTTGCTGCTGTTGCTGCTGTTGAGGGTTTTGCTGCTGTTGATCCGAGTTGGACATAAAGTTCATAGTGGCATTGTTCACCCCTTGTTGTGCCAACTGTGCTTTGAGCTCAGTCGCATTGTGTGCCAAGAATGCGACACTGGCCGTATTATTGGATTGGATCGTCACATGAACGTTATTGCCACGCTGGATGAGGGTTACATCTACTTCACCTAAACGCTCCGGATTGAGTTTCATTGTTATGCGAGTGAAGGGAGGTTTGTAGTTCTCAGCGGCTTCTTTGAGGTCGATAGCAAAATGGCGCATACTTTGTACGGCTTCTTTCCCTTTAACTTCCAGAGAGTCTGCTTTGAGTGGTTGGTGTGTCTTTGTAGTGTCTGTATGCGCTTTGATCTCTTCTTTGTTTTGCTTGCTATCGCTCTCATTGGAGTCACGTAAAAGTGAACTTAGTGCTTCCATAGCAGGAGCAGAAAGGACGGTTTTGGGAAGATCTTTAGAAACATCTTTGTGAGCATCTACAGTGAGCTCCGGTGCTTTTTCTAACCCTTTTAGCAGGGATTGAAGCGGTTGGTCAGAGGTCGTTTTTTTGGATTCTTTTACCGGTTTTGTCTCGGGTAAGGTTTCTTTGGCCTCTTTGAGCAGTTGCACAATGGACTCAAAACCCTTTGACGGTTCTACCGGGATTTCTTTAGCAGGTCCTTTAAAATCCAATAACGGTTTTGTCAGAAGAGCAGTTGGAAGCTCTTTGAGTGGGCTTGCTAAATCTTTGTCTACAGTAGAGAGGGTGATCTCCTTTAAGTCAATCCCGATTTTATGGGCGAGTTCTACAAGACCGATGAGTGTTTTAGGCAGTGCTTTGGTATCTGCCTTGAGTTCAGGTACTTTTTCCGTAATGGCATTTTTAAGATAGGCTTTGGCTTTTTGGATAAGAGAATGTACCTGATCATTGCTCAACGCTTCAATGAGCTCTTTTGGAAGAGCTTCTTCCTCTTTACCAATAAGCAGTTCAGAGAGCCCTTTTGCATTGAGTTTTTTAGTATCAATAGGCTTAGCATCAGCTAGTTTCCCCGTAACGGTCGTCGCGGCAGTATCATTTTTAGGGTCAATAACTGCAGCAAAATCGGTTTTTTTAACAATTGATTTTCCACCCTTTGTTGATTGGTTAAGGGTAGAAAGAAGTTTTGCAAACGTATCATCTGCTTTACCCGTATTAGATTTAGACGATCCGCCTAATAATTCTAATAAGGAAGTAGGTGCTTTGTTGTCTTTGCTTTGTACGATCATAATGCGATCCTTGTAACAAAAGATAGTGATTGTAATAGCAAGCAATAGTTATTCCATATAAGCTATTAGAATCACTTAAACCAACCTTAACTTTTAAAAAGATATAATTCGCGAAAATATTTGCTTCCCACAAGGACATTCAATGCAAAAAATTCGTAACATCGCCGTCATCGCACACGTTGACCACGGTAAAACCACCTTAGTTGACGGATTGCTCAAGCAATCTGGAACATATGGCAGCCACGAGCAAGTCAATGAAAGAGCAATGGACTCTAACGCTCTAGAAAAAGAGCGTGGGATCACGATTCTTTCTAAAAACACTGCCATTCGTTACGGCGATCACAAGATCAACGTTATTGACACTCCGGGTCACGCCGATTTCGGTGGAGAAGTTGAGCGTGTATTGAAAATGGTTGACGGGGCTTTGATCCTTGTTGACGCTTATGAAGGGGTTATGCCTCAGACTAAGTTTGTTGTTAAAAAGATGTTGGCTCTTGGGCTCAAGCCAATCGTTGTTATCAACAAAATTGACAAACCATCAGCAGATCCTGAGCGTGTTGTCGATGAAGTATTTGACCTTTTCGTTGCTATGGATGCGACTGAAGATCAGCTCGATTTCCCAATCATCTATGCAGCAGCTCGTGATGGTATTGCGAAATTAAACATGTCTGATCCTGATGGCGATTTCACATGTTTGTTCAATACAATCCTTGAAAAAATTCCTGAGCCTACGGGTGATCCTGAAAATGCTACTCAGTTGCAAGTTTTCACATTGGACTATGACAACTATGTTGGTAAGATCGGTATCGCTCGTATTTTCAACGGACGCATTTCAAAAGGGGATAATATCCTTCTTGCAAAAGCTGACGGCGAAATGGTTAAGGGTAAAATTTCTAAACTAATTGGATTTATGGGTCTTAACCGTACAGAAATCCAAACTGCAGAAGCGGGAGACATCGTTGCCCTTGCCGGTATCGAAACCGTAGACGTTGGGGATACTATTTGTGATCCTAACAATCCTATGCCGCTTGACCCTATGCACGTTGAAGAGCCTACGTTGAACGTTTTCTTCTCGGTTAATGATTCTCCACTTGCGGGTCAAGAGGGAAAACACATTACTTCTAATAAGATCAAAGAGCGTCTTGAGGCAGAAATGAACACTAACGTTGCAATGCGTTGTGAAGTCATCGGTGAGGGTAAATTCCAGGTCTCAGGACGTGGAGAGCTTCAAATCACTATTTTGGCAGAAAATATGCGTCGTGAGGGCTTCGAGTTCGGTATCGGACGTCCTGAAGTTATCATACGTGAAATCGACGGTGTTAAATGTGAGCCATTTGAGCATCTCGTTGTTGACCTTCCTCAAGATTTTGCAGGAAGCATCATCGAGCGTCTTGGCCGTCGTAAAGCGGAAATGACAGCGATGGTACCAATGGGTGAGGGCTTTACTCGTGTAGAGTTCGTTATCCCTGCACGTGGCCTTATCGGTTTCCGTGGTCAGTTTTTGACTGAAACTAAAGGAGAGGGTGTTATGAATCACTCTTTCTTGGAGTTCCGCCCTTACAGTGCAAGTGGTGTTGAGAGTCGTCAATACGGAGCATTGACTTCTATGGAAGACGGTGTTACGTTGGCATTCTCACTTGCAAACTTGCAAGAGCGTGGTGTGTTGTTTGTTAACCCACAAACAAAAGTTTACAAAGGGATGATCGTTGGTGAGCACAGCCGTACCAATGACCTCGATGTTAACCCGATCAAAGGTAAAGCACAATCAAATGTCCGTTCATCGGGCGCTGATGAAGCGATCAAGCTTGTTCCACCACGTGATATGAACCTTGAGCGTGCTCTTGAGTGGATCGAAGATGATGAGCTTCTTGAAGTAACTCCTCTTAGTATCCGTATCCGTAAAAAATGGTTGGATCCAACTGACCGTAAGCGTTACGCAACTAAAAAGTAAGTTTTACTTTTTAGACATTTGGCGTCCGGCAATCATGCCGCTCGCCCATGCAAAGTTAAAGTTATACCCTCCGCGACGTCCCACAATATCCAAAACTTCTCCAGCAAAATAGAGACCTTTTACCAATTTTGATTCCATTGTTGTGTCATCAACATCTATCGTAGCAACACCGCCACCACTGACTTCCGCATGTTTGAATCCATGAGTTCCCGTAACTTCAAATTGCCAATTCGCAATAAGTCCCAATAGTTTACTGATCTCTTTTGGCGTGAGCATAGAGAGTGCTTTTGCAGGATTGATAACGACCGCTTCGCACAGATAAGGAACCGTTTTAGCAGGGACTAACCCGCCTAAAACGGTTTCGAGTGTATGATCGGGAACGCTTGTTATGAGCTTATGAAGAATCTCTTTTAGTGCATCTGGCGTAAAGCGCGGCAGTAAATTGATGTTTAGGATAACATTTTGTTTGTTGAGCAGGGCAAGGGACGCTTTTTGGCTGATATCCAAAATGGCAAGCCCTGAGATACCGTAACTTGCGAAGAGAATATCACCTTGAATTTTTTCAGATATTTTGCCGTTGATACTCAGTGTCACTTCTGCAAATGTTTTTACCCCAGCCATCTTGGCATGTATTTTAGAATTAAGATGCAATTGGACCAACGAGGGATAGGTGGGGATGATTTTATGCCCAAAAGCAGTGGCAAAGCGATATCCATCATCGGTAGCACCCAGTTGCGGCGCAGCTTCAGAGCCAGTAGCAATCAATATTTTGTTATACGTGTATTTTTCATGATCTGTATGGACGATAAAGCCCTCTTTGGCTTTATTGAGTGCTGTTACTTTTGTATCTGTGAGTATTTTGACACCTGAATTTTTAGCGGCACTGTTTAGAGCATTAAGAACAGACTTCGCTTCATTGGAAAGTGGATAGCACCGTCCGTCTTCTTTGATGTCTAGGAGTAGTCCTATCGTCTGACAGAAGGTCACAAAACTGGTAAATGGAAGCTGTTTTAACGCGTAGGTAGCAAAGTCAGCATTAGTACCGAAATAATCATCAGCCGTAGCAGTTGTGTTGATAATATTACAGCGCCCGTTTCCTGAGGCTAAGATCTTTTTTCCGACGCTTTGGTTGTGCTCGTAAAGGGTGACATCTGCACCCTCTCTTGCTGCGATGATGCTAGCCATAAGACCTGCTGCACCTCCACCGATAATCGCTATTTTAGTCATCGTTTATAGGTCGCTGGTCTTAAGCGTAAGACCTTTTAGATGTGTGATCGGATAGGCGTAGGCAATGCCATCACCATTGCCGATAATGTCTAGTTTGTGCATAACGCCTTTGATGATCTGATCGACTTTGTTTTGAGGGACAATAAACATCAAATTAGCATCGGTTGGCTCACTCTCTAAGCGATTGTAAAAATTATCAATCTCTTTGAGTCCCATGCCGTGTGCCGGCATGATCGTCACACCTCTGGCTCCCGATTCTTTTGCGGCTAACAGGGCTTCTTCTCTTCTGTCATTTGGTACGATAATGTGAACGGCAGAAAACTGAATCCTAGCGGAATGTCTTCGGTCTGTTCCATAGACACTGACAGTAGAAAGTCCCATGTTGTTGGCATCTTCCAGTGCATTTTTGAAGCGATTAAGATTGATAGCCTCAAGCTCATGAAAGCTTTTAATACCAATTCTCTCTGTAATAACCCCATAGGCCATGACGGTGAGCATCGGGAAAAGCGACGCAAAGGCGATAAGTCCAAATCCGTCAATGAGAGGATCTCGTCCCGGAATATTGGTAGCAAGCCCAAGCCCTAGTGCTGCAACAAGCGGAACAGTAACGGTTGATGTTGTCACTCCACCGCTGTCGTAGGCAATAGGGATAATGTACTTAGGAGCGATAAATGTAAGTGCAATAACAAACATATACCCACTCATAATGTAGTAAACGATCTCGCCTCCATTGACAATACGAAAAGATCCCAATGCGATTCCAATACCAACACCAAAGGCCACAAAGAGGCGAAGTACAAAATCATTGACTTTCCCATCGCTTATCTCTTTGGCCTTTTTAGCTATTGCTGTTAGAGATGGTTCTGCCATAGTGGTCGAAAAACCAATGGCAAAGGCGAAGGTATAGATCAATGTATTGTTATTGTTTTGAGTCAGTTCAAGAGCCATCGTCTCACCCAATGAAAACAGACCCATCTCAAGACCTACGATAAATGCATCTAATCCGAAAATAACCAAGGCAAATCCGATAAGAACCTGCTTTAGGTTATCGATGGGTTTTTTGATAATGACATATTGAAAAAACAAGATAACGGCCAAAATAGGTAAAACATCCCCGATGACAGAAAGGAACCCTTTTAAAAGGGTTAGAAGGTCAAAACTAAAGGCAGTAGAACATTGACTGGCTTGGACGAGTATGGGTTTTACCGCAAGAGCATCGACATACTGATACACGAAGATCCCATAAAACTGTACCAGGATCATAGGGGTCAGTGAGGCAAAAGCGATTAGACCGAAGCCATCCAAAATTGGATTTCTCCCTTTGATAGTGGAGGCAAGACCAATTCCCAGTGCAGCAACAAGAGGTACGGTAACCGTTGATGTAGTAACACCGCCAAGGTCATACGCAAGTCCTACAATCTCTTTGGGTGCAAATATCGTAGAGGCGACGACTAAGACATATCCGCTGATAATGTAATAGTGAATCGGATGCCCTTTGATAATTCTCCAGACTCCCAATACGATAGCAAGTCCAACTGAGAATGCAACGACCATTCTAAGGATAAAGGCATCAATCCTGCCACAGCTGACAGCGGCTGCCTTTTCAGCAATGACCACCAATGCAGGTTCCGCAATGGTGGTTCCAAATCCGATCATGAATCCAAAGATGATAATCCAAAAGGTTGACCCTTTACTCGCAAAATCACTGGCAAGCCCTTCGCCAACAGGGAAAATACCTACTTCCAAACCTAATAGAAACACAGCTAATCCTACACCTACGATGGCAAGACCTATGGAAGTAGTTAGCCAGTTATCGGGAATGGAGTCTATAATGGCAAGCTGAAAAAACATAATGACTAAAATAATCGGTAATAGATCTCGAAACGATTCTTTGAGTAATTTTAGAAACGATGCCATACTTAGCATGGATTTTCTCCTATGTTGGTAGTCTTAGGCATTTTTTATCCTTCTCTGCCGTAAAGTTCATTGTAAAGCTTCATGGCATACCGATCTGACATGCTGGCGATATAGTCGGCAATAACACGATGTTTGTTACGTATTTCTAGCTGTGCTAAATAATAACGCGGCAACATCTTAGGTTCCTCCATGAGCGCATTAAATAGGCCAATAATCGCCTGTTTGCCCGAAAACATCTTTCTAACAATGTGTTTGTGTTGGTAGAGCTCTTGAAAGAGAATCTTTTTGAGCTTTTTGATCTGCGTTTCCAGTTCTTTGGTAAATCCGATAGGGAGCTCTTGGGATGCTGGGATAACAGAGGTTAGTACACGGCTGTTATCAATTTTACCTTTTGAATAATCCAAAAGTGAATAGACAAGATGGTTGATCAGATGAGAACTAAAACGGTAACGAAACATCTCATCTTCGTCTTCGTGGATGTCTTCATCATAGACTTTTTGCAAGATGGTTTGGATCAGCTCACTTTTTTTGAGTGTTTCAAAGCTGATAAGCCCTGACGCAATCCCATCATCGATGTCATGGCTTATGTATGCGATCTCATCGGCACGATCGACGATCATGGCTTCGATACTGGGATGGGTGTCCAGAGAAAAAGCATCACGGATAGTATTGTTCAAAAACGGTTTGTTATAGGGTGGGGAGTGTTTGAGTATCCCCTCTAGCGTGGCATAAGTGAGATTTAGACCTAAAAACTCTTTATAACGCTGTTCTAACAGGGTTACGACACGAAAACTTTGCAGATTATGTTCAAACCCATGTTTAAAGCCTTCTTTTTTGAGACATTCATCCAAAGTATCTCCACCGATATGTCCAAATGGTGTATGCCCTAGATCATGGGCGAGGGCGATGGATTCAGCCAGTGACTCTTGAAGTCCCAGATGAGAACTGATCGAACGGGCGATTTGGCTCACTTCAATACTGTGAGTCAGGCGAGTGCGAAAAAAATCACCTTGGGAATTGAGAAAAACCTGCGTTTTGTATTCGAGACGTCGGAAACTTCCGGAGTGGATGATACGATCACGATCACGTGCATAGGGAGAGCGAAAATCATCACTAATGGGAAAAAAACGTTCTTGAGCGCGCATAAAAACCTACTTTAAAAAAAGAATAGTATTGGTTAATTATACAATGGAGACGGGGTTAAAGGGATAAAATCCTATTAAAAGGAAGAAAAAGAAGCATTTTTGGAGTATTATTACTGCTTATGCAGTATTCTGAAGCGATGGAGTGAGTATGAGTCATTACGCAGACAAGTATAACCGTTCGTTAAAAAGTCTCAGCGCGACCGATACAAGTGTGGAAGAGTATCAGGAAAAAAGTAAAAAAGTTCGCCGAGAAAAAGAAGCGTTTTTAAACCGAGAATTTGATTACCGAGATTATGTATTTGCACCTGAGGGCTATGAGGGAGTTATGCTCTTCTTATACAGCATGATCATCCCTTATTTGATTGCATTGAGTTTTTTATTTCTTTTTATTGCCAAATCAAGTTATCAGCTTTTTTTAGAGTTTAATCTGACATCTTACTTGATTATTTGGGCTATCGGGTATGAAATTTGTGCGGTACTGGCAATTATCATCTTCTTTTACTCTTGGTTTAGAGAGAAAGATACTGTGGAGATACCCACAGGTAAAAAAGGGGAAAAGCGTAGAACTTCCCCACGATTTAGGAATTAAGCTTCAATACATTACAATACCGATCCACTTTCATGGACAGCTGGCCGAGTGGTCGAAGGCGCACGCCTGGAACGCGTGTAAAGGGTAACCTTTCTAGGGTTCGAATCCCTAGCTGTCCGCCATAATCTTCATAAAATTCCTCATACAATGACTTTCAAAAGATAAAAATTCCTTTATGAAACAGCTTTGTCACATCGTATCTACTCTATTTCTACCATGTTCCTTAGCGTGATACAGTGCATTGTCTACTCGTTTAAGCAGATCCTCTTTCGTATCTCCCATCGTCAGTTGAGTGACCCCGAAGCTAGAGGTTACATGGCCAGCTACGGTGAAGTCTTTTGCCTCTATTTCTTGACGAAGTTTATTCGCTAATACTACGGCTTGTTCTTGATCTGTATTAGAACATAGGGTCAAGAACTCTTCACCGCCCCATCGTGCAAAAATGTCACTTTTTCGAATGTTTAGATTGACAATAGATACCAATTCTTTTAGCACACTGTCCCCGATATCATGTCCATAGGTATCATTGATGTGTTTAAAATGATCGATATCCAGCATGATCAAAGACAACGGTGCTTCGTAACGTTCGGCCCCTGCGATTTCTTTATCGGATAATTCATCAAAGCTATGTCGATTATAAATCCCTGTTAATTTATCTATCTTAGCCATCTGTTCGAGCAGCTTCTCTGATTTTACAGCTTGCGTGATATCTTTTGCGGTCGATACGAATACGGTAATATGTCCGTTATCATCCTTGAGCGGTGTTATGGTCTTTTGTTCATAATACAATTCACCATTCTTTTTACGGTTAATCACTCTGTTTTTATAGACATTCCCCGATAATATCGTATCCCATAAGGTCTCATAGAAGGTCTGATCATGTTGACCTGATTTTAAAATATTCGCTTTATGTCCATATATCTCTTCACGGGTATAGCCTGTATGCTTAACAAAAGCCTCATTGACATATTCAATAGTACCGGCTCGATTGGTGATTGTGACGATATCATCAATTTGTTCAATGGCGCTTGAGAGTTTTTTCAGCTGTTTTGAGGCATCTTTTTCTCTGCTCACGTCAACGATCGTGCCGCTCAAAAAGTTTCCATCAAAGCTTCAATGCTTTCGTATTCCATAATAGAAACAAGTGCATCATTGACATAATGGATATTTCCTTGAACATCAGATTGGTAAACACCTACGAGAGAATTTTCCACTAAAGCCCGAAATTTAGCTTCAGATTCAATAATTTGTTTTTCGGTCTCTTTACGCTGTGTGATATCTCGCGCGATACTGATAAAATAAGTTTGCCCATCGCGTTGGATCATACGGCTTACGATTTCTACCGGTATGGGGGCGCCGGATTTTCTTCGATGAGCAACTTCAAAGATCGCTGATCCTGTTTGCATTATTTGTTCTTTAATTGCTTCAACCGATTCATAGAATCCAGCAGCATCGAGTTGAGAGACAGTCATATTTAATAGTTCTTTTTGCGAAAAACCTCTTGTTGCGCAAGCGGCTTCATTGACATATATAAACCGACCATTTTCTTGATGGACAAAAATAGAATCAGAAAGGGAGTTTAATATTTCATCATGAAGGGAAAGCTCATCCTCTTTTGTCTGCTGATCGGTGATATCCTGAACCGTTCCGAACATACTTAGGTTATTACCGTCTTTGTCGCGACTCATATGCCCGCTTTCGGCTACGATACGTATTTCTCCAGTGGGTAAGACAATACGGTGCTTTACATCATACGTTTTTCCATCCAAGAGAAATTGTTCTATTGCTTTTTGGACAAGGTCTCTGTCCTGGGGATGAACGGTATTGATAAAGGCTTCGTAGGTCGCTGCAAACGCTTTTGGCTGTAATCCAAAAATACGATAAATTTCATCGGACCAATGCACTGTGTTTTCGACAATATTCCATTCCCAGTTTCCTAGATGCGCTATTGCTTGCGCTTTAGCGAATAACTCATTGGTCCTTGCAAGAGTTGCCGTTCGTTCTTTTACTTTTTCTTCAAGATTCGCATTGAGGGCAGAAACCTCTTCATACTTTTTCAAAAATGCATTTCTGAGGGTATTAAATTCTAAGATATAAAATGAAGGTAATGCACCAGGAGATTCTTGGATGCTTTGTGTTAATTGCAGTAAGGGTTTAATGTTAAAGTAAAAAAGTATCGCAAAGAGAAGAACCATTGCTCCAATAAGCAATAGAAGTTGTTGTGCAATGATCCACACCATCTCACGTTCGATGGTGTGAAGAGTTACTTGATACGAAAAATAGGTTCCTAAGCCCACAATAATAGTAAATAGGATTAAAATGAATAAATTAATACGATGTAATGACACTTGCGTATCCTCTTGAGAGGTATTGTTGATTGAGCATTCAAAATCTCTCTTCTAGGGCTGGGATTAAAAAATTATACATTAATAATACAATAATCTTACATATTTGTTTTTTCAAGTAGGTTATTATTAGAAACGCGTTAATATATATGGAAATGAGTTTGGAGTATATTGCTTTGCAAGTTATTCGAATGGAGATATTCTATTGATACATTGTATAGATAAATGTGATTGACCATGGCAGAATTTTCACCTGTTACCAAGGCATCTATAGATGTTAAAGAGGACTTACGCTTTGCCGCGAGTGATCGTAAGCTAAGTGCTGAAGACGTTGACTTCGATTTGCTCTCCTATGAGACCTATTATAAAAAAATTGCGGATAAAGAGTGGCATGTTTTACCAAGCGGTGATGTGTACGCACAAATAACCCAAGAAGAACTTTACAGCGAAGAGTATTTACTCAGCCAAGAATATCAAATCACGATACGCCCATCGGTTCCCCTCTTGTATTTAGATCTGCGCTTTACGGTAGGTATTAGCAAGGCCAAAGGGATTGTGACAGCGATTATAGACCCTACCTCGACCATTCCGCTTAAAAAAGGGGTGCAGGAGTGGATCAAAACCGTCATCAACAAAAAAAAGCTTCGCCTTGGGTATTTGATCGGAACGGACGATGAACAGCTTGATAAAGAGATTCTTCGTTTACTAGCAAGAATACAAAAACAAGGTCCATTGGCAGAGCCTTACTCTTTACCTATCGGAAGTTTTTTCCCTCCTATCGATACGATAGACGATAAAGTTGTTTTGCACTTTAAAAAACAGGATGAAGATCCGGAAGATCCAAGCTATATTCATGGGGTACAGCCGGGTGATTTTATCATGGAGTATATTTTTCCCAAAAAAGGGCGCAATGGGCGGGGATTAGATGGAGCTCCTATTGTTGTTCCTGAACCGGTTATCAAATATGCGGGAGTGATGCAGGTCAAAGAGACGACTATCAGCAGTACGCAAAATGAGAATGGGATTCAGTATTTTGCCCTTGTATCGGGATTTGTAAAGCGAGAGAAAGGGATTTTTTTGGTTGCGCAAGACTTGTATCTCGCAGCGGTTAATGTCAAAACAGGTTCTGTCGTGCCAGGCTCGGATAAGGACATATCGCTTACCGTACAGCAGAGGAATGCTGGTGAAGACGCTGTGGGAGCAGGTTTACGTATTGATGTTCAAACCGTCGATATTAGCGGAACGCTAGGAGAAAATACAAAAATAAAAGCCTGTGATCTGAGTATCGATGCGCAAACCCATAAAAAATCAACCATAGATGTCAGCGGAATTGCCAACATCAAGCTTCATCGCGGGGATTTAAAGGCAAAAGAGGCCAATATTGATGTTCTTGAGGGGGGGACGATTGAGGGGGATGTTGTTCGGATCAAGAAGATGCTTGGGGGAGAGATCATCGCGCGAAAAGTATACATAGAAACTCTTTTTGCACACGGTAAAGTGATTGCTCTTGAAAGCATTGAGATTGACAACATCGAGGGAGAAGGCAATACCCTGAGCATTGATCCCGCTCATTTTGAAGCGTACCATGAACAATTGGCAGACTTGGCGGTTAAAATTCTCGAAAAAGAAAATTCGATACGGGACGATAAAAAAGAGTTGGGGATGAAACAGTTTGCCTTTAAAGAAAAAAATGTCCAGATGAAACGATTTCAACAACGTATCGCAGATGCAAAAAACAGTGGAAGAGAGCCGTTGGAGATGGATGTTCGCAGTATTCAGCAATACCGGATTGAAGCAGGAAAGATCCAGGTTCTCAGTGCCAAAGTAGTCGAAGCTGAAAATACATTACATCTTTTTCGGGATATGGTGAAGAAGTTACATGAAGCTGATTTGCACGCGGTCATCACCCATAATGGAACCTATTACGGCAATAATCGTGTTATGTTTATTGATCCTAATACGCGTCATGAATACAGCACCTTTCCAAAGGGAAAAGTGACACATATCCGTTTACAAACAAGAAGCGATGACAAGGCCCTTTTACTACACTAGAAGGTTTCAATAAATAGAAAATACCAATTAACAGGTATTTCGCTAGTATCTTGGTTACTGCCCTTTTCGCTTTTGACGTTCTTCATTTAGCATTGAACTCAAGAGGCTAAATACTTCTCGGCTTGCGGATTCGGCATCTTTGAAATAGGTCATGACGTTGGTTGCTTTTTCACCGCACGTGCCTGATTTTACACAATGAATAGCATCATGGATACGGTCATGGACAATTTTATGCGGAGCTTCTAATCTAGGGTAGCTCGCTACGGAGCTGAACACTTCTTTTCCTAACCCTGTATCGTACCATTTATCCAAGCGGCATCCATGGTGATCTGCAAACTCATCATCAACACGGTTTGTAAAGACGGTTTTATACCCTCTGGATTTAAACAGTAAGTGATCGAGTTTTACTAAGACCACAAAGACAGAATACAAAACATCGGTTGAGTCGTCATCAATTTCAGTGGTGCGTCCTTGTAATTCAGATAGGGAGGTTTGAAAACGACTGAGCTTTTCACTTGAAGCGGAGGATATGGTTTCCATAGAGCTGGAGCGTTCATCGATTTCGGTGGCATTTTGTTTGAGGCTTTGGATACTCATTGCCACTTCTTGAGTCGCTTTTTGCGTTCGTTCTGCCAATTTACGGACTTCATCCGCAACGACAGCAAACCCTCTACCATGTTCACCTGCACGAGCAGCCTCGATCGCAGCATTAAGCGCTAGAAGATTGGTTTGATCAGAGATGTCTTTAATGAGATCGATAACGGAACCGATCGCTTCTACACTTCCGTTAAGCTGGGAAACAGAGGTGTAATTACTAGTAATATTTTCAGCAAGCTCTTGCTGTGTGTTGAGCAGATCATTGATTTCATCATTGATCTCGTCAGAAGATTCTCGATTGAGAGTATTGAGAGCAGCGATCTCCTTTAGCTCATCAACATTGGCCATGAGATCCTTTTGAAGCATAGAGAGATCATTTTCAGCTCCGGCAACCAAACCTTCGGTTAGTTCATGAATGAGATCAAACATCACTTTTTGCTGTCGTGCTTCAGTACTAAGCGTGGTAAAACGATTGTTTTCTTCAGATAGTTGTTTATTGGAGTTCTCAAGCTCTTGAATTCTGGATTTTAAGAGCTCATTTTCTTGTATTTCTTTTTCATATTTTTTCTTATAAAACATTTAAGACCCTGCTGATTGAAATTATATTTTTATAATAACACGATTTTGTTATAAAAATGTCACCGATAGGATAGGAATTAGCAGTCAAGGGTCTACGCCTCTTTGACAATCCCATCCTCAACGCGTAAAATTCGATCAAATAACGGCAACATCCGCTCATCATGGGTGACGATGATTATCGCAACTTCTTGTTCCTGGGCCAGTTTGCGCAAAAGCTGCATGACAGACAGTGCCCGCTCGCCATCCAATGCAGCGGTGGGTTCATCGGCTAGGATAATCTTGGGATTGTTAGCCAAAGATCGGGCAATCGCTACTCTCTGGCTTTGCCCTCCTGAGAGTTGTGAGGGCATTTTGGTAAGCTTGTCTTCCACTCCCAGATAGTCTAATAGCTCTTGGGCTTTTTGGTCTGCTTGGGCTTTTTTGACCCCATTCATGAGTGGTACGATGGTCACATTTTCCAAAACATTGAGAAAAGGGATGAGGTTATGGGCTTGAAAAATAAATCCGATTTTTTCACGACGTATACGTCGAGTATCACTGATCTGCCATTTTTGATCGTACATCAGCTCGCTGTCCAATGTCAGTTTGCCACTGCTGGGTTCGGTGATACAGCCGATCATCGTAATCAACGTCGTTTTCCCCGAACCGCTTGGACCTAATAGCGCAACGGTTTCTCCGGCATAAATCTCAAAGGTTGCTTCTTTGATGGCATGTACGGCACTCTCCCCCTCTCCGTATGTTTTGGAAAGGTTCTCTACGGAAATGATCCTCTTTTTCATTTATCCCCCAATCGCACTGGCAGGGTCGATCCGTAATGCTGAACGGATACCTCCCAGGGATGCGAGAATGCTGATGACCATGACAACCACAAAAAGCTTGAGCTCGTCGGTGGGGATGAGGATAACGGTTTTGGGAAAGTGGTTGGCACTTGCGTTGGCAAATATAGCCCCTCCGATGAAGGCAATGATCCCCATTAAAACCGATTGTTGGGCGATCATTTTGGTGATCAAAAAGTTGGAGGCACCGATGAGTTTTAAAATTGCGATCTCTTTTATCTTCCCCATCGTCATAGTATAGATGATCAAAGAGATGATAACCGAAGAGACGATCAATAAGATCATCGTAAACATTCCGATTTGCTTAGCGGAACGCTCGATGAGGTTTTTGGTGAGGATATCGGATTGCTCTTTTTGGGTATAGACTTCCTGATGTTTCCAGCGGTGTATTTCTTGAGCTACGGTTTTGGGATCAAATCCAGGAGAGAGGGTCAGGGCAAATGCATTGACTGTAGCGGTCGCAACACTTTGGGCTCCACGTGCTCTATCGTTTCGAATTTGTTCATTGCTGAATAAAAATTGCAGTTCCTGAGCCTCGTGCAAATCGAGATAGACCATAGGATCGCCGCCCGAAGAGACGGCTTTGTGGGTTAGTCCTACCACCGTGTAGGTATTACGCCCCAGCGAAATTTTATCCCCGAGGATAAATCCTGTTTTGGTATCGACGATAATCTCCTGGGTCCTGATGTTAATGGGACGACCCTGCACTAAAGTAAACGGGGTAAATTTACTGAGAGCCTCATATCCAAGGGCATAGACCCGAATGGGTTTGTCTCCTTTGGGGATTTGCAAACTTTGAAAAGTGAGGGGATGGACCTCTTTGACGCTTGCAAAACCTTTTAGGGAGTATTTGAGGTCTTCGTGCAGCCTAGAGCTTTCGGCAAAGGGTCCCAGCGTGTCTTTTTGCACAACCCATAAATCAGGAGCGATGCTGTTAGGGACGATCATCGCATCATGGACCATCCCTCGGTAAATACCGATCATGACGAGGACAACCCCGATGAGCATTCCGACACCCAGTGCGGTGGTGATAAATTTTCCCAGAGAGTGAGCGATATCGCGTTGTGCGAGATTAATCATGGGTCAGTGTGATCTGCACTTCGGCTTGTTCACCCAAATACAAAGGTTCAGGAGGGGTATCTAATGTGATGTAGACAACTCTCTCTTCGGTGATACGGTCACTTACCACACCGATGCGGCGTACGATACCTGGATATTTTTGATCACCTGTGGAGCGCAAGGTAACAATCGCTGCCTGCCCCACTTTGAGACCTGCGCTTTGGCGTTCATCGATGTAGGCTCTGACCCAGACACTTTTTGGATTGGCGATTTTAAATACGGGGGTTCCTGCTGCTATAGTACTGCCCGCTTCGGCCTCACGAGAAAGGATGATCCCATCGATCGGTGAACGTAAGGAATAATCGCGGATGGTAGCGTTTACAGAGTCCAATGATCCAACTGCGCGTTGTATCTCATGCTCTGAGAGTTTTAGCGCTTCTTGGGCACTTATAAGAGCAGCATTCGCACTTTTGGCTGAGGCTTGAACGGTGTCAAGCTCTGCTTGGGTGACAAAACCGCCTTTGCTGAGGTTTTTGTAACGAGCTAATGTCGCATCGGCCAATACTTTTTTGGCTTTCATATCTTCGATAGTGGCTTTTTGTGCTGCCATTTGGGCACGGCTTTTCTCGACGATAGCACTGTTTTGGGTTTTGGTACCGCTGAGTTCTGAGAGTTCCATTTGCGCTAAACGCGCCCCTTTGGCAACATGATCTCCCTCATCGGCATACACCGTACCGATGGTAGAAGCATTTTTGGGTGAAATAGTGATGACCTCTTTGGCTTCGAGGGTTCCCACTCCGTTTACTTGGTTTGATGATGGTTGGGTTTGTGGGTTGTTAGCTGCTTGGGCTGTTTTAGGTTCAGGTGTCTTCATCAATGAAGCAACAAACGCGACCGTAACAAGAATCACGACTCCAGCAAGAACGGGTTTTCTTTTATCACAACATGCCATTGGTATTTCCTTTGTTTAATAAGCGTTGCATGTGTACCCATGCCCGTATTCTTTGGAACTTTGCATCGGCATGGGCAATGCGTGCATTTTCCAAAACGCTTTGAGATTCTAAAATATCGATGTAGGTTGCCAAGCCTTGAGCATAACGTCCTTGCATCAATGTAAGTGCTTTTTGGGTGGCAATCATAACACCTTCTTTAGCCGCAATCGTTTCATCGAAGCGATTGAGATCAATCATGGTATCGTAAAGCTCCTGCCACAGTTCTCGCTCCGTGTTTTCATACTCTTTTTGCGCGAGGGAGAGGGCAATACGGCTTTTTTGGGTATCTGTATCGAGTTTTCCTCCATCGTACAATGGAATCGACCCTCGTACACCGATTTGGGAGGTGTCGTAGGAGGAGAGAGAATTGTCATAACCGTACGAGCCTATGAGGGTAACCGATCCATATGGTTGTTTGGATATCGCGTCAGACACTGCCTTATCACGGCGGATGAGTAGCTTGAGTTTTTGGAGTTGCGGATTGTTTTGCGAAAGCTCTTGGCGCAAGGTTGGTGCATTTTCAACTGCCATGGATAGCGTACTCGCACGGCGATCAAAATCAGCTTGGTCTATCGTTACGGGGACATCGCTTCCTGTCAGTAGTTCCAATGCCATCAGTGCTTTGGCTTTTTGTGCGCGTGCTGCACTGTGATGATCATCGGCTTCGAGCCATGAGGCTTTGAATCTGGATTCATCGGCTTGTGTTTTTAACCCCACTTCGCGCATGGCAACGGCTTGAGTGTATTGTGCTTTGTAAAATTCGGCTGACTTACGAGCGGTATCGATGAGTTGTTCCAAATAGGCGATGGTGGTGTACTGTAGCCATACTTGTTCGATGAGGCTGTTTTCAACAAAGGTTTTATCGCTAACACTTCCTTCTTTGCCATACTGGGCTGCTTGTATCAGGTTGTCATTTCGTCCAAAATCCCACAGGGAGTAGCTCCCGCTGATATCTGCATGAAAGGCGTCGGTTTGACGCGTTGAAAACGTACCGTTGGTAGGCATTACGATGGTCTTGGTGGGATAATACTCCCCATTGAGATCGATACGTGGATGCAGAGCTGTTTTGGCGGCTTTAGTATCGGCTTGGGAGCTTTGGATACGTAAAAGTGCCACTTGTGTCTGTGGATTGGAGTTTAGTGCCATCTCAATTGCACGCTCAAGTTTTAACGGTGCGGCAAAGAGGTTACCAATAAGAAGTAAAAATAGGATCGTCGTTTTCATCAAAATAGCCCACCTAATAAGTATAAAAAGTGTAGCATAAAAACAGCCGGTAGTTCTTGAGCTACGTCAAGAATTTTTGCTTGATACGCTGAACGCTCATACCGACTATGACCAAAGTAATCAATCCAATTATAAGGGGTTCCATTAGGTAAAGAGTAAGATGACCCTGTGTCACGATTAAAAAATTGGCGCCGGCAGGGGGATGAATAACCCTAAACCCATGCATGAGCATGATAACCAGACCAAGCCCGATTGCTATGGGGAGCCATTGCGCGTCTGTATAGGTCAATACCACAGCACCTATCACACTTGAGATAAAGTATCCGCCAAAAACATTTAATGGATGTGAAAAAGGGCTGTTGGGTGCACTGAAAAGAAGCACGGCAGTCGCCCCAAAAGGGGCAATAATCATCATCATATGGGCGCTTTGGGCTATTAGGCCGATAAAAGAGAGCCCAATGAGCGCACCAACACCTGCAATGATGCTTTCTGCTATGTGCAGAAGTCTTTTTTTAGTGTGATTATCGTTGTGCATAGAGCTCTTGCTCGCGCTGCATTAGGATATTGGCTAAAAAGGTATAGGCTTCAACCCATGCGTTTTTACGAGCATCAGTAAATGCTTCGCCCAATACGTCACCCATTGCCGTGATGAGTGCATCAGCAACCATCGGGTAGTGAGCTGGTTTAACCTGTGTCATGACATGGGATTGTGCCATTTTTTCAACCGCAGCACCCAATACCGCAAGGTTGTCGATATTACCTGCAAATGCAGCGATTGCACCTGCGAGTTTTTTGTGTTGATCGCTAGCGGCATTGTCGAACATAGGTTTTGTCTCAGGATATTTTGAAAACAAAATCTCATACATACGTGAAGTAACGTTTTCTGCTTCTTTGTTGATCAAAGGGATGGTTTCTTTGACAATCGCGATAGTTTCTGACGATAAGCTCATGGTAACTCCTGATTTTAAATTAACGTATTATATAATTACTACTCTTTTATAGTATATTCTTTTTCGATTATATTTTTCTTTTAATAATGGGGTAAGGAATATGTATGGTTATAATACGAGGGATTAGTATACAATAAAAAGTATGTGTAAATTTTTTTTAAGGTATAAAAATGCAACAACAATATATAAGTCTCAAAGAACATTACAAATTTACCGATGAAGACTCCGCTATTTTGTTGGGACTGAAACCACAAATGGAAGCACTTACTGAGGAGTTTTTGGATGGATTTTACGATTATATCTGGGGCTTTGGTGCTACTGCTACATTTTTAAAAAACAAAGCAATCATTTCCCATCATCGCGAAAAAATAAAAGAGTGGTTTGTAAATCTCTTTTGCGGTAAATACGACATGCTGTATTTTACGAGTTTATACAAAATAGGCGAAGTTCATGTACGATTGGGCTTACCAACGCACTATGTCAATGCAGCCTTCACCTATGTGCGCACGTTTGCGTTAAAAAACATTGAAGATACCTTTATTGAAAAAGAACGACATGTAAAAGAGATCCAAGCCATCGAAAAAATCATCGATATCAATCTCGATGCCCTTACGAGTTCGTATCGAGAGGAAGAGTTAAGTAAATTTTTGTCCATGTCAAAATTTGAAAGAGCGATTCTTTCGAATCTCAAAAAGTTTACGTCGTATATTAATTTTTTACTCGCGGGAGCATTGGCCCTCGTGGCTTTCTTTGCAATCGGTTTATTTATTTACGATATTTATCTTCTTTTCGCCTCGGATATTGGAATCGAGAAAGGGATATTAACCGTCTTGGGAAGCTTACTGGTGTTGTGGGCGGCTATTGAGTTGATCCATGAAGAGATCCAACATTTACAAGGCAAAGGATTTGCCATAGGGGCTTTTATCATGCTTGCCATGGCCGCCTTGATTCGAAAAGTATTGATTTATTCACTATCTTCGGATAAAAGTGATGAGCTTTTGGTGATTGGTGCCGTTATTGTAGGGTTAGCAGTTGCCTATTGGCTTGTTGGAGCAAAACGAGAGAATGTCATTGCACCCAAATAAGTACAATTTCACTACAATACTTATTTAACCCAGAGGAGACTTTATGCACTTTTCCAAAACAGCGGAATACGCTATTCGAGTATTGGCTTATTTGCATCGGCATGATGAAAGTTCTCACTCCGTTAATGTGTTGCATCAAGAACTGAATCTTCCGTATAAATATCTCACCAAAATGATGACTGAACTGGCTAAAAAAGGGCTGGTGAATGCTTCTAGAGGACGAGAGGGAGGGCTGAGTTTAGCCAGAGATGCCAGCGATATTTATCTGTGCGACATCCTCGAAGCTATTGGGGAATCTCTTGATCATGAGCGCTGTATTTTGGGCTTTGATAAATGCGACGCTTCCAATCCCTGTGCTTTGCACGATCAGTGGGTACAACCCAAAGAGATGATTGAAACCATGCTGAGTACGACAACATTGGCATCTCTAATCCAAAATCGAGAGACCAAACTATAGTCTTAGAGCGACACGCTTTTTGTAAAATGCAAAGCAATGAGTTTCTCAAGTACTTCCAAGACATCTTCTTCATCACTGAGCGATTCTACTATCGAGTGGATGCATGCTTGATAGGGATCAAACCCTTGTACAATCAACTTACCGGCATAGATGAGAAGACGTGTGGATACCGCTTCTTGGATATCACTGTCGCTTAGTTGGCGAATCTCTCCTGCGATAGTCACTAACTTTTGAGCTGTTTTTTCATCCACTCCGCTTTCTTTGATCAGTATCTCTTTTTCTATGTCGGCTTTTGGATAGTCAAAACTTAGTGAAATAAAGCGCTGTTTGGTACTGGGCTTCATCCCTTTTAGGACGTTTTGATATCCGGGATTATACGAGACAACCAGCATGAAATCAGGATGAGCCATGATGACTTCACCCGTTCGGTCAATGGGTAAGACTCTGCGATAATCGGCCAACGAATGCAAGATAACCGTTGTGTCTTTGCGCGCTTCGATAATCTCGTCGAGATAACAGATCCCTCCGTTTCGTACCGCTTTGGTGAGCGGACCGTCTTGCCAGTAGGTTCCGTTTTCATCGATGAGGTGACGACCTATCAAGTCCGCAGCGCTGAGATCATCATGACACACTACGGTAGTGACTTCGCGTCCCAGTTCTTCGCCCATGGCTTCGATAAAACGTGTTTTTCCGCAACCCGTGGGCCCTTTGATCAAAATAGGGAGATTCATTCGCTCTGCGGCCTTAAAAAGCTCGACTTCGTTTGATTGGGGTAAATAGTACGTTTTTGACATAGTGTTCCTTTATTTCGTCAGATTCATATAGATTTCGGGTAAAAGTTTGGGAAGTTTTTGGGCATCTCGTATTACCGCATAGGAGTTTCTTCCAAATAAATAGGGGAGGTACTCTTTGGCATCGAGATCGATGGTGATGCAAAAAGGGGTGATCCCCTTTTGTTTGGCTTCTTCGATTGCTTTTTTAGTATCTTCGATACCGTATCGTCCATCGTACCGATCGACATCATTGGGTTTTCCATCACTTAGAATCAGAAGAAGCTTGTTGGCACTTTGCTGTTTGTCTAGTATTTTGGCACTTTCTCGTATGGCGGCACCCATACGGGTGTAGTATCCTGGCTTTATAGCATCAATGCGGCCACGTATTGTGTCACTGTATTTTTCGTTAAAATTTTTGATGATGTGAAAATTCACTTTGGTATTTTTGATGGAGGAGAAGGTGTAGATAGCAAATCGATCTTGAAGACGGTGCAAAGACTCGGCAAATACCATCAAAGCATCTTGTATCGTATCGATAACACGGATCTCTTGGGTTATCCCAGCTTCCGTGGAGAGGGAAACATCGGCTAGTATCAAAGTTGCCATATCTCTCATCTTCTTTTCATAGGTCTGAAAAAATCGTTGCGGATGGTTGGAGTGATTTTGATGTCCTTTGTAATCGATCCATGTGTCGAGATTGATCTCATCGCCGTAGGGGAGGTTGTCGCGTTTGATACGGTCAAGCTCCATGAGATCCAGTTCGCTTTGGATTTTTTTCATCATCTTTAGGAGACGTTTTGGCAATGCGATGGGTTCGATTCCCAGAGATATAAAGGGTTTTATGCATACATAGTTTTTGAGGTAGATCTCTTTTTTATAATCCCATTCATCGATTAAATGCCCTTTTCCCAATGGATAGTGCTCAATGCTGTTAGCGGATATATCCAAGTCCATTTTGATTCTCGACGAGAGATTGGCATCTTTTTGCCCCAGCGTTATCTCCTCCAAGTCTTCGGCATTATAGAGGGCATCTTCGTCGAAGCTGTCGTTTTCTTGCCGATCTACCCGTACTTGTTCCATAAAGCTCATAATCGATTCGGGTAAAAAGAGTAACAGTCCATCCGTCTCTTTGGTGTCATCGATCTGTTCGGATTTTTTTTTCATGCTCAAGGTTTCGGTTTTGTTTGCTTCATCGGGTTGTCGCAGGGGCTCTTGGTCATCGAAATCAAGGAGTTTGTTCTTGCCAGAGAGTGAGGGATAAATCCATAGTGGGTTGGGATAAGTATCGGCTGATGAGTCTTCACTCGAAGATTCATCGGTGGATAATTCAGGGTAATTACTTCTTATAAAAGAGTCCGCATAGGTATAGAATTCGTGAAAACCGGCGTATTTTTTTATGAGGTATTGGGCTGCTTTTGTATTGTCACTCACGATATTTTGGCTCGTAATAGTCACTTTGGTTAACATAGCAATCAGCCAATAATAGTGCATCTCATTATGGTGTTTAAGAGGAAAATAGCTTAAAGAGGCAGGTAGATAGATCCCCTTTTCATCTTGCCAAGCACGAAAAAAAGTATTACCGGTTCCTGAAAACTTTTCCAGAAGTGTTTGTGAGGTTTTGATGGATCTTTTGTCGGTGATATGAAGCTCTTTTCCTTTTTCACCCCCTAAGAGGTGATAAAAGATTTTGAACGCTTTTGTGTTACTGCCAAAAACGACGGCTTCGTCTTTAAAAAGACGAGACGCTTTTTTGGTGATATAACGATCCCAAAATTTACCGACAAATTCATCCATTTACGCGTCTACTTTCTCATCGTTTACAAAGAAGCTATAGAAATAGGTGAAGAGTCCTGCAAGAACCATCACACCAAATGCCAGACGAATAGCATACACGGTTGAAATAGCCGCTTGTGTTTCCATAAAGCCCAGTGCATGAGCTGCATCAGGAAGACGTTGCATCTCGATTTGCATAATACCCGCAGCGGTTAATGCTAACGTTAACCCAATCATTCCGATAACCATCATCCAAAAACTGGTTAGTTCCACTTTTTGTGCTTTTGGCCCGTTTCCGTGCGGACGGCCCCGAAGTATAGGCATCGCATAAGATATCAAAGTAAAACAAATCATAACATACGCACCAAAAAAGGATAAGTGCCCGTGTGCCGCTGTGAGTTGTGTACCGTGCGTGTAGTAGTTGACGGGGGCAAGGGTGTGCAAAAAGCCCCAAACACCTGCACCTAAAAATCCTACGACAGCCGTACCTTTAGCCCAGGTCAGTGCGATTTGGTTGTTATGCTGAATACGACGGTTTTTTGCCATATTGAAAGCAAACAAAATCATCAAGAAAAATGGAATCGGCTCTGCCGCAGATGCTATGGATCCAACCCATAACCAATATCCAGGAGCACCGATGTAGAAAAAGTGATGTCCTGTCCCTGCAAGTCCTGAGATGAGGGTCATCGCAATAATCAAATACAGCCATTTATCGATGTGCTCACGGTCAACACCGGTTGTTTTAATAAGCACAAACGCTAATAACGCTCCCAAGATAAGTTCCCAGGTAGCTTCAACCCATAAATGGACAACAAACCACCAGAAGAATTTATCCATGACGAGATTGTCAGGAACGTAAAACGCAAACAAAAAGAAAAAGGCCAAACCAAAAAGACCGGTCAGTAAAATAACGGATATAGTCGTTTTTCGACCTTGGATAAAGGTCATGGTCACATTTAAAATATACGATAGCACGACAAAGACAATCCCTATTTTAGTGATTGTCGGCTGCTCTAAAAACTCACGCCCCATGGTTGGCCAAAAACTGTTAGCCATTGATTCGGCCAATGTCGCATAAGGAACTAATAAGTAGCCTAAAATAGTGGCTACCCCAGCAGCGGCAAAAACCCAAAAGGTGATCTTGGCCAGCATTGGACTCCACAGCTCTCGCTCACTCTCTTCGGGGATTAGATAATAGGTTGCCCCCATAAATCCAAACAATAACAAAACGATCAGCAGGTTTGTATGAACCATACGCAGGACATTAAAAGGAATTGCCGGGAATAAAAAGTCTCCATAGAGATACTGTGTCCCCATAGCAAGACCAAAAACAATCTCCCCAGCAAGAAGAATGAGTGCAAAAATAAAATATGGTTTTGCGACCATTTGAGAGGTATATTTCATAGGCTTTCCTTATCCTTTTATGTTTGGCGGCCACTCTTGATTATTGACACGTGATGTCCAAATCAAAAAGTCTGCTAGATTGGTGACTTGCGCCGGGGTTAGATTAAACTGCGGCATTTTTCGTCTGTTAGGAGTTTGTAGCGGTTGAGCTGCCATCCATCCTGCTAAATAGGTCTTAAAGGCTTGCTCATCGTTTGCGCCCAAACGAGGGAAAGCATTGCCAAGCTCAGGAGCATAATAGGCACCTTCACCCATTATCGTATGACAGCCAACACAGTTGTTATTTTCCCATACTTTTTTTCCCAAAGCGACCGATTGGGTAATCGTGTCATCATGGCTTAATTTTGGAATTTTTTGCACTGTATCCACAGTGAGCCCAGTAAAGAGCAAAATCGCAAAAAGCCCCCCGCCAAAGTAAATATTTCTGGCCATATTTTTAGTAATACGTTCAGTCATTTTAGCTCCTATTTTTAATTCTACTTCTAGGTAGTAATTGAAATAGTAGCCAGCCCATCTTTAATTCTACCTTTAAGTAGTAATTGTTGGAAGTATTGACCTAAATCAATGTTTTAATTCCTTTTGCTCGTTATACTTACCTACTTTTACTAGGGGAAGCACCATGAGTTTTTCAATCAAGAGCACTTCAAAACCCACGAGTTATTTGATGTCCCAACCCCATCAGGCTTTTTTTCTTTTTGGAATACTCTGGGCTATCGTGTCGATGGTGATGTTTATGCTTTCGCATAAAGGTGTTATTGTTTTGACGCAAGCTGAGAATATGTTTCATCTCTATTCACTGACTTTTATTGTGTTTATCCAATTTTTTCACGGGTTTTTATTTACGACGTTTCCTCGCTTTTGCATGAGTTCGGCGATCGAACACGAGAAATACTCTCTTGTTATTTGGAGTTATCAAGTATTCTCTGGGCTCTTTTTTATAGGGGTGGTGACTTCGCCTAGGCTTGTTTTGGTTGCCATGATTGGGATGTTAGTTGCCCATTCTAGAGCACTTGGCATCTTGTTTCTGAGTTATCGTACCGGTAAAGCACCATTGAAAAATGACCCTTTGTGGATATTGGTCGCTCATACGTTTGGGATAGTGAGCCATACTGTTTTAGTGGGAGCTTTTGGAATGCAGCTTGTCGGAATGGAGGTTTTGGTTGTACCCATTATCAGCCCAATCGTGGTCAACCTCTTTTTAGTCTTTATGACGTTTATGGTAGCACAGCGGATGATCCCATTTTTCAGCCATTCGTTGGAAGTCTCATCGAACCGTTTTGTGGTGCGTGTATTTGGGTTGTTAGTGCTTAAAACACTCCTGAATATAGGCGAATTTTCTCTCGCGGAAGCTGTGGTTAGTATGCTACTTGCTGGTTATGTACTAAAAGAGTTTATCCGATGGAAACTACCTTTATTTCGTTCGAGTGCAATTTTATGGATTTTGTATCTGGCACTTTTTTGGCTGCCATTGGGATTGTTTATCGGAGGATTAGCACAGGTGGTTGAAGTGTATACTCGAAGCTCATTGCTGTTTGTGGGAACGCATTTGTTAGTGTTAGGATTTATAACAACGGTGTTAATCGGTTTTGGGACACGCGTTACCTTGGGACACTCTGGGCGACCGCCTCACGCGGATCGGCTAACCATTGCGTTATTTGTTTGGACGCAAGTGGTGGTGTTAGCGCGTTTTGGATTATCGGTAGACGGTGCTTTTGGAGGTTCAAACGCATGGTTGTTTGATGTGGCAGGGGCAGGATGGATTGTACTGTTTAGCGTGTGGACACTGCGCTATGGGAGAATACTAGCTTTTGGGCGCTAAGGGTTTAGTGAATAATAATATCCGCATCAGATTTAGCGCTCACATGTGCGACGATAACCGCAGGAATCCCCTCATTTTGACAACGTTCAACCATCGCTAGCGCTTTTTGGGCACTGACTGATATCAGAAGCCCTCCGGATGTCTGGGCATCAAAGAGGATCATTTCCAAATCAGCGTCAATGGCTTTTTTAAAGTGGACATGCGGTTGCAGGTACTCTTTGTTTGCATAGCTTCCTGCTGGGATGATTCCCATAGCAGCCATCGGCAGTGCTTCGCTAAAAAACGGAACGGCGGAGCTATCTACCTCGATGGTTTTAATGCTTCCGCTCATCTCGCGCAAATGTCCCAAAAATCCAAAACCAGTGACGTCGGTACACGCATGAGCGTCAAACTCTCGGGCGATGAGGGAGGCCTTGTAGTTAAGCGTTTTCATGGTTTCGGCGACTTTGAGCACGGTTGCGTTATCCAAAAGATCGGCTTTGATCGCAGTGATCAAAATCCCAAGTCCCAGAGGTTTGGTCAAAACGATCACATCGCCTTCGTGGACGGCGTTGTTACGCAGTATTTTGTCAGGATGGACAAATCCGGTGCATGAAAGGCCGTAGAGCATCTCAGGGGTCTGAATCGTGTGCCCCCCTACGATGACGGCACCGCATTCTTCAACTTTGCTCATACCGCCACGCAAGATTTCAGTCAGTATCTCTGTTGGGTGGTTTTTACCATCGAATCCTACGAGATTGAGCGCGGTTTTGGCATCTCCTCCCATAGCAAACACATCGCTAAGCGAATTGGCGGCGGCGATTTGACCGTAGACAAACGGATCATCCACAACAGGGGTGATAAAATCGACGGTTTGCACCATGGCAATAGTGTCATTGATACGATACACCCCTGCGTCTTCATTACCCTCGAATCCTACGAGCAGGTCTTTGTGGAACGATTTGAGATGGCAGGTGACGTTTTCAAGCGATCCTGGAGAAAGCTTCGCGGCGCATCCTGAGGCACGGACAAACTTTGTCAACTTAGCGCTGTTGTTCATCTTGGATTCCCTTGAGCGTTTCAATCGTTTTGGCGTGATTGTCGTTGTAGATCGTGATGTCAGGCGCTTTGGTCACTTTGTAAACTTTGTCGTAATACTGGGTGAGAAGGATTTCAGAGACACGAGCAAGATCACCGTTTTCAAATGCGGCTGTAGCGGCGTCTTTGTTTTCACGGCTGATGTAGGGAGATATACGTTCCATACGGTGCATGAAAAAATCACCGTCCATGCTGTCGTACATACGCATGATGCGCTGGACTCTTTGTTCCAGAGGTGCGGTGATCTCGATGCGGACCCCTTTTTCCATATGGGCATACAGTGAGCCTGAGAGAGTCACTTTTCCGATGCGTTTACTTTCGGCTTCTACAAAAGCACTACGGGTGAGATCGAGGGCTAGCACGGCGTGAGCAAGACGGTTTTGAAACTCTTTTTGGCTGGGCTGCGCTCCATTGACATCTCCAAATACCGATCCGTAATGGTTCGCCATTTTCTCCAGATCGATAACGTTGGTCAAATCTTGCAAGAGGTCGCTTTTCCCGCATCCGGTATTGCCCGTAAGGGTCAAAAAATTGATTGCAGGGAGGTTTTCGAGATACTCGGTGACGAAGGCACGGTACGATTTGTAGCCGCCTATGACACGGTCTATAGGATAGCCGATACTGGAAAAAATAGTTCCCAGCGAAGAAGAGCGCATTCCGCCACGGGCACAATAAATGGCAATTTTAGACCCTGGATTAAAAGCAGGGTAGAGTGTTTCGATGTGTCGAGCTGCATTAAGGCATACAAATGAAGCCCCCTTGAGGCGTGCTTCAAACGGGGAGATTTGTTTGTAAACGGTTCCTACTTGGGCATGTTCCTCATCGCTTAGAGCATAGAGGTTCGTAGCATTTTCAACATGAGATTCGCCGTATTCCGCAGGGCTACGGGCATCGATGATGAGATCGTAGTCGCGCATATTTTTCAAAAAAATTTCAATAGGAATTGTTTGCATCATTGGTGTGATTTTAGCATGCTTGTACTAAGGGAGGTATTAGCCTCCGGTAGTATGAGCTTCTTCCCCCACATCGTACTTAGCTTTTAATTTCATGACATCATCGATAATGGACAAAAATACATCGACCAGTACAGGGTCAAATTGACGGGCTTTTTCTTCTTTAAAGAGGGCTAATACCTCTTCGAGCGGCCATGCTTCTTTATACACACGTTTTGTTATCAGGGCATCAAAAACGTCAGCAATGGCAACAATACGTCCGTATATATGAATATTTTCACCTTTTAGTCCTATTGGGTATCCGCTTCCATCCCAGTGTTCATGGTGTTCATGCGCGATAGTAGCGGCAGCTTGTAACAGGGTATGTGAAGAGTTCTTAAACGTCTCATATCCTAGCTTTGCGTGCTCTTTGACGATTTCAAACTCATCTTCGGTTAATTTCTCTGGTTTTTGTAAAAGAGTGTTAGGAATACCTGTTTTACCGATATCGTACATAGGTGTGACCGATTGAATTATCTCACACTCTTCATCGTCCAAGCCATACGCTTTGGCTAAAAGATACGCATATTGAGCAACTCGTTTCACATGAGAGGCTGTCTGTTTGGATTTGGCTTCAGCAATCGTTGCCATCGTAGTGATCAGTGCATTTCGAGTCGCCATAATCTCTTGCTTAAGCATTTCACATTGAGCATTCTTTTCTTGAAGGTTTTGTGTTTTCTTTAGAACTTCATCGTTGTAGAGATTCATTTTATGGGCAATATCTTGCAGTTCAAAGGACTCAAATTCATCATCGATTGGAGTATGGGTCTCGTATCCGCTTTTAGTCTTAATGACAAGACTTTCCAGGGGGTCTATAATATGCTCATCGATGAATCGGTACAGTAAGAGCAATACTCCAAGCAAACTCAAGGATAAAACACCGATAATAATATACAAATATCGCAATGAGATATCGCTATAGCTTGTCATATCTATGTAGAAGTCAACGGCCCCCAAAACGGTTCCCTCTGGAACATTGTGGCAGCTGAAACAATCGATACTTTTTTTGTAATCTGCGATATAAGGGAAGGTCACCCGAAGCATGTTGTTTTGGTTTCCCAAAGAGGTAAAATTAAAACTTGGTTCCTTATTTTTAAAAACATTGGCGATGATAGGATCTTTAAATTGATGTTTGTGGCATGCTAGAGAAAATTGTGCGGTTATTTCTGGAGAGTGAATGATATTCATACCGACTACATTAGAAACGGTTTTGAGGTTTTCTATGTATTGTTGCTGTTCTTTATGGGGAGCTTTATGCATATGGGTTATTAGCCCGGCTTCTATGAATCTTGCTACAGATTGACCTTTATCCAGCATTGCAAGGGTAGATAGTTCTTTGAAATTATACGCGACAAGCGTAATGACAAGTATGAAAAAAAATATGGCAGTAGCAATAAGCCTCTTGAATACGATAGCTTTAAGATTCTCTTTCACTGTTTAGTCCATCTTTTAGGTATTTTTATAAGGTTTAGTATACAGGAGTTTGGGTTAAATTTATAAAGGGTACATTTTGAGTCCCTCCTGGTGTTCTTTTTAGAGAGTTTCTACATCTGACTGAAATTGGATTCCTTTACTGTGGGCTTGGACAAAGAGTTCAAAATCATTGGAGTCAAGTGCTTTACTGTAGTAGTTGCCTTGTATTTCATCACACCCTTTTTCTTGCAAGTAGCGGAGTTGCTCTTGGGTTTCTACACCTTGGGCGGTTACTTTGAATCCCATGCTGTGTGCCATGGCGATGATAGCGTCTATAATGGCATTAGCTTCTGTATCCTTAGTCAGATTACTGACAAACGATTGATCGATTTTGAGGTTATTGATTTTGAACTTTTGAAGATGGCTTAGATTAGAGTAGCCTAGCCCAAAAGCATCAATCGCAATTTGGATACTGCGTTTATTAAAGTTACGCATGATAAAAGCAGCTTCTTGAGGGTTGTGCATTGCTATATCCTCTGTAATCTCTAACATAAGACGTCGAGCAGAAAATTGTTCCTCATGCAAAATGTGGGTTACTAATGCGGGAAAGCCGGTATTTTCAAATTGCATAGCAGAAATATTGATGGAGATTGACAGAGTTGGAAGACCTTGTTTTTGCCATTTTTTAGCTTTACGTACAGCGGTGCGTAGTGCCCACTCTCCAATAGGCAAGATCAAACCGCTTTTTTCAGCGATAGGGATAAATTCACGAGGAGATATTTTCCCAAGCTCAGGGTGCTCCCAGCGCAGTAGTGCTTCGGCTCCGATTATGTGACCGTCTTGTAGAGAAATTTGAGGGTGGTATTGGAGGTAGAGTTCATCGCGCGTCAATGCATGAGGTAACGCTTTTAGTAGTTTTAAGTAGCGTTGTGAGGATTCTTGGAGTTTGGCCGTAAAGAACTGATACCCGTTTCGACCTTCTTTTTTAGCGTTATACATAGCAGCGTCGGCATTTTTGGAGAGGGTCTCATGATCATCTCCATCGATAGGGTACAAAGCGATCCCAATCGAAGCGGTAACAGAAAGTTCATGATGTGCGATACGGTAAGGTTTTGAAATCGTTTCGAGCAGTTTTTGTGCTAGATTCGAAGCTCCTACGGCATCTGTAAAAGGCAACAGTAGCACAAACTCATCTCCTCCCATACGTGAAGCGGTATCTGATTGACGTAAAACATTTTGAATCCGCTTGGCGACTTCGATGAGCAATTCATCGCCGACTTTATGTCCCAATGAATCATTGATATCTTTGAAGTGATCCAGGTCTAGAAACATTAGGGCGAGGGTATTGTTGGTTCTTTGCGCGCTGGTAAGGGTGTAGTTAACACGATTGATAAGTTCCATACGATTGGGCAAAGTAGTTAATGGGTCAAAAAAAGCGAGTTTTCGGATGTGATTAAGTCGCCACAGAAGTGAAATAAAGGTGACAGCCAAAAGTCCTAATGCAATTAGGACATGCGCCAGTGCTTGTCTATGCAGGATACTGTTTATGCGATCAATAGACATATCTGCGCTAAGAGAGTAGCGATTGCCCTTGGGCGTGACCATCGGAATGATTATACTGCGAAACGTTCCCCATTTATCCGTAGCTTCACTAAAAATCGTTTTATGTTCGATGATTGCTTTTGTGATAGCTGGGCTTACATCATCATACTCATCAAAATAATGCGTTAAGTTATTGCCGCTTCTGCGTTCTTTATCGGTTGCGCTGGATGAAGTAAAATAGATTTTTCCCTCTTTTTCAATTAGACTATAGACATAAGACATCTCAGAAAGCCTGACCAGACTGCTCAATCGATCTATATTATGTAAATCCTCAGCTTGGGATATTGAAGAAGCATTGAGTGCGCGGTCATGAAAATCAGGTGCTAGAAGAAGCGCTTGTGACTGTGCCATAGTTCTAAGGCGGGCGTCAACCTGTTCATACAGCATCGATTTTTCGGCATTATAGGAGAGATAACTAAAGAGGAGAACCCCCAGCATAAACACAAAAAAGATAGTAAAAGAAACCAATACATCGTAATTCTTTTTCATTGTGCACTCATCTATGAGAAATGGTAGATTATAAGCACATTATAATACTTTTTAACTATAAATGTTTATTATTTAACCGTATTAATTTTTATAATGTGAATGAAAGGGATTTTTAGGATGAAAATAAGACGAGAGCGGTTACTGTAAAAGAGCCTACCGAGATAAGATAGTAGGTAAAAACGAATCGAAAGAGTTGCACCGTTCCCAAAAAGAAGACTAAAGCGGCTTTGGCAAGGGTATTGGAAAGTATGGCTATGAGGATGGCGTAGTTGGCAGTAACGGGGGACAATCCATTTTTAGCCAGTGATGAGAGGGAGAGAATGATCGCGTCCACGTCGGCAATACCTGAAACAGTGGCAACCGCATAGACGCCCGACGCTCCTATATGACGGTTTGACAGGGTAATAAGTGCGAGTGTAATCCCAAATAAAAGTCCCATAACCAAGGCCTCTTTGAGATCAAAAGGGTTTTTGAATTCAATACTTTGAGGGATGTTCTCATGTTTAGAGGTAAAATATAAGAATGCAATATAGCCATATCCGCACAGTGATCCAATCAAAATAGGGAGGATAAAAGGGTGGATGAGGTCAGGATTAATGACCCATATCTCGATACCTGCACGTATGAGCATCATGGAAGAGGCTAATGCAATCCCGACAGCCAGGCTTTTGACCAAGAACCCATTTTCATGAACACGCCGCGCCATACTCATGGCAACCGCGGTTGAAGAGACAAGCCCACCAAAAAGCCCTGCTACTCCGATCCCATGAGTAGAACCCAATAAGCGTATGGCAATGTAGCCAAAAAATGAGATCCCTGCTACGAGAACTACCATGATCCAAATACGATGCAGGTTGACCAACTTCATAGGATCAATGGTTTTGTCGGGGAGGATAGGGAGAATAACAAACGTCATGAGCAAAAATAAAATTGCGGCTCCAAGGTCTTGTTTGGTAATGGTTTGCTCATACTCTTGGATCTTTTCTTTTAGATTGAGAATAAACAAGAGAAGCATCGTAATGAAGACTGAAAAAATAAGTGGTGAAAAATAAAGCATTGCTCCAATAATAAAAGTAATAAGAGCTGAGAGTTCAGTAGTCGAGCCTTTTTCAGTCGTGGCGAGACTGTTTATGATGTAAGCTGCAATGAGTAAGAAGCCCATCAATGCGGATGCAATCAAAAAGAAATAAGGGGAAAAAGAGGTAAACCATGAGGATAAATAACCAAAAAGAGAGATGATGGAGAATGTTCTCGCCCCGCCAAAGTCTTTGGTCTTATGGGAATAAATAGTGTGCATCTCACGCTGTATGCCGATGAGAAATCCCAATACAAGAGAGAGTACGCTGTTTTGAATAAATAATGGATCCATTGTTTCTCCTGTTTATTTTGAAACTTTGTTGTGGGGTAGAAAATCTCCAAAGTCTTTGATATAAATGACGTTTATCCCTTGTCCCAATGCGTGGAGATCTGCATCCAGACGTAGCCATCGATTGAGCTGATATTGGATTAAAACGCTGGAAACAGTGTCATTTTTGTACAAAACGCGCAAATCTTTGTTGAGATGCGTTCCTACTTCTATACCCATTCCTCCCTCTTGAGTCGTGAGAATATTCATGGTATCGATTTGTATTTTGGTTGCACCGTTGATGAGCCCTTTGACTCCGGCTCCCAGCATAAAATTTGTGGCATCGGTTTTGAATCCTGTTGTTCCCCCGTCACCCTTGAGAGATGTGGTAGATGGTGAGCCAAACAGCAAATAGCTCATGATGTCGTTTTGGCTCATGAACGGATCGGAGCTGAATAAGAAAATAGGAGCATCGAGCATGTGGGTGATGTAAATATTGATTTTTTTATAATCGACTTCGTGTTCGATGGTAAAATCGAGATAAGGATTGATGGGAGTTTCCCCTGCAAAGTAGAGGTGGCTGTTTTTAATCACAAATTTTTTGCCTGCTGTATTGGCAGTTCCTTTTGGAATCGTCACCATTCCTAAAAGTTGAATGGGCCCAGTGGCTTCTTTCCAAATAGTGAGCTCCGGTTGGACTAAAATATCGAGTTCTTTGGTGAGATAGTGCAGCGGTTGCTGCGCGGTCACTTGGATATTCATGAACAAAGAGGTATCGCTGGGCGGTCTGATATCTTGGATGATGATGACATCATCGTCCATGACTTTGAATTGTTGAAGCGGTAGATAGGTGATCTTTGCAGTTAACAGTTGGACATTTCCGGTGAGTGTTTGGACGGCATTTGTGTCTCGTGTAAAGAGCAGATCCATTGCGGTATCGGCTTGCCCCTCTGGACCTTTATAGGTAAAGCGATCGGAATGCATTATGAGTTGTGCCGCAAGGGTATCGGTATTGATATGTCCATTCAAACGCAGGGCGTCAAATATCCAAAGTTCGTCGATGATGAAGTTGCCACCCTCTTCTAGATGTGCGGTAGAGAGCTTTTTGGACCCGATATCATGGCCGGCAATGTCAAGTCGATAGTTATCAATCAAGATGAAGTCGTCATCGTAGCGCAAAGCAAAGGTACTATTGGTTCCTGCGTATTGACGGTGTGAGTCCAAAACTGCTGCATACCACGGGATACTAATATCGGTAGTAATGTGCAAAGAGGTATCGTAGACGATACGGGTTTTAGTGCGTACTTCCGCATCATAGTATTCACCTTTGGGAAGTTCTATCGAACCGATTTGGGTGAGTGTCTTCCACAGGGATGGAGTCACGGAAGAGATGCTAATATCGTTTTCAGTCCCGCTAAAATCAAAATAAGTACTCAGATAACTGCCTGATCCCTGGATGACATCATCGGTATTATTAATGGCCATCGCAATGTCTGGACCGTGCAACTCCAGGTGAAGCATTCCTTTACTTTGGGTCAGGGATATTTTCATGTTTGGTGGGGGTTTGAGTTTTGAGTGGCTCCATGAGGGTGCATCGGGTGAGAGGGCTAAGTCTCCGTTTAGATGAAGTTCTTCATTCTCATAGCGAAGCGATCCGTTGATGTCACCGTGATTGTGATGCGCACGAAACGTTCCCTGTAAGTCCTGATTATCAAGCGTATAATGTCCCTTGGCGCTTAGGGCAAAAGGGGAGTTTTGAAGCACGTGTGGAAGAAAATGCAGAAAAGTAAGATTTTCTTGAGCTGTTTGTACGTTCCAGGCAAAGACTTCATAGTCACTGCTTTGAAACGTAAGGGCGGCGTCTCCAAGAGTCAGTTTCCCGGCAATGCCTTGCGCATCATCCCGAAACATCCCCTCTAATTCTTTTGAGGGAAGGGGATGGTCGGAGGTAATCAGCCCTTTGAAGGTGCTTGTGGTTGTGCCTGAGAATGCATACCGCAGTTCTTGATGGGTTTGCATCTGATCATCGGCACGTGTCAGTAGATAATTGGCTTTGAAGTCGAGGTAATCGTTTTTGTAGAGGTAGTCCATGTTTAGACTAATAGCGTGAAGCGAGGTCTGTGGATCGTTGAGTGACGTCAGCTGATCAAATACGGTATGCAATCGGGCACGCGTATCGGAGAGCTCATCGATGATGATTTTTTGAGCATGCGGTAGTGTCGTAAAGCGTCCAGCAGAGCTTTGCAGTTCTTGAGCATTGGGATACACGAGCGCTGTACCACGAAGGGCGTTGTTTTTGAGGCTTCCTTTAATTGCACCGCTGGCATAGCGGCTTTTAACACTGCCTTGGATCGAGGTAAAGTTGAGATTTTTTTCATCATAGCTTCCGTTTTTACCCTGCATGTCAAATTCTATGGGGTAATCGCTGATGAGCTGTATATTGGTGAGGGTGACCTCTTTAAGTTTAAACAACGGCAGAGGGAAAGAGGAACCCCCGTCGCTGATGAAATCATCCAGATGAATGCGTAATCCATCGATTTTGATACTGTCAATGACGTGCTCACCTTTGAGAATAGTCGTGAGATTGTAGTCCAACGTCAATGTTTTAGCATCAATAGCTTTGGAGTGGATACCATGGAGTGAAAAACCTTCAGAGAGGGAACCGTTGCTGTCTGTGACATGAATACCAAGGGGCTCGAGTAAAAGGGTGCGTACGAGGTCTACCCCATCGGGGCGAAAAGCGAGATAAAGGGCTCCCGCACCGATTAAGACGGCTAAAACGATCAGTGTATGAATAACCAGATACAGGCTTTTGACGAAACGTATAGTCAGCTTCACTTTGCGTACAGGTACTGAGCCGTCTTCTTGAGGTGTTTGCATAGTGTTATTATGCCGAAATTTGCCCATAAATTACCCTCTTGACACGACTAGGAGAAGCATCGGCCAAGAGGGGGGAATCAACTGCCGAAAATATCTTAGATCATTGATTTTATAAAAATATAATGAATAAGGTGTTACTTTTTTGCAAAAATAAATGGTGTTATGCATTATATAAATTAATCTGGATTGTATCGCATCTAAAATATGTATAATTCTTATCATTTAGTTAAGGAAATTTAATGGCTATAGTTGAAGTTGTTGCTCAAAGTATAACCAGTATTGTCAAGGAGGATAAAAAGTTGATTTTTGATCTTCTTTATTATTCATTGGTTGAAGCGATATTGGTCTTGTCAATCCCGCTGGCTTCCTCGTTTGTAATCAACAGTGTTCTCTCTCATGCCGATATCTCAATTTTTGTATTAGGGCTTGTGGTTATATCATTGTTTGTGATAGTTACCATACTGCAGGTTGTAAAAGAATACATTGTTGAAAAATTCCAACAAAAGATTTTTTTGACTACGGCCATCGATATTGTGGACAAAGTATCCCATCCCGATTTTTCTAAAAAAGAAAACGATAGTGAGTTTAAAAAGTATCTGAATTATTTTTTTGATATTACAGCTATACAAAAGTTTTTTCCGGTTTTACTTTTGGATGGATTTGGGTTGGTTGCAAAGATCTTAGTTAGTCTCATTTTATTATGGCTATTTGATTCAGCGCTTTTTTTCACGGGCTTTTTATCCTTGAGTGTTTACCTTATAGTCCTTATCATACTTGGAAGAAGCGGTGTGAAACATGCGATAGCACGTTCGGATGCCAAGCACAGTGCTATCTATTTTTTGCAAAATGTTAACTCGCTCCCAGGTACGAGAGAGGAAAAACTTGCTTCATTTGATGAAAAACTGACTACGTATGCACGTTCGCGACAAGCTCTTTTTGGTACGACTATATGGCAGCTTGCTTTGACCTATTTTACAGAAGGAGCCGTGTTTAGTAGTTTCTTGGTTGTTGGTGGATATTTAGTGGTAGAAGGTGTGATTCCCGTTGGGGAGTTTATTGCATCTGAGATCGTTGTTGTTTCGATCACCTACACCCTAAAAGGCTTTGTCAAGCAGTTAGATTATATATATGATACCGTGGAAGGGTTCTATAAAGTCGATAAACTTTCTCGGACGGTGAGCGAGCAAGGAGATCATCATGCATGAGTTTAATTCGCTAAAAGAAGCCAAAATTAGTTTTTGGGTACATCGAATTTGGCTTGTTACGGTTATCATCGTTCTCCTATTCGTTGGTATGCTTTTTTTACCATGGCAGCAAACGGTAAAAGGTGAAGGGGGATTAATGGCGCAAAACCCCTCTGAGCGAAGTTATGCAATCGCTTCAACCGTGGATGGTTTTGTGGATACTTTGTATGTTCGGGAAAATCAGTATGTTAAAAAAGGGGACAAGCTTTTTACCATGACGGATTTAGATGCAAATTATGCAAAACGTATTGTCAATATCGATGAAAACATCAATAATCAAGTTCTGTACACGAAAGAAGAATTTGTAACCTTGAAAAAAAATCGTTCTAATCTAGTAGAACAAATGCGAACGGGTGCAGAGATATTTGATAAAAAAAGTCAACAGGCAGCGGATGAAATCAAAAGCCTGGAGCTTAAAAAAACGGCAGCTGCCCAAAACTTTGAAGTAGAAGCATTGAACTTTGAACGAGTAAAGCAACTTTATGCAGAATCAATCGAGTCCAAGCGCAGTGTTGAACGTGCTACAAATACGTATGTAAAAGCAAAAGCAGAACTGGATAAGGTAGAAGTTGATCTTCGAATGCAAAAACGCCAGATCGGGATAATCGCCAGTGAAAAAGAGCAGTTCTTGCTCGATACCTCGAATCAAATCCGTACTATTGAGAATTCGACATTGAATGCGCAGGTTCGTTTAAACGGCCTTCAGCGTGAAAATCAAAAGCAAGCAACCGATATTGCCAGATACAACACCTCCGAAGCGTTAGCGCAAAAAGATGGCTATGTGGTGAAAGTTTTAGTCAATGATAAGAACCGCTACTTGTCCAAAGGTGAAACCGTCATAGAGTTTGCCCCCACAGTAGGAGTTCGAACGGTCTTGTTAAAAGTATCCGATTTCAATATGCCGCTGATTAAAAAAGGGCTTCCTGTTCGAATCATGTTTTACGGATGGCCGGCTATGCAAGTCGCAGGATGGCCAAAAATCAAATATGGGACCTATGGTGGAACCATCGAAAAAGTAGATCCTATCGCGTATGAAAAAGGATTTTATTACGCGTATATCGTCGAAGATCCAAAAGAGCCTTGGCCATCGAATGAGATACTAAGATTAGGCACCCGCGCTACAGTTTGGGTGAGACTTTCAACCGTTCCGATTTGGTACCAGCTATGGCGCATGATGAACGCGCTTCCACCAAAAATGCTTAATCTAGGGCCAGAAGTATGAAAAAAAGGCATTTAGTCATTGCTTTTTTGTCAACCATGAGTATTTCCCTCGCGGGAAAAGAAGTCCTTGATCGTGAAGCGTTAACTCTTTTACTCAATGATACCAATCCCTATGTCTTCACCGCCATAGCGGATCAGCTGATACAAGAAAAAAGAGTGACCTATGCAAAGGGTGAGTTTGATACGAAGCTTGGTGGGAAGTACGAGGAAAAGCAGTACCCAATAAGTACAGCACATTTTAATGATCTTTATCTTGAAAAACCGATGGAAAATGGAATGGAGTGGCTTGCAGGATATCGCAAAGCTGACGGCACGCAAGAGTATAACAACATTAAAACGGGTAATGACGGGGAAGTTCGGATCGGACTAAAAGTACCCATCAACTCATTGATACAAGGAAGCAATCAGCGTCAATTAAATCTATCACTGGCAACACTCAACTCTCTGCAAGCAGCTTCATCAACTCAAAAAAACCTTAGAGAGCTGTATTTTTCAATCTATGCATCGTATTATCGTCTTTTGATGCAGCAGGAATTGATGCTACTGGAAAAAGAGCTTTTGAATAATGCACAACAACGATATGCTTTTATCAAAACACAAGTGACACTGGGAGATTTGCCAAAAATTGCGCTAGTTGAAGCACAACAGATCATTGTTGATCGGGAACAGCGGATGGCCGAAAGCAACAACGCCCTCATGATTTCCAAACAGCAATTACTCACCTATTTGAATCTATCAGAAGAGATATTTGATCAAAATTTTGAAATACCGAAGTTCAAAGAGTCCGAATTTGAAGCAGTAACGTTTGAAACAGCGTATGCAAAAATGCTCAAGAACAGACCAGAGCTTGAAATATTGCAGTATGAGGCGGATAAGATAAAGCAAGAGCGTAAATTTGCGTCATTGATGAAATACCCTCAGTTTGATGCTGCTGTGTATGGAGTTCATGATCTTCAATACAATAATGGGGTTAAAGTCTCATTGGAGATGGCTTTTCCTATAGAGCAGCGAAAGTATGAAGGTAAAAGCTCAGAAATGCAAGTCAAAAAAGAAAAAAATGATCAAGAGGTCAAAAAAGAACTGCTGGAAGCAGAAAGAATTATCAGTAATGCAGTCAACACCCTCAATACGTTACAGAAAAATTATAAAAGTGTTTTGAATGAGGTCGATTTAGCCCAACAATTAGAACGTGCAGAGCAGCGAAAATTTGAAGTTGGACAGAGTGAATTATTTATGCTTAATGCGCGTGAGCTAAGAACATTGCAGGTGAAACAAAAAAAACTGGAATATAATTTTCGTATTTTGCTCAATTTATTAGAGATAGAAAAAGAGACCGGAGAGATGAAGATACCGGCTTATGCCCGAAAAGAGTAATGAAGAGAGTGCATTAAAACAGTTCTCCTACGCGAAAATGGATAGCATACTGTGCTGGATCTCCAGGGTCAACTCCGACATCCAGTGCGATAGGTCCGATGGGGGTGACATAGCGCAAACCGATACCTGCAGCCCAATAGGGGAGAGTATAATCAGGGATATATCCATTAGAGCCAAAGGTCAAATCAGTGAATAAAACTCCCCGAAAGGCATTGTAAATAGGAAAGCGATATTCAACGCTCCCCTCTAAGAGGCTGCTGAAACCCAATGAATTTCCATAACGATCCTTTGGACCAAGATCGCGGTAAGTATACGCACGATTGGAGTTCATACCCCCTGCATAAAAACGGTACGATGGGGGAGTTTGCCCATCATACGTACGCAAGGTTCCCCATTTGAGGCGTGTTCCAATGACATGATCTTCAACACTTTCTATATAGGCACCGGAGAGCAGCGTCTTAAAGTATGTCGCGTCTGAGTAGGTATTGAGCAGTGACCCTTGGGCTTTTGCGTTAACCCAATACCCTTTTTTAGGGTCAAGAGGCTTGTCTCTGGTATCAATATTGATCTCTCCTAATGGGGAGAGAATAAACAGGTGATTGTTGGGGAAGTCTTCAAGATTGATACTGTCATACGTGGTCTCTTCATTAAACAACAAACCTACTAAGGCGGAGGAAGGAATGTCTTGGTATTTGAGGGTGAGTTTTTCAAAAACACTTTTACTGCGATATCCGTCAAACAGTTGATCCACGTACCCGACCTCTCCATGAATCAAGGCTCGATTTTGCAAAGGAATGGACAGTGTTCCGGAAGCTTCTTGTTTAAGCTGCGAGTATCGAGTGTCCAGAGAGAGTGTTTTAAGATCGCCGAAAAAATTACGATGCTTGACTCCCGCTAGGGCACCTAGCCCTTGGTCGCTGCTATAGCCGACCCCAGCAGTAAATCGAATAGGTTTTTGAACCTCTTCGATGCTTACAATAACGGGGACGATACTTCCATTTCGGTCATTATCATTGATCGTAACACGGGCAATGGCTTCTTGCGCGTACAGTGCTTCATAGCTTTGTTGGATAGAGGAAAGATTATAAGGGTCTCCCTCTTGGAATCGTAGCATTGAGGCCGTGAGTTTGCCATCAATATTCGGGGTTGTCTCAATATTGACCGTTCCAAATGTACATTGTTCATTAGGTGTTGCTTCAAATAGCAGATACGCTTTATGGACTTGGATATCGACCCATGCTTTGGAATTAAATTGCGCATTGCAGTATCCGCGATCTCCGTACCGTTTTTTAATTTTTTGTTTTGACTCAGCAAAAATTTCTTGATTAAAATGATCACCCAATGTTAACATTACAGCAGAATCAACATCTAAGATACTGTTGATCTTGATATCTGCGACGGTTATGGGTTCATTTTCTTGGATGATCAGAGTAATGGAAGTGTTGTCATCTTGGGTACTTATTGTGGTCTCAAAATAGCCTTTTGAGCGGTAATAGCTCACCAGGGCAATCACACCTTGAGAAACAGTCGTGGATTCCAAGAGGGGATGATCGCTCCAAACTTCTACTGCATACGGGAGTCGAAGCCCAAGGGTGTCGTATAAATCGCGAGAAGCTATTTTTTCATTCCCTTTGAAGTACAGGGGAAGAGGGGCAGCAATAAGATAAGAGGAAAATAGGATGATAAGCAGTACGCTACGCATATTTTCCTCTTCTATGTTTTTGTTATTTTACCGTAAACTTACGGTTATATGGTCGAGGTATTTCAATGAGTTATTCTCAATAGTAGTGTTTAGCAGCGATAAAACCATACTGATCGTCCCACCGTGAGAGCAGATCAAAATATTTTTATCCTTTGGAAGTTCATCTAAAAAGCTTTGTATTCGTGCTTGAAAGATTTCAAACGATTCGTCACAGATATATTTATGCCAACTCTCTTTAGAGTCTAAATAGCGGGAATTAAAATCTTCTTGACCTTCGATCTGTGCAAAGGTTTTCCCCTCAATGGAAGGTTTGAAGCGTACTTCCCGTAGACGTGCATCGGCGATGAATGCCGTGACTCCCATGGCTTCCAAGGTCGCAGTGCATCGTTGTAGATCCGAAGAATAGATACGGTCAAATTGGTGATGCAGGAGAGGCTGTATTTTAGCATGCTCAAAGCAAGCGATATCGATGGGGATGTCAGTATGCCCATTGTAGCAGCCATAATATTCCTGATGGGGTGGCGCATGGCGCAATAAAGTCAGTTCCATGTCAGCAGTACGAGTAAAATCAAAATGAGTTCAACCCCCTCCAGTGACATTCCCAAAACATCGCCGTTGATAAAGCCCAGTGACTTTTTGGTAAGTGCTGAGAGGATGAGTGCACTGAGGATTCCGATGAAGATAAGCGAAAAGAACTGCCATGAGAGGAGATAAAACCCGGCAGTACAATAAAAAGCAATGACGAAAAGCAAAGGTCGCCAAGAGAGGCTGTCGTGCAGCTTCGAGACAAACGAGGAGCGAAAGTCATGATGCTTTATTAACACAAGGAGCGTAACACGGCTGACCATTGCAAGCGCAATAAAGGGCAAAAAGAGATGGTGTATCAACAGTGTCGAGAGGGCGGCGATTTTGAGAAGGAGAAAACTCACTCCGTACAAAACACCCATCGCCCCGACCCCAGGCTCTTTTATGATGACATAGGGATCTTTTCCGCTGTGTGCGGCGTAAAGGGCATCGGCGACGTCTATGACAGCTTCGGTGTGGATAAACCCGTACATCACCATATAGGCTACGGCCGCGATAATCGCCCCCAGCCATTGCAGTGGTTCCAAAAGAGTAAACAAACCGATACTTACAGTGGATAGGAACAATCCGATCAAGGGAAGGGCATAGAGCATCGATGAGAGGACTTTTGGATGGGAAAGATCATCGCTGTGGCTAAAGCGGATCGGGAGAACCGTGAAGTAGCTTAGAGCAAATTTAATCCCCAAATAAACGTTATTCACACGGCACTTCTTTCATGATGGCCAACCAGTTACGGTCAAATACTTTTTTGATGTAACTCTCTCTGTGGGGAACGAGACATCCTGCACAATTTTGGTGGATAGCGGTCTCGCTGATGTACTGGTCTCCGTCCGGACTCTCGATCGAGCAGGTACTGAAAAGAGTTTTTTCCTCTTCTTGTTTGAACCCTTTGTCGTTAAACCGGAAATTGGGGCAGGCACACAGATAACAGTTGAGTTCAGGGGTATCGTGACATTTTTTATTGTCCGCGTAGAGTGGACAGAACTCTTTTTCATTTTCCACCATGTTTTCAAAACGGAAATACTCGATCACCTCTTGATCACTTAAGGTAGTCAATTTTTCCATAATCGCTTTATGTTTTTGCGCATGCTCATCGAACCATTTTTTATAAGACATGTTTTAAGATCCTTTCCATATCAATTTCGTCTCTCATCGTAGCGATAAAACTATCGATAGTTGTTTTTTTATAAGTCTCAAATTCATCATCTTCAAAAATACCATGAACGAATGTCCCTTTGAGATGATTCTTCTCATACGAAAGCGGATATTTGACGCTCACCCCATTATGGATCTCAAATCCCTGTATGATTTTACCGAAGATAGCATATTTCCCTCTTTTGAGTACCTTGTCTTTTTTAAAAATGATAACATCATCGATAAATCCCAGAGCTTCTTCATGGCTGGGTTTAGCAGTTTCGACACACCCGTCATCGATAATGGCTTCAAACATCATCTGATACCCGCCGCAAATCCCTAGAATCTCGTTTCGTCGCTCTTTGAGTGCTTGAAACAGTCCCGTTTTTTTCAGCCATTGCAAATCTTGGATCACCAGTTTACTTCCGGGGAGGATGATGAGATCAAAACTCTCCAGTGAAACATTGGAGGTGATGAATTCGACGAAAATTGTCTCATCGGCGATGAGCGGTTCGAAATCGTTGTAGTTGCTCATCGTGGGATAGTTGATGATTCCAATTTTTTTCGCAGGATCAGGTTTGTTCTGGACGAAGTTTTTGAGACTCTGGCTGTCTTCAAATCCGAGGTTGAGTGGGAGATGAGGGAGAACGCCCAGCACAGGGATACCGAAACGCTCTTGGATGATATTCACCCCTTCGTCAAAGAGGGTTCGATCACCGCGGAACTTGTTGACAATGACACCGATGACATTGGCGCGTAACGCTTCGGGGAGGAGATTATAAACGCCCCAGATCGAGGCAAACACGCCCCCTTTTTCGATATCGGCGACGAGGATGATCTTAGTGCCGTATTTTTGCGCAATGTAGATATTGGAGAGGTCTTTGTCCATCAGGTTTAGTTCCACGGGACTCCCCGCCCCTTCACAGACGACGCACTCATACTGCTTTTGCAGATAGTCAAAACACTCATCAACAGCAGGTTTGAGGGTGTCGAGATCACGGTAGTACTCGCGAACGTCCTTATCGGTAACGACTTTCCCTTTGACGATCAGCGAGGCGCTGTTGCCATGACCCGATTTTAGCAGTACCGGATTGAGGTGATAGCTCGTCGGTATCCCAAGCACCTCTGCTTGAAAATACTGGGCGATAGCGATTTCGCTTCCGTCATCGCAGACACGGGAGTTATTGGAGACGTTTTGGGCTTTGAACACCCCAACATTGATTCCCCGCTCTTGCAGCAGTCGGCCTATGACAAACGTCAGGGTCGATTTTCCCGCATCGGACGAGGTGCCGAAAATAGAGATTGATTTCATGCCATAACTCCCGCCGCCAGTACTATAATCATAAGGGTATCGAGTTTCCACTGAAGGGTTAATGCACGTTGAACATCCACAGCGCTGATCTCCTGCTTCCCATCCCCGAAGTAGGGTTTCTCTTTCATCTTTCCGAAATACGAGGTAGGACCGCCGAGAGATACATCCAGAGAGAGCGCCATTGCCGAAATCGGATATCCCGCATTTGGACTCTCATGTTGTGCACCATATTGCCATACTTTTTTGAGAGAGGTGAATTTGCCGAACAGAATCACTATGAGCACCGCCGTGATACGTGAGGGGATGTAGTTGACAACATCGTCCAATCGTGCGCTCACCTTGCCGAATTTCTCATAACGCTCATTTCGATACCCTACCATCGAGTCGAGGGTATTGATCGCTTTGTAGACAAACAGCCCGACTAACCCTCCTATCAGTAGATAAAACAGCGGAGCGATCACTCCGTCGCTGAGGTTTTCGGCGTAGGTCTCAATGGCAGCTTTGTTGATCTCGGGTGGACTCAGGTTTTCGGTGTCACGGCTCACAAGAAAGCGGATTGATTGCGGGTCATTCAGGACGTTCCGGACACTTCCATAGAGCATCTTCCCAGCGATTCCCGTCGAGGCGATAACTCCTAATACCCATGGATTATTGATTAGACTAACAGGGTAGACGAGTGCTAATACACACGCTAACAACCAAAACACGAGCCAGAATCCGCGCACGATGCTATCATGATAAAACCGCTTCTCAAACGCGGTGATTAAATCCCCCATGAGCACTACAGGGTGACGGATGAATTTGAACTCGCCGAAGATGCGGTCGGTGATGTAGGCGATGAGCGCTATGTCAAAGAACACAGTATCTCCTCAAACGGTTTCATTGCTTCTACGCTTTTTACCGCAATACGCACATACCTCTCATCCAAAAAGTCGAAATTGGAACAATCGCGCACCATGATGCGATAAGGGAGAAGTTTCTCTTGAAATTCTTTTGCACTCATTGAAGCGAGACGGACAAGGAAAAAATTGGCATCGCTATTCAATACCTTTTCAAAAAGAGGGGAGTGTTCAAGGATAGTTTTCAGATACGTTTTCGCTTCATCATTCAGTGCATGAGAGCGCGCACGAAACTTACCATCTCCCAATGCGTTGATGAGAAAATGGCTATCGAGTGCCGAGATTTTCCATAAAGGCTCTTTGGCTTTGAGTGCGGTGATATTGTTGCGTGATGAGAGGATGATTCCGATTCTCACCCCTGCACATCCGTAAAACTTCGTCTGTGATTTTAAAACATAGAGTTTGTCGTAGGTTTGAAGATACTTGGTTACCGACTCTCCGCCGCAAAATTCTAAAAAGGACTCGTCGATGACTACGGTACAACTCTTTGCCATCCATTCCCTCATCAATACATCTAAATCGTAGTATTTTCCATCTGGGGTTGAGGGGTTGACGAAGATGACGAGGGAGTTTTCTTCTACCACCGTGTCCATCGATTCAAAACGGTTGATGAGGTTTAGCTTTTTGTCATACGTTAGGGCCGCCTTTTTGTACTCCAGATAAGCAGGGGAATAGATGGTGCAGGTTGGATGATCGAAAAGGCGCATCAGCGAAAAGATCGCCGAACTTCCTCCGTTGAAAAGCTCCAATTCATCAGAGTGCACGTTGTAATAATGGGCTAACGTTTGTGTTAGCGCTTCATAGTCAGGATAGCTGTTGAGGGTAACGGTGCTAAAATCGACCGATGGGGTGATGAAGTTGATATTGCTGGAGAGATCAATAATCTCTTGGGGAGAACAATTACAGTATTCGGCAAAAGTGTTGATATCTCCACCGTGTTCAAAGAGGTTCATTTGAGGCGAATCCGTAGGCCCAGTTTAACTTCGTAGACTTCATCGCAGATACTGGCTAGCTTTTGTCCAATGAGTCCGCTGAGATCTACATAGCGGCGACTCATCGCATCGATGGGAATAACACCGCAGGTGACGTCATTAAGGACAAACACGATGTTAGCATCGATGTTTTCTAGTTCTTCGACAGCTTTGATCAAAGTCGTTTCATCTTCCTCGATACGATTGAGCAGCCACATAGAGATGCAGTCGATAAGGTATGTGTGATCGGGTTTAATGACGGATGCGAGATCGTGACTCTCTTCGATCGTTATAAAGTCCTCTTTTCGGGTATCTCGGTGTTTTTCAATACGGGTTTCCATTTCACTGTCGCCAAAACGGTTGTCGTACGTCGCGAGATAGTAGGGCTTATGAGTGGAAAGTTCTTTGGCATGACGTTCCGCTAGAGAACTTTTACCCGATTTTTGCCCTCCGAAGTAGAGTATTTTCATTGCAAAAAACTCTCCACTTTGCGGGTAATTTGCTCTTTGGTGATACCGTTGAGGCAGGCATACATGAGGGCACCTCCCGCACCGACTCCTTCTTTTGCCTCTCCATCATCGTAGAGTTTGAGGGCAGGATGCTGTGTAAGGGAAAAATCAAAATCGACATAGTAGGCATTGATCGGAAAGTCCAGCATCTCAAGTAGCCCTTTGATGTCTGAATTAGGGTCTTCATGCACCCATTTGGTAGTACACAGTGCAAGCTTGTGACTATTAATAGTTTGGTCTGTGTGTTTTAGGATTGAATTGATCACCAAAAGCAGTGCCGCCATCTGCGTGCCGCCAGCCAATACCGTTGTAATCTTACGTTTTTGTAGACCCAGAACAAACCCTGAATTAAAAATGAGCATGTTATCGCTCACGCGCGAGAGCTTTTCAAAAAGATCATCGCCCTCTTTACAATTGGAAAGTGCGGCATCAACAACACTTTCCTTTATAGAGTTTGGGGCATCTTTAAAACTGCTGCTGAATTTTTCATGGGCATCGTATCCTAATGCTAAAGCGGTGGCGAGGGCAGTAGTTGTACCGGAGGGAACCGATTCGCCCAAGATAATATAGTCGTTGTAGAAGATATACTCTTGTGCAAACTCTAATCCTTTTTCAAATAGCTCCATTGCATCAATATTTGCTCCTGTGCCAATTGAACCGCTTGGGGTAATGCCAAAGTCATAGAGGGGAAAGTAGTCTATTTTTGGTTTTACTTCCAACCCTAGGTTGAGTAAAGCGAGGGTATTAAATGGATGAAGTAGATGAACTGCACGGGTGATGAGTCCAGGGGTTGGAACTCCTTTTGGGGTTGTGGCGATGTTCTCAAGACTTCGTACCTCTCCGGTACAGAGAAACTCAGTATCGAGGGTTGGGGTGAGATGAATCATTCCTGGAATCCCTGCTTGAGTAATCCCCTCTATTTTAGCTGTATCGGTATTACTGAGACTTAGAAAAAAGGTCCCCTTTTTCCCGCGTAAATATTCAGCAAAATCAATGTTACCTATGATTGTTTTAATGGTCATTTATTTCCTTGTTGAGATCACATCTGTGAGCTCTTTTTTTGTTTCCCAGTTGAGTGTCAGAAGTTCGGGCACCTCTAAAAACTCATCGACATAACCTATTGTAAGATAGGCGATCAGTTTGTATTCCGAGGATATGTTTAATATTTTCTTCATTTTTTTCGGTTTGAGAATGCTAACCCAGCCCACACCTATGTTATAGGCACGTGCCATCAACCATAGATTTTGAATAGCACAGACGACACTGTACTCTCCAACTTTTTTTTGTGTAGTTTGCCCTAAAATCGCTTTGGTAGGCTTTTTGTACAATACCGCGATATTATAGGCGGCTTCAATGATTCCTTCGAGCTTTAATGCAGGATAGAGAGTATTGTCCTGAAAGATCTTTTTGGCCTTGCCATTTTCTTTTTCAAACTCTTTGTATACTTTTTCTCGAAGCTCCATATCGTCTATTATCATAAACTCCCAAGGCTGAGAGAATCCGACTGAGGGAGCGCAGTTGGCAGCATGTAGAATCGCATCTAAGACTTCGGGGGCAATCGCCTTATTGATATATCGGTTTCCCCGTACATCGCGGCGTGCTGAGATAATGGCCTGAAGTGCCTGGGCATTTTGGAGAGTGAAATTCACATTTGGCCTTTAGCATACTCGTCTAAGCGGATGATTTTATCAAGAAGGGATTGATAGTCTCGATGGCTGATATAGCGGGTGGTCGCATAATAGAGAAGGGCATATTTCATATAAGGGATAAAATCTTCAAAACCAATGTTTGCATTGTAGTGTGTGAGCAACAGATTGACTTTGCCGTGATCGTCTTCTCCGTCCAAACACCATGAAGCAGCAACGACGGCCAGGTCAAACAAGAAGTCACCCTCACACGCCTCAATGAAATCAAAAACACCGCTGAGCTCATCATCTGTAAAAAGAACGTTATCTAAAAAGAGATCTCCATGGATGACTCCGTCACGTGAAAGTTGGATATCAATAGAATCAAATACCTGCTGAAATGGATGGTACTGAGTTTGATCGATGAGCATTTGGAGGTTGGCAACTTCAAATAAAGGGGTGTTTATGGAAGTTTTCCCAGCTGTTTGCTTGTGAAAACGGCGCATAAATCCGGCTATCTGGATGATGTGATTATCATCGGCGCTTTCGAGACTTTTTCCGCCGAGTTTTTCATACAGTACACAAGGTTTTTTGTGGAGGAAAAAAATATCACTGCAGTGTTTTGTAATGGGAAGGCGAGAGAGGTTTAGTAACAAATTCCTCTCTTCTAAAATAGCCTCCGATGAAGCAGATTCAAACAGTTTAAGCACGCCTTGATCGGTGATATAGACACTGTCGCTGACGCCATGTTCGGTAGGTATCAATACAGTACTGTTGATAATAGGAGAGAGTTCTTGGAGTGTTATTACTGTTTTGATGCCCATTATAATCTCTTTTTGATCCAGCTGGGGTTACTTCTAAACATTACATGCAAATAGGTTCCAAACACTTTTTTATTGGTGCTCTGCCAGCTTCCAACGGTTCCGGTCCCCCCTTTTGATTTGGAGAGCGTATCAAATCCTTGAGCCGTATCAAGGGGCCTAGTGTAGTGAAAGGCATGGCCTCTTGTTCCAAGCTCATTGAAATAATATCCCAGACGTTGAAATCTTTTTTCCAAAGTAAAGGAAACCTCCAGAATCCCGCTCATAATCTTTTCATCAACATTTTTTCCAAGATAGAGGAGGCCGGCGCATTCTGCATAGATCTTTTTGTTTTTGGCATGTTTTATCAATGAGTCTCTAAAATTTGTTGCTTTTTTAATGGAAGCATACGCTTTTTCAGTCTCTGCGTATCCTCCGCAAATATAGACACTGCTGCAGTTCTCAGGGATCACTTCGTCATTTGATGGGCGGATGATCTGAACATGGGTATATGTTTCTTGAAGGAAGCGGAGATTGTCATGATATAAAAAAGAGAGATTTTCATCGGTAACTACGGCTACTGTTTGATCCATCTTTACCAGAAGTTTAAATGGATAGTCTGTATTGATCTTTGGTTCGCAATAACCTATGGTTCTGATCTTTTCGATATCGATATGTGTCAATACTTCTTTGGATATCGCTTCGAGTTTATCCATATCGTCCAGATCGAGTCCCAGATGGGTATCTTTGAGGGTGAGCAGATTATTGGGTATCCATCCCAAGACGGCAATATCACTAAAGTCTTTTTCAATTTGTGCCTTGATAAGCTCATAGTGGCCTTGTGAAGCGATACGGTTAAGGACTACCCCTTTGATCGTATTTCCTTTTTTATAGGTTTTTAGCCCTTTTAATACAGCGCTCACGGTGATATAGCTGCCGCTTCCATCGAGCACCAAAAGGGTCGGCATATGTAACAGTTTGGAGATGTCATAGGCACTGCTGTGTTTGTCCATCCCGTCGTAAAATCCCATTACCCCTTCCAGGATGGAGACTTCTTTATCACTGTAATGGTTGTAAAGCCAGGTAAGCTGTTTGGGATTCATCATGAACCCATCAAGGTTGATGCTCTGTGTACCGCAGATTTTTGTGTGAAATTGGGGATCGATGAAATCGGGTCCCGCTTTAAAAGGGCGCACAGAATCTTTGAAATGATACAAAAGGGCGGAGCTTAGGATAGTCTTACCTTGATTAGAGGCAATGGCACTGATGCAGAGGCTAACCATTGCTGTTCTTCCGTTTCCCGATCAGATAGATGAAAAAAGGGCCGCCGACAAATGAGGTTACGACACCGATAGGTATTTCCGACACGGTTCCCAGGTTACGAGCGATCAAGTCGCACAGGACCAAAAATACTCCTCCGTAAAAAAAGACGGGGAGGATGAGTTTATCGCTGCTTTGTTTATAGATCAGTTTGATGACATGAGGAATAACGAGGCCCACGAATCCGATGGGTCCCACCACGCTGACACTGACACCGACGCTAATCGAGACGAAAAAAAGGAGAATCAGATTGATCTTTTTGATTTCTATCCCTTTTAAAAAAGCGTTGTCATAGGAGGTGAGGATAAGACGCAGCTCATGTTTGTATCTTAGCGTCACACCGAGTAAAAGAAATGCGGCTGCTATGACTGCATAGACGTGTGTAAACCCGACAACATTCAGGCTCCCCATCGTAAATCGGATGATAGAGTAGCTTTGCTGTAAATCACTTATATAGTACAGCACCATTAATGCAGCAGAGTAGAAAAAAGAGAGTGCAATCCCAATGAGAAGGAGAGAACCCGTCTGCATTGTATTAAGTACTCGGGCAAAGAGAAAGAGTAACAATACGGTTGAAAAGGCTCCGAAGAAGCTGAAGATCGATGAAAAAGCTACTAGCGAGGCTGGGAGAAAGATAATTCCGAATGCAGTTGCAAGCGTTGCTCCGCTGGAAACACCAAGAGTAAAGGGTGTGGTAAGAGAATTTCTAAAGACTGCTTGAAATACCAGTCCTCCCAGTGCCAGAATCGCGCCGCTTGAGAAAGCAACAACCACACGAGGCGCACGAAGATCCCAGAAAAGAAGGTATTCTATAGCATCCGGATCGAGTATTTTTTGGATGTCGAGCTGAGTCTCTCCCATGAACGCCGAAACAGACAGCAGGATCAGTGCTCCTATCAAGATGGTCAGTTTCATCGATAGTTCACCATAAAAAAGTCATCCACACGTTTGATAGAATCACCAAACAGCCGGAAGAGGTTTTCCGAATCAAAGAATTGCTCGCAGCTACCATCGTAGGTAACAGTACCATTTTGTAAGAACAACACCCTAAAACCAAGTTTGTACGCCAGATTCAAATCGTGTGTAATCACCAGTTTTAGACCTTGATGTCTTTTTAAAAGCTCAAAGATCTTGATTTTTTTATCACTGTCAAGATTCGCCGTAGGCTCATCAAAGAGGGTAAGCTCAGAATTTTGCAGCAGCCCCCCGGCGAATAAGACGAGTTGACTTTCGCCGCTGCTTATTTCTTTACACGACTTATGTGCGAGGTGTTCTATGTCTAAAAGTCTCAAAACCTTCTCAATCTCACCGTGTGAAGTTCCGTTTAACAGACTCAGTTCCAAAAATTCGTGCACATCAATATACTCATCAAAGACCTCGAGTTTTGAGGGAATGAAGTTCAAAAGTCTGGCTCTGAGTTCACTACTCATCTCGCAGACCTTTTTGGTGTTGCAGAAAATACGGTCGTTTTCTTTCAAATTGACAATTGCTTTGGCCAGGGTGGTCTTGCCCGCACCGTTTGAGCCTAAAATAACCATGTTTTCGTTGTTGAGCTCAAATGAAACATCATTTAAATAGTCGGTATGGAGATGATCAATGTTTAGATTCACGTAAAATCTTTCCGAAATCATCGATAAAAAGGACGATTCTATCGCTTGGAATTCCCGCGTAATCTCCCTCTTGGATAAAGACAGAGTGCGTTTTTACCGCATTTATAGGAAGATCGCGCCATGGGGAGAGGATCATTTCGCGGGTAAGATGCCGCTCTTTCATCAGCGGCGCGAGAACGATGACAATGTCAGGATTGGTTTTAAGTATCTTTTCGAGATTGAGGACAGGTTGCCCTTTTCGACTGCTTTGAAGCGCATTGACATTCCCGCTGGCTTGGATAATATCATCGAAATAAAGATTTTGTCCTGCTACATAGATCTCTTTGGAGAGATCGGTCGGGGAACCTATGACGATGAGGATCTTTTTATGTTGGACAATCCCTCTCAAGCCCATGAGTGATTTGTCTATTTTTTTGGTTATAACAGCAGCTTTAGCCTCAGCATGTAACGGCTTGGCTATGGTGAAAAATGCTTTTTTGATGGAGTCGATGGTATCGATTTTGATAACAATCGTTTTTATCCCAAGCTGGATTAATTTTTGGGTAAGAGGGGGGTTGTTGTCTTGCATTATGACAAGGTCAGGAGAGAGCGTCACAATTTTTTCCAGTGACGGGGAGAAATATCCTCCCACTTTCGTAACGCTTCTTGCTTCTTTGGGAGTGTTGCAATAAGAGGTATTCCCAACGACTTTATCTCCTTCACCAAGAGCAAAAATCATTTCATTGGCAGCAGGGCTTAAAGCGATAATCCGTTCAACTGCAGAGAGTTGAACGGCCATGATAAAAATGAAAAGAAGTTTTAATAGCATGCTTCTACCTTGTAAACCCACATCATACTTTTTTCATTCTTTAGAACATAATTTTCTGCCATTTTTTTGACAGATTTTCCATCCATAAGATAGAACCATCCGAACTTTTGTTCGTTCCATTCTACTCCGTCAATGGAACGAACAAAAGTAAATCTTCCTTTTTTGGCAGTGACAACGTCACTGACTTGCTTGAGTAGATCCAGTGCAGTTGTCGCTCCTTCGTCGTATGTTGTATTGACTACTTTATCCGGCATATCGTTGCCATATATGATAGTTATTTCTATGTTGTTTGCAGAGATATATGCACATAAAAGTATGAGTACGCTAATGATTTTCATCAGAATGATGCTTCTATACCTGCGTAATATGCACGTGGGCTGGTTGCGTAGTTATTTATACTTTGATAATATTTATCGGTGATATTATCAACCTTTCCGTAAATTTTGATATTTTTGGACAAATCGTAGTTGGTTACCGCATTCGCAATTGTGTATCTACCAGTCTGTACTCCAAGACTATTCTCCCTGTCGTATCTGGTACCGACATACTCTCCGTATAATCCAAAGTGAAGTTTGTCAAACCCATAATAGTCTGCTCCAAATTTGAAATTTTCTTTGGCTCTTCTACGTAAATCTTGCCCTTGTTGATTTTTTGCACTAAGAGAAGTATAGCTCAGATACAAAAGAGTGTTTGATATAACCTCTTTTTTGTAGCCAACTTCAATCCCTTTGAGCGTTGATATTCCGGCAATATTATTGTACTTTGAGATACCAAAATCGTAATCAATCATTTCACTGACACGATTATAAAAGTAGGTTATTTCAAAGCCGTTATATCCAAGAGAGAGGTCATAGCTTCGCGTGTATTCAGGTGTTAACCCAATGGTTCCGTATGTTGGATCATAAAGTTGGTAGAGTGTCGGTACATTGTATCCGGTCCCATAGTTGGAGGAGAGGTAGATATCCTTGTCAAAATTGTATTTGATCCCGATTTTGCCCGTTGTCTTGTCATTAAACGCATCATAGTTATCGGTACGGATCGACTCACTCAAAATTAATTTATCCATAAAAGTATTGCTGTTGGTGGCGAAGAGTGCTTTATCGGTGAATTTCTTGTTTAGGGTATTGAGGTGTTCGAACGATTTGTAATCACCCCCTAGTAGGATGAAATCATTGTCCGAATACGCAATCTGCGATGTCAGGCCATATTCATTGACAGCCCCATAGTATTTACTATTGTTTGAATAATCTCTTCGAAAGGTAGAGCGGTTGGCATGGAGTCTGGTCGTCGTAATACCCGTTTTGTTCTCATAGGCAAGTTGACTCAATTTTTCTTTTTTAGTATACGTTGCCGTTCTAGAATCGCTGCTAGAATTGTCGTATTCGTTATAAGCATCGATGTCGGTGTGGGCTACAGACAGTCGATTGGCATCATCAAAATTGTACCCTGCTTTGACATTTATGGTTGTGTTTCTATACGCATCGTCTTCGTAGTTTTTGATATCGTCATAGCGTTTTGCATAGGCTGTAAACCCATCTGTGGTTAATCTATTCACACCTGCCTGTATGTCAAACTTGTCTGTTTTATGTCCGATTGAGGCAGCGTATTTTTTTGTAGCGAAGCTTCCGTAGTCGAGATGGGCGTTGAGGGTTGTTCCTATTATCGCTTTTTTGGTGATGATGTTGATGACGCCGGCACTGGCTTCACTTCCCCATATCCCGCTTTGGGCTCCTTTAATCAGCTCTATTTGTTCGATGTCAGTAAATATGAGGTTTTCGAAGGATGGCCCATTTGTGGAAGCAATATCGTTATAGCGAACGCCGTCGATGAGGACCAAGACTCTATTCGTATCAAAACCTCTTAGAAGCACGGAAGTCGATTTACCAAGTCCACCATTACTGACAGTACTGATTCCAGAAAGCAGATTAAGAGCTTCAGGGACGGTAGTGATATGTTTTTCGGCGAGTTCTTCACCGGTTATGATTTCTATATTGGAGGTAACATTTTGAAGTGATTGTTCAGTTTTGGTAGCAGTAACGACGATTGGATCGATAGCGAGAGTTTGAGCCCCTAATGAGGCAACTAGTGTTGCAGACGCAACGAGTGATAGGGTGTGTTTAAACATGAGTGTCCTTGAATAATAGTAATAATGATTGTGTTAAGGACACTCTTGGGAGGGGAGATGGTCGAATAGGTGTGGATTGGATGAGTCGGACAGATCCACTCAATACGAGTGAAATTTTGAAGCATACGTATAGCCGAAGCGTACGCTTGAATAGCAGCAAGAGAAAAGTAGGTTTTACCAAACCCTTTGGGTGCTTGCATTCATCCGCCTTTTAAAAATTTAGCGGATTATAGCAAGATTTTTAGGATTTAAATTGTGCGAGGTTTGAATTGAGGTTACTAGCAGCATGATAAAGATCGGTTGCAATATCGGCGACTTGTTTGATTTCATTTTGATTATGTTCCGATAGGGTCGACATCTCAGAGACCTTGGCAATGATCTCATTGATTTTAACTGCCATTATTTCTGACGTTTCAACACTTTTTTGGCTGGTGGCTACATTGGTATTGAGGGCATTGGTGGTTGAATCTATTTTAGTGTCGATTTCTTGAGAACGTTCTCCCAATCGTTCAATGTTTTCACTGTTGGCATTCATCATATCCGATGAATCAGAGATCGATTGGATGACAACAGAGATGATAGAGTTGATTTCAGTCAAACTTTTTTGAGTTCGTTCGGCAAGTTTACGTACTTCATCTGCAACAACGGCGAATCCGCGTCCATGCTCACCCGCTCGGGCGGCTTCGATGGCAGCATTGAGTGCGAGCAGGTTGGTTTGATCTGCAATATCAGAGATAATGCTCAAAACACCGCTAACGCTTGAAGCTTCGCTTGAAAGTTGGGAGAAACGTTCACCTAAATCATTACTCATTTGGGTTGCTGTATAGATTTCATTGGTAATGATATGTGCGATATTGCGTACGCTTTCAAGTTCTTTAGCACTGTTACGGGTATTTTCCAGGGTGTCACGAGCCATGTCTACGCTCTGAGTCAAAGAACGTCCAATTTCGGAAGCGGTTTGATTGGTATTATGCGCAAGCGTATTTGCTTTTTCAGATTGTTGGGACAAGTTAGAGGCAGATGTGCTGAGTGACGTTGTTGATTTTACCACTGCATGTGTGATCTCTTTGGTGTCATTGATCGTTGATTGAATTTTTTCGATGAAGGTATTGACGTAACCACTGGCAGTACCGATCTCATCTTTAGCATTCAAAATAGGAAGACGCTTGGTCAAGTCCCCATCTCCATGTGCGAGATCAGCAGAGACATGGTCTAGTTCTTCAATAGGGCCTAAGATGCTTCTTCCCGAAATGTAATTGATTGAAATTAGCAAAGCGGCTAAAAGACTTCCTAAGATAAGGAACCATTGAAAAAAACTAGCCTTAAGAGCTTCGAAATAATCAGCCTTGTTAATGCCTGGGATAACCCACATATCCCATGCCGGAATATAGCGATAAGCTGCAATCTTATCTTGACCGGTTGTTGCCGAAATGTACTCATAAATTCCTCCGGCTTTATCGGCACGGATATGATCAATGTAATCATGTCCTGCTTTACTCTTCCCTTCATCTTTTGGATGGATGGTCATGACACCATCAGCATTTATAAAATAGACATATCCACTTTTACCGATTTTGATACTTTTGATCCCCTCTTTAAACGCGGTCTCTTCATACGCTTTGGGCTCAATTTTTGAGATGTAATTAACATTTTTTTCTAACGAATCAGCGACGGTAATCAAGTCGTTAGTCATAATGTCTTTTATTGAGCTTGTTGCAATGAAATATGCTACAATAACACTCACTAAAACAGCGCTCACAGCGGCTACCAGATTGAAAACAAACTTCGATTTTATCGTATTAAATACAGCCATGAGAAATGGATCCGCCTTTTGGGTAAGTTTATCGTCTGAAACGATAATTTTATTTGTGCCTCATTGTAGTACCCCTTTAATAAATCGCTTCTGAAATAAGGATACGTTTAATTTTATGAAATTCTCACATTTAGAACAGATCGTTCAGTACTTACAGCATTTTAAACAGATCACGAATGCATACCGGCTTAGTGATACTCAAATCAGTTTGGTTTTTGATAACAACTGCCTTATGACGTTTGAGATGCGGCGTGATAATCCGAGTATTTTTACAGCACCTTTGGCTCAGCGGGGGAAAATGTATCAAGCTCCGTTTGATGTATTGCTTTCCAAAAGATTTGCGCGCTCAACCATTCAATCTATTACGCTTCATAACAAGGATAAGCTCATCCGTATTGTTGTGAGTCAAAGCGGCTCGTATAAGAGCGAAACAACGATACTTCAATTTGAGTTTACGGGTAAACATACCAATGCGATTCTTTTGGATAAAGATGAAAAAGTGCTTGAAGCACTGCGTCATGTTGATTCAGAGGTATCAGTCCGTACCGTGCGCGTAGGACAAACCCTGGTGAACCCGCCATCACCTACCTTTACGCCAAAAGCGTATCCGATTGCTGATGTTGAGGTATTTTTAGCAGATGCCTATGCCCAGTACAGCAATGGGATTTTAGAGAGATTAAAGCGTGAAAAATCGGTTCTGATCGCCAAGCGTTTGGAGCAGTTAAAAACCCATTTGGCACAGCTTGAGGATGAAGAATTTTTAGCTAAAGAAGCATTGGAGTGTCAAAATATCGGGCATCTAGTACTGGCAAACTTGCATTCGATTAAAGGTTATGAGACCAAGATCAAGCTCGATGATTTTGATGGTATGCCTATTGAATTTGAGGTTCCATCTGGATGTAAAGATGCGGCTATGATGGCACAGTCGTTTTTCAAACGTTCCAAAAAAGCAAAACAAAAAGCTCGAGGACTGTATCAAGAGCGGGAAAACTTGGAAGAAAAGATTCGGCATATAGAACTGTTTATCCAAACAATCAGCGAGGCAAAAAGTCCAGAAGAGATTGCATTATTATTTCCTCCGAAAACGCTTGGAACGAAAGCCAAACCAGTGGTGAAACCCTCTGAGAGTATCGCAGAGTTTTGGATTGAGGGTCATAAAGTATCCTTGGGAAAAAGTGAAAAAGGGAACATTCAACTCTTGCAAAACTCACGTGCCAGAGATATATGGCTGCACCTAAAAGATCGACCATCTGCGCATGTGATCATTACAACGGATAAACAGCAGTTAAGCGACAAGATACTGCAAGCAGCGGCTAAATTGTGCGTAGATTTCTCGGTATTTGAAAAAGGACGCTATTTGGTCGATTATACCCCAAGACGTGAAGTAAAAGTTCAAAGCAAAGCTAATGTCCTGTATACGGACGCAAAAACGATTGTAGTGGACAAAGGTTAATCAGAAAACATAGGAGAAGCGTAATGGCAATTGGTCCTGTCGGGAATACGATTTATGTTAATCAGCAAATGGCGAGTGTCGCCAGTGATAAAAACGTACAATTAAATCGTTTCGAGCTTCAAGCGTTGGCGGCACAAGTGATTATGCAAGACCAAGAAAAAGAGGTTCTGGAAGTCCGACCTACGGAAGAAAATCACGCAGTCGATGCTGATCGTGAACACACCAAAGAACAAGCCGAACAAGAAGAGCAACGTTCACAGCATCAAGAGGCTGACGAGACTAAGGAAGAAGAGGTAAAGCCCCTTCATATCTTAGATATTAAAGTGTGATTACGCTATACTCGCGATAATTTAGTTACGCAGATAATAATAGGATACGCACGATGCAAGCGACGAATAGTGGATTACAGACTCGAATTATAACTGCCGTGTTCTTGGGGCTTGGGGTACTGGCGATTGGGTTGATCAATAACTTTTGGTTGATTTGGTTTGTCCTTGGAGTTGTCTATCTCTTAGCGTTTCATGAAGCCAATCGCCTTTTTGGTATCCAAAATAATGCACTGTATGCGTATGCGGCTATTCTTTGGATTGCGGCGGCGTTGTATCCTTATGGGGAAGATTTGGTCGTCATCGCCGGGATTATATTTGCAGGGGCTTTAGCCTACACCCAAAATATTGCTCCCAAAAACTTTTTACCCTTTTTATATCCTACGGCTGGGATGCTTTTTATTCTGAGTCTCTATCAAGAGTATGGCATTGGGACCCTTTTATGGCTCTTAGTAGTTGTAGCATCGGCGGATATAGGTGCTTATTTTGTTGGAAAAAGCATTGGTAAAACCCCTTTTAGTATTTCCTCTCCTAGCAAAACACGAGAAGGTGTTTATGGGGGAATCATCGTGGCGACAGGGGCGGGATTCTTTGTTGGTATCACCATCGTTCAAGACATCCCTCAAGCCATCATCATTTCCATGATGGCGGCGATTGGTTCAGTCTTTGGCGATCTTTTTGAGAGTTATCTAAAGCGTCAAGCAGAGGTCAAAGACAGCGGTTCAATCCTCCCAGGTCATGGCGGTGTGCTGGACCGAATTGATGGCTATTTATTTTCATCGATTATCATGCTTGTCCTTTTACGGGGTCTTGCTTGATCCTTTTAGGATCGACGGGTTCCATAGGGGTTAACGCTCTAGCGATTGCCCAACAGTTTGGATTGGCTGTGGATGTGTTGGTTGCGGGGCGTAATATTGCCCTTTTAAATCAGCAAATTCAAGTGCATAAGCCCTCGGTGGTGGTTGTGGCCGATGGGGTTGATCTTTCCAGCGTACAGCACCCGCGTGTTATGCAAGGAGAGGCCGCGATCTTGGAAGTTATCGCATCATCTTCCTCTGAATTGGTTATCAATGCACTTGTAGGTTTTGCAGGACTGCAACCTACGCTCAAAGCGATTGAATGCGGTAAGCGCGTGGCGTTGGCAAATAAAGAGTCTTTAGTCGCTGCTGGCGCATTTATGGATATCTCCAAAATTCAGCCCATTGACAGCGAACATTTTGGTTTGTGGTATCTCCATAACAGCTCCCGCCCAATAGAACGGATGCTTATAACCGCAAGCGGCGGTGCATTTAGAGACTGGCCCATCGAAAAAATTCAAGAAGCAACGCTCAAAGATGCCCTCAATCATCCAAACTGGTCCATGGGGCAGAAGATCACAATAGACAGCGCTTCTATGATGAACAAGATGTTTGAACTTCTCGAAGCACGATGGCTTTTTGGCGAGGGGGAATACGATGCGATTATTGAAACGAAATCGATCATTCACGCCCTTATTGATTACCGTGACGGTTCAACAACAGCGCATATCGCACGCGCTGATATGCAGCTTCCTATTGCGTATGCATTGATGGGGGAAATGGATCAAAAAATTCTCTCTTCGGTCAATTTATTGGAAGTGGGTTCGCTGGAGTTTCGTGAGATAACCACCCAGCGTTATCCAATTTGGGAAATACGCAAAGAGTTATTACGTAATCCAAAGCGAGGCGTTATCATCAACGCGGCGAATGAAGCCGCGATAGAGCTTTTTGTGGAGGGTAAAATCTCCTTTTTAGATATTTCCAAGCAGGTGATACACGCTTTTGAACATTTCACCCAAGAGCCTAAAAGTATCGAAGAAGTGTTTGCAATGGACCTGGATGTTCGTAATCATATAAAGAGTCGCGCATGAGAGCAAAAACCTTATTACTGCATGGATGGGGTGGAAGCGATGAACCGCATTGGCAAGCATGGCTTGCAGGGGAAATAGCTAAAGATTACGGCATAGTTGCTTTCCCTCTTTTAGACAATCCTCATTTTCCTACCAAGACCCGCTGGATGACGCAGGTAAAAATACTTCTTGAAGAATTGAAACCCGATGTTGTCATCTGTCATTCGCTGGGATGTATCTTGTGGTTCCATTTATGTTTGGAAGAGGAGATTGATCCGGTTAAGCGGCTTCTTTTAGTCGCTCCTCCACGTCTTGATTTAGAACTTGATACGATCAAAAGTTTCTTTCCGGTTGAAGTGCCTGATTTTTTGTTTGCGCAGGAAGCATTGCTCGTGACTTCGGATGATGATCCGTATATGACTCTCGAAGAAGCATCAGCACTTCAAGAGGAATTGGACGTGGAGATGAAGGTACTTGAATCAGCAGGACACATCAATGCGGATAGCGGATACGGTGAATGGCCATGGGTCAAAGAATGGGTGCTGGGATGATTTTGAGCATCGAGAGCAGTTGTGATGACAGTTCCATCTCTATTACAGACATAGCGACTAAAAAGCTTATTTACCACAAAAAGATCTCTCAAGAACTTGAGCATTCAAAATACGGTGGAGTCGTTCCTGAGCTTGCCAGTAGATTGCATGCTATTGCTCTTCCTGCGATCTTAGAAGAATGTAAGCCATGGTTTGGCGAGCTCAAAGCTGTTGCAGTTACGAATGAACCAGGACTTGCGGTCACGCTTATCGAGGGTGTCACGATGGCAAAAGCGTTAAGCATAGCGCTCAATATCCCTATTTTGCCGATCAATCACCTAAAAGGGCATATTTACTCCCTATTTATTGGAAAAGAGGCGCAGTTCCCCCTCACGGTTCTTTTAGTGTCCGGAGGGCATACGCAAGTCATCGAAGTAGAATCTCATGAGGTCATGAATACCGTAGCGACCACGATGGATGACAGTTACGGAGAGAGCTTTGACAAGGTTGCCAAAATGATGGGACTTGGATATCCTGGTGGTCCATTAATAGAGAAGCTGGCTCACAGCGGGGATGCGAGTCGTTTTGTCTTTACAGTGCCATTGTGGCAATCACCACTGATAGCATTTAGCTACTCTGGGCTAAAAAATCAAGTACGACTGAGTATTGAATCAAGCGATGAAGAAGAGTATCCACACATCGCGAGCGCCTTTCAAAAGACAGCTACCGATCATTTGATACAAAAACTCAAAAAATATTTTAAAACACGTAAACCTGAGTCTTTTGCAATTGTCGGCGGTGCCAGCGCTAATCTCTATTTACGTACGCAAATTGAGACATTATTGGCTGGGTATAAGGCGCCTTTGTTATTGGCACCTTTAGAGTTTTGTGCCGATAATGCAGCGATGATTGGCCGATGCGCTGTTGAAGAGTTTATACGGAGCAATTTTATACGTCATCAAGAGATGGTGGTTAATCCGCGTTGTAAGCTGTAGATATTCTTAGATACGCAAATCTTTTTTTCAATTCAGAGATTCATAATTCGATTCATGTACAATATCGACATTAAAATTAAACACAGGAGCCCAGGATGGCAACAACAAAATTTAAAGGTACAGATGTAGAGCTTTTAGGAAATACAGTAAATGTTGGCGATAAAGCTCCATCAATTACAGTAGTAAACTCTGCAGGTCTTGGCGATGTTACAGTAGGTGGCGCAACAGGTAAAAAACAACTAATCATTGTTGTTCCATCATTGGATACAGGTGTGTGTGCTACTGAAACACGTACGTTCAATGCAAAAGCTGCTGGTCTTAAAGACGTTACCGTAACGATCGTATCTCTTGACCTTCCATTCGCATCTGGCCGTTTTTGCCAAGCTGAAGGTATCGACAATTTGACAGTATGTTCTGACTTCCGTAACAAAGAGTTTGCAAACGCGTATGGTGTTTTACTTGGTGGTTCAGTTCTTGCGGGTGTTACTTGTCGTGCAATCTTTGCTGTTAATGCAGAAGGTATCGTGACTTACAAAGAAATCGTTCCTGAAATCACTGAAGAGCCTAACTACGATGCTGCATTGGCTTCTGTAGCGTAATTATTTCTACTCAAGGTCAAAGAAGCTTTTTCTTTGGCAATGTCTCTTTATGAGACATACTTCCTTTTCACTTTTTTATGTAACTTCCTCAATTATTTACAAGTAACATTTGCCCCTTGAGCTGTTTTTGAAACGGTACAGGTATATTTCCCATCGAGTGTAATAACAGCACGGGCAAATTTTCCATGATAGGTCACTTTGACGTTTGCATAGGGAGAGGCGGATAAATCTTTTTCATACGCGTTAAAAGTAGTGGAATGTACAAAATCGATGATTATACTGCTAGGGTCTCCAAGACTGAAGGAACGCAATACTGGGTCTTTGGTAAGCAATGAAATTTTATTGCCTGTATGTACAAACTGTATAAATCCATTATCTGCATGAGATGACCTGTTGATGGCGCTACTTGAGGTAGCTTTTTGATTTGTATACTGCGATAGGACTAGAGGGTGACGCCAATCGATACTTTGATCGATCTCTAGCTTGCGTGTTTCAAAACTACCATCTACATTTTGAAAGGTAAAGGTCGCTTCCTTCAGGACACGTGCTTGATCGGGAAAGCTATACGTCATTGAACTAAGCGGTGGTTTGTGTATTACGGTATTGGAGGAAAGAGGGGTTGCAGCGCTCTCGTCAGTTGAAAAGAACGGATTGTCTCTGGAAAAAGCTGTGGAAGCTAGAATAAGTGCAATATAAAGTGATTTGTTCATGGGGTAGCTCCATTTTGAATCGGGACTGGATCAGACTCAAGCTCTTTGAGCTCAAAATATTGTTTTTGCAAAGCGGCATTTTGTGTTTTTAAATTTTCAATATCGTCGGAGAGAAAAGATTGATACTCTTCAAGCTGAAATAATACGGACAAAGAATTGTTTCCAAAAATTAAAACGCCTAAATAAAACAAAAGAGCAAGAACAAATCCGCAAGCAGCTAAAAATTTTGAGGTAGAGAGGCCAAAACGGCGCTCACTAAAACTTTGATAGTGCTGCTCATCATACAGTATCTGTTCATGCTCTTCTGGGGTCATTATTTAAACAATGCGCTCCCAAGATATTCACTGTACATAACTTCAGTTTCAATCTCCAGTAGGCGATTGTACTTTGCAGTACGCTCACCACGAGCAGTAGAACCGGTTTTTATCTCACCACAATTAAGCGCGACTGCAAAATCAGCGATAAATGCATCTTCACTTTCGCCTGAACGATGGGACATAACGCATTTGTATCCATTGCGCTGTGCTAGTCTAACGGTCAACATAGTCTCTGAAACAGATCCGATTTGGTTTGGCTTGATTAGGATTGAGTTAGCAATTCCTTTACTGATTCCTTCTGCCAAAATATTAGCATTGGTAACAAAAAGATCATCGCCAACGAGTTGAATTTTTGAGCCTAGTTTTTCTGTCAATATCTTCCATCCAGCCCAGTCGTCTTCACTCAGTCCGTCTTCAATAGAAACAATTGGGTATTTGGAACAAAGATCAGCGTAATAGTCAACAAGCTGCGCAGAGGTAACCGTTCTGTTTTCAGAATCCAGTTTGTATCCACCCTCGCACACCAATTCAGATGCCGCAACATCAAGAGCGATTGCTATTTGCTCACCTGGCTTATAACCCGCTTTGATTATGGCTTCCATAATGACCTGGATAGGCTCTTCGTTACTGCTAAGATCCGGTGCGAATCCACCCTCATCACCTAAAGCGGTATTAGCGCCACGGTCCTTGAGGATTTTTTTAAGGGTGTGATAGACTTCAGCAGAGGCACGTAGCCCTTCACTAAAATCTGCAAATCCAAGTGGCATGATCATGTACTCTTGAAAATCAACACTGTTGTCCGCATGGGATCCACCATTGATAATGTTGAGCATTGGAACGGGCATAACCATTGCATTGGCACCGCCAAGATAACGGTAAAGAGGGATATTAAGGCTTTTTGCCGCAGCGCGAGCAAGTGCCATTGAAACACCCAAGACCGCATTTGCTCCAAGGTTACCATAGTTTTCGGTACCATCGATCTCTTTCATAACAGCATCTACCATTGCTTGATTGTATGGACTAAGCCCAATGATCGCATCAGAGATCTGGCTATTGACGTTTTCAACCGCTTTTAAAACACCTTTACCCATGTAGCGGCTATCGCCATCACGTAGCTCTAGCGCTTCGCGCTTTCCAGTACTCGCACCACTTGGGACAATCGCACTCTCACGTGTTCCATCACTCAATTGTACGGTAGCTTTTACAGTTGGATTCCCTCTGGAATCCATTACTTCGATTGCACTTACTTCATCAATATATATCATTCATCCACCTCATTCATTTCAGATTCACCCATTATCATGATGTTATTCACGCCCATGGCTGCTTTGATTTTTTCTTCGATTTGTTTTGCTAACTCAGGTTCGTCTTTGAATTTTTGCTTAACATTTTCTCGTCCTTGACCCAGTTTTACATCTTCAAAACTGAACCATGCACCGCTCTTGTCAATAATATCAAGCTTGACACCGTAGTCAACGAGTTCTCCTTCTTTGGAGATTCCCTCACCAAACATAATATCAAATTCTGCTTGACGAAACGGCGGTGCGACTTTGTTCTTTATTACTTTTGCTTTGACACGATTCCCAATTTGGCTTTCACCTTGTTTAAGCGTTGCGATTTTACGTATATCAATACGAACCGATGCGTAGAATTTTAGCGCATTTCCACCCGTTGTGGTCTCAGGAGAGCCGTATCCCATCGTACCGATCTTCATACGAATCTGGTTAATGAAGATAATAGTACAGTTCATCTTGTGTAAAACACCGGTAAGTTTACGCAGTGCTTTAGACATAAGACGCGCTTGTGTCCCCACTTGCATATCGCCCATTTCACCTTCAATCTCGACTTTGGGTGTAAGGGCGGCAACAGAATCGATGACGATTAGGTCAACGGCTCCACTTCGTGCGATGGTTTCAACAATATCAAGCGCCTGCTCGCCGTAGTCAGGCTGAGAGATAAGCAAATTTTCTACATCAACGCCTAAGTTTTTAGCATAGCCAACGTCTAACGCGTGCTCCGCATCGATGAAGGCACAAACGCCTCCTTTTCGTTGGCATTCTGCAATTACATGGAGGGTTAGTGTCGTTTTTCCTGAGCTCTCTGGTCCATAGATCTCTACGACACGTCCCTCAGGTATTCCACCAATCCCAAGTGCCAGGTCAAGACCAAGTGAACCCGTACTAATAGAACCAATGGGCTCTATTACTTTGTCCCCAAGACGCATTAACGTCCCTTTACCGAATGTTTTATCGATTTGCTTCATCGCGAGTTCTAACGATTTTAGTTTGTTGGCATCCATCATGTCTATTCTCTCCTGAAAGGGTTTGATTCTAAATTTAAGTAATAATATGACAAATTGAAATATTTCTAAAAAATATGTCATATTGCAATATCAAGAATACACATTTAATAGAGATATTTTAGCGTTATTTGGTTAAAATCTAATTGATTTGATATGTACTAGAGGAATTTTTAGTGAAAAAAATGGTGATTGCCCACTCTCCCGATGCGGATGACATTTTTATGTATTATGCCATTAAGTTTGGGTGGGTTGGAAAACAAGATACTATTTTTGAGAATATTCCCTTAGACATTGAAACCCTGAATACAGAAGCCCTCAAAGGGACCTATGATATTAGTGCGATAAGCTTTGGTTTGTATCCGCATATTCGTAATGACTATGCCCTATTGCGTACCGCGGTTAGTTTTGGTCAAGGATATGGTCCTAAGCTGATTCGCAAAGGTGAGACAGTGCTCAAAAAGAAGTTTACCGTAGCATTAAGCGGAAAATATACGACCAATGCATTACTGTTTCGTGTAGCATATCCAAATGCAAAAGTCATCTATATGAATTTTTTAGAGATAGAACAGGCAGTATTAGACGGCGTTGTGGATGCCGGAGTATTGATACATGAAAGCATTTTAGGGTACGATGAATCATTGGTCGTCGAACGTGAATTATGGGATATTTGGTGTGAACTAAGCGGTGGAGAACTTCCTCTTCCTCTTGGTGGAATGGCAATACGTCGTTCTATGCCCATAACGACTGCGATAGAGTATGAAAATATACTGACAAAAGCGGTTCGAATTGCCAGAGAACATAAAGAGCGACTTTCAAAAATGTTGATCGAGCGTTCATTGGTCCGTATTGATGCGGTAACACTGGACAAATACTTGGAACTGTATGCTAATGATGAATCGATCACATTAAGTGAAATACAATTTGATGCTATCAATAAACTGTTTGAGATTGGATATGCGCACGGCTTTTTCGATCAAAAAATGGATGCGAGAGATTATTGTATCCCTTTGGAATATACACAATTGAGGAACGCGTAACATGATGCAAGAAGAGCTGGTCGGACTGGGAATCGAAACGTTCAAAATAGCCTTGATTCTTTCGCTTCCCGCATTGTTGGTTGGGATGTTTTTGGGGCTTGCGGTGAGTATTTTTCAGGCAACAACACAAATCAATGAGATGACGCTGAGTTTTATCCCCAAAATTATTGGTATTGTTATTGTCATTATTTTGACAATGCCTTGGATGATGAATGAAATGCAAGATTTTACGATTCGGATGTTTAATATGATTCCGACGTTTATGCAATAAACGGAAACTTTTCATGAGCAGCAAAGTCGTTGATTTTTCGCGCTTCAGTTCGATTCGTATTGGCCCTGTTGTGGAAGTGGCTTTGATTGAAGATGACGCTGTTCCTCTTGGCCGTACCATAGTGGGATCTGCGAATAACGTATTAGTAGCTCCCAACCCTCCCCCTCTTATGATGCTCTCAAAACAGTACGATTTTATCAAAATACAAGACAATCAGTTGATCATCGGGGCAGCTACTCCTGGCGGACGGGTTGTCTCGTTTTGCAAAAAAAATAATATTGCCCATTTCGAGTATTTTTCAAAGCTCCCTGGAACCATTGGGGGAATGCTTAAGATGAATGCGGGACTCAAAGAATTTGAGATATTTAACTATCTGATCGCTATACGTACGGCTAAGGGTTGGATACCTAAAGAAGAAATTGAGTATGGGTATCGCACAACCTCAATACACGATGTGGTATTTGAAGCAGCCTTTGAGCTTCACGAAGGATTTTCAAGTGAGCGTTTAGAGATGTTTGCCCAAATGCGTTCCAATCAGCCCAATGACCCTAGCGCGGGAAGTTGCTTTAAAAATCCTCCGGGTGATTATGCCGGCCGATTAATCGAAGCTGTTGGGCTTAAAGGGCTGCGACGTGGGGCAATGGCCTTTAGTGAGGTGCATGCCAACTTTCTCGTCAACTATGGCGGAGGTAGCTATGAAGATGCGATGAGCCTGATCGATGAAGCACAAAAGAAGATACAAGAGTCCTTTGGAATTTCCTTGCAGTGTGAGGTTGTCATCTTACGTGATACTATTGTGACGAAATAATATAAATAATTATTGACTTAATACGTCATATTGAGCTATCATAGTGAAATCCAAGCAATAAGGATGTCACAGAGATGGTAGTCAGTTATATTCGCCCCGATAAAGATTTTGAAAATGTCATCGAGCAGCTTAAAATAATAGGTGCTTACTGCGATCGTGAAAAGCTGACCATTGATAAAGAGATGATTGATCAGACCTTTCAGAACAAGCGGATTAATCAGCGAAACGATGTAGTAACCTTATTTAGATCCCTGCATAATGATACGCTGCTTGTGTACGATACATGGACGTTAAGCGTTAATATAGAAGATACAGTACAAATGTTGAGTTGTTTACTGCGAAATAGCGTTGAAATCCATTTTGTAAAACAAGGTATTGTAATTGATCGTCAAAGTGATACAATGGTGGTACTTGGTTTGATTGACCAGCTTCGCCAAACCATTCAAAATGAGGATAAAAAGGAGATTGGACGGCCTAAAGGATCCAAATCTTCTTCAAAATTCGATTTATTTCTTGATCAGATTATCACAGAGTTAAAACAAGGACGCAATGTCAGCGATATCGCACGTCTGTTGAATGTGAGTCGCAGCTCATTAAAGGACTACATAGAATCACGTGCGCTTAAAGAACTGGTTCGAGGTATAACCCTGACACGTAATGATGAAGATGCCGAAGCGATGATTATCGGGACGATTAAATGTCCATCGGTGGAAGCTATGATAGAGGAGAGTGTATGATGGAAGAAAGTGTTTTAAAAGGAAAAGCCTATTTAGCAGGATGGATCCCTTATCGTATTAGACGATACTGGTTCTTTATACTTGTAACCGCATTTACATTGATTGTTCCATGGGTACGTATTGAGGGAAACCATCTCTTTTTATTGAGTTTTGACAAATTGAAATTACACCTAATGTTTGTGCAGTTTGATATGCAAGAATTATATTTAATGCCCTTTGTATTGATGTTTCTGTTTATCGGTATTTTTGGTATTACCGTACTGGGAGGCCGTTTCTTTTGCGGATGGATGTGTCCTCAGACAATTTTTCGCGTAGCGTACCGTGATTTTTTAGAGACAAAAGTATTTAAGCTTCGAAAACGGATTAAAAATAAACAAATAGAGCCCGATTATTCAACCACTAAAAATAAGATCAAGCGTGTTGCACTGCTTTTGATTGCAGTCGTATTGGCACTGCTTGCGGCAACCGACCTCATGTGGTTTTTTGTCCCACCTGAAGACTTCTTACAATACATGCATGCTCCCTCAGAGCACCCAGTGTTGATTGGAACGATTATAGGGATTGCAATTTTTTTAGTCTATGACATTGTTTTCTTGAAAGAAGATTTTTGTGCCTATGTTTGTCCCTATTCACGTATCCAATCGGTTTTATACGATGATGATACGATTATGGCGATTTACAATCCAAATCGTGGCGGAGAAATATACAGCGATCAGCATGTTAAAAATTTCACGACCCAAAAAAGCCTTTTAAGTGTTAATCCAACAGCCGAATGTACGACGTGTGAAAGTTGTGTGACAGTTTGTCCTACTCATATTGATATTCGGAAAGGACTGCAATTAGAGTGTATCAACTGTCTGGAATGTGTAGACGCTTGTACTGAAGTTATGGGAAAACTTGGGAAACCGAGTCTTGTTGAATGGTCCAGTGAGAAAGAGACATTATTCATGAAAGGCAAGACTCATTATCTACGTCCAAAAGTCATTGGATATGCTGTTATTTTACTTATAACAACAGCCATTATGATTGTTATGGGAAGTGAAAAAGAATACATGCTTCTCAATATTAATAAAGAGAATCGCCTCTTTGGGATCAAACATACAGAAGAAGGTAAGACGAGAGTCGATAATGCCTATACGATTTTATTGCAAAACACACTCAACGAAGATCATGAATACTATTTTGATGTGATCGCTCCTGAGGGAATGGAAGGCAAAATTAAAATTGGTGAACCAACAAAACCATTCAAGGTCAAGCCTGGTATTGTCAAAAAGAAAGTGATTGTTCTGTATACTGATGAGGTATTGGTAAATGATGCCAGTAAAGACACTGTGATTCCAATCACCGTCCACGCATATGCGGTCGATGACAAAGAGAAAATTATTACGAATAAAGAAACAACCTTTACGTTCCCGCGCGCAGACTTACTGAAAGAGAAGAAGTAATTACTTCTCCTCTTCTTGGGGGTCTTCTTTTCCAAATGTTTTTTCTAGGCCTGTAATGAGTTCTTGTTTTTCAGTATCACTGAGTTGTGCTTCCGGATGCGTTGGAAGATAGAACCATAGTGGCATCTCACCCTCACGTACCTCTTTAGCAGCTTCTTTACCTTCGTTCTTTTTTTGCTGCCCCCATGCCGAGACATTAAAATGTTCACGCCCTTCTTGTATATCACGCGCAATAAGCCATGATACAGGGGCGACATTACTGTACCACGGATACTTGGTTTGATGAGAATGGCAGTCAGCACATGCATTATTAAAGAGCTCTTGGGTACGAGGTGAGTCCCATGTCGGCTCACTGATGATAGGTGGATTAGTGTGGTCTTTTCCATAGGGGATAAACTGGATGGCAACCGCCGTGATGACAACCGCCGCGAAGATTTTGGTTTTCATTGTACTTCCTTTTAGGATTAATGTACTCAATTATACAATGAATTAGAAAATTAAAAGAAAGATGCCTTGGAAGCAAGGCATAGGGAAAAGTATTAAACGAGAACGGCTTCGCGCGTTCCTTTTTCAAGGTGCCCGATGACGTAGCCATCGGTATTTGCAAGAACATAATCCACATTTTCAGGGCGGATAACCAGAATCATCCCAACACCCATATTAAAGGCACGGTACATCTCAGAACGCTCTACATGCTGACCGATAAGTTCAAATATAGGCAATACACGAATAGAAGACTCGGTGATGACCGCACGCACACCTTCTGGTAAGACGCGTGGAAGATTCTCAACAATCCCTCCGCCTGTGATATGACCCAATGCTTGGATTTTATCTTTGAGCGCTTTGAACGTTTTGACATAGATACGTGTCGGAGTCAAAAGAGTCTCAATTAAAGGTTTTCCATTGAAATCGTCTTCAAATTTCATCCCCATTTTTTCAAGTAATACTTTACGTGCGAGGGAAAAACCATTTGAATGTAATCCTGAGCTAGGAAGGGCGATGAGAATATCACCTGCATTGACGTGGCTTGTACGATCAAGTTCGCTTTTTTCTGCCATACCCACCGCAAAACCAGCGAGGTCATAATCACCACCGTGATACATTCCCGGCATCTCAGCGGTTTCCCCGCCGATTAGAGCACACTCGGCTTCACGGCACCCTTGGGCAATACCGCTTACCACAGCGGTTGCTGCTTTTACATCGAGTTTTGCAGTTGCATAATAGTCGAGGAAAAAAGAGGGAGTCCCGAAATTACAGATGAGGTCATTAACACACATTGCAACCAAATCGATACCGACGGTATTATGAATACCTGAGTCAATAGCAAGCTTAAGCTTCGTTCCAACGCCATCGGTTGCCGCGAGCATAACAGGTTCTTTGTATCCTACTGGAAGTTCAAATGCTCCGGCAAAGGAGCCAATGCCACCTAGTACGCCGGGGATTTTTGTTGACTTAACAAGCGGTTTGATATTTTCGACAAAACTGTTACCTGCGTCGATATCGACACCGGCATCTTTGTAGCTGATTTGGCTCATGGAGTTCCTCGTCCGTTTTAGTGGAGCAATTATAACAAAGAGTGTGTTAGGCTAAGTTTATTTTTGAGCACAAGTACCGAAGAGTTTGGTAAACACCCACAGCGACGGACAAAAATCCTTAATGGCCCAAATGACAATCATAAAAATAACAAAGCCTTGAAGAGCCATTCCATATGGCGCATAGCCATAAGCAGTCAGCGCCATTGATATTGTAAGAACGATTGCCATCAGGAAACGTTGAATTTTTTCAGCACACATTAATTATTCCTTATTAATATAATTTTTATATCATAAGATTATAGTATTCTATACTTGAGCGTATACTTAAGCCATGGAGGCATCTTGGCTTATTTCAATGGGATTTAATCTGTGCGTGATACAATCGCTAATAAATTACACATAGAAGAGATTTTTGCCCATGAAAACGTTTGTTTACCCTGAAATGATGGTCCATGTGTCCATGTGTACGCATAAATTGCCGACATCGGTCTTACTTGCAAGTGATAACCGTGATCTATTGATGAATGAGCTAGCTCGTTATAAAGAGTCAACTGTAACAACTGTTGGAAGTAGCGACTTGCTTGAGTCATTCCGTAATGCAGACGAAAACAGTGCTGATGTTATTATGGTTGATGCCCTTACATCAGACAGTGTAGTTATTGCACATATTGGTCGTATTCTAAAAGATGATGGTGTTTTGGTTATGAAGCATCCGTCATTGGATGATGTAAGTGCTAATAAGCCTTTAATGGAGGCATTAGGTAACTACTTCAAGATCATCATGCCGTATCGTCTTGAAGACGGTTCAACGTTGTTATTGAGCTCAAAAGAGTATCATCCAACAGCAGACGTTATTTTACAGCGTACAGATTTACTTGAGGGACATCAGTACTATAACTGTGATGTTCATCCCGCTGCTTTTGCTATGCCTCAATACGTTCGTGAAAATTATCGAGGATTTGCTCGTAACTAATGGCGTATCGATATGCTATTGCACTGACAGGTGGAATTGCAACGGGTAAAAGTACTGTTGCATCACTTATGGGCCTCAATGGTCTACGTATTATTGATGCAGATGCGATTTCTCATCGTATTTTGGATGAGAATGCAGCATGGGTGGCAGAACGTTTTGGTTCTGAGTTTGTACGCGGTGGAAAAGTAGTGCGTACGGAGTTGGGGAAGATGATCTTCGCCGATCCAGAGGCCAAAAAAGAGCTTGAGAGTTTTTTACATCCGAAAATTCGTGCTGCGATTGAGGAAGAGAGCGAAAAACAAGACCGTTTTGAATATCCTTACCTCATTGATATCCCCCTATTTTTTGAAACAGGTTCCTACCCGATAGAGAATTCTGTTGTTGTTTATACACCCAAAGAAATTCAACTAGAACGATTTATGAAGCGTAATGGTTTTACGAGGGAAGAATCGCTTCGACGTATTGAAAGTCAGATGGATATCGACGAGAAACGTTCTCGTGCGACGTGGGTTATCGATAATTCTTCGAACCTTAAGCATCTTCAACAAGAGTGCGAGCAATTTGTGGACACCATTAAAGCACTCTATCCCACCCCTAAGCTATAATATAGCTAATTAACTTCCCAAATAAGGATTTGTCATGCTTCAAATCGCAAAATACTGCGCGAGCGGTAATGACTTTGTACTTTTTCACAGTTTCCATGGAGCAGATCGTTCAGGACTCGCACGAGCGCTATGTGATCGTCAAAATGGAATAGGGGCAGACGGTTTGATCGTTTTATTGCCTCATGAAAGCCACGATTTTGAATGGGAATTTTACAATGCAGATGGCTCTGTCGCATCCATGTGCGGAAATGGAAGCCGAGCATGTGCCCATTACGCCCATCGTTTTGGATTGGCCCCCTCAAAAATGGAATTTTTAACAGGGGCCGGGGTTATCAAGGCAAATGTGGAGGGAAATACAGTTCAAAGTGATCTTACTCCCCCGCAGGTCATTAATGATGAGATTGTCGAAGATGAGATGCGTTGGTGGCTCATTGATACCGGTGTTCCACATCTCGTTACATTTGATGCGGATATGGAAAACTTTGATATCCAAATGGCACGTACCTTACGTCATAAATACAATGCCAATGTCAATATAGCGCAGGTTCAAAGTAATGGTACCATACGAGTACGTACGTATGAACGCGGAGTCGAAGACGAAACATTGGCGTGCGGTACAGGTATGGCCGCGTGTTTTTATCGGGCGACAATAGAAGGATTTGTGTCCGATACTGCACGTGTTCATCCAAAAAGCGGTGAAACGCTTTATTTGGGACTTGATAATGGAACGATTACGTTCAAAGGGGAAGTAAAAGGGGTCTTTGAGACCACTTGGAGAGATTAAGATAAACGGGAATTTATAACCCGTTTTGCTCCATAAGTTTTGACTGCATATCTGCGATGAGTGGATCGATAATATCGTCCATCAATCCACCTTGCATGATCTCTTCGAGTCGATAAAGAGTCAGTGTGATACGGTGATCAGAGATACGATTTTGAGGATAATTGTAGGTACGAATACGTCCTGAACGATCGCCTGATCCCACTTGATCTTTACGCTCATTCATCTCTTTTTCTTTGGCTTCATGCATTTGCAGATCATAAATACGAGCTTTTAGAATTTGCATCGCTTTGTCTTTATTTTTGTGCTGTGATTTTTGATCTTGGTTGTTGACCACGATACCCGTTGGAATGTGGGTAATACGTACGGCAGAATCGGTGGTATTGACACTTTGTCCACCACATCCGCTTGAGCGCATAACGTCGATTTTTAGATCGTTTTCATTGATAATGACTTCGACATCATCGACTTCAGGCATAACCGCAACGGTGATAGCAGAGGTGTGAACCCTTCCTTGCGACTCAGTTGCAGGGACACGTTGTACGCGGTGAACTCCTGCTTCGTGTTTAAGTCTAGAGTAGACTTGGTCCCCTTTGATCAGGGCAATGACTTCTTTGAATCCACCCGCATCAGAGGGACTGCTGCTCATAAGCTCGATTTTCCATCCCTTGACGTCCGCATAACGGATATAGGCATTGAATAAATCACCGACAAAAATAGCCGCTTCATCTCCACCCGTACCTGCACGTAATTCGATGTAGATATTGCGTTTGTCATTAGGATCAGAGGGAATAAGGAGTTTTTTGATCTCTTCTTCGAGTTCACCAACTTGTGGTTCTAGAAGTTTGAGTTCTTCTTTGGCCAGTTCTCCAAGTTCAGCATCAAAAGCTAACGCTTTATTTTCCTCGATCTCTTCTAAAAGCTTCTTATAGTCGGTTGCTTTTGTAAAAATAGGCTGCAGAGAGGATTGCTCTTTTGAAAGATCCGTCATACGTTTAATATCATTACCGATATCGGGTGAACTTAATAGGTCTGTGAGCTCATTGTAACGGTTAATAAAAGGGGTTAATTTCGTCGATAACATTGCGGTAATTCCTATAGAAAGGCGTTGTGAGAAAAGAGGTCACTCAAAAGGAATAGATTCCCTTTGTTGTGAATGGTATACTTATGCTTGTAGTGCGTTAACCGCCAAGTGAAGACGACTAACTTTACGTCCAGCAGACTCTTTTTTCAAGACGCCTTTGCTAACATACTTGTGAAGATTTGCATTTGCAATAACAAGCGCTGCTTGTGCTTCTTCTTTGTTACCTGCATCAACTGCGGCACGGACTGCTTTTACGATATTTTTAATACGTGTACGATAAAACCGGTTACGCTCTGTGCGTTTTTCAGTTTGACGGATACGTTTCAATGCTGACTTATGGTTTGCCATGGCATTTATCCTTGTCGAATTTTTTTTAGGGTAGAATGTTACCTTAAAGATAATTAAAATTAAGTTAAGCGATATTAATGATAGATATTAGGGGTTAATTTATGAAACTTTTTGGAACAGATGGCGTACGTGGGGAAGCGGGCTCTTTTTTAACGGCAGAATTGGCGATGAAAGTAGCGATGGCTGCTGGGATCTATTTCAGAGAACATGCGCGAACGAAAAAAATACTCGTAGGTAAAGACACACGCAAAAGCGGCTACATGATCGAAAATGCTATTGTTAGCGGCTTAACTGCTGTTGGTTATGACGTCATACAAATAGGACCTATGCCAACACCTGCGATCGCATTTTTGACCGAAAACATGCGGTGTGATGCCGGGATTATGATCTCCGCGAGTCACAATGCGTATGAAGACAATGGGATTAAATTTTTCGATTCTCATGGAAATAAGCTTTCCGAAGAGATCGAAGCTGCAATCGAAGCAATTGTTCATGATAAAGAAAAATTGGATCAGGGTTATGTAACAGGCAATAGCATTGGAGCTGCAAAACGCATTGATGATGTTATCGGACGTTACATTGTTCAGCTCAAAAATTCGTTTAGTACTGACTTGACTTTGCAAGGGATGCGCATAATTTTGGACACAGCCAATGGTGCAGGATACAAAGTAGGACCAACTGTACTTGAGGAATTGGGGGCAGAGGTTATAGTTTTACATGATAAGCCAAATGGAGTTAACATCAATGAAGGATGTGGGGCATTGCATACCAAAGACCTTCGTGAAGCGGTCAAGCAATATCGAGCGGATATTGGATTGGCGCTTGATGGAGATGCAGACAGACTTATTGTAGTAGATGAAAACGGCGAAGAAGTAGACGGTGATCAAATCTTAGGGGCACTCGCACTGTTTTTGAATAAAAGCGGTAAACTCAAAGGCAAGGGGATGGTAGCAACCGTCATGAGCAATCAGGCACTCGAGGATACGATGACTGCGAATAATCTAAAGTTGCATCGTTCCAATGTAGGGGATAAGTATGTCTTAGAGATGATGCGCGAACATGGAATCAATTTTGGTGGCGAGCAAAGCGGTCATATCATTATGCACGATTACGCAAAAACTGGGGATGGATTGGTAAGTGCATTACAAATTTTGGCGCTCCTTCTAACGTCGGGGAAAAAAGCGAGCCAGATACTTCGTCCTTTTGCCCTTTATCCACAAAAATTGGTGAACATAAAAGTAAAAGTTAAAAAGCCACTCACTGATATACAAGGTCTTAATGAAGAATTAGCGCAGACCGACAGCTTACACATGCGTCATCTTATTCGTTATTCTGGAACAGAAAATAAGCTTCGTATTTTGTTAGAAGGCAAGGATGCAAAAGTATTGGAAAAACAAATGGATCATTTGGTCTCCTTTTTTGAAAAGGCCTTGAATGCTTAAACCAGTAGGGATACTGTTAGCGGTTATGCTGGTTGTTTTTAGTGCGGATCAAGCGCTGAAAAACGTTTTTGTGGAAGGATTTCGGTATTACACGAACTGTATTGATTTGATATTGGTATTCAACAAGGGAGTTGCTTTTTCGATGTTCGCATTTTTAGCCGAATCCCTAAAATGGCTTCAGCTGGCATTGCTTGCGGGGGTGCTTGGCTATACCTTATGGTTAAAAGAGAATCGTTATTTTATTCCCGTGGGTATCATGGTCGGAGCAGGACTCTCCAACGTTGTGGACCGTTTTATCCATGGTGGCGTGGTTGATTACGTTTATTGGCACTGTGGGTTTAATTTTGCAGTTTTCAACTTGGCAGATGTCATGATCGATATTGCCGTTGTTTGGCTCTTGATTCTCAATTACACCGCAAAAGAGGCTTAAGAGGTTTTTAACCTCGCACGCCTTATAATCCCATTCTTATTTTAGTAAATGGTCTCATAGCTCAGTTGGTAGAGCACTACCTCGACAAGGTAGGGGTCACTGGTTCGAGTCCAGTTGGGACCACCATTCAAAAAGCCCTAAATACAGGGATTAATCACCATAAATCCTCCTCTTTTTAATCAATAAAAAAACAAAGTTATGATAAAGTTATGTAGCTCGAGAAGCAGTTTTTCATGTAAAAAACACAATAAAAGGTATCATTTTGAGTACTTCAGATAAGAATATTCATCTCGAACTCCCCCCTGAATTTGATGAACTCGATTTTTCAGATGAAGAGATTGCAGAAATTGTGGAAGAAATCGAAGAAGATTTTGAAAACTGGAGTATTAACTTTGCAGATGTAATTGAACATTTATGTGATGAGAGTAAAAGATTTTTATCTGAGCTTAGTGATAAAATGGGCGATACAATCTTCTATATGATTTATGGCTATTTAAACGCAGATAATTTGATTGAATATGATGAGATGACCAATGGTGGGGTCAGTGGATTTATTGCTAAATTAGATAACACCGAAACCCTCAGATTTATAGAGTTATTTATTGATATTGAAAAACAAGAAATTGGATTTAGTGAAACAGAAACCGACTTTAAAAAGGTAATTGCTAAGTTAAAAAGAGATGTGGCAACTTTAAAAAATAAGCTTATCAAGCCTTCTGAATATATTACTACCAAGCAGTTTGAAGAGATGTTCGGCTTAACTTCAGTTCAACAAAAAGGGCTAAGAAGTAAAATACATGATCCGCTACCGTATACAGTTACAAATGGTAAAACAATTTTATACAATGAGATTGAAGTTTCAAAGTGGTTTGAAAATTATAAAAGAAAATAATGAACTGATTTTGCTTTCATAACTCAATGTCCCCATTCTCCACCTTCTCCATATACTCCAACAAACACTCCCCGACAATATGAGATTTTTTCATCAATAATAATTTGGCATATACTCCAATCAGTGTATTCATCTCGATCGGGATGGTAAAAGTTATCTCGATCGGGATGGTAAAAGTTTTTGGAATCGTATCTTTGATTTTTGAGACTGATATCGGAATCTCATCATAAAGTAACGACGTACACATAAGATCAGTAAACCTTGAATCTGTATTGATGGACTCGGCAATAATATTGGATTTGAATATACCGTGCCGTTTGGATATCGATTCCAACTTTTCAATAATGTTTTTTGGAATGGTATAGGTCACTCGCACTGTTGATCTCATTCATAACTCCTATGGTGTGTGAGTTTATTTATTCATAAATACAACCATATGGGTAATATTCACGTTATTCAATCAATCACCCTAAAACGTCAATAAAATATAGGTGTATTATTCTATGAATCGCTTGTATAAAACACTTACGTTAGCGCAGTTGTTATAACACGTTAGCGGTACTTCCGCCACCTAATAAAGTCAGATATACTTTTGGCAATGGTTATGTATATAAATGAAAGTACTAATTCAAGAGCGTATCGATACAAGCAAGACAAACTCTATGACTTTTTTGAATGGTATCATTTTGGTGCAGTACACGTTGTTACTGAACGAGATACGTTTGTACTACTTGATTTGATGAAAGTGTATAATCCCTATCAGTTTATCACCTATAGCATCAAGGAATTTGACTGTTCCCCGACAATGATATGTGAGTTCATTTTTAAAATTATCGATATGGATATTGTTTTCACTTCCTACAAAGAATCATCACTCTATTTTTGCAAAGCTTCCAAGTTTGAGGTATATCCAAAAGTGTTCGAAATATTTCGAAAAGATATTCCCAAGTCATCTGATATTATTTTTTGATCGTGTTTATTTGGAATCTCTTTTAGCCAAATAGGAACTTGCTTCGTTACGGTGATTTTGTCTGATCTATCAATAAAGAACTCTCGTAATAAATTATCAACATCATCACAGATGGATAGCTCTATTTCTTCACCATGCAGTTTGAATATTTGCTTATTGAGTGCGGAGGAAAAATTCTCTTTGTTGGCTACTGATATATTATTTCTATAAGCTCTTTTGGCTGTGTTACAGTTTGCTTTTACGCTGAAGTAAAACAACTTGTATTTCAAAAGTTGTTTGTTGATATGTTCAATGATCGCTTCATAATTATTGGCTGATTTTTTTAAATCTCTGATGCTTATTTCAAATCGAATGATGCTTTGAGTAAGACACTCTTTGGCACTCTTATCATAGAGGCATCCTTTCAGCGATGGCTTCGCAACATTTGTATCTTCAACATAAAGAGTCGTTTTCTCATAATAATTGAATGGATCGTTTATGTCGGTTCTTGTTCCCATTCTGATGGGTAAAAAGTTCTCGATTGATGTTCTATTGATATGAAAATCAAAGGATAAATCGATTACGGTTAGTTTGTACTCCACGCTCAGTGTCGATAAGAAATTTATGAATTTATATAAGATACCCATACGTTTGGTATCTTTTGATTCATCATAGCTTTTTAATCCAACAAATTTGAAGGTCGTGTAGGTATTTGGATTGTGTCGTGTACCTGAATGATTTGAATAAAACAAAGACAATCTGGTATCTGATTCATGGGTGATTCGGTATGTTTTTATTTCGGGTATCTTTTCCAATGGAACTGGAATTAAAATAAGATCATTCTCTTTATAGAATTGATTGAAGTGATATTGATATGTCGGCAGATTGGTTACTTGGATAGTTAAACTATCAATGATAGATGATGAGGGGTGCATAGTGTTGTTCCTTACTAAAGTTAAATAAATTCACATTTATTTATGTAAGAAATTGGGTAATTATTGGTTTTCTATGAATGAAATTTAAACCCTTTAAAATAAGGTGGTTTGGGGTGATGGATATAAAAAATGGGAGGATTACTTTACTTATTATATGAGAGGGGTGTGAGGCGTGAACCTCACGGTGAATTTATTACTTTTAGTAAGTGTTTTATTTATACCGCAAATTTAAAAGTTTGCTGTTTTTTGTCAAATATCCATAATTTCATCATTCTATGAATCCTCCGTATAAATAAAAATAAAACATTGGAGCATTCATGAAACTATATTTCGATACGCAGATTAAGGATTTTATTCTTAAAAGTATTTATATTTCACCACTAGCCGATGAACTTGAAACACAGTTGTACGGCGATTTACTAAAACTGTTTTTGGATGAACTTGGATTTTTATCGTACTGGAATGACCCCCAAATAGTAGACACTTTTTAATTCGTTAATTTCGTCGATTTAGGTCGGCATGGAATACGAGCAGGAGAAGTGAATGCCAAGATAT
>NCIJ01000017.1:40652-41255 GCA_002282015.1 Sulfuricurvum sp. 17-40-25 | reverse complement strand
TGAGCGATAAAGAGATAATAATCAACTCCCAACTAGGGTAAAACACTTGTGAGGCTTAGAGGTGTGTTATCATTGCGCTAAAGAAATATCCATAGGAGAGGAATATTATGAAACAACCTTTTATGGCTTTTGAAAACGATACTGATGGATTTACTACCGGTAATCTTTCTATCAAAAACGGAATCGAGATGATTATCATTGAGGGATCATTGAATATTACCAAAGACAAAGAAGGACTAGAGGCCGCTCTTAAACTCAAACGTGCAGTAGATGCTGCAATTGATGCCCTCAAGCGTGATCGAAATCTTCAAGACAGTATTCGAGGATAAGGTGAGGGCAGGGGGATGGAAAGTATCGAGTCAAACCCGCAACTAAAAATTGAAACCCCCCAAGGGCGCACCTACGGTGAATGTGTTATGGATGAGATAGCAAGCATTAAAATGATCAATGGAGAGTTTCGAGCTACCTTGCACATCAAAGAGAAGCCTAAACGGCTTAAGCGTGAAGATGCATTGATCTATTACACTCAAAAATTGAGAAACGTTTGGGGGGAACTCAAATAGTCATAGAGGTCAATGACCTTGAAGCCCTCTTTGGGTAATC
>NCIJ01000017.1:0-40620 GCA_002282015.1 Sulfuricurvum sp. 17-40-25 | reverse complement strand
AAGATGCATTGATCTATTACACTCAAAAATTGAGAAACGTTTGGGGGGAACTCAAATAGTCATAGAGGTCAATGACCTTGAAGCCCTCTTTGGGTAATCGCATCACCGGAAGCGCACTCATAATAACCGACACTTTCCATGGATCGGTAAAATATAGCATACTGATCAAACATTTTTCCCAATTCAATGGCCTCATCAAAATCTATGCCATAAATGCAATAACTTTCTTCGCTGTGTTCATCCAGATACCCAAGCGCTTCATCGAACGCATAGTCTCTTTCCAAGAGCAGGGCAAACAGTTGCGTGTTACATACAGTGTTCTCTTCAAGACTCAAAGGTTGATTGTTAGGGTTCCATGCTGTGAGGATAGTAAATGCTTTGTCGAGAGGTGGATCAGAGGGGAGGGTGTCTATGGTAAAATCAATGATTTTAGACTTGAGAGTAATACTGAAATGGGTTTGATCGTAAATGTCTTTCATGCGGTGAGTATAGCACAACAGCATTGACCTTAGCCCTAAAGCTAAAGTCAGGCTTTGATGTCTAGATTCTGACCCAGACCTGTAAGCTCTGCACCAAGTGATGCATTGCTGCTTGATGGAGAAGGGGCGCTTTCCAAGAGTTTCATAATCCCTTGTTCTTGTGTATCGATCGCTTTTTTCATAGCGTACATTTGCGGCCCCATACCCATAGACGAATTAATTGAATCCATAGTTTATCCTCCTTAGGGAGTTAGAAGCTATATCGGCAATTATTGAGATGAGTTGTACGATTCAAGCCAGTTATTTAGACCTCATAAGCTTCTGAGCCATCGGAAAACCACAGATTTTAGTTTTCGTATATTGGACAATTACGATAGTGTTTTTCGTATGTATTTAGTACTCATTCTGGCCATTAAAATTGAAAGCAGGGGAGGACGACGGAAAAGATTCGATTAAATACAGTATGTGAATCATATTGACATCTGCATCCCAAATGGGATACAATTAGAAAAAGGAGACGATATGTCAAAAATGCAAACCACCATACGCCTCGAAGAAGAAGATTATAAACAAGCGCGAGAAATTTTGGAGTTTGTTGGTATGAGCTATGCACAAGCAATTAATATGTTTAACCGTATGGTTGTATTGAATCATGGATTGCCTTTTGAAGCGAAAATTCCAAACAAAAAGACAATAGCAGCTATGAAAGAAGCTAAAGAGCTAAAAGGTGAATTTATCACGCTTGCAGATCTTGAGAGATAAAATGCGATTATTTCGTACTAAAACGTTTCTCAAAGAGTATGCAAAACTAAAAATCTCCGATACCCATTACGCTAAGTATCTTCAGTATTTGGTGTTGCTTCTCCAGGGAGAACTTCTTCCACCTGAAGCCAAAGATCATCCTTTAATAGGTGATTATGAAAATTTTCGAGAATTTCATATTTCGGGGGATCTTTTGGTCATCTACTGCATTGAAGATGAGATTTTAAAGTTAACACGAATTGGATCTCATTCACAGTTATTTGGATAAGCTTTATCCTGCATCAACTTCAGCTAAGAACTGATTAGCATTTAAGGCAATCATATTTATTTCCTATTGTGTCTAATGGCATTATAAAGTTGTAGATTTTTTTTGGTCTTTTGATTGTAATTTAAGGCAATCATATTTATTTCCTATTGTGTCTAATGGCATTATAAAGTTGTAGATTTTTTTTGGTCTTTTGATTGTAAAGTGTGTGTAAAACATTTGTTTTTCGTTATGTATTAAATAAAAGGTGCCTCAAAAGTAGCAAGCCATTTTATGGTTGGTGCTCTTGTTCTTTGTCAATCTAAATCCGAAATTTTGGAAGAGTTCGGATTTAGACTTGCAAGTGGATTTCTAGATAGCTAAACTTAAAAAAAATGGTTATTCTTAAAACAGTTCAAACTCATCTTCATCATGTCTTGAAACTTCTTGCTTTGAAAAAATAGATTGTATTTGAAGGCATGTACTTAATAAAGAAGAGTCTAGATAATGGATATCATTGGCTTCTTTTAAGATAAATATATTTTTTCTCCATCCTTCTATATCATCCAGTAACGATAAAAAAAGTATGGAAAACTTTTTAAAATCTTTGGCTTCGATTTGTTCCAAATCCAGTGTTTTTAAAAAATCATTCAACGTATTTAGCGCGTATGCAAAATGTTCAAACTCCATTAAATTATCAACTACATCAATATACAAACTAAGAATGCTAGTGATTTCATGCAACGTATCTTGATTGGGGAGTTTTTCAAACTCTATGGCTGCTGTTTCCAAATCGTATCGAATATTCTCAAGATTTTCTATTTTATCCATTAGGGAAACAGCCGTACTTTCAACATAATCCGATGCAAGCGTTTTATTAAAATGTGTTTTAGCGAGAACCGATTGGGTATAGTCGTTGATTTCAATTTTTGCTAAATCAACTTTTGGAATTATTTTAGCTTTTGGCAGGCGAAATGAAAGTAGATGGTTCTTTAGAATAAAAATTCCGTTTTTATAATTTTTGACTAAGATATGCTGAATCGATAAATCATTAATGGTCTCTAAAAGTTCGAGGGTGATAAATAGATTATCGTCATTTTCCTCTGCGACAATACTAAAAGAGTGATGATTTTTGAGACTAAATTGACCAATGGCATAAATAATTCGTATGCAATCTTCCAGTTCGGCAATTTCATATTTCGCTTGATTAAGATAATAGTCCCACAGTTCGGCTAATGATTGAGGGGAATTAATTTTGAATTTCAAGGAACGAGAATAGATTTCTTGACTAAAGGGGTTAATGGCATCGGTATTCAACGGCTTTAATTTTCGCAGTTGAACGATTTGAATGTAGTTCGCGATGCGCTGATGGAAAAGGTTGTCTTCAATGGGCTTAGTCATATAGTCTTCTGCACCGCTTACGAGCATCTGATTTTTTGATGTTTCATCATCCAAAGCGCTCAATGCCAAGATCATTGTTTTTTTATCAAACGATTTAATCACACTCGTTGCAGTAATACCATTGACATTTGGCATCATGATATCCATCAGAATAATATCAAAATGTTTTTGCCGGCACAGTTCAATGGCTTCTTGCCCATCAGATGCCTCAGTGGTTTGAATATCGTCAAATTCTTCTAAAAGAAGTTGCAGTGTCATTCTGTTATTACGATCGTCATCAACGCATAAAATTTCTATCATTGTTTTTCCTTATTGGATGGATTTTTCGAGAAGCAGAGTGAAAATTTGGTACCAGGAGCATCTTTGCGATCGTCAATCGTATAGTCAATATGCAAATCTCGGCAAAGCAGCTTTAAAAAATAAAGACCGATCCCTGTACCTTGACCTTTTCGTTCTAGAATATTAGTATCTTCTTGGGTGTACAGTTCAAAAATTGCCTCTTTATTTTTTATTCCAGGACCGTTGTCTTCAATTATTAGAACAACATCGTCATCATGTGTAGACAGGGTAATATGAATCTCATTGTTTCCATATTTAATGGCATTGGACAAGATGTTCGCAATGATTTGTTTTACGCGATATTCGTCGCTATGGATAAGAGCATTGCTGGTAAAATACTTAGTCACATGAATATTCTTTTCATGAATTAAGATGTGATATTTATTCAGTAATTCTTCTATAAGAGACTCAGGGCTAAAGAGCGAATAATGGTAGATCATTTTATTGGCGTTTAGTTTGGAGGTTTCCAGAATCATTGTAATATTGCCAAGCATATCGACGGCATTTAGTGAAACGGTATCCAGCAGCCCCAAGAGCTTGGCTTGATCAATTTCTTTTGGTTTTTCGATTTGTTTTCGTATGTATTTGGTGAAATTAATGATAGCATTTAGGGGCGTTTTTAACTCATGGGTAAAAAGTAGAAGGAATGATTTTTGTGCTTCGCGAATTTTTTCGTGCTCGACTTTTTCTTGTTCCTTTAAAAATATTTCGCGTTTTAATTTGACAATATCGGTAATATCGTTGCGAATAGCTAAGTATTCACTGATATGTCCTTCTTCATCAATTAGAGGAATTATGGTTGATTCTGCAATAAAATTTGACCCGTCTTTATTCAGGTTGATCATTCTTTCACGCCAAATCTTTCCTGTTGTAATTGTCTCCCACATTTCTTGGTATAGGGTGTCTGAGTTCTCAGGATGCCTAAACATTGCATGAGTATGACCAAGCATTTCTTCTTTGCTATAGCCCGTTATTTTGCAAAAATTATCATTAACGTATGTAATTATCCCTTTGCTGTCTGTTTTAGAGACAATAGAAGCCGTCATAAGGGCTTCAAAGTAGTGTTTGTTTTTAGAATAATCGCTTATCAATAGTGTTGTCCCTTTCAAATAAGGTTGATAATTTTTCCGGAGATATAATTTAACGGTAGCTGATATTCAACCGCGCCCAAATCATACGCAACTTTTGGCATCCCATACACAACGCAGCTCTCTTCATCTTGACCGATTGTTCGGGCTCCAGCTTTACGCATATTTAAAAGCCCTTTTGCTCCATCTGCACCCATCCCGGTTAAAATTACCCCTATGGCATTTGCCCCTGCTACCTTAGAGGCAGAATTTAAGAGTACGTCTACGGAAGGCCTATGTCCGGACACTTTGTCTCCACTCCCTATCTCAACATAGTAGCGAGCTCCCGAACGACGAACTACCATGTGATAATCCCCTGGAGCGATAAGTACTAATCCTGGGACAATAGAATCTCCATTTCGTGCTTCGCGAACTTCCATAGAACATAATCCATTAAGTCGCTCAGCAAACGGGGCCGTAAAGTTTGCAGGCATGTGCTGAACGACAACCGTTCCGGGAGCATTGCGAGGCAACCCCATTAATACATCTTTAAGCGCTTCTGTTCCGCCTGTAGATGCTCCTATTGCCAAAATTTTATTGGTTGTTTCGGCCAATGAAGTGGTATTAGCTTGTTGCGCATTATGATTGATTCGTTGATGCACTTTTACTTTTGAAGCGATTTTAACTTTACTAATGAGCTCATCATGGATTTCGGCTTTTCCATCATAAATATGCGAATGTGGTTTTGGAACAAAGTCAACGGCTCCTGCTTCTAATGCATCTAAAGTTGTTTTGGCCCCATTCTGAGTTAAAGAAGAGACCATAACAACCGGCAAGGGCATATACTGCATTAAGCGTTTTAAAAAAGTGATTCCATCCATACGCGGCATTTCGACATCAAGACAAATGACATCGGGCTTAAGTTCGACAATTTTATCCCGTGCGATGTAAGCATCTGAAGCACTCCCAATCACTTCTATGGATGGGTCAGACTGTAAAATTTCAGTTAATACCGCTCTTGCAGTCGCGCTATCATCAACGATCAGTACCCGTATTGCCATATTTAATTTCCTTGTTTAGTTGGTGATGAAGAATATTTCATTAAGACTTTGCCGTATTCTAAATTAAGTTGAATTTTACGGCCGCTGTACCCGCCGACGTCCTGGGCTACGACTTTTATTTTGTATTCTTCGAGAATTTCTCGTGCAACTAAAATATTCTTTTTCCCGATCATCATCGCTTCCGAGACATTTTGGTTCATGGAGGCCCCTCCAAAAACTTTTGCTTCCATTCTTCGTATGGAGGCTCCATTATCCAGCATCGACTCAATCAATTTGGGAATAGATATGTTCCCAAATTTCGGAGACTGCAACCCATTTCCATTCCAAAAAGGGAGGAGATAGTGATTCATCCCTCCCAATTGTATCCCTGAATCGTAAAGACATACGGCGACACAAGAGCCTAATACCGTTGAGATCGCTGCCGGAGAGCGGTCAACATGTATTTGTCCGACATGAATAAATGTTGAGCAACCTTCTATCATTAGAGTTCAAACGCATCATCAAAAGATTCAAATAAAAACTCATTGGAACCGCAGGCTTGAGAATCGGGAAGCTTGCTTTCTAAGGGAAGTGTCACCGTAAAGGTCACGGATCGATCCTTCGTCTCGTAATCAACATTTCCATTCAATTTTTCTGAAAGTTCACGAACAATACTCAATCCTATTCCTAAACCATGAATTCCTTCGGGGCCATGAGAAAAGCGCGTGTATACTTGGGGTTTATATTCTACACTAGGCCCTTTCCCGATATTTTTTACGGCTATGGTAAGCTCATTGACTGAGGGGGAATCAATAATTACTTCGACCGATGTCCCATCATTGCCGTAAATACACCCGTTGGCAATGAGATTTTTTAGGATAAGGTGTAGTTTTTGAGGATCAGTGACGATTTTTTGCTGCAGTTTATTATCAACGTGTATGGTTATGGAGTTGGCTAAAATTTGATATTTTAATGATTTAAGCACTTCGTCGATTAGCTCTTCTGGATTGATAAGGGCATAGCTCATTTTAATCTCGCCGCTTTCGATTTCTGCTGCTGCGACCAGATTTTGGATGTGAAAATCCAGACGAAGCGCTTCTTCTTCAACCATTCCAAGAATTTTTTGTTTTTGATCATTGGGCTCTTTGGAAAGATGGGGAATAAGGCCAAGTAAAGCGGTCATCGGATTATTCAGCTCATTTGCAACCAGTGAGAGGAAACGGGTTTTTGCTTTTTCGCTTTCGATTAACTGTTTGTTTAAATCTAAAAGTTTACGGCTTAAAAAATCCACTTCCTCTAACATCATCTCAGCGGTATCGTTCGTTGTTACCATTATTTCATCCATTTTTTTTCCTAGTATGTTTTTAATTAAACGTTTGATTATAATCGCTGATAGATCGAAGAGCCTATTAGCTTTAATGTATCACGATGAGTGGTGAGGGACTCTGAACTGCCTAAAAACAGCGGTGCCCCTTTGGGCATGATGGTGGTGAAACGTCTGATAACCTCAAATCGGGTTACATCATCAAAGTAAATCATCACATTTCGACAAAAAATCATATCAAATTGATTATTTTTGAGAATAAAGGGATCCGTGACGAGATTGTAAAGCCGGAAAGTAACTTTTTCCCGTAAAGAGGGGAGTATTTGGTATTTGATGTTATTGCCTTGACCTATTTTTTGAAAGGATTTGAGCAGGATATGTTTTGGCAATGATTCAATTTGCTTCTCTTCATAAATACCATGAATAGCATGTGAAAGAACTTTCTCAGATATATCGGTCGCGAGAATCTTAATGTCCCAGCTTTCAAAGTTTTGCAAATTTTCTTGTAAAAACATTAAAATGGTGTATGGTTCTTCACCGCTGGAGCATCCTGCAGACCAAATACGGATTTTTTTTTCTTTTTTAGATTGAAGTATCGTTAGAAGAGCTCCTTCTAGCCATTTCCATTGAGCGGTTTCTCTAAAAAAAGAGGTTACATTGGTCGATATGGCGCTCACAAAAAAGCCAAGCTCTTCCCCCGAGGTGTCACGTACTAAATATTCATAATAAGCATGAAATGAAGTGAGACCTAGCTGATTCAAGCGCTTATTTAAACGCCCTTTAACAAGGGTGTTTTTTTGTTCAGAAAGGGATATTCCTACTTTTTCATAAATATATTGACGAAAAAGGCTGAATTCTTTGGTTGAAAGTTCAATTTCCATCGATTAACCTTCCAAAGCAGGGCGGAACGCTTCAACATTTAAAATAAGAGCAATATCCCCATTACCCAAGATAGCGCCGCCTGAGATTTCTTTGAGTTTGGCTAATGACTGACCCAGCGTTTTGATAACCACTTGTTGACGTCCAAGAAGCTCATCGACCATAATGGCAATGCGGCCTGATTCCGTTTCTACACAGACTAAAATCCCTTCCCATGGGTTGATACGTTGCGTAGAAAGAGAAAAAACATCGCTGAGACGGACAATGGGTATGTGCTGTCCTCGCAAGCTGACAAATTCACCTTTTCCTTTGAGGACGTGGACAATTTCTTCATTGGGTCTAAATGATTCAACGACACTGAGTGTTGGTATAATATAAATTTCTTCCGCAGCTTTGACCAACATTCCATCAATAATTGCCAGGGTTAGAGGGAGCACCATCGAAAAGGTGCTCCCTTCTCCTATTTTTGAATCTATCTCAATTTTGCCGCGAAGCTTTTCGATGGAAGTTTTGACCACATCCAGTCCTACTCCACGACCTGAGAGATCACTGATCACATCAACGGTTGAAAATCCAGGCTGCATAATCAAACTGAAGATTTGACTATCTGTCAAGTTGTCATCGGCAGCAACAATTCCTTTGGAAACCGCTTTTTGAAAAACTTTTTCTTTGCTGATTCCTCGTCCGTCGTCTTTTACACTCACGACAATGCTACCGCTTTTATGATAGGCACGAAGGGTAATTGTTCCCTCAGGCTCTTTGTTTGCCGCTATACGTTCATCTATATCATTTTCGAGTCCATGGTCGATTGCGTTTCGAATGATGTGGATAAGGGGATCGGAGAGACTGTCGATCATTGTTTTATCGATTTCCGTATCTTCACCCTGAACAATGAGATGCAACGGTTTACCTGTTTTTTTAGAGGTATCTCTAACTACGCGCTTCATTTTGTCGAAAGTATCACGAATGGCAACCATTCTAAGACTCATCACTCTGTCTTGAATACGTTTGGTAATTTTAGAGAGGGTTTCGATGGCTCTTGAAATCGATTCATCTTCAATAGCCCTAATTTTTTCATTTTGTGCAATGAAGTTTTGAGCAATTACTAGCTCCCCGACGGAATCAAAAAGCTCGTCTAGTTTGTTTGTATCGATTTTGATGGTTGATTTAACAAGGGTAGCCGTTGGTATTGAGTTTTCTATTTTTTTACTAACTATAGACTCTGTTTGTGCAGGAACCGCAACAGCAGTATCTGTTGAAATCTCAGAAGTTTTATTTGCTGTTGGGCTGTCTTTCTCGATTTGACGAATCGTGTATTCGTGCTCGAATAAAAACTCAAAACACTCTTCGATATCCGATATGTTTTGTTGGGTGAGAACTAAAATCAAAACATTGGCAATTTGATTCTCATCAGCGGAAAATTCTTCGAGAGATTTAACCGAACTCATATCGAAAAAACTCTCCACACTGGAAGCTTTTTCTTGAAGGATATGCAAAAAAATCAAAGGATCAAATCCTCTTTTGTAACCATCAGAATCAAGTCGCAGGTCAATGTAAAACAAATTGAGAGGATTGTTGTCTTGACTTTGATACTCTTCAATTCGTTTTTCAATCGCTTCTTTTGGCTGTCGCTCTTCGTCAAAGCTAAATTCGGATGCGAGATCATTAAGTGGAGATGTTTCAGCAGGGGTGGTCGCTGGGGTATTTTGGTTGGTCTTAAAAAGCATTAGTGCAATAATTTTCTCTAAATATAAAGTGTAGCTCTGTGGCAATTCTTCAACTGTGTCTAATTCGCATTGCATCACATCATTGATGACGTCGACGCTTCCTACAAAAAGCTCTAAATTATCGGGTTCTATCGCTTCTTTTGTCGTGCGATAGTGATCGAGTAAATCTTCGAAATGATGGACAAATTCTCCCAGTCGTGTAAAACCAAATGCATTCGAATTTCCTTTTAGGGTGTGTACCCCTCGGAAAATTTCATTTAATAGTTCAAAATCAGCGGAGTTTTCTTCAAAACGAAGAATATCAACATTGAGCTTTTCAATGATTTCACCGGCTTCTTCAATAAAAATTGCCTTGACTTGTTCTTGTTTAGTCATTAGCGATCCAATGTACGGTTCCAAAAGCGCTTGAAGAAAACTCTTTTTTGTCTAAAAAAGGAATCTGAAGCTCAGGACGTGTTTTTTTAAGACTCACCAGCAGTGACAGCAAGGCGCTAGAGACTAGTGTTGTTGTTTCATCAATGCTGATCATCTCTAAATATTCCAAGCGGGGACGTATAAACTCTTCAAACGTTCGAATGTCGTCCATTGTCATATCAAGTTCAATTTTCAGTACGTCACCGTCAAATTCCATTTAAAACTCTTTCAAATCATCTTCGTGCAAAGGAAAAATATCTTCAGATCTTGAAGATGAATTCACTTTATTGGAAGAAGCATGCATCACTTTTTTAGGAGGCGAAAACGATTTCATTTCGATATGAGCAAGTGCTCTTTTCTTTGGTGCTGCTATGGGGGTATCGGTTTCCATTCCAACTAGTTTTGCCAATGTGCGAACTGTATCCATCATTGAGGTTGCTTGTGCATTGAGCTCTTCAGCCGCCGCTGCAGCTTCTTCGGAATTGGCTGCGACTTGTTGAGTGACTTGATCGACATGTCCCATTGCTTGATTGATCTGTGCCATTCCCTCGGATTGTTCTCTTCCGGCGATGGAAATTTCTCCGATCAAATCGGATACTTTTTTGGACTGTTCTACGATTTCTTTAAACGAGGTATGCGTTGCCAAGGCAATTTGATTTCCCTCTTTGATTTGCTCCACTACGACTTCAATAATATCGGAAGTTTCTTTGGCAGCAGCTGCTGCTCTTTGCGCGAGATTTCGTACTTCATCCGCAACCACGGCAAATCCAAGACCATGCTCTCCTGCGCGAGCTGCCTCTACTGCTGCGTTAAGAGCAAGTAAATTGGTTTGAAATGCGATTTGATCGATGGCTTTAATAATGCCTGAAATCTTGGAAGCTGAAGCGGTGATGGCTTGCATCGAATGAGCAAGCTGTTCCCCTTTTTCATAGCCGGAACGTGCTGAGTCATTGGCATTTTTAGCTAATATATCCGCTTGGCGTGCATTATCCGTATTTTGGGAATTTATCGCAGTACTTTGCTCTAAGGTCGCGCTTACTTCCTCAACACTTGATGCCTGTTGACTAGCCCCTTGTGCCAGTGAAGAAGAGGAAGAAGCCACTTGATCGCTTGCGGAGGTAATTTGCATCGCTCCATCACGAATGGATGTGACACTTTGCGAAATGGATCGATTTACCGATCGGATGATGATGGTTGCTAAGATAATGGCGAGCAATAATGCTACAGCACTAACTGTGATTGTGGATGTCACGGCAAGGGAAGAATCACTTTGCGCTTGTTCAACTGCGGCAGTTGAAAGGTCCGCATTCATTTTTATAATGGCATCGATATTTAATGCCAAGGTTTTACTCGGTGTGAGCCCTTCTAAGATTAATTCTGACAATTTTACGTATAATGTATCCACCATGCGCGGATCGTTGGTTCGTGAGAGAGGTTCAATACAGTTGCTTTGTATTTTTTTAGCAATTTCTTGCCATTTAGCGAAATTTTCTTCATATTTTTTGAATTCGATCACTTCCACTTCGGTATGAGGTACCGAGTTATATTTGGCATATCCTTTGTTGTAAAGCTCCCATGCTTTATTCATTTGATCAATAACATCAACGGTTTTTGCAAACCGCTGTGGATCATCTTTTAGCCCTCGTGCTCGAAATTGTTGTAAAATAATACGAGCTTGTCCCGCTCTCATATCCATTAAACCTAAAAGTGAGGGAACACTTACGCCTCCGATTTCGTTGACTTGTTTTTTCCAGTTACTCACTGAGTTAAGCCCAACAGCACCTAGTACAATCAGACCAATTACCATTATTGCAGTTAACATAATTAACTTACTGCGAAGTACCATATTATCCATCCAACTCATTTTATTCTCCTTGACTTGTGTGTGTTTGTGTAATGTTCTCGATACTGACCAGTTCATCTGCTTCAAACAGTTTTAATACGTCCAATATCATGACGACGTTTTCTTCGATTTGTGCCATTGAACAGATAAAATCGGTGTCAATGTGACTTCCAAAACGTGGAGGCTCACTTAGATGGGAAGGGTCAATTGAGGCTACCTCTTCGACACGGTCGACAATAAAGCCGATGTTTATTTTCTCGACTTCTACGATGACAATGGTCGTGTGCATATCAGGCTCTCGAAACTCCATACCAAAACGAAGACGTGTATCCACAACAGGGATAATTAAACCCCGAAGGTTAATAACACCACGCATAAAATCGGGTGTTTTTGGAATGTGGGTTACTTTCATCATCGCAATGATCTCTTTAATCCTATCAATTGCGATACCGTATTGCTCGTTACCTAGATAAAAGGTCAAATAGCGTTCTTTTTTTGACTGCAAAGTATTTTGTTCCATTATCAGATCCCCAATAACATTTTCAATGTTTTAACGAGTTTTTCATCACTAAACGGTTTAACCATCCATCCGGTGACGCCAATTTCTTTTCCCGCCATTTTCATTTCATTGGACCCTTCGGTTGTGAGGATAATGATCGGTTTTGTTTTGTAGCGGTCATCGGATTTAATTGCTTTGGCAAGTTCAAGACCATTGAGTTGAGGCATATTGACATCACTGATGAGTAGATCGAATGTTTCACTGCCATTTTGCAGTGCTTCTAAAAGCTGCATTGGATTTAAATAAGATACAAACTCAATTTGATTTGTATTGATCATTTCTTCCAGCGCTAATTCCGCAGTAGCAACTACGGCTTTAGAGTCATCTACAATTATGACTTTTTTAGGCATTTTTATTTCCTTAACTTAGTAACTCAATAAAAAATAAATATTAGAATTTATTAATTTATAAGATAAGAATCATTTTAGCAAAATTGATAATGAATGCTTTTGATCTAAGTCAATAGTTATTAAAATATTTCACATTCGTTTTTAGCCCCAAAGGCGAGTCTTCTCTTCAATTTAGTTTTTGATATTTTAAGTTGTATGTAAGAACTGTTCAAATTCCACGGAGGGAAGCGGTTTACTAAAATAATATCCCTGTACTTCATTGCATCCGTGTAAACGTAAAAAAGCCAACTGCTCGGCAGTCTCAACACCTTCTGCTATCGTTTGCAATCCAAGGTTATGCGCCATATCGATGATGGCACTTACGATAGCACGGTCGTCAGGATCATCTGAAATATCACGAATGAACGATTGATCAATTTTTAGTTTGTATACTTTGAATTGTTTGAGATAGCTTAGAGAAGAATAGCCTGTACCGAAGTCATCGATTGACATGCGGATACCTTGTTCATGAAATTTATTCATGACATCAATCACAGATTCTGGATCATGCATCGTAACGGCTTCGGTCAGTTCCAATTCTAGATATTCGTGTGGCAATTGTACTTGTTCCAAAATCTCTGTGACCAGTGTAAGTAAATTATTCTGCCGAAATTGTATTGCAGATAAGTTTATCGCGATTATCATAGGATTAAATCCGTTATCCATCCACGCTTTCGTTTGTTGAATTGCAGTACGGAGAACCCATTCCCCAATCGCAATGATTTGACCACTACTTTCAGCTATTGGAATGAATTCAGCAGGGGAAATCATCCCTAACTCTGGGTGATGCCATCTCAATAGAGCTTCTGCTCCAATAATACGACCATCTTCAATAGCAACTTGTGGCTGGTAATACACCTCTAGCTCATTACGTTCTAGCGAATGGCGCAGTGCATTCTCCAGCTGCAGGTTACGGGCTAAATTTAACTGCATCTCTTGTGTAAAGAAATGAAAATTATTACGACTATCGCTCTTGACTCGGTACATGGCGGTATCGGCATTTTTGAGAAGCGTTTCAAAATTTTCACCATCATTGGGATAAATCGCAATACCGATCGAAGGGGTGATAGTCAGCTCATTGTGTTCAATAATCGAGATTCTTGAAATTTCTGCGATCAATTTTGTGGCAATATGCATAGCAGCACTTGAATCGGTATTAGGAAAAAGCATAATGAATTCATCTCCACCTAAACGTGCTACGGTGTCTTCATCCCGAACGGTTTCCTTGATTCGTTTTGCCATCTCTATTAGTACCTGATCGCCAATAGTATGTCCTAAAGTATCATTGATATTTTTAAAATGATCGAGATCCAGGAACATGACCGCCAAAGGTTCATTGGTGCGTTGTGCCATACTCAGAAGGTAGGTGACCCGATCATTAAGCATGACACGATTTGCTAAACCGGTAAGTTGATCAAAATGGGCGAGATATTGAATATGTGCTTCAGTATTCTTTCTTTTGGTGATGTCCTCTTTGATAGCCACAAAATTGGTTATTTTACCATCGGCTTGTTTTACGGGAGAGATGGTGGCCCATTCGATGTAGATACTTTGATCTTTTCGACGATTGGTAAGTTCCCCATGCCATATATCACCGCGTGTTAAATGAGCCCACATATCATCGTATGTTGCTTGAGGAGTTATATCAGATTTTAATATCCTAGGATTTTTACCTAGTGCCTCATCCATGCTGTACCCAGTTACCGTAGTAAACATGTTATTGACATATTCGATATTGCCCTCGAGATCGGTAATAACAATCGAATTTGGACTTTGCTCAACGGCTAATGAAAGCTTTAGCAGTGAGCTTGTAAGTTGTTTTGTACTGGTGATATCCTGGATAGTACCTACCATCTTCACAGGTAAACCTTGGGCATCAAATTCGAGTTTTCCTAGACCGTGTATCCAGCGTACAGATTGATCATCTTGACGAACGATACGATATTCTTGATCGAAGGGCTTATGGTTTTCAATCACTTCATTTCTAATGCAATGATCCATTCTGATCTGCTCATCAGGATGAATCAGGGCTTTCCACCCCGCTAAAGAGTGTTCATAGGTCGCATCTATCCCAAATAACTGATCCAAGATCTTTGAACTGGTCCATATTTCAGTACGTAAATCAAGCGTGTAGCTTCCTAAAGCCGCAATTTCTTGAGATTCTTTGAGGAAATTTTCACTTTTACGCAGAGCATCTTGTGTATTTATCCACTCTGTAATGTCTTCTGAAATTCCCAAAAGATATTGTGGCTGGCCGTATTCATCTTTTATCGGAATCTTTTTTGTATGCAGGATACGCGTTCCGTGAGGTGTATCAATCGGCTCATTAGGTATATCGACAATGATACCATTGCGTAGTGTCTCACGATCCTTTTGGATAAAAAAATCTGCTTGCTCTTTTGGATAAAATTCATAATCACTATGATTTAAGAAAGTTTGTTCGTTTAACCCGGTTAACTCTTCACCTGCTTTATTGAATAAGGCATAGCGTAGGTCTGAGGCATATTTGAGAAAAATCATATGGGGAATATTGTTGACGATACTGTCGAGCAGCCGGTTTTTATCATATAACTGTTTTTGTATTGTATTTAATTCTTCAAAAGGTTCTTGAACAGTGGTCACAAAAATTGCGCGATAGATAAACAGGTATGCAATTGCTTTATAAATATGACCAGAGATATTATAAATATCAGTCACATCAGCATAAAAGGTGAAGAATAATTCGCTCATTGCCATAACACACACTGCAGCAAACATCGCCACAGTATCATAAGTCTGAGGCTGATACATGCGTCGCCATAGCATAATCGCTGTAATTACATTAAGTACAATGATTACATATTCTGTATTTGTTTTTAGTGCAGTCAATCCCTCTTCAACGATAAACATAGGTGGGAATAACTCCTGATGAAAGAGTATTAGCCAATGCATAAAACCAATCAAGATAAATAGGGATGCGAGCAAAAGATATTGAGAAGTTTTAGAAACCAGTGAACGTAATGTAGAGATGGCAAAAATCAAAAGACCAATCGCCAAAAGCAAACGGGCAACCAACCAAAAATAAATTCCTTTATCCGAGCCGCTTGGTGTCACGTAGTCTGGCATACCATTAAAAGAAAGAAGATGAGAAAAATCGAGTATGGCTACACCAAAAAATATGGAGGCAAGAAATACTATATTGCCAGGTATTTTATAACTAAAAGCACTCCACCCCAGTCCAGCTACTTGCATTGCGATAACAATCGCGATCGTTTCGAGCATCATGTGTAGCGGTAAATAATCCTTATACCCCTCTGTTATATATAGGGAAGGAATTAGCGCAATAAATATAAATGCAATCGCTAATGCTAGAAGTCTAGGCATAATTTCACGTAATGAATTTTGATGACTCGAATGAATATGAAGGAATAATTTTAGTTTTGAAGATATCATGCAGGTATTTTAGTGTAATTAATAACGAGTGCATTTGATCTAAGTCAAGATTTGTTAGACTATTTTTATTTCCTTAACGCACCAATTCAAGTCATAAGTGCAACACCTATGTTTTTTAGCTTGCTTCTCAAACATATCCATAAACTCACCATCACATGTCTAAGCAAGTGTCTTTTTGAAGGGTCTATGTATCTCTAAAGTAAAATAAATTTCCAAAGTTAATTAAACAACAGTAATACCAACACAATAGTAAATATCTACGATATATTTTAGCATTCATAATATGTTATTGTTTGCAATTCGCTATAATTGATATGATTTAAATGAAATGATTCTAGCAGTATATATTGTTATAAAAACAGTAGCAGAAGAAAAATCAAGAAAGAGGGATTATGCCACTTGTATTCGATGAACTAGAGTTTTTTAAGGGGTGTGCCCCTGAAAAACTGATCCCCTTATCTGCAACTGCCAAGATCAAAGAGTACAAAATGTCTGATGTTATGGTGTATGAAGAGGATGATATGAGCCGTGTCTATTTTCTTATAGAGGGAGAAGTGAAGTTTTATAAAGTTGATCGCTTTAATTCGGAAGTATTTCTTTATACATTAAATAGTCAATCGTTATTAACCAACATCGGCTCACTTGATTGTGCACGTATTAGTTGCTTCAGCAATATCGAATTTTTACTCCCAAGCCGCGTATTTTCATGTGATTTGGTTCTTTTTAAAGAAGTGGTAAAAAGCGATAACGCTTTGCTTATTAATTTGGTCAATATCCTCGCGGATCAGAAACAGCTTGTTGAATGTACGATTAATATGGGGATGGTGCTTGATGTTACTGCAAAAGTCGCCAAAATGCTCCACAGTTATATTGATATATATAACAGTCTTAAAAAGCAAGAAGTTTCGTATCGTCTAAATATACAGCCTGCAACACTCTCCCGTGTATTGGCAAAATTTACACGGCTGGGATTAATCAGTGAAGCAGATCACAAAACAGTGGTCTTGCAGCGCGATGAATTAACACGTTATTTTAAAGAGGGGCTATAATGCAGTCTATTACAATCAAAGTACGATGAATTGTTGCCATTTTGTCACTTAACCTTATTGCAATTATTATGGTTAATATTTGGCTCAATATGGATCAAAAGAATGATGCTAAAGTGATTAATATCGCCGGAAAACAGCGGATGCTCACACAACGAACGGTATTAGAATTACATCGTTTGTTTGTAGATGAAAAAGGTGCGTATGGAAAGCTTCAATTGGCACGAGAAGAATTTGATGAGAATTTCCTAAAACTTAATGCCGCCACCTCCGATTATAGAAGATTTTCAAACGATAAAATTGAAAAAACAATGATGGAAGTTCACACTCATTGGAACCGACTGTCGGAATTGATAGATCATTATTTGGCAGGTGATCATAATCTTGACGATCTCAAGACAATCTATGACAATGGAGACAGCACACTTTTACTTATGGATAACGCAGTAACGCAATATGAAGCGTATATGATGGAAAAACGGAATATGGCCTATCAGATTCAGGTTGTTTTATCGCTAATATCTTTTGTTATTATTCTTTATATGGGACGTACAACGTTGCAAATACAACGTAATTTGGAAACTTTTATGCAACGCTCCAAAAGTCTGACAGGGGGAAAAGAAATTCCAGTTAAAAGTAATAATGAACTCGATATTGCTTGTTCTCACATTGATTATTTTCTAAAAAACGTTGAAGAAGCACTCCAAAGCGCGACCGATGCAATTGAAAAAAGTGAAGTGGCAACGGCTGGTCTGTATGCTGCTACACCAGAAGCTAAAAACTTATTAGAGCAAAGCGAGGATGTCATGATACAAGTAGGAGAGGAGCTCCATCAAACCTCCAATCGCCTAAAAAAACTTAAAAACAATCTAGAAAAAGCTAACGCACTTCGAAATCCTTTTTAGGATTTACTCTTCTTCTTGACTTAAGTCAAAAACTTTTTTTTACAATTACTTTATAATGTTTTAAGTGCATGAACTATTTTATTGCATAAAAAAATCATAAGATTTGTACTGTAAAGCATTCAAATCAGTGATATAACCAAAGGGGCATCAATGTCATTGGAAAGAAGAGAATTTTTAAAAAGTGCAGCGGCAGCAGCGGCAGCATCAGCAATCGGTATGGTAGTTCCTGCTGAAGTAGAAGCGGCAGCGGCTACAGGTCAGGCAGGGTGGCGCTGGGATAAAGCGGCATGTCGTTTTTGCGGTACAGGATGCGGAATCATGATGGCAACCAAAGATGACCGTATAGTCGCGGTCAAGGGGGACCCGTTAGCACCTGTCAATCGCGGTCTGAATTGCATCAAGGGTTATTTTAACGCGAAAATCATGTACGGAGCAGATCGTTTAACTCAGCCACTTTTACGTATGAATGAGCAAGGTGAATTTGATAAACATGGGCAATTTCAAACCATTACCTGGAAACGTGCTTTTGATGAAATGGAAAAGCATATTAAAATTGCACTCAAAGAAAAAGGGCCTACAGGTATCGCGATGTTTGGTTCAGGCCAGCAAACCGTTATGGAAGGGGTTGCGGCACTCAAGCTCATGAAAGCGGGATTTCGTACGAATAATCTTGATCCTAACGCAAGACTTTGTATGGCATCTGCGGTTACCGGATTTATGAATGTCTTTGGTGCTGATGAGCCATCGGGGTGTTATGAGGACATTGAACTTGCTAATACAATTGTAGCGTTTGGTTCAAATATGGCGGAGATGCATCCGATCCTCTGGTCGCGTGTTGCGGATCGCAAACTCAGCGATCCAGATAATGTGCAAATTGTCGTTTTATCTACCTACAAACATCGTACGATGGATTTGGCGGATGTTGAGATCGTTTTCAAGCCTAATACTGATTTGGCGATTCAAAACTACATTGCCCGCGAAATTGTTTACAATCATCCAGAAGCTATTGATTGGGATTTTGTCAACAAAAATATCGTGTTTGCTACTGGTCCTGTGGATATTGGATACGGGCTTCGGGAAGATATAAATCATTCAAAGTATGGAAGTAAAGAGCTTGATACGGCGGCAAAACAAAAATCAAAAATTCTTACGGCCGATGAGGGTGTGAGTTTGGGATATTTGGGCTACAAAGAGGGTGATACTCTGGAAATGAAAAACACCTTGGATCCTAACAAGCACTGGCAAATTACTTTTGAGGAGTTTAAAAAAGGACTTGAGCCTTATACCCTTGATTATGTTGCGCACGTATCCAAAGGTGATCCTGATGAAAGTATCGAGAGTTACAAAGAAAAACTGCAAAAGATGGCTGACCTTTACATCGAGAAACAGCGTAAATGTCTGACTTTCTGGACGATGGGATTCAATCAGCATACCCGTGGTACCTGGGTCAATGAACAAGCCTATATGATCCACTTTTTGTTGGGAAAACAAGCAAAACCGGGAAGCGGAGCGTTCTCACTCACAGGACAGCCATCAGCATGTGGAACGGCGCGTGAAGTAGGAACTTTTGCTCATCGTTTGCCTGCAGATATGGTGGTAACAAATCCTGCACATCGCAAACGCTCTGAAGAAATTTGGGCTATTCCGCAAGGGACGATTAATCCAAAAGTCGGATCACACTATACACAGATTCATCGTGATATAGAAGATGGAAAAGTGAAGTTTGCCTGGATCAGTGTCAATAATCCGTATCAAAACAGCGGTAATGCCGAGCATTGGATTCATGCGGCACGGGAGATGGATAATTTCATCGTTTGCTCTGATGGGTATCCGGGAATTTCGGCAAAAGTATCCGACTTGATTTTACCCAGCGCCATGATGTATGAGAAGTGGGGTGCCTACGGGAATGCGGAGCGCCGTACACAGCATTGGCGTCAGCAGGTTACACCCGTTGGCGATGCGATGTCGGATCTATGGCAGTTTGTTGAGATTTCAAAGCGCTTTACGCTTCAGGAAGTATGGGGGGCACAACCGATTCCTGGGCTTGATGGGGGATTGCCCGATATTATGCCAGCAGCGAGAGCGATGGGATACCAAGATACCGATACGTTGTATGATGTATTGTTCGCCAACAAAAAAGCAAAAGGACACAAATGGCCTGATCCGGTAGGAAAAGGGTATCAAAACTCCGAAGTTGAGGGAGATAAGCGTACGGTACTGGGAAGTGACGGTAAGAAATTTACAGGCTACGGTTTCTTCTTGCAAAAATATCTATGGGAAGAGTATCGTGAGTTTGGAGATGGGCATGGTCATGATTATGCTGATTTTGATACCTATCATAAAGTACGCGGCTTGAAATGGCCGGTGGTGGAGGGTAAAGAGACTTTTTGGCGTTACAATGCACAATACGATCCGTATGCTAAAAAAGCCAATAACGGTGAGTTCGCGTTCTATGGGCATGCTTTCAAAGAGATCCCTCAAGGAGACCTCAAAGGCGTTACAAACCCCCAACAAGTTCATTTGGACAACAAAGCAAAAATCTTTTTCCGCCCTTATATGGAGCCCACTGAAGTCCCGGATAAAAACTATGACATCTGGTTGTGCACGGGTCGTGTACTTGAGCATTGGCACAGCGGAACGATGACGATGCGTGTTCCTGAACTCTACCGTGCGGTACCTGAAGCTCTTTGTTATATGCATCCCGGCGATGCAGAAAAACGGGGTGTAAAACGCGGCGATATGGTGTGGGTCGAGTCACGTCGCGGAAAAGTAAAGGCGCACATTGAAACACGCGGTCGTAATCGTCCTCCAAAAGGGTTGGTTTTTGTTCCTTGGTTTGATGAAAAAGTCTTTATTAATAAAGTATGTTTGGATCATACTTGCCCGATTTCGAAACAAATTGACCACAAAAAATGTGCGGTCAAGATTTACAAAGCGTAAGGGGACAGCTATGAAAACAAACAAACTTATCAGCAGTTTAGTCGTTGCGACTCTTTTGATCAGCGGCGTTTATGCCGCAGCAAGTAAATCGGTTGATGAAAATCAACTGGGGATGCGTTCCACGGATTTGTACAGCGAAGTCAATGCAAAGCCAGATGGGACAAAATACGGTATGGATGCTCCGGGAACCTCAAAAAAAATCAAACGTGCCTATCCAGATGCACCGCCTATGATTCCTCATGATATCAGTGATTTCGGTGAGATTACCAAAGACAACAATGCGTGTCTTGGATGCCATATGCCTGACATTGCCGTGGGGGTACAGGCGACACCGATTCCGCCAAGCCATTTTACCAGCTTCAGACCCAATGTGGCGTTGGATAAAAATGGCCGTTTTGTGGAAGTCGATCACGATAAAATTGTTAAACAAGATCTTAAGGGAGCATTGTGGCAGGGACGATTCAATTGTACCCAATGTCATGCACCGCAACATCAAGGCAAGTTACGTGTTGAAAATAAGTTTAAAAAAGATTGTCTCGATCCTGTAGGAAGAAAATATGAAAATAAATCATACCTCATGGATCATCTTGAGATTGGTGTAAAAGCGGGCAACGGACTTTAAGATGGGAAAGACAGGCCGCAGCGGGTTTCTGGGAGTACTTTCACAGATTTTTAAAGAGGAAAGTACCGTGATCCGTCCCCCTTATGCCGTTACAGATGCAACGTTTGAGGAATGTAAAACCTGTGCAGCAGCGTGTGTGGACGTATGTGAAGAAAAGATTATTCGAACAGACTCTATGGGTGTTCCATTTTTAGATTTTTCTGCGAATGGATGCAGTGGGTGCGAAAAATGTATGGAAGCCTGTAGTCCCAACGTCCTTAATGATCCGCAATGGTTTGTCCAGGCAAAAGCACATATCTCAACAATGAGTTGTATGTCGCATCACGATACGATTTGCTTTTCGTGTAAAGAGCCATGTATGGAAAATGCGATTGTTTTTGAGGGGATGTTTCGCCCGATCATCATTCCAGATAAATGTACAGGATGTGGCTACTGCATCGCAGTATGCCCAAGTGCTGCAATAGCAATGTCAGCCTAAAAAATAACAATCTTAATTGGAGTAACCTATGAATATTTCAAGCATTGTGGTTCAAACGAGCCCGCAGCATGTTGAAGAAGTAGCCCAACTATTAAAAAATGCAGATTACTGCGACTACCATTTTCATGATGAGAAGGGACGTATTATCGTCACTATCGAAGGTGCCGGCGTTGAAGAGGAAATTGCCAAACTCGTAAAAATCCAAGAGATGGCTCATGTTATCGCTGCGGATATGTCGTTTGCATACAGTGAAGATGAACTCAATGAAGAGCGTGATAAGTTAGAGGTTGCAGGAACAGAGTTGCCCGCATGGCTCAATGATGAAAATGCTACTAAGCATGACATCCAATACAATGGCGATCTCAAAGATCGATTTTAATTTTAATAAACAATCAAAGGATTTGGATGAAAAAAATTACGTTATCAGCAGTTGCCGTTCTCTCATTAGCCGGCGGTTTTTCAAGCGCACTGTGTGCAGATGATTTCACCCTCTTTAGTAAGCCAAAGTTTAATGGCGAAGTAAAAGCACGCTATGAAAGCGTTGATGTCGAAAGTGCAACAAGAGCTAATGCTAACGCATATACCGTTAGGCTAATGTTGGGCCTTGAAACCACTTTATTGGGCATTGATGGCTTAACCATGAAAGTGGATGGGACAACCGTACAAACCCTTGGCGGAACCAAGTACGATGGTGATCCATCTAATGCATTGGGCGATAATAGCTATGAAATAGTTGCTGATCCTGAACAAACCCGATTTACTCAAGGATACTTACAATATAAAATGGGTGCAACAATGGCAAAAGTCGGACGTCAACTTGTCAACTTAGACAATCAACGCTTCATTGGATCGGTTGACTGGAGACAAATGCCTATGAGCTTAGATGCTGTATCCGTAGCCAATACATCTATCCCAGGCTTAAATCTCTTTGGTGCTTATATGTACGGCTATGATGCAATATTTGACAGACCAACACAAGACAGTAAATCGGTCATCCTCAATGCAAGTTATAAAGTTAGCGATATGCTTAAAATCACTGCATACGACTACATGCTCTCATTAGAAAACTTTAGCTCAGTACCTCAGTCTAATTCAGTAAACTTTGCAGCGGATACTTATGGGGTCTCTTTAACAGGAGATGTTCCAGCAGGACCGCTCAAAGTTGCCTATCATTCTGAGTACGCCAAGCAAACTGACTCGACATTTAAAAAGATTAATTCCAATGACAAAGCTCAAAACAATGCTTCGTATTACAATATCGAAGCAACAGCAAGTATGATGGGAGTTTCACTGGGAGCGGGGCAAGAACTCCTTAGTGGAAGTGCAACAAATGGTGCAGGAGCAATCATTGATGGCACAACTAAATTTCAAACCCCTTTGGCAACGCTTCATAAATTCAATGGCACAGCAGATATGTTTCTAGCAACCCCTGCTGGCGGCCTGCTTGACACCTATGCAATTGTTGGTTACGGAGCTGCTGGATTGGGTAAGGCCTTGGCTACCTATCACACCTTTGAAACCGATGTAGCCATGGGTGGAAATAGCGATCTAGGTAGCGAGCTTGACCTACAATACTCTAATGCAATTCCTGGCGTAAAAGGGCTTAATGGGCTACTAAAAGCTGCCTTTTATAAGGGTGGCGATGTGAACACAGGAGCTACTTCTAACTATACCAATGACAAAACCGTAGTCTGGGTTGAACTTGATTATAAGTTCTAGTAAAAACTTCTGAGTGCACGTTAAAGCTACGGTTTTTTCTTGTTGCTATTCCAATGCTAATTACATTGGAGAGCTAGTATAAAGTTTATGTGAAGAATTTCTCTATAAACGGTGTCGCGATATAGTAAATATCCGATGACTGGTTGTATTCCTTAGTATCATTCGATCCCAATTCGATTATGCATACTCTATAGTAATCTGCTTAAGTATAATCACATGAGATATCATTATTAAATTTCTAAACAAGGAGCTCACAATGTCAACACCGTTATTTTTTCAATCAGTATCAACCATAATCATATATGATCCTCTTGCAGAAGTACTCGGCGCTTCGCATGATGGGATAATTATCTATGGATATTCCGATGTCGTAAAACTGGCTGGACACTCTTGTCCAACCGTAGCAGGAGCTTATCTGATGTTACAAAAAGGATTAAAATGTCTCTATGAGGATAAAACTCCAGTTCGCGGAGAGGTGAAAGTCTATATGAAAGGAAAGCTGGGGGAAGGGGTTGTAGGGGTAATGGCAAATGTAGCTTCACTTATCATAGGTTCTACCGATACGAGCGGATTTCATGGCTTAAGAGGAAAATTTGATCGCCGTAATTTACTAATTTATGAAGCTGACATTGATGGAGAAATAGCGTTAGAAAGAGTGGATAATGGGGCACGTGTTACACTCTCATACCATCCTGAAATCGTAAGCATCGATCCAAAGATGCAGGTGTGGCTTGAGATGATCATAAGTAATAAAGCAGATTTTGAAATCAAGCAAGCATTTAAGTCCGCATGGCAAGATAGGGTAAAAAAGATTTTGATTGATAATGTTAACAATCCTGATTTGATTATATGCAAGATCCAAAAATAGGGTTTTAAGCTAAATTTATCTGTCAAACTGGTCATTTCAGGAAACGAAATAAAATCCTACTTAGACGAGTTTATAGGAAAGTTTTTGACACCTTTTGTAGTAATATTTTTTTGGATCTTCTCTGTTGCTGATCCAAAGTACTATATTGTTAAATGCAAACATACCGTCAATTTCTGTCACAACTTTAAACCAGCAAGAAAACGCTGTCAGTTGACAAATCGGTCGATAAAGTTCAGGTTTTCTAACGCGTATTTTTTTACATTTTGACATGGCGCCACATCTGACAGTGGATATCTAAGGTATTGAATAGCACTTGTGGGCAATCAATGTCTAATTATGGAGCTGTGCGTGGCAAAGGGGTAAATGTCCATTTTGCAGACCTGACAATGGATAGTCTTTTCTCGGATACTGTTTAATTTTTCCATAAAATTTTCAATAGAATATATCCTATATCGATAAAGTTAACCATACGACAAACAGTAGTTTTCCACATGGTTACGAAAAATTAATACTATGTGATAATTATTGTGCAATATACTTGTAAAAGTATGAACTTAATTGTGACTTTTAATGGGAGCTTACGCTTCCAGTCGAATCTTTCCAGTTGCGTATTGGTGCACGAGCGATGATATGATTGTTTGGTAAGGTATTCCTGTTTCTTGCGCTTTGTTTTTAATTGTTGTAACGTCACCCAGGCTCAAACGGATTGTAATATTTTTAGATTTCGACAAATACTCTTTAGCTGCCTTGCGAGCTAATGCGATCTCTTCATCTGCATCAATGCTTTTAACCAATTTATCCTTCTCAAGAGCGTCTAAAATCGCCATCTCTTCTGTATCAAACATTGTTATCTCCTTTATATATCTTTTTGGCTTTTCGGCTTGGGATGATTGTCTTTAGAAATATCCCTTCCTCATTACGAACAAACGGGACGAGATAGATATAATCCAATGCTTCTACTATATAGATCTTTTGTCCGGGATAGTTTTCCTGATCCGGATGATCGTATACATCCAACACTTTCCCGGCATCTATAGCAGCTATGATCTCTTCAAACCCGATTCCTCTGTTTTCTTTAAGAAGCTCATTCTTTTCTTTGCCGTAAGTAGTCACTACAAGCCTTTATAATATACATACAATGTATTATATATCGAGAAAGGTAAATTAATAGTAAATTTTTTATGAATGCATATTATTGTAATTTAGAACAGCAGGATATGTGTAGTTAAACGGGGAGGTGGGCAATTCATTTGGATTTTTTATCCATTAAATCGCATACACCGCTCTTGCTAATTGCTTCTTTGATCTGCTTGCAGTGCTGATTTTCAATATAAAGATTCAGCCATGATTCTACCCAATAGGGTATCTCTCTATCTTCATTTCCCCAGTTGCTGATCGTGGCCCCCGTAGTGCCCAGTATCTCGCCAAACTCTTTTTTAGAAAGACCGGCCGTTTTGAGAAGATCATTGAATAGATGTTTGTCCATAGGTTCCCAGATGCATGTTTGTTAATGAATTCTACCTAAATCACATCAAATGTTTACTAAAAGCCAATTAATACTCACTTTTGTTACTAAAATAATATTTAATATACTCATTTGTGAACTTTTACGGATAATAAACATCAAATGCACGTTAGCAGTACAATCAGACCGGATAAAATAAACATATATTTGTAAATACTGCCATAAAACAAATATATGATTATACTGGATATTGACTTTGACAACATATAGTTATACAATTACAGAATAAACAAACATTTGTTTATTATAAACAATCAAAAAGGATAACCAATGAAACAACTCCATAGTGATGTTGATCTGATGATCAGTGAATATCACAAGATACTAACCATCAATCCAAAAGGGATCCGTTTTTACCATGTTGCATGTGAAGACCAATCGTCCATCTACCGTAATGCCACGCTCAGTATCGATGATGATGGGCAGGGACACAGATGCTGTACAACGAGCATCACGATATTAGCTTCAGCTATGAAAAGCTTCTGTGCCTTCACCCACAAGAACTGATTAGCAAACGCAGCTTCTTGGGACTTATCAGTTGGTACCGAGTCAAGGGTGTCATGAAACGAGAAGTACATTCGCGCTATATCTGTAAACACACTTCCTACCAAATTCATGAACGTCTTGAGCTCTTATCCTATACTTGTCAAAGTGAGGTGCAAGATGCTTGAATTTATCGAAACAGGAGAATTGACATTCCTAGGCTTTCTTACATTTGTGGGTCTCATGATGATTATCTTTCCTAAAGATATGAAAGTCCTGATCGGCGGAACGTTTATCCTAAGCATGCTTATGGTCATTGCCTACACCCATCACCGCCACCATTTTGATAAAGAGTTCATCCTTAAACGTTTTAATGAGGGACATGCAATCGAATGCGGATTATGGAGAGGCGAAAGAACTCTTATCAATACTAAATCAGGCTGGATATATCAATCTAGCATAGGCTTTATCAAAGAGGATCGTATCCACAACGATCTGGGATGGTGTAACGTTATTGGCCAAAAGGCACCTGAGCCATCTGTAGTTCCCTACACGTTCGCATTGATAATTGAGCTGATAGTGTGCTTCGCATTGCGAGGTGCTGTTCAAAATGTTCTTAAAAAGGAAGAAGAAAAGGAGAATACAAATGAACCTGATCCTCAATGAAACGGTACTGCTAAGCTTGTTCTTTTATTCTCTTGGACTCGCTAAGCTAGTTGTCATCGGATTTCATAAAAAAATGATTCCCTTTATCGGTACATACGCAGTCATTGTTGGAGGCATTATCTGGCTCACAGAGCTTAAATGGCTTTTGATGGGAGGTTTCGTCTTTATGATCATTGTGGGATTCTACGCGATATGGAGTATTAGTCGCAGCATGAGCCAATGTATTGCAGATATTAAAGAAGCAAAAGCTTCCGAAAAGAGAGGAAACAACCATGACAACAATTGAAATCACTTTAGTCGTGATGGCAATCATATTAATAGGATTTGCTTTTCACCTTTTGTACCTGACGAAGGAGATTAAGGTATTGATCGTGTGGTCTATTACACTATCAGTATCTGAGACAGCAGTGTACTTTTTGGACTATGAGCTCAAATGGTACGTGTTGGCAGCGCTCCCATTTTATCTGTTTTCGATGGTATTCATTCTAATAAAGATGAAGAAAAGGGTAGATGCGGCTATCAAGCGTATCGAAGAACGTGAAGAGGAAGAAAAACTAAGTAGTCAACAGGAGACACCCTATGGAAAATAATGTGATTTACTTATCCGATGCTTCATTTGACCCTTTTACCAAAGAAGCAGGTCTTGGAATTAAGAACCTTTATACGGGATTTAGCGATGAAGAACTCATCGCTACCTTTATGCCGTTGACAAATGCAGATACCTATGGATATCTCTGTGCCATAAGTGGTGCAGCTCCTATGCCAAAACCTCTCCCCTCAAACCTAAAAGGTGTGAATGAAAAAATCATATCACTTCTGATGCACGTGGGATCAAAAACCCTCATCAAACAGCTGAGTGAACGGTTCAAAGCTACACAGACCTTCAAGTACCGGGCATATGAGTCATTACTAGAGACGTGCGGATTTAGTATGGAATGGTTTCAAGACGCCAAACAAGAATGCGGACTCAGTGTTGCGGCATAAAAAAAGAAAGTATAGATAGGGACTATGAAGACCACGCTCAAACGGACAGTCAATGGCAAAGAGCGCTACTACGTGCTAGAGCTGATTGGCAATTTGTTCAATGAATATCTGGTGATTCGTACCTACGGTGCGTATACCAATAGTAAACCAACCCGGGTCATCAGCGAAATGTACCCAACGCTCATAAAAGCAAAAGAGGCGATGGAGACAATCCTCCATGAAAAACAAAAGCGTGGCTATGCCTACGCACAACAATAAAAGGATACCAAATGCTAGTTCTTTCATTAATAGCCTTGATTGCAGCATGCGCTGCTCTGTATGGCTTCATTCAATGGTTTAATAACTATACCCAGGCCAAAGCACGATATGAGTTTTTTACAAAAGGGCATACAGCAGCTGTGGTCCTATCCTACGGGATGATGTTCTTTGGAACCCAATGGTTTAAAAGCGCCATGACATCTAATGAGGACATATTAAACGGTGTTGTAGTGATAATCATCGGTGCCATTATTCTCATCAGCGTCATTGTCAACAACTTCAGGAATACTCCTAAAAAACTTGCGCTTATTGGCACTGTTGCTCAGCTTATTTTATATGTTCCAATTGCAATCGCTGCAGTATTTATAGTTTTAATGATGTTGGCTGTATTAGCTCAAACAAAACCCACGTATAATCTAAACAGCCGGGATTGATGTGAGATTGTTATCTATCGATGGAAGTAATATTGGAGGGAAAAATGAGTAAAAAAACGAAATCACCTATGACAGATCTATCCCAAAGCGGTCTGACAGCTGAGCAGATAAAACTCTTGAGAGAAAACTGTACCGAAGAAGAGATTGCCCAAATGAAATGCAAGGCCGAAGAACTTGAGCTTGAGGAGATCGAAACGATCCTTCATGAGCGATTGCTGACTAATCCTCAAAAAAGAATACCGTTTAACATAAAAGAGTATCAAAAATACCGTGAAGAACGAATTGAAAAGGAGGGAACATTTGAGTCACTAGAAGAATGGAGAATACGAATGTCCCCTGAAAATGGCGAAGAGAAAAAAGAGGATGGAAATGCATCATGATTAAAAAATATTGGAAAAGAATAATGGTTTATTTGATCGCTTTGGACATAGTTGTATTTGGAATTATTGCTCCAATAGCGGGACTAATGACATGGATGAGCCAAGGGTGAAGTTTTGCGAGGCATTTTACCTCTCATCGGACCTTCGGTATAGAGTCCAATTTGAGTTTAAATTTGATGTTTCAAACTTTCATGAGAGGGAGGGATTTGAGCAATTAACAAAGGCATTTACTGCTCATGTAAAATCCTTCGGTACAGGGAATTTCTTTCCCGAAGAGATCGTCAATCAACTTGATGATGCAGGATTGGACAGACTTTTACAAGATACCGAGCTGATACCAAATATGACATTCTTTTTAAAATTGAACTCGGTCGAAACCTTTTATTCGAGGGAAACTTGCGAGCTGTACAGGCTGCGCGGTGCCAATTGTGTTATGAGTATGGTCGAGACGTTGGACGGGAAGGTGATTGATATTTTGGAGATGAAAAATGTGATGCGGGTGTTTGAGAGGGTAGGATGATAAATGCAAATACTTTTTTATACTTTTAGTGAAGGAAGCAACTCTTTAATATCCATCCCCCACTCTTGCGCCAAAATGACTAGATGCGCTAAATTATAATTTGCGTTATTTTGACGAAGTTCAATACGGGCGATGAAAGAAGTGGAGTTGTGCCCTAAAATATTGGAAAGCTTGAGTTGACTGATTTTTCGCTTTTGACGCATTGATTTGATATGTTCCGTGAGTGCATCGTAATACGCTTTTACTTCTGCACGTTCTTCTTTTGACACACCAACCGCCACTCACTCTTAGATGATTGATTTTAATGCAATCAGTGATTTAAAAACAATCACTATTAAGTGAGTGAAAAGGTTCGCATGGTTAGAATCGTTTCTAAATTTTTACAAAGGGTATGGATTATGAATACAAAACTTCTCTCAATGGCTGTTGCCGGAGCACTTTTAATCTCAGGGTGTGCTGCAACAGCGGGTAACCAAAAATTAGGGTCAATGGAAAAAAGTCAGTTAAACTCTGGAATCGTTAAAGGAAAGTCAACCAAACAAGATGTTGAAGCACTTTTGGGACAAACGGATAAAGTAACTATGACTAAAGATGGCGGTGAGATATGGAGCTATAGTTTTGCTAGATCATCATTAAAACCGGCCGCGTACATTCCACTTGTAAACTTATTTTATACAGGTACAAACAATACTACTAAAGTTGTAGTAGCTGAGTTTGATGCTAATGGCGTCGTTAAGGAGATTATCTCAAAAGAATCTGAGAGCGAAACAAAACGCGGCTTATTTCAATAAATCTGCAATAAAAGGTATGATTCATGAAAAACTGTCATTTAGCTGCTATTATTATGATAGGCTCATTGACCTTTCCTCTTATTGCAGAGGAAACGGCTCCTAAAAAAACGATATCCATTGTTTATGAAGAGGGTAAAACACCGGATGCGTTGTTTCACAAAGCCTTTGAATATTTTAAAAAGCTGACGGAAACGGGTGAACTAAAATCTGCTGAGTTTGGAACTGCAAAGATCTTTGGCAAGGTAATTGATATTCAAACCGCTACCGACAGTTCAACGGCCGCAAAGTATGAAAAAGATGTTGCTGCAATATCGGTTAGAAATGCGATTGAAACCACAAATGTTCCTTATTCAGCAAGATTTACCATTCTTGCAACGAATCTTTTTTTTGGAGACAAGTCGCTAGGGTATGTTATCAACCCTTACCGAGGGTGTTACCAACACGATTTTTTAGCTAAAGGGATAGAAAAAAAAGGTTTTAAAATCGTAGATACGAGTGAAAATCCTGATATTACTATGACGGTCGGTATTGATACTTGTATGAGTGAAGAGGAATTCAAAGAGTATGTACAAAAAAATACTGCCCTTAAAATCAAGAACGATAACACAGCAGCAAGTAGTCAACAAAGAGGTCCAAGCTTCGGTGATGATCTAATGCGTTCAGGCTCCAGTGCACAACTGGGTACTCCGACAGGTGGAAACAATGTTGGAGTGGCAGTGGCAGGTGTGGGATTAGCACTGAATATGGTGAATTGGCTAACTACAAAGTCTCCACAAGAGCGTGATGTTATCCGTTATCATGCAAAATTTGAAGGTAAAGATAAGAAAACACTTGATTTTTACCCCATTGTTATTACAACTAAAACCCATAAAGCTGGAGATACAATCTCTAGCGGTTCTTATCTAGAAGCGGAAAATCTTCTCTATACCTCTTTACTTACATGGGATACAGAGGATAAAACATTGATCGAAAAGATTCCGCCAGCTCTTTTAGAAAAAGACATATTAAAGATGACTGAATTACTCGTTAATGGAAAAAAATAATAAGAAGTAGGAGTTGCGATATATGAGTAAGATACTAATATTTTTAACGTTATGGAGTTCAATAAGCACACATTTATTGGGTGCATGTACGACTGAGCAAGGTGCATATTCTGGTGGATATCAAGCGGGTATCGAACAAAAAAGTTCTAGTGATGGCAATAAAAACTTCGATTACTCTATTTTGCAAAATGGCAATTGCCATGGTGTAATACAGGCCTATTCAGGTGCAAAAATGATTGCTCCTAAGCAGTTTAAAACGAGTACAGATACTGTTTATGCATTATGTGTCCAGGGTGCAAGGGATGGCTATGATGGTAAAAAAACAGGTAAGTTTTACAAAATAGAATGTATTGATTATCCAATAGCCAAGGTGAAATAAAAAATGTTTAGCAATAAAAACATCCCCTGGGGTGATATTGGTTGGATTGTCTCAAGTGTGTTACTCTGGTATTTGACTGTTTATCCATTTAACGGTACTTACACGATGGATGATATGAACATGAATTATTTTGCAATAATAATGCTGTTTACAATTGTATTCACTCATGTACTGAGTATGCTTGAAGATCATAGATTGGCGTTATTGACCTCTTTGGCAAGCGTATTGGAATTACTTATTTGGGAAAGAATGATGGGATTTGGATTCGGCGCAACAGGTATCTTATTTTCAATGGGCATGATATTTTTAGTTTCATATAAATCATACCCTACAAGAACAACAGAAATTTAACTATGCACTGCTGAAAATTAGTGTCATTTTTAGTATTTATATTAATGTTTGACGGCGTAAAAACGAAGACACTTTTGTCAATAGTAACTGCTAAATTTTACTCCGTTTAACATTGAAAAATTGCTTCAAAATTACACTAATTAATGACAAAAACCATCGAATAAATCAACAATAATCAATGCTATTTTATACAAAAAATAGACGATAAAAGTGGAATTCTTTTATCAGAAATAGCGTTTTATATTTCTAAAATTGATGTGTTTTAAACATAAAATGCATTAAAAATACTGCTAAAAAATAGTGATTTTATACAAGATATATTTGTCGTTTCAGAGTATTAAAAATTTCTTTTTATTACGATGATTTTAGGAAAATGAGTACGTAGATTAGGGGTAAAATCCTATATACAATATACTATATATATATTTATATATTAGCTTGTATATTTATATTCAATAGAAGTGCTTTATGATAGGTATACAGAAGTTATCACTGAACCGTGCGAGGGATAATTTCTAATTTAAAAAAGTAAGAAACAAAAAATGGAAAAATTCAGTTTTATGCTTGCGGCTGCTTTTATTGTTTATGCGATGATCAACGTGGTCATAAAACCAGCAAGAGAAATTAAAATATTAGAAGATAAAGTCTCTCTTGAAAATAAGTCATCAGCAATCGTGGCAGAAAAAAATACAGAAGATTTTTATGGCACTAAACTTATGAAAATTAATCCAAGAGTTTTTTTACAAATTCTTGAAGAAACAATCAACGCTCAAGATATTGAGAAAGATTGTCTAAATGGATCGGAAATTTTGTCATCTCATTTGAAACAACGATCAAAAAGATTTTTTAGTTGATGCATGCAATACGTATCGTAGAATAAAATAATTTTTAAACCTGAAAACGAGATTCTTATGTAGGTTAAAAAACGAGCATGGATGTATCAACAGTAAGATTCAATAGATAAAATACTTCCGAATATACTATCTGGCTACATATAACAAAAAATGCTCTAATCATCACATAAATAGCCCTTAAAGCTATTCTAACTATAAATCCATACCTAGACTAGGCTTACGATTTAAATCGCTTTTAGAGGCATTTAAATCAACAGTAAGCGTTTTAGCTAAATGATTATGAAATGTTCACATTTTCAATTAGATTCATCCTAACAAGTTGTGCTTGTATTTCACTAGCAATTTTCGTGGCTTCCAATGCATTTATTCCCGCGTGCTTAGCTCTTATTTCATAGGTAGTAAACGCAGAGGCTATGGTATCAATAATGTATTTTGCATGTTTTTTATCAATAAGATTTTTTTCTGCGACTGCTAAAAAGTCATCGATTGTAAAATCTGAACCTTTACCGTTGATAGTGGTCAGATGTTCTTTGAGTGCACCTTTGGAATAGGTGACATCATAAGCCGGAGCAAGACGCCATTTACCATTTCGATCCATCATAAATTCAAAGTTTTTTGCATGATCGTCTACGTTGAATGATAATGCATTAAAAATCATCCGACGATACATCTGTTCAACATCAGTCTGGCTTTTACATATCAGATTGGTCAACTTCAGTAATTCCTCATAAGACATGATTTGAGGAATACTGATATCTTTATGCATCAAACCTGCCGCACTGCAAACATGGATTTTTTCGTCGTTATCATCCCTGTCATATCGGGTAAAGATAAGATGGTGTTCCCGGTCTTCTTCAATCAGAGTCATATCTGCTATAGTAATTCCGCACTCTGACGCAAGGCTCATGTGAAGGTATTCTAATTTTGTCAGCTCAATACTTTCATACATTCCATTGGTATTTGGGTATGACTCATCAAATTTCAATATTGAGCGAACAAAGCCATGCTCTTGTTGAGCACTATTGCTTTTGATTTCTCCACTTTGTTTATTGTAGGTGATCAGTAATTTTGGTCTCGCACCTCCTATGGGTGATGCATTATTGATAATGTTCATAAAGTCTGAGATCTTAGTATTTTTATTGTCAGCATCAAGAATGTATTGCATCTCTTCACGTAAAGATTTTGCGCTAAGGGCGATGGAGCTATCTTCAACATCTTGATGCTCTTGCGGTATATATTCTATTGCCCCCATCCCACGATCAGCGATGAATGTAAGCTTTTGCAGTAATGTCACTTTATCGGCGGCAATCCCTTGTCTTTCAAAATAGCGGTCAATAAACGGCATACCATGCTTATCTGGAAGTGCTTGAAAAAAAACTCCGGGCATCCCATGATATAAATCCGGCGAATCTTGATTTGTATAGGCACCAGTGATTTTTTTTGTATTTAGTTTTAGAGGTGATATTTCAAGTCCGAGAGATTTAAAGGAAGCATCATATTCAAAATAGACTCTTCCTGTATAAATTATCATGGTTCCAATCTTGTGCCCATATAAATATGCATCAACTTCCAATTGTTTTACCATATTATTTCCTTATCCGCTGTGGTAAAGGACTTTTCTTAGCAGTCCCTCTGATATCATCAAGACTTTGTATCTCATCATAGGCGATTAGCCCTTCTAAATTAGACATCATGTCCAGTGCATATAATATCTGCACAAGAGACGTAAGACTGATCTTTTTTTGATATAGAAATTTTTGATAGGTAGCAATTGAAAGATCTGCAAGCTCACACAGATCCTGCTGTCTAAGCTTTTTACGCTTGCGCGTTTTTTCAATCGTTTCAATTAATGCTTCAATGAATTCAAAGGGGGTTTTTAGCTCAATCATAAACTTCCTATAGTATGTTTTATTTAAACTAATTACTTATTAAACATATTATAGTATGTTTGATATGAATTGTAAACAATATTACTGCAATGTACTAAACATTAAAAACTAGATGTGACCCCCTAAATTCTTTTCATTTTTTCGGACGCAAATTGAAAAAAAAACATATTATAGATTAGAACAGAAATAAAAAATGGGATAAATCTTGTTCGAAGTTAGTTGTATTAGGTTCGCTAAATAGAGCGCTGAGTAATAATATTTGTGTTTAATTTATTTGGTTAAGCACAACAACTAGGGAGAAAAAATGGATAGCCAATACAGTTACCCACTGACAATCACGAACTATTTTGCATCGTCTGTTCATCTAAAAGAGATGCTTGAATCTATCATTGAAGATACGGTTGAGTTGTGCATAAAGAACAAAAGTGTAGTTGATTTTATACCACCAATTGTTTATTCGCGACAAGGTTCGGCTTACAATATTGACTACAATTATTTGGTTCATTGTATTGCTTGGAAGGTTGGAGATCAGACAATTGAGACGGACTTTTCAATGAGCGAAGGTGTTGATGCTGAGAGGTATAAGCGTGCTGAATTTTTAGTGTGCGGAATACTTGAAGGGTTTTTTGGATTAGTGCAAATCAATAGCAATAAAATAGACATGAGCAAGTATAAAAATGCCCGTTCTCTTGAAATAAAGAAGCGTCATTTTCATGTTGTTTGCATACAAAAAGGTGCAAATTTGAAACGATTTTCTGCGGTTCCAATTAACAGTTTGAAGCTTCGAAAGTTAATAAGCTTAGAGTTTTTAGAGGCGTTAAATTTGATTTCAGACGATGCAAGTTTTAAGCAGGTTGCTTTTGGTGATCATCAATATGCAGGCTATCTTTTCACGAACGGATTGAGTGAAGTCGAGTATGTATATTAGGGGTAAAACCCTATATAATATATACTATATTAATATATATAGAATTCTAGAGTTTAGATATAGACTCTAGAAGTGCTTTATTACAGGTAGATAGAGACAGGAAAGTTATCACTAAATCCGCGCGTGAGTAACTTTGAATTCAAAAAAAATTAGAAATCAAATATCATTGATGAATATTTTAAAGAATAGTATTATTTAAGTGATTGATATTAAAAAGTTTGTTTATTATTGATTTAATATGCAATGAGAAGCTCATAAATATATCTACAAATGATTTTCTAGACAAATCAATACCTAAACATGGGTAAAGTATTTTTATAGCTTATGAAGCCTTTAAAATGATTGATTTACTCAAAAAGTAAAATATTTACAATTTTATAAAATAATCTATATTTTTTAGTAGACAAAGCTACTTTGGTTAACATAAGTTATCTAAAGTAGCTTTGTCTGTCAAATAAAATAATATCAATCACACGATCTTAAAAACCCCACATTTAAGTCATTTGCATAAGAAATCCACCTTTTTATTACTAACATTGAAAACAGTGTTATTTGTTTGACAAATTTTCTTGTTTTATGAGTGAAATTTTTCATTTCTCATATGCATACTTGACATATCATGATTAAATCATTATCATAGCATTATGAAATCGTTACAGTTTGAATGGGATCCAGCTAAAGCATTTACTAACGTCAAAAAGCATGGCATCACATTTGAAGAGGCTCGAACTGTCTTTGATGATGATTTCGCCCGTTTACTCCATGACCCTGATCACTCACAAGAAGAAGAGCGGTTTATTTTGTTGGGGATGAGCTATACCCTAAAAATACTGACCGTTGTTCACTGCTATAGAGATCAAGATGGAATCATACGGATTATCTCAGCCAGAGAATCAACCAAAAACGAAGCACGCCAATATAAGGAGTTTTTACCATGAGAGATGAATACGACTTTTCACAATCTGTCCAAAACCCGTATGCAAAAAAAGTAAAAAAGCAGATATCGCTTAATGTTGATGTCAATACTATTGAGTATTTCAAAGAGCTATCTGTAAAAATGGGGCTACCGTATCAAACCCTTATTAACTCGTATCTCACCGATTGTGCAATGCGTCACGTTGAACCACAATTAAAGTGGACAAGCTGAGGGTGTAAATTACGTATAGTTAAAATGTAAACTGATCCGTCAAATAAAACACACCCTCCAAAATAACTTCCAGGAGATTTGAAAAGCTTCTATCTCAGGTAGTTTTTTCGAGTAAAATTTTCATTCCAACAATTTGATCCATAAGTGCGTTATTTGCTAAACGAAGTTTTTTGTTTTCTTCACGTAAATCGGCAATAATGGCATCTTTTGCTTTTGAAGTGTTTGCTTGTATTTTCATTGAAGTGGTACTTCTATCTGAGAGGTTCTCCAAGAGATCTTTATAGTTGGCATAAATCGTCGCTCTGCTTATGCCACAAAGCGTCGCAAGTTGATCAACCGTAATCTTTGCACCTCCGGATGCCTTGAGCTCTCTGATAGCCTCTTCGAGCTTTTTGCGTGTTTGTATTTTTTGTTCTTCTTTATATCGTTTGAGAGAATCGCCTTTAGCCATATTAGTCCTTTGCTCTATTTATTTTATCCACGAATGACTCCATAGCTTTCATAATAGGGGATTAGCTCATTCATGATTGGATCATTGTGTGCAATCTGAGCATAGGTGTCAATTGATGCAACATGTGTTTTGCCCAGAAGTTTTCTTAGACGCTTACTTCCCTCTTTATCATGGCACAAAACTGCAGCATGAGTATGTCTAAAATCCTCAGGGGTAAAAAAGAGCCCTGTCTTCTTGCCAATACCGCGACAGCGTTCCCAAACCGCCTGGTACGTTAAAGGCTCACCCTTGTTATTATGAAATTCAGAGATAAAGAAAAAATCATGATGCATCTTCTTGGAGTCATATATCTTTAGCCAAATATTCTCGTAATAATTTGATAGTTTTTCCATCAATGGCGCCGGAATATTTAGATCTTGAATACCGGTTTTATGCTGATGGTAGTAGCTTTTAGCTTGACTGTTATCTTCATCAAGGCTAAGTGGTCTTTTAGCGGGAATACCAAGAGATGGTATATTTAAGCCCAGAGCTTCTGCGATTTGGATTCCCGTAAAAAGAAGCAGTTCAAATAATATACGGTCGCGCTGCATAGTACAGGCATTGAATATGGTTTCAATTTGGTCTTTGGAGAGTACTCGAATACCATTATCAAACTCTTTGATTTTAATGAGCTTTTGGTGAATAGGGGCATTCTTTGTATGTCCATTTGATGGAGCAGGGCGACTTGATGGGGTGCTTGTATCAAATGGGGTAGAGAGGCCATTTTGCTGATGATGGTATTGATAAAAGTTTTTCATGGATGAAATAATACGATTAAGGGGCTGTTGATCACAGCGTGATAGCCATACATTGAAGTCGTGAATAGTTTTTTGGGTAGTAGCACGATAATTGATTTTATGCTGTTGCAAAAACTCATAAAAAAGCTTGAGATCTGACCCTTTTGTGATTACCGTCGAAAAGGATAGTTTCTTGATATGAAGCAGGTACTGCATATATTCCCAAACTTCATCAACTATTTTCCAATCATCGTCAAATAAACATACATAGGGTTCTACTACAATTAAATTACTGTCAACGTTTACGTCTATATCTTCATATGCCAACATATAGTTGTTGTTTTGATCATATTGCAGAGCATAGTGCTGATCACTGACTCGAAGGTGCATGTGGGCCTTAGTGTATAGAAAATTGGCAATTCAAACAGTATGTGACGAAATAATACCATTCTTTTAAATTCATCCTATATAAGTGGCTACAGCTGTTAAATACACCCAGACTGAATATTGCGACAATTTTGCTATAATCATTACCATGAACAAAGAGCAAATTTTAAATTATCTTAGAAATGTCAAAGCTAAATATGCGCAAGAGGGTTTTTTGATACAAGCCCTTTTTGGATCATATTCAAGAGATGATGCAACTGAAAAAAGTGATATTGATATATTGGTTGAAGCTACCCCTGAATTTGCATCTAAATATGGTTTTAAATCTTTCGAACGAATTCGTCAAATTCAAAGTGAACTCAGTAATGCTTTGGGTGTCCATGTAGATTTGGCAGATCGCACTGGTATGGGAAAAACGGGTAAAAAATTTATTATTGATCGTGCATTGTATGTCTAAAGAGTCAATTAGTAAGATTTATATGGTTCTTGAGAAAATTGAGTACATTGAAAATATTGTTGATAATGCTGGAAGTATTACGAATGCGTTAGATGACGAAATCACCATGCGTCCAGCAATACTTATGCATTTGACAGCAATTGCAGAGCAGTTCAATAAGCTTAAACAAGAAAACGCAACGCAGATCCTTGATTCTTTCAATAGTGACGAGCTTAAAGGACTTTATGATGTTCGTACCTATATTGCACATGACTATGAAGGGGTAAACCTTGCAATTATTGAATGGATAATACGCAATGGATTACCAATATTCAAAGAAAAATGTCTGGTTATTATTCAATAATCAATTATTTTCAGTTGGAGGAATCGAATGAAGACAGTAGAAAATTTTAAATTTAGAGATATGGTTCTTCAAATTGGTAAAAAAGCAATTAAAGAAGCTCAAGCACGTAGCTTGGCTAACGGTGTGGCCAATGTATACAGCCGTGATGGTGTCGCTTATTTTCAGCTTCCAAGCGGCGAAATAACTTCACAAGTTCCAAAAGAGTATGAACATATTTATGCTAAATAAATTGCTGTATAGCTTTAGTTATATACAATACAAAACCAACTATATATTAGACATTATCTACTTTAGATAACATAAGATATATTCTATTTAATAAAATATTTGAAGACATAGTTGTCTTGGATATATGTTGCCTGATGAGTATGAAAAAAAGATATAATTTTAGGCTTCAAAAAATTAGGTATTAACCGAATAAGTTTCTATCAATAAATCGGGGTCATTCCAAAATAAGGAAAAGTTTGCCACTAATTACCCTTGAATATGTAGATATTCTAGATGCAGATAATGAAAAAAAAGTTTTGAAATTTTCTACAAGTTTACTAAAAGAACCAGTCAATAAGAGTTCACTTTTCGTCATAAAAGTGGATGGTAAATCCATGCAACCTGTTATAAAGGACCGTGCATTAGTTGTGGCTGACTTATCTCAAAAAAAGCTTGAAGATGGAGGAATTTATTTAGTCTATTACGATAATAAAATGTGGATAAAACAGGCTAAAGAAATACTTACTGGAATGACACTAGTATCTATAAATCAAGCATACTCGCATTTAGTTTATCAAGAAGCAGAAGTTCGTGTTGTAGCTAAGGCTGTTTTATCTTTTAATACATTTTAAGATTAAGTACTTTTTTGACTTAATTAAGTGTAACATATTTAAAGTCTATCACACCTGTCTCTCAAGTTATAAAATAATCTAAGAAATCACTCGCTCCTGCACAGATTATTGAACAATACCTAATGAAAAAGAATAGTCAAGGTTCAGTTTTGATATGGATGACGGAAAACTACTGAGACTGTGAAAGAACCCTATAAATCTCAGACTGATTTAGCTTTAAAATCCGAAAAATCATATTTAAAACCATTGATTTGAAGA
>NCIJ01000016.1 GCA_002282015.1 Sulfuricurvum sp. 17-40-25 | reverse complement strand
ATCCGGACACTTTGTGCTAAAATCAATTTACAGAAAATACCCCTCGAAAAGTGTCCGAATGTTTACCGCGTTTGGTGTCCGAATGCTCCGTCATACGCAAGGGGCGTATTTTACAATCCGCTATCGCCCCTACTGTACGCTCAAAAGTCCTGAACGTGAAATTGCGATGGAGCTTCATCGGAAGAAGCTAATGAATGAAAAGATGAGTGTTGTGGAAGTAAAAAAAAATACGTTATATAAAAAGAATACACAAATGAATAATTATTTCTGAGGAATTGTTCTATTAGCTTCAGTAGTACATATAGGACTTCTCATAGTTAGCCCTATTGGGGAAACACTAATAGCTGGAGTTATTGCTGGATTTATTATATTTGGACAATCAACATGGCTTACAGGCTCTGCTAATAGCTTGCCCCATTGTATAAAGTTTTTTGGATTAGGTGGACATTCAAAAAATGGTCAGCTAAATAGTATTAACGCTCTTATACATAATACGACTGAATACAGCTTTTTAACCCATCCAACTAAATACTTTCAACTACAGAGAGTCAGTCTTATATTTGGCATCATACTGAACATTCTACTTGATGTATGGTTTTGTTTTAATAATAGTTAATAATCAAATAAAGGAAAAAACATGTCAACTACAGCTTTCCTTCGTTCCCACTCTCCTGAGTGGGAATAATAATTTAGAAGATCAGTCTCTCTCTTGTGTCTTCATAGCTTTTGGTTTCGAGGGTAAGAATGACTTTTGCAGTAGGAATTTCATCAACTACGATGATAGCTGAGGTATTAAACATACCTTTACACAGATGCATACGTAAGGATAGTTCTACTTCGCATGTAGGTGCATTAAACATCAGTTCTTGAGTATTTTTATACTCAGATGAAGTGAGGGTATTAAATGTTTCAATGGTGATAAAACGAACCTCTTCACGATTGAGGAAATGTTGACCATCGAGTTCGAAATCAATTTTTCCCTCAGTTCGTGTACGGTTAATCGTTGAATAAAGAAGTGGATATGAAGGGATCATCTCACCGCCTGTCTTAAGGGATGCTCGCATCAAACGATAGTTTAAAAACCGCTCACGGATGATTTTATACGTAATACCTGCATCTTCGAGATCCATACGTTTGGCATAAAGCGCAAGACGCTCTTCGATAGACGCGCTAAGGGTTTGTTTTGAGAGGGGTGAAAACATCTCATCCATTAATTTATGTTGTTGATCACGCTGCATGGTAAGACCGAAAATACAGCCGCAGTAGTCTTGTCTATAGAGCTGTTCTTCTTTACTGACTTTGGATTGATCGTTTGTTCCACCGTTTTTGCGGTAATCAAAGGCGATGAACTCAACACCGTGCGATGCATGAAACGCATCGCCGGATTTTTTGAGCTGATCTTGTGATTTTTGGGGACTGACGAGCAAGGTTGTGGTCATAGACGTTTCGCCTAATTCCAATGCTTTATGGGCGCTTACTTCAAAACGACGGTCAAAACACACTTCGCAACGTGCGCCCTTTTCAGGCTCTTTTTCAAGTCCTCGGACAGCATCCATCCAATCTTCAAAATCGTATTGCCCTTCGATGAGCTCAATCCCCAGTTTTTTACAGCTGCGTTCAACGTCTAAAAGTCGGAGTTGGTATTCGCTATAAGGGTGGATATTGGGGTCATAGAAGAAGCCTGTGAGCTTTTCATCAGGGTACTCCTGCTGCAGTTTTTCCATAAAGAAATGAGAATCAACACTGCAACAGATATGTACCAACATGATTTAGTTTTTTTCTGCCAAGATTTCTACTTTTTCAATGACATCACGCATAGCGATACTGTCAAGAACTGCCATAGAGTCTTTGTCATCTGATTCGATTCCACCAAATACAGTGTGAACGCCATCAAGGTGTGGTGTGTTAGCAAAACAGATGAAAAACTGGCTTCCACCTGTGTTTGGTCCTGCGTGTGCCATAGAAAGGGTTCCCTTAACGTGACGATGCGTATTAAGTTTTGTTTCACAAGCAATCGCCCATCCTGGACCGCCGGTACCTGTACCTGTAGGACAACCGCCCTGCGCCATAAAACCAGGGATTACACGGTGAAAGTTCAGACCGTTGTAATAGCCATCATTAACCAGTGCTGCAAAGTTAGCAACCGTATTAGGAGTCTCATCATTATAAAGTTTGATCCACATAACGCCTTTTTCAGTCGTCATTTTTGCCCATTGGTAGCTTGCCATCTCTTCGGCTGTTGGTGTGTATGTTTTAAGTTCTTTACTTCCGAACATGTGTGTATCCTTTGAGGGAATTTTTGAAATTATAGTCGCTTTTTCTTAACAAACCGTGCAAAAAGGGTTATAACAGAAGAATTTTATCTCATACTCAATGCTCGGAAGGTTGTCTCGTGCATCGGTATAAGAAATTGGTTTACGTGGTATGAACTTATCGGTTTAATAAGACTAAAATAATGCCGAACAGAATAAATGAGATTCCCTTCCAAATAACGACTGGATGCCGTACGATTAATGGTGGTCTCGTTCTGTTTACAAAGGCACTGTTAGGGTGGCGGAGATCATAGAGAAATTCGGATAACTCATCATAGCGGTCATACGGATCAGGTTGCAACGCTTTTTTAAGCGCTTCATCTATCCATACCGGAACCTTGCTGCTCTCAGATTCCAAAGAGGCATATTTTAATTTTTTTTGTGCTGCTTTGGTTGTGCATCTTGCTACTTGGACTCCATAGGGAAACTCTCCTGATAACATCTGATAAACAATAACTCCTAAAGAAAAAAGGTCAGAACGTGGTGAACCTATCTTTCCAAGAAAGTATTCCGGCGCAGAATAGAGAGCTGTTCCTAAAAGATTTTCTTGTTCGAGATAGGTGTTTACATCGAGTATTCCCTCAACACGTGTTGAGCCAAAATCGATTATCTTTACCGTGCCGGAATTGTCAATAAGAATGTTGTCCGGTCTGAGATCTTGATGTATCATCTCTTGCCGATGAAAAGCAAGCAGTCCTCTGGCTATTTGCTCTGTGATAGAACGTACCGTTTCTATGCTGGGTTTTGGATTGTCTATCATCCACTGTTTTAGGGTTTGCCCTTCAATGAATTCTGTTACCGTGTAGAGATAATTGCGTTTACGTGTCTGAAGATATGATTTAGCAATGTGGGGACTGTTTAAACGTATTGCAATCCACTCTTCCATTAAAAATCGTTCAAGATACGCTTTGTCATCTCGTAAATCAATGGAAGGTGTTTTTAAGACTACGGATGTACCGGTTTCATTATCACGTGCAAGATAAACATGGCTGCGGCTGCTGGAACTGAGGATGCGTATAATCGTATATCCGTCAAAAGAGTCTCTAGGTTCTAAAATGGGAGGGAAGGGTTTGTGCGTTAGCTGTTTATGAATCTCATCAATATCCTTTTTTGGCAAAGCATCTATTCGGATAATTTGGATGGTCAAGTTGTCTGTACTGCCTTCTTCGTACGCTTTGTCCGAGATAGTCTTTGCCATGGATTCAAATGCATTCTCATCGGCTTGTAGAGTTTGAATGATAAACTCAGAACTGACAAATTCGTAAACACCATCGGTCATAAACAAGAAAATATCGTTTTTGTCTACTTGAAAGCTATCGTAATCCGTTGTCACTTGACTGTCCATACCCAAGGCGCGGCTAAGGTAACTTTTGTCCCTTGAAATCCAAAGACGATGATCTTCCGTCAATTGTTCAAGTCGGTTGTCACGCAATCGATAGATACGGGTATCACCTGCATGAAAGATATGTGCTGTTGAGGAACGAATAATCATACCGCTAAAAGTACAAACATAGCCTCTATCTTTATCATAGTGATATTGGGCTTGCTTACTTTGGCTAAATAGCCAAGAATTGGTCGAATTTAAAACACGCTCTGCGGATTTTTTAACAGACCATGATTCAGGGGTAGAAAAATAATCAATTAGAAATGAGGTAACCGATGTCTTACTGGCAATTTGGCTGACATCACTGCTGCTGATACCATCTGCAATCGCAATTGCAATCCCTTTGTTTGTCAGTTGCGGTTCTTTGGGTATACAGATATCGTGAAAGTCTTGATTGATCTCTTTACGGCCTGCAGTAGAGTATTGGGCTATGGATATTTGTAATTGATTTTGCATCATATTTTTAACAGCCTTGTAAAGATCGCCTCAACAATAGATGTTAAGGTAGTATTTGTCGTAGCAATGTATTACCATGATTTGTAGGGTAAAAATTTACCATTCATCGTGATGACAACTCTGTCTCCCAATGGATTTACTTCTTTCTCTATATCCATTGAAAAATCAATAGCGCTCATGATTCCATCACCAAATTTCTCTCCAATAATCTCTTTCATGGTTTCTCCATAAACGCCTATTGCTTCATAAAAGCGATAAATCAACGGATCCGTTGGTATGATTTTATCCCAACTCTTCATAGGGTATTCTTGTAAGGTTTGGGAAACTTCTGCTGATAATCCCAGAAGATCACACAATTTTTCTGCCGGTGCTTTTTTGAGACTGTTCATGCCAAGACAAGCTGAGGTTAGAAAGACTGGCCCAAGTGAAATTTTTTCGGCAATTTCTTCCCAGCTTAAACCGGTATTTTTTTTCGCGGCTAAAATCTCTTCCGTCATTTCGATTTTTTTCATAATAGCATTCCTTCTTTGTGTTGTAGAGCATTTGTAAGATGATCTTCATAGACATAAATGTCCATGAAGATATTTTTAATTATTGTAGATTTCTTTTTGCACCTGTTTTGATATGTGTTGCATAAAGCGTAAGACCCGTAAAGGCTAATCCGCCTAAAAGATTACCAAAAACTACAGGAAGCTCATTCCAAAGTAGATAATCCCAGATAGTAAAGTTACCACCCATAATCATCGAAAACGGAAACAAGAACATATTGACAATAGAGTGCTCAAAACCCATAAAAAAGAACAGCATGACAGGCATCCACATAGCCAAAAACTTTCCACTGACTGTAGTTGAAATCATGGCACCCACGACACCCATAGAGACCATCCAGTTACAAAGCATCCCACGGATAAATACGGTTAACCATCCCATCACGCCATGAGCTTGATATCCTAGTGTACGTGCTTCACCAATGCTTCCAAGCTTATCCCCAACAGGACCTCCATCAATGGTATAACCATAGGTTAAAATAAACGACATCATAAATGCAACCGTCAACGCCCCGGCAAAGTTACCAATAAACACAAGCCACCAGTTTCTAAGTACTTGCTTGACGGTAACTCCTGGACGCTTATCAATTAAGGCTAAGGGTACTAAAACAAACACGCCCGTTAAGAGATCAAATCCCATAAGATAAAGCATGATGAAACCAACCGGAAATAAAAGCGCGCCAATAAGTGGAACACCCGTTTGTATGGAGACGGTAATAGCAAATGCTGCCGCCAATCCTAAAATCGCACCCGCCATATAAGCACGAATAAGTGTATCCTTCGTTGACATATAGACTTTTGATTCACCTGAATCTACCATTTTAGTGACAAATTCGGTGGGAACTAAATAAGACATTTGAACTCCTTGGTTTGAAATCACAATCGTGATTAACAATTATCCCAAATAAAAAAGAGTTTATAGTCTGAATATTGTATAAAATATAATCAATATTATGCATGTTTAGTGATTTGCATTATTTTAAGTATAATAAAAAACTTTAATTTTGGATTGCGACATGGAAAATTGGTTACAGCGTCGTTTATCGCGTATTAGTCTAAGTGATCTAAATTTTTATCCGATTGTTATCATCCTTTTTTTAACCGTCATATTTTCTTCGCTATTGATTTATGATGAATACAAAGGATTTGAAAAAACAGTTCATTTGGAACTTGCTAGTCATGATGGCAGCAGTTTGATGGCGCTTGAAAAAGTATCTAGTACCAGTAAAGAATTTAAAGGGCGTTTGATCAAAATCGTCCTTGAAATTGCAACTTTGGCCCTTATTTTATTTGGAGTTATTGTTGGGATTTCCAAAATTATAAATGCCATGATAGCAAGAGAAGTCGATGCTTTTTTAAGATTTTATGAATCAGCACAATCAAAAATGAAATTGATCAATCCGGATGAGCTATATTTTTCAGAGTCCATTAAAATGGCCCATTATGCCAATGAGATGGCAAAATCCTTGCAAAGTCAAACGGAAGCGTTACAGCAGATGAATGTGAACCTTGAAGAGAGGGTTCAGCTCAAAACTCAGGCGTTGCAACTGCAAAATGTGGCACTTGAAAAAGAGCAGAAGTTTTCGGAGGGTTTGTTAGAATCGCACAAACAATTTATCCGTTACGCGATTCATGAGACATACACCCCCTTATCCGTCATAATGGCCAATATTGAACTTTTTACGATGAAAGAGGGGCGTAACCGCTATTTGGCAAAAATTGAGGCGGGAGTCAAAAATATTTTCAGTATCTATGATGACCTGAGCTATCTTGTGAAAAAAGATCAAATCGAATATCCTAAAAAAGCGATTGATCTAGGGGAATATGTTGCCAGTAGGATTGAGTTTTTTGATGAGGTTGCTCATTTTTCCAATCTTTCTTTCGACTATCAAGAGCCTGAGTCTTTATCTTGGATCTTTTTTAATGAGACAAAACTTCAAAGAGTCGTTGATAATAATCTCACCAATGCCATTAAATATTCGAAAAGCGGTGAAGTGATCCATGTAGGGGTTCTTTGCAGTATGATGGAGTGTTCTTTTTGGGTTCAGAGTAAATCTGAAAAAATTCATGATGAAGAGAAGATTTTTGAAGCATACTATCGGGAGCGTCAAAAAACGGATGGGTTTGGTCTGGGATTGAATCTCGTCAAATCAATATGTGATGAAGAGGATGTTATCATCGTGATTGATTCCAATACAGAATTCACCCGTTTTGAGTATACCTTTAAAAAGAGAGGTATGGATGAAAATCTTTTTGCTTGAAGATGACACAATGTTGTGTGACTCGGTTAATGAGTATTTGGTATCGATAGGGCATCGTGTGGTTACCTGTGCAAATGGCGATGAAGCACTTAAAAAGATTCAAGATGATATGTATGATCTGCTACTGCTGGATATCAATGTCCCTGGAATCAGTGGCTTAGAATTACTTGAGAGACTGCATGAACTCAAAATACGGACACCATCTATCTATATCAGTGCTCTGGTCGATATCGAGGGGATAAGTCGAGCGTATGACCTGGGATGTTACGATTATTTGAAAAAACCTTTTCATCTTAAAGAACTGGCGTTACGTATAGATAAAGTGATGCAAAATACTGTTTTACCTCAAAGTCATTTACGTCTTTCAAAAAACTACAGCTATGATGCATCGACATCAACGCTAATGTGTGAAAACAGTGCACAGATACTCTCTAAAAGACAGCTTCAAATCATCGATCTGTTGGCACGTAATCGTGGCAGGATTGTTGAGTTTGATCAGTTTAGAGAATATATATGGGATGATGAATACGTCGATAATGCAACCATACGTGCAGAAGTAAGTCGTCTGAAAAAAAGTCTTAAAGAGGATTTTATTCAAAACATACGTGCGTTAGGTTACATGATCGATATTCCACGCTTATAATTGCGTTACTTTTTTACCCATTTTTTCTAGCGATTAAGATTTTCACAGATTATTTTTGTTAATTTATCCAATGCTACGTTCGCGCTACGTTTTCTTTTTATGATTAGAGTGTAAAAATATGAGGAGTAGTCATGAGAAATACAGTGCGTCTTTCACTATTAGCGTCAGTCTTAGTATTGAATGCGTCGGCTATCGATGATTTGGCAAGCATGTTTAAAGAGGGAAAAGTAAGCGGACAGGTTCGTGAATTCTCAGTTGTTCGTGAGTATCTTGGTACGGCCGAGTATACACGAACAGCGAATGCTATCGGCGGATACTTGAAATACGAAACAGGTGTATGGAACGGTTTGAGTCTTGGGGGTGCATTTTACACAACCAATGGTTTTATGCTGGATGACAAAGCCAATCTTAGAGAAGTTGATCCGACACTGCTTGGTAAAAATAATGATTCTTATTCGATTTTAGGTGAAGCGTATTTGCAGTATAAAAATGAGAATACGACCTTTAAAGGAGGACGCCAAAAGCTGGATAATCCTATGATGGGAAGCGATGATGTACGCATGATGCCCAATCTTTTTGAAGCGTATCTTCTAACTAATACGGATCTCAAAGATACAACATTGACTCTCGCTCATGTGACTAAGTTCGCTCAAGGGACATTTGGACGTGTATACAATGCAAGCTCTATAGCTACGGGAGATCATATTCTAAGTGTCACATCCGGATACTCTATGACTGACTCTAGAGATCAGGTGGGTCAATTTGTCGATATGGGTACGTATGCCATTGGTGAGAATACCGGCGGAGTAAGTGTCGCTAGTGCGACCTATACTGGTATTGCCGGATTGAAACTACAGGTATGGGATTATTACGCACATGATATTATGAATGCAGTTTACGCGGAAGCTAACTATGGCTGGTCGTATCCAAGCGGTGTGGCACCGTATGTAGGAGCACAATATATCAGCGAGCGAGATGTCGGATCGAATAATGCAAATCCTGCATTTGGTCTTGACAAAATTGAGAGTGATTTCGTAGCGGCCAAAGCGGGTGTAAAAGTTGCAAATTTTGATGTTTACGGGGCAGTATCTCATAATTCAAAAAATGACGATGCAGCTGTTAATGGTGGCACCATTACTCCATGGGGCGGAATGTCGGCGTATACACAGGGTATGGTGACTCGTCATATGTTTATGGCAGGAACCGACGCCTGGAAACTTGCGGGAAACTACGACTGGAAGAATTTTGGCGTCAACCTCAATACGGGTATTTATTATACGTCATTTGATATGGACCGCTTAAACGGATATTCGGCAAATTATGAATGGACTGCAACTGAAGCTGGATTTGATATGATATATTATCCAGAGTCGGTCAAAAATCTTCAGGTACGTTTTCGCGGGAATTTTCCACGTGATTTTAAAAATACAACAGCGGGTGCTGAAACCAGTTGGAACGAATACCGTTTTATCCTAAACTACAACTTTTAAAGGAGATTTATTATGAAACAAGAACTGGTTGAACGGATTAAAAATGATCCGGATTTTATCCGTCTAACACGTGAACGTAGCCGCTTTGCCTGGATACTGAGCATTATTATGCTTGTGATCTATTTTGGTTTTGTTTTGACAATCGCGTTTGATCCTGCCATTTTGGGAACACCATTGTCAGAGGGTTCGGTCACGACGATCGGTATCCCTATCGGGATTGGTGTTATCGTCAGTGCTTTTATCCTTACAGGAATTTACGTTCGCCGTGCAAACAGCGAATTTGACGAGTTGAGTAATCGTATCAAAGACAAAGTGAAGGGACTGTAATGAGATCGTTAATATTTTTACTTCTGGCTTCAGCTGGAATATTTGCAGCCGAGGCATTAACCGGAGCAGTTGAAAAACAACCGCTTAATATGTCCGCCATTATTATGTTTTTAATATTTGTTTCGGCAACGTTGGGGATTACGTATTGGGCGGCTAAACGAACAAAAACAGCCAAAGATTTTTACACTGCGGGTGGAGGAATCACCGGTTTTCAAAACGGTATGGCAATCGCTGGGGATTTTATGTCTGCCGCATCGTTTTTGGGAATATCGGCATTGGTATACGCAAAAGGATATGACGGTCTGATCTATTCAATCGGATTTTTAGTTGGTTGGCCGATCATTTTATTTCTTGTAGCAGAGCAGTTGCGTAACCTCGGTAAATATACATTTGCGGACGTTGCATCATACCGTTTGCGTCAGACACCTATTCGTATTTTGGCGGCATTTGGATCGATTTTGACGGTTCTTTTGTATCTCATCGCTCAAATGGTAGGGGCTGGTAAGCTTATTCAGCTTCTATTCGGACTTGATTATGAAGTGGCAGTTATATTGGTTGGAATCTTGATGATCCTGTATGTTACGTTTGGCGGTATGCTGGCTACTACATGGGTACAAATCATCAAAGCATTTTTACTTCTTTCGGGTGCAACATTTATGGCAATTGCGGTAATGGCACATTATGACTTTAGTTTTGAGACGTTGTTCTCTACCGCAGTTAGTATGAAAGATGTGTCGATCATGGCTCCTGGTAAATTGATCAGTGACCCCATATCCGCAATATCGCTTGGTATTGCATTGATGTTCGGTACAGCGGGACTTCCTCATATCCTGATGAGATTTTTCACGGTAAGTGATGCTAAAGAAGCGCGTAAATCCGTTTTTTATGCGACCGGTTTTATTGGATATTTCTATATTTTGACGTTTATTATCGGTTTTGGTGCGATCGTCATGGTATTTCAAAATCCACAATATCTTGACCTTGCAAAACAGGCAATTGATGGCGGTGCTCCGATCTTGGGCGGCGACAATATGGCGGCAATTCACCTTTCTCATGCAGTTGGTGGTGACTTCTTCCTAGGATTTATCTCAGCGGTAGCGTTTGCAACAATCCTCGCGGTAGTTTCTGGATTGACATTGGCAGGAGCTTCGGCGATCTCACATGATTTGTATGCGAGTGTTATTCGTAAGGGTACAGCAGACGGTATGATGGAGATGAAGGTCAGTAAAATCGCAACCGTAGTGTTAGGAATAATTGCTATTTTCTTAGGGATTATTTTTGAAGAGCAAAATATCGCGTTCATGGTCGGTCTTGCATTTGCGATTGCAGCGAGTGCAAACTTCCCGATTTTATTCCTTTCTATGTATTGGTCACGACTTACGACTCGTGGGGCATTATTAGGCGGATCATTAGGTCTTTTGACTGCGGCGGTATTGGTTATACTTGGACCTACTGTATGGGTCGATGTTATGGGGAATGCTGAGGCAATTTTCCCTTACAAATATCCGGCATTGTTCTCTGTGAGTGCGGCATTTATTGGAATCTGGTTCTTCTCGATTACGGATAAAAGCGATTCGGCTCAAAAAGAGCACGAAGCGTTTGAAGCACAATATGTTCGTGCCCAGACAGGTATCGGTTCAGAAGGTGCAGTAGAGCATTAAGATGAGCCTCTTTGACCAAAAAACACTTTTAATGTCCATTCATCCTTTCGATCTTTTGAGCGAAAGGATAATTGACACGTTGATGACACAGATGGACATCGCCTATTATCCAAAAGAGACGGTCTTAATCGCTCCTCGGGTACAGGCACAATTCCTGACGATTATCATAAAAGGGATCGTCAATGAGATGATCGATGAAAAACTTCAAAACGTATACGGAGAGAGCGATATTTTTGACGCAAACTCTCTGATATATGAAAATACACAAAGTACATTTATCGTAGTAGAAGATCTGATCTGCTATGAACTTCCAAAAGAAACATTCCTAAACCTTCTCCAAGACGTTGAACCCTTTCAAAACTATTTTATGCAAGATTTTATTACCAAGCATCAGCAGTTAAAACAGCGTCAGCACCAAAGTGAGCTAACCCCTTTCATGGTTTCACGTGTTGATGAGATCTATTTGCATTCACCTTGTATTGTGGATGCATCATTATCGATCAAAGAGTCACTCCAAATCATGACACAGCAAAACGCTCAAATACTTTTGGTTCAAGACAGCAATCGTATGGGGGTTGTGAGCGATGCAAATTTACGTGAAAAAGTTCTTTTAGTCGGTAAAAGTATCGATGATGCGATCGGTGAGATTGCAACTTATGGACTTATCACGATAGAGAAGAGCGACTTTTTATTTAATGCATTGCTTTTATTTACAAAGCATGGAGTGAAACGTCTGATTGTGACGGATGGAGAAAAAATAATAGGTATTTTGGAACAACTTGATTTGCTGAGCCATTTTGCAAACCATAGCCATCTTATCGTGGAATCCATCGAGCGTGCTGTGAGTATTGAAGATCTTGAAAATACGCAGCGTTCTTTGACCTATCTTGTCCGTTCTCTGACCTCAAAAGGGGTACGTGTCCGTTATATTTCAAAACTGGTCAGTGAACTTAACAGCAAACTGTACCGTAAAGTATTTGAGATGGTTGTTCCTACGTCACTACAAGGACGTTGTGCATTGATTGTGATGGGAAGTGAAGGACGTGGTGAGCAAATATTACGGACCGATCAGGACAATGCGCTTATTTTTCATGATGGTGCAGATGAAAGTGAGTTAGCGTCATCAATGACTCGGTTAAATGAGTATTTAATCCGTCTTGGATTTCCAAAGTGCACTGGCAATATTATGGTGAGTAATCCTTACTGGCGCAGGAGCGTTTCAGGGTATAAATCCATGATGACAGGATGGATTGAGACGTTGAATGAAGATTCCCTTCGCTCTCTCTCGATTTTTTTGGATGCAACGTGTGTAGCAGGGGATGCCTTGTTGCTAGATGAGTGCCGAAGTTATTTGTATGAGAATTTCGAAGCCAGTAGCGACATACTGGCACATTTGGCTAAATCAGCGCTTGCTTTTGAGACGCCATTGAGTCTCTTTTCGGGATTTGTTTTGGGAAGTGCTGATCATGAGAGTGAACTGGACATCAAAAAAGGGGGAATTTTTGCGATTGTCCATGGGATCCGTATTTTGGCATTGGAATATAAGATTGAGTCTACCAATACGACAGAGAGGATTAAAAAGCTCAATAATATTGGATTGTTCGATAAACGATTCGCAAATGAGTTGATTGAAGCGTATGATACATTACTGGAGATACGCTTGCGTTCCATGCTTTCACAAACCAATATAAAAGAGGAACAAAACTACGTAAATCCAAAACTATTTAGCAAAACCGATCGTCATTTACTCAAAGATGCCTTTAAAATAGTCAACACCTTCAAAAAATTTCTGACATTCCATTTTCATTTGGAAATGGTGCTGTAATGTTTGAGGCATTGATACGTTCATGGAAGCAAAGAGGCTTGCTTGATGCGCAGTATGAATGGCTTTTTGATCCTTATGATGGGGATGAAGTGGTCGTTTTTGATACTGAAACTACGGGGCTTGATACCAAAAAAGATGCTGTTTTGAGTATCGGAGCGGTTAGGATTAAAAATGATCGTATTCTTACATCGCAAAGTTTTGAGGTTTTTTTAAAGCCTTCTAGGCAGATCAGTGTGGAGAGTATCAAAATCCATCACATCCGACCATGTGATTTACAACAGGCTTTAGAACCTCTTGAGGGGGTAAAAAAGTTTCTCGAATTTATTGGAAATCGCCCATTGGTTGGGTATTATCTAGAGTTTGATATGGCGATGATAAATCGTCTGATTAAACCATGGTTAGGGATCGCATTGCCCAATAAACAAATCGAAGTTTCTGGATTATATTTTGATAAAAAAATTGCTTTGATTCCTCAAGGAAATGTTGATTTACGCTTCGATACAATCCTGCGTAATTTAAACATTCCAATGATGGGACAGCACAACGCATTAAACGATGCGATTATGACCGCTATGGTCTATCTTAAGCTAAAACATACACACAAACTACACTAAAAAAGGATAAATAATGAGCACTATCATAAAACCAACTTTTCAGCCAAACCCTGAGTTCGCCGCAACGGCACGCATTAAGAGTATGAGTGAGTACCATGATCTGCAAAACTGGGCCATAAAAGATTATGAGGGCTTTTGGGGAAAATTTGCGCAGGAGAAGATTGATTGGATTACGCCGTTTACCAAGACCTTGGATGAGAGTAATTTTCCTTTTGTAAAATGGTTTGTTGGCGGTAAACTCAATGTATCAGCTCAATGTATTGATAGACATTTAGAGAGTAGAAAAAACAAAGCAGCCATTATTTTTGAAGGCGATCGCGGTGACAAACAGATCATTACCTATCTTGAGTTGTATTACAATGTTAATAAATTTGCAAATCTTTTAAAAAATGAATTTGGTGTTAAAAAGGGTGATAGAGTCGTTATTTACATGCCAATGATTCCTGAAGCTGCGTATGCGATGTTGGCATGTGCTCGTATCGGTGCAATCCATTCAATCGTATTTGGCGGATTTTCTTCTGAGGCGTTAAAAGATCGTATTGAAGATGCTGAAGCAAAAGTGGTGATTACAGCGGACGGTGCATTTAGAAAAGACAAACCTTACATGCTAAAACCGGTTGTCGATGAGGCAATCGATGCGAAATCTCCAGTTCAAAAAGTTTTGGTGGTTGAGCGCAACAATGAAGACATTACCTGGGTTTCAGGACGTGATTACTCGTATAATGAGCTGATTAAAAATCAGTCAAGCGTGTGTGAAGCCGAAGTGATGGAGTCTGAAGATCCTCTTTTCTTACTGTATACATCAGGTTCTACGGGCAAACCAAAAGGAGTCCAGCATAACAGTGCTGGCTATATCCTCTGGGCACAGATGACGATGGAATGGGTTTTTGACGTCAAAGAAAACGATACCTACTGGTGTACTGCTGACGTCGGCTGGATTACGGGGCATACCTATATCGTTTATGGTCCACTTGCGATGGGGGCTACTACGGTAATGTTTGAGGGTGTCCCAACCTATCCGGATGCTGGTCGCCCATGGAAAATGGTAGAAGAGTATAAGATCAACCAGTTTTATACCGCTCCGACCGCAATTCGCGTGCTGCACAAAATGGGTGAAGATGAACCTGCTAAATATGATCTTAGCAGTTTAAAAGTCTTAGGAACCGTCGGTGAGCCGATCGATCCTCCGGCATGGAAGTGGTACTACGAGGCTGTTGGTAACAGTAAATGTGCGATTGTTGATACCTATTGGCAAACGGAGACGGGAGGTCATATCGTCTCTCCTCTTCCAGGGGCAACACCGATCAAGCCGGGATGTGCGACTTTCCCGCTTCCTGGAATCATGGGGGAGATTTTAGATCCTCAAACGGGTGAAAAAGTAGAGGTTGGCGAGAGTGGTTACATGTGTGTTACACGTCCTTGGCCTTCCATGATACGCGGTGTATGGGGTGATCCTGAGCGTTTCATCAAATCGTACTTTGGTGATGTAAAAAAAGAGGGTAAACCGGTTTATTTTACAGGTGATGGTGCTATCTATGACGAAGAAGGGTACATCACTATTACTGGGCGTACGGACGATGTTATCAATGTCTCGGGCCACCGTATGGGTACAGCCGAAGTAGAAGCGGCGTGTAAAAAACACCCCAATGTTGCAGAAGTCGCCGTTGTGGGTAAACCGCATGAACTCAAAGGTGAGGGTATTTTTGCTTATATCGTTTTAAAAAGTGAAGACACCATTGGTGAAGAGATGGAGATGGTAAAAGAGATCAACAAAGTTATCATTAAAGAAATCGGTAATATCGCGATTTGTGATGACATCGTTTTCGTTCCAGGGTTACCAAAAACCCGTTCAGGTAAAATCATGCGCCGTATTTTACGCTCTATTGCGAAGGGCGAAGTGATTACACAAGATATCTCGACGCTCGAAGACCCGAGTATCGTTGCAACCATTGAAACGAAAGTAAAAGGGTAATTTAAATTTTAAATTTTCCTACCATACGTTATACTTGTACCTAAAATTAGAATAATGGATTTTTATGAGATATAAAATTGGACGCTTACAAAACAGCATTTCAACCTTAGAGTTAAAACAAAGAACTTTATACCAAAACACGTTGATCTTAGGCGAAGCGGGATCGGGTAAGACGCATTTAGCGAACAAAATCCGTCACTATGTCATGGCCAACGGTGTACCGACTCTCTATTTGGACTTTTCTGATCCTTCTATCGAGAAAATTGAAGAAAAATTCAAAGATGCAGATACGTTTTTTTATCTTCGATTTGAAGAGAGTGACGAATTTGAAGCGGCTCTTGATAAGGCGATTATAGAGCGTCGTAATATTTATATGGCCGTTAACCCTTCGTACTTTGCTGCTAAGCGTAATATAAAAAGCAGACTTTCTAAAATCATTCAAAAGCATGAGTTGTTAGACGGTTATTATTATTTTTTCCACGAAATCGAAAGTCTTAATGGGTTTTACACCAAGTTTGAAGATTTTCTGTACTATATTTTCGACCTCGTTAATATGAAAAAATTCGGATTTACCTTCTTGGCACAGCCTAATGAGATCTTTGAAGATTCTCGTATAAAACTTTTGTTTACTTTCCTTTATTTAGGACGCTGTTCTAATGCTCATTATTACAACACCTCGGTTTTACGTAGTCTGAAGACCAATACCTTTTATTATCAGTATCGCCTAGACAATCGCTCATTGTTGTTTAATCAGATACAAAGTGATATTGCCCTTATTGATGCCTAAGGCACCTGATTGAACCCTTTGGCATTATGGATGATTTTTTCCATGATGTTGTGGGGTGCAGGTTGGCCTGTTCTTAAAATCCTTTCCCAAAGTGTTTCCTGGGAAGTAGCTACTTTTTGGCGATTGGCGATTATGTCTCTTGCGTATATTCCCGTATTATGGTGGACTAAAAAACCTTTTCGTTTAGACAAATCGGCATGGATGACGGTGAGTCTAAGCGGTTTTTTGTACACGCTGTTTATGGTACTTTCTTTTTTGGGTGTTCACGTTGCCACTGCCGGAGCAGGGGGGATGATCATCACGACCCTCAGCCCTATTCTTATCGTCATTATTGCTATCGTCTTCACGGGCTTTCGTCCCTCAAAACAGCACATATTTGGCTTGGGTCTTGGTCTGCTTGGCGGTATGATTATGGTCGAATTATGGGAAGGGACGATTCTCTCAAACATCGGCAATCTACTCTTCATCTTTGCCGCAGTGACGTGGAGCATTTTGAGTGTATTAGCACAGCACTCACGTCAATACGTTGATCCGATACGTTACAGCTTTTTTCTAGGTCTGGTCGCGACGTTATGTATGTTTTTTATGGCCTATGGGCATGGAATCTTGAGCGTATTTGATCAGGGTTTTGTCTTTTGGAGCGCTTTATTGTATTTGTCGGTTATGACACAGACAGTTGCTACGACTATTTATTTTATTGCATCGACGAAGATGGGGTCAGGAAAAGCGAGCTCATACATGCTTTTAGTACCAGTATTTGCCCTTGTAAGCAGTTATGAGATGCTGGGGGAAGTTCCAGCCATCTCATTAGTCATCGGAGGTGCTCTGAGTATTGCAGCAGTTTATTGGATCAATCACGCCAAAGCAGACTAGTTATTGTGCTCTTGTAAAAATGTTTCAAATATCTCAGGCAAGAGAGGCTTACTGTAATAATACCCTTGTATCTCATCGCACCCTTGTTCTTGTAAATATTCTAGCTGTGCTAGGGTTTCCACTCCCTCGGCGATGGTTTGAAGCCCTAGACTTCGAGCCATGTGGATAATAGCACTGACAATGGCTTTATCTTCCGCATCTGTACTGATATCTCGGACAAACGATTGATCGATTTTAAGTTTATAGATCCTAAATTTTTTGAGATACGCCAGTGAAGAATATCCGGTACCAAAATCATCAATTGACATACGGATACCACGTTCATGCAGGTCATTCATGATGGCAATTGCCGCTTGTGGATTGTGCATTGCTATGCCCTCGGTTAGTTCGAGTTCCAGATATTCGGGTGGAAGATTTACTTCTTCAAGAATACCTGTGATCAGATCCGGTAGATTTGGATGGCGAAATTGAATGGCAGAGAGGTTTACTGCCATGATGATTGGCGATTTACTTTTGATAGTCCAACTTTTTGCCTGAGAGATAGCAGTGCGTAGTACCCACTCTCCGATAGGTAAGATCATTCCATTCTCTTCGGCTATAGGTATAAATTCAGCGGGTGATACATTTCCAAACTCAGGATGCTGCCAGCGAATCAATGCCTCAGCTCCAAGGATATTTTTTTGGATGGCGGAAAATTGTGGTTGATAGACGAGGTGCAGTTCATTACGCTCAAGTGCCATATGCAAAGCATTAGATAGCTTTAGTTTACGTTGTGCATATTCTTGCATCTCTTGGGTAAAGAAGCAGTACTCGTTACGTCCTTCTTGTTTTGCTCGATACATTGCAGCATCGGCATTTTTTGAAAGTGTCTCGATGTCGGCTCCATCTGAGGGGAAAATGGCAATACCGATAGAAGCGGTTACAGAGAGGACATTCTCTTCCAGCATGAATGGTTTAGAAATACTTTCTAAGAGTTTTTGGGCTACTAGGGCAGCTCCATTGGCAGTTGTATTAGGCAGTAGTACGATAAATTCGTCCCCACCCATACGAGAGACGGTGTCTTCATCCCGTATTGTTCCGGTAAGACGTTTGGCAAGGTCTATGAGTAAGAGATCGCCCACTCTATGTCCCAGTGTATCATTGATGTCTTTGAAATGGTCAAGATCGAGAAATAAAATAGAGAAACTTTCATCATGACGCTTCGCCAGACTGAGAGTATAGTGTAAGTGATCATCCATTTTTATGCGGTTTGGAAGTCCTGTGAGGGCATCAAAGTTGGCAAGATATTGGATACGTTCTTCATTATTTTTTCGTTCACTGATATCTTCTTCGATAGCGATATAGTGAGTTATCGTGCCATGTGAATCAAAAACAGGGACAATGTTTGAGGAGTGCGTATAGTCACTACCGTCTTTACGACGATTGATGAGTTCTCCATTCCATGTTTGCCCTTGGATCAGAGTTGTCCACATGTCTTCATATACCGTATGAGGTGTTTTTCCAGATTTTAGAAAACGTGGGTTCCAACCCATTACTTCGGATTGGTGGTATCCTGTAATGGTTTCAAATGCGGTATTTACGTATTCAATATGTCCTTTACGATCCGTAATAACAATAGCATTGGAACTTTGTTCAACCGCTTGGGAGAGTTTTAATAATTGGTTTTCCAGTATTTTTTGTTGTTTTATACGATCAAAATTATTCAGTGCATAGTCAATATCACCTGTCATCTCGAGTAAAAGTCTTTGTGCTGAAGCATCAAAAGCGTTTAGTTCACCTGAATAGATATTGAAAATACCATAAGCTACTCCATGGCGGTGTAGCGGAACTGCCGCAGATGATCCCCATCCGAATTCTATACCTTTTTGATGCCATTGAGATGTGGTAGAATCATGAATAAAATCTTGACACCAAACAGGACGATTTTCACGTAACGATATTCCTGTTGGCCCGTGAGAAGAGGGATCTAAAGAATCTGTTGAAATACATAGATCCTTGAGATAATCAGTCCCTTCTCCAGCATAGCTAACTGTCTTTAACTCTTTTGTATCTTCATCTACCAATCCAATCCATGCCATCTTCATACCAGCGTATTTAACGGCATTTTCACAAATTTGGGTGAAGAGCTCATCTTCATTCTTAGCATGGATAATGGCTTGATTACATTGACTTAATGCGGCATACAAATCGCGCATATGATTGGCATCGATTTGTGCCTTGGTCCGTTCAATCTCTATTTGATAAAGGTTATTCTGTGTCTGGGATAACCAGCCGATGATACTGTCCTCCATCCCTTTTTCGATCTCAATTTTAGAAGAAAAATTGCCGCTTCCAATTTTGGTAATATGAGAATGCAAAAGTGCTAAAGAACTTCCCAGTGTAAAATGTAAGGAACGGTATATACGCCACACACTCCACATCAAAATTATTCCAAAGAAAATAAATACAATACGCATCCAATAAGCCATCTGCTCAGCATTAGAAACGGCTTCTTGTGTGCGCTTATTCATCATAATGCACGCGTCACTAATGGGCTTCATAATGTTATACTTTGCCCGATGGTATTGAGCATCATGAAGCATTGTGGTGGCTATATGGCGATTTTTTTCGGTAATTGGCGTTGTTGATTCGATGATTCTCATGGCCTCAAATTCGATTTTAGTCAGTTCATCAGAATTTTTCTTGGCTTCCGAAAGTTTTGCAAATTCTTGGGGGGTATAGCCTACCTTTTGCATTAGGTCTAATAAAGCTATGGGTTTTATAGCTGAGGCGAAGGGACGCACATTATCGGATAATACAAGATCCCAATAGATATCATTATAATGTGAGGGACGATGGTTTATACCATCACGTATATCGAGGACTTCTTGGTAGTGTTGTTTATACAGCGGATCTCCGGTGATGATATACGTACGAACCATACGTGTTAAGTCATCAGAGCTTTGGCGTAATCTATCTGCAAGTTTATGCGATTCAAAACGCTGTGTATTGGCTACATCAATCGCTTTTTCTGAGCGTACATAAAAGAAAAAAGTAATCGAAAAAAGTATAAATACGGCAGCTGAACTCCATATTGACCGTTTAAAATGAGATATAGATTTATTGGATGAAAGCATTTGACTCCATGTGGACAATTAGATAGTTTTTATATGTCATAAAATTGTCATTAATTTGTAATATTTATATTGTATCTTAAAAATCGTTTGTTTTAATCCCCCAAAATGGCTATAATTGCGATAATTTTTTAGGGGAGTTTGTGTATGGGTAGAGCGTTTGAGTACCGAAAAGCAGCCAAAGAGAAGCGCTGGGGAAATATGTCCCGTATATTTCCAAAACTGGGCAAGATCATTACCATGGCAGCCAAAGAGGGTGGTCCAGATGCGGACATGAATCCAAAGCTTCGTAGTGCGATTTTAACGGCAAAAGCGCAAAACATGCCAAAAGACAACATCGATGCAGCGATCAAGCGTGCATCGGGCAAAGATGCTGTGTCACTTGCTGAAATGAATATCGAGGGTAAAGGGCCACATGGTGTCTTGTTCTTCGTAGAGTGTGCGACGGATAACAATGCCCGTACCATCTCGAATGTCCGTACGATCTTTGGGCGTTCCAAGGGTGAAACGCTTAACAATGGCTCACTGGAATTTATGTTTAGCCGCAAAGCGGTGTTTCGTTTTCCAAAACCTGATATGGATCTCGATGAACTAGAATTTGCCCTTATCGATGCTGGGATTGAGAGTTTAGAAGAAGAAGAGGGTGAAGTGAGTGTTTACGGTGAGTATACCGCATTTGGTTCTCTCTCTACTGCGCTTGAAGAGCTTGGAATCGTCCCTGAGACGTCTGCGTTGGAACGTATTGCCAACTCTCCTATGGAATTTACCGATGAACAAATCGCTGATACGGAAAAACTGATCGATAAGCTCGAAGATGACGAAGACGTCCAAGCAGTTTACACCAATATTGGTTAAGTAAAAAGCCTTTTAATCTGCAAGTCGCCGTGCGGCGACCATTCCTCCCAATAACATAATGATCGTAAAACCAATCAACACATCAAAGCCATAAGCTTCTAACAGTACAGCTCCCGGTATAGCAAAAAACAGACCGATTGAAGTGATATTGGATTGCAGTGCGAGGTAGACAGGGCGTAGATGTTCAGGGGCTATGATGAGGATGTTGTTAGAAAAGGCTAAACGCATCCCATCCATCCCAGCACCCAGTAAAAAGAACAGCAGTGCATAGTGCCACAGTTGCGTCGCAGTAAGTGCCAGTGCATTAGCACTGATGTAGGCTGCAAAAGAGACAGTGATGATGAGTCGGATTTTTCCATGTGCTGAGAGTTTTCCCCATAACAGATTGCTGAGCATTCCACCAACGACTTGAGCGGTGAGTAAATATCCGATTTGAACACCGCCTAGATGCAAGACAGATTGGGCATGCAAGATGATAAAGGGGAGAGAAAAAAGATGGCTGTAGGCAAAAAGATACGTACGTATCTGCCGTCTTAGCTGACCATCACTGCGTAAAAGTGAAAAGGAGTTGGATAAGAAGGTACGAAAACGGGCCTCTTTTACGGCAATGTTTTCTTTGATCGGTTCTTGGATGAGGGCATAGGGGATAACTCCTAACAGCATCACCACCGCACTGAACATAAACAGATACGCAAAGCTATAGGGTGCAGGCGTATACTCTAAAATAACACCTGCACTGACTCCGCTGATGAGCGCACCGACACCTGCGGCAAACTGACGCTGTGCAAACACGCGACCTCTATAACGATGGGAAAATACTTTGCCCAGTATCTCGTTGAAATAGATAGAGCCGAATCCTGCCGCAAATGAGAAGATAAACAGCCCAATACCGATGCACCATAAGGTATAAACGTGATTGGACGTACCAAATACATAGATCCCAATACCGATTCCAAACCATGAGAGAAAGCGAGTCAAAAAGACATAACGTAAATAGGGCATAACCCGTGTATAGCTTTGGGCACTAAAAGCGGCAAAAAGCTGAACGATGATAGCTCCTCCTTTTAGCAATGAAGAGAGCAATCCGATAACGATAGAAGATGCTCCAAAAAAATGCAATATCAGCGGTAGGATGATAGCCGGTTCGGCTATGGTGGTGGTAATGGAGAGAAAAAATCCGTGTGTAACCGCTTTTATCCTAGAGGATCTGGAATCAATGATAGACATCAGCGGGAATTATTGTCCGATTGCGGTTGATGAATAGTAGCATCCAGCAGCAGTGTTTTGGCAAAGTGGTTTCGCGTCCCTTTTGGAAATTCAGGGTCTTTGAGCAAAACAGATATTTTTTTACTGCCGTTTTTTCGAATAAGCCGTTGCAACTTTAGTTCTCCCATACCGTAAGCAAAATCGGCTAAATACCATTCGCCAAAGATTCCTTTGAGCTCTTTGATGTAACGAATGGCGGCATCGGTTGAACGGACAACGTCTGTGCGTTCATCATTGCCTTTTTTAATGATCAATCCATAGGTACGACCCGATTGTGCCATGAACTGCCAGAGTCCTGCTGTTCCGCGTCCGTGTGAGTTGGGATTAAAGCCAGACTCACAGTAGGGGATGAGGGTGAAGAAAAGAGGAATTCCTGCTTCTTCAAACTTTTTGACAATTATTTGGTGCTCTTCTTTAGTTTTTTGGTAACGGTTGTACAGGAATATGTAGCTTGTCGCATAGTCCTTGTGAATATTTGAGAGAGCAGGGATCTCACTCAAAGCTTCTGGAGAGCCTATGGATGAGAGTGATTTGTTGATCGCAGACTCCGACGGCTTTGCATAGGTGCAGGTTATTCCGAAAAATAGGAGGATAAAAACCGTGCGTAGTATCTTCATTAGGCTTCGATGTAGTCCAGGTCTTTATGAAAGGTCTCATGGGTGTAGTACAAAGCCACAAGAGCGAGGGTAAAACAAACAGAACCAACAATGGCAGCAGATGCGAGAAAACCATAATCCCCCTTTAGTGCCATAAAAGACAGGGTGATCGGAACGACAGAACCGCGAACGAAATTTGGTACAGTCGTCGCAACAGTTGCTCGGATATTCGTACCAAACTGTTCTGCCGCCATAGTGATAAACAAAGCCCAATAGCCACAGAAGACACCCAAAGCAAAACAGGACCAATAGAAGTCTTGGACTGCAGCACCTTTGAGTGTGTACATCCATGCAACACTAATCAGCGATAAGAGCAAAAAGAACGTAAATGCTTTTTTACGGCTTTTGAGTTTTTGTGAGAGGTAACCGCTGGCAAAATCACCGACGGACAGTCCGATATAACAGTACATCAATGCCTGACCTGCCGTGACATCCCCTGCGATCTCCAGGGATTTAGCAAACTCAGGAGAGAACATGACCAATATGCCCACAACATACCAAAGAGGTATCCCAATCGCGATGGCTTTGAGGTATTTTCCCAAAAGACGTTTATGGGTAAAGAGGGATATAAAATCACCGCGGTGGATGTCTTCGCTCAAATTATGCTCGAACATACCTGATTCACGAACCTTGAGACGCAGTAACAAAAGAGAAAATCCTAAAATCCCACCCAATATGTACGCCGTACGCCAATCAAAATGCTGTGAGACGATATTGGCGGCTACAACACCCAAAACTCCGACGGCAGCGATGGTCATAATCCCATAGCCTCGTAGATGTTTTGGGAGGATTTCGGCAACCAGTGTTACTCCTGCTCCCAGTTCTCCCGCCAGACCGATTCCCGCGATAAAACGTAGTGCCGCATACTGTTCAACATTGGTAACAAATGCATTGAGAAAATTAGCAACCGAGTAGAGGATGATAGAGGCGAATAAAACGGAAAGACGCCCTTTTTTATCCCCTAGCATCCCCCACAAGATCCCGCCTATGAGCATACCAAACATCTGCATGTTCAAAATAGTCGTTCCCCACGATGTGACTTGTTCAGGATTAAGCCCTAGCTCCGTGAGGCTGGCAACACGAACAACCCCAAATAAAATAAGATCGTAGATGTCAACAAAATAGCCCATCGCGATAACGATGACGGGGAGAGTCAATACTTGGCGGATAATAGAAAGAGATGAGGTCGGCATTAAAACTCCGTAAAAATAGTTGCTTCATTATAACCCATCTATGGTATTGGTTTCATGAATCCTGTTGTCATAGTCGTACTCACACAGTAAACCATCTTCACTGATAGAAGAAATGAATTTGTCTTTTTAGTCTAAAGTTTACATATTTTCTTCTGAATGTTTTTTTAATCTTTAAAAATGGCTTTGGTGGTTTTTTTTGAGAGGTAATAGAGAATATATACACAGATGGATAGTGTAAAAATTAAAAAGATATGCATAAAATTAAATATAAGATTTTCTTTGTTTAACATCGTTATTCCTAATAGAATTATTGCGATAATAATTAAAAAAACCGTTACTAAAGACATACGTCTTCCCCAATTTTTATATTGGAGCAAACCTTTTATCGAATAGTAGTAAAAAAAATGTGGCAAGCTAAATATAAGTATTACTAGAAACATAGTAATAAAATGCTTTAATGATATTTCGAAGGGTTTTTGTGACATTCCACCTAGTGCAATTAGTAATGGAAAAATTTCAATCATAATTGTAAAAAGTGCAATGATTACATAAAATATAACCATTAATTTAATTTCCCATGGAGCTTTAGCTATACGTATAAAATATTTTTTCATTTTAATTCTTTCTCCAGTGATTCAAGAAGTAGTTGGCAGGGGGATTTATGATTGGCTAATTTAATTAAAAACATGCTACCAGCATTTGCATGTGTCAACGGCGGAGTTAAATTCGGCAGATTTTCGTAAAAAACATTACGAATAGTAACCTTAAGCGACGACAGTTGAATCTACTCCTTTTACTAATTT
>NCIJ01000050.1 GCA_002282015.1 Sulfuricurvum sp. 17-40-25 | reverse complement strand
ATTGTCAACAGTTTCTTTGAATGCTTATGGTACTTCAACAGTTGCTTCTGATGCATTGACATCTCTTAGCCTTGCAAACAGTGCAAGTGGTGTAACTGTTACAAATACTGCTGCAACAACATTGGCATTGAACTTGGACAATATTTCTACTGGTTCAACATTAAATACTGGTGATACATATACTACATTAAACATCACTACTGCTGGTACTGATTCAGATGTTACATTGACAGCTGCTGGTGTTCAGACATTGACAGTTGCTGGTACAAAAGCAGTTGATTTATCAGCTGCAACATTGACAGCTCTTAAAACAGTAACGGTAAGCGGTACTGCTGGATTGACTATCGATGCTTCAGGTGCAACTGTAACTGCGGTTAACACTGCTGCTACAACTGGTACAGTAACTGCAACGGTAGATGCTTCTAAAGCAACATATACTGGTGGAGCTGGTGTTGATAACGTTACATTGTCATCAACAACTGTTGACAAAGCAGTTAACCTTGGTGCTGGTGACGATAAATTGACTCTTGCAGCTGGTACAACGGCGTTGACATCAGAAATGATCGCTGGAGACGGTACAGATACATTGGTAATGAATGCTGCTGATGCAGTAACTGCTTCTGCTACATTTGAGACTAAAATCACTAGTTTCGAGAAATTAAGCTTGAATGCTGCATCTGCTCTTGAATGCTGCATCTGCTGTTGGTACAGTAAATCTTGCAAACATGGATGATATCTCTTATGTAATCAGTGCAAACGCAAGTTCTGCTGCAGTAACTGAGAGCGCGGTTGTTACATTTGGTGCTTTAACAGCAGGTCAAACAATCACGATTGATGGTATTACAATGACTGCTGTTGCAAATGCTACTGCTATAGAAGTAGCAGAAGCTTTTGATGATTCTGCTGCAGGTTTGGCTGATAAATTAGTATCATCTGGTGCTGATGCTGCTGCATGGACTGCTGCTGATAATGCTGGTGCCGCAACTGTAACATTTACTTCTGCAACTGCGAGTACAAATGTAACAGACTTGAATCCGACCGAGGGCAATGCTGGTCAAGGTACAAACGCTACTGCAACAACTGGTGCAATTACGAATGGTGTTGGAACTTCAAGTCAGGAAAAAGTTGATTTCACCTTCACTGGCGCTGTATTAGCAGTTGGTCAACAATTGACTTTCGCAGGTGCTACAATCACTGCTAAAGTAGCTATGGTTGCTGCTGACATTGCAAATGACTTTGCACTTCTTGCTGGTGTTGCTACTGGTACAGCTGCTAAATCTGTATCTTCAGGAGCATTCAGTGCTACTACAACAAACTTCACATCTCCAGTTTGGAGTGTCGTTGGTGCTGTCTTGACAATTACTGATACTGGTGGTGCTGATATTGATTCAACTGCAACTGCGGCAATGGCAATTACACGTCCAGCTGCTGCTACTACGCCAGCTGCTTTAGCTGTTGCTACAACTGATGGTTCAGGAGCAGTTGGTGCATTGACTCTTAGCAACATGGCTAACAACGGTACATTGGAGCTTACAGCTGCTGGTACTGGTGTTAATGTTACAATGACTGATGCTACAAGCCTTACAGCTGACAGCTTCAACATCATTACAAAAGTAGCTGGAGATCTTAACTTCGGTACAGTTGCTGTTGCTGGTGTTGAAACAGTT
>NCIJ01000049.1 GCA_002282015.1 Sulfuricurvum sp. 17-40-25 | reverse complement strand
AACATTATAGAGGTTTAAAACAGGTGAATTTATGGTAATTCAGATGCTACTTTATGCACGTATTTCAAGATGCTTTTAGAAAGTTCTTTCATAGTCTCAATGTTTTTCGGTCATTCTATGCTAGCCTAGATTTGGCCGGTGCAAATATACAAAAAAACATACGAAAAACACTATCGCTTTGCTATAATAGTCGAATACTAAGATTTGAGGTTTTTCGTCATGTTAATAGGATATATGCGAGTATCAACCGACAGTGATCGTCAAAGTACTGACCTTCAACGAGATGCACTCATTAATGCTGGAATAGACGAACGACATATTTTTGAAGATAAAGCATCGGGTACCAAGGATGACCGTGTTGGTTTGGCACAAGCACTCGAATATGTAAAATCCGGTGATACCCTTGTTGTTTGGAAATTAGATCGACTTGGACGATCGCTTCAACATCTCATTGAAATCGTCAGTGAACTTAAATCTAAAGACGTTGGATTTAAATCACTCACTGAAGGTATGGATACTTCAATACCATCAGGTGAGTTATTATTTCATGTATTTGGTGCACTGGCACAGTTTGAGCGCTCCCTAATTAAAGAGCGTGTTAATGCCGGACTCGCTGCTGCTAGAAAACGAGGACGCATCGGAGGACGACCACGAGCAATTCCTAAAGAAAAAATGGAAGTAATATTGGAGGCCTTAAATAATGGAATGTCTAAAGCGGCTGTGTGTAGGACATTTGAAGTGAAACGATCAACTTTGATTGATACATTAAAGCGAATTGAGCAAAATCATGACTAAACCTATACACCCATTATTAAAAGCAGAAAACCGTGCTATCCTCATACACAGATGTATGGCTAGAATAGATGATATACAAAGCAAAGTGATAGAAGAAGCCAATAAACAAATTACTAATCTTGCCGAATTTGAAAATGACGCTCGTCAAAAATTTGAATCCTCCAGAAAGAAAAAAGAGATCATGTAGTATTTTTGTCTATTTGATCATTAAATCATAACTC
>NCIJ01000042.1 GCA_002282015.1 Sulfuricurvum sp. 17-40-25 | reverse complement strand
GACTAATACGACTTTCAGTGCCTATGTGAAAAATAATCCGGAGTTGATGATGCGACAGAAGTTGAAATAAAAGTTGGTTAACCTAAGATATATTCTATTAAAAAAAATTTGCAACTGATCCCTATAAATCACCACTTATTGATTATATATTAAGTACTATATTATATAGAAAATACGTTAAAGCCATAGTTTCTATATATAAATAGTGATTGTGCTATAATTTCCGCATGGACGCTATCGATATTCGCAATCAGATCAGTACTACTGTTTTTACGCACGACACTCTAGCTGCCGTGCTAGAACCTCACATTAAAAACATTAATGAAAAAATTATGCGTATGGTAAAAAAAGAAGAGCTTGTTCGTATTAAACGAGGTCTGTATTGCATGGGATCTAAATATCGCATGCAAGAACCCAATCACATCAGTGTTGCTAATGTCCTTTATTCACCCTCTTACGTCTCTTTTGAATATGCATTGTCGTATTATGGAATGATACCTGAGAGAGTTGATGAGATCACTTCTGCAACCCTAAAGCATCCTAAGCTTTATACAACACCCATTGGTCGCTACAGCTACCGTAAGATATATGAAAGTGCTTATGCAATAGGGGTTGATTGGCATTATAACGACATAGATGGCGGAAGATTAATTGCCACGCCTGAAAAAGCATTGTGCGACACGATCCGATATGACCGCGGAATTGGGCGAATGGGGCAAGAAGAGATGAATAATTACTTGGATTACGACTTGCGTATTGATGGTATTGAGAAACTGGATGCCGAATTGATCCGATTGATTTCCATAGCTTATCGCTCACACAATCTGCGTACCCTCGCAAGTATAGTCGCAAAAAGGAAACTCCATGGCTAACACCCACCCTGCCCTCAAAAAGATGCTGGAGCGTTATGATTTATCCACCAGTGCCGGAAGTTATGACGCATTAAGAGAAGTTCTGCAAGAGATTGTTCTTCTTGGTCTGTACGAAGGAGGATTTTTTAAACACGCTGCGTTTTACGGCGGGACCGCCTTACGGATACTCCATGGACTTCCAAGGTTTTCCGAAGACCTTGATTTTTCATTGCTCCAATGCGACCCTCAATTTGATCTGAGCGGATTTGAACAATCCGTCATAGAAACACTACGTTCATTTGGATTTGAAACATCCATTGAGATTAAAACCAAAAGTATCGATACTGCCGTACAATCTGCTTTTATCAAAGGCAATACAATTTTGCATCTTATCAGTATCGATGCACCAAAGTCAGTATTGGGTACATTTCATCGTGATCAAAGTGTAAAAATAAAGATCGAAGTCGATACACAACCACCGTTAGAGTTTAAAACAGAAGAAAAATTACTGCTAATTCCACGCCCTTTTAATGTCAAAGTGATGACCCCCTCCTCCCTGTTTGCAGGAAAGATGCATGCCATCCTGTGCAGAGCCTGGGCAACACGTCCAAAAGGAAGAGATTGGTATGATTTTGTATGGTACATTGCTCACGACACTGCTCTAGATCTAAATCATCTGAATGCAAGATTGAATCAAAGCTGTAAGTGGCTTGAGAGTAATAATATCACCTTCAATGAGGCAATTGATCGTGATCAACTTCTCTTACTCATACACCAGCGTATAAGAACTCGACTTATGGAGTAAAGATTTTTTCTTGCAAGTTATTCAACGATTAAGAGTTGAATAAACGTTAAAAAATGTGTGGATAACTACTGTTTTTCGTGAACTTTTAGAAAAATACTGATTTTCCATAAAGGGATGATTTGCTATCTGCGAAAACACTCTAAAATGGGTTTTCCGATAGATAAATTTATAATATACAACTTATTATTTTACGCTTAGGGACATAAATGTCTACTATATGAAAGAATCTATACTATTGTTTGAAAGTGCTATGACATAACACACACATTCATTACTTTTTCTAAAGCTAACATAGACTTTTTTTGATCTTTGGTTTTAATGGTTTGTGCGAGAACGTCTGCCGATTTATGAAAAGTTACCACAGCGCCACAATCAACTTACTACCAAAACTTCCACACATTGAATTCATACTAACAGTAAACCCAAGTTTCTCTTGTGCTACCGCTTGGCTTTCTAGCTTCAATTAAGGTATTAAAAGTGCCTAAGCGGCGGCAACTAAAAAGTTGCACGTACCGCTTTGGTTGCTTTTACCATATTTTTTAGAGAGGATTCCGTTTCGCTCCATCCTCTGGTTTTCAGTCCGCAATCGGGATTGATCCAGAGTTGTTCAGCTGGCAAAACTTCCAAAAGTTCATGGATCTGTTTTTCCATCTCTTCAACACTTGGAACACGCGGAGAATGGATGTCATAAACCCCAGGTCCCACTTCCTGTGCGTACGCTACTGCTGCAAATATTTTTAACAGCCGGTTTCCACTACGAGACGTTTCAATGGAGATAACGTCTGCATCCATCGCTTCGATTGTTTTGATAATATCAGTAAATTCACTGTAGCACATATGGGTATGGATCTGGGTATCGCGCTCAGCAACTGCTGTCGAGAGTAAGAAGCTTTCCAGCGCCCATTTCTCATACGCGGCACGATCTTTGCATCGGAGAGGATATCCCTCTTTGAATGCCGCTTCATCGACTTGGATCATTTTGACCCCCGCACGCTGCAAATCGTCCACTTCATCGCGGATCGCGAGTGCAATTTGGGTTGCGGTGATGGCTTTAGGCTGATCATCGCGGACAAAACTCCAATTGAGGATTGTAACAGGTCCGGTAAGCATCCCTTTCATTGGTCGCTCCGTAAGGCTCTGGGCAAATACACTCCATTCTACTGTCATCGGTTTAGTACGGCTAACATCACCATAAAGTAGCGGTGGCTTGACGCATCGACTACCGTAGCTTTGTACCCAGCCGTTGCTGCTAAATGCAAATCCACTTAGCTGTTCGCCGAAATACTCTACCATATCGTTACGCTCAAATTCGCCATGAACGAGAACATCAATATCAACAGATTCTTGGAAAGCGACGCACTGCTTGATCGCCTCTTTCATTGCAATCTCATATTGCTCTTTAGTGATGATCCCTTTTTTAAACTCTTGACGTGTTTTGCGGATTTCTGCAGTTTGCGGGAATGATCCAATGGTTGTGGTAGGTAAAATCGGAAGATCAAAAAGATCGTGTGCTGCCTCCTGACGAAGCGTAAAAGGATAAGAGCGTTTGTAGTCATTCTGAGTAAGGTTCATAAGACGTTTTTGTACAGCTTCATCGCTGCGGGTAGTATCGGTAAACTCTACAGATAGAGGTTGCCCAGTAAAAAAAGCTTGGGAGAGAGTTGAGAGCTCGGCTAGTTTTTCCTCAGCAAACGAGAGCAGCCCTTTAACCTCCGCCCTGAGGGTATTCTCATGCTTGAGCGAATATGGAACATGTAACAGAGAACACGAAATCCCCAGACTCAAACGTTCTTTGGGAATAGTGGAAGCGATTGTTGTAAGTGTAGTGAGCGAATTATGTAAATCATTTTTCCAGACATTACGACCGTTGATAATCCCGATTACAACGTGTTTATCACTTTTGCTCAATAGCTCTAGTGATGTGTGATTCTTATCTCCATGGACAAAATCGAGAACAAGACCGTAGATTGGAGTGTTGACCAGCACAGCCGTCGCTTCATTGGAGTGCTCAAAATAAGTAGCAACCCAGATTTTTCCAAATCTACCCAGTTTGTCATACGCAATTTTTACTAGAGAGAGATCGTTTGGCATCGGATCGCAAACGAGTGAAGGTTCGTGGATGATGATGTCAGTTCCGAGGCTTTGTAACATTTCTAGGAGTGTAGCATATTGATTAAGCAGAGAATCAAAAAGGTGCGCGCGTACTTCTTCGGAACATTTTGACAGTGCTAAAAAGGTAATCGGTCCAATCAGTTGAATACGTCCCTCGTAACCATTAGCTTTAGCCTCATTGTATTCGTTGATGATTTTAGCCGAATTGATTTTCCCAAAGCTAAAAGCACTGTGCAGTTCGGGGACAAGGTAATGGTAGTTAGTGTTGAACCATTTGGTCATTTCGAGGGCAGTATGAGTCACATCTCCACGTGCCATCGTGAAATAACGCTGTGTTGGATCTGTAATATCACTAAAGCGATCTGGCTCTGCACCGATGGTTACCATAAGATCAAGCATATTGTCATAAAGACTGAAATCGTTGATGGCAACCTGATCAATTCCACTATCATGTTGCAGTTTCCAATGTCGCACTCTAAGCTCAGTAGAGACTGAGTGCAGTTCATTTAGGCTGATAATGCCTTTCCAGTAGTTTTCGAGGGCAGTTTTTAACTCTCTTTTTTCTCCGATACGGGGAAATCCAAGCACAGTTATTTTGTTTATCATATTGTATTCCTTGTTATTTATTTGATATTCATCATCCTTGCTTTTACAAGCCCCAAGATTAAATAGGAAATTGGGAGCCCTTTTATTAGGAATCCAACGATATTATTGCTGTGATTGTCAGCATAGTTTTTCATCCTCAAGACGACCGATCAGACTCTCAAAAATACTTTTTAAAGAATATCTTCTAGGCAAGCAGACCCTGAAACAACTTTCCCTCAAATATGGCCGTAGTATTCCCTGGATCAAGAAGCACCTCGATTTATTTGAGCCTCAAGCACGACAGATAAATCCATCCATAATCACCATAGTTGCCGACGCTACTTTTTATGGCAGGAAATCAGATAGGCTCGGAACGCTCGTATTTAAGGACGTTCTGAATAACAAGATTGTGGGATGTAAGCATATCGATACCGAAACAGCAAACGATTACAAACAGTTAGTCGAAGAATTGACCGAGCAAGGCTTTGCGATTCAGGGCGTCACCATAGATGGCAAGAGAGGCGTTGCTAAGGCTTTTGGCGATATCCCCGTACAAATGTGTCATTTTCACCAAATTGCCATCATAAAACGGTATCTGACCAGCAGACCGAAACTGGAAGCCTCCATCGAATTGCTTAAACTATGCAGGAAAATTCCAACGTCGACACAATCCAGATTTACAGATGCCCTGTTCCAGTGGCACGGTAAACACAAAACATTTTTAGAAGAAAAGACCATTAACCCTACCACCGGAAAACTTGTATCTACACACGCCAAGCTCGTCGCTGCATATCGGAGCCTCTCAACAAATCTTCCATATTTATTTACCTACAAAAATTACAAAGAGTTCAGAATGCCAAATACAACAAACGCTTTAGATGGAGGAGTATTCTCACATCTCCAAAAACTCATCAAATTGCATCAGGGACTGGCTAAAAAAAGGAAGGTGAAATTGATAGATGAATTTCTAGATAACTATAACAAAAAATGATTTTTTAGCAACCCGAATTTTTCATTACGCCTAAAAAACGCCTCGATCCTCTGCAAATGGCGATTAAACTACAAGGACTAAAAAAAGAACTTGAGCAAGGAACTTTTATTGATACAGATGAAGTAGGAATATTTGTGGAGTATGTTAATGAAGAGATGACCCTAAAATTAAACTACTTAAAGAAGTGTATCAAACAGTCTGAACTTGACGAAGCGATTGCCGTCATAAATGAAATAATGGTTAGATTAGAATAGGATTTTATATACTTAGGTTAAGTGTATAAAGTGTTTATTTGCAAAAATATTAAATATAGAGATTAACCAATATATATATAGAATTTTATAATATATTGAGGACTATAATCAATAATAAAATTATTATTTTGTGAATTCTTGTGTTTGGATAGGTGATGAAGTTTGAAAAATCGATGGTAAGCATAGAACTAGCTACTGCCTATCAAGAATTGAGTGATGAATGCATTGCGCTTCATTCAATTCTTGATGCTGGACACATTGGAACATGGCAATGGAACATGCAAACTAATGCTATTACAGTAAATAAATATTGGGCTGATATCTTAGGTGAAGAATTAAAAGATTTGGAGCCAATGTCCATAGAAAAATGGAAAAGATACATACATCCTGATGATTTAAAATTAGTAGCAAAAGCATTGAAAAATCATTTTTCTGGTGATCTGGATTATTATGAATGTGAGTACCGAATGCTCCACAAAGATGGACATTGGATATCGGTGTCTGATCATGGCAGTGTTATAACCACAGACGCAGATAATAAACCATTGATGATTTGCGGAACATTAACCGATATCAGTAAGTATGTTAAAAGTGAAGAACAATTAAATAGTAATGTTCGAGATAATATTGATATTCGTAAAGCGTTAGAAGATAACTCAATCGAAGCAATTACCGATTCTCGAGGATTGATTACATTTGTGAATGATAAGTTTTGTGAGATATCAAAATATTCACGTCAAGAGCTAATCGGACAAGACCATCGTATTATAAGTTCAGGGCGACATTCAAAA
>NCIJ01000048.1 GCA_002282015.1 Sulfuricurvum sp. 17-40-25 | reverse complement strand
GGAGAATCAAAACGTTTACTCAGTGGGTGCTGAATACCGTATGGATAAATTAGCATTACGTGCTGGTTATAACTATGGGAAAAACCCAATAAAAAATAACAATGATTCTACAATCATTTCTTCTGGTACACAGCCTGGTGCAACATACAATCCAATGGTTAATGGACCACTAAATGGAGATACATTGAACGCATTAAACCATGTAATGTTCCCAGCAGTAACTGAGAAACATTATACACTTGGTGCAGGATATCAGTTCACGAAAAATGTAGCAGCTGATGTAGCAGTTACGTATGGGACTAGTCCAGATGTAACAGTTAGTGCTGCTACTGTTGGTCTAGGAAACTTGACAGTAACGAACGATCAAACAGCAGTATCTGCAAACCTAAACTATATGTTCTAAACATTTTATTCTTACTACCCTGGGGTAGTAAGTTTATTGACAATATTTACTTCATAATTCTTTCTAAATAAAAATTCTGCTAGACTTTCATACTTTGTTGTCATTTAATTGGCCGCTGTTTTGAAGGAAACAATCATGAAAACAAACTTAAACCACATTCTCATCTTAAGTACACTTTCTGCATCGCTTTATGCAACAAATGGTGATAACTTAATCGGTCTTGGTGCGAAATCACGTGCTATGGGGGGTACTGGTACAGCTCACTATAATGGCTCTGAATCTGCAACATCAAACCCTGCATTGATCGTTCAAGGAAAAGGTACACATATTACATTTGGGGGAACATATTTCAGTCCTGATGTTGAAGTAAAAACGGCTGGAACTCAAGGTGGTTCAAATGACTTGACTGCTACTAGTGATGCCAAGCATAACGTTATCCCTTTTATTACATTTACAACGAATTTAGATAATGGGTTTACGGTTGGTGGTAGTATGTTTGGTTCAGCAGGAATGGGGACTGATTGGAGATCTGGAAACGGTGCAATCGGAAATCCTTCAGTTGGTGATATGGGTCTATACAGTATGCGTTCAAACTTATTGCTTTTGAAGTTTTCTGTACCAGTAGCTTATGGACAAGATAACTGGTCTGTTGGTGTTGCTCCGGTATTAATGT
>NCIJ01000041.1 GCA_002282015.1 Sulfuricurvum sp. 17-40-25 | reverse complement strand
TAAGTGACGAAGAAACAGCTTCTATTGAAACCTTCTTAAAAGCATTGGATGGACGTATGCCGAACATCACTTACCCGATGTTCCCAGCTTCTAACGCAACTACTCCTAAAGTTGACGTAGTCAATAACTAACTAATTATTAAAAAGTAATAGCAGTTATTCCCCTGCTTTCTCACTTTGAGAGAGAGGGAAAGTGCTGCAGTTATGACAAACACCGTGAAGCATAACTGAGACGGAGCGCGTTGAGTGAGAACAAGCATGCTGTGCAATAGTTACAATTTCATTCATTGCAACATTTAAATCTTCTAATTGTCCGCATTGTTCACACAAGAAATGGGGGTGATCCCCTTTTGCAATCTCATAGCGTGTTTTTTGACCCGACAGTGTCACAGTATGTAAAATACCGACCGAAGAGAGTTCCCCTAAGATACGATACAGTGTTGCAATTGGGACCTTCATCCCTGAAAGATTGAAACTAGCATGCAATTGATCAATATCAATATGTCCACCTTCGTGTATGGCTTTAAGAGCCATAAGTCTCTGTGGTGTCGATTTCAACCCTTTTGCTCTTAAAAGCGCTTCATCCATCCCTGACCTTGCGTTATAGTTTTTATACTGTAATTATAGCGTAATAAATATTATTTTCTAAATGTGATTAATTCACATTTAATATTTATTGCTATATAGTACTTTTCAGAATAATTGCAATAAGGTATAAAATGAAAAGAATCATTAAATCAGTAACATTATCTGTACTATTAACGACACAGACTTTTGCTATATCACTAATCGATGAGGCTAAAAAATCAGGGCTCATAGCTATTCCTGCCGAGAATAAAGTACTTAATAAACTCATTTCAAATCCAAACAACTATATGAATCAGGCTAAACTGACACTAGGAATGATGCTCTACTTTGATCCGCGCCTCTCAAAAAGTGGATTAATTAGCTGTAATACGTGTCATAACCTAGGTCTTGGCGGTAGCGACGGAATGTCTGCATCCGTGGGAGACAAATGGACTATCCATCCCAAACATCTCAACTCCCCGACCGTTTACAATGCTGTTTTTTACACACGTCAATCTTGGGATGGTCGAAATCCCGATTTAGAAGATCAAGCCCATGGACCGATACAAGCAAAACCTGTCATGGCATCATCAAAAGAATACATTACCACGTTTATCAACTCAATACCAGAGTATGTTGATCGTTTTCACAAAGCTTACGGCAGTACAGGTGAAATACCTTTTGAGCAAGTCGGTCATGCAATCGCTGCATTCGAACGAACCCTTGTGACTCCATCGCGTTACGATGATTTCCTCAACGGTAATATCAAAGCACTGACTCAAACAGAGCAAAAAGGGCTTAAAACGTTTATAGACAAAGGGTGCGTAAGTTGCCATAACGGAATTGCTCTTGGCGGAACGATGCAACCTTTTGGGCTTTTAACTCCCTATAAACACATTGAGGCGGGGAGCTTCCGTGGAGATAAAAATGGGATGGTGCGTGTACCAACATTACGTAACATTACTGAAACAGCCCCTTATTTTCACAATGGTAAAATTGAAGTGCTTCCAGAAGCGATTAAGGAAATGGGACGTATTCAACTTGGGATAGAGTTAAGTGATGATGAGACTAATCAAATCGAAATATTTCTAAAATCGCTGGAAGGTAAAAAACCATCCATCGTCTATCCAGCACTCCCCGCCTCAACCAAAAAAACACCCAAGATAAGCCCATAGAAAATGTTTATTTAATTCTTATTTTTGGAATAATGAAAAAAGCAGGAGGCCGAAACCCTTAAAAACCCTCTTTACCACAATTCAATTCCAAATTGACGAACGATAAATGAAAATATAACAAAGCATACTATTGTAATTCCAACCGATGCTAATAGTGCGGGCCAAAATCCGATTCGTTCAAGTAATATAGGAAATGCCAAAAACATTGGAAGTGTCGGAACAACATACCAAAATGTATACCACGCATGATTGGCTATTTTTTCAGTCGGCTGCTGTTCGACATACAACCAAATTAATGTTAAAAAAGTTACAAGCGGTAATGCTGCTATGAGTCCGCCAAGCTTATCGCTACGTTTTGCCATTTCAGAAACTAGGACAACTACTCCAGAAGTCAGTATATATTTGACAATTAGCCACGTCATTGAATATCCTTTAATTATTTATACACTAAAAAGATGTTTCTAAATTTCAAAAGATTAATTCGATTCGAAAAAATACTTCATTTTGGATGATAGAGTATTCAAAGCCAATTTCATGACTCAGTCGTTTTAACATTTTTTCCCCAATTTTGGAGCTAAACAAATACTTCTCATCCCCGATACTATTTTCTATCCACATTTTTTTCGTCGTATTATCGCATCCAATTTCCACCATACTTTCCTCTTTTGCATAGGTAATTGCATTTTCAAGCAGTGCACTGAAGACTTTTGAAAGAAGTTTTTCTGATGCTATAATCGAAAAACACATAGGAGGCAGGGTTAAGGTCAACTGTTTGCGCTGAATTAAGATGTCCATTTTTATTTGGAGCTTTTGGAGGGTATCGGTGATATCAACATTGCTGGCTTCTTCAAAATCAGAACTCTCTAAAAATAACACATTTTTAAGTTCGCTTGTAAGCCTCTCAATATCATGACCTAAATCCTCAATAAATTGACTCTTAAGATACTGTTCATTATTCTGATACACATCGAGTCGTGAACGCATTAGTGCTAAGGGTGTTTTTAATTCATGGGCTGCCTCTTTAAACAATTGGGCCTCCTTGGAGCGAAAAGTCTCCAAACGATGAATTAAGGTGCTGAATGCATAGGATACCTCTTCAATCTCTTTGCCTGGATTGTCAAGTGAATAATCAAAGGGTTCTTGGTTGTTCCATTCTCGTGTTTTTTTCGCTAAAACAGCTAAAGGCTTCATATAATAATCCAACAAAGCAATACTAATCAGCAAAATAATCAGTAATGAAACTAAATAGCGTGAGAGAAGCTTTTGGGCATACTTTTTAACGGATAAATCAACTTTTTCGTAATCACTAAGGATATTAAGATGGTATCCGTTAGAAAGAGTATGCGATACTGTAATTTCATTTTTCTTGCTAATATAAGGTTCTTTTGTGACTATAAATTGAAGATGAGATGCTTCTGAATCTTTCAATACCATCTCTGTATGAGGAATAAAATATAAAAAAGCTAAGTCGCTTTTGGGAGTTAATGAAGTATGAATATATTCTCCTGCACTTTCAACCAAAACGTGCTTAAGCACTTTTTCCAAATCGGCTACTTTTTCGCTGCGAATCGTCTCGGATGCCACCATCCAATTGAGGCTAAAAGCGATCGCAATGAGGATTGAAAAAATCAATGATATTTTGATTTTCAGTGATCCTGCCCATCTAAATTTCAATGAGATACCCTCGTGTTTTAATCGTTTTAATCATAGAAGGATGCAACTTACGACGAAGACGTGCAACCAGCTCATCGATAGCATTGGGCGTGATATTTTGAGGGTTATCATACAAAGCATCCATAATTTCATCACGTGAAGCAATCGCATTACGCGTTAGCAGATAAAAAAGCAACGTATGCTCATTTTTGGATAGAATAATCTCTATTCCCTCTTTCTGGACACTTTGATGAACAAGATCGATATCAAAACCATAAAGCTGTACTTTTTTTGGTGAAAATCGGCGGGACAGAGCAATAATTCGCGCTCGAAGTTCTTTAACATCAAACGGTTTCTCAAGATAGTCATCCGCTCCAAACTCCAATCCTTCAACTTTATCATCTACCGTTCCAAGCGCACTCAGAATCAAAATAGGCTGTGAAGGATTTTTTTGTTTGGCATAGAGGATCAATTCTTGGATCCTGTCTTTACCATGAAAGGTTCGATCTAAAATAATCACCGCATAGGTAAATGCATCCAGGTGTATTTTAACTTCGTCAATTTCACTTGCGGTATCGACGATCCAACCTTCGTTTTTTAAGCTAAAGGCTAACAATTCCAAAAGCTCTTTTTCATCGTCCGCAATTAAAATACGCATTTACAATTCACTGATTCCATGAGTATACATTTTAATATTCTTCCCATGAAGTTTCTGTTTGATTGAAGAAGAGAGGGCAAGAACATTCTCCTGGTCTAAAAAGAGTTTAAAAACACCAAAGTCAGCTCTCGCACTCACTTGCTCATGGGCACTTTTCAAAAAAGCTTCCGCACCATAGCGATTGCAGAAAAAAAAGTAAAAATCATTATACCCTTGCGAGAGTAAAAAATCTACCAAAGTATCTTTATGATTAATTTCAAAATAGATATCCATTTCACTCATGTTCATTTTTGTCCCCGTTTATAAATTATTTTAAAGGCGGGTGGCAAAATCAAGAGGGTCAAGATGGTTGAAGTGACCAATCCGCCCAAAACAACAATCGCCAACGGTTTTTGGATTTCACTTCCCACCCCTGAAGCAAATAACAACGGCAATAATCCAAGTGCCGCAATAAATGCCGTCATCAATACCGGACGAAGCCGTCTACGTGCCCCTTCATAAACGGTATCATCGATCGTCATTCCCTTCCCTAGAAGGGTATTAAAATAACTCACCATCACTACACCGTTGAGTACGGCAATCCCAAAAAGGGCGATAAATCCGACCGATGCGGGGACAGAAAGATACTCACCGCTCAAGAAAAGCGAAATAATTCCCCCCGTTACGGCAAAAGGGATATTCAGCAAGATAAGCAATGTAGCACTAATCGATCGGAAGGTGAAAAAGAGAATCAAAAAGATCACTGCAATACTCACCGGAACCACTGCCATTAATCGTGCTGAGGAGCGCTGTTGGTTTTCAAACTCTCCACCGTATACGATATGGTACCCTTTTGGCAGTTTTAGAGTGCTGTTAATTTTTTGTTTTGCCTCTTCGACAAATCCCACGAGATCCCGGTTTTCGACATTGGAACGCACCACGCTCAAGCGCTCGTTATTTTCTCGAAGTACTTGAACCGGTCCCTCTGTCTCCGTAATCGTTGCAATACTGGACAAAGGAACGCTTCCTCCTTCATTCAAAGGAACTTCGAGTGCTCTAAATTTTTCATAATTTTGTGCAATATCACTATCCAGACGGATCATTACGGGAGTACGTGCATTACCTTGCGGTATCGTATCAACAATGATACCTTCCAGTGACGCTTTTAAAAATTGCTGAAGTTCACCGCTGCT
>NCIJ01000040.1 GCA_002282015.1 Sulfuricurvum sp. 17-40-25 | reverse complement strand
GAGTTATGATTTAATGATCAAATAGACAAAAATACTACATGATCTCTTTTTTCTTTCTGGAGGATTCAAATTTTTGACGAGCGTCATTTTCAAATTCGGTAAGATTAGTAATTTGTTTATTGGCTTCTTCTATCACTTTGCTTTGTATATCATCTATTCTAGCCATACATCTGTGTATGAGGATAGCACGGTTTTCCGCTTTTAACAATGGATTCATAGGTTTAGTCATCGTTTACCTTTTTAGCTTATACGTTGTAGATCAAGATTCAACACCATTTATAGAAATATATTTTCAGAAACACGTTTTAGTCTAATAAATCAGCAATCTTTCGTCAATCGGTCATAAATATCATGATCTATGAGGCGCTGGTAATAGATAAAATTCTCGCGTATCGTATAGATGATCCGGTATCCTGTACCGCCGACGCGTAAAGAGTGTTTAAATTTGTCTTTTGAACAGATAATAGGCTTATTATGAAGTGAAGGATGAGAAGAATCAGATTCGAAAAGCTTTTCCGTTTTTTCAATGATTGTTTCACCAATCGATTTGATTGCTCTTTGTCGATCTTTTAAATATTGCTTTTCAAGCTCGATTGGCATGTTTGAAGTCGACCAATTTATCGCTGATCTCCATCTGGAGTTTTACCATTTGAGTCATCAATTGATCAACTATTGATTTTAACTCTGGATCATTAACTGTAGCGTACTCGGATTTAACGATTTCATAATTATCATCAAGATCAAAGAGTAATTTTTCGAATACATCATAATCAAATGTTAAATCATTCAGAATATCACGCATTCCTTGGGTAAAGACGAGAGCTGTACGGGCATGACTTTTGATAATATTGTTTTCAGCAGGTTCTAAATCTGCTTCGATGTGTAAAAGAGGCATCATAAGATGATGATAGAGTTCGAACTGCTGAAGCGGTAATCGTGACATACTCTCCCCTTTTTACTTTTAAAAATTGTAGCATATCTTTATGAAATTTAGCGATGACTTTATATTCTAATTCTGTTTAATGAATCAATCAAAGTCGACCGTTTCACTTCAAACGTTCGGCAGACAGCTGCTTTTGACATACCATTGTTTAAGGCCTCCAATATTACTTCCATCTTTTCTTTAGGAATCGCTCGTGGTCGTCCTCCGATACGTCCTCGTTTCCTAGCAGCAGCGAGTCCGGCATTAACTCGTTCTTTAATTAGGGAACGCTCAAACTGTGCCAGTGCACCGAATACATGAAACAATAACTCACCTGATGGAATGGAAGTATCCATACCTTCAGTGAGTGATTTAAATCCAACGTCTTTTGATTTAAGTTCACTGACGATTTCAATGAGATGTTGAAGTGAACGTCCAAGCCGATCCAATTTCCAAACAACGAGGGTGTCTCCAGATTTTACATATTCGAGTGCTTGTGCTAAACCAACCCGATCATCCTTTGCCCCTGATGCTTTATCTTCAAAGATATTTCGTTCATCGATCCCAGCACTAATTAGTGCATCTCGTTGAAGATCAGTACTTTGCCGGTCACTATCGGTTGATACTCGCATATATCCTATTAACATGTCGGAAAACCTCAAATCTTAGTATTCGATAATTATATCATTCCGATAGTGTTTTTCGCATAGATTATTGCAATTTTTTTGAGCTTCAATGTAGGGTAGGGTGGAATGTGTGGAAAACATTAAGTTGACGCTATAAATTAAAAAAATCTGATTTAATAAATAGCAATTTTACAATTTGCAGAAAAGTGTTATTAGTTTAATACTCAATACGGTTATTTTTATGATAATCTTCTATTGAATTCAATAAGTGATATTAGTACAGTAGGGCAAAATTAGAACATATACTTATTTCTAATCAATGATAACAATCGAGACCAACTTTTCCTCTCTTTAACAAATAAGTTAATTACTCTGCAACGTAGGTAAACATCTTTTCGTGAAGTGGGAGGCTTTCTAAGATATTTTTCTTTGTCTAGAATAATATGAGCGCTATCTTTGGTGTTATCACACACAAATTCTTAGAAGTGCCTTATATATAAAAAACTACTAAAGCTCATAAATAGGTATTTCAAGTGAATAAAGTGACTCTTTAGCTATAATAAATAATAACGACATAATCCAACTAGAGTGAAGTATAAACATGAAAATACTGGTGGTAGATGATTCAAAATTAGCGCGATTAACGTTAATTAAGACATTAAAAGAGCATGAGCCATCTGCAGACATAATTGAAGCGGAGAATGGTGATATTGCAGTAGAACTTTATAAAGCTAAAAGTCCATGTGTCGTTTTTTTAGATTTGACAATGCCTGTCATGGATGGATACGAAGCGTTAAAATTGATCATGGAAATTAACCCAAGAGCGCAAGTCGTTGTCGTCTCTGCAGATATACAGATGCAAGCGCAAGCACTAGTATTGGCATTGGGTGCTAAATTAATGGTTCCTAAACCGATTAACTCGGATAAGATGTTGGCTGTTCTTCAACAACTTGTATTTTGATTAAAGGTAAGGGATCACATGCAAAACAATGAGTTTTCCAGTGATCATTTAGATGTTCTCAAAGAATTAATGAATATTGCGATGGGAAATGCGACAGCTAATATTGCTGATTTGCTTCAAGCGTTTGGAACGATGCATATCCCTCACCTTCAAATCAGCGATGTAGATGGGTTAAAAAATTATATTAAAATGACAATTTCATCCGAGGATGAATACTACGTTACAAAACAGCTTTTTGGCGGGAAAATTGGAGGAGAATTTATTTTTCTTGTCAATAAAGAGTCAGCTATAAATCTCGGAAACTATTTATATGACACTGTTAAGGTATCAGATGCGGATATAATGGATGCTGTAATAGAGCTAACTAACATTTTAAGCTCTACTACTATTGGGCGCTTAACAGATGAGCTCAATACTAAAGTACAATTTTTTGCGCCTTATACCGAAGTCGTTTCAGGGGATCCTTTAATTTCTGAGGAGGAGACACTGAATTATCATAAAATTATTATCATCAGTACGGTGTTGGAATTTCAAAAACATAAAATCAGCGGTCAGATTTTTATCCTTTCAAGAGATGAAATGATTATCAGCTTGAGGGAATTGATAGATCAAAAGTTGGAAGAGCTCTATTCATGACAGGCACTTTGGAACATTGCAATATTGTTTTCGATTCATTGGAAAATGGCGCACTCGTAGTAGATGAAGAGTGTACTGTCTGGTCATGGAACAAATGGCTCGAGATCAATACCGGGATAGCATCGGAAGCCATTATCGGAAGTAATCTAAAAGAATTTTATCCTGAGCTTGACTACAAAGGGTTCCAACGTAAAATACGAACAACCCTGCGCCTTACTACCCCTACTTTTTATGATGCATCGCTGAGTAATCGTTTTATCACCATTCCTAGAAATAAAGTTACAACATCCCTATTAACAAATATGCAACTTCAGGTAACAATTTCTCCTTATATCCCCTCACTAAAGAGGGTCATGATCTCAATCCATGATATCAGTGATTTGCATGAGCTTAAAATGACGTTGCAGCATCGAATGGCTGAAATTGCAAATCTTAACAGTGTGCTAAAACAAGACAAGCAGATTATAGATACGAATCTAATGATTGTTAAAACCGACTGCGGATGTTTGGTGACCGATGTGACGAAAGCTTTTTCCTGTTTTTTCGGATTTGAAAAAGAGGAATTGACAGGGAATTCGTTATCCAATCTGTTTGTGGCTAATAAGCATGAGGCAGAGTTTTTGCAGATGAAAGAGGTTCTGAATAAAAAAGAAAGATGGTCGGGAGAGATGGAAGTGCTCAAAAAAAATGGGGAAAATGTGTGGATGGATGCCGTCATTTCCCCTCATTTGGATGAGAAAAATGAGGTAATCAGCTATACGGCGATTTATCACGATATCACTGATAAAAAAAGGATTGAACTGTTATCGATAACCGATCCTTTAACGAAACTCTATAACCGTCAAAAATTCAATGAAGTATGTGAACAGATGCTTATGCGTCAGCATTGGACTCAAGAGAGTACTTTCGGACTTCTTATTGCCGATGTGGACCATTTTAAAAATGTCAATGACACTTACGGGCATCAAGTGGGGGATACAGTCTTAATCGCAATGGCAGATACCCTTACGGATGCAATTCGGACGAGTGATATTTTGGCACGCTGGGGAGGGGAAGAATTTGTCATTTTGCTTCCTGATGTGGATATGGAGAAAGCTACTCTTGTTGCGGATAAATATCGGCAGGCGATTGAACAGCTTAACATTCCAGAGGTTGGATCGATTACTGCATCGTTTGGTGTCACCGTTTTTTCTAAGGGAGACACGCAAGAGACGATGATGCATCGAGCGGATGTAGGTCTTTATCGTGCTAAAAAGAATGGTAGAAATCGGGTCGAATTTAACTGATTTACTATATATACTTGCGCCAAATAACACAAGGGCTTAATAGATATGACGCCCGTAAGAAATAATAAAGCTCCTATCACAAATACAAGTATACTTAAGTCTCCATACTTTCAAACAAACAGAGGGGAATATATTCTCAATAAGTATTCAAAAAAAATCGGCAAGCCAACAAGTGTAAACCTGAAAATAGCCGAAAAAAAACATTCCATAGGACTAATATAGCGGGGTATTAATAAATATTGATACCATAAAGGCTGAAATAGCATTGCATATTGCCGTCTTGATTAAGATCTATTCATGCCGGTTATCCTAATACGACAGTATTTCGCCCAGCTTCTTTCGCTTGATATAGAGCATTATCCGCACGTTTTAAGAATGAGCATAAAGAATCATCGTTAATAAACTGAGAAACTCCTAACGAAGCTGTTTTATGCCCAACGATAGTAAAAATATGTTCATCTATAGATTGACGTATTTTTTCTGCTACATGTAAAGCTTCATCTAACTTTGTATTAGGTAATAAAATTAAAAATTCTTCACCACCCCATCGTCCAATTGAATCAGAACTGCGACAAACTGATTTCAATATCTGTGATATCTCTTTAAGTACTTGATCCCCAGTTTGATGGCCACAACTATCATTGACATGTTTGAAATAATCAATATCCAAAATAAGCATACTTAACGGTGTTTTATAGCGACTAGATTGTACTATTTCATACTCTATTAACTCATCTATTTTCAAACGGTTATAAAGACCTGTTAAATAATCTCGAACTGCAAGTTCTTCTAGTAATTTTTTACTTGTAATATCTTGACGGATAGCTGTATAACCAATTTTTTTACCAGCAGTATCCCATGTTGGTGCTATAATTGCATAAACCCAATATACCGTTCCGTCTTTGGCTTTATTTTTAAACTCGCCCTTCCATGTTTGTGGAATGACCCCCGTTTTATAGACACATTAGTTTTCCGCTAACACCTCATTTTTCGTTGATTCCAAAAAGTATCTTACCTCAAATTCGTTTGGAGATAT
>NCIJ01000015.1 GCA_002282015.1 Sulfuricurvum sp. 17-40-25 | reverse complement strand
TAGTAATATCTGATATTTCCACGTACTAACCCCTCTTTAAACCAGGTATCAATACTGCCTGCCGCATGTAGCGAAAAAGCGGTTAATACAGATAAGCCTAAAATAACTCTCATCCAAAGTCCTTATTGTTTGTTGATGGAAGAATAACAATTATCTTGTGAAGTGTATCTTATGACAAGGCGATTTTTGAAAGCGGACTATAGACCTTAAGCATTTCGTTTTTGTCCCATTATCCAATCCACGCTCAAGGCAATGAATACAATCAATAGCCATGCCACTATCATTGTGATCACCGTATGACTTAAAAAATGGTCCCCTATGAGCATCTTATAACTGCCCATACTCCAGCCGATTACTATCGCTGTACTTCCAGCTAGTATCTTGTTGTTACGCGTATGAAATAAAAAGATTAACGACAATAAGGCAAAACCGCCACTCGCATGTCCTGCCGGCCAACACTTTTGCTTCTCCAAATGACACTCTTTGGCAGGGTACTTTTCCCAAACACAGGTATGGGGATAGGTACCCTCAAATATATCCAAACTTTTCGGGCAGGGCATATTCGTCACTGCTTTTAAAGAACCAACAACAAGTGGCACTGCGATCGAGGATAAAACGACGATTATAAGTCCACGCCGATACGACCTCATCCACTGCTTTTTCCAAGTGGCAATCAACAAAAAAAGAAAGAAGACCGCTACAAAAATCAGCAGACGCTTGATCCCGTCATAGAAAATAAATTTAGCGACTTCATTATGCGTGTCAACGATCCATTCGTGGGTCAGCGGATTATAAAAATGCCTCTGTACCCAAACATCCGTCGGACTTAATCCAAAAAAAAGAATAGCAATAAGCAGTACGATGGCCGTAAGCCAAAGCTGCTTAACGGGCGTCATGGAGAATATCAAGCTCAGGGCGATAGATCGAAGTGTTTACCTCGACAAATCCTAATAGAGTATGAAATAAATTATCCTGGGTATGAGGTTGCGTTGCTTCACGTTTCACAACTTCTTTGTTAATTCCAAATTGTTTGCCAAACCATATAAATGCAGGGACATGTTTTTGGGCATCCGGAGCAATCATATAGGGAAAGCCATGTAAATAAAGCCCCTTCTCTCCCAAAGACTCTCCATGATCACTTAGGTAAAACATCGCTGTTTCAAAACCTGTGTCATTCTTTTTGAGTAATCCTATCACCTTTGAGAGAAAATAATCCGTATACAAAATAGAATTATCATACGCATTGGTGATCTCTTCTTGGGTACATTGTTCCAACTGATTGCTTTTACAGACAGGGGAAAATTTTTCAAACGCTTTAGGGTAACGCTTATAATAAGCAGGGCCATGATTCCCCATTTGGTGCAAGACGATTACAATATCCCCTTTTGGATGTGCATTTATATACTCTTGCAGTCCTACTAGCATCCCCTCATCTCGGCACTCAACATCATCACACATCGTATTCGTATCCGAACTAGTATAGATTTGATATTCAATACGGTCAGCGACCCCTTTTGAATCCGAATTATTGTCCCGCCACAAAACATTCACGCCAGCATGGACAAAAACATCCAATACATTCTCAGTATGCCTCGCTTTATCTTTTTCATACCCTTCGCGTCCAAAAGAGGAAAACATACACGGCACGGATACTGCCGTTTCGGTACCGCACGACGTAAAGTTGGGAAAATTAATGATATCTTCTTGGGCAAGAAGCGGCGTCGTCTGCCTGGAATAACCATTCAGCCCAAAATGATCTGCCCTTACCGCTTCACCGACCACTAAAATAACCAGCTCGCGCATTCCATCATTATTTTGAATACATGCATCCGTACCGATACACTGTAGTCCGCTCATATTTTGGGTAAGTGATTGCCCCACGTATTGACCTATCGAATACAGATAAAACGTCGGATTGCTGTAATAGCGTAACGGTTTATGCTCTCTGAAAAAAGAGGTGTAAAATTTGCTAAACGTAAACATGACAAGCACTGCAATCCCAACTGCAACAGCGATACTTTGAGCCCCTTCCAAAATGGACCGCTTGAGGCTTATTCGCTCAATTTTAATACGGTACAGTGCAATCGATGGCAATACGCCTAACAATAGAAAATAAAGAACCTGATTCATACTGAATAAATCAACTGATTCATGGATATTGGTTTCTAAAATATTCTGGATCATCTGTGTATCAAAAACGATGTCGTATGAGTTCATAAAATAAGCGCTCAAAGAAGTGGACAGCAGCACCATGATCAAAAAAGGTTTGAGAATATACCGTGAACTAAACAAGGTCAATAGAATCACTAAAACGGCCATCAAAACAATTCCCAATGAAAAAATCATAGGAGCCGTTGTCCATGTAAGACCATAGGTATCAATCACATTACTAAAAAAAGAACCATTGGAAAAAAGGACTAAAAACAGAGAAACGCTTAAAATTAGCGTTCTGGGGTGAAAAGGTTTTGAAAATACAGACATTTAAATCTCTCTTATAAAATAATGATGAAATTATATCAATTCCCCCATTAACTAATATCTAACGCTTTATTATCCGTTCTTGTGCCATAATCTCGTAACTTTTACCAAGGATAATTCCCTATGCTCGTTTTCAAAGAACTCCTAAAGATCTATCTTCTTTTTATTGCCCTCTTTTTTCTAGGACGATTAGGGCTTTATATTGCGTATATGGATCGACTTGGCGATATGACACTCCCTTTTTCATTGCTCTCCTTTGTCTATGGTCTCAAACTCGATACGATGACAACCTCCTATATACTAATACTTCCTGCCCTGCTTTTGATCATCACTCCACAAATGTTTGCAAAAGCCATCAGTAAGATCATCGGCGGTTATGTTCTTATTTTTTTACTCATTGCTTTGTATGTTGAAAACGCCACATTCCCTTTTGTTGCCCAATACGATGTACGTCCCAACTATCTTTTTGTGGAATACCTAAAATACCCCAAAGAGGTCACTTCGATGATTCTCAAAGAGTACCCGCTGCAGTTACTCATGGCTTTTGCGATGCTTGCCGTTACAGCATGGGGATACTTGCGTTTTTCACCACTGAATCTTGAAGCAGCGATTCGTACACCGCTGTGGCGTCGTATACTGTTAGTACTTCCTATCGCTGCACTTTTGTTTATCGGTATTCGCTCTTCCTACGGTCATCGCCCTGCTAATATCTCAGATGCGCTGTACAGTACCAATCGAATGGCCAATGAGATCGCTAAAAACTCACTGTACAGTATTGGCTATGCCTATTACAGCTACTCCAGAGAAAACGACAAACTGGTACTAAGCTATGGGAAAATCGACCTCTCAGATGCCTATAATCGTGTCTCTAAACGTCTCAATATCCCAAAAGGCTCCGAGATACCGTTTAGCCGTCCCGTTGTTACCCACTTTCCAGCTCAAAAACCCAAAAATCTGGTCATCTTTATCCAAGAGTCTCTAGGCTCTCAGTTTGTGGGGTTCAGCGGTGGTGATGTCACAATCACTCCAAATCTGGAAAAACTCTCTCATGAGGGACTGGCATTTACCAATCTCTTCAGTAACGGGACACGCTCTATTCGAGGACTCGCCGCAATGACCTCGGGTTGGCTTCCTGTTGCGGGAGAGGGAGTCGTCAAGCGTAATAAATCTCAAAGTGACTTCTTTACCGTCGCGTCTTTACTTAAACCTCTAGGCTATAAATCCTCTTTTATCTACGGAGGCGAAGGACGGTTTGACAATATGCGCAGCTGGTACATGGGGAATGGATTTGATGAAGTGATCGAACAAAAAGATTACGCCAATCCTACCTTTGTCAGTACATGGGGTGTCAGTGATGAGGATTTAGTGACGAAAGCCAATGAAAAGTTCAAAACCTACACGAAAAATGGGGATAAATTTGTCAGCGTGATGTTCTCTTCCTCTAACCACTCTCCCTTTGAGCTTCCCGATGGAAAAATAGAGTTCATCAAAGACAAGCCTCGACAAGGAGTAGAAAATGCCGTCAAATATGCCGATTTTGCCATCGGACGCTTTTTTGAACTGGCAAAAAAAGAAGCGTATTATAAAGATACCGTTTTCATCGTCGTTGCGGATCATAATATCCGCGTCTATGGAGATGATTTGGTCCCTGTCAATATGTTTCATATTCCTGCCCTCATTATCACCGATGGACTCAAAGCACAGAGATTTGATACTCTAAGCACACAACCTGATGTTCTAGCGACTGCTTTGGATTTAATAGGGGTAGATCTAACTTATCCTGTTTTGGGACACTCTATTTTCAGTGATACAAAGCAAGAGATGGCATTTATGATGTTCAATGATATGTTTGCACTTCGTGTTCGTGATAAAGTCGCCATAATCCAGCCCAATAAACCGGCACAAACGTTTACGTATGTCAAAGAGCATTTGCAAGCGGCACCACATGACAGTGAACTGGAAAAAGACGCTTTGGCATTTGTAAAAGTAACCGATGATATGTATAACAAAAAATTGTTTCGAGTGAAGAAATAATAAGGGAAGTTTCTGGGGATAAAAAATCGCAAGCGATTTTGAGCTCTCTGCTGAAGAGAACTCAGTGTTAACGTAGCCAATCGGAATGTATTCCGATGGCGTATAAAGTAGTAGCGATTAACGCTTAGAAAACTGACGTGAACGACGTGCTTTACGACGGCCTGGCTTCTTACGTTCAACGATACGTGAATCGCGAGTAAGCATACCGTACGGTTTAAGTACTGGACGGAAAGCAGGATCAAATGCACATAGTGCTCTTGAAATACCGTGACGAAGTGCATCAGATTGACCTGAGAACCCACCGCCGGTAGTTTTAGCTTCGATATCTACAGATGTGTCTTGTTTAGTCAATGAAAGCGGTTGTGTAACACGCAATTTCTTTGCTTCAAGACCACCAAGCCATGCATCAAGTGAAAGACCGTTAACGGTAATTTTACCTGTACCTGGAGTCATCCATACTTTAGCGATAGATGTTTTTCTTCTGCCGGTTGCATATGTTTTTGCCATAATTAATCCTTACTTTGCAAGCTGTGCAGAGTGTGGATGCTCAGCATCTGCATAGACTTTTAGTTTTTTCAACATCGCGCGACCCAATTTTGTTTTAGGGAGCATTCCGCGAGCTGCTAGTTTGAAGAGTTTTTCTGGGTTTGTAGCCAAAAGCTCTGTCAATTTTACACTTTTAACGCTACCGAAGTAACCACTGTGAGTGTGGTATTCTTTGTTAGCCAATTTACCGCCACCGTTAATAACGATTTTAGATGCATTGATAATGACGACGAAATCTCCGCAGTCAACATTTGGGGTAAAATATGGTTTGTCTTTTCCGCGAAGACGAGTAGCAACATCAGTCATCAAACGACCGAATGTTTTCCCCTCTGCATCAATCAAAATCCATTTACGATCGATTTGCTCAGGTGTAGCAATTTTAGTAAATTTCATCACGAGCCTCCTTGTTAGTCTCTATAAATAGTGGCGAAATTTTACCCATTTAAACTTATAACTTACTTAAATTAAGTTTACTATAAGCACTCAACGAATCGAACACTCTCAGTGTTGAGGTAACAGAGATACCCTTGGACCTCACCTCCCAGTAGCGCTCGTACAGCATCCATGTACATTTTGACTTGAGCTTTATGGGAGAAACTCTCTTCTTGTCCTGTTTTATAATCGATGACGCTCCAATGTCCTGCATCGCTTTGTATGAGTAAATCGATAATACGCATCTCTCCCTTATAAAAAAAGCGTTTCTCTTTATAGCACTTGCCTTGTGTCAACGTACAAAACGTTTCATCACGCATCAGTATCTCCAATGCAGTACGCATTCCATCAATCTTTTCAACTCCAATACGTGCCCCGTATCGTTTACGTGCCGATTCAATCGCACCGTGTATTGAGTCTGGTTGAAACTCTCCCATCATTTCCAATGCATAGTGCAGTGCCAGACCATACTGTACCGCATCGTAATCAAAGGTCTCATTTTGAACCAGGGTGGCTACCTCATCTTGTCTTCCATAGGATACTGCTTTATAGTCAAGCGGTTCAAGCGGCTGTGGTGCTTGAACATTTGAAGAGTCAAACACCGGCTCACCCCATTTACCCTCAACAAGATCCAAAGGTGATTTAGGCTTGGCAATAATACTCAGAGATTGTACCGCACGGGTCAGTGCCACGTATAAACCGTTAAGCTGATCTTCCCCTTCGAGTACTTTTTCTTTGTCCAATGCTGTTTTATACGCGTTGTCTAATTCCTCACGCCCTTTTATACGGTAAAAAAGCCGTGACAACCTCAGACCATCATACTCATAGACGATACTTTCTCCACGACTCCTAGGTATCCCTAAGCGATCCAGAACCAACACATGTTCAAACTCCAATCCCTTGGATTTATGCACCGTCATAATCCGTATTCCGTGAAGATCACTTTGGGGAGCATTCGCATCAAGGCGTTCTATCTCAAATGCTACTTCTTCAATATCACGGTAATTGTTAAGCTGTTCAATAAACATCATGGCACTCTTATCGCCAATTCTATGATTACGTATAAAATCAATCACCTGTTCTTGTAAACGGGTAATGGCAACTGGCTGTATCTTCTGGATCTCAACACCCAAAAGTGCCGCACAGTTATGCCGATAAATATCTGCCCTAAAATAGCAATAGCGCAAATACTCGATCACCGCTTTGACGCTTCGCTGGTGAATCAGCTTTGAGGTCGCTTCACTCACCACATCCAGATTATGTTCTTCGAGATATTCCTGTAGCTTTCGAGCATCCGAATTGGTCACACACAGCACGGCAATCTCATCAGACGCAATCCCGATTTTATGCAGTTGTTCTATGTGCTCATGCAATGTTTTGAGAGGCTCATCACTGAAAGCAACCTCAACAAATCCTCCCTTTTTGGATTCGGGTGATCCTTGCGGTATGTAACGATTCATTTTAGAACTAAAGACTCGGTTTACAAAATCAACGACGCATGCCTTGGATCGATAGTTCACCTCAAGAGGACGCACTTGCACATCAAAATGATTTGCAACCTCATAAAACAAAGCACTGACCCCGCCTCTAAAACGGTAAATGGATTGTTTAACATCGCCTACAAAAAAGAAGCTTCCCCCCTCATTGATCCCTTTTCCTGCACTGATCTCTTCGATCAAAGGGCGCAAGATGTCAAACTGGATCACGCTGGTATCTTGAAACTCATCGAGCAGTAGATGTTTCATTCTCGAATCCAGTCGAAAGTAGAGAAACTCGCTTTGCACTTTCCCCCGTAACAACGAGTGTACCATCAGCGTAATATCATCAAAGGTCAACTCTTGATTTTGCTTCATAATAGCATTTCGACTTTTGATGTACATCCCTAAAAGACGAAACAGCCCTGCAAAAAAATCAGCCTCACGCGATTGCATTTGCATTTGCACCGTCTCTTGGAGACTTTCCAACAGCTCATCCATCCTAGGTTCATAGATTTTCTTAAAATCCCAATATTCCATACTGGGTTTAAAAAGCCATGTTTTCGTAAGAAGCGCATCGTAGTCTTCGATCTCCATCGTTTTACGGGCACGATCACTCAAGGGTTTACTCAACACAAGTTGTGAGAGTTCCCTGGCCAGACTCATCGCGTGTTCATACGGATTAAACGTAAGAACCACACGGGGGAGTTCAATACCCTCAAACTCTTTGTGTTTTGCGTACAGCTGTGCAAGCAGTGTAAAAATATCGTCCAAACGTTTTGAACTCAATTGTGCCAAGGAAACCAGAGACTCCATCTCCCCTGATACCTCGACTTCATGTAAAAAACGTTCTAAAAACTTTTGCTCATGATGCGACGTTGCCGCCGTGTAGGTTGGCATAATCCCCGCATTGAGTGCAAATTTACGCAATATGGTGCCAAAAAACTTGTCAATGGTAGCAATATGGATATCGGAACGTAAAAAACGTAACAGTATTCTTTCCCGCTGTGCGAGTATCTCTGTCTCGCTTAACCCACTTAAGCGTGCTATTTCGGACAATTCTGCACGTGATTCCAGTGATTTAAGCGTCTCTATGACCCGCTGCATCATCTCATTGGCCGCTTTATTGGTAAACGTCAATGCCGTGATCGAAGAGGGGGCTTCTCCCATAAACAGTAAACTCAAGTAGCGCACCACCAGATTAAAAGTCTTACCGCTTCCCGCACTCGCTTCGTACGCTAAAAAAGGTTCAAACTGACTCATCTACAGCTCCCGTTCGCACAGCGTTGCATAAGTGCAGTATCGACAACGACTGAGGTCTTCACACATCTCCCACACCCACTGTTTTTGAGAAGCGATTTCTTCTAATATTGTCTTGAGCTTTTGGGTCTTTGACTCTAAAAACTGCTCGAACTCGATTTTTCCGGTATTGAGATCATACACTCCGCATCGCACGACATTGCCCAGCGGTGCCGCGAGAAGTGCATAGATACTCAATTGATAATCCACATCTTCCTCACGCACATCATGCGACGTCGATGCGTATTTTCCAGTCTTATAGTCCAGTACTTCCAGCCCCTCAAGCGTTTGATCTATACGATCAATACGCCCAACAAGACGTATACCGCACACCAGAGCATCCCCCTCTTTTTCACGGTAGGCTACTCGTGAGCCTTGCGTAAACCGCGTATTTTCATAGTCATAAAATAGGGTCAATTTTTCAAGCCACAAATCTTGGACATACCGCTGCATAACATCTTGTACCTCATACTCACGCAACGCACTTCCCAATGCTTCTTTTATTTTTAGAGCACTTTCATAATAGTCTGCTATTGCGTACACTTTTTCCAGTGCTCCATGCAGACGGTTTCCTATCTCTCGCTCTTTCGAGAGGTCCTGCGCTTTTTCATGCTCTTTGATTTTTTCGATGTACTTGTAATAAAATTGGCGCTTACAGGTTAAAAAACTTTTTAATCCGCTTGCGGACAGTGGATACGCCGTAAAGTCATATCTGCTTTCTATATGACGTTTTTTTCTCTCGTTAAAAACGCTCTGAGGTAAAATCGCATTGGTGTAATCCAGCTGTGATTCACTCATCCCTATGCCCAATTGCAGTAAAAAGCGTGAAGGTACGGATTCTGCATTGTTAACACAAGAAATGCTCACCTGTCGTGCACGGTTAAACAACATCCAATAATAATGTTTTTGCAAAGACTCACGATCTGACGTTGTCGGCAAATCGGCAATTTTACGAGTTTGCGTATTCAAAAAAAGATCTTTTTGACTTCGATGAGGAACATACCCCTCATTAAAATCAACCACGATGACTCCCTCAAAACTCATGCCTCGTGTTTCGAGCAATCCCATAACTGTGATCTTCCCTCCGCCGACATCATCAATCGAGCGGCTTTTCACACGATTGAAGAAAATTCGCATAGCCGCTTTAAAATCCACCCCGCCTAGGGCTTGGGATAGAGGCTTAAAGTGATTGAGTTCTTCAAATACGATGGCTTTGACATCTTCATTTGAGATTCCCTCACTCAAAATGGTGCAAAGTTGCTCTAAATCTGCATACTCAAAGGGAGAATAATAATGGGCTTTAACCCATTCGATTAGATCCGAGGAGATTTTAGAGACACGGGCTTTGTTTTCGACACTGTTTTCATCCAAAAATAGTTCAATAGCTTCAATGGTCTTGATAATGGGTTCATCTCCCATGGAGGTACCCATTGCAAAGTTCAAATTCGAAACATCATCAAATAATCTCAAATAGTTTGCAAACTGCTCATCAGGAACCACGACCACAACAGCGCGCGGATCGATTCCCTGATTCACCATCTGCGCAATTTTTGCTTTCACAAATCCTACTTGCAAGAGACGATTGGAAAATACCTCACACTGCACATGACGTAACTTGTCAATGGCAATGGATTCACTTATCTCCAATGTACTTAATGAAAATTCCACTCTATGCCCCTGCACAATATCCAGGGACAATTCTCTCAATCGTTGCGACATTTTGTCGTTATACGCCGTCGCGTGGTACACACACTCCAAAGTGACAAGTGCCGCACATGCTTCTAAGACCTTGAGTTCATAACGGCTGAGATACCCTTCTACATGAACGGTTATGTGATCAAACTCTTTGACATACCCCTCATTGATTTGGACTGTTGACTTAGAAAATATCGGATCACTCCAATGATTCGCTACGCACACCTCTTTATAACGATGCAATAAGTATTTTAGAATAGTGATGTGTTCTTCATACTCACCGTAAATATCCGCATTTTCCAAAGCAGATATATCCACTATCTCACCGCTGAGCTCTTCAAAAAAACGAAAAATATACTGGGAGTTTTGGATAAAGGTAAAAAAATTACGCTCAATGTGTAAGCTGATAAAAGAAGAGAAATCAGAAGCTTCGTAAAGGCCGAGAAGGCGTAAATCATTGTCAGGAATGATGACATTTTCAGTGAAAATCACACGATCCAAAAAATCGCTCATCCCCATGAACGTAGGTAAAAAACCCTCACTGCATCCGTCTAATGCATTTCGAATCGCACGAGATGTCGGGTATACGACACAATTTCTATTCATATACTGTCTCTTTTATTTTTCATTTAATCTTTCCAAAATACCCAACGCACCCATATCAAATTTTGAAAACGCAAACCATTTTTTGCCCAAATCTTTGAGACTCGCGCCAATATGATAAACTTCATTAGCATCAATTATCAAAAATCTATCGTGCGAAGAATCAAACTTTTTTAGCTCTATATTGGGATATTGGGCATTGTTTTTTTGCACATCGAGTTCAAGCTGTTTGGTAATATTTTTGGTATAAATCGTCACTTTTAGCTTGCTATCTCGTTTGGATAATAACGTAAAAACCGTATCATCGATATAGTTATCAATCAGCACAATACTCTCCTTAGCACTTTTGATCAAATCTGATACAAAAACATACGCATCATACACTTGCCCATCGTAAAAAATTCCCTGCTTCGGCTTGATCGATTTGTCCTCAATGGCACGAAATATTTTTTCAAATTTTTCATCACTTTTTAACTCATACGTGATTTGTCTTTTTTCGATTTGTTCAATCTTTTGGAACAATTCATTATTAGCGCTTAAAAATTGTCTCATTTGTACAAATATTCTTATTATTTTTACACTTATATCTACCGCTATAGTGCTTTTTAACACAGCGCTTAGCATTGAAACACCCTGCTCTGTAAAAACATAAGGATTTACAGTAGAGTGTTTCAGACTATTCAACCGGTCACAATTTGTGACCAGTTCATTTTTTTCTATAGCTGTCAATTGAAACCTAAAATCAGAAGGAAATCTATCCTCATTTCTTTTAACTGCCTGATTAAAAACTTTTGTCTCCACTCCATAAAGCTCCGCTAAATCTCTATCCAACATTACTTGCAATTCGCGAATGGTGTAAATCTTATTTTTGATACTGTCGTCGATGGAGGCGGAGATTTCATTCATCGGTAGTTCCTAAAATTTTACTTCATTGTATCCCGTCGCGCAAAAATGGGAAAAAATATGGCAGGGTGAAATTTATTTTTTGTCTCTTTTTTCTATCGCTGTAAGTGCACCTGTTGGTAATCGAGCAAATAATTCTTTTACTCGCTTCGGCTTTGCAATTTTTTCTTCGACAATAAAACTTAGCATTTCAAACATGGCGTGCGCCATTTCTGGTGTATCATCAATATTTAGCTCCTTTGGATGAACTGCATTATTTCCTATAACACGACAAAAATCTAATGCTTGCTGTATTTCTTCCGGTAACCCTTCAGATACAAGTTTTGCGATATCTTTATCAAGTTTTCCAGTATTTGCTCCTATAAGTGGCATAAGGATTTGAATAGCAAGCCTCAATAATGCAGAAGATTGATTCCCGATCGTGTCGGGAATGACGGCTCGAAACCCTTCGACTGGCTCAGGGCGAACGGAGGTATGCCTAAAACTCGAAAGTATTAGGGTTTCGGGTATCAGCCTTTAAATTGTAATAACGTTGGTTTTCACTTATCGTTATTTTTGCCATAATATCCCATCGCCCCACTTTTGGCAGGTCAATGGCTTTAAAAGTATAAATACCCTTTTCTACTGTGGGCGTATTAAGAGCAATATCAAGCTTACAGGTATCTGGCCGCGTTAACACAACACTTACATTCGCATCCTCAATTGGATTTCCTGATTTATCTTTGATGGTATAGACTAATACTGATGCTTTATCAGTGATTTGAGGAGTCAAAAAAGCTATTGTGTATTTTTTATCAAATTGTATTTTAGCATTGATGATATCATTAACGTTGTTATCATATTCATGATAGCCTTGCATCCCGTATTCTGACATCTCTACAGGGTTATTAACTGCTACTTTAATCGTTGCAACAGCAAAACCAATCACGATAAGTGTTGATATGCCAATTATCCATGGCCATTTTTTACCTGCATTTTTATTTATCATGATTTACTCTCTTTTTTTTAAAAAACGACCCCACACATATCTACCCAATGCAATCACAATCGTACCGTAAAATATGAGTCGTAAAATATCAATAAACGTTTGACTCTCTGTCCCAGCAGAGGTAGTTAACGTTTGCCCTCTAGACGCTGCGATTTGCTCTGCAGTATCAGCATAACCGTTAAACATTCCAACCGCATACTTTTTAACAATATCATCACCTTTAGCACGTTCAGCCAAGATGGGCAATACTGTTCCGCCACTGTTTGACATCAACTCTTTTGCCTCATCGTAACTTCGTGCAAATAGTATGCTGCTTACTACTGCGCCTATAAATGTCGCATTAGGGTTAAGAATTTGTGCTTTATTAAAATCTTTGTATAAAGACGTTGGACGGGCCAAGATATCAACTTGTTTTTGCAATTCCACAAACGTCATAATAACGGTAGCACCATTACTATTAGCACTAATACGTTTCTCAAAATCACTGATTGATTGATTGTTTTCCAAATCACGAACCATGACTAAATAAAGAGAAACACCTGTTTTTGCTTTAAGCTCAGTACCTATTGTCTCTATTTGTTTCGTAAATTCCGGATTCTTGACAACTTCGTCTTTATACAAAAATTCTGCATGCAGGGAAGAGAAAAATATTCCTAGCAGTGTGAGGGCCGCAAGCCCTCGTGAAAGTTTCAATAAAAACCCTTATCCGACATACAAGTGGTTCGGGGTTAACACCGCCCACAAGGTTACTGCAGCACTTATTACTAATGCAAGTGCGATGAGTTTATCCATGTACTTTGCCATACTAAACTCCTTACTTTACGTCGACAACATGCTTAGCACTGTCAGTACTGAACATCTTGATCTCTTTTTCATTTTCAATTTTATAAAAATTGGTTGCATTTGCAGCTTGCGTTGTTACCGATAAATACGTGAGTACTCCAACGATAGAAAGCAATAAAACAACTGCAATCAACATGCCTGTGATGCCATCTAGTGAAAATATACTACGATTTTCCATCATTTGCCCCTTATTTTTGACTCAAGCTTGCAACATAGGCATTTATTGCTTTATGCTGAACTTCAGTTAGGTTCGTAAATGCCGGCATTGCACCTATAGCACCTTTTTTACCGTGATTAAGGACCATGCCAACCATCTCAGGTGACATTTGCGCAATATTAGGAGCAACCATCTCCATACCCTTACCATCAGCACCGTGACATGCCGCACAGGTTCCAGCAAAAACATCTGCACCTTCGGTCCCCGTTAATCCGCCTGCAACGTATTTAGACACTGCATCGATCTCAGCATCCGTAATTAGGGCACTCGTATTACTGTTTAATAAGCCATTACGGTCAGGCATTGGCATACTAGTACCCATCAAGTTACTGTTAGACCCGTTTAGTACAACATACTTAACCGATTTTTCAGAGATACGTGCCGTTAAGTCAGCCGCCTGCCCATTTATGCCGTCTGCTTGCAGCCCATGACATGGCGCACATTGTACGATAAAGATCGATCCACCCATCTCTTTGAGTGTTTCATCGTCCATATCCTTATACTGCTCATTGAATTTTACATCATGCTCAGCAACTTTTTGATTGTACTCACCGATTTGTGAATACGAATTGACCGGATACCCTGCAAGAAAATACCAAATCGCCCAAATAATCATAATAAGATATAAAACAAACCATCCAAACGGTGGTTCGTTTTTATACTCACCGATGCCGTCCCAAGTCTCTTCTGCAAGCTTACCACTTGCGGTATCGTTTTGCATCTGTCGAACGTATTTAGTAACTACAAATGTAGTTGCTATAACAAGAATAACTGCGCCTAATATGGCTAGCATATTTACCCAGTCACCGTCTTTTATAAGCTTATCTAAACCGCCAGCCATTTCGACTGCAGCGTAGGTGAAGCCAAGCATCGCAATTGTAACTATGATAGCAGCTAATACTGTCTTATTCATCTATGCCTCCTACTTTTTCTCGTCATCTTTTAAGATCTCTTCGACCGGTTGATCGGTGATCTCATCGTGCAGCGCGATATTGCTGTATTTCTCATAATCGCGTGACCCATCTTTTTGTGAGCTATAGAGATGATATATGTACGAATACAGTATGACCACCATAAAAGCTGTAAAGAAAAAAAAGCCGTACGCTTGAAGTGTCGCAATATCCACGCTAATCCTTTATTTCAATCGGTTAAGATACGCAATAAGGGCAACAATTTCAGGAACCTGACCTGCTGCTACTGCATCTTTAACAGCCTGATCTTTCATATCTGCCGCAACCACTTTTGCTTCTTCAAGAGCCGATGCACGAGCACCTTCTAATGTATCTGCTAAAGCAACCGTAACTTTTGAACCATCTGCCATTGGAAGTTCCGTATTATAAGGAACTGCAAAGAATTTTTGTACCGTTAATTGCTCTGCATAGGCAGTATCAACATCAGCGATATTCTTGAACAGCCACGTATATGCAGGCATGATCGAACCAGGAACAACTGCTACAGGATCTTTCATATGCGTTTCATGCCAATCCGTAGTACGATAGTTTCCTACACGCATCAAATCTGGACCTGTACGTTTAGAACCCCATAAGAATGGACGATCGTATGCATACTCACCACTCATAGAATAATGACCATAACGATCTGTTTCCGATTTAAACGGACGAATCAACTGTGAATGACACCCATTACAGTTGTTTTTGATGTACACGAGACGACCCGTTAATTCCAAAGTCGAATAAGGCTTCGCACCGAGAATCGGACGAGATGCCTGAGCAAAGTTTGGCAGGATCTCAACGAGACCTGCAAAGGCAATAACAACGAAAACAGCAACCGCAAAAAAGAACGGGTTTTTTTCTAACCAGTGAAACATTTTCCCCTCCTTAATTATGCGCCCATAGGCGTTGCGTTTTGAAGTTCACTCTCTTCAACTACACGAGAACTTGTCATTGTCTTGTACATATTATACGCAAACATCACCATACCAATAAGATACAAGGTACCACCAACGGCACGGATCGTAAAGTACGGGTGTAGGACAACAACAGTATCGATAAATGAGTAAGCTAGGTTACCGAATTCATCGTGCGCACGCCACATCATACCCTGAGTAATACCCGCAATCCACATCGATGTGAAATACAAGATAACCCCAAGGGTCTGAATCCAAAACTGTGTACCCAGCAACGATTTAGAATAAATCTCACGCTTAAACATACGTGGAGCCATATGAGACAACGCAGCAATAACCATAAAGCCAACCCATCCAAGTGCACCGTCATGAACGTGACCAATAATCCAGTCTGTGAAGTGTGCCAAAGCATTAACCGATTTGATCGCTTGGATTGGACCCTCAAGTGTTGAGAACATATAGAATGTAGAAGCCATAACCATAAATTTGATCAATGGACTTGCCGCTACTTGCTGCCATTCACCCTTCATCGTCAGAAGCATATTAACCGCTGAACCCCATGATGGAAGAATAAGGACAACCGAGAAGACAGAACCCATTGTTTGCATCCAGTCAGGAACCGTAGAGAACAACAAGTGATGTCCGCCAGCCCAAAGGTACACAAACATCAATCCCCAAAACGCAAGTAAAGACAATTTATACGAGTAAACCGCTTGACCCGACTCTTTTGGTAAAAAATAGTAACTCATCGCGATAATCGGTGTTGTTAATAAAAATGCAACCGCATTGTGACCAAACCACCATTGCACTAATGCATCATTAGTCCCAGCATACATCGAAACCGAGTGATACCAGTTACCCACACCTGGAGCTGCAATCCATGTAGGAATCTCTGCATTGTTAAAAATATGAAGCATCGCAACCGCTAAAAAAGTCGCAATGTAATACCAAATAGAGATGTACAAAGATTTTTCACGACGAATACCGATCAAACCAAAAATACTGATACCCCACAAGACCCAAACGACAACAATACCTGCATCGATTGGCCATTCAAATTCTGAGTACTCTTTTGAACTCGTAATCCCTAATTGCAAACCTATTACAATAATTACCGATGCCGCCATGTAAATCCAGAAATGGGCTTTACCTGCAAACATCAAAAATTTAGACTCTGCCATTGATACTTTTAAAACACGCTGACCTACATAATACCATGTGGACCAAACTGCACTTAAAACAAATCCATAAATAACACTGTCCGTATGAATCGCACGTAAGCGACCAAAATTGGTGTACTCAGCGAAGTTCACACCAAGGATATAGTTAAATTGTGGAAATGCCATTTGCCATGCCAGCACAACCCCTGCAAGCATACCAGCAACACCGACAAATATAGCATTGTACATAAACAGTTTGGCAACTGTATAGTCATACTCTAATGGACGATTTTCCATATATTACCTCCTTAAAATTCAAAGCATAAGAGCCTTATTGCGTTTCTTAACACAAATGTAACAGTTCTAGGCTATTAGACACTCTAATGATAGCCATACAACTATTTAATAAATCTTAAATTATTAATCTTTTTGCTCGCTTTGATAACTTAGTGATATTTTTAAGATTTTTGAAAGAATTGTGTGAGAAATAATGAGGCCGATTGTGGATACTCGGCGAAGAAAGAAAAGTTTTATCGCTGAATACGTGTTAAAAATTCTTCAAAGATGTAACGGCTCTCTTTTGGGCCTGGGCTGGCTTCCGGATGGTGCTGAACTGAAAAAATAGAGCCCTCTTTATAGGAGAGTCCTTCAATCGTATTATCGAAAAGATTAACATGCGTTACTTCTGCAATGTCGCGAATCGACTCTGGGACATTGTAGTTATGATTTTGAGCGGTAATTTCTACCATCCCTGTTTTAACATTTTTAACCGGATGATTTCCACCGTGATGACCAAATTTCAACTTATGCGTATCGTGCCCATGTGCAATACTCAACAATTGGTGTCCTAAACAAATACCAAATATTGGGATTTTACGTGCTATGAGTTTTTTGATTTCATCTTGCTCTTTTTTAAGAACCAAAGGATCTCCTGGGCCATTAGAGAGAAAAACACCATCAATCGTACGCGCATCGTATTGTGCTATTAGATCATCAGCACTGAAGTCATTGGGATAGACGTTTACTTCCAGTCCCACTTGAGTGAGTTCATTTAAGATATTACGTTTAACTCCAAAATCGATAGCCGCTATTTTGGCTTTCACTTTTGGTGTTTCATTGTATTTAAAAGTAACCGGATTATACACGCCTGAAGTGTGAAGGTAGGCTGTTTTCGTACTTACTTCTTGGATGTAGTTCACCTCTTCAATACGAGGGGCTACTTCAAGAAGGGCTTTGAGTTGTCCTTTATCACTGACTTTTGTAGAAGCGATCATCATCATGGCACCTTGCGTACGCAACATCTTTGTCAAATAACGGGTGTCAATATCACAAATTCCGATTACGCCATGTTTTTCTAAAAATGTGTGGAGAGCCTCTTGTGCACGAAAGTTCGAGTATTCACTTTGATACTGACGTACGATGACACCTTTACAGTGAGCAGCAGCACTTTCCATATCTTCGCTATTTACCCCTACATTTCCAATTTCCGGCATCGTAAAGGTAATAAACTGACCTGCATACGAGGGATCAGAAATAATCTCTTGATATCCAGTCAATGACGTATTGAAAACAATCTCTCCAACATTGGTAGTATCTGCCCCAAAACTTTTAGCCTGCAGATACGTCCCATTTTCTAGATAAATCCATACATCACGCATTATGAAAGTCCTCTTCGAGCCAATTCATCTTTATAAAATTTTTCATACAAGATCTCATACTCATCCGTACCCGGAATCACACGACGCTTATAGCTTTTAATTTTTTCATACACCGCAGACTCAATCTCTCCGGCATCGGCAATAAATTTAGTCATTGAATCGTAGATAAGATTTTTAACACGATTTTCACTTACATCATAATTAATCAAATCTTCTTCATACAAAGCATCTAATATTTTGTGGGCAATATCTGAATAACGCTCTTCATACGATAAGATAACCCCATAATCAGGTGCCAATTTTTTCTTGATCATAAAAAAAAGTTGACGTTCGTCCGCAAGGTAATAATCAATTTGCTCTTCGTTTGCATTAACGATTTCATTGACTTTTTCTTCGAGCGCCATTTCACGTTTAACATTCTCAATCAATATCTTTTCAGCCTCTTGTGCCGTGGCTTCTAATCCTTGCGTCATGGTCACAAGTCCGCTACGATTCAGATCTACGGCTATTCGGCTTGATATGTGGGGTATATGTGAGAGTGAAACTTTCATAATTGGGCCCTATTTCTTTTTTGTAATTGTACTTAAGATGTCCTCTAAAATGGCTTAGAGGACGCTTACGTGTTATTTTTGAGCTTGACTTGGGATTCTTCGCAAAGCGGCTGTAATCTCTGACCCTTTTTTTGGATCCATTTTTGCCAATATCTGACCTACCACTTTTGAGTTCAAGCTGCTCATAATAGCAGATGCTTCCTCTAATGACATCTGAGAAAGTATCCCCGCTGATGCTGATGGTTTCATTTTTGCAAAGGTCTGGGATACTTTGTCGGACTTTAGCTGTTTGATCTCATCTAGTATTTTCTTGTTTGCCTCCAGCATTCTCTTGGTAGATGCTTCTTTCGCTGAGATCTCTTGCAGTTTTTGATCCACACGGCTGTCTTTTCCCTGAACGACAGACTCTTTTTTCTTTAACAGCTCTTCCGTTGCTCGCTTGAGTGCATCAAGAGACTGACGTTCCTCATCAATACGGCTCAGTTCCACTAAAAGCTCATTTTTACGGGACTCGAAAATTTTAGTACACTCATACGATTTCGTATTTTGCGCACCCATTGAGAGAGTCGTCACCCAAAAAGTAATTAAAAACAGATATCTCATAGCCAAACCTTTTTATACGTCATTGTCCCGATTTCATCTAACATCTTTGCCTCTTCATATTTTACTTTTGCCATCATCGTCTCTATTTCCTGTAGCTCAAGATAATTGAATTTTTCAAACTCCACACGTGAAAATCGAAAAGCTTCTCGGGCTGCGTTTTGATTAATCTGTGCACGTTGCAGTCGTAAACGACACGCCTCAATCTCACGATGCTGTGCTTGAAAAATCATTTGTGCTTGAACGAGTTGACCAATAGGACCATTTGAGGGAGATTGAAGAGAAGAGAGTTCTGCATAGGCACTCAGTAAGGCAGCGTCACTGATGGCAACTTCTGTATTTGCGTTCATCAGGTGCTGTTCTGCTTTGTCTAAGGCTTGTTTTTTGAGCTTCACCAAAGGTTCGTAACGTGATTTCATGGCATCGTCTCCCCTTTGGATTTATCTCTTTGGTATTACAGTAAAATAGTATCGTTTCGATCCGGTGATGTTGAGATCATACCGATTTTGGTCTGCGTTAACTCTTCGATTGCTTTTAGGTATTCTTGAGCAGTTTTAGGAAGGTCTTCAAAACGGCGAACACCCTCTGTCTTATCCCATCCGGCAAATGTTTTATACACCGGTGTCACATTGTCTAGATCAAGTGGTAGATAATCAATGGTTTCCCCATTTACTTCATAAGCAACACACACTTTGATCTCATCAAAACCGTCTAAAACATCCAGCTTCATGATGGAAAGATCATCACATCCATTGATACGACTTGCAAAACGGCAGGCTACTGCATCAAACCATCCGCAACGACGTGGACGTCCTGTCGTTGTTCCAAATTCTCTTCCCTGCGTACGCAAACGCTCACCGATCTCAGTGTGATCTTCCGTTGGGAAGGGACCATTACCGACACGTGTACAATACGCTTTTACAATTCCGGTTACTTTTCCAATGTCTTTTGGATTGATTCCAAGACCGGTACATGCACCTGCAGAGATGGTTGAAGAGCTCGTTACATACGGATAGGTACCGTGGTCAATGTCCAGCATTGTCCCTTGTGCCCCTTCTAACAAAATCTTCTTATTCTCATCCATCATCTTCCACGCCATTTGTGTCGTGTTCGCCAAAAATGGAACCAGTTTTTCTGCAAATCCATTCAGTTCTGCTGTTAATTCTGCACGATTTGGCAAAGTGATTGCCAATGCCTCAAAAATTGCTTTGTTTTGAACAAAATACTCCAAAACACGATCGGCTAACACAGGAACATTACGTAACTCACCCAAACGAAAACCGGCACGAGCGATCTTTTCGCTATACGCAGGCCCAATACCGCGACCGGTTGTACCGATCGCTTTTTCACCGCGTAGCTTCTCTTTTGCTTGATCGATCAAAGTATGAAACGTCAAAATCATATGCGCTGCTTCACTCAAAAACAAACGACCCAGCAGGTTATCAAACTGCTTCATCTCTTTGATAAGTGCTTCAGGAGAAACAACCACACCATTCCCGATGATATTAACCGCTTTTGGATTCAAAATCCCCGATGGAATCAAATGAAGCGCATGGGTTTTACCATCGACAACTATCGTATGTCCTGCATTATGTCCACCTTGGTAACGGGCAACAACATCGTATTTTTGCGCGAGCAAATCGACTATTTTACCTTTTCCTTCGTCACCCCACTGGATACCGACAATTAAATCTGCTTTCATGTATTTCCTATTTTATGATGTAATGCTTCGACCAAAGCATCTGTATAAATTGCGAATCCAACCGAAACGGTATCTTCATCTTTGTAACGTCCGCCCATGGCGTAGACTTCATTTTTTTCAATAACACGAAAAAAGAGCTCATCGTAATACAGCATTTTAGCGTAATATAAAGGGGCAATGACAAGATGTGGATATTCAAACCCTGCGCACAGCTTTTTAATATTAAGCAATTCATCGCGTATTTGATCTGGAACCAAGGCTAACAGCGGTTCAATCTCTTCTACTTTTTCCAAATAGACCAATTGCGTCAACCAGTCTATTTTGAGCGCCAAAAATTTCTCAATATTAACATGCCTAAAATCATCCAAATCCAAATTCAACATTTCGGAAAGAATCCGAGGAATATTGATATTTGAGATTTGCAATAACGGCTTAATCTCTAATGCGCTAAAAATAGCCATTGCTTCATTGAGTACCACCGCTAAATTACACTCATCAATGATCTCCGCTCCCACTTGATACTGTTCGATAGAAGGAAAGCGGTAAACAGGCTGGATATAAAACCATTTCTTGTGAGTCGTATTCGTCCCCAAACGCTTTTTAAGTATACGAACAACGTCTATCGTTGAATCCGCACGTAAACTCATCGCATGGTTTTCAAGATCACCGATACGGATTAGCTCACGCTCTTCACACACACTTTGGTGCTGATGGTAGGAAAACAACGGAGTTACGATCTCTTCAAATCCTGCAGACGACAACAAGGCGCTCGCTTTTGCCTCGATCAAACGTTTCGTTTTCGCCGTTCCTGCGAAATAAAGCCGTGATCCCTCTGGAATTTCATGTTCAAAAATCATAGGTTACTGCCCAAAATAAACGGTGCTAAAGACTTTGTTAGCCGTTCCGTCAAAAGCTCTTCTTCCCAATTTAGCAAGTGCCAATTCAATACTGTTCACAACCCAAGCCGCTTCGTATGCAGGGATAAGCCCCATATGGTTAATACGAAAGATCAACTCTTTGATATGATCCTGACCGCCAGCCATATTGATATCAAACTCTTTTTTCAGCATAGAACGAATCTTAGGCGCTTGCTCATCATCAATCGTCGTCATCGAGTCCGCAGGAGTCGTCGGGTAGATATGCAATCCAATTGCCACAAGTGCTTCACGTGTAGCACGTGCACGACGTGCTGTCTCATCGTATAATTTTGCTAAACCACCCTCGGCCTTGATACGATTCAAAATATTTTCCAAACCGATAATCAACGTTGTTGCTGCGGTCCATGCTGTCGTATTTTTTTGCTGGTTTTTGATCTCGGTTGCAAGGTTGAAGTAATACCCTTTTCCTTTGCCGATTTTTGCCATTGCAGCCTCTGAGAGACCCATAATTGCAAGTCCAGGAGGGAGCATTAATGCTTTTTGGCTGCCTGAGATCAAACAGTCGATATTGGAAACATCAATCTTTTCAACACCTACAGCCGTAATCCCATCAGCAATAACCATAATAGAGGGATTATGCGCTTTGACCGCTGCTGCTATGGCTTCCGCATTGTGGCGAAGCCCCCCTGCGGACTCACAGATTTGAATCGCAATCGCATCAATATCCGGGTTTGCACCAAGAGCTGCTTGAACTTCTGCTACGGAAGCCGCGGTATCCCACTCATGTTTGATCTCGACATTAGCAATACTATGAGCTGCTGCTATCTTGCCAAAACGCTCACCGAATTTTCCCGAATTAATCGACAAAAGCTTGGAGTGTGCCAAATTGATCACTGCAGCTTCCATAGCACCGGTACCTGAAGAGGCCAACATCAGCACTTCATCCATCTCTAAAAGTTCAAATAACAAAGCGCGTGTACGCTCAAAAATAGCTTCAAACTCAGGAGTACGATGATGCAGTGTTTCTCCTGCCATAGCGATACGTACTGATTCCGGTACCGGAGTAGGTCCTGGGGTAAAGAGGAGCATTGTTTTCCTTGTGATTGAGGAGTATAAATTTATAAGAAATTGTGCGAATTATAACTAAGCGCGGGTTAGTACTCCTTTAAGCTTGCTATTAGTGTGTTAGAATTACGCTAAAAAAAGAGATTATGAATGACACTATTTGACGCTATCCTCCTAGGTGCCCTTGAGGGGGTTACCGAATTTTTACCGGTCTCCTCGACAGGTCACCTCATCCTCGCATCCCAACTACTTGGGATACAACAAACTGCAGCACACAAAGCATTCGAAGTCTCTATCCAATTGGGCAGTATCCTCGCTGTCTTGTTCTTATACGCCAAACATCTTATGAACGATAAAACCCTCTGGATTAAACTCGCCGTCGCATTCGTCCCTACAGGTGTTTTGGGATTACTGTTTTACAAACACATTAAAGCCTTATTTGGGGTTGAGACCGTTAGCTTCATGCTGATTGCTGGGGGATTTGTGTTTTTGGCAGTTGAGTATATCCGGCGTGACAAAGCCATCGATGCAGGAAAAGGGCTTGATGAATTAAGTTATAAAGAGGCTTTCATGATCGGAGTGTTTCAAAGTCTTTCGATGGTACCAGGCACAAGCCGTTCAGGTGCTACAATTATCGGCGGTCTGTTTTTGGGTCTAAAGCGTAAAGCTGCCGCAGAGTTTTCATTTTTACTGGCCATTCCAACGATGGCTATTGCAACTGCGTATGACCTGTTCAAGCATCGCCATGAGATGATCGTCGATGATTGGACCATGCTAGCCGTTGCGTTTGTCACCGCATTTATCTTCGCTTTTTTCACTGTCAAAATGTTTGTAGGCTTTGTGAGCCGTCATACCTTTACACCGTTTGCGATTTATCGGATTGTGGTGGGGGTTATTTTTCTCACCATTATCGGGAATATTCCCGTTTAAGAACGCTGAGCCTTGATCTGATCAATCAACATCTTCGCCAAATGCAGCGCTTTCGAGCGGTGTGATATTCCTACTTTTACTTCACTGTCTAACTCACCCAATGTCAAAGTCTGCCCTGAGGGTGTAAAAATAGGATCATATCCAAATCCATTTTCCCCTTGAGGAAAAATCGAGATATCGCCATGCATCCATCCATGCACACAACTCTCACCCTCTTTGGAAACAATCGCAACTGCCGCAGTATAGTAAGCTGGCGAAGACTCAAAGCCTGCACTTTTTACTGCATTGATGAGTTTATTAAAGTTGTCTTTATCACTGCACCCCTCACCCGCATATCGTGCACTGTAAATACCCGGAGCACCCTCTAATACATCCACGCTGATACCACTGTCATCTGCGACAACAACGGCCTCTGCATCACCCAACGCTTGGTAAACAGCACGTGCCTTGATCAGCGCATTTTCTTTGAAAGTATCCCCGTCTTCGATGATCTCAAAAGCTTCCATTAACTCAGTATACGGGAAAACCTCCCGGTCATGGAACAGTTCTTTAATCTCCCGAATCTTCCCTTTATTAGAGGTTGCTATTACGATGCGCATGCTTTGTTTCCTTAGGGTTGTCTTAGTCATTGTAGCTGTATTGCTTTTCATTCTTCACAATGTATTATAATAACAGCAATTTTATCTCATCAAAGGTCACAGCGTGTTTAAAACAGTCATGCCTCTCTCCGCGATTTTATCGCTTCGCTTTTTCGGTCTTTTTTTGGTTTTACCCGTACTTTCGGCGTATGCATTAACATTACAAGGGGCTACGCCTCTTCTAATCGGTGTCATTGTCGGAGGATATGCTCTTACACAAACCATTTTTCAGCTTCCATTTGGAATTATGAGTGATAAGCTTGGTCGTAAACCTACCCTTCTTATCGGGTTGATCATCTTTTTAGTGGGTTCTATTGTCTGTGCTGTTAGTACCGATATTTATACCCTTATGTTCGGACGCTTTTTACAGGGTTCAGGAGCTATCGGTGCTGTTATCCCTGCTATGATCAGTGATTTGGTCAGTGAAGAGAAACGCGGTAAAGCAATGGCCCTTATGGGTGGAACTATCGCTATTAGTTTTGCTTTAGCTATGGGAATGGGACCGGTTATTGCCGCTCACTACGGTATTGGCTCACTGTTTTGGATTGCAGGTGGATTATCCATCCTTTCCATGATCGTGTTGTTTACCAAGGTTCCAACACCTCCACGTATTCATCACATCTATCACTCTACCACTTCAACCCGTGATATCATCAAAGATCCTAATCTTCTTAATATGATTATTATTAACGGAATGCAAAAAGGGCTTATGACGGTTGCCTTCGTCCTTATCCCTATTTTACTCACACAAGGCGAGTATGGATTTAACTGGGAAAAAGCAGAGCTGTGGAAAGTATATGTTCCGGCATTGATAGCAGGGCTTATCGCTATGGGGCCAGCAGCCGTTTTTGGAGAAAAATACAATAAACCAAAAGAGATTTTTATAATCTCTATTGTCTTATTTATCATTGCCTTCACTCTTATGGGCTTTGCAACCAAAAGCTGGGAATTTGTAGCTGGCGTTATTAGCTTCTTTATGGCCTTTAACATGATGGAACCCTTGGTCCAATCGCTGATCAGTAAGTTCGCACGCGTTCATCAAAAAGGTGCGGCATTAGGGATTGCCAACGGCTTTGCTTACTTTATGACCTTTATCGGTGGTATTGTTGCGGGACTGGCACTACAGTATTCCAACAAAGAGACCCTATCTATAGGATTGATTATTGTTACTACTTTATGGCTTTTGTGGACTCTCAAGCTTTCTAATCCTAAAGTATTCTCTCATTTATACATACCTAGAGAGCACGTTGATCAAGAAAAACTACTAGCATTGGAAGATGAGCATATTGCGGAATGGTACATCAATGAAACTGAGAATGTAGTAGTTGTAAAATACCAAAAAGAGATGATGGACGAAGAGACCATCAAAGCAAAGATTGTCATATAACTTTCAGCTTTAGCCTGAACCCATTAATGGGTTCAGAACTACAACTTTATAACTCTTACCAACGTTCCCGCTTCCAAATCGCCGTCGTCTTCACCGCAGATCATCAATGCAGCATTTCCAAGTAGATTGGTTAATATCGCAGAACTTCCTACTTTTTTACCCTCAAAATCAACCCAGTAGCGTCCATCTTCAAAATGCAAATTACACGCTGTAAATTCGCTTTTATTCGAACGCTTTGCAAACGGGACTTTGAGCGTTGCTTCAATCGGCTCATAGACATTTTCACGTCCCATCATCCGTGCCAATAATGGTGCAACATAGAGGATAAAGGTGACTGTAGAGGAGTAGGCAAAGCCCGGAAGTGCCACAATAAACTTGGACCCGCGCTGTGCCACCATGACGTGCTGACCTGGCTTGATATTGACACCCTTAAAAATCACCTCAGCTCCGAGTTTAGGTACGATATGTTTTACAAAATCATAGTCTCCAACACTCACACCGCCAGAGCTCACCACAATATCACTCGAACGAAGCGCTTCATCAAAGCGTTCCATAATAGCACCTTTATCATCGCCTACAATCCCCATTTGAACACATTCCCCGCCTAATTGCTCAACCAATGCTTGAAGTGTGTAACTATTAGAACTTCGGATCTGTCCAACATTGCGTGCATTCTCACCGATATCCAGTAGCTCACTTCCCGTTGCAATGACACTTACTCTTGGACGTTGAGCAACCGAAACCATAACATGATTGATCCCGGCTAGTACTCCAATCTCAGCAAAGCCCAGCGTCGTTCCACGTGAAATCAAAACCTCATCTTTTCGATAGTTCTCACCCACTGGACGTACCGCAAATCCAAAGGGAACGGGTTTATCGATTTGTATCACACCCTCTTTGACCGTCACATTTTCAATAGGGATAAGGGTATCAGAACCAAGTGGCATCAATGAACCCGTAAACGTTTTGATACAGATACCACTTTCTACTTGAGCCACTTCATCTGCTCCGGCAGGGTTATCTCCCAAAATTCCAAGCGCCTTATGCTGTGCAAAATCGGTATGAACCACTGCATATCCATCCATTGCCGAGGTAGGATGTGTTGGATAGTCTTCTTGTGCCACAATGTCTTGAGCCAATACACGCCCTAGTGCAGCACTCAAAAAGACACGTTCACTTCTCAATGCACCCACAGGTAAAAGGCTGATCATATTTTGGGATGTTTCGTACGATATCATGATTTTGCTCCTAATATTCCAGCACCTGCAATCGCTGTTGAGCGTTCACGTGCATAGATACGGTCACCGTTTATAAGATCGTACTTCCAGATAGGGGCAGAAGCTTTGAAATCTTCCACAAATGCTTCGATCGTCTCAAGTGCCACACGTCGCTTGGGAGAAAATACGGCTGCAATATAGGATGATTCATGGAGCAAAACATCACCACGACTGTGTGCCATTTTGAGTGTTGCTCCCAAAGGAGCCACTTTGCTCACCCAAGCGTCAAACCAGCTTTGTAAGATTGGTTCATACACATCAAAACTCAAACCTTCGATTCCTCCCTCATCACGAACCGTTCCTACAAAGGGAATGTAGGCACCGTAATTACTGGTCGATTCTTGCGCGTACCAACGGGTCAAAACCTCAGGAACATTTAACGCTCCATCGTAAAGCTCTACCATGTTCATCCTCCACATACCGGAGGTAAAAGAGAGACTTTATCGCCGTTTTTTAGAACCGTGTCCAGTGATGAGACCAAAGTATCGTTCACCGCAACCGCACAGCTGTCAATCCATTCTCCCATTTGGGCATCTTCTTTTAACACACGTGCAACATCATGCAACGTAGACGCTTCCATGTTCAAAACAGGCTTTTGAATCGGCCCTAAAAATTCTACAGTTATCATAAAAATACCTCTAAATAGCATTGTAATTTAGTATAATAGCACCTCTTGTATGAAAAGGTCTTTAGTGTGATTTTTGGAAAAATTGATTTTTTAAACCTCTTACCGTTTCACGTTTTTATGAAACGTTACGCCAAAACACTCAAAGTCCATCAAAGCTTGAACTACCATAAAGGGGTCCCATCAACCCTGAATCAATCATTCGCCGCACGACGAATAGATGCCGCTTTTATCTCGAGTATCACTGCGCGTCACTGCAAACATTTCAACATTGGAATCGTCGCCAAAAAAAGTGTCCTAAGCGTTTTGTCTTTGCCAAGTAATTTTCATAAAGACGATACGGCTTCCGCAACCTCGAATTTACTGGCGCAAGTGTTGGATATTGAGGGAGAGGTACTGATCGGAGATAAAGCCTTGCGTTATTATTACAGCGGAGGAGAATCGATTGACTTGGCACAGGTCTGGTATGAACAAACCGCTTTACCCTTTGTCTTTGCCTTACTATGTACCCACCATCACAACGACGAACTCAAACGCCTAAGCCGTGCCTTTATCCGTTATCCTGTCAAAATCCCCTACTACATATTAAAAGCAAGCGCTACTAAAAGTAATCTCACCCCTGAGCAACTACAGTTTTATTTACAACACATAACCTATCGTATCGGTGAGCAAGAAAAACGGGGGTTAAAGCGGTTTATGAAGGAAGCAAAGACAAAAAGATTGGTTCCCTCATTGGGAACCATCCGATATACCTCAGTATGAGATTAGTGTATTAATACGCGCCAGTGTTTCGTCAACACCGATAATCGCCATAACGCTGTCAAGACCAGGTCCTGACAGTTTACCCAGCAAGGCAATACGAAGAGGCTGTCCAATTTTCCCAAAACCGATTCCCATTTCAGTCACAACACTTTCCATCACATGATGATAATCGCTCGGTAAATGAAGCTCTTGTGCCGCCTTTAGTGCTACACAAAACTTCTCGAGGACTTCTTTACTGTCCTCTTTATACCCTTTTTTCAAAACCGCTTCCTCAAAAGCTGCAGGTTTGACCAATATCTCGCTGATAAGCATTGCCATCTCAGCTAAAGTCTTAGCACGCTCTTTGACCGCATCGAGTAAAATTTCCCGCTTGTCATGACTGATCAACATCACACCATGAAACTCAAGCAATTCGCACAATTGTTCATTACTCATGTTTTTGAGATAATGACCATTTAGCCAATCAAGTTTTTCAACATTGTAAACGGATGCAGAACGATTAATATCACTAGGATCAAACAGTTCCAGCATTTCGGCCATCGAAAATATCTCCTGATCTCCATGACTCCATCCCAATCGAACCAAAAAGTTCAATAAGCTCTGCGGTGTATACCCCATCGTTTTATACGCCATTACATCAGTAGCACCATCACGTTTTGACAGTTTTTTACCATCATGGTTATGGATCATCGGTACATGGAAAAACTTCGGAACAGGAAATCCAAACGCTTGATACACAACGATTTGTTTTGGAGTATTAGAGAGATGATCATCCCCGCGAATGACATCCGTAACCCCCATTAAGGCATCATCCACTGCAACCACAAAATTATACGTAGGCGTACCATCCGAACGTGCTATGATAAAATCATCGAGAATGTCATGTACATTAAAAACCACATCCCCTTTGACGCCGTCATGTACGGTTATACTTCCCTCTAATGGTGCTTTGATACGGACAACCGCTTCTCTGCCTTCTGGGGGAGTACCTGTAAAGTCACGATAACGATTGTCATACTTCGGACGTTCTTTACGCTGTGTTTGTTCTTCACGAAGAGCTTCAAGTTCTTCTTTGGACATATAGCACTTATAAGCTTTGCCCTCATCTAAAAGCTTCTGGATATGCTGTTTGTAAATCTCAAGACGGCTTGATTGATATTCAATAGCTCCATCATGCTGTAAACCAACCCATTTAAAAGCTTCTACGATTGCCAATGCCGCCGCTTCATCATTTCGACTAAAATCGGTATCTTCAATACGCAATAAAAAAGTTCCATTATTTTTACGCGCCCATAAATAGCTCAACAAAGCCGTACGAAGACCTCCGATATGTAAATATCCTGTCGGACTAGGGGCGAAGCGTGTGACTACCATGAGAAAATCCTTTTTTACAATTGACGAATTTTAGTTAAGACTAGGTTAAATGCGGGTAAAATAGGCCATTATCTCAAGGAGCTTTGATGCGTTCACTCGTCCTATCGTCATTATTACTGACCTTTGCTTTTGGTGCCCCAGTCGGCGGCGTCGCTGTCTTGGTCAAAAACAGTCCGATCACTTTGTATGAAATCACTCAAGAAATGAAACTAAGCGGAACCGATGCTACTAAAAGTGCGGATACTCTTATTCGAAAAAAACTCGAGCAACTAGAAGCACAAGAAAAAAAGATCTCGGTTAGCGCTTCAGAAATAAAAGAAGAGATGGAGAGAATGGCCAAGCAAAATAATCTCTCTGTTGAGCAACTCATAGATGCCATGCAAACCGCCCGCGGAATCAACGAAAGTGAATTGAAAGCTAGAATTGAAGAAAGCATACGCGGCCAAAAACTCTACAGCAGTATTGCTTTTTCCAAAATGGCCCAACCAACACCTGCAGAAGAAGCCGAATATTATCAACTGCATCTTGATGAGTTCTCACATCCTGACAGTTATACCGTTACAACCTATATTGCCTCTTCAGCTGAAGTGCTACAAGCCAAGATTGATGACCCCATGCGTAATATCCCCGACATCACCACCAAAGATGAAAACATCCCTACTAAAAACATCAATCCGCAGCTATCACAAATCTTAAATAAAATAGAGGTGGGGAAATTTGGACCAATTTTGCCCAATGGAAAGAATAGTTTTATGAGTTTTTACATGAAAGATAAACAAAATCTAATCACTGAAAATTTAGATTCAGTACGTCCTCAAATTACCAATACAATTATGGGGGAAAAACGCAATCAAGTATTAAATGATTATTTTACCAGGCTGCGTCTCAGCGCAGAGATAAAAGTCCTTCGACTTCCCTAATGGGAAGTATTACCTGATTTAACTTTCTACTATTTCATTTAACACCGTAAACAACTCTTTACTTGCTTTTTCAGCCTCTTTAAAACAATCAACAATCTCTTTATCACTTTTCACCGTCGACTCTTTTTTCAACAATCCTATTGCTTTATGAATTTCATCATGTACTTTTTTATGCGGTTCTGCTAAACGACTATAGGCATTGGATTTTCCGAAGATAGCCTTACCATCTCCCTGCTCATACCACTTACCAAGAGCGCATGAATGATGATCGGTGAACTCACTCTTTGACTTGCCATCAAAACCTACTTCATAGGCATTGGCTTTAAAGATCATATGATCGAGTTTTGCCATGTTGGTAAAGATCCCATAACTGACTGTTTGATTATCACCTTTAATTTTCTCGACATTGCCTATCATATGAGACATAATCTGTTTAAACTCATCCAAACGTCGTGTTGAATCAGTAGCATAGACTTCGACGCGTTCACTGTTTTCTAACATCCCAATCGAGTTTTGTTTCAGTACGCTAATGTTTGCTTCTACTTCGCTCGTTGCTTTTTGCGTTCGTTCAGCAAGTTTTCGTACTTCATCTGCAACAACCGCGAATCCACGTCCATGTTCCCCTGCTCGTGCAGCTTCAATAGCCGCATTCAATGCCAACAAGTTGGTTTGATCCGAGATATCTTTAATTAAGGTTATAACGTTCGAAATCTCACTGACATTATGTGTCAATTGCTCTGAATTGGCACGTGAATCATTAATCATTTCCGTAATGTTCGCAATACTGGTCATGATCTCATCGGTTTGTGTATTTACCTTCTCAACAACTTCACCTGTCTCTTCATTCAGGATATTGACTCCATTTAAGTCTTGAATACTTCTCTCCAAGCTGGTGCGCAAGCTTCCTGCATTATCAATCGTTCCACCAATCATCTCATGAGCAAGCGCAATGGATACTTCATTCTTTTGCAACTGCTTCTCTGATTGCCCTTTGGCATCCATTGCTTCTTTTGCGTGATCTTCTGCTTCCAGAGCAATTTTTTGAACTTTATCAATAAAGACATTAAAACTTTTTGCTGCTTGCCCAATTTCATCATTTGAGTTTATACTGATTCTCTTAGTCAGATCAGCATCACCCGCTGCAAGTTCCCGAGCAATAGTATCAAGGTTTTCTATCGGAGAAGTGACAACCTTGCGAATAATTGAAATAAGTAACAACAATATAATCACATCAACAACAGACATAATCACAACTTGGCGTAACAAAGAGTTTTCAGACTCATTGATAATCGCTTCTACTATATCAAGCTTTTTGGCTGAAAAAGCATACCCTACCTTTTCTCCAGAAAAATCATTGATTGGAATCAAGGTAACATAGAAGTTTGAGGTCGTAAATGATTTTGCTTGTGGATCAAATTTAGCTTCGGCCAATTCTTGCATCAGTTCTTTATCAATCACGTCTTCTTTGACAGCAAGGGTTAACTTCTCCCCAATTTTTGGCTTGCCTTTTAACTCGTTTGCAGTATCCAAGTACTTATTATCCAATGCAACAATCAAATCCGTATCAAAGTTCTTTTTCAAATCCTTAATTACCGAATTAAGCCCTTGCATGAACTCAATGGAACCTAAGTAAGTACCTCCTGAGATTACCGGTGCAATCCCCCGAAGCTCCATCCCTGCATTACCAACTTCTATAGCTACTAAAGGCTTTCTAGTCTCTTTTACCGCAAGAATAGTTTTACGAAAACCCGATAAGTCATCACCGAATTTTTCCGGTTTCCATACGCGTATAAAACTGTGCACATCTTTATCGTGTACATGAATTTTAATATTACCAAATTTAGTATTTTCTTTAAACTCTTTGGAAAGTGATTTTAAACTTCCAAGAGTCTGTTGACGATCGCCACTGGCTAAACCATTAACTACTCCGGCATTGGTTGCAATACTAATCGCATTGGTAATACCAACATTTTTCTTCGAGTCCAATGCTTCTTCAAATACCGTTTTCATCTCTTTGGCTTGAGTCTCATAAACATTGTCTTTTATTTCACTCACTGAAATAAAATAATTGATCAATACAATAATAAATCCTATTCCGATTGATACAATCAACGGAATATGTACTTTTTGTCCAATGCTCATATTGTTCATCATGGCTTCCCTTTTTTAAGTAAAATTACCCAACTAAAGAGTATCCTACCGTAAAAGCATAAAAATTGTATAAATAAATAAATAAAATATTTAATGAAAAGAAATTAGAGGTGAATAACGGCAATCAGCCGTTATAATTTTCGAGGTATTTTGTATCGAAGTCATTGTTAATAAAATCCGGATTCTCCATCATTTTTAGATGAAAAGGGATGGTTGTTTTGATCCCGGTAACCGTAAATTCACTAAGTGCCCGATGCATACGTGCAATCGCATCATTACGATCTTTTCCATAAACAATTAACTTTGCAATCATCGAATCATAGGTTGGTGGAACGATATAACTGGCATGGACATGCGTATCGATACGGATATTACGTCCACCTGGAGCGATCCATTGCGTGATTTTACCAGGACATGGCAAAAATTTGATAGGGTCTTCTGCGGTGATGCGGCACTCGATCGAATGTCCTGAAAGGACAACCGCATCTTGCGCAGGTAAAGCTTCACCTTGCGCAACACGAATCATCATCTCGATTAAATCCAAACCGCTTACCATCTCAGAAACAGTATGTTCTACTTGTAATCGTGTGTTCATTTCCATAAAATAGAAATTTTTATCCGCATCCAAAAGATACTCAAACGTTCCAGCACCTTCATACTTGATGTATTTAGTCGCACGAACAGCCGAAGCATGCAAAGCTGCCCGGATTTCTGGCGTCAAAGCAACTGCAGGAGATTCTTCAATTAATTTTTGGTGTCGACGCTGCATCGAACAATCACGCTCGCCAATGTGCAACACATTACCATGACTGTCAGCAATGATCTGTACTTCGATATGACGTGGATTTTTAATGAATTTTTCCATGTAGATAGTACCATCACCAAATGCGGTAATCGCTTCTGCTTCTGCTGCTAAAAAAGCATTTTCAAGATAGCTTTCATCCTCTACCACACGCATCCCACGTCCGCCACCGCCAGCTGCCGCTTTAAGAATAACCGGATAGCCGACTACTTTTGCACGTTGTGCTGCATCTGCGATATCTTTGATCGAACCATCGGAACCTGGAACAACAGGAACGCCTGCTTCAATCATGACGTCTTTTGCTTTAGACTTATCCGACATCATCACCATGACTTCAGGTGTTGGTCCGATAAACTTGATCCCATGATGGGTACAGATCTCAACAAAATGTTGATTTTCACTCAAAAATCCATATCCAGGGAATATGGCATCACATCCACTAATTTCTGCTGCAGAGATAATAGCTGGGATATTCAAATAGCTTTGTGAACTTGGAGCTGCACCGATACAAATAGCTGCATCTGCAAGTTTCAAATAAGAAGCATCTTTATCCGCTGTTGAATAAACGGCAATTGCTTCCTTTCCCATCTCTTTTATTGTGCGAATAGCTCGAAGAGCTATTTCGCCCCTGTTTGCAACAAGAATACGTTTAATTTCTGCCATGATTAAAGTTTCTCAACCGCGAAAAGTGGCATATCGTATTCAACAGCATCTCCATCTGAAATCAAAACACTGAGTATTTTACAGTCAAATTCTGCTTCAAGCTCATTCATAATTTTCATCGCTTCTAATACTGCGATAACTTGACCTTTTTTCACACGCTCACCAACTTTAACAAATGGAGCTGAATCAGGTGACGGAGCTGAGTAAAACGTTCCCACCATCGGTGACAAAATTGCATCACCAGTTAGGACCGGTGTCTCACTAGCAACAATAGAAGGAGCTGCTGATACAGCAACAGGAGCCGCAGCTTGAACAGCTGCTATTGGTGCCATAACAGCACCTGTACTCTTTTCAAGTTCAATCGAAAATGCTTCTTGCGTAATTTTTAACTTCGATAAACTACTTGCATCAAAATCTGACAAAAGGCTTTTAATTTGTTTCATATCCATAAGATAATGGCTCCTAAAAGTAGGGTAATAGATGTGTTATACTACCACAAAATATTTTAACAATGGATAAGTCAATGGGTCTCAAAAGCGACGGATGGATACGAAAAATGGCATTAAACGAGGGGATGATCACCCCTTTTTGTGAAGATCAAGTAGGTCTTGGCGTCGTTAGTCAATGAATTTAAAATTTTTACGAATCTTAATTCGACTGTTGTTGATCCCAAACATTTTGATGATGCGAATGTTGTTGATTTTATCGGTGATGTTTGTATCGTCCCTCCCAACTCCTTTGCATTGGCACGGACCGTTGAGTATTTTAAAATACCCCGAGATGTCCTCGCTATTTGTTTGGGTAAATCAACCTATGCTCGCTGTGGCATTATTGTTAATGTCACCCCGTTTGAGCCAGAGTTCGAGGGACACATTACGATTGAAATCTCTAACACTACGCCGCTTCCTGCTAAAATCTATGCCAATGAGGGGATAGCACAAGTCCTCTTTTTACAAGGTGATGAAGTGTGTGAAACCAGCTATAAAGATAAAAGTGGCAAGTATCAAGGGCAAGAGGGAATCACTCTTCCACGTATTTTAAAACAATAAATGGTAAAATTCCAAAAATCCATCCCTTAAGGAAAAGCCATGTTACATGAATACCGTGATATTATGAAAGAAAACAATGCAGCAAACGCTCATTTTTTGAAGATTTTCGACAAGCACAACACACTTGATGACCAGATCACTAAAGCTGAAAATGGTGACACCCCAATGACAGACGTAGAGCTGGAAGGTCTCAAAAAAGAAAAATTATTGCTTAAAGACGAAGCATACGCAATGATCGTCGATTACAAAAAGACGCACAACCTTTAAGCCTCTCAAAACCTCCTCTTCTTGAGGTTTTATCTTCCTTTGTTAGCATTTTTCTTGTTTGAGTCAACTTTTAGGTTTCCAATGTTAGTATTATTCTCTATTATTATATATTAACTTTGATTATAGGAGAACACATGGATTCTAATCCGACGTTTAGTAAACTAGCTGATTTTGGGCGCGCACTTTTGTCTCACCCCACTTTACTAGAGGGGCTTCCGTTAATTTCCCAATACGCAAAACAAGTAAGCGGCGCGGAACGCTGTTCAATTTTTATCCGCAATCCTGTTGCTAAAACTCTTTGGACGACGCTTGCCGATGGAACTGACACCATTACGATTCATGAAAGTGATGGTATTGCTGGGCAAACAATTAAAGAGAGCAAGCCTCTACTGATTAATGACCCCTACAATGATGAGCATTTTCACCATGCCATTGATGACAAAACCGGATTTATCACGAACAACATCGCGTCCATCCCTATTTTTGATTCGCAGCGTCGTATTATTGGTGTATTTCAATTGCTCAATAAACCCGATGGTTTCAGCCCTGAAGACTCCAAATTTATGATTTTTTTCGCACACTATATCAGCACCTATCTCGAACTAGCACTCTCTTTTGACCGTCAGGGATCTTTGCTCAAAAAGGAAACCTATGGGAATTGAAATCTATCAGCGCATAGCCGTATTTGGAAAGCAATTAGCGCAGTTTGATAACATTGACGATACTCTTCCTGCCATCTCCGAAGAAGCAAAAGCTATTATTAACACGGAACGATGCTCTATTTTTATTGTCGATCACGACAGTAATATGCTTTGGACAAAACTCAGTGATGGAATCGGGCGTATCGCTATAGACATGAGCTCCGGTATTGTAGGTGTCACTGCAACCACGGAACAATCCGTTATTGTCAATAACCCTTATGAAGATAAGCGATTTTTATCTAAAATCGATGAAAAAAGTGGGTTTGTGACCCGTAATATTTTGACGGTTCCTATCTTTAATTCCAAACAAAATGTTGTCGGTGTGATTCAACTGTTAAACAAGTACAATGGAGATTTTGATGAAAGTGATGAAGGAGTCATGAGCTTTTTTGCCAACTACATCAGCGGGACGCTCGAATTAGCTCTTATCATAGAGGGTACTAAAAAATAATACCCATTCCCTAGAGCAGTTCCCTATTTATCCAGTGACTTAATACGTATAATCCCCATACATGCTGCTTAAATTTACCTCTACGCGCCAGTTGAATGTATTTTTCAACCTCATCGGGTTGAAACAGCCCCGTTTTGTTATTGACCTCAGTTATTAAATCAATTTTTCCCGATGCGATCAGCCACTCCATGTACGGATTGGCAAATCCTTTTTTCTTACGGTTTAAAATCGTATCACTGAGGTATTTTTTTCCCACTTGCTTGAGCAGGTATTTTGTCCCACCCTCTCCAATGCGTAGCTCAGGAGAGATTGTAAAGACTTTTTCTGCCAAAGTATGATCCAAAAATGGGGTGCGCGCTTCGAGTGTATGTGCCATGGATACCCGATCCAGCTTGGTAAGGAAATGTTCACCCACAAACAATTTTAGATCAATGGCACTGTACCACTGTGCTGGATGTGTATGTCCACTTCTTTCAAACTCAGTTCTATAGCCTTGTAAAAAACGTAACGATTCATTATCCCGAACATTGTGTCGCAATAAAAGATTTTGCTGTAAATCGGTAAACTTTTCTCCCGATGATCGAAACAACAGCGTATCATCAAAAATACGCTTATACCACTCCCACTCTCGGTTCATAGAAAAATTGCTATGAAAGTATTTTTTGAGCCAATTTTTATGGTGCAATGATGCCGCTTTTTCAATATCCAGATACTCAAAATATTGCCGATACCCTAAAAAAAGTTCATCCGATCCTTCACCGCTTAGCACGACTTTATGCCCCTCTTTAGCGATTGCTTCAAACAACAAATACAGAGGCACTGCCGCAGGATCGTTTAGCGGTTCATCCATATGATCAAGCACCTTGTCCAAATGATCGATAAAATCATGACGTCCAATCACGACTTCCGTATGTTCAAGCCCTAGTTCTTTTGCACTTTGGTTTGCATTAGCACGCTCATCGTAGCCACTGTATTCATCATATCCAAGCGTAAATGTTGGCAGCTTTTGTCCTTGCTGAGCCGAAATGGCACAGATCAATGCACTGTCAATTCCCCCTGAGAGTAATGCCACAGTGGACTGCCTCGATTCCAATCGCATCGCAATGGATCGGTGAAGTTCTCGCTCAATATTCTCAAATGCCTCATTATAAGTGGTTATTTTAGACGATGGAGTATCCAAGATATCATAATAACGATGCTTCCTAACAACCCCTTTTTCAAAACAAAGCCATTCCCCCGATTCGAGTTTCTCAATTCCCTGATAAAATGTATGAGGTGGCGCAGGAGCTAAGAAGCTAAGATACGAGCGCATCGCATCTTCATTCATAGCAACGGTTGATAAAAAAGGCTTAATCGCTTTGATCTCTGATGCAAAGATAAAAGAATCTTTGCTTTGATGATAAAACATCGGCTTTTTACCAAACCGATCACGCACTAAATACGTTTTTTCGCCATCAACAAGAGCAAACGCAAACATTCCCTCAAAACGCTGGATGCAATCAATACCCCATCGTTCATAGGCCGCCAAGATTACCTCAGCGTCACTGTGCGTTTGCCAAGAAAAGATTTCAAGCTGTGCACGTAACTGCCGATGGTTGTAAATCTCTCCGTTAAAGCTCAGAAGGAGTTCTTTGTGACGCATAGGTTGATGCGAGCGCTCATGCGTATCCGTAATCGAGAGGCGCTGGTGCGCCAAAAAAAGCCCCTGTTTTTCTACAATACCGCAGTGGTCTTTTCCACGATGACCTAAGGTTGCCAAAGCCTCACGCGCTTTAGCTGGTGAGTATTCCCCCACAATTCCAAAAACACCGCACATCAGCCAATATCCTTGTAAAACGCGACAGTACAATCCTCTTTGTAATACCCTGTTCGAAACGCCATACGTGCACCCAAATGATTCCCCAGTGCTTCAATTTGCGTTTTTTGTAAATAATTATAGGTTAGCGAGGTATCTTCCCCCTCTAAAAAATTAAAAATAATGCCTCTATTGGATGCATCAAAACAGCGCCGTATAAACCGATGGGCTTCATAGCGAGTCAAAATATTCAGCGCACCGCTGCAAAGGTAAAAATCCCCTTGCACTAACGTGTCATTGAGTATGTCACATTGATATATTATTTTCGCTGTTCGTATCTTCGCTTCACTTACCATCACCTCAAGCGCATCCAGACCAATATACTCAATGGATGCTCTTTGCTGATCGCTCATATACCAATACAGGTCTCCAAAGCCGCATCCCGCATCCACAATCTCTTTTGCATCCGATGGCAAAAGTGCCAACAACTGCTTAAACCGGATTTCTTGCGCATGATGAGAATGCCAATGAACCCCTCGCGCATCCAATCCATATTCGGCAATCGACGCATGATAAAAAGTAGTATTATCAACGCGGCTCATCGCTTTTTACCCTCTTTTTTCACAATTATACGTTATTATCATACAAATACGTATATAGGGTTTTTAGTCTTGATGATTTATATCGAAGCATTTTCAGCGCTGGGTCTTTTTTTGTTTGGAATGCTCTATTTGGAAGATTCACTCAAAAAAGCAGCCGGTTCCGCCTTTAAGCGATGGGTCAAAATCTCGACCAACACCAACGCTAAAGCTCTCTTAACTGGTGGTGTTGCTACAACCTTGCTGCAAAGCTCTTCAGCAGTCACACTCATGGCACTCTCGCTTATTGGAGCTGGGATTATGACTTTGCAAAGCGGTATCGGTATTATTTTTGGATCCAATATTGGGACAACGGCTACGGGATGGATCATCGCCCTCATTGGTTTTAAGTTCAATATCAAGATCATTGCCATGTTCATGATTGGCTTTGGGGGAATCGGAAGCGTACTGGCAGGTGAGGGGAAAAGCCGTCATACCTTTGGAGCTATTGCCGGTTTTGGCCTCATATTTTTAGGGATTGAGGGATTAAAAGAGAGTTTTACTGCACTCTCCTCAACCATCAACATTGAAACACTTCAACACTATAATATTTTTGTTTTCGTGATAACAGGGATTATTTTAACCGCCATTATTCAAAGCAGTTCAGCGTCCATCGCCATCGCTCAAAGTGCACTTTTTACCGGTGTTTTATCGTTTGAACAATCTGCAGCACTAGTAATCGGTGCTAATATCGGCACAACGGCTACTGTCCTAATCGGTGCACTTGGAGGTTCTGCTGATAAAAAACGCTCTGCAGTTGCCCATCTGCTCTTTAATTTCAGCACTGGAGTGGTGGCCTTCATTTTATTGACCCCTATGTTGTGGCTGATAAAATATACAGGTCTGCATGAAAGCGTCGAAGCCCTTGCCCTCTTTCATACCCTGTTTAATGTCACAGGAGTCATCATCTGGTACCCTATGATAACCCCTCTTAGCACATGGCTCATGAAACATTTTGATACCCCCAATCCAACACCAACCCTCTATATTCATAACGTTTCTCAAAGTATTCCGGCACTCGCACATGAAGCCCTTCGTAAAGAAGTGGTTCATTTAGGGAGCCAAGTATGTGCTTTTGCCGTATGGGCTATTAAAATTCCCCCTGCTGAAGGGCTAAAACACCATGCATCTATTTCAAAACTTCTCGAGACATACGAAACACCCATCGATGTTCCCTATACTACTCTCTATCATGAACTTCAGCGTCTGCAGGGTGATATTTTAGAATATGCTTCCTCCCTATCCGCGGTTATTCAGCTCCCAAATGTACGCGAAGAGTTCGATCAAACACTTAGCATGGCCACACAGCTAATTGCCGCTTCCAAATACATCAAAGACCTTACTGAAGATATCACCATGCTTTCCGAATCCGATACGTTGGAGATGGCCGCTTTCTATCATGAACTTCGCTATCAAATACTCGCTATTTGTATGGCCTACAACAACTGGCTTAACGGAGATGCTCAAGCCAAAGATGAACTCGAAAAACTCTTTACCAAACTCGATACAAGCTATAAAAACAGTATCGGTATTTTAAATGACATGATCGCCAACTATAAAATCTCCAAGCATATGACGGCGATTTTTATGAATATCACCCATCTTACTCGAAATTTTTCAAAAGCGCTCTATAAGAGTATCAATATGACAGAAACAAAAGAGCCATTTAATTAACTCTTTTGTATAATCGATTAACATTAATTTTTAATAAAATTTACCTGCAAGGACAGTAATAGTGTACCTTTTTACCAGCGAAGCGGTCAGTCCAGGCCATCCCGATAAATGTGCCGATATTATTGCAGACAGTATAGTGGATCGCCTTATCATCGGCGACTCAAAAAGCCGTGTTGCCAGTGAAGTATTTGTGGCCGGTAAACATGTTGTCATCGGAGGAGAAGTGACGTCCGCTACTGAGCTTAGTATTGAAGGCTACAAACAAATAGTTATCGATGCACTCAAAAAAATCGGTTATGACGGCAATCCAAATTTTACTCGGGAGGAGTGCCTGCATCCTGATGATGTTGAACTGCAAGTTCTACTAAACCGCCAAAGCGCTGATATCAATCAAGGTGTCGACCAAGACGATGGAGAAACTGGTGCAGGAGATCAGGGAATTATGTTTGGTTATGCTGACTGCGAAACTGCCAACTACATGCCAAGCGCTATCACCTATGCCCGTATGCTTATGGAAAAAGTCTATCACTATGCATTAGCTCATCCACATAAACTCGGCGTTGATATCAAAACACAAGTCACTATGGATTATGGTGTCAAAGACAACTTTGAAAACTGTAACCCACAACATATCCATACGATCGTTGTCTCTGCACCATGCGTTCATACCATGAACATTGACCAGGTACGTGAACTGATCATGGAGCTGATCCTCGATACTGGATTACCTACCAATCTGTTTGATCCAAAGACATGTATCATCCATATTAATCCGACCGGTAAATACGTTTCGCACTCCAGTCTACACGACAGCGGTCTGACCGGACGCAAACTCATCGTGGACAGTTTTGGCGGCTACTCTCCTATCGGCGGAGGTGCACAAAGCTCAAAAGACTACACAAAAGTTGACCGATCTGGATTGTATGCAGCCCGATGGATCGCCAAACATATCGTAGCAGCAGAACTGGCCAAAAAATGTGTCGTACAGATATCCTACGCAATCGGAGTTTCCAAACCCACCTCTATTGCTGTAGATACTTATGGTACTTCAATCGAGGGTCTTAATGATGATATCCTCTCCCAGTTTGTGATGGATAATTTTTCTTTAACCCCTAACTGGATTACTCGTAAATTTGATCTTGATCATCCAAGTGAAGAGACTTTTTTATATGCTGATGTTGCCAGTCGTGGACAAGTGGGGCAGAGTGATTACCCGTGGGAAAAATTAGATGAACTTGATAAATTCACAAGGCTACTTGGGTGAATATATTATCTCTAATTGGTCGAGAAAAAGAACTTTTTGGAGAAGATATTGATTCTCATGAAGTAGAGTTACTCAAAGTTGTTTCTTCATCCACTTTCCTCGTAATCGGAGGTGCCGGTTCAATCGGACAAGCCGTAACCAAAGAGATCTTCAAACGTAACCCTCAAAAACTTCATATAGTTGACATCAGTGAAAACAATATGGTCGAATTGGTACGGGATATTCGCAGTTCATACGGATACATTGACGGAGATTTTCAAACCTTTGCATTGGACATTGGTTCGATTGAATACGATGCTTTTATTGAGGCAGACGGACACTACGATTACGTTTTGAATCTATCGGCACTCAAGCATGTTCGCAGCGAAAAAGATCCCTTTACGCTGATGCGGATGTGTGATGTCAATATTTTTAATACCGATAAGACACTGCAACAGTCAATTCTAAAAGGGACAAAAAAATACTTTTGTGTTTCCACCGATAAAGCAGCCAATCCTGTCAATATGATGGGAGCCAGCAAACGGATTATGGAAATGTTTTTGATGCGTCGTAGCCGTGAGATCTCTATTTCAACCGCCCGTTTTGCCAATGTCGCTTTTAGCGACGGGTCATTACTACATGGCTTTAATCAGAGAATTCAAAAACGTCAGCCTATCGTTGCCCCCAATGATATCAAGCGCTATTTTGTTACACCCAAAGAATCCGGAGAACTATGTTTGATGTCCTGTATTTTCGGCGAAAATAGAGATGTTTTTTTTCCAAAACTCAGTGAAACGCTTCATCTAAGTACATTTTCGGATATTGCCATCAAATATTTGAAAACGTTAGGATTCAAACCTTATTTATGCACAAGCGAAGATGAAGCAAGAGCTTTAGTAGAAACATTACCCGATCAGGGTCAATGGCCATGTCTTTTTACTCCCAGCGATACTACGGGTGAAAAAGATTTTGAAGAATTTTTTACAGAGAATGAAACACTGGATATGCAGCGATTTGACAATCTTGGTGTTATCAAAAATGACCCAATATATGATGAATCGAAACTGCAGCACTTTACTGAAACGATTAATGAAATGAAAGTAGCACGGAAGTGGAGCAAAGATCAGATTGTCGAGTTGTTTTTTGAAATGATTCCTGATTTTGGTCATAAAGAGACCGGAAAATATCTTGATGGGAAGATGTAGTATGGTTACCGAAACTGTAAAGTTTATCCAAAATCTTTACCAAACAGAAGCATTTATTCCTCTACACGAACCACGGTTTGTCGGGAATGAAAAAAAATACTTGAATGAGTGTATCGACAGTACCTTTGTCTCGAGCGTGGGTAAGTTTGTCGATCAATTTGAAACCGAGTTTGCCCGTACTGTTGGAGCTAAATATGCTATTGCAACGGTTAATGGAACGGCTGCATTACATATCTCTCTGATTTTAGCAGGGGTAGAACGTGATGATGAAGTAATAACACAACCGCTTACCTTTATCGCGACCTGCAATGCTATAAGCTACATCGGGGCTAAGCCCATTTTTTTGGATGTTGATCTCGATACGATGGGACTAAGCCCCAAAGCTGTTAGAGACTTCTTGGAAAAACATTGCGTACTAACGGATGAAAAATGTCTCAACGGCACGACCGGAAAGACGATCAAAGCGTGCGTGCCGATGCATACATTCGGGCATCCGTGCAGAATAGATGAACTCAAAAAAATCTGCGATGAATGGCATATTGCTTTGGTCGAAGATGCGGCAGAATCTCTTGGAAGCTATTACAAGGGCAAACATACCGGCACATTCGGATGCGTAGGGGCATTCAGCTTCAATGGGAATAAGATCATCACGAGCGGCGGAGGCGGAATCATCGTCACGGATGATGAGCTTTTGGCAAAGCGGGCCAAGCATATAACAACTACTGCCAAAGTTCCTCATAAATGGGAATACGTGCATGATGAGATTGGTTACAACTATCGTCTCCCGAATCTCAATGCAGCTCTTCTTTGTGCTCAGCTGGAGCAACTGGAAAGATTCTTGGAAAACAAACGGATAGTGGCTGCTGAATATAAAGAGTTTTTTATGTCCCAAAACATCCGTTTTGTTGAAGAGCCACTAAATGCTAAATCAAACTATTGGCTTAATACCATCCTTTTGGATAATATGCAAGCGCGTGACGAATTTCTGGACTATACTAACACCAATGGGGTTATGACCCGTCCGATATGGGCGTTGATGAACAAACTCGAAATGTTTAAAGCGTGCCAGTGCGATAATCTCGAAAATTCCCTTTTTCTGGAAGAACGTGTCGTGAATATTCCCAGTAGTGTACGCCTGTGAAACAGAAAATCATTTTAATCGGAGGCGGCGGGCATTGTAAATCACTTATTGATGTAATTGAGATGGAAGGTTCTTTTGAAGTCGCTGGGATTATCGATAAAAAAGAAATGATCGGCCAAACCGTATTGGGATACAAGATTATCGGCTGCGATGATGATTTAAATGATCTTTTTCAAAAATACAAATATGCCATCGTTTCTGTTGGTCAGATCAAATCCCCCGAGTTACGTATCAAGCTTTTTAACCATTTGAATTCAATCGGTTTTGAAACCCCTACTATCATATCTCCGCGAGCCTATATATCAAAACATGCATCAGTTGATAAAGGGACAGTAGTTCTACACGATGCTCTTATCAATTCCGAAGCACGGATAGGGAAAAATTGTATTATTAATTCAAAAGCTCTGATCGAACATGATTGTAATATCGCAGATCATTGCCATATCTCTACGGGCGCAGTCATAAACGGTGGAACCACTATCGGTGAAGGAACTTTTTTCGGAAGCAATGCCGCTACTAAAGAGTCCATCACGATTGCTCCAGGAGCATTTATTAAAGCTGGTAGTCTTATAAAATGAAGCAAAAAGTTGCATTTTTGACCACTATTTTCCCTATGAATGATGAATTTTTAACTGCTTGTTTTGATTCACTTGAAAAGCAAACATTTAAAAACTTTGATATCATCGTTGTAAATGATGGATATAAAAAGTTCGATACGATTACAAAAAAATACATTAACCTCAACATTATTGAATTGCCCTATAAAAACACCCCGTCTAAAAATAGAGAATATGGCATTAACAACGTAAAAATGATGGGCTATGATATAGTTGTACTAGGCGATAGTGATGATTACTTTGAAAATAATAGGATTGAAAAATCTCTTGAATTGTTAAAGACCCACGATATTGTTGTAAATGACTTAAGTCTTTTTGATGACAATGGTGTTTATGAGCAAAAATATATATCACACAGAATTCAAAACTTGTCAATTATTGATTTTGATTTTATTCTCGAAAAAAATATTTTTGGGTTATCAAATACTGCTATAAGATTGAATCTAGTAGATTGCATTAACTTTGATCCCAATCTCATAGCTGTAGACTGGTATTTATTTTCTCTTCTTTTATTAAAAGCAAAACATGCCATATTTACCAATGAGACGCAAACTTTTTATCGACAATATTCAGCTAATACTATAGGAATAGGTGAAAGAACACCTGAAACGATAAAGAATATACTAAAAGTTAAAACAATACACTACGGTTTAATGCGAAAATACCTCCCTTATTATCAAGAACTATATAACAATGTTATAGAATTAGACAACACTAAAGATGTCTCAAATTTGAGTATTTCATCAATAAAACACCCATTTTGGTGGGAACTTTATATATAAATAAAAAGGCTTGTTTATGGCTATGCAATTAACAGCTACAAAAAAAGTTTTCAATTTTTGTACTCCATACATCATTGCGGAATTAGGTTCCAATCATAATGGAAACATGGAGTTGGCCAAAAAACTGATACGAGAAGCCAAGGAGGCTGGTGCAGATTGTGTAAAGTTTCAAAGTTGGTCAAAAGATACCATTTTTGCGCGAAAAAAATATGATGACAACTATTTTATTGCCGATGATTATCGTGATCGTAGCGACTATACACTCGAAGAGATTGTAGAAGCCTATTCCATTTCAGAAGAAGAACTTTTTGAGATGAAAAAGTTTGCTGATGAACTGGATATCGACTGTACTTCAACACCCTTTAGTAAAAAGGAAGCCGATTTCTTGGTGGATAAACTCAACACTCCATTTATCAAAGTGGCTTCAATGGATTTAAATAACTACCCTTTCTTGGAATACTTAGCTGAAAAAGGGAAACCGATGGTGATTGCTACAGGATTAAGCGAATTACATGAAATCGACAAGGCTGTCAAAACGATAGAAAATACAGGCAATAAAAATATTGTCATACTTCATTGTGTTTCAACATATCCTCCAGAAGACAAGGATGTCAATCTTAACAATATAAAAACCCTCATGAGAGCGTATCCTGAATACCCAGTAGGATTTTCTGATCACACACTTGGTACCATTATCCCCTTAGCCTCAGTAGCATTGGGCGTATGTTTAATCGAAAAGCATTTTACTTTGGACAAAAATATGGAAGGATGGGATCATAAAGTTTCTGCTACCAAAGATGAAATGCTACAGATTATAGAGGGTTCAAAAAGAATTGCAGAAGCCATGGGATCCTTTAGAATCAGTGCAACAGAAAGTAATGAGAAAAAAAGAGAGTTTAGAAGAAGTATTGTACTAACAAAGAATCTGCACACCGGAGATGTTATCCAAGCAGATGACATAGACTATAAAAGACCTGGCGGAGGGTTTGATCCGGAAATGAGTAATTTTGTCATCGGGAGAACAGTTAATAAAGATCTCCAGTATGATCATATATTAACGTCTGAGGATATTGTCTAACATGATTAAAATAGGGATGATAGGATTGAGTGAAGGGAATGGCCATCCATACTCTTTTTCTGCTGTTTTCAATGGCTATGATGAAGATGGAATGCTAGAATCTGGGTGGACCAATATTCATACCTATCTAAAAGCTAGAGACATTTCGGATTTCGGTATTTGTGAAGCTAAAATAACACATATATGGACTCAAAATATCAGCGATAGCAAAAAAATAGCTAAAGCATCTAACATAGCCAATATAGTCAAAAACTATATTGATATGATTGAACACATAGATGCTGTCATTATTGCAAGAGATGATTGGCAAAGTCATAAAGAAATTTCTTCTCCATTTCTGAAAGCAGGAAAATATGTATTTATAGACAAGCCTTTATCCTTAGATAAAGATGAATTAGATTATTTTAAACCCTATTTGGAACAAGCTCAACTTATGACTTGCTCGGGCATACGCTATTCACCTGAGCTTGATACAATCAAACGTGATTTAAGTAATTTTGGAAAAATCAAACTTATTAAAGGTACTATTGTAAAAAGCTGGGAAAAATATTCAATACACATGTTAGAAGGAATTTTTAGCGTTATTCCTTTTGAACCAATCAAGATCACAAAAAATGCTTGTATGCATGAATCTTTTACCATAGAGACAAAAGAAGGATTTTTGGTAGAAATAAATTGTCTAGGAGATCAAGCACCATTAGCATTACGAATAGAGTTTTACAGTGAAACAGATTACTATAAAGCAGACTGTTTGGACGCTTTTTCAGCTTTTAAACGAACAATGCAAAACTTTGCTTTAATGATTAAGTCTTCTCAGCAACCTATAGCACCTGCACATACCCTTAATTTGCTCAATGTCATATCGGAAGGTTCACGCTTATGATTCTCGCCATTTTACAAGCACGAATGAGTTCAAGTCGTTTACCGGGAAAAGTTCTTAAAAAAATCAACGAAAGACCTGTTTTGGCGTATGAAATAGACCGTATTAAGCAATCTAAAAAGATAGAAAAAATAATTCTTGCTACATCTGTTAATTCGGAAGATGATGCGTTGGAATCTTTTGCTGAAGATAATAATATTGCTTGCTATAGAGGCGACTTAGGTAACGTTCTAAAACGTTTTTATGACTGTGCCACTGCATACAATGCTGATATCATTGTAAGGTTAACCGGAGACTGCCCAATTATCGATCCTATGATTATTGATGATGTAATATCTCTTTTTCAAAGAGAGCATTCCGATTATGCCTCTAATGCTGTCGAAAGAAGCTATCCAGATGGGCTAGACGTTGAAGTTTTCAGTTATAAAGCCCTAAAAACTGCCTATCTTAATGCGCAGCAAGAAACTGAAAAAGAACATGTAACAAAATATATATATACGCATCCAGAGTCATTTAAAATTTCTCATCTAAAAAATGATATAGATTATTCTTACATTCGATGGACATTAGACACTATTGATGATTTTTATTTTTTTAAAGATTTTTACGAATTGCATAAGAATGTTGATTTTAGCTGGAAAGCAGCCCTCTCTATCACGAGTAGTGTGAATAAATACCTTATCGAATCAAATCAAACTCTTCGATATGCAATGAAAAAACTTGAAGAAATAATCGACGATGAGCGTGATTCCCTTTATATTATAAATGGCAATAAAGTTATAGGAACTTTAGCTAGTAGCGATATACGCAGGTCTCTTATTTATGGAAACATCACCAATAATGATCAAGTCATTAAAATAGCAAATACAAAGTTTCATTATATTGAAGCAGGCAAGGATTATGATAATAATGAAATCATAGAACTGCAAAAATTTAAATATCTACCTGTTCTAAATAAAAATCTTGAATTAATAGAATTTCAAAAAACAAAAAGTTATTGGGCCCTCAAAAACAAAGTTATTTTAATGGCTGGAGGATTAGGTACTAGATTAAAAGACATTACTATTAGTACACCTAAACCGATGCTCAAAATTGGTGACAAACCGATCTTACAAACGATTATTGAACAATTTAAACATTTTAATTTTAATACTTTTTACATCAGCGTAAACCACTTGTCAGAACAAATCACTAATTATTTCGATAATGGAAATCGTTTTGATGTGAGTATAAACTATCTTGTTGAGACTGAAAAACTAGGAACTATTGGATGTTTGAGCTTAATAAACGAAACTTTAGAAGACCCATTTTTTGTTATGAATGGAGATGTTTTAACGAATGTTGATTTTCAGGATATGCTTAACTTTCATACTAAAAATAACTTTGAAATCACTATTGCATCTATTGAACATCAACATGCTATCCCCTATGGGGTTATTGAGTACGATGCAACAGATACTATAACAGCAATTGAAGAAAAACCAATCAAAAAATTTAGCGTAAGTGCTGGGGTTTACATATTAAATGCAAATCTATTAAATGAAATACCAAAAAACAAATACTATGATATAACATCTTTATTTGAAAAACTTCTATTAGAAAAGCGAAAAATTGGAATATATAAAATAAATGATTACTGGGTAGATATTGGCCGTCCTGAAGATTTTTACAAAGCCCATGTAGAATACCATACCATGTTTGGAGATATCACATGATAACAAATTTTGCAAAATCAAATGAATTAAGAAAAAAAGCCGCTTCACTAATCCCAGGTGGTGCGCACACGTACAGTAAAGGAGATGATCAATTTCCGCAACTTAGCCCGCATTCTATTGTAAAAGGCAAAGGTGCAAGAATCTGGGATGTTGACGGTAATGAATTTGTTGACTGGGGCATGGGCCTTACTTCGGTAATCCTCGGCCATGCATACGATCCTATCGTTGAAGTGATAAAAAAAGAGTTAGACAATGGTGTGAATTTTATCAGACCCTCCTTTATAGAGGCAGAATTAGCAGAGCAAATAAGCATGCAGATTCCATCTGCACAAATGGTTAAATTCGCCAAAAATGGTTCAAATGCAACAACTTCAGCAGTCAAGCTTTCCCGTGCCTATACCGGCAAAGAAGTAGTCTTACGATGCATAGACCAACCCTTTTTTAGTATCGATGATTGGTTTATTGGAGATACTGATATTAGCAGTGGTGTCACAGAAGAAACAAAAAGCAATACAAAACATTTTAAATATAACGATATCGAAAATCTCAAAAACGTCATAGAACTTAATAAAGAGAAGGGAATAGCATGCTTGATTATCGAGCCTGCTGCTACAGAAGAACCAAATGAAGGATATCTTCAAGCTATTAGAGACCTATGTACACGAGAGCATATCGTATTAATTTTTGATGAAGTTGTTAGTGGATTTAGATTTCATCCCAAAGGTGCACAATATCTTTACGGAGTCACACCTGATTTGTCCACGTTTGGAAAAGCAATGGCGAATGGCTATTCCATTTCTGCACTCGTCGGGAAAAAAGAAATCATGGAGTTAGGTGGGCTGGAACACAACAAAGAGAGAGTTTTTTTATTATCAACAACCTATGGTGGTGAGCCCCATCATCTAAGAGCTGCCCAAAAAACCATTGAAATTCTGAATCAAAATAATTATGCCGTAACTAAACATATATGGGATACTGGCAAAAAAATAAAAGATGCTTTCAATGCCCTTGCCAGGCAATTTGAACTGACTGAATTTGTAAATATCTCAGGTATTGATTGTCGCCCCTATTTTTATTTCAAAGACAATTATATGAGAACACTTTTTCAACAAGAGATGATTAAGCAAGGAATTTTAATGCAAGGGATTGTTCCATCTTTCTCCCATAGGGAAAGCGAAGTGTCTCAAACAATAGAAGCCTTTGAAAAAGCATTAAACGTATTACAATATGCAATCGAGACCAATAAAGTAGAAAAACTTTTAATTGGTAATCCGATAAAACCTGTATTTAGGAAATACAACTAATGTTAGAAAATAAAGTCATTATCATTACCGGTGGAGCAGGACTCATCGGTAAAGAGTTTGTACAGGCCATAGTCTCACAAAACGGTATCGCTATTATCGCTGATATTAATGAAGGTATAGGTAACCAGGTCAAAGATAAGTTATCAAAAGAGTTAAATACAAAAAATATTGATTTTGTATTATTAGACATCACATCAAAAGAATCATTACAGCACATGATTGTCCACTTGGATAATAAATATGGGCGTATTGATGCCTTTGTCAATAATGCATATCCCCGGAACAAACGCTATGGCAGAAACTTTTTTGATGTCGAATATGAAGATTTCTGTGAAAATCTTAATCTCAATCTTGGCGGTTATTTTTTAGCAAGCCAACAAATAGCACACTACTTCCAAAAACAAGGCTATGGAAATATCATCAATATCTCCTCAATTTATGGAGTAATAGCCCCAAGATTTGAAATATATGAGGGGACAACTATGAGTATGCCCATAGAATATGCCGCAATCAAATCAGCCTTGATCCATTTGACCAAATATATGGCAAAATATTTCAAAGAGATGAATATTCGAGTTAACGCAATAAGCCCTGGCGGAATTCTTAATAATCAACCGCAAGATTTTTTAGATAAATACAACAAGCTGGCTTCCTCAAAAGGAATGCTAGACGCAGAAGATTTACGCGGAACGCTTGTCTATCTTCTTTCAGATATGTCCAAATATGTGAATGGCCAAAATATTATTGTCGATGATGGGTTTAGTTTATGAAAATAATATATCTATATTCTCATATCTTCACAGAAAGGGATTATGATCGTTTTGGATTAAAACAGATTTTAAAATCTAATATTGAAGTCTATTTACTCAACTTGTCCTTCATCTACTATGATAATCTGTATCTTAAGCTACCTGATATGAAGCCATTTTACTTCAATGGTTATCATGAAATAAAGTCTTTAGATGAATTGAAAGTTATTTTAGATGTATTAATAACTTCAGATAATGATAGATTATTTCCCATCCTACCCAACGACTTAAAAACATTAAAAATAATGAGATTTATACATCAACGTTATCCTCTAATACAACAAATACAATATGCAACGAATATTATCCCGCCAGTTTTTAGCTCTTTAGCATATTCAGTTTTTAATATACCTAATATTGCTAAACTATTGTTAAAAAGAATTATATTCAGTTGTTTTTTCCCAAAAGTAAACCTTTTATTGGCAGGATCAAAAAAAAATGTCGAATATTTACATAAAAGTGGCGTGCTTGGAAAATATACAAAAATAGTCCACGCACATACTATGGATATTGAAAATATTATTTCGACCTGTACATCAATGGAAAATAATAATGAAATTGAAAAATATATAGTATATATTGACACTAGCGTTGCTGATGCCTCAGACTACATTACATTAGATATCAAGCATACGATTGATAAAAAGTCTTATTACAAAAAGCTTTTTGACTTTTTGACTTTTTTAGAAAATGAATACAATTTAAAAGTTATAATAGCAGCTCACCCTACCTCTCTATTGTTGACAGAAAACGAAGGAGAGTTTAACGGATTTTCTTACTATAAGTACAAGACAAATACTCTTGTAAAATATTGTGAATTTTGTATTTGTGAAGCAACAACTGCTATTTCATATCCAATAATTTATCATAAACCATTCATATTTTTTATGATGACTGAAGTTTTATTTTTTGAATCTTACGCAAAATCTTTTGCCAATTCAACTCGTAAAAAATTGATTTACATCGATAAAACTGTCTCACTAAAAGAGGAGATAGATCTAGAGTTAGAAAATACAAGTGGATATGAAAATTATTTATTAGACTACCTCATCTATGAAAAATCAGATGTTTTTGACAAAAAAAGCATTTGGAATGTTCTTGTATCCATATTAGATAAATGAAATATTCTAATATTGTTATTAAAATCTAATATTTGAACATGAAGGACCTAATTGTCTGAAGATAGCCTCAAAAAAAGATACGGGATAAAACTTTTATCTAACATCATCAATGGACTGCTAGGAGTCATTATTATCATGATTGTTCCAAGTGCATTGGGGCCTATTCAATATGGTCATTTTAGTTTTCTGCAACAATTTTATACTCAAATAATCGGTTTTCTTGATACAGGCACTTCTATCGCATTTTTCACCAAATTGTCCGCCAATCAAAAAAGAAAAGAACTGATCACTTTTTATATGTTTTACATATTAGTTGTAAGCTTTTTAATCGTACTGTTTATCTATTCGATTAATACTTTAAAATACACGGATACCCTTTTCCCAGGTATTCCAAATAACTATATTTATATGGGGCTTAGCTTTGGAATACTGACATGGATCACTCAGATGTTCATCAAAATTTCCGATGCGAATGCTTTGACCGTATCGGTAGAATGGCTTAAAATCATTCATAAAATTCTTTCACTTTGTTTATTACTTTATTTCGTCTCTTATACCGCTTTTGATTTAACACATTATTTTTATTTTCACTACATTTCAATGGTTGCTTTTATTACCATTGTTGGACTTTTATTCGTTAAAAGTAATATCTTTAATCGCCATTTACTAACGCTTCGTTTTGGATTTAAACAAATTGGTAGAGAGTTTTTCCATTTTTCTTCCCCTTTGGTTGTATATTCTACAGTTGGCTTAGGTGTCGGTTTTTTGGATATTTGGCTTTTGCAAAAAATGGGTGGCTCTATACAGAGCGGATTTTATGGATTAGCTTACTCAATCGTTGCTGCTAGTTTTTTATTTACCAGTGCCATGACACCAATTATTACACGAGAGTTTAGCAAGTCATATGAAGAGAAGAACATAGAGCAAATGCGCAATAATTTTTATCGATACATTCCTATGCTTTATAGCATAGCCGCTTTCTTCGGGATATTTTTATCATTTCAAAGTGAAAATATATTGGCTATTTTTACAGATGGAAAGTTTAAAGATGCCTATTGGGTATTAGTAATTATGGCTTTTTACCCTCTCCATCAAACATACGGACAACTCAGTGGGTCAATTTTCTATGCAACAGGTCAAACAAAACTTTATCGAAATATAGGTATTTTTTCGATGCTTTTTGGACTTCTTTTTACAGGATTGTTTATTTACTTTTTAAATCTTGGGGCAATAGGTTTAGCCTTAAAAATGGTTATCATTCAATTCATTGTAACAAATATTCAGCTCTATTTTAATGCTAAGTTTTTAGATTTTAAGATGAAACCCTTTGTCTGGCACCAAGTATATTCGATTGGTTTTTTTATTGTAATGGCATATATAGCAACCCATATCAGTACAGTCTCTGATAATATCTATATACGCCTTTGCACTTCATCTTTAGTATATATATTTTTAGTTACCATAGCAGCATATATTTTTCCAAAAGTTTTTGCAACTAACAGAAATGAAATTAAGCTTGTTACAATAAGGTTGATCGGTGTCTTTAAAAAATAAACTCAAAAATAACACCCTCACTATAGGAAGCTGGATAATGATTGGCAATCCTATCAGTGTCGAGGTTATGGCACTGGCTGGATTTGAATGGCTTGTGATAGATATAGAACACACTTCTACAGATTTAGAAACAACTGAAAACTTAATTCGAACGATTCAAGCAAATAATATGAAAGCGCTTGTAAGAGTCAGTAAAAATGAAGAAGTTGTTATAAAAAGAGTTTTAGATATGGGAGCTGATGGTATTATAGTGCCTATGGTATGCTCGAAAGAAGATGCTATTCAAGCGGTCAATTATGCAAAATACCCTCCGATAGGTAAAAGGGGGGTAGGACTTTATCGTGCCACAAAATATGGTACAAAGTTTGAAGAATATAAAAAATGGGTTAATGAAGATCTAGTCATAATAGCCCAAATAGAACATATTGAAGCTGTTAATAATATAGATGAGATAGTGCAAGTGGATGGAATAGATGGAACAATAATAGGTCCATATGATTTATCCGGTTCTATGGGATACCCGGGAGAATTTGAAAGAACTGATGTGCAAAATGCAGTTGCACGAGTACTCAATAGATGCAAAGAATACAATTTGCCTTCAGGTTTTCATGTAGTCGATACTGATCCAAAAAAATTGCAAGATAAAATAGATCAAGGTTGCACTTTTTTAGCTTATGGCATAGATTACTTCTTTATGAGGGATGCAGCAATAAGTGGAATGAGTAAATTAAAACAAGAGATAGATAAATAAATGAAGATAATATCAATAATCCCGGCAAGAATGGGCTCAAGTCGTTTTCCAGGCAAACCTATGGCCGATATTCTCGGGATTCCGATGATTGGACATGTGTATAAACGCGTTAAAATGAGTAAGCTTTTAAATGAAGTATACGTCGCTACCTGCGATCAGATTATTTTCGATTACATAGAGTCCATAGGCGGCAAAGCCGTTATGACCAGTGATTGTCATGAGAGATGTACGGATCGTTGCGCTGAAGCGATGTTAACAATAGAAAAAAATGAAAATATCAAAGTTGATATCATGGTTATGGTACAAGGCGATGAACCATTGACATTTCCAGAAATGATTGATGAAGCAGTCCAACCAATGATACAAGACAGCTCTTTGGTCATTACCAATTTGGTAGCCGATTTGGAAAGTATCGAAGCCTTTGAAAATCCTAATGAAGTTAAGGTCGTCATGGATATGCAAGGGTTTGCTCTCTATTTTTCACGCGAACCGATCCCAAGCCGTAAAAAAGGGGTACTGGAAGTTCCCATGAAAAAACAGGTCTGCGTTATCCCTTTCACTCGCGATTTTTTATTGGAATACAATGCTATGGAGCCAACACCTCTTGAAATCATCGAATCGGTCGATATGATGCGGATTTTAGAAAATGGTCAAAAAGTAAAAATGATTCCAACTAACTATAAGACAAAAGCAGTGGATACGATTGAAGATCTTAAGCTTGTGCAAGAAATGATGCTAAAAGATGTACTATTTAAAGGAATATACCTTTGAAAAGTTTGATAAAAAATTTCGTTTATAAGATGCTTACTGTTTCTCTTAAATTAAGCAATCATGAGAGGGGTGAATATTCACTAAAGCAAAAACTCTCAAAAATAGTTCCTGATCTAACGAATCAATATACAACATTTAAAATTGATATGAAAAATACTTATTTAGTAAATAAAATAAGATGCCAGCATTCCTTTCAAATGTCGCTTGCATTAAAAGCAATTGAGTTATTAAAAGATGAGAAGGAGAGTATTAATCTTGTCGATATCGGAGACTCATCAGGTACTCATTTGATTTATTTAGAGAAACTTTTAGCTGAGAAAAATATTCATAATGTACAAGCATTATCAGTCAATTTAGACCCTGTTGCTGTAGAAAAAATAAAAGCTAAAGGCTTAAATGCGATATTGTCTAAAGCAGAAGAATTGCACTTACAACCTGATGGGATAAAAGCAGATATTTTTCTTTCCTATGAAATGTTAGAACATTTATTTAATCCTATTAGTTTTATGCATAATATGGCTGAGAAAAGTGAATGTGAATACTTTATTATTACTGTGCCATATGTACAGAGAAGTCGTGTTGCTTTGCAATTTGTTAAACAGCAATATGAAGGTGAATTTCAAGCTGAAAATACACATGTTTTTGAATTATCCCCACTAGATTGGGATGTTATCTTCAAATTTTCTGGCTGGGAAATAGTGTACAATGACAAATATACTCAATATCCAAAAAGTTTTCCATTTAACCTAACCAAATATTTTTGGCAAAAATTAGATTTTGATGGATTTTATGGAGTCATCTTGAAAAAAAATAACTCGTATTCTAAAAGATACTTAGATTGGTAAAAATGATTTTTGGAATTGGTGAAGAAAGTATTTCTAAAGAGAATACAATTTATGAAAATTATACTGATGTTACTTCAATCAATTATCTTTTATTTTTTGATTCACGGGGATTGACGATCAACGAGCCCGATTTTGAAAAATCTCATTTATATTTACTAATAAATCATTTAAAGAACGCTGGTAAATCATTTTTGGCAATTTCTCGTCCGAAAAATTTGACAGTTTTCGCAACTTTAGACAACTTCTTACAACTGAATCCAGAACTTAAATTTGACAATCTCATCACAAATCTAGGATTTGTCGATTGTACGCCCAAAAAAGAGAGCAATATACGCGATATTGAAATTCAAATGACTCAATTTGATATCAATGATTCTACAGTTAAGCACCATAATGCATATCAACTTAGTGATGGAACAATAGAAATTCTAAAAAACTTAGAATACTCAGATCGTTACTTGCATGATATTACTCGTTTTTTAGAGCAAAAATTTAAGATGCTCTATTTTATCAATACCCCTATCATGGATGAAAGCATCACATTCTCACGACAAAGACCATCCTCCTTTTTTGCACAACTTGCCCATACAAATACTTTGATAAGAAAAATGGTAAATTCAACTTCTTTCAGTAGACTTATAGATGTCAAAGACATGTCTTTCTCATATGATGGAGTTCATTATACGAAAGAAGGGCACAGTTTATTTTTTGAAAAAATCATTAGGTGCATAAAGATATGAATATTGCAGTTACATCTCCCTCTTTTTCAAAAAATAAATTACTCCAAAAAGAGATAAAAGCGCATTTCAAAAATGTCAAATTAAATCTTGAAGGAATCCGCTTCAACAAGGATGATTTTGTCAAATTTGTCAGCAATAGTGAAGCAGTCGTCGTTGGATTAGAAGAGATTACTGATGAAGTTCTCAGTCACCTCCCAAAACTCAAAATTATTGCCAAATACGGTGTCGGACTCAATAATATTGATTTAGATGCGTGTAAAAAGCGCAATATTCAAATCGGCTGGACCGGCGGAGTAAATCGTCTCAGTGTTGCTGAAATGACACTAGGATATATGCTGATGCTCTGCCGAAATCTTTATATCACATCCAATGAACTCAAACAGGGTATTTGGAATAAGTCGGGGGGATTTCAGCTCAGTGGTAAAACTGTCGGTATCATTGGGGTTGGTTATATCGGAAAAGAACTGGTGAGATTATTAGAACCTTTTGGATGCACGATACTGGTCAATGACATTATTGATCAAAACGATTACTATACACAGAATCAACTCATTGAAGTGAGCAAAGAAGAACTATACACTCGTTCAGATATTGTGACAATCCATACTCCCTTGGATACAAATACGCTATCAATGATAAATCTAAACGTTTTTAAACAAATGAAAAAAAGTGCCTATATTCTCAATAGTGCGCGAGGTGGAATTATTAATGAAAATGATTTAAAATATGCGTTACAAAATTACATTATCGCCGGAGCGGCTATTGATGCCTATATCGAGGAACCGCCGACAGACATGGAATTATTAAAACTGCCTAATCTCATCTGTACCCCTCATATCGGGGGCAATGCCAAAGAAGCGGTTGAAGCTATGGGGTTGAGCGCTATTCACCATTTAAGAGAGTATTTTAACATATGAAAAAAGTAGTAATTTTCGGCGGAAGCGGTTTTTTAGGAAGTTATGTCGCAGATGAATTTACCCGACGCGGTTATGAAGTTGTCATAGCAGACATTAGCCCCTCCTCCTATTTACAACCGACGCAGCGATTTGTTAATATCAATATTATGGAGATGGCAGAAGTAGTAGAAGTCATTAAAGGCTCCTCATTTGTTTATAACTTCGTTGCCATCGCTAATCTAGATGAAGCAATCCATAAGCCTATAAATACCTTTGCCATCAATGTTATGGGAAATCTTAACATCTTGGAGGCATGCCGTCAAGATGAGGGGATAGAACGGTTTATCTATGCTAGTAGCGCTTATGCACTCAGCAGTGACGGCTCATTTTATGGTATTAGTAAACACTCTTCAGAAAAATTAACCGAAGAGTACTACAAACGCTATGGGCTAAAATATACGGTTATCCGTTACGGTTCACTGTATGGAGAACGGGCAAGCCATAATAATTACATCTATAACCTGCTCAAAGATGCCTTGACAACTCGACAATTGGAGTATAAAGGTGATGGTGAGGACTTACGTGAATATATCCATGCTGCTGATGCCGCCAAACTGTCTGTCGACATTATCGAAGACCCTCAATACGAGAATGAACATATTATTCTTACTGGTATCGAAAAACTCAAACGGCTTGAACTATTAATTATGATTAATGAAATTATGAATAATACTCTCGAGATCCTCCAAATCAATGAGACCAATATGGGACACTATAAGATCACCCCTTATTCCTTCCATCCAAGTGTTGCTAAGAAATTGGTGGCAAATCCTTATATCGATTTAGGACAAGGGCTTCTTGAATGTATCCAGACTATACATAACGAACTCGATTCTGAATGATTTTTTTATCCTATACTCTTCATCCGAAGACACCCTCCTATGGCAATCGAAATGCTTTTAAAATAGAAAAACAAAGTTCTATTACACAGGGGGGAACTGCAAACGATAGCACTATTACTACGACTGTTCATATAGGGACCCATTTGGATATGCCGTACCATTTTTTTGAAGATGGACAAACGATAGAATCATATGATGCTGATTTTTTTTCTTTTACCAAAATCTTATTTTTAGAAGTCCAAACAAAAGCTTCTATTATTAAGGATGAGCTAATTGACCTATTGCAAAACATTGAAGACAAATCTTATGAGATATTAATTGTAAAAACCGGAGCATGTAATTATCGAAACGATCAACAATATTGGGAAAGAAACTATGGTTTTCATCCCGACATCTATGATGTAATAGTAAAGAAATTCCCTGATATTCGTATTTTTGGCTTTGATACAATATCAGTTTCAAGTTTTCAACATAGAGACATAGGCAAAGAAGCCCATAAACGGTTTTTAAATCCCAATAAACCAATTTTACTACTGGAAGACATGGATTTAACTCAAGTAGATGCTTATACTAATTTTTCATCGATTATCATAGCTCCACTTCGAATTGAGCAATGTGATGGTTTACCCTGTACTGTGATGGCAACATTGGCATGATCAAGAATATTTTATTTGATTTTGACGGCGTCATCCTAAACAGTATGAAAATCAAAGGCGACGGATTCGTTGAGCTCCTCCAAGAATATCCTAAAAACAGCGTTCAAATGCTCGAAACGTATCACTATGCCAACGGTGGCGTTTCACGATTTGAAAAAATACGCTATTTTTTTCATGTCATACTCCAAAGAAAGACATCAGAGCAGAAGATTCAATCGTTAGCAGTACAATTTGGAGAGATTATCGCTGAAAAACTATTTGACCCTGCTAATCTTATTGCTGAAACCGTTACCTTTATTAAGAACAATTATACTCACTACCATTGCCATATTGTCTCTGGGGCTGAAGACCATGAACTAAAGGAGCTATGCTCACATTTAGCGATAACACAGTATTTCAAATCTATTCACGGATCTCCAACTATCAAAAGCACCCTCATCACCGATTTACTTGAAAATAATCACTACCGACCTGAAAACACCATCTTGATTGGAGACAGCATCAATGATTACGAGGCTGCAAAAGTGACTGGAGTTCATTTTTACGGGTACAACAATGAAAAGCTTCGATTGCTTGGGAACTATATTGAAACATTTTCCGGATTTCAGCCGTGACCCCTAAAGATCTAGAACAATCCTATCAGCAAAAAAAGAGTCTCTTTCATGCCTATATTACTAAAGTAAAACAAAATGCTCCATGGGACATTTTTACTATCGTCAATCCAACAATTATAAAAAACCCTTACACAAGTAGTTTTCCTAAAAGATTTTTTGAGCATAAGGCCTCCCTTCAAAAAAAAACACTCTTATTCCTTCTTAATACAATCAAATTTTATGCAAAAAACTTCTACCTATTTAGCACGTATTCTATAGCTTTCATTGTATATAAAATGTACTATAAGAAAGAAAGAAAATATAATATAAAAACGATCATAGATACGTTTGGACTCATTGATAAAACAAATGAAGGTGGTACTTTTAATGAAAATTATCTAACTGGAATATATGAGATTTTCGAGCAATACAACGAAGACTATACAATATTACTCCGCCCCTATAAAATTGGTAAAAATCCGTTTAAACTAATTTTATTTTTTAAAATCATCAACCAAGAACAACGAGACTTTGTTTTTGAATACGAATTTTTATCACTCAAAGATTTTATTGAACTTTTTGTCTTGATTACGCTTTATCCGTTTAAAACCTTACGATTATTACAAAATGAAAATATTATCAGCGATAAAATTTTCAATCAAGCATTGATTGAAGATATAAAAAACTCTTCTTTTGATAGTTTCACACGATATATTTTTGGAAAAAAGATAGCTGATCTCGATAGTGTTGAAAGAATATATTCTTGGAGTGAATTTCAAGTCATTGAAAGAAGTTTTAACTTTGGAATACGAAAAAACAATGAGAGAATCAAAATAATTGCCTGCCAATTTTATCTCAACTATGAGATATATTTTAACGCTTATGCAGATGATTTAGACTATGAAATGTTGTCAGCCCCGCATCAAGTCTTAGTAAATGGGAAATATTATCTACAACATAAAGAAAAAATAAGCTATCGCACAGGAGTCTCCTTAAGATATAAAGATATATTCGAATTTCAAGAAATTAAAAAAGAAATAAATATTATTCTTTTAGGATCCTACATAGAACAAGAGACCAAGAATATGTTGGAAAACATGACATATTTCGACAATATAATATTTAAAAATCACCCGGCAGTTGATATAACAAAATTTGGAAAACTACCAAAAAATATTACGGTATCTGATGAAAATATTTACACACTTTTTGAAAATGCAAAATTAATTATTGGAACAGCATCAGGCACATTAGTTGAAGCAGTTGCATGCGGGGTTTCAGTCATTGTTATAGCTAGTAAAGAGAACCTGACTGCCAATCCTTTGGTTAAGTACGGACAAGGTCAAATTTGGGATATTGCTTTTGAAGCGAATGATATTGAAAGGATTTTTACTCAATTGATCGCGTACAGGGAAAATAATAGACAAAAGATTCAAACTATAAGAAAATACTATAAAGATAATTTTTTCATACCTTTAACAGATGAAAATATAAGAAATACATTTGGATTTTATAAATGACCCTAAAAAAACTATTTAAGCATCTTCCAACTTATCCCCATTACAAGATGAACGTATTTAGTGGCACCAATAGCATTGAAGAAGTTAAAAGTGTTTTAAGTACCCTTGGTTCTCCCTCTATGCTTGAAGGAGAAGATGTCGAAAACTATCATACTTTATTGAAAAAAAGCTTAGAATCTAAAAAAATCTATACATTCGCCAGTGGTAGAATGGGATTTTACAGTATCTTGAAATCAATCAATATTCAAGATGAAGATGAAATTATCATTCCGTCCTATACATGTATTGTTGTACCAAATGCCATTCTTTATAGTGGAGCAAAGCCTATTTATTGTGACATTTGCAAAGATGATTTTAATATTGATATAACAAAAATAGAATCACTTATTACCGAAAAAACAAAAGTGATTTATGCCCAGCACACTTTCGGGCAAATGTGTAATATTAATGCTATTATGGACATAGCCCACAAATATAACTTAGTTGTAATCGAAGATGCAGCATTGGCACTTGGTGCAAAATGTGATGAACGGTTTGCAGGAACAATTGGAGATTTTGGATACTACTCTACCGATCGGAGTAAAGTAATCAATACAGGACTTGGTGGTATAGTAAGTGTAAACAATTCTAAATATACTGACCACTTTGAGAATTTTTATCAAAGGATCCCTTATCTAGATACAACTTTGACAAAAAAAATTGCTCTCACATTCATCATAAATATATTTACCCTCAATCCATACGTCTATTGGCTTGGTAAATTTATCAATGCCATACTCAGTAAATTTTCTATTATGACTTATTTTCTAGATGAACCTTATACAAGTATAAAACAAATAAAAAACTATCCATATCCGGCCAGATTGTCAAATATTTTTGCCAAGATTGGTATTTCTCAAATAAAAAACTTAAAAAATAATATTCTTTATAGAAAAAACACTGCAATGTACTATAATAATATTGTTAAAATTTATTCAGATGACTATATTCAAAATGAAAAAAATATATTTTTGCGATATTCTTTTCTAGTTACCAATAGAGAGTATTGGGAAAATAAATTTTCATCTAAAATTGATTTATCTATTTGGTTCAAAACAATAGCTTCGGGAAGAAATAACAAGTTTGAGGAAATTTTTTATATAAAAGGTTCCAATCAAATATCGGAATATGTATGTGATCATATATTTAATCTCCCTACTCATAATCAAATAAAGCCTGAAAAACTGAAAAAACTATTACTGGAACTGAAAAATTCAGGTGATATTATCACCAAGGAAAGAGTGCTATGAAAGTATTATTATTAGCCGGCGGTTTTGGAACACGCCTCAGCGAAGAGACCGATATTAAACCAAAGCCCATGGTAGAAATCGGTGGGAAACCTATTTTATGGCATATTATGAAAACATACTCCCACTATGGATTTAATGAGTTCGTAATTCTCCTCGGCTATAAAGGTTATTACATAAAAGAGTACTTTGCAAATTACTTTTTACACCAAAGCAACGTAACGATAGATCTAGCCAATAATAAGATGAAAATACATAATAACTCAAGCGAACCATGGAAAGTTACTCTACTCGATACCGGCCTAGACAGCATGACAGGTGGACGAATTAAAAAAGCGCAAGACTTCATTGGCAATGAACCATTTATGCTGACCTATGGGGATGGAGTAGCAGATATTAATATTTCAAAGTTAGTCAAGTTCCATAAATCTCATGGCAAGCTTTTGACGATGACATCAGCTCAGCCTGATGGCAGATTTGGTGCCTTGGAAATTGATGAAAATAATCAAGTAAAAGAATTTAAAGAAAAACCAAAAGGTGATGGAAGCTGGATAAACGCTGGTTATTTTGTATGTGAAGCAAAAGTATTTGATTATATTTTGGATGGAGATGCTACCGTATTTGAGCAAGACCCTCTCAAAAATCTAGCAAGAAATGGTGAGATATTTACCTATAAGCATCATGATTTCTGGATGCCAATGGATACGTTAAGAGACAAGATCAAGCTTAATGAAATGTGGCAAGATAAAAGTGCCCCCTGGAAAGTATGGGATAAATAATGTTTGCGAATATTTATAAAAATAAAAAAGTACTAATTACCGGGCACACTGGTTTTAAAGGTAGCTGGCTGACAACTTGGCTTATACAGTTGGAGGCAAATGTCATAGGTATTGCAAAAGACATTCCCACAATACCATCCATGTTCCAAAAACTTGAATTAGAAACTAAAATAAAACACTACCAAGAAGACATTAGAGACTTGTCAAAAATGACAGAAATAATATCAAATGAGCAACCAGATTTTTTATTCCATCTTGCAGCACAGCCAATAGTTTCAACTTCGTATTTCGATCCTATAGAGACCATCAGTTCAAATGTGATGGGAACTGCTAATATTCTTGAAGCATTAAAAACTTCGAATCACCCGTGCACTGCTATTATCATCACCAGTGATAAAGCATATGACAACGTAGAACAAGTGTGGGGGTACAAAGAAGATGATAAAATGGGCGGTAAAGATATTTATAGCGGAAGTAAAGGTGCCGCTGAACTCATAATCAAATCGTATTACCATTCTTTTTTTAAATCTGCAAAATCAAACATTAAATTAGCAGTTGGAAGAGCTGGAAACGTCATTGGTGGAGGAGATTGGGCCAAAGATCGCATTGTAGTTGATTGCATGGTTGCATGGAGTAAAGGTGAAAAGGTAGAAATCCGAAGCCCAGACGCTACCCGCCCATGGCAGCATGTTTTAGAACCCTTGAGTGGATATTTACATTTAGGTTCACAATTATATATAAACTCAGCATTCCATGGAGAAGCATTTAATTTTGGTCCGAAAGCTGAACAAAACCATACCGTGGTTCAGCTATTAAAAGATTTGAGTGTGTATTGGAATATTTCCGAAACCGATAAAGCCATGAAGCAGGATTATTAAAACTCAACTGCGATAAAGCGCTGTTTTATCTCAAATGGCAAGCCAATCTTCATTACACTGATACCATCCGATTAACCGGAGAGTGGTATTATTCCTTTTATAAAACCGATACCGATATGTGGCATAAAACCCAAGAACAAATCGAAACCTATCAAGCTATGGCAAGGGAAAAAGAGTTGCAATGGACGGTGTGATACTGACCCCACTCAAACAAATACATCACCCAAAGGGAGATGTATTCCATGGGATGAAAAAAAGTGATATAGGATACGCTGGATTTAGCGAAGCCTATTTTTCAACCATCCACAAAGGTGATATCAAAGGGTGGAAAAAACATACAAAGATGACGTTAAACCTTATTGTCATCACTGGGGAAATTGAATTTGTTATTTTTAACGGTACTGATTTTCTTACGGTAAAACTCTCTAGAAATAACTATCAACGACTCACGGTATCTCCAGGATTATGTGTTGCATTTCGAGGTATTGAGAAGGAAAACCTCCTCCTGAATCTTGCAGATTTAGAGCACGACCCACAAGAATCCATCAATATTTTACTTCAAGAGATCAATTACAGTTGGGGGACTATTTGATGAGAAAATTTTTTCAAACATCCTGGTTTGGTATCCCTTTTGAGAATTTTACTATCCAAGACAGCCAACACATTGCAAGTGAAACCTTTTATACCAAATTTTATGACCAATTTTTCCAAAAATATTACAGCTATAACGACATCGAACCTCAATGGTGCAATACAAAAGATCAAGTGACTCAATTAGTATTATCCCAAATTCAAAATAGAACCTCAGTATTAAGTATTGGCTGCGGTATAGGATATGTAGAAGATTCTCTTTCTAAATTATGGGATGGAAAATTGACTGTTATCGACCCTGCAAAATCTAATGTAACACGATGGCTTGACACCAACACAAAAATTGAAAGAATCCTAGGATATTTTCCAAAAGATGTCCCTAATAATCAAGATTTTGATTTTGCCTATGCCAATGCTATCGATTACGTCTTTACTGTGGATGATTTTCATCTTTTTTTACAATCAATCCAACAATACCCAATATCTGAAGTTTTACTAATCAGCGCAAGCTTTCAATCTTCCCGATTAAAAGATTCTTTAAAATATCATCTTAAACAGATTGCTTCTAATCTGGGGCTTATTCCGAAAGGTCAATTCTGGGGCTATCTTAGAACACGCAAAGAATACCAAAATGCTCTTATTGACGCTGGATTTAACTCTTTTCAAGATGGTTTTTTGGAAAATGGAACCTATTGGATTAAGGGGATTGCTAAATGAATAAAATCCGCCTTTCAAAATCATCTATTTCACAACATGAAAAAGATGCCGTGATAACTGTACTAGACAAGGAATTTCTTGGAATGGGGGATGAAGTTAATCTTTTCGAACAAGATCTCAAAACCTATCTCAATACCTCTCGCAGTGTTGTCTGTGTAAGTACGGGAACCTCGGCACTGCATCTATCGCTAAGCGCCCTACAAATAAGTCCAGGAGATGAAGTACTCGTTCCATCCCTCACCTATATAGCAACCTATCAAGCAATTTCCGCTGTCGGTGCTACTCCTATCTCATGCGAAATTGATCCGTTAACGCTCTTTATTGACCACAATGATGCACGCCAAAAGATTACTAAAAAGACCAAAGTGATTATCCCCGTTCTTTACGCAAGCAGTGCCAAAGGGCTAGAAGGAATTTATACTTTAGCACATGAATTTAATCTCCGCGTCATAGAGGACGCTGCTCAAGCTTTTGGTTCTTTATACGAAGATCTAACCGCAGTAGGAACAAAAGGCGATATTATCTGTTTTAGTTTTGATGGCATCAAAAATATTACCAGTGGCGAAGGTGGAGCTATCGTATCTAGTGATCAAAACATCATAGATCACGTCAAAGATGCCCGTCTGTTAGCAGTAGAAAAAGATACTGACAATCGATATACTGCACAAAGAAGCTGGGACTTTGATGTCAAAGAGCAAGGGTTTAGATACCATATGAGTAATATTATGGCCGCTATTGGAAGAGTGCAACTTACACGCATAAATGACTTTAAAGCCAAACGTCAAGAGATTGCTTCGCGCTATCTTCGGGGGCTTAAAGCGGTGCAAGCAGTCACATGTTTAGAGCTGAATTATGAGCAAATCATTCCCCATATTTTTGTCATTAAGGCAAAACGAAGAGATAATCTACGCGAATATTTACTCTCACATAATATCGAATGTGGTATTCATTACAAACCAAACCATCTCCTTACTAAATATCAATCTGCTGAACCACTCCCAATCACTGAAGCCGTGTATGAGAGCATTTTAACACTTCCTTGCCATTTTGATCTGACCGAAGAAGATCAGAGCAGAGTGATAGAGACCATAAAGGCTTTCTATGAATAAGACACCTCTTGTCTCTGTCATTATGAACTGTTATAACAGTGAAACGTACTTACGTGAGGCAATTGAAAGTGTCTTAAATCAAAGCTACCCCCACTTGGAAATCATTTTTTGGGACAATCAATCGACTGATGAGAGTGCCAAAATCGTTCAATCGTATAAAGACAAAAGAATCAAGTATTTTTATGCCAAAAACCATACTTCACTTGGGGAGGGGCGGAATTATGCCCTGAAGGAATGTACTGGTGAATATATTGCTTTTTTGGATTGTGATGATAGATGGGTAACCAATAAACTTTTTCTTCAACTCTCCATATTACGTGAAAATCCTAAAATCTTTTTTTGTTTTGGCTCTTATGTACGTTATTTTCAAATATCAAAGAGGGAAGTTGTTATCCGCCCGTGTTCCAAAAAAATCTATACCTTTACCGATATTTTTCGTCACTACCCTATCAACCTTCAAACCGTACTTTTTAACACTCAGATTCTCAAATCAGTTGACCATTATTTTGACAATAGATTGTCTTTTTCAGAAGAGTATGACTTTTTTCTCAGACTTCTACATGAAAATGATGCCATTTGCATCTCTGAGCCACTTGCTATGTATCGGATACACAATAATCAAATTACCAATCGCCACTTTGAAAAAGCCTCTCTTGAAAACGAAATCATCCTTGATAAACTCCTTGCACTCTACCCTGAGCTTTCCACATCGTATGGAGTAACCTATTTTAAGGGAAAAACTGCTTACTTCCGTGCTAAGTTTTTAATGCAATCAAATGAAAAAGAAGAGGCTCGTTCAGTCCTCTCCCCATATAAATTTTTATCTCCTGCATTTTTTCTCCTCTACACTCTAAGTTTTTCCAAAACAGCATGGAATATCGCTGATAAGTTAAAGAGTAGAGGCTAATTACAATGAAAACCCTCATCATCGGCAAAAACAGCAATCTCACTCAAAAACTTTCTAATAATATCCCCGATTCTCACATAATTTCTTCTAGAGAACTCTCCTCTAATATCGATCTACTCCTCCCCTTTAAAGATCAAATCATAAATCTGATATTCAATAATTTTCAAACAGCTACACGTCTTAATGAAACCGACAATCTCACCCAATACATCGAAAATTCTATTAATATCACCGCAAATGTTTTAGATTATTTCAAAGAAACACAGATTAGAAAAATCATCTATACAAGTAGCAGCTCTGTCTATGGTAACAATATCCTATGCAATGAATCGGACGAAGTTAAGCCTCTTAGTCTACATGCTGCGCTTAAAGTAAGTAATGAGAAACTAATTGAAAGATATTCTCAAAATCGTCAAATTGATTACACGATCACCCGTATTTTTAACATGTTTGGAGGAAATGACGTTTTTTCCATTATCAGTAAAATCTTCGCCGCCTACACCCAAAATGGAGTTCTTACCATCATCAACAATGGAAATGCTATTCGTGATTTCATCCACATCGATTATGTCGTCGAAGTTTATAACAGATTACTAAATACCACTAACATCCCGCTCATCAATATTGGAAGCGGTCATGGCACCTCTATTCGCCATATCCTCGATTTTTTAAGAAATAACCATATCAATCTCAAAACACAAACTCTATCACGTGATGAGCTCAAAATTTCTACGGCAGATAACGCTATAATGATTGCCTTATTAGGTCATCATGAATTTAAAAAAGTCGAAGATTATCTTTTAGAACAGCTTACAACTTAACCAATGAAAAAGAAAATTACCATTATTATCACTGTCCCCATCTCATTGGAAACATGGCTCAAAGGGCAGGCTCGATACTTGTCCAATTTTTACGATATTGAACTCATAACCTCCAATAGTCAAAGTATTGAGAAAATCCGTGCGTATGAAAATGTCACCATTACCCTCTTTGATTTCACACGACAGATCAATCCTATTAAAGATCTAAAAACTCTCTTTTCTCTTTGGCGCCATTTTCGCCACACCAAACCTGATATGGTGTACTCTATCACCCCAAAAGCAGGATTGCTAGGAATGATAGCTGCATGGCTGGCATGTGTGCCTATACGGCTACACCTCGTTGTGGGACTTGCCTATTTCGGCTCTTTTGGAATGCGCCGGCTACTACTGCAAACCATCGAAAAAATCACCTATCTTTTTGCTACGCATCTTTATGCAAATAGCGTCAATCTTGCAAAGTTCATCGCTACTAATTTAACATTAAAATCTGTTAACGTAATCGGTTTTGGCTCTGTCAATGGCGTCGATACGTCTTACTTTAAAGATTCTATGAGTCTCGAGGATAAAGTTACCCTTAGAAATCGTTTTGGAATCAAGGATAAAGATTTTTTACTACTCTTCACTGGTCGTATCGTCAGCGATAAAGGGATTAATGAACTAGTCAAAGCATTTGATACACTTTGTAAAAAGCACCCTCACATTCACCTTCTTTTGGTGGGTGATCATGAACATCATCTTGATCCTATTCAACCCAATACACTTTCCTTAATTCAGACCAATTCACGAATCCACACAGTCCCTTTTCAAAGCGATATTCGTCCCTACTTTTGTATTGCCGATTTACTCATACTCCCCTCTTATAGAGAAGGACTTCCAAATGTACTTATCGAAGGTGGAAGCTGTGGCCTTCCTCTTATAGCTACAAATATCAACGGCTGTAACGAGGTAATTATAGAAGGTGAAAACGGTCTGCTAATCTCCCCTAAAAACGTTGACGCTTTAGCCAACGCTATAGAAACACTTCTTACAAATACGATTCTGTATGACAAACTTAAAGCCAATGCACGAGCAAGTATCCTTAAACGTTACGATCAACATGTTTACTGGGAGAAGCTACACAATGAACTCGATTCACTTTTAGCTAATATTGGGAATGTACATGTATAAATCAATACTAAAACCTCTGATAGATTTTACAGGAGCATTGATTTTACTTATACTTTTTTTTCCTATTATTCTGCTAACTGCACTTCTTATTCGTATTAAATTGGGCCGTCAAATTTTATTTACTCAATCACGACCCGGATATAAAGGAAAGGTTTTTACCATCTACAAGTTTCGCACTATGAGCAATGTAAAAGATCTCAATGGAGAACTGTTAAGCGATGAACAACGTCTTGGAAAGTTTGGGCAATTTATTCGCTCAACTAGCCTTGACGAGTTACCCCAACTTTGGAATGTCCTCAAAGGAGATATGAGCTTCATCGGACCACGCCCTTTGTTGAGCGAATACCTCCCTCTCTATACCCCAACTCAGGCCAAACGACATGATGTCAAACCAGGTATCACAGGATGGGCGCAAGTCAATGGTCGTAATGCTATCAGTTGGGAAGAAAAATTTCGTTATGATGTTGATTATGTTAATACACTCTCTTTTAGGGTTGATTTTAAAATCTTTTGCCTTACCCTGAAAAAAGTTTCCGCGAGGGAAAATATCAATAAAGAAAATATGTTAACAACAACGGTATTTAAAGGGAATATGGATGATAAATAATTACTCAATAGCTAAGAATGTCAAAATTTATGATTTAGCAAAAATCATTTCTAATGGCAATAATTTTTCAATTGATGAATATAGTCAAGTTGATGATTTTGTTTTCATAAATGCAGGAATACAAACTAGCATTGGGAAATTTGTCCACATTTCATCGTTTACTTCTATTATAGGAGGGGGAGAACTGTATATGGAAGATTTCTCTGGTCTTAGTGCTGGTTGCCGTATTATAACTGGTTCAGATGATTTTAGCGGCCCATATCTTTCCAATCCTACAGTACCTGCGAAGTATAAGAATGTTAAATCCGGTATTATCAATATTGGCAAGCACGCAATAATTGGTTCTAACGCAATAATATTACCAAATATTACGATAGGAGAAGGGGCCACTGTAGGCGCTGGAGGTATTGTTGCAAAAGATTTAGAACCATGGTCCATTTACATAGGATACAATCCAAAAAAAGTTGGTGAACGGGATCAAAATGGGATTATTGATTTAGAGCGAAAACTAAGAAAAGAATTTGGACTCTAATAATGAATCAACGAATATTTCTCTCTCCTCCCCATATGGGCGGCAATGAACAAGCCTACATTAACGAAGCCTTCCAAAGCAACTACATCGCGCCACTAGGACATAATGTTGATTTATTTGAAGAACAGATCAAAGAGTACACTGGTGCAAAATACGCCTTGGCACTTATAAGCGGAACTGCAGCAATCCATTTAGCCCTACGAGTTTTAGGCATTAAAGACGGCGATGAAGTCATGGCAAGCACATTTACTTTTATTGGTTCAGTAGCGCCTATACTGTATGAACGATGCATTCCATTTTTTATTGACTCTGATAGTACCAGCTGGAATCTAGACCCTGATTTACTTGAAGAAGAATTGGCTAAACGTTCAGTAAAAGGTTCAAAGCAGCCTAAAGCATTGATTCTAACCCATCTTTACGGGCAATGTGCCCATATTCTCCGCATACAAGCGATTTGTCAACACTATGGCGTTTATCTCATAGAAGATGCGGCTGAAAGCTTAGGTGCAACAATGGCTGGCCAACACACAGGAACATTTGGAGATATGGGCATATACAGCTTTAATGGTAATAAAATCATTACTACCAGCGGCGGAGGTGTTCTCGTAAGTGACGATGCTAAACTTATTGAACACGCTCGTCATCTATCTACACAAGCACGTGATGCTGCCGCTCATTATGAACATACTGAATACGGCTATAACTATAGAATGAGTAATATTATTGCGGGTATCGGACGAGGGCAAATGGAAGTCTTAACTGAACGGATCAAGCGCCGTAGAGAAATTTTTACTCTTTACAAGACAGAACTTGATCAAGTTCATGGTATTACTTTTATGCCAGAGCTAGAAACCTCATATGGGAATAGATGGCTAACCACGCTTCTACTACCTGAAAACGTATCCCCTGAATGCATTAGAGCTCACCTAGAAGAACATAATATTGAATCACGACCTTTATGGAAACCGATGCATGCTCAACCACTGTTTAAAGACGCAAACGGTTGCATTAATGGGGTCAGTGACACTTTATTTACTCAGGGAATCTGCCTTCCAAGTGGTTCCTCTCTAAGAAATAATGATATTGAAATGATTATTTCAACCATCAAACAAAAACTAGTTTCACTATAGTTGTGAAAGTTTACTCATTTAGCTAAAATACACCAATTACAAATCGGAGCAAATATATCTATGCTAAAATTAAAAGAGGAACATACCTCATTACGTGTCTTACTTATTCTCATTACCATTGCCTATCTTTTTTCTATCTCTATGCGCTTTATTTGGGTTAATACCGTAGATACCATTCCCCAATTTCATTGGAACAGTGAGCTCATGATCAACAACAATGATGGGTATTATTATGCTGAGGGAGCCCGGGATATTTTAGCCAATCAGCATGAACAAAATGATTCATCACCTGTAGATGATGCTGCTTCACAACTAACGGCACTTCTCTCCAAAATCATCCCCGTAAGTTTTGAAACCTTGATTCTTTATATGCCCGCATTTTTAGGATCACTTATCGTCATTCCACTGATTTTGATAGGTCGCGCTCTTAATCAAACAACACTCGGTTTTATTGCTGCACTCATCGGTTCTATAGCTCATAGCTATTACAATCGTACTATGACCGGATACTACGATACAGATATGCTGAATATTGTGTTTCCTGTTTTTGAAACCTATTCGCTTATTCTTGCACTAACACATCAGAGAAACCGCTATCTTCTTCCTATTACGCTCTCAATTGCTCTTTATCAGTGGTGGTACCCTCAAGCCTATGCATTAGATACTGCTTTATTTGTATTGATCATCGCTTACGCCCTTTTATTTGACCGTAAAAATAGTTATATCTATAAAATTGCACTCTTCATTTTAATCGGAATTTTATCCCTTCCTTTTTTAGTAAAAATTGGATTAGCAATTGCAGTTTTTTCTTTTTTTCACTTTAAACAAGATCTCTCCTCTAAATTTTTATTACCAATCTTTGTTGTGATTACCGGGATTTACTTCTACACTGGAGGGGTTACTGTTATTTGGCATTTTATAGAAGGGTATATTTTTAGAGGCCACGACAAAATTGTTATAGGTTCAGCACTTAATTACTACAACGTAGCGTCAACAATAAGAGAAGCTGGTCAGATTCCATTTACCCTTTTTGCAGAGCGTATCAGTGGCCATACTATCACATTTGTACTTGCATTAATTGGCTATCTTGGCGCACTTTATGTCTATCGCCCACTTTTAATAACACTTCCACTTACAGCCCTTGGATTTATCGCGATGTCTTCAGGCTTACGCTTTACTATTTATGCCGTACCTGGACTGGCTCTTGGAATTGCATACCTCATTATGTATACAACGCAATTTATTCAGCAAAAAACTCTTCGCTACGGTTTTGTCTTTCTACTAACTTCCAGTGCTATCTATCCAAATCTTCTACATATCAAAGAATACATAATGCCAACCGTTATGACAACCAAGGAAGTATCAGCGCTTAATGAATTAAAAAAGATAGCCTCACCAGAAGATTACGTTGTAGCTTGGTGGGATTATGGCTTTCCGATCCGATATTACAGTGACACTAAAACATGGATTGATGGAGCACAACATGGAGGTGATTCTAACTATCCAGCTTCCTTTGTTTTAACTGCTAAAGACTCTTTCTCGGCCGCACATATGATGCGCCTTTATACGGAGCAATACGTCCTATCTGCAAAAGAAACAAACAATACTAAGAACCAATTCGAGACTATGTTACAAAACGAAGGATTTAAAGATCCTAATGACTTTATAGCTGCTATAGGTAAGCCTGACTATAAGACACCTAAAAAAACACGTGATGTCTATCTTTATTTACCACTTCATATGATGGAAATATTCCCAACCGTTACGCTCTTTAGCAATCTTGACCTCACCGGTAAAACTCAACCCCAACAACCCTTCTTTTATTCTACTCGTTCCATTCAAGATACTGGTAAAGTCCTTGAACTAGGGCAAGGACTTTCAATTATAAAAGAAACTAGCACTATTAAGCTTGGAACACAAAGCATACCAATCAAATCCTTCTATCAAGTAGGCTATGATAAAAATCAGAAAGTTCAAATTAATCAACAAAATTTTGCTTCCGAAGGATTAAATGTCATCTATATGGCAAGCTATGGGCAGTTTTTATTACTTGATGATACTTATCTAAAATCTCAATACATTCAGATGTTTGTATTTGAACAATATGATAAAAATCTATTTACCCCCGTTATTTTAGACCCTATAACAAAAATTTACAAACTTAAAATATAACAATGGCGTCAATCGATAAAAATTCAAAATTGACGCTGTTTCTTCCTAGTAGCAGTAAACGGATTACTTTTTTTCTCATTACTGATATATTTCTATCGGTAATGAGCCTTTATGGCGCTTATCTACTTCGTTTTAACTTTTTAATTCCAAGTACATTTTTAACGCACTTCCTTCAGATTGCCATTGTGCTCATCACTATTAAGGTCCTCTTTCTTTTTCTTTTTAAAAATTACTCGATTATCTGGCGTTTTTATGGTCTTAATGACGCTAAGAAGCTCGTTTTAGCCCATTTAGCCGCTTATTTCGTTTTTAGCCTGATCATTATTCTTCTACCAGATTTGTTTTCACCTTTTCCTCGAAGTGTAGTCCTCATAGATATGGCGCTCTCCATCATTTTACTGGGAGAATTACGCTTTACTAAACGTCTAATTTTAGATCGTACTAGTCAAAGAATCCAATATAAGCAAACCCTGATAATAGGCATATCATCAAACACAGCTAATCTCATTAAAAGTACGTTAGAAAGCGTGATTGAATATACCCCTGTTGGCATTATCGCTATACAAAACAAAAATAGTAATATGATTGGTTCGTATATCAGTAATCTAAAAGTTTCACGACCGCAAGAGATTCCGGACCTGATTAAATCAAAAAATATTACCGCCGCAATAATTGATGGTTCACTCCCCCGTGACCAACTCAGAGAAACGTATAAATTTTTAACTAATTTAGGAATACAAGATATTAAACGTTCTTCATTACTGACTGAGGGAAGCGGTAACATAACGTCATTATCGATTGAAGACCTCTTAGCCCGTCATCCCAAAGATCTCGATACACAAACCATAGAAGAGTTTATAAAAGGAAAAAAAGTTTTAATCACAGGAGCAGGTGGAAGTATTGGGAGTGAAATATCACTGCAATGTGCCCATTTTGGTGCCCAAAGACTTATTTTAATCGATCACAGTGAATATAACCTTTATCAAATCGGGGAAAAGCTTCCCAACGCTACGCTTCGTTTGTGTAATATTTTGGATCGCATTGCTCTTGACTCTATCATCGAACTTGAAAAACCCGATATAGTGATCCATGCGGCTGCTTACAAGCACGTTCCTCTATGTGAAGCTAATATTCAGTCTGCTATCATGAATAACGTCCAAGGTAGCCGCAACGTCATCGACAGTGCCATTGCGCATGATGTTCCGAAGATTGTGATCATCTCCACCGATAAAGCGGTGCGTCCTACAAATGTAATGGGAACCACCAAGCGTATTGTCGAACTGTATGCTCAAAATGTTGATCCCAAAAACAGTGAAATCGCAGCAGTTCGTTTTGGAAATGTACTGGGGTCCAGTGGCAGTGTTATCCCTAAATTCAAAGCTCAACTTGAATCAGGTGGACCTATCACGTTAACCCATCCTGATATCACTCGCTATTTTATGCTCATCAGTGAAGCCTGCCAACTTGTACTGCAAGCAGCTGCTATTGCTAAAGGCAAGGAGCTCTTTATCTTGGATATGGGAGAACCTGTGAAAATCATCGATCTCGCACGTACTATGATCAAACTTTACGCTACTAATGATGTGGAAATTGTCATGACAGGCTTGCGCCCTGGAGAGAAATTGTATGAAGAACTCTTGATTGATGATAGCGAACAAAAAACATCTTATACGTCAATTATGATTGCAGGTTCAACGCACTACCCCATTGAACAACTCAACCATGATATAAAATCACTTTTAACTACTCACGAGCCTATTTCTCTGCTTAAAAAGATTGTCCCTGAATTTACCCCTGACGTATCAAACGCATAAGGTTTCTATGGGTATGGGTCTACCAATATGGTAGCCTTGTGCATAATCCACACCTAAGTCACTTAATACATACATGATTGCTTTATTTTCAACAAATTCACAGATGGTTTCAATTCCCATGACATGCCCGATGTCGTTAATAGCAGCTACCATCGCACGATTAACCGAATTCAAGTGTATATCATGAACAAACGAGCCATCAATTTTTAGATAATCTATAGGCATATTTTGTAAGTATGAGAATGATGAAAGCCCGCATCCAAAATCATCAAGTGCAAATTTACATCCAAGAGCCCTAAATTCGTTGATAAAGCAAAGGGCATTGGTCATATTACCAATCGCCTCTGTTTCAGTAACCTCAAATGTAATGATGTGATATGGAACTCCGTAGTATCCAAATAGTCCCCTCAAAAACTTTTTTGTCGTTTCATCTCCCATTGAAGCACCTGACACATTGATGCTAAAATGAACTTCTCGTGAAGCTTCATCTTTAATATTACTAAATGCCTTAAATGTATTTTCAATAACCCAGCGATCAAGCTTAGGCATAAAGCCATATCGTTCTGCTGCGGGTATAAATGCCATGGGCGGAATCATATCACCATTTTCTTCTCTAAGACGGACTAAAACTTCGTAGTGATGTCGCTGTAATGGATCTAATACAGGAACAATTGGCTGAACATACAATACAAAAGAATTACTGATCAACGCATCTTCAAGTCTTCCAATCCACTGCATTTCGTTACGTCGATCTTGTATAGTTGCATCATCCGGAAAGGCAACATGAATGCGATTTCTACCACCGTCTTTTGCTGCATAGCATGCTGCATCCGCTTGCGAAAGAAGATTCGTTAATGTACAGCATTCACAGGTAATCCCTACCATCCCGATACTAGCACCAATCCCAAACGTATTGCCATGCCAGCTAAACCGATACTCACCGATTGAATTAAGAAGTCGTTGCGCTTGTTGCAGCGCATCTTCAATGGATGAATTAATATAGATAATTCCAAATTCATCTCCACCAAGACGGGCCACAATATCACTATCTCGTGCCGAACGTTTCAAGACCAATGCAATTTGACGTAACAGTTCATCTCCAGCGATATGCCCACACTTATCATTTACAATCTTAAATTGATCCAAATCGATATAGCACAACACATGATTCGTTTGATCTTTTTGCGCACTTTGAATAACAGCTTTTAGTCTTCGTTCAAACTCATAACGGTTAACCAGTCCCGTGATCGAATCGATCTTCACCATTTTTTCAAGTTCTTCTGTACGTCTTGATACTTCAAGTTCCAACGATTGACTGTGATTTTGAAGCTGCACATTGAGCTCTCTGTTTTTAAAGTCAATACTTGCCAACTGATCTGTATTAATCGTTACCTTATGCCCTAGCCAAAATAACAACCCGACAATAGCGACAATATTGAGCTGTATCCAAACAAGATCATCTAAAAACATAAATAATGCGGCTAAGAATCCAATTGCGAATACAAATCCATTAAACTGCATCCCGCTACAATTTGGAGCTGTTAATTCACAATAGTCACATCGCGAATAAGGCTTAAATCCATTACGTGCAAGAATGCAGTTAGTATTAACCTTGTTGTCAATATGGCAAGAAACTTTTTTAACATTCTTCACTCCGATGTAACCCAACGCAGATAGGCAAAATCCAAAAAAAGTACTGATCATCATAAATACACCCATAAACGTTCCAATGAGCCATGTGATAAGAGGAGTGTCCTGGTAAACAACAATCGCAATAAGAGATATTAAAAGTCGTGAAAGAATCTCAAACCATTCACTCTCCTGATTCATAAAATAGGAGCGCTCATAAACAGGAGATATGTACCATTGAGGGTCTTTTAAAAAATAGCTTAAAGCATTAAAAAGCCAACTTGTGGGGGAAAATTTGAGTGTTGTCACTAAGGTCACGAGGTTAACAGCAAAATAGATATAAAAAAGCTCTATACTTTGAAAAAATACCCCTAGAATTATAATAAGTCCAAGGATCAATCGATTAAATTTAACAACTCCAGGCTCTGGAGTGTGATACGCAAATCCAAACAAATGTATTCTCCCAATTATTAACATACTATCATATTATTTATGATAGCATATTTTACCCCTTATGGAGCAAAATGGTTATAATTCTGTTTTGAGAACAGCTCCATTGGAAGCGTTTGATACTAAAAGGGCATAACGTTTTAACCACTTAGAAGTGATCTCTTTTTTATACGGTTTAAATCCGTGTCTGCGTCTTTCAAGAGTTTCATAAGAAACATTTAACTGAAGCAGGTGAGTATCAACATCGATCTCGATCTCATCACCATCTTCAATAAGTCCAATCATACCACCCTCAGCAGCTTCAGGACTTACGTGTCCAATAGATGCACCACGCGTAGCTCCAGAAAAACGTCCATCGGTAATAAGCGCAACCGATTCACCTAGACCCATACCCATAATCAATGATGTAGGGGCAAGCATCTCTTGCATACCCGGACCACCTTTAGGACCTTCATAACGAATAACGACAACATCACCCGCTTTTACTTTATGGCCCATGATCCCCTTGATTGCTTCATCTTGAGAGTTAAAGCAAATCGCTTTACCTTTAAATTGACGCATACCTTTTGCAATACCAGCAGTTTTAACAACGGCACCTTCTTCTGCAAGGTTACCAAATAAAACCGATAATCCACCTACTGGAGAAAACGCATTTTCATTAGTATGAATGATATTTTCATCTAAAATGACAGCGTCTTTAATACGCTCGGCTAAAGTTTCGCCAGTAATCATAAGAGCCGATGTATCTAAAACATTACCCTCTCTGCGGCTTACTTCCAGCATAACAGCATTAACACCGCCGGCATTATTAACATCTTCCATATGTACTGTAGAAAGCGATGGTGAGATCTTAGCAATATGGGCAACTTTATCCCCGATTTTATTGATATCTGCGATGTCAAAATCAACATATGCCTCTTTAGCAATAGCTAAAAGGTGCAAAACCGTATTGGATGATCCACCCATAGCCATATCAATAACAAAAGCATTATTAATCGCTTTATGATTGAGTATATTTTTCATATTGTATTTGCTAGAATCTTCCATCTTAGCAATCTCAACAATTCGCTTTGCCGCTACTTTCACCATAGCAATACGTTCAGGAGTCATAGCTAAAACAGTACCATTACCCGGGAGTGCGACACCCATAGCTTCACATAAAGTATTCATAGAGTTTGCGGTAAACATACCCGAACATGACCCACCACTCGGGCACGCTTCACACTCAATCTCTTTAAGCTCTTCATCGGTCATTTTACCCTCAGCATGTTTGCCAACTGCTTCAAAAGCAGTAGCCAAGTCAATCGGCGTACCATCTTTTTTATGACCCGCCTTCATAGGACCACCGGAGATAAAGATAGTAGGGACATTAACACGCAGTGCCCCCATCAACATACCTGGAACAATCTTGTCGCAGTTAGGAATACAAATCATTGCATCAAGTTTATGTGCATTCATCACCGTTTCAATAGAATCTGCAATTAGCTCACGAGATGGAAGTGAATAAAGCATACCATCATGACCCATAGCAATACCATCATCAACCCCGATGGTATTAAATTCAAACGGAACCCCTCCTGCTTCACGAATTGCTTCTTTGACGATACGACCGTACTCTTGGAGAAAAAAGTGTCCCGGGATAATATCGATATGGGAGTTAGCAACCCCGATAAATGGCTTATCAAAATCTTCGTCTTTAAGTCCCGTTGCCCGTAGCAAACTTCGGTGAGGAGTCTTATCAAACCCTTTTTTAATCGTATCACTGCGCATAAAATTCCTTTGAATAAATTAGTGTTTTAAATTAATACGATTATACCTCAGCACAACTCTCAAAAACTTTCATTAAATTACAAAAATACAAAATTAAGTAAAACTCTTTACAGACCTCCAAAAAGTTGCTATACTTCCACTCCACGAAAAAGATGCGGGAATAGCTCAGTGGTAGAGCACGACCTTGCCAAGGTCGGGGTCGCGAGTTCGAACCTCGTTTCCCGCTCCATACCTCAGCTGACATATCGAACATCGATGTCTTAGCTGAGGTATTTTTTTCGTTATCGTTGCCCGGATGGCGAAATCGGTAGACGCAAGGGACTTAAAATCCCTCGGTGGTAACACTGTGCCGGTTCAAGTCCGGCTCCGGGCACCATTACATGGGTGGTGGCATAGCCAAGTGGTAAGGCACTGGTTTGCAAAACCTTGATCCCCGGTTCGAATCCGGGTGCCACCTCCAAATTGTAAAATATGCTCATTTTTATGCGGGTCACTGGCAGAGTGGTCGAATGCACCGGTCTTGAAAACCGGCGAGGGTTAAACCTCCCAAGGTTCAAATCCTTGGTGGCCCGCCATCATATTAAAATCCTCCTCATTTATTCAATAATCAAGTATAATCCCCTCATATAACCATTCTACTTTTATTGGCTTTTTATGACTAAAAATTTAACCTCTCCGCGAGTTTCATTTGTCAAAATTCTTCGCTGGCAGCTAGGTCGATTCTTTTCTAAAAAGAAAAACCCTCAAAAACCTCTTGATATTGTCACTCATACACACCTTCCGCAAGATGACTATGCCATGTGGATTGGACACTCATCTCTGTGGCTTCGGCTTGGAGAAACAACGGTTGCTATCGATCCTGTTTTTGGTAACATCCCCATGCACACTCGATTAACACCTCTCCCTCTAGCAAAAGAGCAACTACATGCAAATATTGTCCTCATTACCCATGCTCATTATGACCATTACGATAAAGCGACTATCCAATACATGCTTACCCAAAACCCGGATTTGATTATCGTCGCTCCAGCTGGCTTTTGGCGTTATATGAAAAAAATAGTTGATCGGGAACAATGCTTTGAGATGGAGTGGTGGGAATCGCTTATGGTTGGAGGTTTATTTATTACTCTTGTACCTTCAAAACACTGGAGTCGTCGAACACTCTTTGATACCAATAAAGTCTTATGGGGAGGATATGTCATTCAAAATGAACAGCGCACTCTCTATCATAGTGGAGACAGTGCTGCTGGAGAGCATTTTAAAACGATTGGAGAACGTTTTGAGATCCAGCAGGCTTTTTTACCCATTGGCGCCTATAAGCCTAAGTGGATTATGAATCAAAATCATCTAAACCCCCAGCAAGCATTTCAAGCAGCCCATGACCTAGGAGCACAAACGCTTATTCCCATTCACTATGGAACGTTTGATCTCTCTGATGAACCTTTGGATGAGCCGCTTGAATGGTTCCAAACCTGTGTTTCCAATGAAGCATCTACTCTCTCAACACGTATATTGAAAATCGGAGAGATCTACCGATTCTCTGGAACAGATTTATCTTCGTAATTTTTTATTTATGAGTAATAGTACTGAGTGTTTTTTGAATATCGTACAATTGTTCTAATGTGAGGTGAAAACTTTCATCCATTACTTTATCCAGATGATTCATCTCTGTGAGAGTGATTCCCAGCGGATCTTTTTTTATCGCCCTAGCGTTGCCATCCGTGATCGTCACATTGTCCAATTTTTTTCCAGCATGCCGTAAAAAATAGGTGAGAAAATAACCACCCGAATGATCTTTTTCAATCGCAACAATGGCCCGTTTTGCATTACTGCCCTCAAAAGCGAGACTCGGTGTAAGTATACTAAAATCTTCAATGCTCATATAACCGACATACACTTTGGTGTAAATATCATGATACCGTTGCGTTGCACTTCTACGGAAAAAATCCCAATTGACAGGAGCGCCTCCGTTTCGTAACGAGCGTATCATCCATGTGAGCGTACTGTAATATTTAAATGCCGCAACTTTAAGATCATCTGCATGCGCGATTTTATCACTCTGTACTCGCATCATCTCAGCCCTAGGAGCTCTGCTGCTGAGGCTCTCTAAGATATGACGAGCACTGTAAGGCTGCGTCATCCATACGCTCGCGTACTCAGGTAGTTCCGATGTCCCTGTTGCACCTTCATTGAGAACCAATAACGCTTTGACGTTGTAGCGAGGGAAAAGTACTTCAAGTAAGGCCCGCTTCTTACGTAACCTCTTTTTGAGATTGCTCACCGATTTAACCAGGGTCATCTCTACAAAATAAAGTTCTTTATCCGTAAACAACAATCCATCAAACTCACCGATCTCTTTGTGGCGGGCACGATAGATGATCTGCCCTTTCCAGCTTACCGATAGTGCATCACTTTGTGCATGAGTACGCTTTTTGTGCGGACCTTTGATAATGAATTGCTTAATTTGAGGTTCATTTGCAGCGTAACGAAGCAGTTTTTCATAGATGTAGTTTTCATACACTTCTCCCTCAAATGAGCGAAAAGCACTTACATACGCTTCGTCTTCCATTGTAAGACCCTTCGCTCCAAGCGAAAGTAAATGGTCAATATTATAGTCATAGTATAAAAGGTTATCCCCGAGATCTTCGTCTCCGTGAGGGATTACTGTAGAATTAATGGTTAACAAGGGGAGCCTCTTTGTGAGCATTTCTAGGCATCATCCATAACGCCCACAGTATTTTAGCGAAATTTTGACTTAAAAAAACTCGATTTCGCCTTCCTCTCCTAAATCTACTTCTGTGCCTGTAATTATCGATTCAATTTGCATGCACGAACTGAAAAATGAACCGTCGAGATAATGGATATCCTTCGTGTCTTGAAGTTCGAATACATGTTCCATCCATGCCGATAGATCATTTTTAAAATAACCTAAAAACTCCAATACTTTTGTACGTTTTACCTCGTCTGTCATCAATATCCCGGTACTGGATTTGATCAAGGTAGAAAGAGAGATGATAGCATACGAAAGACCTGAAAACTCATACAAAGCACTTATTGCATTCGAATATGCCCCCAAAACTTCATCGCTAAAATGCTTGAAATTTTCTTCTGTCGGCTCATCTGCGAGTGTACCAATCCATGATGCCCATTCCAAATCAGCTTCTTAACATACTCTTTGGCGGTAATCTTATTCGCAAAACTTTCACGTAACACTTGTTGCTCTACTGCCCCCATAGAACGGGTTACGCTGACTTTATCTGTTGATTCAGTCTGTTGAGGGATTGTCTGCTTCTTTTCATTAGCAACAGTCACTTGGACAGCTGTAGTATGATCTTTTATAATCCCTTTACTGGCAGTCATTCTGACACGAAAAGCAATCATGGTGTCATTCATGATACACGTACTCCCTAACCCGCGAATCAAATGTTCCATTGTTTGGTCCAATTCTACTTTTTTTGGCAAAGTAGCGTGTATAAATACCTCATCAAAGCTCTCTTCGATTGTAATCGTTACCGGGGTATTATTTTTCAATTCGAGGTTTAGAAATTCATAAAGTAACTCAATAATTCCATCGATGTTGGTACACACAGCAGCATGTGCACACTCGAAACGCACTAAAAGCCATACCCCAAAGTCCATAATAGACTCGATGCTTCGGATGTCAAATATAGTTTTAAAATCTCTGATTTCACTGCTGAATGGATTGATGGCAGTCGTATTATTGAGCGGCTTATTGTCCCTTCTGCCAATCAAAAGAGCACCCGCATAACTTTGCAGCTTTAAACGAATCAAATCTTTATCAATAGGCTTACGGATATACGCCGCCACCCCTATTTCCGCCATATTTGCTTCCATCTTAGGATCGATTACCGCAGTAACTGCCATAATAATCGTGTCTGGATAGCGATCTTTTATTATTTTGGCCGCTTGAAAACCATCCAAGCGTGGCATCATAATATCCATGAGAATTATCTGCGGTCGTAATTCATCACACTTTTCGACTGCATCCTGTCCATCTACGGCTTCAAAAATCTCAAAACCTTCAAGTTTCCGGCAAATCGCTCTTAATACCAACCGATTGTCTTCAACATCATCAACGATTAGCAGTTTTATACTTTCCATGTTTTACCCTTTTATACTGACTTTGAGAGTAAAGCAACTCCCTTTTCCCAAAGAAGAAACAACTTCTAACCTCATTCCCATTCCTTTGACATACTCATTGACAATGCCAAGTCCCAAACCCGTTCCCTGATCATGAACACCTACTTGCTCAAACGGCTCGAAGATACGATCCATCTTATCCGCTGGAATTCCGGAACCCGTATCCTCGATTTCTACCCAGCACTCATCACCTACCTCTTTTACGCGCACTTGAACGTATCCATTGTGTGTAAATTTGATCGCGTTGGAAATAAGATTTGTCAGGATCTGACGCAATCTAAACACATCACACTCTATGAATATTGAATGATCTGGACGTATAAGAAGGTATTCTAGGGTTATTTTACTATTTAAAGAACCAGTTGCTTCATACACATCACCAATCAATGCAACAATATCCGTACGTACCATCTCATACTGTTCTTTCCCTGCTCGTAGTTTCGCCATATCCAAAAGCGAATTGATCAAATGCAGTAGTTGTTGCGAGTTTTTATGAGAACGTTCAATGTACATTTTCACAAGATCACGGCTTTCCTCATCTAAAAAAATCTCATCAAAACTTTCGAGTGCTTGGTCGGTAAAATTAATGATCGCATTGAGGGGCGTACGCAATTCATGAGAAACCTGATCAAAAAATTTATTTTTTTCCTGAAGTGTTTTGAGCGCTGATTCCTTTGCCTGCATAACCTCAGTAATCTCGTGACGAAGAGAGAGAAATTCAACAATATCCCCTCTCTCATCATGAATCGGTATGATTGATACATCAAAATAATGAATGCCGCCTAGCTTGTCTAGATTTTCCATAATAGCTTTATGAATCTTTCCTGCCTTGAGCTTATTCCACATTGTGCGATACTGTTCATCACTAGTAGAAGGTCCTCGTAAAATGGAGATATGCTTACCCACCAATCCGCCATATCCGTACAAGAGCACTTTATTTAACGCATTATTGGCATACGTAATAATGCCATTTAAGTCGCACTTGTACACCAGCGTCGCCGAGTCAATGGCTTTATCGTATTGACGGAGTAGAAACTGCGTTCTATCCCGATCTTTTATACTGCTTTTAATTCCCTCTTCCAGCGTTGTTTTATACCCCATCAAGCTTGTTACGTCGGTTAGAGACATCACATAGATTGTTTCAAAAGGAGCTAGTCGTGTTAGGGTAAGATTAAAGGAGTGCATTGCGCTACTGTTCATTATTCCAACCCGATAACCCTCGTCACTACGCTCTAATGCAAGCTCATACCACCGCTTGTTTTTATACCCCTCATAAATATAGCCGAACTTATCAATGTGTTCAAAAAAATTCGTAAAATTAAAATCCTCAGCAAAAATCTTTTTTCCCATCAACTCGCAAACATGTATCATTGATGTATTCGCATCAATGATACGCTCCCCATCTGTCAGAGCAATCATGTCTTTCGTTGAATTGACGATAGCCTCATAATAATGACACTGAAGGTCCTTGTCATTCAAACGTTGCTTGATCGTTTCAATCGTTATCAATTCAGGTTCTTGCTGGGACATACGACCCCTTTTCTATATATTCCACGTCAATGTATGATATTACAATTAATCGAAATAAATCTTAAAAAACAAAAATACTTTTTCATTACTTTAAAAGTACCTTTTTTTAATCTCATCTTTTGCCTGAAAATGCTACACTCTTCTATGCAACATTTTACCCCTACCGATGACCAAATTCGTAGCCAGTTTGTCAGTTCACTTATGAACTATTTCAAAATCGATGAGGATGTATTTTTGCGTTCTCACATCGATGAACTAATCCGTCCGATCAGCGTTACATGCTACAGCGACTTCCTGCATCGTTTGTCCACCAGGACATTGGCATTCAAAACCGGAATCGAAAAAATTGCCCTTATTGCTCAAGAACTGCTAGAAGAACAACTCTCTCCTTTGGCAAAAGAAGCACAAGAACGTACTCAAAAACTTTATCACCTTATGTACGATCTTCGCCGAACCATCACCGAAGAACGTAATGCACAGCACAGCGCCCTCACACGATTTGAAAATGTCAAATTTACCTCGATAAAACGTGCGGATTCTCAAGAACTTTTACTGGATTCTCTCGACATTGACGTCATTCGAAACGTTACCAAGCAATGGATTTACGACTACGTAACCTTGGACAGAGGATTATTTGAAACCCGGATTCAACGTGAATACTCAGAGTTACTCATAGAACGAGAACGTGCCAATAAAACCCAAAATATTGCCCATAAAACCCAGGTAGTCCTTGGTGCCAAACGGTTATGATTACCCTCCCTGTTGCATTGATTGACAGAGAGGATTTAACTCTCTTACAGCGAGCACTCCTTCCACTCATCGTTCGTCACAGTTTTGCATGGGGCGAAAAATTTAAACCACTAAGCGGATCACTTTTAGCAGAACACTTACGTCATAGCCCCAAAGAAGTCGTCCATGCGCTTGATGATCTGGTAGCCAAAAAGATTCTGAAAACGATTCGGGAGAAGACCTCTGATGGGGTTATGATCCTCTACCTCCTAGAGCCCATTCAAACACTTCAAGAGAGCGCTGTTACAACAGCTATAGCAACTCAATACAGCGACAGTAACCATTATCTCAATCTCTCCAACGAAGCGTTTCAGGATTTACACTGGATACGTAGATCTCTGGCTTCCAATGCCCCAGCCATAGCCAGTGCATCACAACTAGAAGAGAGTAAGCCATCAGGTGAACAATTTGAGATGGCACAGTATTTTATCCGCCGCTTAGCTTCTGTGGATCCCCAATTTGAAGAGCCCTTTGATGTCATGAGCTGGGCACGTCAGATTCAGTATTTAATCCAAACGGACCACTACACACTTCTGGATATCAAATCAGGCATCGATTGGCTTTTCAGTGCCAAAGGAGACTGGTTCCGTCCCAATGTTCCCGATGCCTTTCATCTACGTAAACACTTCAAGCGGCTCATCTCTCATACGCGTAGTTTCCGAGACGGTGCTACCAAACTCCCAGATGGAGTCAATATTTTTGACATTATCGGACGTAAGTAGCTTCTAACTCCTTGCTCTTGAAATTCTTATAGCTACAACATCTGATTTGGAAAAGAGGTGGATAATAGTAATTAACGAATAATATTAATAAGAAAATTATTTTTAACGCTATACAATAATGGGAAATTATTGATAGGATATTGCCCGTTCCCATGAGTTCCTGCATATGTAATACATTTTTTATCAGGATAACTGCTTCGCGAACCATTGCTTCGTGCTTTAGAACAATCCTTTGATAACGCTCATTATTTCTCTTACCTTTATCGCTTTGGCATGCTGGATCATCTATTTAATCAAACGCACCACGCCTAATAGCAATAACCGATATCAGACCCTTTTTCAATCTTCCCCCTCAGCTCTTATTGAACTTGATGAAAATTGCAATATTGTCGGATGGAATACCAATGCACAAAACACGTTCGGATGGAGTGAATCCGAAGTAATAGGTCAACCTATCCTGGAACTGATAGTCCCACTAAAAGACCGAGAGCATGTACGTACTGCCTTACTAAAAGCACTTAAAAAAGGAAAAAGTGACTCCAAAAACTTCAACATTACCAAAAAGAAAAAAGAGATCTTTTGTGAATGGCATAACAGTAGAATAGATTATGAACATCCTGGTATTCTCTGTACAGCACGAGATATTACCGAATTAACCTCTCATGTCTCGACTTTGACGCATCAAGCCTGTCATGATCCACTCACAGGGGTAACAAACCGTGCTGTAATGGATGATCGTCTTCATCATGCTATCGATCGTGCTCAACGTGCCGATTCAAAAATCGTCCTTTATTTTATTGATCTTAACGATTTTAAAATTATAAATGACCGTTATGGGCATGAAGTAGGGGATAAAGTCCTTATTACTGTTGCCGCGGCCTTGCGTTCATGCTTGCGCAACAGTGATACCATCAGTCGTTTTGGTGGAGATGAGTTCATCATTATCGTTGAAGATATAGAGGGAGAAGAGCACATTGAGTCTGTGCTTAACGCGATTGAATTCGCCATAGCAGAACCTATAGAATTGGAAGATGGAACCTCGCTAACAGCCAAAGCAAGTATCGGAATGGCAATCTATCCCGACGATGCGACCGATGCAGACTCCCTGATTAAAGCGGCTGATGTTGCAATGTACTTACGCAAAAAAACAAAAAGCAAAAAGCCGCGAGCCAAAGCAGCTTCTCGCAAGAAACCTCCTATTGCCCAAGAACTCCCGCTATACCCTGATTCACACCCTTTATAATAACGTTTTTGCTATAATCCTCCCATTAGTCAAATAAGGAAGTATGGATGAATTTTCGATGGACCTTACCTATCTCTTTTGTAACCCTTTTAAGTGCTAATCCAGAGTGTCTGCAACAGGGATATCCTAATTTAGTACAGTCATCAAGTGAAACCTCAGTAATTTTAAAAGATGGTACGATACTTCCGTATAAAAACTCTTTGTCAAAAATAACATGGGATGATAAAATTGACCATGCTGATTTGGCAACACAACTTTCACAAAGCTATGACGCAGGCGGTATTGATACCCCTCCCGCGTATCTCTTCGATCCGGGACGCTTGCGATATCAGCCGTTTTTTCAAGCTCTCTACGGTAAAGACAAGCCCTCTATTCAAAAAAATCTAGTATCAATCCAGTGGCCAACGCTCAAAGGAGTCAAAAGATTACAGGTAAACAGGGTTGCAGGAGTGGATAAAAAACTGTACGCGGTAGGGCAAGAGATTGCAAAACTTCCGAAAAAAGATCGTATTTGGGCAGAGGGAGCTTCCACCTATGAATACCGTGTGATCAAAGATACAGATCGCCTTTCCATGCACAGTTTTGGAATTGCAATCGACCTAGCCCCTACCAAAACTCAATATTGGAAAGGGGAAGCCACCAGTGAAACCGCAAAAATCGGATACAAAAACACCATGCCCCTCTCCATTGTCCGAATTTTTGAAAAACATGGATTTATCTGGGGGGGACGCTGGTATCACTACGATACGATGCATTTTGAATACCGCCCCGAGCTTTTAACTTCTAAATGTGTTTCAAAAACTCGATAACCTTTTCTATCGGACGCCCGATAATTGCCTTATTGCCTTGAATAAGGATAGGACGTTCAATCAGTTTAGGATATTTGGCAAGAGCGTCAATGAGCATCTCTTCATCTTCTACTTTTGCTAATCCTAGTTCTTTATAAAGGTCTTCTCAGGGATTTTATAAAAAAATATAGACCGTCAACTTTTTGCACCATATAGGCGAATAGTTACTATGTCTAAAAGTCTATATAAACTATAGCACATTTATAGACTTTTCCGTAAATTCTTGTCTATATATTTCTCTCTTCATTTTCATGATTGTTGTCAAAACAGCTTTAATGATATAGAAATTATACGGTATCAAATTAGTATGGTTGGAATGACCCCCGTTTTATAGACACATTAGTCTTCTCGCGGTTTCTTTTTCCTATTCACTGTGATTTCACCATCATCCGTATTAACTTTTCCAACAATTTCTAATTCCTCTAATTTCTTAAATATTAGTCGATTGAACTTGTTGTTAGCAAATTCATATGAACGTTTCCCACCCTCAGACGGTCTTAAATCTGCATAATGACCTTCGAGATCTTCAAGATAGGAATATATTTGCTCTGTTTGTCAACGGCGGAGTTAAAATGGGCAGTATAAAAAGCTGCTAAAAAGTAGTTTTTACAACCAAAAGCTTAAAGAAGCAAATTAAATTTGCTAAAGT
>NCIJ01000039.1 GCA_002282015.1 Sulfuricurvum sp. 17-40-25 | reverse complement strand
TGAGGATATTTCGAAACTTTTTTTCGTCAACCAAACCTTGTTGGTATCTCAAGCACCCCAAGAGATGGTAGGATGTGATGAGATAAGCCGATTGTACGGCAATCCTTCCCATGTGCTCTCGCACAGCCATTAGGACTGCAGTATGATGGAAATGTTTAGTTATCCTTTTATGCAGCGTGCTTTTGCCGCGGGACTTATTATTGCGGTTTTAGCAGCTATTAGCGGTTCTTTTATTGTGTTGCGTCGTTATTCTCTTTTGAGTGAAACGCTTGCACATGTTTCACTAGTAGGTGTCTCTGTTGGATTATTGATTGGCAATAATCCATTATGGATGGCGATTGTTGCCTCTTTGATCGCTTCATGGATGATCGAGTATTTACGCAGTGTTCATCATCTCTATTCAGACTCTATATTAGCGATCTTCTTGTCAGGTTCTTTGGCATTGGCGATCATCATTGTATCGATTGCAGGGTCTTTTAATGCTTCGCTGTTTAGCTACTTATTCGGTTCAATCCTCTCGGTGACAAATGAAGATCTAGTGATTATGGCGATTGCAGGTACGGTTGGGATGGCGTTATTGCTTCTGTTTTTCAAAGAGCTTTATTTTATTGCCTTTGACGAAGAGGTTGCCCGTGCCAGCGGTATTCGCGTAGCAGCGTTGAATTTTATGCTTGTCAGTGTGATCGCGGTCATCATCGCTCTTTCGATTCGGGTTGTGGGGACACTGGTTGCCGCTATACGATTTGGGATGGGTTTTTTCAAGACGATGCTTCTCTCGATTGCGTTAGCATTAACGAGTGTGGTTATCGGATTAACCGCCTCTTTTTTCTTCTCCCTTCCAAGCGGTGCCGCAATCGTCTTGTGCCTTTTACTCTTTTTCATAGCAGCGTTGGTCATTAATCTCCCATGAGGGTACACGAGGAATTTTCCCGTTATGCAGCTCAATACGCGGCACATAATGTTATTCAAGCCAAAGTGGCGCAAAAACTAGCAACAGATACCAAAGACACCCCCAAAAGAGTACTTGATCTGGGATGCGGTAACGGCACGCTCTTTGCTCATATTGATTGGGAGATAGAGACTTTTACTGGGGTTGATTTTTCACAGTCGATGCTCTCTCATCACCCCCACGCTTCAAATATCGCATTGATGTTAGGGGATTTTAATGACCCAACCCTTTTTAAGACACTGTCCAAGAGGACCTTTGATCGTATCTACTCTGCTTCGGCGCTTCAATGGGCTGAGGATTTAGACACAGTCTTTCAATCGATTCATAGCTTGGAGAGTTGCGTATCCCTTGCTATTTTCACCTCAGGTACATTTAAAACCCTCCATGAGACGGCAGTGATTTCCCCGATTTTAAAATCTTCAGATGAAGTGATCAAAATAGCAAGTCGTTATTTTGATGCACAATACGAAATTGTCCGTTATACACTGGAGTTTGATTCGGTGCGGGAGATGTTTCGTTATATCAAACGAAGCGGCGTAAGCAGTGGACGGCGCGTCCTTGATATTGCGCAGACCAAAGCGCTTATGCGTAATTATCCATTGAATTATCTGGAATTTGAGGTTGTGTTTATTCAAACCTAAGCCCTCTCTAAAAACCATATTTACAACAGCTTAAATGAATGGAGTTATTACCTATGCGTAGGAATGCAAAAAAACCGAGAGAATCATTTTTTACTTTGGTTGCAAATGAAGTTGCTGTGATAAATTTAAAGATTATCTTTGATAATTTACGAAATTATGGATTGGTAGCACTTGCATTAGATGGGAGTATGACAGTTTTGTCATTTGGTGGGATTAGTCAACTGGTACTCGGAGGAGTAGCTTTGCTTGTATCACTCATTCTTCTTCTTGGGAATGTTATGCAATCCTATCTTATTGCTTATCAATATTTTTTGCGATCACAGGAAAGATTATTGGAAAAGATTACTGAAGTTGATAAAATTAAATATAAAATATGGTGTGCTTTTTTGTCGTTATCAACAGGAGGGTCATTGATGTATGCAATGTATTTTGCACTAGAGAGTTTCCATAGTCTTAAATAAGAGCTTTATTAAAACCTTATCTCACTAAAGAACGGTCTCTCTTTTGAATTTTCACTCATGCATTGTATTCTTAGTCTTTCAAGTGACCGATATTCTTCCCTTTCTTTAATAGGGCATAGCGAGAGCATATCTTCTAACAGACACCCAAACGCGCGTACTTCGATTTTTTCAAATTCATGTTGATGAGGTTCATAAAAACTGGCCGCGCCAAAATCTCCTAGATAGCAGTGGTCAACATCATTGATCAGAATATTATGAGCATACAGGTCGCCGTGCATGATCCCACGTGAGTGCAGATGAACAGCAGCGGAAGCGATGGATTGTGCCACTGCCCTAATAGTCTCGAGACTCAATACAGTTTCTTGTTTAAAAGTATCACGAGTACAGGTCTTAAAATCAGGCGGCAAACCTAGATTTTGATAGATGGCAGGTATGTATTCCAATAATAGACCCAGTTTCTCATCTCCTTTGATCTTGGCCAATACCTTGATAAGATTGGGATGTTCTCCGATGCTCATGCAAAGATTCATCTCATCATGGGCATATCCGTCACTGGTTATTGCCCCTTTAAAGAGCTTTAGTGCGACATCTTCTTCATGCAGTTTGGAGTAGGCTTTAAAAATCTCACCTGAAGCTCCTGTTCCAAGCAGTTCTTTAACCTCAAGTGAGGTATAGGGAACTTCTTGCAATCCAAATTTCTGTTTCCCACTGCACGGATTTCCTGAAAATGCGAGCCATGAGAGTTTTGGAAGCGTAAGGAGCCATGAGGGAATCTCTTGAAGCTGATTTGCCGAAAGACGAAGCAACTCTATATTTTGGCATGAAGCCATCTCCTCTGGCAATCTTTCTATCTGATTACCAGCCAGGGGAAATTTTTGAAGTTTATGCAGTTTTCCAATGGATTTTGGAAGTCCTTTGAGTTTATTATCGGTCAGAATAAGCCAGTTGATGTTCAATGGCAGGATGTCTTCATCAAACAGTTCAATGGCATTGCCCTTGAAACCAAGCATAGTGAGATTTTCACAGCCCAAGAATGAGGGAATATGGGTAAAGCGATTATAAGAAAAAAAAGCAATTTTTAGTTTGCTAAGCTTATTGATGTTTTCAGGTAGAGAAGTAAGAAGATTATGGCTCAAGTCTAAAATCTCTAGCGTCTCTGCTAGTTCGAAGATCTCTTCAGGAAAAGAGGTCAAATTTTCACTGAGAGTTAGTCGTTTAGTTCCTATGAGTTCTCCGGAACGTAGTTGTGCCAACGTGTGCATAATGCTCTTTTTTTTAGAATTTTATCCAATTACAGCTTGTGCTTTTTGTTCATACAAACTTTTTAAACAATTTCACATCATATGCGTTATACTATATGTAATAATAATGGGAGGTGTATGATGCACAACATTGAAAAATACGATAATCTCAAAGACGTTATGCCAAAACTGCAACCTGTTCTCATAGAGGCAATTCAATCAGAATTTTTAGAGATCAAAAAAATCAATAAAGAATGTGAAAAATACATTGCTTCGTGCGATCAAATGCCGGAGTTAAAAAATGCTGAATACGTTATATTTTCACACCATATTAAAAAAAATGAACATAAATACGAGATATTTGTCTTTATTGATGGACAGGGAAATATCGTTCGGCATGTTACAGGTAGAGAAATGGAACTGTATGGACTGTTAGGCTCGTGCTCTAATCTGCATATTTCGGATGAGTTTGTTGAATCTAGAAGCTATTGCGATACGGATGAATGTCGTCGTTAAGTCAGATTTTTCAAAACTCCATAAGCCGCAAACCGTCCACTTGCAAATGCGGCAGTCATTAAATAGCCTCCAGTAGGGGCATCCCAATCCAGCATCTCTCCAGCACAATAGACATTGGGCACATTTTGGATCATCAGCTCACCCGTTAGTGCCCCCTGTTTTACTCCCCCTGCGGTACTTATGGCTTCTTCTATAGGTTGCATGCCAGACAGTTCAATCGGACATTGTTTTATGATAGTTGCTACGCTGGTTGAATCAGACCATTTTTCTTTTGGCAACAGTTCACGGATAAGAGCCGCTTTGACATCATCTAATCCTGCTTTACGCCATATATTGTTGATAGATTGTTTACGCGATGGTGCAAGAAGTGATACTAATTTGTCTGCGGTAACATTAGGCAGTAGGTCTAGATAAAGAGTGGTTGTTCCATGAATCAGTATTTGCTCTCTTAGAGGACGGGACAATGCATATACTAATCCCCCTTCAATACCATAGGTTGTCAAAACAGCTTCAGCCGAGCTCTTGAGTAGTTCACCGCAATCATTTTTAACCCAAGCAGAGACATTTTTGAGAGGTTTTCCAAAATGAGGATGCAGGTAGCTAGACCATGTTGCTCTAAACCCACAGTTTGACGGCAACATCGGATTAATATCTACATTCATAGAGGCTAGAATATTAGCCCACGCTCCATCTGAACCCAAGCTTGGCCAACTGGCACCGCCCAAAGCCAAGATGGTTGCATCAGGCGTGATGAGTTTTTCGCCATGAATCGTGGAAAAACGTAAACTTCGATTCGCAGTAAACCCCTGCCAATAATGGTTACAATGTACTTTCACACCACGTTTTTTCAAGCTGGATAACCAACGGCGCAGCAGTGGAGCCGCTTTCATTTCGGTGGGAAAGATTCGACCGGATGTCCCGATGAACGAAGAAATGCCCAAGCTATCCATCCATGCCACGATTTTTTGGGAGTTAAATTCGCTTAGCATAGGTTGGAGCCAGTCGCTTTGATCATAACGATTGATGAAATCAGAGAATGGCTCACTGTGGGTAATGTTTAATCCGCCCTTGCCTGCCATGAGGAATTTTCTACCTACCGAGGGCTTTGCTTCATAAATATCTACATTTAACCCGTATGTTGATAAAACATCTGCTGCCATCAGTCCTGCAGGGCCTGCTCCGATGATGACAATGTGCTTAGATTTCAACAACTCTCGTTAGGTAGACCTAAAAGGTTCTCTTTTTCCAGAGTATAGAGTTCATAGCGGATATGTTTGAAACGTTCACTGAGCGTTGGATCTACTATTTTATAAAGCTCCTCCAAAACCCTTGATGACTCTTGCCCTCTTTTATAGTTCGCTATCAATATACTGCGCAAATCGGTTCGGTTCATTTCACTTTGCATTGTAGGACGTAATACATCATTAATGCTGTCACGTGAGGCGAGGAGTGCTTCGAGAGGTTCAATACGGCATTGATGGCGCAATGTTTTGAGTGCGGTGGAGAGAGACTTGTCATTGTGAACATAGCGCGCTATGTCCTCAATCACACGTATCCCTTCTTTGAGACGGTTGAGATTGGCATCCACCACTCGGAAGAGTTCCGAGGGGAGAGTGTTACTCATCATTGTTGCCAAAAATTCCAAAAATTTGAAGCAATGTGACAAAAAGATTGAAGAAATCTAAATACAGAGCAATAGCGCCATCCATCGGTGTCTCATAGGCACCGCGGATAACATTTTGCGTATCGACCAAAACCATAATACTAATAACAATTAGGAAAATTCCTTGAATCGCTATATACAATAAAGGACTTTTGAAAACGAATACATTGATAAGGGATACAGCCAGGATAATGAAAAAAGCAATCATAAGAGGCTTCGTCCAGGTCGTAAAGTCTTTTGCACTTTTAATCGCAAAGAAACTTAACCCTCCAAACAACGCTGCCGTCATAAAGAACGCATTTCCAACTATGGTCGCTCCGCCTGCCATTCCTAGAATATGGCTTAGTAGCGGTGTGATGATAACACCACTCGCAAAGGTAAATCCAAATAGCCCGATCATGTTAACGCCCGGCTTGTTTTTGATCATTTGAAGACCAAACATACCAAACAGCATCCATGGAATAGCTATCCACCAGTAATTCGCTGCAACAACACCGGCAAACGGCATCCCTACATACGCACCCACACCGCCTGCTAGCATTGATGCTGCAAACAGTTTATAGGTCTCTTTTACAAACGAAACGATCTGCACTTCGCTTTTAGAAGCGCTCTCGTAACCAAAGGCACCTTGCTGTGCATAATCACGATCATATAAACCCATGTCTTTTTCCTTATAGAGGTAAATTTTAGATATGAAAAGAATTATACAGCAGTTTTGTTAACTATGTGTTTATAAATAAAGGGGTTAAGGGGTCAAATAAAGGGTAAAACGGGTAAAAATGTTACAAATAATTACATATGATGGAGGGATGGGAATCTTTTTTTACATTCATGCAAATTCTTTTCTCTAGCTATTGACAACAAAGACTAATTCCCCTATAATTCCCGTCCACAAACGATGAAGACCTTGAGTTAAGGTACGAGTTTGAGTTTGCGATCATTGAAAACTAAGTAGGTCAAACGGTTTGAG
>NCIJ01000038.1 GCA_002282015.1 Sulfuricurvum sp. 17-40-25 | reverse complement strand
TAGTTCATCGGGACAGAATTTACAATCACAAATAGAAGCACTTACAAAAGCGGGATGTGAAAAAATATTCCAAGAAAAAATGAGTGGCACGCAAACTACCAACAGGATTGAACTTCAAAACTGTTTGGATTTTTGCAGAGAGGGCGATGAGTTTTATGTTACCCGTCTTGATAGATGCTCTCGTTCAGTAAAAGATTTACATGAAATCATAGATACACTTAATCGCAAGGGTGTGGCATTTAAAGCAACTGAGCAAGATTTGGATACTTCAAGCAGTGCAGGTAGGTTAATGATCGGATTGTTATCAATAGTATCCGCTTTTGAAACGGATCTTCGGGCGGAACGACAAGCCGAAGGGATAGCATCTGCGTTAAAGAGAGGTGTGAAATTTGGGAGGGAATCTAAGTTCAATGATGAAAAAGTCATTGAAGCTATCAGGATGCAGGATGAGGGAATAACCAATCAACAAATTGCAGATAAATTCGAGATTGGGCGAAGTACTTTGTTGCGGTATATTTCGGAGTATAAGAAAAAGAGTTGATGTAAAAAGCGGAGAGATGTACTTTTATTGAAGAAGCTTGCAGAGTAAAACCGACCCCAAGTCGGTTTTGTTTCGGGCGGTCAATTACGCCACAGCTTTTTTGAGTTCGATTTTTTCTTTAATCATCTCATAGGGATTGATGAAGTTTAGTTTTTCGTTACGGATGTTAGTGATGATCCGTTTGACTTCTGAATAGCTCAACCCATATCCGATTGGGTCAATGTCGATTTGAATTGAATCATCCATTACGATATTAACATTGAGATTGGTGGCATCATTCATTGTCCCTTTAAGGTAGTAAGTATCCGTAAGTGTCTGATTGATTTTTCGCATCTTACGCACCAAAGTCGCATACGTTAGAAGCTTATTCTCCTTTGCCAATCGGATGTTGTATTCAATCACTCTTCTCTCATACTCTTTGGAAGTTTTAGGAAGAGTGTCGATAAATCCATAAAGTGAGATAACCGACACATAGGTTTTTCTCCCTATCTTTTTTGTCTTCAACTGATTCTCTGTTAAAAACTTCGTCAGCTCCTCCCCCTTCTTCTTAAAGAGGAGGGAGATTTCACCCAATTCAATCGGTGGAAAATATTCAGAGGTAAGGGAGATCATTATGCCACCTCCTTTGCATCTACCGTATACATATTAGCAGCGGTATCGATGGTGCCGATGACATCAGCTTCTATCACCACAGATTCACTCAGCTTTTTCTCCAATTCGTTATATTTCAACAATAAAGTGTTGTATTCGTTGATAACATACGCTTTATCTTTCGCCATAAAGGTTTGATACAACGCGTCATCGATAATACAATTGGTGGGTTTACCACCTCCATTGGAGCCACCTTTTTTAGGCAATTGAAAATTGGTATCCCCAATCGCCTTTTTGAATTCCTCATCTTTGAGTTTGGTCAACTGCTCCAGTTGATTTTGTGTAAAGCGATGAAGTTGATTCATATCCTCCTCGCTCATTGTCGCAAATCGTTTATCGGCGGCTATATTTGAGTACCGCTGAGCTTTTCGCTCATGGATACCAATCGACGCAAGGAACTTCGTATATTCTCCCTTCTGTCCGTGGAATGTTTTTTTGATGCTAATAAGCCGCTTCCCAACTTTAATATAGTAGAAAAGAGCCAATATTGTATGGCGTTCCGCATTTTTGATATCTTCGATAAGCTCCGCTCTCATCCGTTTCGCTTCACCATTTAACTCATAAGCCTCTAAGTTGAGATTCAACTTTTCAATAGGAAGAAGATGAGTATCAGTTTTAATTACCGCCAACTCTTCTACTGCAGTTGTTTCTTCAGCTACCACTTCTGCCTCTACACATTCCACTGCTGGTACCGTTACGCCTGTATTTACATTTTCCATTACTGTTTCCTCTGAAGTTTGATTTTTATTTTGCGTTGACGCCTCGTTTGCTGTTGCCATAATTGTGTTTCCCTTAATATGTGATTTGTATCGGTCGGGCTACTGCCGTTTCCGATTGTTGTATTAGACCATTTTGTTCCGTCCCTTTACAGGGCATAAGAAGCATTTCTTTTCCGATTTCCCAATTTAAGGGATTCGAATGGTAAAACCGACGTGGGGTCGGTTTTACTCTAGATGGTCGACAATAGATTTTCAAATAACCCCAATCGGATAGAGTTGCCTCCTATTCCGAATATTGTATTAAATCATGAGCTTTGGTCATTCCTACGACCGAACACTCATTTCTTTTTCCAATTACCAAGGTAAAGGAAATCGAAACATTCGCATCTTAAATCTCCCCTTTGGCGTTTTGATAATCTTTCCTTTGTGCAAAGAATTTACATCAAATGCTCCCGCTTTAAGATTCTCTCGAATCAATACCGTTGCAACATACATTTTTTCATATTGACGAGATTTTTTGATGATTCTGTATATATTTCCACTTCGGATGATTCCATACTTATTGACCCATACCCCATCTGAGGCTTGAGTGTGAAACTCAACTTCATTCAATCCCTGTTGTATCATCACAGCCAAGCCACTATATACTGCAGACTCAAAATATTTGTAGACCGTTGTGCCGATTTTGCCATCGGCTCCGATAAACTGTGGTTGATTGTAAAGTCCCAAAGTTGGGTTAGTGTAAGTGTTTGATGTTGCTACCATTCTTGTATCTCCTACTCTGTTTGATTTGTATCGGTCGTACTATTGCCGTTTCCGATTGTTGTATTTAACCATTAGGTTCCGTCCCTTTACAGGGCACAAGAACCATTTCTTTTCCGATTCTCAACTAAGCGATTCGGATGGTAAAACCGACTTGGAGTCGGTTTTACTCTAGATGGTCGACAATAGATTTTCAAATAACCCCAATCAGATAGAGTTGCCTCCTATTCCGTTGATGGTGTATTATAATTTGACCTTCCGTCCCTTGTCAGACCTAACCACAAAAGTGACACCGACACCAATTTTTAATGTAAAAACTCCGTATATAATGTAATTGCAAATCAAATATGGCTAAACTCTATAAAAAATTTGGAGTCATTATGGATAGCAAAGTAGCCAACCGTTATGTGAAAATACTTACGTTCATTATTAACACTAAAGTGAGAATGGGCGGTAGAGAAGTTACCTTCGATAGAAATGAGATTTTTGCTTACACAGAGGATTTGACAGATAAGACATTCAAGCAAATGATAGAGTGGTTTTCTGAAAGGCATATTTTTGAAAAAGTTGGAAATACGTTTGCAATGCGGTATAAACTTCATCCTGATTTTAAATTCAAACTCAGCAAATCCGACGATACAATCAAAAAACAATGCCAATTCATTATTGGGCAATTGGCAGTATTCTCTGATAAGTTTTGGGGTATAGCTGAAGGCGTTTATGCCGAAGTTATTATGGACACAACACTATTTGATTTTATGCCAAACATCAAAGAACAAATTGTTAAAGACACACTGTCTACACTGATGATAGCAGAGTATAATGATGTGAATGAAGGGGTATATCCATATGAAGTACTACAGAGGTTGATGCAGCTAAAATCGACATTCGATATAAAAATCAAAAACTCCAGCCTGTCAACTTCAATGAAGTCTGTTACGTTAAAAAGCATCCGATTCAATACGGAATCTATCACGTTACAATTCAATGATGCAACCTTGAATATTGATGATATTTGCCAAATCAAAGGAGTATCCATTCCGATGAAAAAAGACATCAGAGATAAAATAGATCAATCATTGGATATCCTAAGCAAATATGAGACTGATAAAATTGAACCGATGATTCAGTTGATGAAAGCATTTCAAATCAAACAAGATTTATTCTTTCAATAGACTTCTTATCATGTAAAACCGACTTGGCGTCGGTTTTACTCCACCTCTTCACCATTATTTTTCACCGTTAACCGCATACTCACCCGAATTTTTGTATAATCGACATAAAATAACCTAAATAAGGCTTATTATGAAAACCTTAACAATAGAGATACCTAACGATAGTGTTGCAGAGAGGGTAGTGTGGATGTTAAATCATTTCACTATAGATGGATTGATTATCAAAGAGAATACGTCACACAATCTCCCCGACATTGAAACCAGTATCAATCAATCCGTTAATGAGATGAATCTCATCAATGAGGGAAAACTCTCTGCAAAACCAATCGAAGAATTATTTAATGAGTTGTAATGTTTTAACAATTCCTGAATTCGATAAAAATGTTAAAAAGTTACATAAAAAATATCATCATATAAAGACTGACTTACAACAACTGGCTGAAGAGTTAAGAGAAAATCCAAAAATTGGAATCCCTCTAATCAACAGCTGCTACAAAATCAGAGTTTCCAATTCCTCTGTTCCCACCGGAAAAAGTGGAGGATTTAGGGTTATCACTTATTACGTTGACAGTGAAAATAATATTTATTTCCTTACTATCTACTCTAAATCTGAAGCCGACAGTATTTCAGATTCAAGTATTATTGAGTTACTTAAACAGATTCAATAACCCCTTAATAATAAAGTGATTTAACTCAATACGTATAAAAATGTAAAATAGATGTAAAGAGAATCTTTATAAATAACGTCAACCTTCATAACTCAATTTCCCCATCTTCCAGCTTCTCCATGTACTGCAATAAACACTCCCCGACAATATGAGATTTTTTCATCAATAATAATTTGGCATATACTCCAATCAGTGTATTCATCTCGATCGGGATGGTAAAAGTTTTTGGAATCTCGATCGGGATGGTAAAAGTTTTTGGAATCGTATCTTTGATTTTTGAGACTGATATCGGAATCTCATCATAAAGTAACGACGTACACATAAGATCATCGAACGTCGAATTGGAATTGATGGACTCGACAATAATATTGGATTTGAATATACCGTGCCGTCTGGATATCGATTCCAACTTTACAATAATGTTTTTTGGAAGGGTATAAGTCACTCTCACTGTTGATCTCATTCATAAACTCCTATGGTGTGTGAGTTTATTTATTCATATATTTTCAACTATATAGGTGAATATTCGTCTCCTTCATCTAATCACCCTAAAGCACCAATAAAATATAGGGATATTATTCTATGAATCGTATGTATAAAACATACTATTTGCACAGTTGTTATAACTTATCATCAACCCTTCCAGCACCTAATAAAAGTCGATATACTTTTGTTAATGATAATTTACGTCAATGAAGCCCCATACAGTCGCAAATACAATGATAAGGAATCACAATTAAAGTCTCTTGCGGAATGGTATTATTTTGGAGAGATACATACCATCACGGAACGCAATCCAAGAATTATTATTGATTTGATAAAGCACTATGATGCGATGCAATTCATCACCTATAGTATTGAAGAATTTGATATGTCACCTACTATGATCTGTGAGTTGATCTTCTCTATGATAAAGTTGGATTGTATTTTTACTTCTCATAAAGAATCGTTATATTTTGATCATAAGGATAATATCTTAGAGGTTTATCCAAAAGTTTTTGAGATCTTTCGAAAGAAGATCATAAATAGTTCTGAGTTTATAAATCATATTTGATATAAATATATTCATTGATAAGGTTTGTAACCGCTCTCTTATTGCTTCGAAGAAGTAATCTACCACCCGAAAATCCATTAGTATGTAGTAGTTTATTATTAGAATGATTAGTATCTATTAGTATCCGACCAAAAGTCAGATTTATCACCCATAAAATAAAGTGCTTTATTAAGATGGGGTGTATATTTGTGTTGGACTTAGTATTAAATGTATTGAAAGGTCGAATAATAATATTCAAATAATTTCAAAAAATCTTTCAAATTTATTGGAAAATTCTCAAAATCATCAAAAAAAATTCATAAATAAAATAGGTAGAAAATACCTAAATATTATTTTATGGAGTGAATTATGAATTATAAAAAGAATTTTCCAAATTGGTTGGCACAAAGTGTGTTTATAAAGAATGGTGATATAGAAGTGTTGAATGGATTGGATTATGATCTGTTTTTGTGGTTGATTTACAACACCCACCACCACTATTTCAAAACAAAGAAATTGTCAACAGAATTTTTATATACCGATATCAAAGAAAGTTTTGAGAAATCATTGAACACCGACAGTATTAAAAAGTCATTAGTGAAACTCAACGGCATGAGCGTTATGATGAATTGTTTAAAAAGCTACGGTGATAAGAAGATAAAAGAGGCAACACCGTTTCGTATCAAATTGTTGGTTGATGAAGAAGTGAATAAATCGCATGGGTTTACGGTGACGACCAATGAAGCGTTTATGAAGTCGTTTGATAATCCCAATCCGAAAGTGACGTTGGATTATAATAATACCACCAATGTCAAATCGGTATCATCCAAACTTCTTTATTTGTTGTTGAGGGATGCTTATGGAAAGTATAAAGATGTTAAACGAAATCGAATCATTGATATTTATGATTTGAAGGAATTACTCAATGAGATAAATGAGGAAACCACAAATAGTCAGTTTGTGGTGAAACTCAAAAAATATGTCAAGAGTATCAATTCCAACACCGATATTTATGTTACCTTCCAAAAAATGATGAAACTACACCATAACGGTAAAAAAGAGATGGAGAAAATAAAGTTCACCATCTCTTTAAAAAGCTTACCCGTATTGGTAACACAAAAAAAGAATTCTAAAGACACATTGTCTGTAGAAAAGCCAATCGAAGAAATGGCTGAAACTGTTGATGCTGATACTGTTATTGAAACCGATCCTTTTGAAGAGTTCTTAGATAGCAAAGTCAAAGAGATAGTTAAGAACAGACACGACATCAAAAACATAGAAGCATTCTCAAAATCGACAAAAAATAATCTAAGAGTTAAAGAGGATGTGTTATCGGAGTATTCTTTTTATCAGATGATGGATGATGAAAAGAAAAAACTCAAACCAAAGATTCAAAATAATCAACCTCACATAGTCATACTTACGAATGGGAATCCCTATTGCAGCTGTTATGTGAATGAGAAATATCAATTCGTTAATATTATTGATATAAAAATCCAAACCTCCAATGTAAATGAAACGATTGAATTCTTTGAAAATAAAATGGTCGACGGATACTATTGGGATATTTTACAATCCGATCAATCTGACAAATTCAATGTAGCTAGAATCTAACGGGGGAATTATCTCTCATGCTATGAATCATCGGTATAAATAAAAATAAAACATTGGAGCATTCATTCATGAAATTATTTTTCGATACTGATATCAAGGATTTTATTATCAACAGCGTTTACACCTCGAAACTTGCCGACGAACTTGAAACACAGTTGTACGGCGATTTACTAAAGCTATTTTTTGATGATTTTGGATTTTTATCATATCTGGAGGATTTCGAGCTTACGGCAGATAATTACGGTTATTTTAGAGAAACGATCAAAAAACACTTCACTAAAGAAATATTTGAAGAACTGGAACAGTTATTTATATAACCCTCCGTCATTAACACACCGACACTGCTTAAGCGCGCAAGCCCACCTCAAACCGTATCAATCCTCATTTTAAGTAACAAGTAGCGTATTTTCAAAATATGAATCAATTATCACTCTGAACGTATAAATAAAAATGTAACAACAACATAGGAGAACTAAATGACATTTACAGATTATAAGGACAAAGTTTTTGATTCGATCCTGATTTCGAATTTATATAATGACGATAAAGATCGAGAACTAGTAATCGGAGCATTGAGATTGTTTATGGATGTCTGCGGATATGACGCTTTTTTTAGCCAATACGACATCACAACAAAGGATTATGAAAAATACTTCAAAAAAACGTTTAAAAAATTTTTGAACAATAATCACAAGATAGTGAAAAAGATATTAAAGCATGAGGAGAAATTTAATGAAAGTAAGTGAATTAACCAATGATGGTACAAATCCAGTGGCTAAAAGAGGCAAATTGACCTTGAAGCTACGTGAGATATTAAATCTTATTGAGATTTATCAAAAAGAAGGTGGTGTTATTCATCGGGATAATGCAGAAAAAATGGATTCATTGAAGGATTTCATTCACAATGTCGTGAAAGAGGATAAAGAGTAAGATATTCGAGGAGATTGTATCAACCCTCTAAAGAATCATTGTAAACCGACACTAAGCTCGGCTTTACTGTCTACTCTTCTGATAATTTATAAACACCGAAAAACATTACACCCATAGTGCCTATGCCGATAATGATTAAGGCGATAGTCGGAGTATCCATCACAAATCCTTTATTTCTTTAGTTTTTTTCGAAATACTTATCATCAGTAAAGATATTACAGCAAGAGTCAACATTGCAAATCCTACACCGCTCCAAAAAAGAGTATCAATAATTTTCTCATCGTAGCGCTTAATTAAACCGCCTACAATAACTACCAATAATCCAAATCCGATACTCATAGCAACACGGAGTGTATTTAGTATTTCTTTTACTTCATCTAATTTACCCATACCGATATTATATCAGATTTACAGATAATGGAGTAAACCCGACTCCAAGTCGGTTTTACCTCCCCTACCCCATCAGCTTCCCAGCACACGATGCAGCACTCATTAATGCTTCATTAGATAGATGGGCATACCGTTGGGTCATTTTAGAGCTGGAGTGTCCCAGCAGTGTTTGTACTTCATACAATGATCTTCCGCTATTCACCAGTGCAGATGCAAAACTGTGACGTAAATCGTGCATCCTAACATCGGGTAGTCCTGCTTTAACCCTTGCCGTATTCCATGAACAATAAATGCTGATATAGGGTTTCTTTGTTTTTGAAGAGGGGAAGAGATATATTGCTGAGTGTTTGGGAATTTCTTTATAAATCTCATACAGTTGCGGCGTTATGGGGATAATTCTCTTTTTACCGTTTTTGGTGATGGGAATTGTCCACATCATTTGAATGAGATCAAAATCTCTCCATCTAGCCGTTAAGACTTCATTACGTCTGCAGCCACTAAGGATTAACATTGGTACAATGTATTTGAGGTGTATATTATCACTTTTGGTTACTTCATCCATTAGACGTTTGGTCTCTTTTTTGGTGATAAATCTTTGTATCTCATTGTTAACGATAAACGGTTTTATCCCCTTGGCAGGATTCTCACTTATCCCCTTTATCTTATACTCCAATGCCAAATGAAATGCGTGTGAAATAAATATGAGTAGTTTATTGGCGGAAGCAGGTGCCATTTTCTTTTTATAGACTATTTCCGTATGGATTTTTAGGATATCCAGTTTAGTTATTTTATCCATTTTTATATTTCCAAAGGCGGGTAAGAGGTGGTTTTTAAATACACTTATGTTGGTTTCATGACTTTTTATATGTTTTTGGACATAGGGCAGATAGTTGTTATTGTAAAACTCTTTTAGGGTTGGTACAACGATTTTAGCCTGTGGAGTTTGTATTACGACATCTTTTCCCTCTTCAATCGCAACTTTGAGTTTAAGTGCTTTTATACGAGCGGTGTCGGCACTCATCAATGAAGCATCTCCGATACGGTTATACTTCATTTTTTTATCAATACCTTGTGTCTTTAGGTAGAATGTTTTACGATTATTGGATTTTATTTCGAGTAAAAATCCTTTGAGAGTACCATCATATATCTCTTCTTTGGTTGCATCACTTTTACACTCTATTCTCTTCACAAAAGCATTTGTGAGTTTTGTTACCATCCATTACCTCTCAATCTTGCGACACATTATCAAAATACTTTTATTGGATTATATCAGACTCTGAAAACAAGGTCAAAAAACGTCAACCTTCGTATAACCTTTTTATTTGAAGAAAAAAAATGGAAAATATAGGTGTTTCAAAGTCCTATATATCAGGGGTTTGGTATGAGAAAATCAACCACTGTATAACCTTTTAATTAGCTAGTTTTTAAGCTTGTATAAAGGTTATAAATTAAGGTAGGATTTAGATTATGAGGTGTGATAGAGGGAGTAAAACCGACTTGATGTCGGGTTTGTGCAGTGGTTAAAAAAAGTCGGCGATTTTCCAATGATTTTTATGTGCCACGTAACCGATGACGATAGCGGCTATGATTGCTATAGCAAAAATTCCTGCATTATCCATTTTTACACTCCTTAATCTCGTTTTTTAAATTATTCAATTCAAAATAATTGATTACAATTCCAAGTACAAGAAAGCTGAATAATCCAAAAAGGATATAGCTGAACAATCCTGCTTGACTTATCGCATAACCACCTACTCCGCCTGCTGATGCAAGGAGGAGAAATGTTTTCTTATATACAATCTCAGCTTCTTTACTGATAATATCGGCTTTATCTTTGCGTTCTTGTAGATTCATGTCGTCATTATATCCTAAAGCAATTGCAATACCATTTACTTTTATGTCTCTACCCCATCAACTTCCCAGCACAACTAGCAGCACTCATTAATGCTTCATTGCTTAGATGTGCATATCTCTGTGTCATCTTAGAACTGCTGTGTCCCAGCAGAGTTTGCACCTCATACAAGCTACGTCCAGCATTGACCAGTGCGGAAGCGTAACTGTGTCTTAGATCATGCATTCTGACGTCAGGTAGTCCTGCTTTGACTCTGGCTGTGTTCCA
>NCIJ01000014.1 GCA_002282015.1 Sulfuricurvum sp. 17-40-25 | reverse complement strand
AAGTGTCCGAATAAACTCCGTTTTAGGTGTCCGGATGCAAACGTTTTTAGTGTCCGAATCAAAACGTCATGGGTGTCCGAATGTCTCCGTTTTTTGCACCCCTATCACCATCACAACTCCTGAGATAATATATACTGGCGTAATCCATGGTGCCATTTATACTGCCTTTTTTTTCAATTTCTCTCATTCCCACTCTCTGAGTGGGAATGCATATGATAAAACTAAGAGTATCTTTTTAATCACACTATACCTTTAGGATAAAAAATCTAGCGATAATACCCAAAAATATTTTTAAACAAGTTTTATTTTTAGATATTTTTTTATCTCCTATTCGAATATCGATTAAGATTCAGCTATTGACACATCGTATCCAATAGGATACAATTATCCAATGTATACAGTTCAACAAACTAATAAATTTTCTCAGTGGCTGATCAAGCTCAAAGACATGAGAGCTCGTATCGCAATTACCCGTCGGTTGGAACGTGCTCAGGCTGGAAATCTAGGGGATGTGAAATTTGTTGGTGAGAATATTTATGAGATGCGTATAGATTTAGGTCCTGGATATCGGCTTTATTATACGATGCGGGGGGATGAATTGATTATCCTACTCGTTGGCGGAGACAAGTCAACCCAAACTAAAGATATCGAAAAAGCCAAAGAAATGGCAAAGGAGATTTGAGATGGAAAAACAATTAATCCCATTTGATATGGCACAATACCTAGACAGTGATGAAGCTATTGCTGAGTATCTTTCTCAAGTGCTCGAAGAAGGTGATACAGATGAGCTAATAGCAGCTATTGGTCATATCGCTAAAGCTCGTGGGATGAGCCAAATTGCCAATGAAACTGGTCTTGGTCGTGAAAGCCTTTATAAAACGTTTGCTCCTGGATCTAAACCTCGTTTTGAAACTGTGGCAAAAATAGTAAAATCCTTAGGACTCCATTTTCAAGTGACACCATTACAGGCATCCTAATTAAAGTTACCTTGACACTCGAAACAAAAACCTATGAAGACACCAGAGAACAACTTATAATTATTGATTAACCCTTTTTACGCTAAAATTAACGACTTAAATTAATCAAGGTGTTATTGCATATGATGGATGTTATACAAATACAAAAAATTTTACCACACCGTTATCCTTTTTTACTTGTTGACAGAGTGACCGACCTCACCCCTAACGAATCTCTTATCGGATTCAAAAATGTTACCATTGGCGAACAAATCTTCGAGGGACACTTCCCGGGTCATCCTATTTATCCAGGCGTTATGATACTAGAGGGAATGGCACAAGCAGGCGGAATCTTGGCATTTCAAAGTATGGACATGACCGAAGAGCAAGCAGCCAATAAAGTCGTTTATTTCATGAGTATCGATGGTGCAAAATTTCGTGCACCCGTTCGTCCGGGAGATCGACTTGAATACCGTATGAAAGTCATCAAAAACAAAGGAGCCATTTGGGTTCTAGAGGGTAAAGCCTACGTTGATGATGTCCTCGTATCCGAAGCCGAGCTCAAAGCCATGATCGTAGACAAGTAGGTCAAAATGAGCTTAATCTCTCCTCACGCCATTATTGAAGAAGGTTCCATCATTGCCGATGATGTCGAAATTGGTGCTTTTTGCTTCATCTCGTGCAAGTCCAAAATAGGTAAAGGGACTAAAATCGCGCAAGGAACCTGCATCTACGGAAACACTACAATCGGTGAGTACAATACCATTTTTTCTCATGCAGTATTGGGTTCCATTCCACAAGACCTGAAATACGCAGGTGAAGAAGTTGAACTCATTATTGGTGACCACAATACCATCCGTGAATTCACCCTTTTTAACCCAGGAACAGCGGGCGGCGGTGGAAAAACGGTTGTCGGAAACCACAATCTCTTTATGGGATACGTCCACCTAGGGCACGATGTTATTATCGGAAATAACTGTATTTTAGCGAATGCTGCAACTTTGGCAGGTCATGTTGAGATGGGAAATCACGCCGTTATCGGCGGAATGACTCCGGTTCATCAATTTGTCAAGATCGGTGACTATGCCATGGTCGCCGGTGCATCTGCGCTTTCTCAAGATGTCCCTCCCTACTGTCTGGTTGAGGGTAACCGAGCCGTCTTAAGAGGGCTAAACCTAAACGGTCTTCGCCGAAATGTTGAACGCGAAGACATCGATGCCCTTCGAAGTGCTTACCGTGAACTGTTTGAATCAGGAAAACCGTTACAAGAAGTTGCAACTGCCCTATTAGGCAGTACTTCCAGTGACTATGTCAAAAATATGTGTACGTTTATTATCAATACCAAACGGGGTATCCCCTATGAAAGGACTCAAGGATGATTCATCGCCATTGCAGCTTTTGTGAAGCCCAAGAAAGCGAACACAACCCACTAATTGCTGGAACAGCAGTCTATATTTGTAAAAACTGTGTATTTTCAGCGTATAAAATCATGTTTGGAGACAGCGAAGCAACTGCATCTGAAACATCCGATGCTATTACAACTGAACTACTGACTCCAAAAGAGCTCAACCTCTTTTTAGGACAGTACATCATTGGGCAAGAGCGTGCACGAAAACTCTTATCCGTAGCGGTATATAACCACTACAAGCGTATCTTCAAACGTCATCTTGTTGATGATGAAACTGAAATCGCTAAATCTAATGTTTTACTTATTGGACCAACCGGTAGTGGAAAAACACTTATGGCGCAAACCATTGCTCGTGTATTGAATGTTCCTATTGCCATTGCCGATGCTACTAGTCTCACGGAAGCTGGATACGTTGGTGAAGATGTTGAAAATATCCTTACCAAGCTCTTGCAAGCAGCCGATGGAGATATCGAACGCGCACAGCAGGGGATTGTCTTTATTGACGAAATTGATAAAATTTCACGCATGTCAGAAAATCGTTCCATTACCCGGGATGTCTCCGGAGAAGGGGTACAGCAAGCACTTTTGAAAATCATCGAAGGCGCAATCGTTAATATCCCTCCAAAAGGGGGACGTAAACACCCTAATCAAGACTTCATTCAAATTGACACTTCGGGTATCCTCTTTATCTGTGGTGGAGCATTTGATGGCCTTGGGCAAATTTTAGAGCGTAAACGCGGTAACAATGTTATGGGATTTGGTCACGATAAACGCTCTACAACTGAAATTGATGACAGTTTTGAGAATGTTGAACCTGATGATCTTGTAAGCTACGGACTTATACCTGAACTTATCGGACGTCTTCCGATCATTGCCTCTCTAAACAAAATCAGCGAAGAAGAGATGGTCCGTATCCTCACGGAACCAAAAAATTCATTGATTAAACAATATACTAAACTTTTTGCCATTGATGATGTTGAACTTTCCTTTGAAAAAGACGCGCTGAATGCTATTGGAGCAAAAGCATTGGCTCGTAAAACAGGGGCACGCGGATTACGCGCAATCCTCGAGGAGATCATGGGAGATATCATGTATGAGCTTCCTGAATATCCAGGATACGAAGTTCTCATTACCAAAGAAGTGGTCGAAGAGGGCGTTAAACCCGTATACATTAAAAAAACAACTAAAAAAAGCGCATAGGACAGACAAATGTTATTCAATAAATTTATCGGTATGTTTTCCAGTGATCTCTCTATCGACTTGGGAACAGCGAACACCCTCGTCATTGTAAAAGGAAAAGGCATTGTAATCAATGAACCTTCTGTTGTTGCCGTTAAAACGGAAAAAAATGGAGTACAAAGAGTCCTAGCTGTTGGTAGCGAAGCCAAGGAAATGGTCGGTAAAACTCCGGGAAATATCAAAGCGATCCGTCCAATGAAAGACGGAGTCATCGCTGACTTTGATATGACGGAGAAGATGATCCGTAAATTTATCGAAAAAGCACACGGGCGAAGCAGCCTCATCAGCCCTCGTATCATCATCTGTATCCCTTATGGCCTTACTCAAGTTGAACGTAAAGCCGTTCGTGAATCCGCTATGAGTGCAGGTGCACGTGAAGTGTATCTTATCGATGAGCCAATGGCTGCGGCTATTGGTGCTGGAATCGATATCCGTGAACCAAAAGGAAACATCATTGTCGATATCGGAGGAGGAACTACCGAAATCGGTGTTATCTCTTTGGGCGGTTTGGTACTGTGTCGTTCGATTCGTATTGCGGGTGATAAAATCGACCGCGCGATCATGGATTATGTCAAACGTAAATATAATCTACTCATCGGTGAACGTATTGCAGAAGACATCAAGATCAATATCGGTACCGCTATGCCATTGACCCAAGAGCTCAAAATGATCGTTAACGGTCGTGATCAGGTTGAAGGTCTCTTAACCTCACTTGAACTCAGCAGTGAAGATGCACGTGAAGCGATGCGTGATCCACTCAAAGAGATTCTAGAAGCAGTCCGTGATGTCCTAGAGAACATGCCTCCTGACCTCGCAGGTGATATTGTTAACAATGGTGTTATCTTAACGGGTGGTGGAGCATTGATCCGTCAGCTGGATAAATTCCTCTCAGAGACCATTAAAATTCCAGTATACGTAGCCGATGAGCCACTCTTGTGTGTTGCTCGCGGAACAGGACGTGCGTTAGAAGAAATCGATCAACTTCACGAACTTTTCGATAATGAATAAACAGCGTATCTCGCTCACACTTTTCTTTGCAGGATGCGTGGGTGGAGCTCTTTATTTCAGCCCCTTTCTTCAATCCCCATTTTTAAAACTCTCACAATCCATCAAGCTCGTCTATTTGAATCAAATACAGAGTTTTAACCAAAGCGTAACAGAGCATGTCAATCAAAAAAACACCATCCTTCGACTGCAACGTGAGAATCGCTATTATGAGCGTGAACTCTTAACCATGCACCAAGTAGCAGATGAATACCGTAATGTCTTACGTGAACAAAACAGTTCGATTAAAACCCTTCCTGTCATTGGATTAGTACGTACTATCTCTTATGTTCGTATGGGGGATCCTCATAAACTGTGGCTAGAAATGGATCATTTTGACCCTAAGCAGGTTTACGGCCTTTTATACCGTGGGTATGCCGCAGGGATTGTGGTTGCTAACCATAATCGTCCAATGGCTTTGCTCAATGGCGATATCAAAAGCACCTACTCGGTATCCGTAGGAAAATCCATGGCACCTGGTATTGTTCGCGGGAATAATGAGCGTCATTTGGTTGTTGACTTCATTCCTACTTGGATTCCTATTGCAATTGGGGATGAAGTAACGACTTCTGGATTAGACCAAATATTTCTCTCAGGCTTGCAAGTGGGAAAAGTCATTTCTATCTCAAAATCAAGCGGCTATCAAAGTGCCGTATTGGAACCTTATTTTTATGCCAAAAAACCTACTTATTTTCACATAATTAGTAAGGTTAGATAACCCTGTAATAATCCTATTTTAAGTGCTTTCCCCCTATAATTAGCAAATTTATTGATTATGAGGGATACTAATGCCAAAACGCGACGACATCAAAACCATACTCCTTATTGGATCAGGCCCTATTGTCATCGGTCAGGCGTGTGAATTTGATTACTCTGGGACACAAGCGGTCAAAACGCTCAAAGAGTTAGGCTATCGCATTGTTTTGATCAACTCCAATCCAGCAACTATCATGACCGATCCAGAGTTTGCCGATCGCACCTATATTGAACCCATCAAACCTGAAATTATTGCCCAAATCATTAAACAAGAAAACGTCGATGCCATCTTGCCAACCATGGGTGGACAAACCGCACTTAATGCCGCTATGTTGATGTATGAAGCAGGAATGCTAGAAGGCGTTGAATTTCTAGGGGCTAACCCAGCTGCTATTAAAAAAGGGGAAGATCGACAAGCATTCAAAGAGTGTATGATCAAGATCGGGATGGATCTTCCTATCTCTCAATATGCTTATAATATTGATGAAGCACTTAATGCTGCAAATGCCATTGGTTTTCCTTTGATCATTCGTGCGTCATACACCTTGGCAGGTGGAGGAAGCGGTGTTGCGTATAATATCGATGAATTCAAGTTGCTCGCACAACGTGGATTAGACGAAAGTCCTGTAACCGAAATCTTGATCGAAGAGTCCTTACTTGGATGGAAAGAATACGAGATGGAAGTCATCCGTGATCGTAATGACAACTGTATTATCATTTGTTCCATCGAAAATTTTGATCCTATGGGTGTCCATACGGGCGATTCAATCACAGTAGCCCCTGCCCTCACCCTCACGGATAAAGAGTATCAGCGCATGCGTGATGCTTCATTTGCAATATTGCGTGAAGTAGGTGTCGATACGGGAGGATCAAACGTTCAATTCTCCGTTGATCCAAAAACGGGACGTATGATCGTTATTGAGATGAACCCGAGAGTTTCACGTTCATCGGCATTGGCTTCCAAAGCAACCGGGTACCCTATTGCTAAAATCGCTACGCTTCTTGCCGTTGGATTTACCCTTGATGAACTCACCAACGATATTACGGGAACACCTGCTAGCTTTGAACCCGTCATTGACTACATCGTTACCAAGATTCCACGTTTTACCTTTGAAAAATTCCCAGAAGCTGAGTCAACACTCACTACGAGTATGAAATCCGTAGGGGAAGTAATGGCAATTGGCCGTACTTTCAAAGAATCCATCCAAAAAGCACTCTGTTCTCTCGAAACAGGTTTGTGTGGATTTGACCCTATAGAAGGTGATTTGGAATTTGTAAAACACGAAATCCGCCGTCCCAATGCTGAGCGTATTCTCTATGTAGCCCAAGGATTCCGTATGGGACTTAGCCACAGTGATATTTTTGAACTCTCAAAAATCGATCCATGGTTCCTAACCCAACTTCAAGAGCTAGTGGCCCAAGAATCCGTTATTTCTGCTAGCACACTCAAAGATGAAAACCAATTACGACGTCTTAAGACAGAAGGTTTTTCGGATAAAAATATTGCACGTCTTATCACACACAATGGTGGAAATGCAAAAGAAAACGACGTATACAAAGCTCGTAAAGAACTGCAAATTGCTTTTGAATATAATGAAGTAGATACCTGTTCCGCAGAGTTTGGAGCACTGACTCCGTATTTGTATTCTACAACTAACATTTCTAAACTTGGACTTCAAGAACCCCGTAAAAGTAATAAGAAAAAAGTTCTTATCCTTGGCGGTGGGCCAAACCGTATCGGACAGGGAATCGAATTTGATTACTGTTGTGTCCATGCCGCGTTTGCACTCAAAGAGATGGGCATTGAGACCATTATGTACAACTGTAATCCTGAAACGGTTTCTACTGATTACGATACCTCTGATGTCCTGTATTTCGAACCTATCGATTTTGAACACGTTCGTGCGGTGGTTGAAGCGGAACAGCCCAATGGCATTATTGTCCACTTTGGTGGCCAAACACCGTTAAAACTTGCCAACTCACTAGAAGAGATGGGTGCGATTATCGCCGGAACGTCTGCTTCTGTGATTGATTTGGCAGAAAACCGTGAAAAATTTTCGGCTTTTGTCGTTGAAAAAGGATTCAAACAACCTGAAAATGGTATTGCAATGACCAAAGAACAAGCATTTATCGTTGCTGAAAACTTGGGCTATCCTGTACTTGTCCGCCCTTCTTATGTTTTGGGTGGCCGTGCAATGCGTATCGTTTACAATGAAGATGATCTTCGTACCTATATGGATGTCGCCGTATCGGTAAGTAACGATTCTCCTGTATTGGTTGATAAATTTCTAGATCAAGCCGTTGAACTTGATGTGGATGCCATCAGTGATGGGGCAGAAGTCTACATCGGTTCTGTCATGCAGCACATTGAAGAAGCAGGTATTCACTCAGGTGATAGCGCATGTTCCCTTCCACCGGTGGGATTAAGCGATGAACTCAAAGCTCAAGTAGAACAACAGACTAAAGAAATCGCATTAGGACTTGGAGTCATTGGTCTTCTCAACATTCAATACGCCATTTATCAAAATGAAATATACATTATCGAAGTAAATCCAAGAGCATCCCGTACCGTACCGTTTGTTTCCAAAGCTACCGGTATGCCATTAGCAAAAATTGCAACTCGTGTAATGCTGGGAGATACTTTGCGCAATGCACTTAAATATTACGATAACTATGATGTTGTTATGGAAGAAAATGGCTTACTAAAACCTCGACTAAAAGGACATGTTGCCATCAAAGAAGCAGTATTTCCGTTCAATAAACTCTACGGTGCCGATCTCGTTCTCTCCCCTGAGATGAAATCAACCGGGGAAGTTATGGGTATTAGCCAAAACTTTGGAATCAGCTTTGCAAAAAGCCAGCTTGCCGCAGGTAATAAAATTCCAACATCAGGTACGTGCTTTCTCTCCTTTATCGATGCAGACAAAAAACATGCCGTTGAAATCGCACGCGGATTAAGTGGACAAGGCTTTACATTAGTTGCAACAGGCGGAACGCAAAAAGTGATCGCTGAGGCAGGAATCGCTTGCGAAAAAGTTCTCAAAATCTCTGAGGGCCGTCCTAACATCGAAGACATCATGAAAAATGGCGAAATTGCACTGGCTATCAATACATCCGATAACCAAACGGCTAAAAAGGATGCGGAACAGATCCGTCAAATCGTATTACGTATGAGTATTCCTTATTTTACCACGCTTAGTGCTGCACGGGCTTCAATAGAGGCTATGAAGCAGATGCATGACGATACTTGGATGACACCTCAAGCATTGCAAGACTATCTTATCCAATAGTCCTATGCCAATCATCCTTACACAAACGGACACTACGGTCGGATTTCTTTCCCAAGATGCATCCCTCCTCATTCATGCCAAAAGACGTGATGAGGGGAAACCTTTTTTAAAGGTATTTGCTTCTCTTAAAGTCTTACAAAAACACACCCGAATCCCACTCAAATACCGCATGTGGCTTCGTCATGCACGTAAGACGACTTTCGTTATTCACAATCAGGCCTTGCGTTATGTACGCCAAGAACCGCATGCCTCCCTCATCGCAAAGTATGGGTGGCTCTATTCCACTTCCGCCAATGAGAGCGGGAAAGACTTTGATCGAGCGTATTGTGAAGCACAAAGCGATCTGATCATTGAAGATTCACGCGGTCTGAGTGAATGTGCCCCCTCCAAAATATTTAAACTCACCTCCACAAAATTTAAACGACTACGATAGGAAATCAGTATGAAACATAGTATCAGTGCACGTAATGTCATCATGGGAACAGTAGGCTTAAGTGTTTTAAGTGCCCTTAGCGGATGTCAAAGCAATCAGGAAGAATCGGAATCTGCAAAAGCCGATACCCAAAATAAATTCATTGTCGTCGAACAACTAAGCGACGGCAAATACGTCGTCGTTGAGGAGATGCCGACAACCGGTCCTAGCCGTGCCCTCATTCGCAGTAAAGATGAAAATGGTACTACCAGCGAACGTATCATGAATGAAGCTGAAATGAAAGCGCTTGCAGACCAAGAGTACAAAAAAATGCAAAATGGTAAATCCGAACTCAACTCGGAACCAAGAAGCGAAGGGCTTGGATTAGGTGGCACTATACTCGCTGCTGCTGGTGGCGCACTACTTGGGAATATGATTGCCAATAGTCTTATGAACAACTCTAACTTTCGTAAAAATCAAGATGCTTCAAATAAGTCAGCTTATCATCGCTCCGCCAACCAAAGTGGGTCAAAAGGATCCTCTGGCAGTTCAAAGAAAAGTTTTTTTGGAAACTCAGGATCTAAAAGCTTGGGTTCGTCTAGCAGTTACGGAGGATAATGATGGTTACACTTCAAAAAATCCAACCTATTGATGATACCGTACTCGAAACAATAGGATTTCATTGGCACACAGACAGTGATCAAAGTAAATACGTTGCAGATGAATTGGTCATTGTCAGTGATGCACAAGCAGAGGCCTATTACGAATGTGTAAATGAACTGTACGACATGTATGCAACTGCTGCTCAGCACGTCATCGATAATAACTTATTTTTTGAATTAGGGATCCCCTTTAACCTTATTGAAACCATCAAAAAAAGTTGGGACAATGATGTTCACTGGCATTTATACGGCCGTTTTGACCTCGCAGGGGGAATCGATGGCAAACCTATTAAACTCATCGAGTTCAATGCAGACACTCCTACATCCCTCTTTGAAACAGCGATATTGCAATGGGCTATTCTAAAACACAATGAGATGGATGAAGAGCGTCAGTTTAACAATGTATATGAAGCGATCAGTGATAACTTCCGCAGGCTTGTGACTCTCTTTGACGACACCGAAACCTTTGATGAGCACTATGACGGATGGAAAATACTCTTTAGTTCTATTAACGACAATGTTGAGGAAGAACAAACTGTACGTTTACTGCAACAAATGGCCATCGATTCCGGATTTGAAACGGGTTATGAACCTATGGGAAGTGTTAAGTTCGATGAAGAGGGGATATACGACAGTGAAGATAACCCTTATGAATACTGGTTTAAGTTGTTCCCATGGGAAGATATTGCGATAGATGAACCGGAGCTTGCTGTACTACTGGCATCCATCATTAACAACCAAAAAGCAATCATACTCAACCCTGCCTATACCTTATTGTTTCAATCCAAAGGGATGCTCAAAATACTTTGCGATCTTTTCCCTGATTCGCCTTATCTCCTAAAAACCTCATTTGAACCATTGAGCGGAACCTCATGCGTTGAAAAAAGAGTCTTCGGTCGTGAAGGTGCTAATATCCGTATCCTAGATGCCGCAGGAAACACCGTTGAAGAAAATGACGGACCTTACGGTAATTTTAAAGCTATCTACCAAGAGTATGTTGAACTTCCAAAAGATGTTCAGGGAAATAGTTATCAAGCCAGTGTGTTTTTTGCTTACGAAGCATGTGGTTTAGGGTTTAGACGCGGTAGTAAAATCCTCAACAATATGTCTAAGTTTGTGGGGCATGTATTACGATGACCGTCTGTATTTGCCAAAATGTTACCTTAGACGATATTGCCGATTTAATCGAAAAATACGGGAATGATCCAGAAGTGATTAAAGAAAAAGCGGATATTGGAAAAGGGTGTGGTGAATGTCTGGAAACATCGTGCGACTCCGTAGATCTACCATGGCCCTATGCCATGGCAAATGCACAGGCCATGTTAAAACAACGATAATTTACCGTATCTCTTTTTGATTTAAACGTGCTTGTAGGGTATTAGAGATGTTCATCAGAGAAAACGTAACGATAAAAATCATTAAACCTGGGAAAAAACTTACCCACCATGCGATGTCAATAACTTCTTTTCCCGTGCTCAAAATACTTCCCCAACTCATTTGAGGGGCCACAATTCCAAGCCCTAAAAACGAAAGACCTGATTCAGCCAATATAGCCCCACCTACTCCAAAAGTAAAGCTGACCAATACAATAGGTGCTAGTAATGGTGCATAATATTTAAAGATTATTTTTAGCGGATGAACATGCGCGATGTGTAAAATTCGAATAAATGGTTTAGAAGCAATCGCAAAACTCTCAGAGCGGATCATACGTGCTGTTCCCATCCATCCCGTAATCGAAATGATCAAAATAAGCACCCAGACCGATGCATTCACATAACTGACCAGCGTTAGAAGTAAAAAAAGCGTCGGAAAGGTCAAAAATAAGTCTACGATCACAATGAAAATCTTATCAAATCCACCCCTCAATAATGCCGCACTGACACCGTATAGCAAGCCAATAAACGTAGCTAGTAAAGCGCTAATAAAACCGATAATCAATGAAACTTTCCCCCCTTCTAGCAAACGTGCGAGTAAGTCACGTCCCAAACGGTCAGTGCCAAACAAATGTTCATATGAAGGAGCCAGTAAAATAGAATTTTTATCCAAATACGAAGGGTCTAGAGGGTAAAACAATTCACCAAAAAAAGAAAAAAATAGGACGCATGCCAGCAAAACGACACTGGTATAAAACATTACTGTTTAAGGCCTAAAAGTGTTGTCATCATCTGATCGATCGTTGTGATAACTTTTGCAGCAGCCCCATAAGAAGTCTGATAACGGATAAGATTAGCCATTTCCTCATCGATACTGACCTTACTAATGGAATCATATTCTTGCTTTATCGCATTAAATTGAGATGTAATCGTATCGTTAGAAGCGATGACTGCATTTGTCTTTGAACCAATTCTCGTTACCATCTGATCAAAAAACCCATACATCGTGTCAGATGTTATTTGATTATTACGCTCTTTAAAATCAAAACGGGTAAATTGAAGCTGAACCATATCCAATGCCATTTGATTATCCCCAGAAACAGGAGCTTTATACCCTCGAATAAGCGATGGGTCTTTTTGTAAAGGTGCACTTAGCTCAATATTTTTAGCACTATTACCATCAAAAAATCGATTCAAACCAGTCACGCCTGCGAAGTTGGTACCTTGATCTTCAATAGCAAAGGTAAATCCTGAAGCCGCATAAGTAGCGTTCATAGAAAGGGTGAAAACATTACTAGGCTTTGCAAACGTAGCCGTAATCATATCGTCTATATCATTAAGCGCATTATTATCACCCGTATCGTCTTTTTGTGCTTTCAATTGCTCCGCAATACTATTTTTAGTGACTCCATCACTCAAAAAATTCGTCGCACTCGCATTATCCATAACGGTACTTTCATTAATGGTGACACTTCTACGAGCAACTTCATTACCATTAATGTCATACGCAATTAAATTAAAGGTCCCCGCCTTAAAGTTTTCATCCGTACTAAGCAGTGCTTGATTATCACTAAATGACAATGCATTGGACTGCATTGTTTTAGTTGCAGTTTGTGCGTACAGATTATTAGTAGCTTCTATCAATCCTTTTGAAAAGACATCAAACGTATTACTGCTTTGCTGTAAAAATCCATCTGAAAATTTACCATCATTACCGATCAAACTACCGCGTAACTCAATCAATGCTCCTACTTTACCACCTTTGATCTGGTCTGCAAACGGGAATCGAACGCCATCTTGACGTTCATAATAAATATCATTAAATTGCCCGGAGTTACTGGTTGCATCAACACCAATCGGGTGAAAATATGAGCCATCTACAATATTAAATCCACCCACTTGTATCGTGTAACTTCCACTTTTAGTCGCAATGTTCGTATCAACAGGCATATTGGTCTCAAGTCGTCCTGAAAATACTTTTGCACCTATTAATTTACCTAATGACATCGCTAGCATTTCACGCTGATCACGTAAGTCATTAGCGTTGCTAACCCCATCACTCTCTGCAACATCAATGGCTTTATTTAGATCTGCAATTTGCCCACCAATACGATTGACTTCTTCTACATTGACTAGAATTTGATCGTCCGTTGATCTTTGCAACGCACCAATTTGTGCCTGAGTTTGTGATATATGCTGTGTTAGCGTCTGTGTTTGTTGTGCCAGTGCTACTTTTACGGCTGTATTACTTGGATTTGATGCAAGAGATTGCCACAAATCAAAATAATTTTTCAGATCCTCTTTAATACCAACATTATCAATATCAGGAAAATACGTTGACAGCTCTTCTAAATTCTTTTTTAGTGTGTCTGAGTACTCTTTATTTTGCGCTGCTGCACTGTAACGATTATAGACAAAAGAATCAAATATACGAACGATCTCTGTTATTTGTACACCGCTGCCTCTTGAGCCTGGAGTTATACTAATAGGGGTAGATGTTGACGTTACAACTCTTTGACGAGAATAGCCTTCCGTTTCAGCATTCGCGATATTATGCCCTGTCGTATCAATACCGATTTGTGCTGCATTAAGCCCTGAATACCCAATATGTAGCGCATTAAAAATAGATGCCATGTTACGCTCTCACTTCCAAAAATGCAGAATCTCGTGTTGCTACACTGCGATACCCATGCATTTGTGTCGGCATGATCTTCTCTAACAGTGTATTGAAAAATGCACCTACACTTAACACCATTTTTGCATACTGCTGATTTACCATACGAAGTGTATTTAGACGTAGTTTAAGGGTTTCTAATTGCTGATGCTGTTCTTCATCCAAAAGTTCACTCAAAGGCTTAATTGGCTCTTGTGTCATTAATTTTGAAATTTCATGATCAATCATCGCTTTTTTATGCTCAAAACTTTTAATTTTTTCTTCTTTGATTGAAAGCCTGTCAAATTGAGGATTGTGCTTAGCCTCTTTAATATTTTCAATATCTTCGAGTGAGAGTGCGATCAAAGCGTCTAACTCTTTGATCGCACTTTGTAATTGGAAAGACAACATCATAAACTCCTAAAGATTCAGGTTAGCTCGTGCGCAATACGCTTAGCTAACTCTTCTATATCCACTCGATACTCCCCTTTTTCGATGTGAGCCTTTAGCTCTTCGATTCGACTTGTATCACCTTGTTTTGTTACAGTTTGAGCAGACTTCTCCTGCTCTTTGGTTTTCAATGTTGTATCCGGATAAGCTCCTCTTACGAGTGAGCCGTTAACGCTTGAAATCATGTTAAATCCTTATTTTTTTACGTTTATGATGTCTATTCATCATATCGGCAAAAGTCCTAAAAAATTTAATGTTTTACCCCTTTTTGAGTCAGGTGTTCGAAAAGCATTTGTGAAAATCCAAATCCCCCCGCGCTCGCATTGGATAACTCTTCACGATACATTGATTTAAAAATTTTATCCCCTGGATCATTGGTCGTGTAAAGATTTTTTTCATCTTTCATCGCTTCATCCAACATCATTTTTACGATAATCGATTCAAACTGATCGGTCTTTTCACGAAGTGCTTTATCACCCTCTTTTGAACCAATTATCGGAAGAGCTTTTTGCGTATTAACGCTTGCAATGTCCATTAGATCACTTCCAATTCAACGGATATCGCACCCGCACTTTTCATTGCTTGTAAAATGGAGATCATCGCTTTTGGACTCGCTCCTAACTTTTGAAGAGATCGAACGATATTAGCAACCGTTGTTGTCCCTTTTTCAGTATAAACTTCATTCTCATTAAGCCCAATTACCAATGCTTTATCCATCGCAACACTTCCACTTGGTTTTGAAACCGTGTCTTGTGCAAGAATCTTAACCGTAATCTCACCTTGCGTAATGACAACAGGTTGGATCTCTATATCAACACCAGCAATAATTGTGCCTGTACGCTCATTGATAATGATTTTTTGTTCTAATGCATAATCAATAGAGAGATTCTCAACCTCAGCAATAAATTCAACCATACTTTTATTACTTGGTCGCTTGATTAAAATTGTACGTGAATCAAGTGCACTTGCAATCTCTGTCTTAAACTTTGCATTAACCGCATTTTGAATTGAGACAGCGTTTGCAAAATTTGACGTCTTAAGCGAAAGTGTCGCACTCTCTTGATGGGCAAGATCTTGTGCTATTTCACGCTCAACCAAACCACCACCAAAAACCATACCGGCTGTTGGATGCGATTCAGCACCGGCACCTTTCTCATTTTTTCCACCAATACTGACAGGACCTTGCGCCAATGCGTAGATCTTACCGTCAACCCCTTTTAGCGGTGTCATAAGAAGCGTTCCACCCTCCAATGATTTTGCATCCCCAATGGAAGAAACCGTAACATCAAAAGCATCCCCTTGTCTGGCAAACGGTGCAAACTTTGCTGTCACTACAACAGCCGCAACATTCTTCGATTTGATATCAACAGGATTCATATCGATGTTCATCGCTTTAAGCATATTCGCAATGGATTGAAGGGTAAACTTAGACGTTGTTCCATCACCGGTTTTTTTCAAACCAACAACCAATGAATAACCGATAATCTGATTGTCACGAACACCCACGATATTGGCTATTTCGCTAATACGTGTTGCTTGTAATGAGGTAAGTAAAAAGAAAAAAAGAGCCAGTAACTTCATCGATATCCTTTGCTATATGCAAAGATAAAGCAAAGACTATTCCATGTTTAAGAGACTAAAAAAAGAGGGAATTACGCGTAATAAGTAAGCGAAGTTTTTCCAAAACGTTTGGTCTTAAGACGTCTAAATTGACCTATTGATTCGGGAAGTTCCAACGTGCTCATATGCTCAATAGTAATCAATTGCACAATACTAAGAGGTAAAGAGGCGATTAATAGTAACATTTTCTCATAAATTTCTTCCATCCCTTCACGAAATGAAAAGGGAGGATCAATATAAACAAAAGCGCTTTCACCCAAGAGTTCCAGTCTCTTTTTTACCTGCGTAATCGTACTAAAACTGTCCCCTTCATACACTTCACAGGCATTCGGATCGGTTTGGGCTATATTGGCACGAAGTGCTTTGAGTGCATCGCGGTCTTTTTCCATAAAAAATACCCGCTTAGCTCCACGGCTGAGCGCTTCCAATCCAATAGAACCACTCCCTGAAAATACTTCTACTAGAACCGAATCGATCACGTCAAATTGCAGTGTATTAAAAAAAGATTCCAATACAATCGCTTTAGAACTTCGTGTGGTATCTTTGGATGGCAGTTTTAACGTCTTGCCCTTGTATTTACCAGCAACAATCCGCTTGGTTAAAACCGTATCACTTTTCATAAAACGCCCGTACTGCTTTGAGAATATTCGACTGATACTCCGTTGTCAATTTTTCAATATGACGTTCCAGTATGTCGAAACTCACCGTAGTTTCTTCTTCCTCTTGGATGCTTACTGTTGTGTTTGCTGATATTTCATGCTTCAACAAATCCAATTTTTTACCCAGTGCATGAAAAAGTTGCGCTTTGGAAAAAGGTTTAATCAAATCCGAACTCTCAGATGTTCCGATAACCAAAGAGAGATGCTCATCATTAAGCACTTCATAATCTCGAATCACGATATCACAATGCCTCTGTGAGCTCAAACGACCTTCTAAAAAAAGTTCCAATGAACGCTGTAATAATGGAGATTCACATTGAATAGCTACTTTCACGAAACCTCCATAATTTTTCTGTATTTTAACATAGATTTAGAGTTGTACCTTAACACAATTTCGTCCCGAATTCTTTGCCTCATACAATAATCCGTCTGCTTGTTGTATCAACTCTGCGGGTGTTTCCTTTAAACCTACTACCCCTCCGATACTCACAGTAATTGGAAATACCAAGTTTTCTTTCTCTACACTCACAACTGATTTTTCTACTGCCACACGTAATCGCTGTGCAAACTTACCTAATTCTTCCTGCGTGCTGTGAGGAATTAAAATCAAAAATTCTTCTCCACCCCAACGTATACAGTAATCCGATGTTCGAGCTGTATTTTTAAGAATGGAGGCTAAATGAATAATCGCCATATCACCGGCATGATGTCCATACGTATCGTTAATCCGCTTAAAATGATCAATATCAATCATCAAAATCCCATATGGCTTATTTTGGCGTATAGCATCGGAAGTAATATGATGGATTTGCGTAAAGAAAAAAGTACGATTATACAGTTGCGTTAAAAAATCATGCGTTGCAGCTTTCTCCAATGCAATACGCAAAGCAGTGTTACGCCGATTTACATAAAGCTGTTCCAACGTCAGATTAAGCCGTGTACAAAATTCTTCATTTCCAAAAGATTTTTTGATGTAGTCATTGGCTCCCGCTTTTAAAAACTGAACGGTTAAGTGAGGTTTATCTGATGCGGAAATTGCAATAATAGGCAGTTCACTTGGTAAAAAATCGTGCCGAAGATAACGAACTAATTCCAGGCCATTCATTGTCGGTATATCATACTCACTCAAAAGTACATCTATTTTAAAATTTTGTTCTACAAGACAATTATAAACTTCCTGACCATCTACAAACTCAACATAGGGAAGATTTTGTGATTTTATCAATTCCACCATAACCTTACGAGACACATTTGAGTTATCGCAAATTCCTATGACCGTATTACGATTTTCATTTAAACGACGTATGCTGTTAATCAAATAATCAACCAATGTTTTTGCATCATTTTTCAACACGTAATCAATAATAGGCAGAGTTAAGATACCTGATCTTAACTCATCATTTTCATTACCAGTCATCACCATCAGGCCTAGCTCGCTTCTCACCAACTCACCCAAAAAATTACCGCTGCTGTCGGATAAATAAATATCGCATATTACCAAATCATAGCGTTTGCGGCGAATCATTTCCCTGGCTTGTTCTTCCGTAGTTGCAATCTCACAGTGAAATGAAAAATATTCATCGATCATCTCTTTGAGATGGGTTGCTAAACTATCAGAATCTTCAATAATCAGAATATGCTTGATTACTTTGCAATGACTGTTATTAATCGTAAATTGTTCACATTGCATTATCGATTTTCCTATTCTTTGATTTTAGTGACCTTATTATACCTATCATAAACCACGCAAATGATGCTCGATGCTGTAACGCAAATCTTCATCCATATCCATCAAACTGTCCAACATCCATTTCAAATACGCGGCGTCTTTGAGTGCTATTTGTTCAATACGCTTTTTTGCGTATTTTCCAAAAGGAAGACGTGTTAATAAAAGATGGCTTCTTGATATTTCTATTAAGCTTTCGTCATCAGACAGATCAAGCAGATATTCATAGACCATTTTAGCATGTAAAGCATCGCTAAGAGGATTATGAGGAATAGTATCAATGCCATAACCTCTAAAAACATCCGCTTCATTTCGATATAGCCTAAGCTCATAACGTAAAAACTGTAATGAATAGCCCTCCAAATCGTCCATCAACGCTTTGGAACACTTTAACGTATCAATCACTTTCCCTTGCCACGTTATTCCCTCTTTTTGGAGCATTGCCAAATCAAACGGGGCGTTATGCGATACCAAAATTCTCTCAGGAGTATTGAGTAACTCCAATTTCTCATAACTTAGTGATACAGCAAAAACAGGTGCATCTTTGAGCATCTCATTGGTTATATGATGGATACAAGACGCTGATGGAGGAACTTTTTTCATCGGATTAATGAGTTCATAATGGGCTTCATTACCATGTATTAACCCAATCGCACATAGCCGATCATTTACTTCCAGCCCTGTTGTTTCCGTATCAAAAAATATCAGCATACATTCCCACGCGGTAATGTCTGTAATTGTGCCATAAGATTATGATAGTGTTCCAATGTACGAAAACTCTTTTCAAAGCGCCATCCTAAAACAAATGAAATGATCTCAGTTCGCATCTCTTCACTCACTTTTTCAGCACGCCCAAAATACGCCAAAGAGATATTTTTATTTTTCACTTTAGCCGTATTGTCATAAATGATACCAATAACTTGCGCGTATTTTCCCTCTTTAATCTCTCCAAGACTCTCATCACTTAGGGATATACCCGAGAGATTAATGGCTTTAAATTCAAACAAATCATGAAAAAGTGGCACTTTATTGTCAATGCCCAATGAACTATAAAGTATTTCAAGGCTCTTAAGATTATTCTTGCGTTCTAATTCATAACTGGAAATCTGCGCGGTCAGATTTTTTAAACGATCAAGTGCTGAGCTCACGACTATTCCTTCTTTTTCATACTTGCTAAGATTATAACATTTTAAACAACATTACCTTATAATGTCACACTTTATTATTTGGGAATTTTATGGACTATTTACGTATTCAAGGCCCTACTAAGCTTAGCGGAACCGTTACCATTTCTGGAGCTAAAAATGCAGCTTTGCCTCTCATCACATTAACTCTTTTAGCACACAACAAGGTCACTTTAACCAATACGCCTGAAGTAGCCGATATTAAAACACTTCTCAAACTGTTGGAAAACCTTGGAGCTACCTCAACTTTAAATAATCATGTTTTAGAGCTTGATACTTCCACTGTTAATCATACAATGGCGAACTATGACATTGTTAAAACGATGCGTGCATCTATTCTTGTCCTTGGCCCTTTACTTGCACGCTTTGGACACTGTGAAGTCTCTCTTCCAGGTGGATGTGCAATCGGCCAACGCCCCATTGATTTACACCTCAAAGCACTAGAGCAAATGGGGGCGGAGATCACTATCCATGCGGGTTATGTCAATGCCGTCGCACCAAAAGGACTCCAAGGTGCCCATATCATCTTCGATAAGATCACGGTTACGGGTACCGCAAATATCGTTATGGCTGCAGCGCTAGCTCATGGTAAAACCGTTCTTGTAAACTGTGCAAAAGAACCTGAAGTAGTGCAGCTGTGCGAAATTTTACGGGATAGCGGTGTTGATATTACCGGTATCGGTAGTTCAGAGCTTACAATCATAGGGACAGGTGGAAAAACACTAGAAATGGTTGATTTTGAGATCATCCCTGACCGTATTGAAGCAGGGACATATTTATGTGCAGGCGCAATCACCAACTCAACTATTACCCTGGAAAAAGTACGTCCGGATCATCTGGATGCGGTTACTGCGAAACTGGAGCAGATGGGATGTACGATTGACATTGACGGTACCAATATGACAATTCATCCCGCTGCTGAACTTAAACACGTTGAACTCATTACCCAAGAATATCCTGCATTTCCAACCGATATGCAAGCACAATTTTTAGCACTTGCTACCCTTGCTAAAGGAACTAGTATTATTGAAGAGCGCTTGTTTGAAAACCGTTTCATGCACGTCAGTGAACTTCAACGTCTAGGTGCAGATATCCGCTTAAACGGGCACACAGCAACGGTCATCGGAGAATCTCCACTATTTGGAGCAGATGTTATGGCAACCGATCTACGTGCATCAAGCGCTCTTGTTCTCGCGGCAATGGCTGCAGAGGGAACAACCAATGTCCACCGTATCTATCATCTCGATCGTGGATATGAAAATCTAGAACAAAAACTACGTGCCCTAGGTGCTAAAATCGAACGTCTAAGCGAATAGTTTTGTGTACTCAATTGAGTGCTCAAAATCCCTTCTAAAACCTTCTATTATTCTCCACTATGATACTTTAAATTCGTAAAAGCAAAAACTATTTCTCAGAACAGTCAGTATAAAACTATGGGTAAAAGAATAAAAGTTAATTTTGATTTTTAAAACGTGAGAGAATATAAAAGAAGAAAGTTTACCGACAGTAATGTCGGTAAAAGAGCGATTAACGCTGGTCGAAGTCTCCACCGATCACTTTACGTGATACAGTGTATGGGATCAATGCTGCAGCACGAGACTGTTTGATTGATATTGTAACCATGTCTTGGTGACGCTTACAGTTACCTGTTAAACGACGTGGCATGATTTTAAAACGCTCAGAGAGCGAATATTTCAATGATGATACATCTTTGTAATCAATGAAATCTACTTTTTGTTCGCAATATTTGCAAAACCGTTTTTTGTATTTTCTTTTTTCTGACATGGTTCTATCCTTGTGCTTTCGTTAAAACGGAATTTCGTCTTCGTTAATATCAATCTCTGGAAGATTGTTTTCCGGCATTTTTACCGGAGATGGTTTGCTGTATGCAGGTGCTTGGTTGTATGCTTTTGGCTGTGGAGCATCATACCCCCCGCCTTGACTACTTCCGGCATCACTGTATTCATTATAACCACCCTGAGAAGCTTCGCCGCCACGTGAATCGAGCATTTGCATCGTTTCAACAATAACGGAGTGCTTAGAGCGCTTTTGTCCGCTTGTCTTGTCCACCCATTGCTCAAATTGTAATCTTCCTTCTACGAGGATTTTAGAACCCTTGCGAAGATATTGATTGGCAACCTCACCTGAACGTCCGAAAAAAGTGATGTCAACAAAACATGTCTCTTCTTTTTTCTCGCCGTTCACAGTAAACTTACGGCTTGTAGCAATCGCAGTGTTTGCAATCGCTGAGCCGTTTTGCGAGTATCGAAGCTCGATATCGCGTGTTAAATTTCCAACCAAAACTACTTTATTAAACATGTGTTTTCCTTAGGGCTTAAGAAGCTACTTCTTCTGTTTTCTCAGCAACAACAGCGGCAGGAGCAGTAGGAGCGACTTTTTTGGTCTTTTCAACCATATCATTCCATGCTTTGATCTCACGTTTTGTATCGTATTTCATAGTTACGAAACGTAAAATTTCCTCGTTGATACGGAAACGACGCTCAATTTCACTAATTGCAGAAGGTGCAACTTTATAGTAAATAACGTAAAAATAACCGCGAGCGTTTTTCTCGATCGGGTAAGCCAATTTTTTCATGCCCATTGGGTCACGTGCAATAATTTCACCACCGTTTGATGTGATAAACTCTTCGACGATCGCGAGGGTGTTTTTGATTTCTTCTTCAGTAAGAGTAGGTTTTACGATTACTAGGTTTTCGTAATGTCTCATAACGTATGTCTCCTTATGGTGTTCGCCCCTTATGGTTGTTATACAGCACGTCAATCGTGTTGCAAAGAGCAAGGAACTCGCGAATTATACTGAAAAATATCTTAATATAAGTTTTATCTAGATTAGACTTTGGAGTTTCAGAAGAGAGGAAAGTAGCAGTGCTTCTTGATCCGGTGATCCAACCGATTTCATTTTCAACTCGGTATCCAGTAGTAAATTTAATCCCTTTTTATACGATTCAGGGGTGATTTTTATAGAGAGTGCTGCGCGCTCTTTTTCAATAAAACCGGGAAGTTTATACCCAAGAACAAGCACAGAATCTGCAATGCCATGAATCTTAATAGCCGTATTGAATAAATACAGTTGAGTCAAAAAAGCACTGATGCCCGTTAATATTCGAATCTCATCTTCTCCTGATTCCAGCAGATGGTGTAATGAAGCAAGAAATTCTTTTTTTTCGATGACTTGGGTGATGAATTGATCGATTTTAATCTCACTTAGCCCGAATACCTGTTCATCAATTTCTTTGATCGTAATGGGTTTGTCCAAAATCAAAAGTTTTGAAAGCTCATTGCAACTCAACGACAAATCTTGGTTATGCATATCTAAAAGATGAAAAGCGGCTTGAGAATCAAGGTTGAGCCCTATCTCTTTGGCTTCTTGCAAAATGATTGCGCGTGCTTCGTTGGCATAAGGATTGAAAAAGCGTACTGATCCTGCATGAGTACCCTTGAACGCAGTATCCGCACCCTTGACGTCTTCTCCCATGTAACAGTATATAAAGGTATTGTCTTCATTTTTTCCAACGAGTGCTACGAGGGCATCTAGTTCAGCCTTGGGAAGCTTTTTTTCGTGTTTAACGATCAAAAGATTTTGATCTCCAAATAAGGAACCTTGTGAAAGGTGGGCTTTAGCACTGTTAAAATCATACTCATCATGATAAAGGCTCAATACGCTAGCTCCCTCTATCCTAGACAACTTTTGGGCATACCCATCAATCAAAAAGTGGCTCTCGCCAAATAAGGCCATCGCTCTGGGTACAGAATTGTTTTGGAGATGACGGTCAAGTTCTTGTCTATTCATCTACTTCCTGCTCAACTCTACTTACAAAGGAACCCGTTATTTTTGCCGTACCTAAATTGGATGTTTCAATTTTGACAATAATGTCATCAAAAAGCATCAGACCAAATGGTGTGGTAACGTTCACCTTGGCACCAGTGACAACATCATGAATCTCTGCTATTATCTGATCTTCTGCACGCATAACACGAGCTTTGAAGTTTTGCCCGATAACGGTATGAGCCCAGCGTGCAAATTTACGTTCTTGGAATCGGATCTCTATGTCGCTGGCTTCTCGCTCTTTTTCACTGATTGAGGTACACAGTGATTCAATATTTCGTAATACATAAGAACCCTCCTCAGTATCCCCTGCTTTGATCGCTTTGAGTAAACGGTGCACAATCAAATCACTGTAACGACGAATGGGGGAAGTAAAGTGCGTATAGTAATCAAAACCTAAACCAAAATGTCCCATATTATAAGGGGCATAACGCGCTTGCATCTGAGCACGGATAATCAAAGTATCCACTTCACTGATAAGTTCACGTTTTTCGGCTTCCGCTTGTATCGCTGTGATCGTATCTTTGATCGAACCTTGAAACTCCACAAAGATACCAATACTTGCCAGTTCTTGATACAGGGATTGAAGCTTCATGGCACTAGGTGTTTCGTGAATACGAAAAACACCACGCTCATACATCGAAGCGGCCGCTTTATTGGCCAACAGCATACAATCTTCAATCAAACCATGCGATGGCGTTTCAACCGCAAACTCTGTCTTGATGATATTACCTTCTTCATCAATGCGCATCTCCAACTCGCTTGAGCGAAAATGGTACCCTTTTTTATAACGTTCATCTCGCAGTTTTCCCGTGAGTTCATTGAGTGCTGGAATATAGGCTAATGTTAGAGCTTCTTTTGGATTTTGTGCTGTAAGGTTTCCCTCTAAAAAAGCATCGATATCCTCATAGCTGAATCGGCGGTGGGAGTGGATAATAGACTCATACAATTCAAAAGAATCGACTTCATAGGTTGATGGATTGATTTTAAGTTCAAAGGTATACGCAAGACGATCCACCAAAGGCTGCAGCGAACACAGGGTTTCACTCAACTCTCGCGGAAGCATTGGAATTGACCGATGAGGCAAGTAGATCGAAAAACTTCGATATATCGCTTCTGCATCTATAGCCCCAAACGGTTTGACGTATTCGCTAACATCCGCAATCGCTACATACAGCGTATTTGTCTCAGGGATATAACAAATAGCATCATCAAAATCTTTAGCCGTAACCGGATCAATGGTACAAAACGGCAAGTGACGTAAATCACGACGAGCAGGATACAACGATGCATCCACTATTTTAGGAAAAGAAGCTGCCATCTCTAAAACATCTTCTTGAAATTCGTCATGTTTATTATAAAGTGCCAGAACGATTTTTTCATCCACTTTAGGATCACTGATATTACCCAAATATGCCGTAACCGTATTCGTCTGATTATTGATCTGATACACAGATCCCTCTCGTGCTTCAGGCAAATCGCTCAATGAAAAACCGGCAGATTGCTCTGTTCGAATATCCTGTAAAACTAGGGTACCATTTTTAGCTGCCAGCAAAGCCACACTAAAGGTTTCACTACGCCCTACAATTAAGATAACTTTTGCACTTGGACCCCCTCGCTTACCCAACAACCGTTGAGCAATAACAAGATCACCATTTTTAGCTCCCATAAGCTGCGTCGTATCAATAAAATGATCCCGGATACTCTCACCGATGGTCTGTAAATAAGCACCAGATGTTTGAGCTAAGCTCACAATACCTGCTCGATACTGTGTCGAAAACTGATACTTTCCATCTGTGAAAGTCAGCAGTTTCATACCATACCATTGAGCCACAAGTTCACGCTCTTGCGGTGCGATATCTTGATCATAAAGACCATGAGTAAGATGAATTAGGAGTGATTTCATAGGGATATTATAGTCTATCTATCCTTCTATGGTAGAATAATCCTTATAATTTTAAAGAAGGAACATTTCGGATGACACATGACGCAGTTTTAAATCAATTGGGGCTTCTGCCCAATGCAGCACTTTTGGTGCAATTAGACAATATCGAGAAAAATACACACGGATATGAAAAGATCATTAAACATATTTTGGATTTACATGAATCACTCAAAACAAGCGAGTCTTACGTAGCCCTTTCTAATAGTGAAGACTACTTTAAAATAAAGATAGATGCAACAAGCGATGTAGCTAAAGCAGATGCAATGGAAAAAATCAACCATTTTTGTGAAAAATACAAAATAGAAGTACAAAAAGTTGAAGGTAAACCAACCTATTACATTTTAGGTTTTGCCAAATAACATGTCCATCGAACCCATGACACCCAGAGGATACGATGAACTTCTCAAAGAGTTTAAATATCTCAAAGATGTCGAAAAACCAAAAGTAAACCAAGAAAAGCAACGTGCCGCAGAACTAGGTGATCGTAGTGAAAATGCAGAGTATCACGCAGCAAAAGAGAAGCTTAGGCATATCGATAAACGTCTTTTTTATCTCAATTCCGTCATTCAAAAAGCACAGATAATCGATCCATCAACTCTGGATCATAGCCGAGCACACTTTGGTGCGACAATCCACATCATTGATCAATCCAATGATGAAGAATTTACCTACACTATCTGTGGAACGCTCGAAAGCGAACCGGAGAATGGTCTTATCTCCGTACATTCTCCTCTAGCCCGCGCACTTTTTGGTAAAGAAGAAGGTGATGAGTTCATAGTGATCCTACCGCATGGTAAGAAAAATTATGAAGTAAGTTCCATTAATTACTTCGATGTTTTTTCTCTGAAACAAAATCATCGGAATGAATCCAACTATGGATTTCATTAAGGAGTACTCATGAGCTTAATCGGTCGCCAACCAATCTGTGATGCACAGTATAGGATCATAGGCTATGATATTTTGTTTAGGGATGAAGCCTTAAGCTCTACCCACTCAGACATTTCAATTTCAGCATCTGTCATGGAACGTATTTTAAATACATTCGGAATTGAAAATGTTCTTGGCGGATATTTGGGATTTTTGAAAATTGATATTGAATTTTTAAAAAGTGATATTGTCTTGACGATTCCCAAAGAACATTTTATTCTTATGATCTTAGAATCATCCTTATTCCACCCTGATCTGCCAGATACACTCCAACAACTGCACGCTAAAGGCTATCGGTTCGGTATCAATAATTGTGTCCTTAATGCCCCAACAGTGAAGCAAATTAAAACACTTCACCCCTACCTTGATTACATACGCATTGATGCACTGCACAATTTAGAAGACTATGGTGAGCAAGTATATAAAGACTTAAAAGCACAGAATCAAAAACTCATTGCCTTCAAAGTTGAAACACATGAAGCGTTTGAACAATACCAGAAGCATGGTGTCGATTATTTTCAAGGTTATTACATTAAACGACCTCATACAATAGAAAATGAATCACTTTCAATGCCCCAAGAACAAATTGTGCACGTATGGAGTCTCCTTCGCAATGATACGGACATTGCCGAAATAGTCAAATCATTAGAACAAAGTCATGCCCTATTACTGCAACTCATGCAGTTTATTAATTCCTCTTTTTTCTCCTTTTCAACCTCCATTCAGTCCATACGCCAAGTCATCACCCTAGTAGGACGCAATGCACTAGCGAACTGGTTGTTATTGATGCTCGTGTCAAATAAATCAGACACTCAAACAAATCATCCCTTGTTATTGATGGTCATAAATCGAACCGAAATCATTACAGGTCTCTTAAAACTAAGTACCCCAAACTGCACACGCGAAGAGTTAGATACCGCTTATTTAGTTGGAATGCTCTCCTTAATACATCTTATGTTGAATATTGATCATCGAGAATTTTTACATAAACTTCACGTTTCAGAGGAAATTGAAGAAGCAATGTTTGAAGCTCAGGGAAGATGGGGACAACTCTTAACAGTAACACGATATATTGAAAATATGGACAGTGACTCTATTGAACCTTTTATACAACGTTTTCATATCGATGCACATCAGATGGATGCCCTTATTGCACAAGCCATGGAAAAAGTAAATGCCTTTGATCTGATGCTTAAAAATCAATTTTAAAAAGATTTCTTCCCTCTTTTAAGAGAGGAAACGAACCCCATTCGATATAATCCTAAAACTATAATATTATTAAGGAACTGCCGTGAGCATCCCTATCGAAAACATCGAAAAAGTCTTGAAGCAACATAAGCTTTCAATGGACGATTACGCACACATTAAAAAAATACTCTCTCGTGAGCCAAATCTCGTTGAAATCGGTATTTTCTCAGCGATGTGGAGTGAACACTGCAGTTATAAATCTTCCAAAGTACATCTTAACGGTTTTCCAACAAAAGCTCCATGGGTAATACAAGGTCCAGGTGAAAATGCAGGTGTCATTGATATCGGTGGCGGTTATGCAGCTGTGTTTAAAATGGAAAGTCACAATCATCCTAGCTTCATCGAACCGTATCAAGGGGCTGCTACGGGTGTTGGCGGAATCATGCGTGACGTTTTCACTATGGGTGCACGCCCAATTGCAAACCTCAATGCATTGCGTTTTGGAAATGTCCTCAATAAAGACGATATCAGTGCTCATCAACGTTATTTGGTACGTGGTGTCGTTGCCGGTATTGGTGGATACGGTAACTGTATGGGAGTTCCTACAATCGGCGGCGAAACGAGTTTTGATGAATGTTACAATGGCAATATCCTCGTTAACGCATTTACATTAGGTCTTGCAAAAAGTGATGAAATTTTCTACGGTCGTGCAGAGGGAATCGGCAATCCTGTAATCTATGTAGGAAGTAAAACAGGCCGCGATGGATTGGGTGGAGCGGTTATGAGCTCTGACAGTTTTACAGAAGCATCAAAAAGTCTTCGTCCAACCGTTCAAGTTGGTGATCCATTTACCGAAAAATTATTATTAGAAGCATGTTTAGAACTCTTCAAAACCGATTATGTTGTCGGTATTCAGGATATGGGGGCCGCAGGTTTGACATCCAGTTCATTCGAAATGGCAGGACGCTCAGGAAGCGGTATGATCATGCACCTTGACAAAGTTCCAGCTCGCGAAGAGGGAATGACCCCTTATGAATTTATGCTCTCAGAATCCCAAGAGCGTATGCTGATCTGTGCACGTAAAGGAACAGAGCAAGCCATCATCGATATTTTTGAGAAATGGGACCTTGATTGTGCCGTCATCGGAGAAGTAACTGCAACTGGCAATATGGAACTCTTTTGGCATGGCGAAAAATGTGCAGATGTTCCAGTTGACCCAGTCAGCGAAGAAGCTCCAATGTTGAACCGTCCGATGAGCCGTCCAATCTACTTAGACACTATCGCAAATATCACACTCAAAAATTTTGATGCCATTGACAATCAAACAGCCTTTGAAAAACTCATTTCATCTATGGAAGTAGTTGATAAAGGATGGATCTACCAGCAATACGATTCTATGGTCCAAGCCAGCACCGTTAAAAAAGGCGGCGAACTCGATGCATCGGTTATACGCATCAAAGAAACCGGTGTGGCCTTGGCTATGAGTGCAGATTGTAACGTTCGCTACTGCTACATCGATCCAAAAGCAGGAGCAGCAGCAGCCGTAATTGAGAGTGGTCGTAATGTAGCCATGAGTGGAGCAACTCCAAAAGCAATCACCGATTGTCTTAACTACGGAAATCCTGAGAATCCAGAAGTTATGTGGCAATTTGCCCAAGGATGTTTAGGGATTAAAGAAGCATGTATTGAGCTCAATACCCCTGTCATTGGTGGAAATGTATCCCTATACAATGAAACCAATGGTAAATCAGTTTTCCCTACACCAGCAATCGCAATGGTCGGGGTCAATGAAGACCAACATAAAGTACTCCTCTCAACTTTCCAAAAAGAAGGTAATACCCTTTATTTGATCGGGGAAAGTAAAAGTGAGTTTGGTGGATCTTTATACATGAAAGAGCTGTATGCGACCGTCGCAGGAACTATCCCAACCATCGACTATACTTTAGAGCGTGTATTATGGAACCTAGTAATAGAAGCTAATAAAAAAGGTTTATTGGCATCAGCAAAAGATTGTAGTTCAGGCGGTGTAGCGATTGCATTGGCAAAAATGGCATGTGTTAGTGGTAAAGGTATCAAAGCAACTATGAATGTAACAGATACACGCGATATATTTGCAGAAAGTATGTCACGAGCTATTATCGAAGTAGCACCTGAAAACTGCACTGCATTTGAGGCAATGTTAGGTGATTTAAAATCTCAGAAAATTGGGACCATAGGTGGCAATATGTTTACACTAAACGATGTTAACATGAACCTCTCTGATATGCAGTCAGTTTACTACAACACCTTTAAGCAAGTTATAGAAGGCGACCTCTAAATCCCTTAATCCATCCAACGCCTCGGATCATATCCATCCGTTGGACGTGTAATTTCCTTTTTCGTAAGCTTCTTAACCATCGTAAAGCCATCACTATAATTTACGCCATTTTGTTGGATAAAGCCTAACTCCTCATAAAACTTAATCGTACGAGAATTAGACAAAACATATACACTAATTTGCTCATACATGACAGCTGCTTCTTGTAAGAGCTGATCCATAATCAAAGAACCTATCCCTTGAGCTCTAACATCAGGTATAACCCCAATAATCAATACAGGAGTAGCATTATCAATATAACCTTTTACACCATGACTTTCAGTGTATAAACGAATCCAAGCAGCACCTGAGATTTCATTTTCAGTAAGAGAATAGATACCAATATCACTATTCTTAAATCCATATTCATGAGTATAAATATTAGGAAGTGTACTGTCATTGAAACCATCAGCCACTAAAGTATAGGGTAACATATTAGTAGCAATTTTTTGTTCGGACGATCTAAGAAAAAATAATGTTGTGTTCATAAGGAAACGCCAATTCAAGTTTAAAGTGCAACAGGAGATCAAAAGGGTGTAGCTAAGAGTCGATTTTATCGGACCAGAGATAAAGGGACATATATGAGCTACAACCAATTGACCATGGTACAACGATACCAAATAGAAGCTTTGAGAAGAGAGCGAGTGAGTTTGAGTGCGATAGCAAAAGCACTTGGAGTACATCGATCAACAATAGGACGTGAGATACGACGCAATGAGTTAGATACAGGAGAGTATCAAGCGTATTATGCACAAGTGAGCGCAAGGCTACGGTATCAGCGGAAGCAGAAAAACAAGAAACTAAACGGAGCACACCAGCGTTATATTCATGCAAAGCTAAAAGAGGGATGGAGCCCAGAACAGATTGCGGGGCGGATGAGCTTAGATGGGTTGATAGCACTTAGCCATGAGACAATCTATCGGTATATTTATCGACGTATGCGAGAAGGACACAAAGAACTTGCACAGTATTTACGCCATAAGCATCGAAAGTATAAAACTCGCAAAGGAATATACGAACTGCGAGGAAAAATACCAAGGGCTAAACCAATTCATCAAAGAGATACTATTGTCGAAGAGAAAAGCCGTATAGGGGATTTCGAAGCCGATACCATCATTGGAAAAGATCATGAGCAAAGTATAGTGACCCTTGTAGATCGACATTCAAAGTTTACCTTGATGCATAAAGCACCGACCAAAGAAGCATTCGAAGTGACTCAAGTAATAGTCAAATTAATGGAACCGCTCAAAGGTGTTATACGAACCATTACCAGCGATAATGGTAAAGAGTTTGCCAATCATGCCTATATTGAACAAAAACTCGGAGTTGATTTTTACTTTGCTGAACCTTATAAATCGTGGCAGCGAGGACTTAACGAACACACCAATGGATTAATACGGGAATATATTCCGAAGAAGACAAAGTTTGAGACGATAAGTGATAAATTTATTGTAGACATACAAGAGAAACTAAACCATAGACCTCGAAAAATACTTGGCTATAAAACTCCGCATGAAGTGTTCTTTGCTAAAATTGCACAATGGATTGATGACTCGAAGCTACACTATAAAAATAACGTTGTTGCACTTGATTGTTGAATGGGCGTTACGATAGTATCCCTTGTTTAATGCCATATAATAACCGGCGAATTGAAACTGATGAAGCCATCGTAACTGAAGTGTGACCTCTTCTAGAGGTTTGGAAGATACAGAAGAAGGGAGAAATAAAATTCCTAAAAGAAGGAGGAAAATGTGTCTTTTTTTCACGATAGAGACCTACTATGATTTGATTAAAACTTAACTAAAAAGCAGTATATCAAAAGATTATAAG
>NCIJ01000013.1 GCA_002282015.1 Sulfuricurvum sp. 17-40-25 | reverse complement strand
GCACTATAAATATAAATCCTATGGTATATACATATAAATAACCAAGAAAACCACCATTCACTACACAACAACCCATCTTTATAGCTTTAATTTGATTGATTTTTATCACTGTATTTTGAAATACAACTTCATTATTTTTAAAATAAATTGTGTTGTCAAGTTTCTTTTTAAGTCTATAAATACTAATTAACACTATAGGAATCATGATCACAAATAGAATTAATAAAGATGCAAATCTATTATATACATGAGCGGTATTACTTAAAAATTCTAAGTAACTCATATTGTCATTCTTCATCAATACTGTCAGGAGTGCAATTAAATATATATAATAAAATATGACAGCAATACTAGAATTCACGTAATATCTTGTATTGTCTATTGTAAATAACAAATCTTGCTCTTTGGTTTGATTATTATCCGCCATTTTATTTTTCTCCATTTTCTATTTTATTTTTGAAAGCAATTAGCTGCTCGACTTCTTTTTGTTTTAATAGTAAACCTAAAATATTTTTTCCATTTTTTGTAACTATGATATATTTATGAAACATAGGAGAAACATCACTTTTTTTAAGTATTTTGAGTATATATAGGCTTAGTAAACTCATTAATATTAAAGGTATCGTAATAATGCCTCCTACTACAAATACAAGAAAATAAATAAAGGCATTACTCTTTTTAATAGGGCAACATCCAATCTTAATATCATGAACATTTTCACTTTGAATAGATAATTCATGATATGTAATTTCGTTTAAATTAAAACAAATATTATTATTATTTTTAATAATTGTCTTTATGCTATAAATTGTTGATATTGGAGCTATAATTAAAAATATTAACGTCAATAAAAAAATCTACCATTTCCTAACTGATTAATAAAAAATTCGCTATAGCTATAAGTGACACCCCTTCCTATGTCTATATTTGCAATGAAAATAAAAAGTACTATGTAAAACAATACAAACCACACGAACCAAAACAGTCGCTCAAAAATTAATAATGGGGTGTTGTCTATTACAAATTCATCACATTTGTTAATTTGCTTCATTTAGGCTGCCTTTCTTTTTGATTTTAGATAGAAGTTATTAATCGCATTAGTCATATACACTGACATCTCAGTACCGATAACATTGGAAGTTGTTTGTCCTTCTACATTCATGGTGAAGTTTTGTCCCCAGAAGGTTTCGAGTATCGCGACATCTCGTGCGTAGGCATAAATCTGATGAGTAGCAATTGGTTGTGAAGTACCGCCATAGGCATAGTTGTGATTCAACTTATATTGTACCCCACGAGTAGTTGTAGCACTGATATTATCTGTTTTTGTCCAAAGGGCTAGGATGTTTTTAACATCTCCTAGAAGTGACGCGTAGGTTACAGTAGAAGATTTAGTAAGCAATGCAGTAACAGCGGATTCTAGTTTGGTATTACTGTTCATAGCCGTTGATAGGTTTTCTGCTCTGCCTGCTCCATGGAAATCAGGAAGTGCGGCTACCGTATCTTTTAGTGTTATGGTTGTATCACGTGCTGTGTCTTGTGTATTGGTCATAAACCATACGTCATTGATCGCTTTGGTTTCTCCTGTGGTAGTTGTGAAGGTAGAAGTTTCTTTGAGTAGGTTGTTTTCTTCGTAGTCTGTGGTTTGGGTATAGCCTAGATTGATAGAAGCTACTCCAAGATCAGAGAGGGTATGAAATTCTCCTTCTTCCGTGGTGCCGTCGCTATTGGTGTCTTGCCACAGCTTAAGGGCGTTATAGATATTAATATATGTAGTTATATTGTTTATTAGAGCAGTGCGGTAGTGAGTCAAGAACCATACGTCAGTGATGGTGCAGTGTTGTGTATCATTTATCCCCCAGTTATAAAATCAAATTTTTATCACAAAAAATCCAGAGATCATACCTAAACATATTTTTAAACAAGTTTTATTTTTAGATATTTTTTATTTCTCGCTCCTACTCTCCTGAGTTGGAGTGCCTATTTAAATCTGTTATTGTATGCATTCACATTCAGAGAGTGGGAACGAGGAAAAGAATAGTTTTTAAGGCTATAATACTTCATGCTTTTATACATTCATATCCCTTTTTGCGACAGCAAGTGCTCTTATTGTGCCTTTAACTCTTATGTTGACAAGTTTTCGCAGCGCGAACGCTACATGGATGCTCTGAGTATTCAACTCGAAACCGAACTTGAACGCTTTAATGTTGGTTCCGACAATCTAATAGAAACTGTTTTTATCGGCGGAGGAACTCCCTCTACCGTCGATCCCGAACTCTATATTCCGATATTTGACCGTATTCGTCCCTATTTGCAAGCAGGTGCAGAAATCACCTCAGAAGCCAACCCTAACAGTGCTACTTATGAATGGCTGAGTGGAATGAAGAAATTAGGGGTAAATCGTATCAGTTTTGGCGTACAAAGTTTTGATGATGAAAAACTCAAAACTCTCGGACGTGCGCACAATACCCAACATGCTCTGGAAGCTATTAAAAATGCGGGAATCATTGGTTATGAGCATCTTTCAGTAGATCTGATTTATGGGGTTCAAGGCGATACCAAAGATCTATTGCGCAGTGATATCAAACAAGCCTTTGAACTCCCAATAGATCATATCAGTCTTTATTCTCTCACCATCGAAGAGCATACCGCATTTGAAAAGCGACCCGAAATGGCAAAAGAAGAACTCGATCTCACCCAATGGATCTTTGAGGAAATATCAAATAGAGGGTTTGAACACTATGAAATATCCAATTTTGGCAAATACAAGTCTAAACACAATATTGGCTATTGGGAACATAAACCCTACATAGGATTAGGCGCTGGGGCAGTTGGCTTTTTAAATTCTACTCGCTTTTACCCCACACCAGATATCGAAGCCTATATAGAGGCACCCTTAACAATAAATGAAGAAACTCTAAATGAAGCAGAACTCTTAAATGAAAAATTTTTCTTAGGGTTTCGCAGCTGTGTCGGTGTGGAGCAAACGCTTCTATCTAAAGCACAACAATCTCAAGCACAAATATTGCATGAAGGTGGATTACTAGAATATCGTAATGGACACTATTACAATCCCAATTTTCTGCTCGCAGATGAAATCACTCTACGAATTGAAGGCTATTAGAGGTACCCTTTAAACTAATTTTTGCTAAAATCGCTTCAATTATAAAAATCAAACAAGAAGTAGGCAAATTATATGTTTGGAATGGGCTTAACCGAAATCTTTCTTATCGCTATTGTTGCTGTTCTCTTTTTAGGACCCGACAAACTTCCTTCTACGATGATAGAAATCGCCAAATTTTTTCGTAGCGTCAAAGGAACCGTAAATTCGGCAAAAGCAACTCTAGAAGATGAGATCAGACTCTCTGGAATTAAAGAGAGCGTTATGGATTATAAAACAGAACTGAAAAATGCGAGTTCAGAGTTAACACGTATGACCGATTTAACCGACGTAAAATCTGAGATCACTGCGATGGGAAATGATTTACTACAGGACACCTCCCCCTCTGCTCCTGCTGCACCTAAAGAACCTGAAGCAGTCACCTTCGTTCCAAAAAATAAAGAGGATGTTTAATGTTTGATGATTTACGTCCTCACTTAGTAGAACTGCGCAAGCGTCTTGGCATTAGCGTTGCTGCTGTTATTATTCTGTCGATTTTTATGTGGAATTTTCATGATGCCCTACTTGTATGGATTACCCAACCACTGATCGACGCACTCACGGCTACCGCCAAAGTTTCCCGTAAAGCTGCACAGGGGATGATTGTCACCAAAGAGCTCTCAGAAGCCTTTTTTGTTGCGATGAAAGTCTCCTTTTTTGCAGGACTTCTTGCGGCACTGCCAATCATACTGTCTCAAATATGGCTCTTTATTGCACCTGGCCTTTACGTCAATGAGAAAAAGATGATGATACCGATCGTTGTCGGTGGAACGTTTATGTTCATGGTTGGTGCTTCATTTGCTTACTATTTTGTAACTCCTATGGGATTTGCATTTTTTATTGAATTCGGAAGCGCTTCATTTGTTCCTATGTATAATATTTCAGAGTATGTAGAGTTTTTTACCAAAATATTATTCGGTTTTGGACTTGCCTTTGAGCTCCCTGTTTTTGCCTATTTTTTAGCCCTGCTTGGACTTATTGACGATCGTGCCATGAAGAGTTTCTTTCGCTATGCTATCGTCCTCATCTTCATTTTATCCGCCCTACTAACACCACCTGATGTTATTAGCCAAACGATGATGGCTGTTCCACTCATTATTCTTTATGGAATTTCTATTCTTATCGTAGCCGCTGTCAATCCAGCACCCAAAGAAGACTTAGCGTCATTAGAAGACGAAGAAGAAACTATTGACTAAAGACCCACTACTTACATCCAGTTATGAATACCATCTCCCCGATGGGCTCATAGCCACTCATCCCGTTCATCCAAGAGACCATGCAAGACTCCTCGTCTATAATCGAAATGATCGCTCCATCACGCATACCCGCTTTGATCGCTTGAACGATTTTTTACCCAAAGAATGTGCGATCATTTTTAATGATACCAAAGTCATCAAAGCACGTCTGTACGGTAAAAAAGAGAGCGGCGGGGCTGTCGAACTGCTGATTAATCGTCCCCTCAATGCTCATACAATCAATGTGTACATCAAAGGACGCGTCAAAATCAATACCATCCTTTATTTTGATGCCAATGTCACCGCCATCGTAAAGGCACTGCACGAAGATGGATCAAGAGAAGTTACTTTTTACCTCAACGATGTTCGCTTACGATTTGAGGAGCTTTTACCTCTTTTGGATAAAATCGGCCACATTCCCCTGCCTCCCTATTTGGGTCGTGAAGATAACAGCGAAGATGAACGTGAATATCAAAGTGTTTTTGCTGCACACGAAGGTGCTGTGGCAGCGCCTACGGCATCACTGCATTTTACTGATGAACTTTTTGAGCTTGTATGCAGTAGTCATCCTCATGCATTTGTAACCTTACATGTTGGCTCGGGAACTTTTAAACCTGTTGAATGTGCCACGATAACTGATCATCCAATGCACTCAGAGTATTTTGAAATTTCTGATGCTGCATTGCAACTGATACAAAGCTCTACTCCACTATTATCTATCGGTACAACGTCTACTCGAACCATTGAATATCATACAAGAACAGGTGAATTACATGGAGAAGCCAATCTATTTTTACATCCTCACAATCCGCCACAACGAGTAGATCATCTGATTACAAATTTTCATCTACCCCAATCAACGCTATTGATGCTAGTTGCCTCATTTGTCGGACTGGAAGAGACACATCGCCTTTATCAAGAAGCTATTGATGAAAAATATCGCTTTTTTTCTTATGGTGATGCGATGTTAATCCTATAATTTTTTCCTAAATTATGATAGAATCATGTAATATTTAAACTAAAGGGACTCTTTATGGACCAATTTTCACGAAGAAATTTTCTAGGTGCCAGCCTTGTTCTAGGCGCCTCAACTCTTTTTGCGAAAGAGACCGTTAAGCCTGTTATAGCAGAGACAAAAGCTTTCGTTCCGCCGATTATCACTTTCCCAGAAAAAAAACCTATGGTTACGATTTCTGATCGTCCACCTCTCTTAGCCTCAGCTAGAGGACGTGACTTATTCACTCAAGCCATTACCCCTAATGATCAATTTTTTGTCCGCTGGCACATGCCAGATATTCCTACTTATATCGATCTCGAAACTTTTCGCCTTGAAGTCAAAGGAAGTGTTAAGAATACCCTCTCATTAAGCATCGATGATCTAAAGTCAAAATTTGAACCCGTTGAAGTCACTTCAGTGCTCCAATGCGGTGGTAACAGCAGGAAATTTTACGCTCAGCTGACAAATCAAGCGACTCATGGTGTACAATGGGGTCATGATGCAATGGGATGTGCTGTTTGGAAAGGGGCTCGCCTAAAAGACATCCTTAACATGGCTGGAGTTAATGCAACGGCTAAGTATGTGGGGGTAAATGGTCTTGAAAAACCAGCCATAGATGAAACACCTAAGTTTTTTCGTGAAATGGGAATCGATGAAGCTCTTACCGATGAATTAATTGTTGCCTACGAGATGAATGGTGAAGATATCCCTTATCTCAATGGTTTTCCTCTCAAACTAATCATTCCTGGTCACTTTTCAGACAGTTGGGTAAAAATGCTCTCAGAAATTACCGTCATGGATGAATATCGTAAATCCTTTTTTATGGATGTCGCTTATACCGTTCCGGATAATGACTGTGAATGTGTTATCTCAGGAAGTGACTTTGAGTATAAGCGTAAACCAATTGCCCAAATGAAAGTAAAATCAGTCATTGGCTATCCAGCACCAAACAGTGTTATTAAAAAGGGATCCCGCATTAATGTAAGCGGTGTTGCCTTTGACCAGGGTAAAGGGATTAAAGAAGTTATGATTTCTCTTGATGGCGGTAAAAGCTGGAGCGCAACTGAATTGCAAAAAGATTATGGCAAATATGCCTATCGCCAATGGAGTTATGGATGGGATGCAAAAACAAAAGGTGAATACACCATTATGGTTCGGGCGATTAATCGTATTGGAAACATTCAGCCCTTGCCTGGAGATATCGGATGGAATGCCGGTGGATATCAATATAATGCAGTTGATGTAATCAACGTAAAAATAGTATAAGGGAACTACTGATGAAAATAAACATACTAATCGCTGGACTATTGTTAAGCGCAACAACACTTTTTTCCCAAGTATCACAACCTATCGTAATGCCATACGTTGATTACCCTATCGAAAGAGGGGATCATGATGATGTAGTACAACAGCACTGTCTTGTTTGTCACTCATTTGGATATATGCTTAATCAAGGTAAAAAAAGCCGTCCTTATTGGACCGGAACTGTTGCTAAAATGGTAAATGAGTTTAAAGCACCAATACCAAAAGAAGATCAACAAATCATTATCAACTATTTCGTAAAACATTATGGTTACGAGAGTACAACAGGGCATTAATGTCCTGTTGTTTAAATAACGACAACTCTTCCATTACGTACATCTATCCTCCCACTTAATTCTGCTTCAAAAATTTCTTTTGGATATTTATTCATCACTTCTTCATAAGTGGGTAAGGTTCTGCAAAATGCCAAAAAAGGGGTATCTGTAATCGTATTTCGTGTTTTTTTAGAAATATGTGCCACAAAATCATCTATATTTTCAATGGCTATCGCTTTTCCTAGAGCCAATAACTGATGCGTTCCCTCACTCTCCCGTATGCGGTGTGGTAACACGTAAATTTGTTTTCCCATCTCTAGTGCGTACTCAACACTGCGCATGCTACCACTGTCTAAATCCGCTTCGGTAACAATCAAGCATTCCCCCAATGCAACCACAATCTCATTACGCACAACAAAACTCCATGGTCTTGCTTCAAAGCCAGGTTCAAATTGAGAAAGTGTTAATCCATTTTTTTCGATCATACCAATCAGCTCTGAATTTGCTTTTGGATATCGAATGTCAATTCCACTTGGCAATACTGCAATTGTATTTTGAACCCCAGCACCTTGATGTGCTAAGGTATCAACACCAGCAGCTGCACCGCTAACAATTACTATACCTGCGAGTGAAAGTTTTTGTGCCAATTCATAGGTAGTACTTCGGGTATAGGGATTTGGTCTACGAGTTCCAACAATAGATATTCTAGGTTGTGAAAGTAATTCCAAAGAGCCTTTGTAGTGTAAGTTCTTTGGATAGTGTTGCATGGATTCAAGATCAAAAAGGCGCTGTGGGACTGTATCAAACATTTAAAGTTCACCTCTAAAATAATACAAACAATAGCAAAAAATAGACGTTATATCCTAATATATGACAGATTGTCAGATTTGATCAATCCTCACGAGTTGAACTTGATTTAAAATATCTTTGGATTCTTTCAATGCTTTAATGGTATCAGGGCGTGGATGCCCAATGGCAATAGCACTTCCATGTTTTTTCGCAACTGCAACCGCTTCACGAATTTGTTTTTTGACATTTGCAACACCGTCTTGATGATCTAAAAAGACATCGCGACCCAAATAACGCAAACCATATTTAGCATTAACCACCTTAGCCTTGCTTGCTGCTATAGTTCTACTGTCCACAAAAATAAGACCATTTTCTTTCATAACACCAATCAGCCTGTCCATAGCAGCTTCATCAGAAGTAAACTTAGAACCTGTATGGTTGTTGATGTAGCGAACATTCGGATACAGACGTTTAACTAAAGCTATTTGTTTTGTTATGGTTTCAATCGAATCAGTAATACGCAGAGTAATCGGCTCTTCTTGATGATAAGAAACTGCTTCTAATGGCAAGTGAACCATATATCCCGAAACGGATGCTGCTAATGTTGCCGACTCAGGATGCCTCGGACTTGGTGGTAAAAAAGACATAACCAAAGGCAGTCCAGTCGAACGAATCGCATCAACATCATGCTCATAGGATACATCATCCATAATAATCACTAATTTTGCACCACATACCTTAGCAGGAATTTCAGCTCTTGGTTCAGCAGGAGGAGGAAGTGCTTTTTTATCTTTTGGAGCGTACTCATGTCTGGCACTTAACCCTTCATGTTTCAATAACTCTTTGAGCTCTTTTTTTAATTTTGCCGTTTCAATGTCATGTTTCACGGGTCTTGCCAGTACATTATCCGATGTATTTGAGTCTAATTTAGTGATTTCTTGAATCTGTGCCATTAGGCGCTGTGTTTCATCTCGTTCTTGATCCAATTTTTCTTGAACTTGATTGAAGCCAATGAAATAACCGACCAATACAGCTACTAATACCGCGATTAAGACCGATACGATAAGAATAAGATTTTTAAGGGTTAAAAGATTTCGAAAAGAAAAAGAAGGTTTATCCATTTAGATGCACTTTAATTTGAATTGGATGAAAGCCATAGAATGGCTTTCGAAGAAATTAGTTAGTGCTTTGATTTACGATTTTATTTTTAGAAATCCATGGCATCATCGCACGTAGACTTACGCCTGTACGCTCGATCAATGATGCACGAGCGTTTGTGCGCTCTGCATTCATACGTGGATATCCAGCTTGTCCCTCAAGGATGAAATCTTTTGCAAAACGGCCGTCTTGGATCTCTTTTAAGATCTCTTTCATCGCTGCTTTTGACTCAGCATTGATAACACGCTTCCCGCTTACGTAGTCACCGTATTCCGCTGTATTAGAGATAGAATAACGCATGTCCGCGATTCCACCCTCAAACATCAAGTCAACGATAAGCTTAAGCTCATGAAGACACTCAAAGTATGCTAACTCAGGAGCGTACCCGGCTTCTGTCAATGTCTCAAATCCTGCTTGTACAAGAGAAACTGCACCACCACAAAGAACGGCTTGCTCTCCGAATAGATCCGTTTCTGTTTCATCTTTGAAAGTAGTCTCGATAATAGCTGTACGTCCACCACCGATAGCCGATGCATATGAAAGTGCTAATTCTTTAGTTTTTCCACTTGGGTTTTGTCCAACAGCGATAAGATCAGGGATCCCGCCGCCACGAACAAACTCAGAACGTACCGTATGACCAGGTGCTTTTGGAGCAATCATTGTTACGTTGATGTCTGCTGCAGGTTTAACGCGTCCGTAATGGATACTGAAACCGTGACCAAATGCGATAGTAGCACCTGATTTTAGGTTTGGAGCGATTTCATTCGCATAGATTTCTGCTTGGTTTTCATCCGGAAGAAGGATCATTACAAAATCAGCGTATGCAGATGCTTCCGCAACCGTCATAACTTTGAAGCCTTTAGCCTCTGCTTTTCCCCATGAGCCACCCGCTTTGCGAAGACCGACTACTACTTCTACACCACTATCGCGAAGATTTTCCGCATGTGCGTGACCTTGTGAGCCAAAACCGATCATAGCAACAATTTTATTTTTGATTAGATTAACATTACAATCTTTATCGTAGTAGACGTTCAATCCCATTGAGTATCCTTAAGTAAGTGCCTTAGAGGCGCAAAATTTCGCGAATTATACCCCAGCTTTCCAAAAATTAATATTAGCAATCGCTTATAACAATCTAGCCAATACTAACTACACCTTTAAATAGTCTCTTTTATTTTGACTTTTCTATAACTTTCTATTCTGTTATTGCACATAAATATAAATATAATCAATTATATTTTGGTATATTTTATAAAAACACTTGTAGAATAAATCAAATTAGCAAGGAGTACAAAATGCAACATACATTAATGCAATTACCTTATGCACAAACTGCCCTAGAACCCCATATCTCAGCTGAAACCGTTTCGTATCATTATGGGAAGCACCATGCTGGATATGTCAATAAACTTAACGGACTCATCACTGGAACGCAGTATGCAGATAAAACACTCGTAGATACAGTCAAACATGCTGATGGTGCTATTTTTAATAATGCGGCTCAAGTATTTAATCATGATTTTTACTGGAACTGCCTTTCACCTAATCCTAGCACTCCTTCATCAGAGCTTTCCTCTTTGATTCAACGTGATTTTGGATCGATGCAAGCATTCAAAGAAAAGATGTTAACAACTGCAGCAGGATTTTTCGGGTCTGGTTGGGTCTGGTTGGTGATTACTAAGGATAAAAAACTCGCCATTGAGTCAACCAGCAATGCGGATACCCCTATACGTCACAATCTCACCCCACTGTTGACCTGTGATGTCTGGGAACACGCGTATTATATTGATTATCGTAACGGACGTCCCGATTATTTGGAAAATTGGTGGAATCTGGTTAACTGGGAATACGTGTCCCATAATCTTCCAAAATAAGTGATTAGAGTTTTAAATAGCGTTCTAAAATAATCTTTGCAGAGAGTGAATCGATTCGTCCGTCACGTTTGTAGCGGATCTCGCCCTTCATCAGAGCTTCCGCTTCTTAAAATCTAATTTAATATCATTGAAAAATTTCATACATCATAATTATACACTTTTCACAAAAGTGTATAAAATGCTATATTTTACCACTTAGATAATTCGTTAGTCCCAAACGAGTGTATTTCAATTAAGCTTTCAGATTCTGGTTCATAAAACAACACATGGTGAATATATCTCGCAGTTATATTAATATCGTTTATATAAAAATGATAATTTTCTTCCTTGTCACTTTTTATAAGTTGTATAGTATCAAAACCTAATTGTTTATTAGTCCATATACCCTCAAAATTTATAAGCTGCTGTACTTTATCTTGATGTTCTTCATATTGATACATTCCTAAACTATTACCACCTAACGTATCTCTTGAATACCATTGACGGCCAGCATCCTGATATTTTTTTAAATTAATAGGAGTTGTAAAATCATAAGACTCACCCTTTCTTAGCCAAGGAACATTCTTAGCATTAATTAGTGATTTTAGATTTAAATTTTTGTCAATATATGCTTTGTCAAATGTTTTCATCCAAAAACTTTTATAAAGAGAATATTTTTTTCGTTTTTCATCTGTAGATTTTTTACGATTATTCATAGCTATATAACTCGTAGTACCTGCATCATAAACATCCATTGTTTGCTTTGTAATTTTAAGATCGTGCTTACTATTTAAATAGCTTTTATTATGAAATACTTCATATTCTATGCCATTATTATCACTCACAAGAATTTTTGGTGAAAAACTATATTCATGAATTCCATAAGTACGTTCGAATGGGCTAACAATAAAAAGGAGGTTTTTACTTGTGTACCCAATATATTCACCTAGTCCATCTGACGCCATCCATGATTGACCTCTTTCTGAACCCCACGTGCCATCTCTATAGTAAAATTTAACTTCTTTTGAAATATTAAATTCCTCACCATCTACAGTAAAGTTGATTGTATATTTTTTGGCTTCAATAGGGATAAATGGATCAATAGAGCAACCACTTTGTGCAACTATAAAAAAAACAAAGCCAATCAAATAAAGCGTTTTTAATAATATCTGCATGACCTGCCCAACTTGAAGATTCTAATTAATTATACAATTATTTGTTATAAAAAAATAAATTTGCCATTACAAAAGTAATTACAAAAAAAGCAGTGAAGTTTTTAAATTAGTTTAAGATAGCGTTCTAAAATAATCTTTGCAGAGAGTGAATCGATTCGTCCGTCACGTTTGTAGCGGATCTCACCTTTCATAAGCGCTTCGGCTTCTTGGGAGCTGTGGGATTCGTCTTGATAGGCAATCTCCCCTTTAAAATCCACCAAATTCATAAAATGTTCTACGCGACGACGCATCTCATCCTCAGTAGTACTTCCCATTGGTATACCAATCACAACCGTAGTAACCCCATATTCATTCAAGACTTTTTTGACATCGTTTGCTGCTTGATTTCGGTTCTTTCGCTTTATTGCTGGAAGCGGTGTCACTATCGCTACTCCTGAACTCAGAGCAAGCCCGATTCGCTTCAAACCCAAATCAATCGCTATAATCGAATCCATCATTTACCTAAACAAAATTGGCCGAACATCTTATCAAACATCTCATCAAGCTCATAGGGACGAGTTAAAGAAGCGATAGAGCGGATAGCCTGATTGATATGAAAGGAAAAAAGTTCCAATTCACCACTGTTCAATGGTTCATGTGCATCATTTATGTCATTGACGGCTTGGGCAGTAGCATTGATCTGACGCTCTGAGATAAGCATCATGGCTTCTGAATCGTTATCATAGTCCATCAGGTGTGTTAATGCATCTACTAGCGCTTGTGTATCGGTCTTACAACTCAATTCAATGGGAACATATCGTTCAAGAAGCGTTGTTTCAAATTTTTGTGGAAGATCGACTTTATTCAGTATACAAATAAAAGGTTTTGTGGAAGAAAACTGCTCCATCAAACTCATAATTGCGGTGTCTTCGTCATCACACTCTCGGCTATTATCGAACAACGCAACAACCAAGTCCGAATTCTCGATAGCCGCTATGGAGCGTTCAATCCCAATTTTTTCAATCTCATCATGAGCATTTCGAATCCCTGCTGTATCAACAAGACGGATCAAATGCGTACCCAAACGAACTTGTTCTTCAATGGTATCACGCGTTGTTCCCGCGATTTCACTTACAATTGCACGTTCATACTCCAATAAAGCATTAAGTAATGAGCTTTTCCCAACATTGGGTTTTCCGATAATGGCGACACGAAACCCTTGCATTAAACCGCTTCGTCTGCGACTCGATTCCAATGTTTTAGAGAGCTCTTTGGTGATTTTTTCCAGCTTATGCCCTATTTGATCCACAACATCTTGCGGTAGATCTTCTTCAGCATAATCAATCACCACTTCCGAATACGCCAAGATCTCAAGCAATGAATCGCGAATAGCTTCAACATACTCTCGCAGTTCACCCTTCATCTGACGAGCAAGCACCCGTGCGGCATCATCACTTTTTGCCTCTATCAATGACGCAATCGCTTCTGCTTGAGTTAAATCAAGACGTCCATTGAGAAACGCACGCTTACTAAACTCACCCGGCTGTGCTAGACTTGCTCCGTAAGCTACACACGCTCTCAAAACCGATTGGGCAACAATCATACCGCCATGGCATTGAAACTCAACGACATCTTCGCCTGTAAAGCTTTTAGGTCCTTGAAAATAAATAACAATGGCTTCATCAATTAATACTCCAGAATCATGATACAAAGAGGTTAAGGTTGCATATCGAGGTTCAAGCGTATGTTTTTGGGAAAGTTTCAAGGCAATAGGAAGCGATTCTTGGCCGCTGAGACGAACAATAGCAATCGAACCCACGCCATGTGCCGTAGCAATGGCAACGATGGTGTGATTCATAAAAAATTAATACTCGTGGTAGCTGTTAATGACAATAAATTTACCGCCATCACGCGTCGAACGTATCGCTACATAACGATCAGGATATCGATCTCGAAGTTGCTTTAACGCAATTTGAACCAAAACACCGTCAAGTGTTTTGGTCTGACCACGACCTTCACGCTCGATACTTTCACAAACACCCACCAAGTAACGAGAAATTGACTCTTCTTGATTTTTCAAAAACTCTGCAATTTCTAAGCGTAGCTGCAATCCATAGGCTGCATTGATCCAGTTGAACAACATATACGAGAGTGCCTTATAACGGTACCCTTCTTTTCCGATCATAAGTGCTGAGTCAACCCCTGTAATTTCTACTAGTAAAGTGTTTTCATCGTATGCAGAGACTTCGATCGCATGAAGATCAAAACAAATAGATTTAAAAAGCTCATTGATCTTTTCTTTTACTTCAAGGGCGCATTCATCTACCGAAAGTTCTTCATAATCGTCTTGGTCATCATAATCACCGTACATGTCTTCATCATCTTCATCCAAGTCATCTTCTTGAGCAGTAGCAAACGATTCGCCAAGTAAAACGTCGTTGTGCATTGAACCGCGATGCTCGATTTCTTCTTCATGTACTTCTTCACTGACAACCGGTGCCGAAGACTTTTTTCCTACTGCAGGAGCAGATGTAACCGGTAGGTTTGCCACAATAATGGCTGATTTTTTAAAGAGACCTAAAATCCCTTTTGAAGGAAATTGAACAATTTCTACTTGCAATACGGTAACAGAACATTCAAATTCTGCTGCAGCTTTTGCGTAAGCCAGCTCAAGAGAAGGGGCTTCAATCTTTTTCATGGTGCTTCTCCGCGAGATGCGCTTCATGCCGTGTAATACGTGCTGCTGCAAACTGTCTGTTTACAAGGTACTGTTGCGCAATTGAGAAAATATTGTTGATGAACCAGTACAACACAAGTCCTGCTGGGAATGTGAAGAAAAAGAACGTAAATATGATCGGTAAAAATTTAAAGATTTTTTCTTGTAACGGATCAGTGAAATTACTTGGCGTAATCTTCTGCTGATAATACATTGTAGCACCCATAAGGATCGGTAAAATATAATACGGGTCCATGCGTGATAAATCCGTAACCCAAAGAAGCCAAGGTGCTCCCTGAAGTTCGACGGCATTGAGTAAAACACGGTAAATAGCAAAGAAAACAGGAATCTGTAATACCAATGGAAGACATCCGCCTAATGGATTTGCTCCATGCTTTTTGTACATCTCCATAACAGCAGCGTTCATACGTTGTGGATCGCCTTTGTATTTTGCTTGAACTTCTTTGATCTTAGGAGCGATTTCCTTGATCTTTTGCATAGAGACCATTCCCTTTTGTGTCAAAGGGTAAAGTATCATACGAATAAGAGCGGTCAAAGCAATAATCGCCCATCCCCAGTTACCTAATATTCCATGCAACCACATCAAGACTTTGAAAATAGGCTCTGCAATAAACGTAAACATCCCAAATTCGATAGCATGTGTTAAAACCGGATCAATAGATTCTAATACTTTATATTCTTTTGGTCCAACATACCCTTTAAAAGCGAATGACTTAGTCCCTTCCAAATAACTGACAGGGTTGTCATTAATGTCGCGTTCAACATAAACAGGCGTTGCTGCGTCAAAAGCATAGAAAATGGTTGCAAAATACTGATCAAATGCAGATAAAAGATGGACATTACTAAAGCCCTCTCTACCCTCAACATCACCGTCTTCAAAAATCGTTGTTTGATTGTCTCCTGCATAGATCATTGCACCCGTTACTGTCATCATCTTGTCATTGATCTCTGGATGCTGACCCAAATACACAAAATAACGCTTTTCATCGGATAAGTTCATCAAAACATCGTAATGCCCATCTGCGTAAAAAGTTACTTTTTTAGTGACATTTAACCCATTAAGTGCTTGTGTTAACAACACTTCTGCTTTACCGTTTTCGCCAAGAACTATATCATCTATATTACTGGAATACGGTGTTTTTTGTGCAGCAGACTCTAATGCTTCATCTGCGAAACGTATTTGTAAAGGCTTAGGTCCGGAAGAAGAGATTAGCTCTGCTAATTTGCCTTCTTTATTATCATGCTTAGCACTCTTTAGGACTATTGAAGAAATACGTCCCAATGTGTCTATTTTAAGGGTGAATTCTTTTGAATTGATCGTTGTTAATGTATCAGTCTTAACGGTTTTAACATTACTTACTGTATCTAGTTTTGGATTCAACGGTTCCGGTATATCGGATTGCGCTGTATTTTGTTTTAAAGCAACTTCAGCTGATTTATTAGCATCCACACTCGTGGATGTGGGAGGGAAGAGCGTTGTATAGCCGATAAAAAAAGCAAATGAAAGCGCAACGGCTAACAACAAACGCTGGTTTGGAGTAAATTTTTCTAACACTGTTATCCTTTATACCTAAAATTTTTAATCAGAAAATATTTCTGTTGATGAGGAACGAACCAATATTTTATCGTAATAATCGAAAGTTTAGCTGTTTTACCCGTTGGTTTAGTAATCAGTGGGTAATCGATTCCACCTCGAAAAAATTGATTGCATCGACAAATACGTAAAAATGTTGTGAAAAAAGCGTAGGGAAGAGAGTTGCATTCAAATTGCCATAGGGCATATTCGGAACATGAAGGATAGTGACGACACGACCCGCGTGTCACCAAAGAAAATGAATGCCGATAAAACCATAGGAGGCTAAGAAAGAATTTTCTTATCATTATCCCTCGCTACTCATTATCAAAGCACCTGTCCGTTTTAAAACATATTTACAGTCTCGTCGCACAGTTTCAAAGTCATTGCTATGCAACGGCTCTTTGGCGACCAATACATACCATCCATCTGAAAGCTGATCAGACAGTTCAGCAAAAAGGGAACGTAAACGGCGCTTGCAATGATTGCGAACGACAGCGTTTCCTACTTTTTTACTGGCGGTATATCCAACTGTTTTTTCTCCCATCACAGGAAGATAAAACAACGCGATAGAAGTACTATGAGCACTCTTTCCGCGTTTATAAACTCGCTGAAACTCTGAATTGAGCTTCAGCATAGAAAAGCCGTTTATACAGCCAATCTGCTTCTGCCTTTAGCACGACGAGCGTTGATAACGCGACGGCCATTCTTTGTAGACATACGTAGACGAAAACCGTGCGTACGCTTACGTGGTGTATTATGTGGTTGGTATGTTCTTTTCATTACCATTCCCCTTGTTATATTTTGACCGCAATGGTAGTCAAATCTTACTTAAAGTGCTATTAAGCTTCATACAAGCTTATTTAATCTTTTCCTCATTTGACCGATACTGTAACTATAATTATCTTTTTTAACGAGGTTATCTTATGACATCATTAACATCACTGGACGCATATCGCTCACATGAACTTAGTATGCAGATGAAAACCAGCAGCGGTGACACACTGTCTCTTAATTTTGAAAATACAAAATCGCTCTCACTTTCTGAAAAATCTTCTCAAAACACTCAAGAGAGTTCTTTTTCCTTTAGCTCGATGCAAGCATTCTCTTTTGAACTTAACACCAATGGTATCAGCGAACAAGATCAAAAAGAGATTGATACTTTTATGAAAAAAGCACAACCTTATATTGATAAATTCATGAAAGAACTTAGTGCTGGAGAACAAAAGTCTCCCGTCAATAAAATCGCTTCTGATGTAATCCAAGCTCTAGGGGATTTAAAAAATAGTGATGAAAATGTTAAAAACAACACGAAAAAAGGACTGGTTGATCTTTTTGACAATGCCCTCAAGCAAACAACTCCACAAAAAAATGAACTTGATTTGTCCAAGATTATTGCTGAAGCAGAGAAATTTCTGAAGAAAATACTCGAGGGGTTTGATAAAACCTTTGAACCTATTTACGCTTAATTTAAATCTTTAATTCTACTTTCCCATGGGCATAATTGTGAATTAATGCTTGAATGATATTTTGATACGATATCCCTATATCTTTCGCACGCTGTTTTACAAAATCCAAATCTGACTGTTTCATATTGATTGTGATTTGCTTTTTTTGGTTAAGATAATCGAGACTATCTCCAGCCATTTTTTTAATATGTTCATTATCAAATGGTACTTTTTCAATATCACCTTTTTCGATTCTATTTAGTAATTCTTTTTCATCTGCATCGTACTTCATGATTCGCTTCCTTTGTAGTGTTTGTTTAATTTCCGACTTGGAATAATGTTTTTAAGAAAAATATCATCACCATCAGTCACATAGGGGATATAATGGATATATTCCCCTAATGAGATCACGTATATGTATTGATTTGGATACTTATCACTTTGTGGATGTTTATAGTGATCAAGTACACCCTCTTTTGATAAAGCTTCTAATACATCTTCAAAGCTGTATCCTCTTGTGGATTTTAGAATACTGTTTTTATCCTCATTCCATCTATACATATGGCACCTTTCCAATATCTAGTAATTATATTAGCATAATTATTAATTAAGAATTAACCTTTTTTTAGAGAAAATTTATCAAAGTTCCTATCACATCAACTGGATATGTAACTAGCATTAGTTTGCCTTTATGTTAAGTGGTTGATTGTATTTCTCAAATGTTGCTTTATTCATCGGTACGACTCCATCTTTATTTATCATTTTTAAATCTTTAAAATCTTTTCCAGAATATTCAAATTTTGAATTCTGGCGAAGTATAAGTTCATTACGATACTGAAGTACAGCTGTGCCTGCGTACTTGTTTTGATTTTTTCTGTATAATGTATACAGCCTCCCAAGTTCTGAAAATCGTAGTGCTAAATCACCACTGTAACTAGAACGTCTCTGTTTCATGGGCTCACGTCTAGGTATGATATACGGAGGAAACCCTTCGATCCTATCTAGCAATGCGCTAATTACAATATCTTCTTTATTCTCTATGGCACTAGCCTTATAAAAAACTGAACCATCATCCTTTTTTATAGCACAGGTTCCAAGCGCATGTTGATATACTATTAAATAGTCATCCATATACTCAATACCACTCGTAGCAAGTACATCTTTTAAATTCAGTGAAGATTTATCAATTATTGCAAATTGATCAGCAGCAGTAACATAATAAATGACGCTGCCGCCCATTACCAATTCCCCCCTAGGACTAGTTCTCAACACCTCATAGGGGCCATAATCTTCATGATGTTTTAAGTGAGCATCCAAATTTTCTGACTGCTTAGTAAGATTTGTACTTTTTACTTTCGTTAATTCAGGAACTTTCCATGTATCCAAATAAAGACTAGGAGAATAAGGTGTCTTTTGTGGACTCCTCTCTTGCTGATCTGGAACATAAACAATATAAAGCAAATTGTTATCCAGAGAATGAGACAAATTCTTATACGGTAATTGTTTTTCTATTTGTTTACTTTTTAAATCATAAAGTACCAGCTCATCCCGAGAGATAATAAGTACTTTTGTTTCATCATTTAATAAATACACATCTCTATGATTTTTCACATTTTTCACATTTTTCATAGATTCCAATGGAGCGAGTGAAAGCTCCCATTGTTCCAATTTTTTAAGCGGTGATAGACTCCAATGGATAAAGTAATTATCTTTGAGTGTATAAAAACTTTTTCCATCAGGAGCCAATACTGCACTATCAACTACCCCTTGATCACGGTCAAACTTCGGCACACCGATCTCTTCACTCTCCTCTGCAAACAGAGAAAACGCAAATAATAAAACTAAGAGTATTTTTTTCATGCGGCTGCCCTAATTATTTTATTTTGGAGAATAGAAAGGACTTAAGGCTTCAAAAAATCTCGAAGCATTGGGGCTGAAGATTGACCTTTTGGAAACATATCTAATCCTAATGATGTTTTCATCTTCATATGACAATCACGGCATTCACGTATTACCGCATGCTCTTTTACATTTATCCCCTCGATTTTTGCCACTGGATGGCATGCGAAACAATCACTTCCACAATCCGCCATTTTTTCAGGATTAGCAGAATGACATTTAATACACGTTGTCATCGGTTTATGGCGTTTATCGGTCTCAATGTTTTTAAGTAATGCAGGATGACAGGTCATACAATCACCTGTACACCCCAATGCTTGGATTGTAAAAATAAAGAATAAGATAAAAAATAGTTGTTTCATAGAACTAATTATGCCACACTTACCGTAATCTCATCGCCAATAGCGTCAAAAGCAACCGATGAGCCCTCGATCACTTCACCACCTAAAATCAAGTCAGCAAGACGATCTTCAACAATCTCATATAACGCACGCTTCAATGGACGCGCACCATAGACAGGATCAAATCCAGCCTCAGCAATATGACGTTTTGCCGCATCCGTCAGAGTGAGGGTAATATTACGCTCTTCTACTTTTGCCATGATATCCGCGAAGAACAGATCAACAATACTAAGGATCTGACCCTCACCCAATGGATTAAAGACCACTACATCATCCAAACGATTCAAAAACTCAGGTTTAAAGTGCTGTCGCAGTTCACCTAACACCATCTCTTCGAGATTTTCATCTCCTTGATGTGCCATTATCTTATCGCTGGCGATGTTAGAGGTCAAGATAATGATTGTGTTGGTAAAATCTACTACCACACCTTTATTATCGGTTAGACGTCCATCATCGAGTACCTGAAGCAATACGTTGAAAACATCCGGATGCGCTTTTTCTACTTCATCAAACAAAATTACACTGTACGGTTTACGGCGTACCGCTTCGGTCAGCTGTCCGCCATCATCAAATCCAACGTATCCAGGAGGCGCACCTACAAGTCGTGACACCGCATGTTTTTCCATGTATTCAGACATATCTATGCGGATCATCGACTCACTGCTGTCAAAAAGGAACTTTGCCAATGTTTTGGCTGTTTGTGTCTTACCGACACCTGTTGGTCCCAAAAATAAAAACGATCCGATAGGACGGCTTTTATCCGATAATCCTGCTTTATTACGCTTGATCGCACGTGCTACGGCATGAGTTGCTTTTTCTTGCCCTACGACATCACGGTTAAGCTCTTCTTCGATGTGCAAGATCTTTTCTTTTTCTCCTTGGAGCATTTTATTGACCGGGATTTTTGTCCAGCGACTTACAACACCTGCGATCGATGCTTCATCAACACTGTTTTTAAGCAGCGTCCCCTCAGACTGCATGATCTTCCATTTCTCTTTGAGCTGCTCTTCTTCCTCTTCGAGTTTTGGGATTTGACCGTGCGTAATTTCTGCTACTTTTGCAAAATCACCTTGCTGTTGCGCATTTTCTGCTTCACGGCGTTTGGATTCGATCTCCCGTTTGATTTTCGAAACACGGTCGAATTCCGCTTTTTCATGTTCAAACTGCGTTTCAAGACTTCGGCGCTCTTCACTCACATCCGCGAGTTCTTTTACAATCTCTTCGAGACGTTTGGTATTAGCCACGCTCTCTTCCATCTTCAATGCTTCTTTTTCAACTTGAAGCTGTGTCATACGACGTTTTACACTCGCAAGCGCATTTGGTTCAGATTCGATTTGCATACGCAATTCCGCAGCTGCCTCATCGATGAGATCAATCGCTTTGTCCGGTAAAAATCGGTCACTGATATAACGATCGGAGAGTTTTGCCGCCGCAACCAATGCTGAGTCAGCAATACTGATACTATGGTGTGATTCAAGACGCTCTTTAAGCCCACGTAAAATCTGTAATGTTTGATTCACGCTTGGTTCATCAACATGTACGGGTTGGAAACGACGCTGCAATGCAGTGTCTTTTTCAAAATACTTACGGTATTCTTTTAGCGTTGTTGCACCAATCGTATGCAGCTCTCCTCGTGCCAATGCCGGTTTTAGAATGTTAGCAGCATCCATTGAGCCCTCAGATGCTCCCGCGCCAACGATGGTATGAATCTCATCGATAAAAAGAATAATATTGGCACTTTTTTTGACTTCATCAATGACCGCTTTTAAACGATCTTCAAATTCTCCGCGATATTTTGCTCCTGCGATAAGAGCACTCATGTCCAATGCGATCACTTTTTTATTTTGTAAGCTTAATGGGACTTCTTTATTAATGATACGCTGTGCCAGTCCCTCGACTAGTGCTGTCTTACCAACACCTGGTTCACCCAAAAGAATCGGATTGTTTTTTGTCTTACGTATCAAGATCTGCATCATGCGGCTGATTTCTTCGTCCCGTCCGATAACCGGTGAAAGTTTGCCATCAATAGCCTCACGGGTTAGATCAATACCGTATTTTGACAATGCTTCGAGATTTTCATCTGCAGTTTGGGATTCTATTTTTTGACCTGCACGTGATGCTTCAAATGTTTTTGCAAGTTCTCTGAGGTCAACGTATTTTCCAACGATTGATTTAAAGGGATCATTGTTCAAATTGGCTACAACATACGTATCAACCGCTAAAAAGCTGTCACCATTTTTGGCCATCTCCCCCGAACTCACTTCAAGTGAGTGGGTAAAGTTACGTGAGAGGCGAATACTCTCTTTGGTCACACTCGAAGAGGTCGGTAGTTTGGATGCGGCGCTTTTAACGTCCAACTCAATGGCTGTCTTATCGACACTCATTTTATTAAGCATCTGATTGAGCGGTGAGTTGCTGTTGGCAAGCAATGCCCACAAGAAGTGGATAGGTTCTACTTCACTGTTTTTACTGTGAAGTGCTAAAGAGATCGAGGACTCGATCATCTCGGTCATTTGATGGGTTAGTTTTTCAAAAATATTTTGCATAATGTATTCCTTCTTATTTAGTTGGAGTAATTATAATACTTTGAGTCACTTGTTGTCAAGTCTTTTGAGTAAAATCATTTACATTATCAGTGATGACACCAATCCAATAGCAGCACCAAATACTCCACCCCATACTACAAGCCACCCTAAATGCTCTTTCATAAGACTATGCAGCATCTCTTTGACCATAAGTGGAGTAAGCTCTGCAAGACGTGATTGGACAATATCACCAATCGTCTGAGTCAACGTAGAACTGCCATTATGAATATGTGCATTTAAAGCATTCATGAAAGAATCACTTTGGGCTATTTGAATCGTTGACGTTTTGATCTTTTCAATAAACGGTTCTTTGAGTTTTGCAATCAATGCCTCTCCGCCAAACATTCCCAACATTCCACCCATTGGCGATTCCATAACACTTTGTACTAAAGCGTCATACGCAGGGGTAAAATCCGTTTGCGCTATGATAGGGCTCAAATCGATTGAATGCTCCTGAGACTGAACAAACGCTTCAATCTTTTCAGGACTAAAAAACTGCTCCATGATCAATATTTTTAATGCTTCGCGTATCGATTCAAATCGATCCAATATAATTCCAGAACCGTATAAAAAAGGGACTTTTTCAAAGAGCATATGAATGGCTAATTGATTGGTAACCGCACCTGAAAGGGCAAATAATCCGGCATTCCGAACGGCACTACCAAGCTGACCTTCGAGTAAATACGATTCTGCTACACATCCAAGTGCAATAATGTTTGTACTCCAAGCTTTGTTCATCATACTGACTCCTGACACATATTTTCAACTTCTTCTACCGTTTTAGCAATCATTGCCGAGAGATTTTCATAACCATTTTGCGTAATCAATATATCATCCTCGATACGAATGCCGATACCACGGTATTTTTCCTCTACCGTCTCATCATCCGCTCGAATGTAAATACCCGGTTCAATTGTCATCACCATGCCAGCAACAAACTGCAGACTCTCCCCCTCATCATCTACATAAGGACATGGATCATGCACATCCAGACCCATCCAGTGCCCTATACCGTGTGGACTGTATTTTTTATGCTCTTTTGATTCTAAAAGCGTTTTACATTCACCTTTTAGTATTCCTAGATCAATCAAGGCTTGGCACAATAACTCTTCGCTGTATTGCTGAAGCCAGTCACGCTTAACACCCGGTTTCATCGCGTCAATCACGCGCAGTTGTACGTCCAATACTTTTTCATACACGGTACGCTGTGCAGCTGTAAACCTGCCATTAACAGGAAAGGTACGTGTAATATCACTGGCATACAGTTCCCATTCACACGCCGCATCTATCAATACCAAATCGCCGTCTCGTAAGACATCACGGTTATCTATATAATGCAAGGTATTGGCATTGTTACCCCCTGCGACAATGGCTCCATACGATTCTGCCTGAGCACCGGCACGTTGAAATACATAACTCATGTGTGCTTGAAGCTCATATTCATGCAGTCCAGGTTTGGATAGCTTCATCGCTTCATGATGTGCTTTTGCCGTTAACGCCACCGCATTTTTAATCTCACTAATTTCTTCATTACTTTTAATCAATCGTTGCGTACGAATCAAATGAGTCACATCGTGAATAGCTTTGATATGACGTTTTACCCCACGAGTTTCATGCAGTTCTTTGGCACTGTTTTTGGCTTGAATAATCCATGATGAATCCTCAAACAAATCAATATATAAAGCGATATGCTCTCGTAAAATATCTTTGATCAAACTCGCATAATTATTAATATCATGGACTTCATCAACTCTAAAAATTGCTTGCGCTTTTTGTACTCCCAAGCGTGCACCATTCCAAAGGGCATGCTCTTCATTGTAGGGTTCAACAAATAAAATACTTTTAGTAGCTTCTTTCGTTTTAACCAATATCAATAGAGCATTGTCCTCTTGAAAACCACACATGTAATAGAAATCGCTGCTTTGTCGATAAGGGTACTCGGTGTCATTGGAACGTGTTTTGGGGGATGCAGAGGTGAGGATAATCACACCCTCTTCTACAGAACTTAGGAGTTTTTCGCGTCTTGATTCATAATGTATTTCATTCATAAGTGACATTGTGCCACAAATGAATCAATGGTTGATTAAAAATTTCGTTCTAACAGCTTATGGACTTTTAATATAGTGACAATACGATCCGATTGCTTACCAACACCATCGATCATCGTTTCTGCCTCCGAAACGGTTTCTGGAGCTGGTCCGATATCGCGTTTTGGCATACGAATCGCCTCGGTTAAGCGGTCAATCACAAATCCTGCTACATCATCACCGCTTTTCATCACAACAAATCGAGTTTCTTCGCTGTGTTTTTGAAGGGGTAATCCAAAACGGGCACGTAAATCAATCAAAGGAATAACCGAACCACGCAGATTAAAGACACCTAAAATATACGTTGGAGTTTGTGGAACTCTCGTACAGCTGATGGGTTTGATGATCTCTTGAATACTCAAAATGGGTATTGCAAACTCTTCTTCACCAACGATGAATCCGACCAACTGAACAACATCATCAATCTTATTTTCATCACCTATGAGCGCATTATTTTGTTTGTTAATAACTTGTTGTAATTGATCACTCATGATTACAGCCCTTCATTAAATTTAATATTACGTTTGACAACATTCAATAAATAATCAAATGAATATGGTTTAGTGATGTACTCAACCATTCCAGACTCAACCCCACGCATACGGTCGGCTTTACCTGCACGTGAGGTTACGGCTATGAGTGGAAGGTTTTTGTACTTATTGTATTTCTTAATCTCTGAAGCCAGCGTGTATCCATCCATACGCGGCATCTCAATATCAATGAGCATTGCGTCAAAGAAATGATCACCCTGCTTAAGTATATTCATAGCCTCTACCCCATCAACTGCTTCTACAAGCGTGATGCCCGATGATTCCAGTGACTTTCTCATAATGGTTCGATCCGTTTTAGAGTCATCAACAATCATAACACAATAGTCACTGGCACTGTTTTTTACTCCTAACTTCTTCGTTCCTCCTGCTTCATCTCCTACCGTTGACTTAACCGATTTAGCCATTTGCATGAGTGCGGCAACATCGACGATCAGTGTTACACCACCATCTCCTCGAATAGTTGCCCCAGCGATCCCTTCGATCCCTTTGAGGTATTCGCCCAAGGACTTGATAACAATCTCCTCTTGCCCAATCAAGGTATCAACAATAAGTCCAATTTTGCTCTCAGCAAGACCAAGTACAACCACATACGCATGCTCACTGTTGTCAAAAACACGTTCAACTTCGAAAATATCACCGATATGGACCAAAGAGAGGACTTCATCACGAAGACGCATAACGGAACGATTCTCAACCGTATAAATCTCATCCTTACTAATACGTACCGTTTCCAAAACAGACGCAAGAGGAATAGCATAATACTCTTCTTGAACCCCAACTAACAATGCCTGAATAATCGCAAGTGTCAATGGAATCTTGAGCTTCATCGAGGTACCACGACCCAATTCAGAGTCAATATCAATCATACCGTTAAGTTTTTCGATGTTGGTTTTAACAACGTCCATCCCGACACCGCGCCCTGATACGCTCGTTACTTGTGCAGCAGTGGAGAAGCCCGGACGGAAAATAAGACCATACGCCTCTTTATCGGTCATTCCATCCGCTTCTTTTTCAGTGATAAGCCCTTTTTCCATTGCTTTTGATTTAAGCATATCGGTATCGAGACCTTTACCGTCATCGATGATTTGAATAACAATATGGTTACCCTCATGATACGCTTTGAGTTGGATGGTACCGCCTTCCTCTTTTCCATTTGCTACACGGACATCACCCGTCTCGATACCATGATCGCAAGAGTTTCGGATAATATGGACCAATGGATCACCGATCTCTTCAACAATCGATTTATCCAATTCCGTATCTTCACCCGAAATATCAAGCTCGATTTTTTTGTTTAACTCTCGAGATAGATCTCGTATCATACGTGGGAATTTATTAAATACTTTCCCAATTGGTAACATACGCGTTTTCATAACGGCTATCTGCAAGTCAGTGGTTACTAAGGAAACAATAGAAACGACTTGATTAAGCTCTTCTAAGAAGGCTTCTCCCTCATATCGTTCTTCAACATCATCATTGATCTTGATAAGACGATTTTTACCCAATACCAATTCACCGATCAAATTCATCAGGTGATCAAGACGTTTAACATCCACACGAATGGTTTGTTCAACGGTTGCGCCCTTCGCTTCGGCATCCTCTTTTGGTTCAGCACGACGCGGTGCAGCTGCTGGTGCGGCAGGTTTTGCCACCGGGGCCGCTTGTGTTATCGGTGCAGGGGTTGGAACTATCGCTGCGGAAGGAGCCGCTGCTTGTGTATCAGCAGAGGCATTACTTTCACTGGATTTATTAGCATGTTTTGCTGCAGCTTCTGCATTTTTGATTGCGATCAAACGCTCGATCTCTGCTTCTACTTCAGCATCACTCATTCCCGAATAATCAGGCTCTTCTTCTTCGACCAATGCTGTCGGTGCACCTCCGGTACGTTTTGCCACAGCTTCTGCATTTTTGATGGCAATCAAACGCTCGATCTCTGCTTCAACTTCAGCGTCACTCATTCCTGAATAGTCAGGTTCTTCTTCATCGACAGGATCGACAGCTGCTGCAACAGGCTCTGAAGGTGCTTGAGGAACTGGTGCTTCAGCCTCAACAGAAGCTTCACCGTTTACAGCTGCATCCAAACGAACAACACACGCACTGACATCCAAACCATCATCTGCCCGTGTATCACGTATACGTACCAATAATGCTTTCATTAAATCAATGGATTCTAAAATAATGTCCATAATTGCAGCATCAATAAGAATATCCCCATGCCGTGCCAAATTAAGAATATTTTCCATATGGTGCGTGAGATGCGTTAGCGTGTCAAAATTTAAAAACGAACTGGCACCTTTGATCGTATGCGCAACACGAAATATTCGATTCAACAATTCCAAATCATCCGGACGTGTTTCCAATTCAACCAAATCTTGGTCAAGCTGTTCGATTAACTCAAACGATTCAACTAAAAAGTCTTGTAATATCTCTTCAAATTCATCCATCTTCTACCCCTATAACATATGAGCTTGCACTACACGTGCAACTTCATCAAAAAATATACTTCCATCAAACTTGACTAAATACGCTTCCGCTCCAGCCTCTTTTCCTCGAATATCACTAAAATGATCACTGATCGAAGAATTGAAGACGATCGGAATCATCTTAAAACGAGGGTCCTCTTTGACTTTTGCGGCAAAATGAAATCCGTCCATACGAGGCATTTCAATATCGGAGGCGATAAGACGCAGTTTAGTGGATAAATTAGCACCATGCGCCTCATACAACTCTTCAAGAATCTCAAATCCTTTTTGCCCATCACTGGCTTCTATAACAGTAAAGCCCATTTGCATCAATGCTTCTTTGATAATACGTCGTGCCGTTGAACTGTCATCCAATAAAAGCACTAGTCCCGTAAATTGCTTTTTATCGGCTTCGATCAGTCTTGTGTTAGACGGCTGATAAAGCCCTAGCTCTTGTACCACACTTTCCAAATCCAAGATCAGTAATACATTATCGTCTTCAATACGTGTCATCCCCGTAATTTTGGAGCCATCTATACTTCCATCGATAAACGATGCAGGTTCAATGTCTTTCCAGTTTATACGGCGAATTCTTTTTGCTTCATGGACTACAAATCCAATCAACATATTATTAAATTCGGTAATAATAACCCGTGCGTTTTGTGACATCTCCTCAGGGGCATCAATCCCCATCCACTTGGCGAGATTAATAATCGGAATAACAACACCGCGTAAGTCAAAGATTCCTTCAATAAAATGAGGTGTTCCCGGTAATTCAGTAAGCATTGGTAAGCGAATTATTTCACGTACTTTGGCGACGTTAATGCCATAGATACCTTCGTATATCTCACCGTCTTCGCGCTTAAAGATACGGAAATCAACCAATTCCATCTCATTGCTACCGACCTTTAAGATATCTACGTCTCCCTTCATCGGGACTCCTTGTGAAAAATAACTTCATCTAAAATAGTTTGATCTTGTGAAGATTTTACAACATAATATCTTTCATTGCAAGCAAAAGCCCCTAAATTGACGTATTTCACTCGATCCAATTCATACCTACGATTTTGATGGTAATGCCCTTCAATAATAAGGTCACATTTATCGGCCCATGATGCGCTGTTATGTCGTTTCGCAATACTCTCAAAATTGTCAATCTTGTTACAGTGGTTTTTACGCTTCATTTGTTTAGAAAGTGTGTTTATAATAACCCCCTCAAAGAGCTCATTAATCAAATTTAAACAAAAGAGTATCGGCCGATTACGGATTAATCCCGTATACAGTGCGTATCCAAACGGTACTTTTTTATCCCCGTGAAATAAGGCAATGCGCTCATCATTGAAAGAAAGGATTAGCGGCTGATGCGAACGATCAACCACCTGTATCTCAGGAAAAAAAGATTTCAAGCGAAAATCATGGTTCCCCTCAAGATAAATAATCTCCATTTTTTTTGCAAGTCGGTTTAAGAGTTCGATAGAGGAATGATTTTCACGCAGTGTTTGCGCAACGGGTCCAAATAAAAGATCGAAATTATCCCCCATCAAAACCAGTTGTGTCGTATGGATGTCTCCACGCTCCAATGCACCTAAAAAATCAATAAATGAAGTGCGCCATGCAGCGCAATGGGAGTCCGCAACAAGAATCGCACCCTCGTGAAGCAGTTTAGGGTACATACGCTATTTTTGGAATTCCAAGAGCTTCATCCAATCCCATCATTATGTTCGCATTTACGACTGCCTGAGAGCTTGCTCCACGCATAAGATTGTCAATGGCGCATATCGCGACCAAGGCATTGCCATTTCGTTGTGCATAGACATCCGCAAAATTAGTTCCCGAGGTCATTTTTGTATGGGGAGGCTCATTACGAACACGGACAAAAGGTTGATTTGCATAAAAATCTTGCATCACCGCTTGTGGATCGCACTCTTCTTTGAGGGTTGCATAGACACATGCCAACATGCCCCGTGTCATTGGAACTAGTGAGGGGACAAATGTCACCCGCACATCTGCATCACACAATGCACTAGCATGCTGCTGTATCTCTATTGCATGGCGATGTTTTATGATGTTGTAGCAGTTAATATTGTCATTTACGCTCACATAGTGAACGCCTGCTGTCGGTGATTTACCGGCACCTGAAACTCCTGTTTTGGAGTCCACAAAAATGGGAGCTGTGTGATCGATATACTCTAAAAATGGAGCTAGTGCCAACAATGATGCCGTGACATGACATCCCGGATTTGCAACGAGTTTTGCACCGCTGGCGATGTTCCCATGCAATTCCGGAATCGAATAGACCGCATGAGAAAGATTATCTATATCTTCATGCTCACAGTAAAACGCTTCGTAATTTTCTTGAGAGAGACGATAATCTGCGGAAAGATCGACTACTTTTACGCCACGTTCTAGTAATCCGCGTGCTGTATTCATCGCCGTTTTATGCGGAAGTGCTAAAAAGACCAGTTCACACGAGCGTGCAGCTGTATCCAAATCTACTTTTTCAACAGCCATATCGCATACACCCGTTAAAGAGGGGTGAAGTTCTGCTATGTTTGCGGCCCCTTCAGTGTTAGCACAATAGGTAAGGTTAAAAATCGGGTGCAGCAGTAATATCTTGACAAGTTCTAATCCGGTATAACCGCTTACACCGATAATACCGACATTAATGGGTTTCAAAAACGATCTCCTGATATTTAACCTCAAGAATCTCGAATGTTTTTTCTCCACCCGGTAAACGGGCTTTGACCTCATCCCCTTCTTCACGTCCCAAAAGCTGTTTTGCCAATGGAGAGTTAAACGAGATTAGTCCATAGTCAGGATTACTTTCAATCCCTCCGACGATCGTATACGTTAACTCTTCATCCGTCTTTACATCACACAAGACTACGGTAGAACCAAAACTGATACGCGCGTGCTCAAGCTCACTTGGATCTACAATCTGTGCACGAGAGATCACTTCTCCCAATTCCGCAATACGAGTACCGATAAAGGCCTGTTGTTCTCGCGCTGCATGGTATTCTGAATTTTCTTTTAAATCCCCGTTCTCTTTTGCACGGTCAATCTCTACATTGACAGCAGGTAGATCGATATTTTTAAGTTTATTTAGTTCATCGCTTAAACGTTGAAATCCAAATTTTGTCATAGGCTCTTTTTGTTCCACTGTTCTCTCCGCGTGAAGTAATAATGGAGTATTATACCAAACTACACTAATCAATAATCATACATAAATGTTCGGGAGATTTTTTAGCATTTTTCTTTTCGATCACAAATATTTTTTGCAGTTGTTCTGGTGAGTGTATCGATGATTCGATTCCTTTATAAACAATGACCGCACTAACACTAAGCATACTAAATTCTCTTACTGTTCCCTCGCGATCTTCGGCTACGATACACCCTCTTTCACGATCTTGCTTACTGTAAAACTCACGAACATCCTCCTCAAACTGGTGAATTAGTTTTCGTACAGATAAACAAAACTCATCAAATACAACTTCATCTTTAATCGCTGTACCCGCAAAAAAATCATCTCCTCCGATATGACCGATAAACGACTGATTCATGAAAACTTTGTGCATCAACTCAGCGAATAGAACAATGACCCTGTCTCCATTTCGAAACCCATAGTGGTCATTGAACGGTTTAAAATGGTCAAAATCAAAATAACAAAAGACACTTTTTTCACCTGAGTCAAAAGCATGTGCGATGTGCTCATTGATCATAAAATTTCCCGGAAGTCTGCTAAGGGGGTTTTGATCTCGAGCTCGTATCAAATTACGTTCATGTACGGCTTCAATCAACACACGTGCACTCAAATAACCAATGTATTTGGAAGATTCGATCACCAAGACTCCGGGCGCATTGTCAGATAGTGAATAAAGCTCCACAATCGTTTCAAGCGACATAGTAACGTCCACAACCGGTATACGCTCTACATACGTTTCCAATACAGAAAAATTTGAAGAGTTATTTTGAATCAGCGACCTTCCAAATTGTGAATAAATAATCGCTTTTAAACGATGTTCATGCACAATTCCTATTGGAGAGTCCTGTTGATCCAGTACAGGGATCAAAAAGAGTTCTTGATCCTCTTTGAACTTTTCGACAACCAATTCCATTGGATCACTTATACATACAGTTTGAATGGTTTCTAAACGTTTACGTATGATGTTTTGATCACCCGATGTTCGCTTCTCCAATAATGTCAGTGTATTAATCACAGCATACTGTAAATGTAATTGTGAACATACGCACGTCGGTTTTTGTATAAAATAGCCTTGTACCATATGGCACCCTATTTCCTTACATACCAATAACTCTGCTTGCGTTTCTACCCCTTCAGCGATGACACGACATCCCATCAATGTTGATAACTGAACCATATTACGGGCTAACAGCTTTTTTTTAGGATCTGGAATGACCCCCAAATAGTAGACACTTTTTAATTCGTTAATTTCGTCGATTTAGGTCGGCATGGAATACGAGCAGGAGAAGTGAATGCCAAGATATA
>NCIJ01000037.1 GCA_002282015.1 Sulfuricurvum sp. 17-40-25 | reverse complement strand
AAAGTACGAGAGTCCTACAGACCAGAGTTGCTTGAAAGATTACTACATTCAAAAATAGCCCCTCGCCGAAAAAACAAACCGTCTTTTTTTAACCCCTAAAACCCTCTCATCCACCTAGGCACCATTACACTCTCCCCTACTCTCATGGCATCATCGATTTGAGTGATCAATTTTTCTGAATCTTTAGGAAGTGTCCCAGAGAGATGAAGTGCATTGGATGCATGATTGGATCGAAAAATAATCTTTTGTGGAGGGTTGATGAGGCTGAGTAAATGACGTTGCTCTTGCAGAATCTGTAAATCATTTAATGGTGTAAACGTGTCAAAGTGTTTGAGAAATCGTTCCTTTGATTCCTCTTCCAGTCCAAGCTGAAGGGTAGACAGATACGTAATCGGTGCAGCGTTGATAAGTTCTGCGGTATCTCGGATGTGCTCGAAGTCATATTCTAGCCCCCCTATCCCAAGTATTACCGTTGCGGAGATTTTAATATTGGCTTCATGGGCACGATGGAGTGCTTCAATCATGAGATTTTAATATTGGCTTCATGGGCACGATGGAGTGCTTCAATCATCTGAGCTGCATTGACACCTTTATCGATTTTACCCAACAGTTCGTCATTACCCGTCTCTATTCCAAAGTATGACAGACTCAAGCCCCCTTCTCTGAGCTCTTTTAACTCCTCTACACTTTTTTCCAGAAAGTTCTGCGCTGTAGCATAGAGTGATACTCTTGAGAGTCTTGGAAAAGAGTTTTTCAATAAACGTAACAACAGCGCGAGATGCTGTGTGGGAAGCGCCAATGCATCTCCATCGGCTAAAAAGACTTTATTGGCGTGAGGATTTGCCTGTGCTAACGCTTCAATTTCACGCTGTACCTCGCTTAGTGGTCTTACTGTATAGCGTTTACTCTTGTACATAGTGCAATAGCTGCACTGATTATGGCTACATCCTAGTGTTGCTTGAATGATTATATTATCGGCTTCTGCTGGTGGACGATAGAGAGGCAAGTCATAGAAGATCATTTCAGTATTGTACTTATTAATCTATCTCTTCATAGTAGAAATTTTATTTTTTCACACAAATTTTACATATACGCAAGACTTTTTCTCAAAACCCGTGTTATTTGAAGTATAGAAATCGTTAAGAACATACTTATTAATAGGAGGATCTTCATGACTTAGAAATATCTTTTTTCAGCCTTCATCGGATTTATTGTTAGAAAACGAAGTCATATTGTGAACAAATCTTACATACTCCTCTAAAACGAAGTCACGTTGTGTTTTGAGATACGTATGTGGTAATTACGAAGTCATATTGTGAATTTTGCATCAATATAAAATACATTTAGAAACTTTTGCTTCAAAAAACGAAGTCATATTGTGAAGTAATTACACTCATTGGTTACTTACATTGAATATTGTTAGTATTTTTCTAATTTTGCTTGTTATACACACAATTTGACTACGTTTTGAGTAGTGTAGGTAAGTTATTTGTGAGAAAAAACGAAGTCATATTGTGAAATAATCTCTAATTACACTATGGTCGCGAAGTCATTTACCCCATAAAACGAAGTCATTTACTACATTGACGAAGTCATATTGTGAAGAAGCGAAGTCATATACCTCATAAAACGAAGTCATATTGTGACGTTACTATAGGTATTTATAGATATTTATAGAATAAATAGATATCTATAAGTAAACAGGGAGAGTCAAGGGTTTTAATCCCTTGACTCTCCCTGCTCATCAGAAAGACCTGGAAGTTCTTTAGTTCTATTAGGAGTGCTCATAAATGTGATACTATTATCAAAAGAGCCTTTTCTATAAATTAATTTTGTTTTTGGTTCATAAGTGATTCCATAATCTTTTAAAAGTTCTGCACTATCTCGTATTTCTTTAATAGCAGTTTGTTTAGTTCTGATAGATTCCATTGGAAATCCAATAGTTTGGAGAAGATTATCAATACTCATAGTACTTGCTTGTGCATGTGTCCAGAAAAAACGGATAACAGCGCGTAAAAGAGCACTTTTTACTTTAAGAAGTTTTGGAAGTTCCTTGGTATAGTTTACAGTGAGTTGGTCTTCAAAATATTTTCGATATTCAGGTGTAATGACGATACCAAAACTTTTATGCTTCGTACTGTATGCGAATGAACTAATGATATTGAAGCTATAAAAATCTTCTCCATCTGTAGTTCGAAACTCTATAGCTGTTGTTTGAATTTCATCAAGTTTATCTTTTAACCATTTAGTATTTCGAGAAGTAGTGCCGCTGTAAGACTTTAAAATATCTGATGTGGAAAAATAAATTGCTATTGCACCACCTTCCATCTCTTTGATCTCTTTTGCTCCAGCAAAAAGACAATCAAGTAAATCTCGATGTGTTTGAGTTAGGATATTACCTTTGATAACGGTTTTGCCCCAGCTAGTTTCAATATAACGTTTTTTTTGATTTTCAATAAATTGAGTATAAGTTTTAGAAGTAGAACTGATTTTTTCGATAGGTGCAAAAACTCCAGTTCGTAATTCGCTAACAGTAGCATTCGAATTTTCAAACTTTTTTACAATATCAAACTCTTTAAAGCTCAGTTGTTGTTTTTCCATTTAGAAGTCCTTCATGAACGATTGGGGGTCAAGTTTTATTTCAGGAAAAATTTGTCGAGAGACAATCTTTCCTCCTAGTGACTTAGCGGCACCATAGTTATCTTTAGTAAGGGAAATTTTTCGGAGATGAGAACGTGTTTCATCTGTCTCCCCTTTTTTATCTGTAATAAGACTAATTTCATAAACGAGTCTCACTGCATCAGTAAAAGCACTTGCTCCCCTTGCTTGAGTAGTATTTTTTGTACTGTGATGTATAAAGATAATAGTTTTGTCTTCTTTGGCTGCCCACTCTGTGAAAAGTTGCATAAATTTACGCGCATGTGCATTGTTATTTTCATCTGCGCCAAAAAATGCAATTAAGGGATCAAGAATAATGAGATCGTAATCACGTAGACTTTTTTTAAAATCGATAAAAAATGCATTTATTTCTACTCCCCTTCCCTGCTCAATTAAAACCTGAATGGTTGGGCTATTAGAGATAACGAGACGCCCTTTAAAACTTTGTAATGGTTTTGCAACGATTGATGAAGCAATTTTTTCTGCACGATGAGCAGTTAGACCAGTAGGATCTTCAGATAGCCATGCAAAAGCTTTTGAGGTTGGTGAATCAATAAGATGGCGCATCATAAGCTGAAGAACCATCCAACTTTTACCACTTCCACCAGGTGCAGAAATCATAGAAACTGTTTTTTTAGGAAAAGGCAGCCAAGATTTACAAATAAAATCTGCTTCTTCTGCTTTAATTGAAGTAATATCTGATGTTTCAAACAATTCGATACGATGGGTTTGACGAAAATTCTCAAGTCTATCGATTGTTTTACTCAATAGTGCTGTTGGAAGAATTGATTCATCATGTAAATCTCGATTAAAGGCATTTATGAGTGTAATAAGATGTCGTTTGTCTGCTAATTCGGAAAGAGCATCAATGTAGGATTGTATAGATGCGGCTGGTGTAGTCGTTAGAATAAAAACCAGCTCTTTTTCAACATCACGACCACTTTTTTTCAGGGCACTGTTAATCATCCCCTCTTCAACTGGAACAGAATCTGTATGAAGTTTTAAAACGGTTTGACAAATAATTTGATGAGATTCTTGAAAAAAAAGTGATTGAGAACTGAGGCTATGAAAGTGCTCATCAATCAAAGCAGGTTCAAAAATTAGACTTGATAGCAATGTTCGTTCAAGGTTGATATCGTACAGTTGCTGTGCCATTAGGTCCCTTTTGCATTGTAATGACATATTTTAGCATACTTTGAGCTTAGAGATTAAAAGGACTAACAATACTAACACTAGGGTATGATTTTTGCTATACTAAGGCAAATAGATTGGGATGTAAAATGATTATTACAATATCGCACCAAAAGGGGGGTGTAGGGAAGTCCACCCTCGCCTATAATATAGCCTTAGAGCTTGCGCGAAAGCATAACGTTGAAGTTATAGATTTGGATGTTCAACAAACCGTTACAGCGTATAATCAAATTAGAAATGAGATGGGGCAAACTCCTTTGCCTGTTCATATTTTTACAATGGCTGAAGAGCTAGAAAATTATTTTGAATCTATGGATGAAGAAACTATTGTCATTATTGATTCTGGAGGGTTTGACTCAAGTCTTAATCGTTTTGCAATCTTGGTTAGTGATTTCATCATCACTCCCGTTTCAAGTGAGTTCACTGAAATTTTAGGACTTCAAAAATATGAGAGTATTTTGAGAGAACTTTCAGAACAGTCTGGTGTAAATATCATAACAAATGTAGTACTAAATAAGACCAATCCTAATCAAAAAAAATTTGATGAAGTCAACGATTTTATCAGTAGTTCAAAACATTTCAGATTGATGGATTCAATGATGCGTAGACGTGTTGACTTTGCTAATAGCGTTGCTTATGGATTCAGCGTTAGAGAATTAGACAAAAAGTCGGAATCGACAAAAGAGTTAAAAGAATTTGTTAAAGAGATTAAACGTAAGGTAGGGATAGATGATAAGAAAAAAGATTGATTATTCATTAGCAAAGAAAATCTCACAAAATGCAGCTTTAACAGAACAGATCCAAGCCGTCGAAAAGAATCCTGATGTTGTAATCGAAATTCCTCTTTCTAAACTACAAGCCAATCCTTATCAGCCTCGTATAGAAATGGAACCTATTGCACTTAAAGAGCTTGCGGACTCAATAAAACAAAATGGTCTTTTACAGCCTATTGTCGTCAGTATGGATAATGATGTATTGACTATTATTGCCGGTCATAGACGTTTTGAAGCGCATAAGTTGCTTGAAAAAGAGTTTATAAAAGCTGTAGTTATGGATAAAGTTGTGCATGCACAACTAGCACTTTTACCTTTGGTCGAAAATCTACAACGAAGTGAAATGAACCCTATCGAAAATGCGATAGCATTTAAAAAGATTCTTGAAGACAAAATCGTAGAAACTCAGAATGATTTAGCAGAAGCTATCGGAGTCTCAAAAAGTTGGCTATCTAAAACCTTATCTGTTCTCCGACTACCCTCTTCTCTTTTGGATCAAATCAAAGCAGATAAGTACAGTGATATTACAGTTTTATCCTCTCTCAACAAAGTAAATAGTGATCTTATAGAAAAACTTTATTCGCAAATCAAGACCCTTTCACGAACCGATGCGTTGGAGGCCATAAAAAAAGCGTTATCTAAACCAACAAAAACTAAAGATCGAGTTGAAGTATCTAAAAATAAAATTGTCATTAATACATTAGGATTGAAAGCTGATAAAAAAGAAAAAATTGAATCCTTGATTAGCCAAATTAAAGAGCTCATTGGAGAATAAATAGGTAGGTTGTGCATGCACAACTTTACAACTCCCCGCCCCCTCTCATAATATCCATTCCATACTTATCTCGTATCTTCGTCAGCGCGTCGGTGAGCTTTCTCATCTTAGTATCGTCCTCATATTCAAGCATATCGAATGTTTTTGGATCATGATGGATGAACTTATTCGCACTCATTCCAATATACTTAACTGCTAGGGTGGAGTAGAGATCAAGCTCTTTGAATTTCTCGTATGCAAACTCTTGAATAAACTTCTCGTTAAAGAGACGATAAATAGTGTATTGTTTCTTGGAACTCCCCCAGTTCTCATATCCAAGAGAGAAATGAAACGTTGTCGGATTAACTCCCAGCTTCATGATCGTATGACTCCAATGTCTCACCATAATTTGGATTCTTCGGTAGAGCTCATCTCGCTCTTTTATGGGATGATCCATATTTCTTGATATACCAATACCCTTTCGACTTCGTGACGCTTGTATGCCCTCATGATCCTCTCCAGTCAGTCTGGCATAGAGATCTTTTCCCTGCCGTCCCCATGACTCAAAGAGATGGGGAGAATCCCATGCTTGGCCAATGGTTTTTATCTTGTACTTTTGCATCTTTTTGGAAAACGCTCTTCCAACACCTGGAAATTCATCGATAGGAATATCGTTGACGAAGTCCTTGATATCCTCTTTAGGTACGACTCTCGTACCATAGGGCTTTGCGGTACCAGTTACAAGCTTAGCGATCCATTTGGATGGGCTTGCTCCAATTGAGACAGGAAGCTTGAACTTCATCGTAATATCGCTTTGAAGCTGTTTGATGAATGCATCTGTCTCATTATCATCGATCCATCCTCGAAGATCCCCAAACATCTCATCGATGCTGTATTGCTCCATCACTGGGATCACAGTATGTAGATACTCCATCAGCTCATGCGAGAGAGTGTGATAGAGCAGATGATTAGGCGGGAGGAGGGTGATATCGGGACACTTCTGTAACGCTTCGTAAATCGTCATTCCCGTTATTATTCCAAATTGACGTGCTTCATAGCTGGCAGTGGTGACGATTCCACGTATCTTTTCTCCATCTTTGAAATACTCAGAGTGATCATGTTCACTATGAAACAGTGAGGGGACAAACGCACCGGAGTTAAGGGCAACGAGTTTTTTGGCACGAGATGGTTTGCGATCAAAGATAAATGGATCACCTCGACCGCCTACGGCAATCTTCTTGCCGATTAAAGAAGGATTTATCACTCTTTCACATGAACAAAAGAAAGTATCTAGATCTAAATGAATTATCATAGTCGCTAGGATATTTCATTTTGTCACAATATAGAAGATTTATTGCAAAACGACATAGAGTATCAATTATGAAAAAAATCATTGATAAAAACGAGCTAGCAGCACTTTTCTTTTTGCATTATTTTAAGTACACACGCTATGCCTTTAAAAAGAATAAGGGTAAAAATGACATTGCTTTTATTCATGCCCATCGAGAACTGATGCGTTTATTCGGCAGATTGCACAATAACAAGGTGAGGGTGGAGAGGCAAAATCTGATCAATATGATTACAAAGCATATCTCCACTTCAAACAACCCATTTGCCCAAGGTGTATCAATGGTGATGAAAGAGAGCATTGCCTTTATTAACGATAATGTCTTCCCTGAAGTGAAGGAACACACTTTGCTAGAGAAATATATATGATAAAACGCTTATTTAAAAAACTCGTTGGTATTCGAAGTAAACAATAGAAAGAGTACCATATTACCAACATCGCATTTGGATTTATAGAGTAGGGGACTATTATGTATTCTTTAAGTGAATTCCATCAAGAGGTAATCGAAGAACTTTGTGAACTTGGGCAATA
>NCIJ01000036.1 GCA_002282015.1 Sulfuricurvum sp. 17-40-25 | reverse complement strand
AATAGAATATATCTTAGGTTAACCAACTTTTATTTCAACTTCTGTCGCATCATCAACTCCGGATTATTTTTCACATAGGCACTGAAAGTCGTATTAGTCGATGTATGCCCCAGCTCCATTGCTACAATTGCCAAATCTTTACCATCACCCAGCTCTTTGGTCGCATAGCCGCGGCGGATGATATGGCGTCCGCTTTTATTCACTCCGATCGCCTTGAGCGCATACGTGGTGAATTTCCACATATCCACATCTGGCATTTTCTTATTCGTGTAGGTTCCGTTGGTATAGGTACTGGAGATGACATAAGATGAGTCCGGCAGAACAGTTCTCATGTAATTAACAAACACTTCAATCTCTTCACGCCTAACCACCACTTCACGGTATTTGTCCCCTTTAGTCGTATGATAAGCGATCGTATAAAACAGATGTGTAGTACCATGCTCATCTTTGTATTCGGACGCTTTAATATGCTCCATCTTGAGGCTCATCACTTCATCGGCCCGTGCACCGCTTAGACAATAAAGTAAAACAATTAAGGCATTGCGATAAGCATACCGCTGCGAACTCTTTGGAAAATGCTCTTTAAAAACTTCCGGCCAGTGTTTCATAAAGTCGATTAACTCTTCGAGTTCGTTTTCTGTGACGAAGTCGGTGCTTCGTTTTTGAACCTTGATCTTGGTGAAGTATTTAAAGAGGGGAGTGAAGTCTTTGTTTTCTTTATTGTTTTCACTAATGAACAGCAACAGCTGTTTAAGTACCGTCAAACGGTGGGAAATGCTTTTCTCATAGCGATACACTATAGAGAGTTTTGCGTCGTTCTTACCACGGTTGGCTTTACGATTGGAGAGGACTTGATGATACTCTTCGTTTGAGATCTTTTTAGCTTCAAGATCTTTAGAGGCAAGATGTTCTTGGTACCACATGAGATAGTTATTGATGAACTTTGCCGACAGCCCTTCCAAATCCATGATCGAATCGTACTGATGTGCAAACTCGATAAGAGGGGTCAATGCTTCCCCATAGGATTTACGGGTCTTATCACTCACCCCTTGAGCCACTTTTTCGGTGATATAGCGATCGCGCCAAGCATCGAGATCATTGACTAACCCTTTGCCTGTACAGAGATCCCATTCGGCAAGGTCGTCTTGGAAGTGAGTTGGAGACATTATTACTCGATAGAGCTTACGAATTGTGTTGAGTTCATTATTGCAATACCGCAAGAATAAAACTCTTTGTCATTTGTGATGAGAATACTGCATTGCAACTCTTTTGCGCTAAGACATTGCAGCACGTCCTCAAAATCTTTTCCTTCTTTTGAAATCGTAATTGCTTCAAAAAGACGCTCTTTTCCAAATGATACGATCTTCCAGATATGCAATACTGTTTCAAAAAATTCCAATGCTTTTGTCTTGTTTTTAGTGATGTAATAGATGGTTGTTAACATATCTTCACTGAGATAGGTTTCAATATCGTTCATAATCAAATGATGGATAATTTTTTTAGCATCTTGATGTGCAGGACGAGCATGATCGAGAAAGTCCAATATAATATTGGTGTCTAAAAATAGTTTCATTGTTTTTGAGCTTTCAATTCTTGTATGGTTTTCCCATCTGTTTCACCATTCATCATACCACTGAACTTCATAATGGCATTTAGTTTTTCGGTTCGTTCCTGTAATAATTTTTCATCAAGAAATTTTTTAACCTCGTCGGCATATTGGCGAGGAATAAATACCCCTTTATATTCGTGTGCCTTTTTATCTTCAATATCAATGTAGTCATATTCATACAATTCTGATCCGCTTCGTGTCAAATCCCGAACACTCATAGATTTTGTCATGTTAGCTCCTTTTTGTCGTTAATTAAATTATAGTCAATAAGATATATATTGTCAATATGTAATATATCTTCAATAAATAAACTTGAAATAATAATATAATTTCCATATAGAACTATATGTTGATATATTAAACAATATAGTGCATATTTTTTCGATTATCGATAATATAATCCATTAAATGACCTCTATGTTTTGAATAAAACAATTCAATTTGCTCTTTTTAGCTATCAATCAGTCAAGTATTATAGCAAAATAGCCTTTTACTTACAAGATAATATTGTATTATCTTAGTATTAATACCGAAACGAAGCCATATTGTGCATCAATATCGCAACCAATCGCTTCATATAGCTAAAGTGTATTATCTATTGTTTATATAAATTTATAGTTTGCATAATGTCATTAATATTGACTATATGCACATTTATAGCTATTATACTTCTATTATATAGCAGTAAAGCATTACTAAAAGGAAATAATCTCATGAGTAGTGAAAAAATTGACCGTAGAGTCGTTTTAGATAGCAATAGTCTCGAAGAATTGTCAAAAATCGCAAATTCACTCGATTTAGAAAAAGGGGTTAATGAGCGGGAACGTTTGGGAGCAGCAATTGAGAGTTTGCTTGAAATCAAACATGTTTTTGATTCAGAGTTCATAAAATTGGATCAAACCTCCAAAGAGCGTATCCATACGATGATCGGGTTTGGGGAATATCGTTCCAAAGTGGAAGTGGTGAACTCAGCGATTGAAAAGTTGTTCGCCGAACACCGGGAAAAAATAATCAAGAAGATTGAAGCGCTTTAATAAATTGGTGAGAGGTATTTTTCTTTGAAGACTAATACATACCCGTTATCGACTGAATCTGCCTATTAACTGGCCAAATAAAGCATGCGTGCAGTGGCCAAGTGTTGATGCGTCAGCTGGCCAAATTGGATGCGCGCGTACACCAGCAGGGAAACACAGACGCTCCCGATGGATGGCATTGTGTTTTCTTCATAAAATCCTATGAGAATAATAATTTTCAATTGCACTACGGGGCAATAAGTACTACTCCCCTTCTATTGTCCTTTGAATCAGTTCAATTTCCTTTTCATATGATTTAAGGAGAACCCCGCCAAACTTATCCACAGAATTTCCATATTCATAGAACTTCCCAAGAACATCAATGTAGTGATCACGGCTCATTGCGTCATAGGAAAATGGAACAATACCCGCCTCAATCAAAGGTATGTTAGCAACAGCTCTTGCGGTACGTTTATTCCCATCCTCGAACGGCTGAATGTGTGCAATATTAAGGTGCAGGAAAAAGCTTTTTACAAAAGGATCTGTAATTTGACTAGCCTTTTCTATCACCTCTCGCAATAAGCCCTCAATCTTTTTTTTACCAACAACAGGAAGGTATTGCCCACCACCAGTAAACACCATTCGCGAGTCATTAGTTATCCCGGCTTTCCCGTGGTCTTTAATGCCATTTACGATACTGTCATGAATGGTAATAATAGATTCAATCGATAGAGAGGCTGGCGTTGTTAATAAGGTATCGATGATATATTTATTATTTTTAGCCATAAGCTTATCTATCTCTTTTTGATCCTCATCATCATCGTCATATTTATAATCGGGGAATACTCCAAATTCAAGAAACTTTTGTGTGTCTAATTTGCTAAATGTCGAACCTTCCATTTTTGAGCTTCCATAGGCAAACTCCAAGGTTAATTCATTCAAGGCCGCTTGATTGTTTTTTACAACGTTGAGCTTAAGCGTTGCGGCTTGAGCATTGAAGGCTTCTAGTAGATCCTCGTTGAGGCATATTGCCATATCCATAAACGAGTAAGAATATCCATAACTTAAAAACTTTCCAGAGTTGCTTTTCTGGGCATCCTCTAACCCTTTTGGAAGAAGTGGCAACTGCGCTGTGGTTGTGCGAATTGATTCCGCAAGAAAAGATACCAGGGCATTGGTTTTCTCCCCCAGCTGTGTTGCTTCGAGAGCGGCATAATACAATGCTGCATTACTCTTGTTGATCAAAGGTGGCACAAACCCTGCATAAATACACTGAACAGCCATAGCAAGTCTTCCGATCCTTCCATTGCCGTCCCCAAAAGGGTGGATTTTTTCCAGCAAGGCGTGACTTTGAGCAATATCTCGTAATGTTTTTATCCCTTTGCTTTTTTCAACCCATGTTGCAATATCTGTCACTATTGATGAGGGGTGGCTTGTTTCGACGTTACTGTTTTCAATAACACGGATCTTGGTTGAGTATTCTCCAGCATCAGTACGAACCCCCTGCATGAGTGAATAATGCCATTGTCGTAGTGTTTCGCTGGTGATTTCCAGTTCTACGCCAATAGAAGCTTCTTTGATAATTTTAAAGGTCAAAGAATAAAGATTTGACATCTCTAAAAAGTTTTTACGGCTAATGTCTCGCTCAATCTCCCCCCCATCAGCAATGGACTGAAACTTATTCTCAGTGATTTCGTCATCCGCTTCGATTTCGTATGATCCAAAGGCTATTTTCTTTACATAATCTTTAAAAACGAATTCCTGTTTTGGATCAATGAGATATTGATTCTCTAAAAGTTGCTGCTCAATTTCTTCTATTTCAGAATCTGACGGATTTTTTAACCCATAGCACTTGTAATAAAGAAAATCGATTTTTAGTTTAACGTCGTGTTTGTCAGGCTCCACCCCATCAAGATATCGATTAAGAGTTGGTCTTGACACAGCAATATCATTGGACAGAGAAGTTTTATTGTACTTTTTAAGTAAAAGTACAAGTTTTTCTTTTGTTTCCATGTAAAACACCTCCAATATTTACGATAAGTTTATACGTAGTTTAGCATAAAATGTAAAATTGAATGTAAATAATGCATTCAATTTTACACTTTTTTTGCAATTTAGTTTCGTTTTTTACAAAAAATGCAAAAATTCTGATATTGGTAAGCCATTAGGGCAGTTTCATAAGGTGACGCAAACATTTTTTCAGAAAAAACAGTATGTTTTCCTGAAATTTTTGGTTTGCTTGATATTTGAAATCTATTGTAATCATGGTACTTTAACACATACATAGAAATGGAAAAGGGTGTGTTTACTCTCCTATAACAATCTCATAGCGTACATTTCGTCCCTGTGTCCCCTCGATATGTCGGATACATCCGATCTCGATGAGTTGAGTGATATCTCTGGAAGCTGTTGTAGATGAAGCATCAGCAATTGTCATGTATTTCTTTTTGCTCAACGTACCCTGAAAGTTTTCAGCCCCCATATCGAGGATTTTATTGAGTACTTTGGTTTGTCTTAGATTGAGATCATACTCGCGAAACTTATCCCAAAACGTCGTTTTTTGAACAATGTAATCTAACTTCTTTTTCGTATCGATCAATGCTGTATGAAGCGTTGTGAGAAACCATTCGCACCAATCGGTGATATCCAAATGGTTCTTCTCTTTATGAACATATCCCGTTGTTCTCTCCAACGCTTTGTAATAACCATTACGGTCATTGTTGATCGCACTGGACATCGAATAGAGTCTTGAAACACTCGATTTTTCAATCTTGGATAAGACCAAGTCAGTGATTGCACGTCCTATTCGACCGTTACCATCATCAAAAGGGTGGATAATTACAAACCAAAGATGAGCGATACACGCTTTGATTAGACTTGGGGGTGTAGCATTAAACCATTGTAGATATGTATCCATCTCCCCTTCGAGGATTGATCGTGGAGGTGCTACATAATAGGTCTTCACTTTACCCGCTGCTCCGCCGATAACCTCCATCGGATCTTCACCTCTAAACTCAGCGACATTGATTTTAGACAATCCGCTGTATCCTCGCGGAAAAAGGGCGTTATGCCATCCAAATAATCGCTCCAGAGTTAGAGGCTTATCATAGTTTGTATTGGCATCAATGAGGATCTCGATAAGATAATCAGTGCTCTCATCACGCTTCGAAGAATCAATTCCCAAGAGCCCGAGTTTTCGAGCGATAGAGGCTTTAACACTGTCACGGTTAAGTATTTCCCCTTCAATCGCAGAGGTACTGATCGCTTCGCTCATCAGCGCTTCGAGCTGTCGCTGGGCAATATTGTCACTGTCCATTGTCTGAGTCAATGCGATCAGATACCCCTGCTCCAATGACACCTCTTGAATTAAACGCTCAAGTCGGAATAAATCGTAGGTAAAATCGGGGTAAGACTCTTGCTCCCATATCCAGCGTTTCATGTATTGTATTGCCTTTTGGTATATCGATTAAAATTAATTGGATAGATTCAATGGACTAATCATACCATATTTGGTATGAGTACTTATTACTATCATCCCACCCAGTCACCTAAAAGAAACATTATTTTCAGAAAAAGTAGACTGTTTTCCTGAAATTATTTTGGAGAATGAAGATGCGGATCATCTCATCTATGGGTGTAAATATTTTTGTAATTGACTCATATTCGCCTCACAATGCTTTAAGATCTTATCAGGCATACCGAACCATTACTTTTTCGTTTAAATCGATTTAAACAGCATTTACGTAACGCTCATAAGCATAAATACATGATGTCGTCAGTGTATGCTCACTTAAAATGTCTTTCTTACATTCTTTAATATTTTGGACCTTCTCGTTATTTCGCTTCCCTCTGATGCAATTACTTCTACAGGCATGCCTCCAATATCAAGAAAGTCTGTGACGCAATGATGAGCCTCAAAAGACATCTTGACATACCAGCCCGTAAAATAGTCATCTTTGATTCTGCTGTTTGAAAACAGCATGTTAAAGATCATCTTTCCGCTGCCTTTTCCGTAGGACAAAAACAACTTCTCTTTTTCGGAGATCACTCCAAGCAGTTCATTTATTTTTATTCCATCAAAAATATTTTTACTGCCATCAACAAAAAAATCTTTTCTGTATTTACTGCGATCTTTTTCGGAAAAGAGATTTTCAATGGCATAAGCAAAATAGTTCTTTTCGATAAACACTTGCTTTTCAGGATACAGCACAAAAATATACTCTAACCCATCCGAGGAAAATATACTCTTCATCGCCGCTTCAATAAATTCCTTTTGCTGTGCGGTGCGAGAAAAAAATCTCTCTTTATCGAAATATCTAAAATACTCCCGATCTTCATCCTGTGATTCATTTGCGCGACGCTGATCAATTTCCACCACATCTGCGACAGGCGTATTTAGATTTTTATTTGCAATATCCTTCATCAGATTATTCTCAAAGTCGTCATTTAGAGTCAACATAAAATCTGGAGTTTCTATTTCGTCTTCAATTGCTTTAATCTCATCTTTTAGTTCTGCTGGTTTTAAAGTTGAAGGTTTTGCAAATTCTACTT
>NCIJ01000012.1 GCA_002282015.1 Sulfuricurvum sp. 17-40-25 | reverse complement strand
ATCTCCAAACGAATTTGAGGTAAGATACTTTTTGGAATCAACGAAAAATGAGGTGTTAGCGGAAAACTAATGTGTCTATAAAACGGGGGTCATTCCAGACTGCCTTGTAAATTCATCTGCATGAACAATGTTATCAGGCACCTCATCACACTTTTTAGCATCAATGTAAAAATAAAAAGCGGCCCCTTTTCCCTCGTCACTGTAAATTTGCAACACACCACCCATAAGATCTACAATAGCATAAGCAATGGAAAGACCTAATCCTGTCCCTCCAAATTCACGTGTAGTAGACGCATCTGCTTGTGTGAACTTTTCAAATATTTTACCTTGCTTCTCTTTTGGAATACCAATACCCGTGTCCCTAACACTAAACTCTAATTTTTGAGCGTTTAGTGTATCTTCAACCACCGATATCTTGACCTGTACCGATCCCTCTTCAGGGGTAAACTTAATCGCATTACTAATAAGATTGCTTAGTACTTGTTTAATCCGAAGCGTATCAAGGATCAAACAGCTCTCAATCTTATCGTCCATCAGTAAATCATACTCTATTCTTTTGATGTCTGCTTGAGGGATAAACAGTTCATAGATACTTGCCAATTCTCTTTTGGGATCACTTGGAATCCACTCAATCTCGATTTTTCCCTCTTCTATTTTGGAAAAGTCCAATACATCATTAACGATGTGCAACAACATCTCCAAAGAACTCTCTACTATCGATACATAACGGCGCTGCGTCGGATCCAATACCGTTCTAGACAATAAGTGAATGAAGCCTACGATACCATTAATAGGTGTTCGTATCTCATGACTCATGTTAGCTACGAAAGCGGATTTAATACGTTCTGCTTCCTGTGCCCTCAAACGGCTTGTTTCGATTTCCGTTACATCTTCGCGCAATCCAAGATATTCTAAAATTTCTCCATTTTCATCCACGATAGGACAAATCAAGTTTTTAACAAAATACGATCCTCCATTTTTTGTACTGTTTTGGAGCATCCCATGCCAATTTCTTCCTCGTTGAAGAGTATGCCACATCCCTTTGAAAACGGTGTCAGGTGTATCAGGATGGCGAACGATACTGTGTGGCTGTCCTAATAGTTCTTCTTCGGTATATCCGCTGATTTTAATAAATAAAGGATTGACATACGTAATAATTCCATGCTTATCCGTTCGGGACACTATCATACTATCTTCGATCGCATGTTTGTATTGCTCTGTAAACAGTACCGAACGATTATAACGATAAACGTACCACAGTAAGAATGCCAATAAGATTGCCAACGTACTCAAAAGTGCTAAAAACTGATTCCATTGTGTTGCGAATATTGTGTGATTGGGGGTGATTTCAACCATATAAGCAGCTTGTTCCCCGCCGATTTGGTAAATCGGTTTTAAAACCATTAACGCATCTTTACCTCTATGCGTGAGTCGTATCCCTTGCAGTTTTTCCTTTTTTAGTGCTTTGTGAATTTTTGCCTTATTTTCACTCAGCAACTCTTCTAATTCACCCTTTTCAAATCCTTCTGCATCTTTGAGCAGAGCACTTTCTTGATCTTCGATGTAGTCTGAGCCAAAAAGAGAATCTTGAAAATGTTTGTCAATTTCTACAGTTTTTGACTTTTTAGTTAACATGCTACGCTTTATCAAAAAAGTATAAGCACCCTTGTCTTGTAGTATGGCTTGTCTTTTTAGCGCCAAAAAAGGGTACGCTATTTCTGCGGTACCTGTAAAGTTCCCCTTATAAAACAACGGATAAATACTGCGAAAATGGCTCACATATTTTCCGGTTTCAAAAACGACTACTTTCTGTTGTTTTTGTTGTGCTTGAACAATACTTTGACGGGCAACAGAGAGCTCATCCCCAAATCTTTGCGGTTCGTGCACACGTAAAAATGCGACCTGTTTTGGAAAATGAAAAAATAATACCCGAACATCAAATTCCTGAAGTGAGTCATAGACCACTCCCATTCGATCATACAATTCTTTACGAAGAATCATCTGTCCTTGGGCATCACTGTGCCTGGCTTGATACATGATTTTTGAAACTCTAGGAGAGTCCAAAAACATCCCATAATAGTTGTCCATCATTCGCTGCTGCATCGACTGATAGCTCTCTATACGATCATCAAACTCTTTAACATTGGTTTGAATATAGGCATTTGTCAAAATTTCATAACGAGAATAGAGTAAAGAAGAAACGGCACCCATTACTGTGATATACAATGCAGCATACAAAAAGACTTTACGCTGAAATAAATGTCTCATAGGGCTTTCTTTTCATATAAAATCACCCGGTTGCGTCCCTCTTCTTTAGCAACATACAGTGCTGTATCTGCATTTTTCAAAAGATCTTCATAACGTTGTGTATCATCCTCAAGCTGCGCCACTCCAAAGCTCGCTGTTACGCTAATCTCTTGCGGATGCAATGCCGCAATTGTACTTCGCAGCTTTTCTGCTTTTACTAACGCATCCTGGGCGGTACAGTTATCCAAGACGATAATAAATTCTTCACCACCAAAACGTGCCGCTACATCTCCCTTTCGGGCACTCGCATCCATAACGTTTGCGACTGCCTGGAGGACTTGATCACCCATCAAGTGTCCAAACGTATCATTGACTTTTTTAAAATGGTCAATATCAACAATAATCACGGATAATGGCTCACTGTGACGTTTTATCTGAGATACTTTTTTATCCAGAACATCACTCAAATAATGACGGTTATACAACCCTGTCAGCTGATCGTGCGTTGCCATCTCTAAGAGCGAATTGTGTTGCTGTTTAAGTGTGATATGGGTTTTGACTCGTGCTTTGACGATTGAAGGGCGTATAGGTTTCGTTATGTAATCCATAGCCCCTAATTCCAATCCATACTCTTCGTCTTCGACTGTGTCTTTCCCGGTAACAAAAATAATCGGTATTTGCGCAGTAACGCTGTTTTCTTTGAGTGATTTAAGTACATCATAGCCGTTCATCTCTGGCATCTGTACGTCTAGTAATATCAAATCAGGTATTGGGTCTTGCCCTGCGAGTTCCAGTGCTCTTACCCCGCTTGTAGCTACTTTGAGTGCGTACTCTTCTTGAAGTAAATGGGCCAACGCTTGTACGTTAGTGGGGACATCATCCACAATCAATATAACCGCTTTAGTATTCATCTCTTACTCCAATCCTGCCATAATGATTGCTAAAAGTGTCCTTGCTTCAGACGTATCAAATCGATCTATATGCCCTTTGAGTACGTTCATACGAGCCGTAAATACCTCATCAGTATAATCACTAAAAATATCAAGCGCTTGAGTATCGATAAATGCACCCGATTCAAGCTCTTTTTCAAGATTTTGCAGTTTACTCCTCATGTGCAAAACATCTAATAATTTCTTTTCTATCACAGGTTTGACTTCTTGTGCAAACTTTTTTTCAAACACTGCACACACTTCATGCAGGGCTTTTTTTAGATTTACAACCCCTGCTCTTAAAACACTTTTATCTCCGTTCTTTGCCGCAATCTCTATCGTTTTTGCCAATGCCTGAAGTTGCAGTGCCGATACGTTTCCTGCCGATCCTTTGATAGAATGTGCATGTAACTCTACATTCGATAAATCATTCTGCGCGATTGCGGTTTCAAGCCCGTTCATCATTTCAATACTCTCATTGACAAACGACTGCATCACTTTCAATAAAAGCTCTTTTTTACCGCCCAATCGCTTTAAAGCATCCGCTTCATCCCAAATTCTAAGCTCAGTCGTCTTTTCGTCAAACGCATAGGCTTTGGGCTTGTCTATAGAAACATTCGATTCATTTATAACGATATTTCCGCCCAACCATTTAATCAACGCTGTTCTAAGAGTAGGAAGATTGATCGGTTTAGTCACATAATCGTTCATTCCGGATATGAGACATTTTTCACGATCACCTGCCATGGCATTAGCCGTCATTGCCACAATTGGAATCTTTAAATACTCTTCCCCTGCTTTTCCCTCACGAATTGCCGTTGATGCTGCATATCCATCCATCTCCGGCATTTGACAATCCATCAAGATAAGCGTGTACGGTGCAATCTCTAATGCCACCTGCATCGCTTCAAGCGCTTCAAGCCCGTTATTCGCAACATCAGCTGAGAGACCGATCATCTCCAACATCCCTTGTGCTACGATCTGATTGGTCGAATTATCTTCTACTAACAATATGCGTGTATCGGCTGGCCATTGTATCTGCGCCATCTCATCTTGAAGTCTCCCAAGATAATCTTTGGTCACCAGAGGATTGGCTGCCTCGAATGCCTCACCCTCATCAAAAAGTACTTTGAGCGCTTTGAGCAGGTCTTTGGTCGTGGTGGGTTTCGCAAAAAAGGCGTCAAATCCTATTTGAGCAAACCGTTGCGCATCATTTCGTGATCCTAGCGACGTCATCATCACCAACTTCATCTCATCGCATTTGTGAAGCTTACGAATCTCTGTGCCTAAATCCGCCCCATCCATAGTCGGCATTTGCATGTCCAATATCGCCATATCGTATGGAGGAATATGCCCTTGCGAAATACGAATCTGACAATTATCATAAGCGATTATCGGATCTTCTGCCTCATAGACTTCCATTCCCCATTGTTCCAGCTGAGCACGAAGTACCATTCGATTCGTCTCATTGTCATCTACTACAAAAATCGACTTACCCTGAATCGATACGCTTGGGATACACAATGCTGAAACTTCTCCTAGCCCCACAGCAATATCAATATGAAACGTACTGCCCTCATGCTCAACACTCGTGATCCATACCGTTCCATCCATAAGTTTACACAGTTTTTTGACGATTGCCAAACCTAATCCTGTACCACCGTATTTACGAGTCGTCGAGTTATCCGCTTGCGCAAAGGTCTCAAAAAGGCTACCGATCTTATCCTGGGCAATTCCTATGCCGCTATCGCGTACATCGATACGAAGTCGTCCCGTATTGGCATCTACTTCCTCTAAGATTACCGTGAGCAATATCTCCCCTGCATGGGTAAACTTCACCGCATTTCCGATGAGATTGGTCAATATCTGACGTAATCGTCCCGGATCAGTGATGACAGACGTACGGGATAGATGGGTCGTATCCAAAATCAGTTCAAGCCCTTTTTCCTGCGCTCTAAAAGAGATGGCTTCAATAAACTCTTCCAACTCATCACGAAGATTAAACTCAATACGTTCAAGCTGCATCTTACCCGCTTCTACTTTTGAAAAATCGAGGATATCGTTGATAAGCACCAACAGCGAGTTCACACTGTTAGAGGCAACGCGTACTTGATGACGCTGGGTCTCATCCAAGGTTGAGTGTGATAACAATCCCAACATCCCCAATACCCCGTTCATCGGAGTACGTATCTCATGACTCATCGTGGCCAAAAATTCTGATTTTATTTGGGCAGACGACTCCGCAGCTTCTTTGGCTATGAGCATCTGTTCTTCAGCCTCTTTAAACAGCGAAACATCACTTGCAATCCCTATATAACCACTCGTTTGACCCTCAATATCGTACAATGCTGTTACGCTCAGATACACCGGTACTTCACTGCCGTCTTTGCACACATAGGTCCACTCGTGGGCATTGGGCAAATGCTTATCCGTTTTAATCACAAAGACCTTGAATCCGGGTTCCACAATCTCCCCTAGCTCTTGTGAAAACTCTTGGGCCCGTTGAACTACTTCCTCTAACTTGTGAAGGACAGCGGGACTTTGTTTGCCTACTAACTCTTCGGCTTTATACCCTAGCATCTTTTCTGAAGCTTCATTAAACGCCGTTATAATCCCTTCAGTATCCGTTGTAATAATCCCTACACCGGCATTATCGAAGATCGCTTTTTGAAGTTCCATCGCTTTGTTCAAAGAGTCTTGAATGACTTTACGCTCTGTAATATCGGTACGTATTGCGATATAACTGACCGGTTTTTTATTTTCATCCATAAAAGGGACAATCGTGGTGTCTACCCAATAGTATGAACCGTCTTTGGCTAAATTACACACTTCACCATGCCATATACCCCCATGACTTACTTGATGGTACACCTCTTTCCAAAACTTGATTCCGTGTACTCCAGAGTTGAGCAGTCGGTGATTCTTGCCAATTAGTTCATCACTCGTATAGCCGCTGATCTCTTCAAATTTTTTGTTGACGAAGGTGATAGTCCCTTTAATATCCGTAATGGCAACAATAGAGTGAGCATCAAGGGCATATTTTTGCTCTCTAAGTTCATCCAGTGTCTTCTGCGCTTTGTGTGCTAAATACTCAAGCTTTTGCGCATCGTATTCCTGCTTTTGGATTAAGGCATTAAATACGGAGGCAAGCTCTCCGATCTCATTATCAGCCTGTACCATCACATTAACGCCTTTGACCCCACTCAGATAATGTTCACTGGCCTCTGAGGGCAATGTGATCGGCTTAACAATACGTCTGGCAATGATTATCCCTGCAAAAGTGACTACAGCAATAATAAACAAAGAAAAAAGGATGAGAATTTGAAGAACATGATTAGGAATAGACAACACTTCCGATTCATCCATTTCACTGATATGTACCCATCGTACCCCCAGAAGGTCTATTGATCGGTACTCCCCGAGAACTTTTATACCGTTTGGCCCACTATATAAACTTGCCTCTTTATACATCGTATCAGAATATCGCCCACGTATCCCATATTCATTGTACCAGTCCCAAAAAACCTTCGTACTGATACGTCGACTCAAGATTTCATCATTATTCCCAATCGAGGTACGCAGTAACCCGTCCGCCCCTACGAGATATTGAGTCACCCCTTTTTCCTTCATCTCTAAGGAGCTAAAAAGCACTCCCATATTTAACTGCAATCCTATAATCCCAATGGTTTTTCCCGAAGTGTCTACGATGGGCTGAGTAATAAATCCTGTCAATACATTTGCTGAAGGAGCATAATGTTCAAGATCCGAGAAGTGTGCTTTCCCATCTAAAAGAGTCTTTCGATATGTTTGGGCAAAGCGTGTTTTAGAATACGGACCGCTTAAAAGATTCGTCCCTAGATCAGACTCTTTTTTAACCGTATAGAGGATATCCCCTTTTAAATCGATCAAAAAAAGATCGTACACATAGTCATACTCTTTGGGAAGATCGAGAATGATCTTTGGCTGACTTTCTATAATTTTCGCATACTCTTTGCTGTGAGTGAATAAGAAAAGACTCTGAGAAGTTTGCGCATGACTCTCGCTAAGGAGAAGTACGATCTCTCTAGCTGTTCTAAGCTGCGACCAGAGCCGTAAATTTGTTGAAGCCACATGAAAATCTTTCTTGAGTGCCTCAATATTTAATACAGCCGCACTGGAGAGCTTATTGCGTTGCATCGCATCAACACTTGTTACCGTATGTATGTATCCATACCAGGCAACCACAATAAAAGGAAGTATGCTCAAGGTCAAAAACCAAAAGACTAAAGTGACTTTCAAAGACTGGGAAAATCCTTTATACAGTCCATTAATCTTTACTATTATGGCTTTGATCATCACATTGCTCCACCAATATTGATCAATTCAGAAGTAGGATACTTGAGTTCATTCAGATTTTTCTTCATAATTGGGGTAAGTGTCTCATTGTTGATCCATCGTATATTGGCGAGCATCTGTTCAAACTCTTCAAAACTAGGATCATTCAAATAGGGCTTAACCGTTGTGTAAAAAAGTTTAGGATTAGCATGATACGCAGCAACCGCTTTATTCATAAGTATTTGAAGTGTTTGCAGCTGTTCTTTATGCCCAATAGAGATCTGAGCGGAAGTCATAAACGCATCGACTACCACATAGCGATCACTTTTACTGCTGGCAATCTCTTTAAAACCTTGTTTCTTCAAAACCAAATCATGTGGATTATAGGTTACCATTATCAATGACTCATTGCTTTGATTATTTTTGACACGTTTGATTTCTTCTTGACTTCGGTTAAAAATATCCATTTTCTCCCTGGAAAGGTTATGCTCAGCAATAAAATAATGGAGCATATCTTCTCCCACTGTATCAAGCTCAACGTACACTCTCATCTTTGTATCCGGTTGAGTTAACTGTTGAATGGTACGGTTCGAAAGGATAATATCCCCTCCATAGGAGCGATCATAGATGATAATTGGGATCAAATCTTTGTGATTTACTTTGAGTCGGAAATATTCGTGTTGTGTGCCTGTAACAACATCAGAGGCATTGGTCTCATACAAATTCAAATTTTCATCAATCGAGTCTGCTTGAAGTATCTGCATATTGGCCTCTTTGAGCCATCCCATCGCATGGGCATAATACAAAGGGCTAGCTCCGACCCATGTATCTACTGAGATCACCAGCGGTTTTTCTTCTACAGAAGAACAACCCCAGAAGATAAACGCGCTAGTCAGTGTTCCCAAAATCCACAGTTTCATAGACGTGCCCCTATCCTACGACTCTAGGCTGTATTGTGATCGTATAGTTGCCTGCGATGTTTGTCAATGTAAACTTGTGTTTTTTACAATAGTTTTTTTCCATCCGAGCATGGAGTATTTCGGCTTCTTCTTTTGCATCTTGTGCAGATTCAAAACTTTGCATATCGACTCCACCATCGCGTTTAAAACAGCCGCATCCATTTTTTACTTCTAATTTGTACCCCATGATAAACTCCTAAAAATCAAATATATCGTCTAGATTTTCTATCCCATCATCTGCTGTAGTATCATCCATCGTTAAAATGCTCTCAATCATTTGCGCATTAGCGATAATCGTATCGTCCATATAATTAACACTCGTAGCACCCTCAATGAAGATTAACTGTATCCAGCTGTTCAGATCACGCCCGAATGCGGCACACATAGGGGCAAGATCACTGGATTTTTCTATAAAAATATCCCTGTGATGCGTAATGGTGGATCCCATAGAGGTCAATGCTCGTCCGATTGAGTAGCTGTCTGTGTAACCACTAGAGATTCGACCGATCTGCTGAAGATTATTATCGATTTCATCAACCTCGTAAGCCTCAATCTCTCCACCAACGATCAACATAAGTGAATTTAGTTTTCCAACATACTCTTTTAGGTCCAGTAAATCTTCGGGATCCATATAATCATAGACGTGTATGGTCTCCTCAACTGCTTCATAGATCGGAACTGTTACAGGTGCAAGGATGGGCTTAGTTGATGCTATGGCTACAGAGGTATCAGCAAGTACCACCGGTTTAATCAGACGTGGACGTAACAATCGAATACTGATTTTTCCATCTCCGATTTGGTAATCAGTGACCCTCGGATTTTTTGCCATAATCATCTTAATGATCTTCGTATCCATACTGTCAATTCCTATGAGCGTGATGAAGATATTATTCATAGACTCTTCGACGATAAGTTGTAAGTCTACGCCTACTTTTAGTCCAATAGATGCTATGGCGTAAACCGTGCGTATGGCATCACTTAAATTTTCACATTGTTCACGTGACTCAAGCAGGTAATATTCCCAAAACTGAGCAAGATCATCCTCATTTTGTACATAAAAGAGTAACTTTCGACTAAAAGTTTCTTGTGTGAATAAATTGGCCGCGCTTGGATTAAATTTTTTGCTTACACTCTCTCGTGACTCAATCAAAGACAAATAGTTATCTAAGCGCGTCAAAAATATATCAGCATTGATGGGTTTAGAGATATAGTCCTCCGCACCGTTTTGCAGTATCTGCTGCTGACGCTCAGCATCGTCCACCCCAGATACTGCCACAATCATTACTTTAGCATCACATGAGCGAATACGTTTGGTTGCCTCGATCCCATCCATTTGTGGCATCATCAAATCCATTAAAATAAGACTAAAATGCTCATTTTCTGCTATTAACGAAGCTTCCAGTCCATTAACCGCTTCTCTAATGTGTAACACAATATTGTTCTCGTCGGCATATTCTTCTAATAGTGCCCGTAAAAGCACTCGATTATTTTCATTGTCATCAACTATCAATATTTTTTTCATACTACAAACCCACTTCTCTTCATCAAGATAACCGAGCTAAAAGCTCTTCCACAAAATAACGATAATCCTTTACACCACGAGAACGCTCTTCATCTAATACAACAGGACTTCCTCCCTCAAACTGTTTTGCCAGCTTGATATCAATTCCAATTCCTGAAAAAAGCTTTTCTGCACCAAATTGCGTTTTGATCTTGCCTATTGCTTCACGATGCTCAGGTATATGCGCATTGACCATCACGGGCAAAATTCCCACTTCAGGCGTTTTTTGATTGTGCAGTGATGCATTTTGGTATATGGCACGTACCATTTGACCTACAGCAACTACACCCAGATGATGCGGGACGAAGGGAATGACCACAGCATCCGCAACTTCGAGCGCATTTTTAAGCAATCCGTCAAATGTAGGTGGCGTATCAATAATCACATAATCAAAAAAATCATGGATCATCTCACGACGAAAACGGTTTTTCAGCACTCCACGTAAATCTCCAAACTCATAGACATCAAAAAACTCTTGGGCAGGAGCAAGGGTGAGCTGATCGTGCACCGTATGAACAAACGTCTCACTGAGTGTTTTACCCACAAAAATCGAATGCGCACCGTTATGCTCAGAAGACTCAGAACCCACTCCAAGAGAAGCATGCCCTTGGGTGTCAAAATCAATTAATAACACTGATCCTATTTTCGCTAATTCGCACGCGAGATTCACCGCAGTGGTCGTTTTAGCCGATCCCCCTTTACGATTTGAAACAACGATTGTTTTCATGCTGCCTCATCGCCTGGAAGCTCAACCGTATCTATAACAACCACTAACGACTGTTTGTATTCAACAACACCACGTGTGAGTAAATACTCTCCTACAGTAACACTACGGGCATACGGCTTAATACTCGAGGGGTCAAATGCCGTAATGTCTTTAATCGAATCTACTTTGATAGCAAACAACCCCTTGTTATCCCGATAAATTAAAAGTTTCTGAGTACTCACAACTGGCTCTTCTCCAGGTGCATTCGTCATTTTTCTAAAATTGAGTACTTTGAGAGTATTACCCTGATACATCATTATCCCATCCAAAAAAGCGTGAGAATTTGGTATAGGCGTTAGTGATGGAACTTGATCAATACGCTCTATATTGCTAACATCAAGCGCATACTGCGCCTCGTTAATAGTAAAAATAATAAAATCACTCACAACTTTTTTTCCTTAATGCTTATGCGCAATGTATTTCGGTTATTTCAAATCCTTCACACACTTTTTGGTACATCTTAATCTCATAACCGTATAAAAAATTTGCGCTATAGAGTTTTTTATACCCTAATATGAGTTGCAAAACACCCAGATGGATATCATCGCACGCTGTAAAATCAACCATTAGTTCAGAAGGAGAAGCCATCTGTAAAAAGTCGCGTAAAGCAACGATTTCATCTTCATACACTACTCCACTAAATGTTACTGTATTATTCTCCATTAATGTTGCCATTATACTCTCTCTCCTTCATCGGCAAAGTCACCGATTTAATAACATTTACGAGTTTATCATCAATCTCTATAACCCCGTTCATCTCCACAAAACTTACGTTTGCTTCAAGCCTGTCAACATGCTTTAGTGTCGAACAATCTAGACTTTTAATATCTTCTATCTGATCCACTTTTATACCGAAAAATGCATTTTCTGTTTGATAGATCAGTAGTTTCTGAGATTTACCCGTAGCACTTTCTTCAAAACTCTCCATCCCCATCATCGCACGAAAATTCGCTACTTTGATGACGCGATCTTCATAGGACATCATCCCCTCAACCATAGGATGAGCATTAGGAATAGCCGTAACAGAGGGAACTTGAATGATTCGCTGTATGGATGCCACACTCAAAGCATAATAGTTATCACCTATAGTAAAGATAATATAATCTTCCATCTTAATTCCTTTACTTAGCTAGCGATTCTATGATCGCTTTTGAGCACCGTCGATATTCCTAAAATGCCTATTGGATCGATCGCCATGATGATCTGCCCATTACCCAGTAATGCGGTACCGCTAAAGATAGGATGATGCTCCATGATCCCCTCAAGTGGTTTTTGTACCACATCCAATTGTCCCAACAACTCATTAACCACGACAGCAAGGAGGTTTCCTTTGATATTTAACACCACCACAGGAAGTGCTTTATTTTCAAGCGCCCCTTCATCCAGCATGTTTTTTGCAAACAGTAACGGAATGACTTCACCACGTAGGTAAATAAATGGTTCATTTTGCAAATACTCGATTTTACTTGATTCGATTTTAACCGTCTCTGACACTGAATCCATTGGGAACCCATAATGAACCCCACTCATAGTCACGTGAAGCAATGAAGTAACCGCAAGCGATACCGGGATTGAAAGGTAAATCGTTGTTCCTTGATTGGGTATCGTCTTGATCCGAATATTTCCGCCAAATCCTTCGATTGATTTGCGTACGACGTCCATTCCGACACCGCGGCCGCTGTATTCACTGATAGTATCTGCCGTCGAAAGACCGGGAAGCATGACCAGCGCCGCTTTTTCATCATCGCTCATCGCTTCTACTTGTTCAAGCGTTAGCAACTCTTTTTCCAAGACCTTTTGAACAACACGGTCGATGTTGATTCCAGCTCCGTCATCGCGTATTTCAATGATGATTTTATCCGATTGAGCATACGCATTGAGCGTTATGCTTCCTTCTGGATTTTTCCCTTTTTGGATACGGACATCGGGCATCTCAATCCCGTGATCCAAAGAATTACGCATAATATGGATCATCGGATCAGCCAACATCTCGATCATATTTTTATCAAGCTTCGTCTCTCCTCCATCCATGCTCAAAGAAACTTTTTTATTCATGTCTTTTGAGATGTCACGTACCAGTTTTGGATAGCGGTCAAACACATAGGAAATCGGAAGCATCCGCATAGACATGATCAAATCTTGCAATTGTTCTGCAAGACGGTTGATAAAGGTGTATTTTTCCATAATAGCACGCTTGATCACTTCCCCCGTCATCTTATGGACTCCATCTGCCAAATACGGAAGAGAGTTTTTAGCCACCAAAAGCTCGCCGACAACATTCATCAAATGATCAATCGATTCTTGATCTACTTTGACCGTTTTACCGATCACCCCTTTTTTACTGCTGGCTACTTGATTGTCTGATTCAACTCGTTCTACGGTACTGGCTACAGGCACCACTTTAGGAACTGCCGTTGCTGGCTCACTGTAGACCTTAACCTCTGCAGGTTCTGCAGGCATGCTAATCGGAGCTTCAACTCCAGAAATTTCAAATACCGGAGCCGCTTCTGGGACACTTTTGTGTTCCTCGCCCCTAATCTCACTGCGTAACCACTCCATCATGGCCTCTTTCGAAGCAAAGGTACTTGGCATCTCACAAATATACGGTTTTAGATTATTTTCTAAAATGGACAACACCCGTTCTTGCGCCGCCTCATCGTCTAACATTTCCAATGTTTGAAGCTGTTGTGTTAAAATCGCCTTGAGCTGTATGCGCTCCAAGTCATTCATCTCTATTGGTTTGCACATTGTAACAGGTGTGCTTACGTCCTCTACAGGCGAAGCATCATTGATTAAACCATCATACACATAGACCTTACCCTGAGGCAGCTGTGCAAAAAACGCTTTTAATGAGTTTAAATCTGCATCCGCAATCGTATTGAGCAGCTCATCCAATCGTCGTAGCTGATTACTTTGAAGGGTGTCTCGTCCAATCATTGGCAATGTGTTATTGATCTTTTCACTAATTCTAAAACGATCCAAAGCATCAATAACGCCATTGCACTCAGTTGAAAGTTCTTTAAGTACATCCAAAGCGTGACCAGACTCACCCTCGCTAATGCCTAACAGCGTCGCTATATCAAGGGGAACAAAAGTGAGTTCATCGACAAAGTTAAACAATGCATCGCTGATCTCTTCATACGTCGCATACACAAATGCCGTCATGCTCAACCGCAATAACAATCCATCGGGATCATCAAATCCTGACAATAGCGCTTTAGAAGAATTTTCACCCATACACGAATGTATACCTACAACTTTGTTTCCAAGTAAAGAGAGTGCATAAAGCGGATCATTACCATACACCATGCACGATTCATCCAAATCAAATATGATGGCATACAACTGCTCATTATCACAGAAACTTTCATCGATCTCGCCCAGTTTGAACGGTATTGTTTGCCAATATTGGCGTAAAAATGGCATTGGAAGATTGACCACACGTTCACTGTCACTTGCAAGACGATATGGACACGTCCATGTCTGAATTTCAATCTTTTTACCCATCAATGCGCTTAGTTCTTCAGAAATCTGATCAATACGTGCTTCATCCGCTTCTACAATATCACCGCACTCTTCGGCAGCTTCAATCAGATTAACCACCTCATCAAATGCATTAAAAAGGGACTCGATCATATTGGGTTGGAACTCAAGTTTCCCTGAACGCAGCATATCCAGTAAATCTTCTGCATGATGAGTGATACGCTTTACAGCTTCAAACCCTACGATTCCAGAGCCACCCTTGAGTGTATGTGCAGCGCGGAAAACTGAATTTAAAAGCTCAGGGTCATCCCCTCCGATATGTTCAATATTTTGATCAATAAACGCCAAGTTTTCTCTGGCTTCTAATAAAAATTGTTCGAGTAGCGGATTCATAGTTTGTCCTTGATTTAAACTTTTAACAAGAGCTGTAAATACCCTTTTAGAGCATCAGGTTTGATAGGTTTCGTTTCAAAAAGATTGGCACCTACTTTGAATGCTTCAAGCTTGTCCGTCGATTCCTCTTGCGTTGTGATCATGATCACGGGAGTATAGCGGCGTGCGGGTTGCTTACGTAGTTCACTCACAAATGAATAGCCATCCATAACCGGCATGTTCACATCCACGAGATACAAATCCACATTAGTATCCAACGACTTCTCGAGTGCTTCCATTCCATTTTCAGCTTCGAGTACTTCTACACCCAAATCTTTGAGTATCGAGCCATGATAGCTCCGTACCGTTTTAGAATCGTCTACTACCATTACTGTTGCCATGACTATGCTCCTAAAAAAATTCTATTCCATCATCGATTTCATTATTCACTTTTCCGCTAAATGCACTGTATTTTTCTTTTGCTTTATCTAATGCAGTATTTAATTTTACGTGCATTTTTTCAATACTTTGAGCTGCAATCGCATCATCTTCGCCAAAAGCATGAATAAAATACTGCATGTGTTCCTGCGCACTTTCAATGGCTTCTATGGTTGCACTTAACTGCTGAGCGATGATGTCTTGATACTGCATTGCTTCTAGTGTTTCATCGTCTACACTTAAACCATTTTTGTCCAAATACCGGACAAACCGTAACTGCGCTTCTTGCGTCAGAGCAATCGTTTCACGCTCAACCGTTTTGACATGTTCCAGCAGTCCATTCAAAGTATTTAAGAATTGCATTCTAGTGCTCTTATGCTAAACGCAATACTCGAGAAATAGCTTGTTTCAACTGTGCCGGATTAAATGGCTTTACCACCCAACCTGTCAATCCAAGCGCTTTTCCCTGTACCTTTAGTTCATCACGTGTTTCCGTCGTGAGCATCAATACCGGAGTACGTGCGGTGCTTGGTACTTGACGAAGTCCCTGTAAAAACTCAAAGCCGTTCATTACGGGCATATTCATATCCGTAATAATCAAATCAGGAACCATCCCCCCTTTGATCTCGTTTAACGCATCCACTGCGGATAGATATTGCTTAACCTCAATGGGCATTGAATCCGTCACCATCCGTGTGGATGCTAAAGCGGTCTCACTGTCGTCTACAAATATTACTAATGGCATTTTGTTTCTCCTATAATTTGGTTATTTTTGATAAATCAACGTGGAGTCAATTTTTTTTGCCTTGAACACCGAAGTGATACGGCTCATATATTCAGCATGCCCTAATAGGACATAACCACCTGGATTAAGCATATCGTAAAAGCTCATTGCAACTTCTTTTCGGCTTGCATCATCAAAATAGATAAGCATATTACGTGAAAAAATAACATCAAATTTTCCCAACTTTCGCATATCTCCCCTGTCAAAGATGTTGGCCAATTTAAAGTCCACCGTTCCAATCAGATCATCAATCAGATCATAACCTAACGAACGCTTTTTAAAATACTTCGCCAACGTTCCAGGAGGTATCGCATGAACTGCACGATCTGAATATTTACCCAGCCTTGCTTTTTCAATCACGGTGCTGTCAATGTCAATTCCGACAATCTCAATATCACGAACATCGACAATACGCGCTTCTTCAAGAATATGCAAAATCATCGAGTAGGGTTCTTCTCCCGTAGAACTTGGAGCCGATAAAATCCTTAGAGGCTGTCCTTTTGGCTTTATCTCATGCAGTTCTGGCAAAATGCGATCTACCAGCACTTCAAACTGCTCTTTCTCACGATAAAAGTAGGTTTCATTTACCGTCATTCCATTAACCAGTGCTTGAAACTCTGCCCCGTCTTTATCATCAAAACGCAACGTGTAAAAATATTTACGAAAAGAATCAGCACCAATTACTTTACATCGTGCTTCTATGTACTTGGAAAGCTTGTCAAAATGCTTATCTAATTCTAAATAAATCCCCGTTTTACGGTAAATATAGTCGGTCATCTTATAGAAATTTTCTTCTGATAAAAGAGCTTCCACCTATTACCCCCGAATACTACGAATGGCGGTATCAATCGCAAACTCAACGTACGGATCTTGGAATCTGCTTTTGAGTGTCTCGAGCAATGGGATATCCTGCACTTCACCAATCTCAGCCATATAATCCACAGCTGTCATCGCGACATTGATATCTGCCTCTTTTTCAAGAAGTTCGATGAGCATATCACGCGATTGCGCAAAATTAACATCGCCCAAAACATTGATCGCAAAAATACGCAGATCACGATCGTCTCCAATGAGAAATTTCACGATATAGTATTTGATCGCATCGCCATAACTTTGAAGTGTCGTGATCCCAAGATTACGAATATAGGCATTGCGAACTTTGAGCAATCCCATAATCGACTCGATAGGGGCACGACTTCCATCCATTTTAGCAAGAATCGAAGCAATCTTACTTGCTGTATCTTTATCCACATATGGGTTATCTACCAAGAGTTTAACCAACTCTTCTCCCCCGCCCTCAAACATTTCGATTTGCTCTATGGCATACCCTTGCTCATCAAATTTTTCATTATTAGCGTGATAATATTTCACTGCTTCTTCAAGTGTCGAGAATTGTGGCAGCTCTTCGACAACCTGCTGTATGTGTTTTTTTACCAGTGCCATCCCTAAATCCTTAACGTAGTGTTTGAAGCGCTCTTATAATCTTAGGAAAAGGAAGCTGTTGAGAGACTCCTCCTCGATCATACGCTTCTTTTGGCATTCCATAAACCGTTGCCGTCTCTTCGCTCTCACCAATGGTAAATCCCCCTGCTTGCTTGAGGGCAACCATACCCATCGCACCATCATCACCAATCCCTGTCAACAAAACGCCTACAATCTGATCACCACTGAACACTTTAAGTGCACTGAGAAACATCTCATCAACACTGGGCTGAAAAAAACGGCTCCCTTTGTTTTTCTCCTCACGGATAACCACTCTGCCTGTCACTTTTTTGCCAAAATGCATGTGAACTCCACCGCGTGCAAGATAAATATTGCCAGGATAAAGTTCCATATGATCTTTGGCTTCGATTACAGGTAAGCTACTGTTTTTATCCAATCGAGTCGCGAATGCTGCCGTAAACTGTTCAGGCATATGCTGCACTATACACACAGCATAAGCAAAAGTAGCCGGCAATGCCGTACAAATCTGTTCGATACGACCGGGGCCACCTGTTGATGCACCGATCAATAACAGTTTTGTAACATCTGCCGTCGATTGATTTTCCATGCGTGTTGCTTCGCGAACACTTTGCGGACGTTCCCGCACAACGCTGCGACGTGTCATCGTTTTCAATCTTCGTGGCGGAATACGGCTGAGAGACTTTACTTTTTGAACAATATCCGCTGAGTTTTCATCACGTCCCACATTCATCGTTCCGGGTTTAGCAATATAATCAACAGCACCTGCATCCAATGCTTCCATCGTAACTTGAGCACTCTCAGTCGTCAGAGAACTAATCATCAAAATGGGGGTTGGCTGTCTCTCCATGATTTTACGAACGGCTGTAAGACCATCCATAATCGGCATATTGATATCCATTGTAATGACATCGTATTGACTGGCAAGCGCTTTTTCAACCGCTTCAGCACCATTACGCGCCGTGTCAATCTCAAATCCTAACTCAGCAACAATCTCTGTTATTTGTTTTCTTACCAATGCTGAATCATCTGCTATAAGTATTCTTTTCATGCAGCACCTTCTAGCAGTTGTGAAATGTTGCGATTAAACAGTAAAACCAACCGTTTGCCCTCATCCAGATGAATCACTTGCGAGAAAAGCCCATCGTCACTCTCTTCATCTCTCATCTGTGCAGGATCAATAGAGAGAACATCGCTCACGGTATTCACAAAAAATCCAATACGTCCCTTTGGTGCATGACATATAATGATTTTTTGATCCCCGTGCGTAGGGATGCTTATTCCCAAACGTTTGTGCAAAGAACCAATGGTCACAATCTGCCCTCGTATATTGATAATCCCATCCACCATGTCAGCAGCATTTGCTACAGGGGTAACAGGAGTCATATCGATGATTTCTGCAACCTCTTCGATACTAAAGGCATACTCTTCATTTCCGAGTTTAAAAATCACTACTTCCAGCATCTCAACCGCATTTTCGCTTATCACAGTGACATCATTAGAAACAATAATGTCACTGTTTCGCTCCAACAGAGATTCAATCGCGCTGTTTGAGATGAGGGAGATCAGTTTGTCTCCGTTGTGAATAACTCCCGCAATACGTTTATCATCATTACTTACACCCAGAGAATCCAAATCGTTTTTTGAAAACTCATGGATATCTATAATCTCATCAATCATCAATCCCAATGTTTTGTTATGCATCTGGACAATCATAATACGATTTTTTTCTCCCGCCTTGGGTTGGAATCCATAAAAACGGCGTAAATCTGCAATAACAACAAGTTCCTCACGTAACGACATCATCCCGATAATCTCATCATTTGAACCCGCCATCGCCGTAATAGTGACATCCGCATTCAAAATCTCTCGCAAATCATCTATAGGCAAAGCATATTCTTCTGCACCCATTTTAAAAACAAGATAACGGCTTTTATCTTCCGCTTGCGTAGATGCTTGGGTATCAGAAGTGGTTTTTTCTGACACTGCTTGAGCCGGAACTTTCACGGAACGAATCGCCCCGATCACGTACTCGAGACTAACCACCTGGATGAGGGTATCTTCATCATGAACAATCGCAATAATCGCTTCATCCACAACATCCAAATACTCGATCTTGTCTTGATCAATCGTTAGAGAAACCGTAACTTCGTCCACAAGCAGTGCCAATGCGCTCATCTCGTCGTTCAACGTGATAACCCGATTTCCTTGATCTGACCCATTACAGGGTTTTAGCCCTAACAAAAGGTTAAAATCCAATAACGTAACAATTCCACCGCCCACGGCACATAAACCGCGTACTTCATAAGGACTCAATGCCAAACTAGTAATATCCGGAACACGAAGAATTTGACCGATCAACGCGGTAGAAATACCAAATGAAACCTCATTATGGCGAATAATCAAAATCTCTTCGATATGCATGGAATTACCCCTGTTGAAGTTCATCAGCCATGACAGCAAGTTCTTCAACGCCCTCGCCAATATGACTTACCGTTTCAATAATCAACTCACTCGCCTTACGAGACTCTTGTGCATTACGCGCTGACAGTTCAACTGCTTTTTGAATCTCACTAATCCCAATAAGCCCTTGGTTAAGCCCTTCAATATTTTGATCATTAATAGTCTTGAGACCCGTAAAGCGATCCAGCAAGTCGATAAGCATCGTAGTAATCTTGTCGATCTCATGGATAAGAGTACCAATTTGCTCTTTTTCAGCCTCTTGGTTGATCAACAATTTAAGCCAATCGGTACGAACCGTATCAATCTCTGCATTCATAGATTCAATAGTATCGTTGATCTTTTCAGTATTGGACTCAGAATCTTTCGCCAAATTACGGATGTCTGCACTAACAACCGCAAACCCTTTTCCAAAATCACCTGCACGTGCCGCTTCAATCGAACCACTGATCGCAAGCATGTTTAACTGGATAATACTGTTAGAGATACTGCCTACAGTCTTATCCACGTTGCGTGTCTCTTTGACGATCACATCCAACTCACTGCTTGCGCTTCCGCCCTCTGCTATAGAATTTACAAAATCTTGACTGATGCCGTTCATTTGTCCTTTGACCTCTGCAAACGATGTTTTTAGAAGATCAAAGTTACGACGCGCAATCTCGATTAGCTTGCTGATATCTTTAGACGCAGCAAGTCCGCTTTCAAATAGCTCTTTATTTAAGAGTGCACTTTGGTTGGTCGCTTGAGAAGAAGCTTCGATCTGATTCAATCCGCTCGTTACTTCTTTGAGTGAGTTTTGAATATCGTCCATAGATGAGCTAATAGCATCAGCAGATGCCGCTATCTCTTCAGCTGATTTCATGGTATCCGTTGAGAATTTGAGTTCTTCAGAAAGATTATTAAGCTCTTTGATATCTTCTTCGGTCTGGACCAATGAATTGCTTTGCATCTCGATACTGTTAAGAGTTTTTTCAACTGATTTTGCAATTTCACCTGAAGCGTCTGCAATTTCTTTTGACCCGTCATTGATCTGCACAACAGAGTGACCGAGACTTTGAGTATAGCTGCTCATATTACGAGCTGCTTCAACCGAATAAACCGCAATTTTAGTAAGTTCTTCCATTTTGAAGCTCAGCGCCGATCCGCGTCCACCTGTTTGCTCGATAATACCCGTAGTACTCAGGATACTTTTGATGATATTATCAATACTCTCTTGGATTTTATTGACCAAATTAGAGATAAAATCGGCATTTTTCTCAGATTCACCCGCAAGTGCTCTGGTTTCATCTGCGACAACGGCAAACCCTTTTCCATGCTCTTTTGCACGGCTGGCTTCGATAGCGGCATTAAGTGCCAACAGGTTTGTCTGATCGGCAATCTTTGCGATGAATCCAACCGCTTCTCCAATGTTTTCGGAGGATACTTTTAGCTCCTCTGATTTTTTTGAAGAAGTTTTTGCAACATTAACCGCTTGAGACATACGTGCAACCGAAGTATTAATAGTCCCCACTGCTCCCATAATATTCTCACCCGTAACAAGAGTCGAGGAGATAACCGTGTCAATACTCGTAGTCATACGCCCGATATTAGAGTGGATAGAGCGTACATTTTTGAGCGCTTGTTCACTTGCGCCACTATTCTCTTCTGCTGCTGTCGCGATTTGCTCCATTGAGCTTTTCAACTCTTCAATTGCACTGACACTCTCTTGCGCATTACCCAAAATAGTGGTTGCCACCCCGGCAATACTCTCTGAAATTTGTTGCTGTTTTGCCAACGTACGCTGACGTCTTTTATCCGGGCTAACGCTTCCTACTGCTGCAGGTGCATGTTCTGTTCGTCTTACTAATGCCATAATTTCTCCTTAGTCCAGTGTCGCGTAGAGCGCTTCTGCTTTTTTGATATCTTCACGTGATGGTTTGATACGGATAGAAACATATTTAATATTCCCATTTTTATCCGTAGAACGTAAAACAGTAGCGTAAATGTCCCCCGCCTTTACGCGCATTTTTAACGTATCCTGTCCAAAAACCTTTTGCCTGAACATCGTCCCAAAGGGATCGGTATGCCGCACGAGGCATATCAGGATGGCGAACACAGTTATGTGGCTGACCTATGAGGTCTGCACCTTTCCACCCTGCGACTTTTGCAAACGAATCACTTACATACATAATAATTCCTTTTTCATCTGTCTCTGACAATAGATATAAATCATCATAAAGCATTTCACCGTCATCTAAAAATGTAAGCCCATCTGTATTGGCTGCATCATCCGTTCTTGCCATTGTTTACCCCTTCAGTTAAAACCTTAATGGATGTAGCATAGCGGTTACTTTCTGAAGAAAACCTTATACTTCGATAAAAAATTATTTATTGTTTCAAAATGATCATAAATGGCTCAGTTTGCCTTTTTTACTCTTGAAGTGTCTCGCTTGGTTCATAAAAATAGTACCCCTGTGAAGCCTCAATTCCCAACTCAAGTACTTTTTGGTAAATAGCTTCATTGGCCACAAATTCAGCTACAGTTTTCATTCCCATCTCGCGCGCAAACTCGCAAATATGTCGTACAATAATCTGGGAATTATGATCATGGGGTAAATTTTTGATGAGAGAAGCATCGATTTTGAGCGTGTCAATATTGAGTTTTAAGATATGATCAAAGTTGGAATACCCCGCTCCAAAATCATCAATAGCAAATGAGCATCCTAAATCGCGAAAACGTTCAATGAACGTGCTGACTTCGGTATAGTTCGTAATCCCTTCACTTTCCAAAATCTCAAAAACAATAAACTGACCCATTTTTTTCTCCACGATTTGCGCTTCCATATAATCAGCAAGCTCGGTATTAATAATATCCTCATTGGATAGATTAATACTGACCGTGGTCTCTAAGCCCTCAAAGCGTTCCAAAACTTTATCGACCATGACTCTTGTTAATGCAGAGTAGAGACGAATTTTTTGCGCAATCTCAAGAAAATAAAAAGGTGATATCACCGTTCCATCACTTTTAATCAACCGGATCAGGGCCTCATATTTCACTATTTTTTGAGTTTTATTATCTACTATGGGCTGAAAGTAAGGGACAATCCGATCTTCTTGAAGTGCTTCTTTAATCTCTTTATACCACTCTATATTTTTTTCCTGCTCTTTTTGTGCACCCAGTGCAGGCGTGAAGATGAACAGACTTTTGTGCTCCAACTTTGCTTGCTTAAGTGCCCTTGTCGCATTTTCTAATACTTTATCTGAACTAGGATCAAATCCCACACTGATGGTCAAGATGATTTCAATCCCCTCTATCATGAACGACTCTTCCGCCGTTTTATCGATCACATACTCCAAAAAAGCGATACTATTTTCTGCCTCTTCACTTGCATCAAACAACAAGGCGTATTCATCACTCCCCAATTTATACAATCTTACCTTAGGTGCTTTTTCCAATTTTTTGGCCAACCAATGTCCATATCCAGCGAGCACCTCATCTCCAATAGATACTCCATAAACATCATTTATATCACTAAATCGATCAATATTTAAAATAGCCAATCCTCGAATACTTTGATCCGAAAGGGCATCGATAAGAGACATACGATTGGCAAGTCCCGTTACAGCATCCACTTGCAAATGGTGCGTGAGTTGCTCTCGCTGTCTATATGCATGTATTGCAAATCCTATATCTCCCGCAAGTTCTTCAAGCATTTGAGCCTCTTTAGGCAAGAATCCCTCGCTCATAGACCCATACAAGCTCAGCACACCAAAAGGCGGCTCACCCTTTCGGGCACGAAGCGGCAGTCCAATAAAAGAACCGTCCTTTTCCTCATGTGCAATAAAACTCCACACAGCAAGAGACTCATTCTCATCCAAATGATTCATAGTAACAACACTGTCCTCTTTATATGCCTGAATACTTGGTGCATACGCAAACAATTCTACTGAGTTGTTCAGATGTATTGTTTGCCCCACGTACAATGAACCACTAGGCTCATCCGTACAGCCTACAACCCTCATCTCATCACCTTCGATAATGCCTATCCAGCAAATACCGTATTGCGTATGCACACTGAGTCGCTCACAACACTTTTGGCTTAGCTCATTGACATCTTGCGAAGATATTAAGTACCCATTAACATCTGCTACAGTCCGTAATATCCTATCAAGATATCGCGATTCATTTAGTAGCTCCTGTAATCGTTTTTGTTGTGCACCCATAGTATGAAACGTCTGTGCAATCGTTTCGCTCAATCCTGAAAACTCGTCTATAAAATAATCGTCTTGTTGCTGATCTTTGTTTGTGACCATCACTGCAATTCGTTTGAGTGGGTATAAAATCAACCGTTTTACGGCTATGAAAACAAACGCGGCCATCAGCATCATAAAGAAAAAAAGGCCTATACCAAACATCAACCCTAGCCGCTCAAGCTGTCCATACACATACTCATAATCAACATCGATAAACACTTTGACATGATGTTCCGCTTCTCCATCAAAGTATCTGAATTCACTCTCATAATACTCAACCTGTTGATCCGTCATCTCTCTGATCTGCATTAATGGCTCATAATGTTTGGAAATAGGTTTATTGGCTTGTGCCCGCTGCGAAGAATAGTTGATGTTCTTCCCATCCAATGAGATCGAGATCTCACGAATCGCAGGATCAATCGCAGATGCTCGATCTAATACGGCTTGCAAACGGTAGGCTTCTTTATTGCCCTCTAAAATTCCCTTTGTATCTTCCTCCAATCGAAAAACACTTTGTTCTATGCCACTGGTCATATACCCCAACACGGCTTCACGTTCATATTTGTAAAACAGCCCTGACAATACCCCTACAGTGCTCAAAAAAATGAAAACTGAAGTAATGATGAGTTGGTGAATTTTCATTGCAGCAACTTATCCGTAGGTATGTTCTGTTGCTTTAGTGTCTGCGTGATATAGCTTGGAACATCCTTATCTAACCACATGATTTGCTGAGTACTTAGCAGAAAATCTTCATACGACTCTCCCTCTAAATATCCCGAAATCGTTATGTAAAACTCTTTTGGGTCCTTACGCATTTGTGCGAGTGCCCGATCAAAAACATCCTTCAATTGCTGATATGCCTCAGGATGTTTTTCAAAAGAGCTTTCTTTGGCAAACAGCGCATCGATTGCATGAAACGTTTTGAGCGTACGCGTCGAAGCTATCGTATTAAATCCATTCTTTTTTATCTTCGAAATATACGGCTCATAGGATATCATTATTGCAGGTTTCTTCGTTTTACTATTCGTCTCCAGACTTTTTTGGGAGCTGTCGATGAGGAGAAATTTGTTTTTATTTAGCTTGTTTTCGGCTATAAACGCATCAAACATATCTTGATTAAACGATCCCCTTTCTAAATAAACTTTGATTTTCTCATCACTTTTACGCAATACCTCCAATGTACGGTTTGAGAGGATTGCATCGGCTCCGTACGATTGATCGATTAGAAAAATAGTAGTAAGATCCTCTTTGTGTTTAAAATGCATATACTCAAACTGAGTTGCGGTAAACCCTTCCGCAAATCCTTTTTCAAATAATCTAGCATTGTCAGAGAGATCCACCAGCCATATAAATTTAAACGGTGTATCCTCCAGCCATCCCTTTTCTTGTGCATACATAAAGGGGGTAAATCCAACCCACGGATTACTTGTAATGCGTATTTCCTCTTCGTGTGAATACTGAACTATCTTCCATATTCCCAATACACTTCCTAAAAGAACCAATATAAATACTAAAACATACGTTATCTTTTTCATAATTTATCACGCTTTCAATTATTTGTCCTGCAATTATTTTAACCTAAAAATACTATAATGCATAAAAAAAGAGAAACTTTACCCATGAAAATTATGTTAACGCTGTTATTATCTGCCCTTTGTGCATTCGCATTTGAGATAGGAAACGGTAAGAGCTTGATACTAACGCTTGATGACTCACACGGTGTTTTAGAGCTCAACGACCGTAATATTACCGTCTTGCCCCATCCCCTCTATCCCAAAAAAGGGATTGCGATCATTCCCATCGATTATCATGAACATCCACACCTCATCAATGCGCAATGGACTACCCCTGATGAAACTATAGCCCTGGAGTTCAATGTAACCTCTGCCACCTACCCCACAGAAGTCATCACCGTCGATCATGCCAAAGTCTCTCCCCCTCCCGAGGTACTCGAACGCATAGCTCTCGAAAAAGCGGAAGCCGAAGCGATTTATAACCATATTACCCCAAAGCGTTATTGGAACAAACCCTTTATTCGCCCAATAGACTCTATTACCACCAGCCAATATGGTTCAGCACGTACCTATAACGGTGTTTTAAAAAGTTATCACGGCGGTGTAGATTTTCGTGCTAAAACGCCTCTTCCTATTTTGGCAAGTAATGATGGGGTTGTTGTGTTGGTAAAAGAGCGTTACTATGCGGGAGGCACAGTTATCATCGATCACGGGGAAGGTGTCTACAGCTGTTATTTTCACCTGAGTCAATTTAACGTCAAAGTAGGCGATCCCGTTATTCAGGGACAAAACATTGCCCTTAGTGGAGCGACAGGTAGAATTACCGGTCCCCATTTGCATTTTGGATTTATGCTGCAGGGAATTCAAAGCGATCCGATTGAATTTATGGCCCAAATTGAGACTCTGTTTACGCAATCACGGATCATGGTATACAACAGTAAAAAGTCACCTATATTATAAAAATTGATTATTATATGATACCATGACGGTAGAAATAGCATTTTATTCATTAATAGTAGGTCTCTATCATGCACAAAAGACACATTTTATTTCTTCTTCTAGGAATCTTTTTTCTCCCATCTGCCCTCTCTTCTAAGCCGCCAGAAGAGATCAATCTTCAGCTGCGATGGCTTCATCAATTCCAATTTGCCGGTTATTATATGGCAGCCAATAAAGGATATTACCGTGATGCAGGCCTGCGTGTCCGGATTTTACAAGTAGATGATATCCATTCATCTCCTGTTGAGGAAGTCGTTTCTGGGCGTGCGCAGTATGGTATAGGTAATTCTGGACTGATTAATGAGCGTCAAAAAGGCAAACCTGTCGTAGTACTGGCCGCACTGTTTCAAAACTCTCCCAATGTCTGGATTGTACGAAAAGACTCCAATATTAGCAGCATTACCGATTTAGCGTCAAAGCGCCTAATGATGACCAAAAATAGTGAAAATGCAGAACTAATGGCCCTCTTCCAAAAGGAAGGTATCGATCTTACTAAACTCAATATCATTCAAAGCAGTTTCACTACAGACGATTTGATTAATAAAAAAGTAGCAGCCTATAATGGCTATTCCACCAATGAACCCTATTACCTCAAAGCTAAAGGGATCGAATACACCATCATCTCTCCGCGAGAATACGGTATAAATTTTTACAGTGACTGCCTGTTTACCTCTGATACGGAACTAAAAGATCACCCCCAACGTGTCAAGGCTTTTAGAGACGCAAGCTTGCGAGGATGGGCCTATGCACTCGCACACCCCGAAGAGACTATTGATGTTATTGTACGTGAATATTCACAAGCCAAGTCACGCGAACATCTCCGCTTTGAAGCCGCTGCTATCCATCATCTTATGGAACCTGATCTAATTCAAATCGGCCACATGAATCCTGCACGATGGGAGAAGATTGCCCAAACCTATCATTCATTGGGATTTAGCAAATCCGATACTATTCCGAAAGGATTTATATACGATTCCAATGTTACTAACGAAAAGAAGTGGCTTTATTATTCTCTTTTCATCGCACTGGGAGTCATTGCCATCATCGCAGCTATTGCTTCTTACATCTACCGGCTGAACTGCACTATTAAAGAGCAAGCGATCCATGATCCGCTGACAGGCGTCTACAATCGTCACTACTTAGATGATATGCTCCCAAGAGAACTCACAAGGGCATCTCGTGAGCTGAGTCAACTCTCCATCGCCATGATTGACCTCGATCACTTTAAAGTCATTAACGATACGTATGGTCATTCAGCGGGTGATGCAGTGCTGAAAAATATTTCCGAATGTCTCGTCAGTTCAATCCGTCAAAATGATTTTATAGCCCGCTTTGGAGGTGAAGAATTTATTATTATTATGCCAGGAATGCCTTCTGATCAGGCATATGACCGAATGGAAACCTGTCGCAAAGAGATAGAAAAGACAGTAACCCTCTATAAAAATAAGAAAATTAAAATTACTATTTCAGGGGGAATATCATCGTGTATCACCTATCATGAGACACAAGACGAACTGATTAAACTGGCCGACGATGCACTCTATAAGAGTAAAGAAGATGGGCGAAATAAAATCACGCTTGCCAATCAACATTGAATCTAATAACAGGTGTTAATCTTTTTTTAACGCCACCCATCCAAATCCAATCACGATAACGACTATAAACCCCACTTGAAACCAATCCACTGCCGTCATTACACAACCTCACTAAGCTCTTTTTCTTTTAACTGACCGCATGCGGCACTAATGTCCAATCCTTTTGAATCACGAATAGTACAGAGTACGCCGTGTGTTTCTAGGTACTCTTTGAACTTTACCATGTCTGCACGAGTGGGACGCTCATAATCGCTTCCTGGATACGGATTAAAAAAGATAAGATTCACTTTAGCTTTTATCCCATGCAACAACTTCACGAGCTTTTTCGCCGACACCAGATCATCGTTTTTATTTTTGATCACGAGATACTCAAACATCACCCGTTTACGTGTATCGATCGGAAACCGTTTAACCGCATCGATAATCGAAGCAATATTATAGGCCTTGTTCATCGGAATAAGCTCACTGCGCAGCTCATCATCGACTGCGTGCAATGAAATCGCGATATGAACACCCAAATCCATCTCGCCGAGTTTGTCGATTTTCGTACTCAATCCACTCGTTGATACCGTCTGTCGCTTGCCCGAGATACTCAATCCATCTTCGTCTTTGAAAATCGTGATTGCCTTCGCTAAATTTTCAAGGTTATCCAGAGGTTCACCCATCCCCATATAGACGATGTTTAATCGACGTTGTGCTGAGAGTCCATTATCCATTTTAACGGCTAATACTTGCGCTACGATCTCACCGGCACTGAGATCACGGGTAAATCCGCCTTTTGCTGTCAAACAAAACGTACAGCCGACTTTACAGCCCACTTGCGTTGAAACACACACCGTAAATCGAGCTTCATGCTCGATATTGCCCTCATCGTCTATGGATTCGTCTTTCATCTTGAGCCATACGGTTTCAATCGTTTTACCATCGTGCAATTCAAAGAGATATTTGATCGTCCCATCGGTTGAACACTCTTTGCGCGCGATTTTCAGTGGCATGATTTCATACGTATTGGTCAGTTCTTCGCGCATTGCCTTGGGGAGGTTTTGCATCTGTTCAAAACTCGTGGCATATTGTTCATAGACCCATCCCCAGATCTGTTTGGCACGAAACGAAGGCTTCACAAGAGCGGCTAGTTCTTGTTTTGTATAGTCCAGCAGACATAACTTACCCACGCAGTATTCCCTTTTCTTCCAAATGCGCTTTTAAAAGGACTTTTGCGAATCCATGGTTAGCAATAAAATCCTGATGTGCACGATCATTACAAAAATTAGTAACGCAAAAAACACCTCCAGCAGGTATTCCAAATACTTGAGCTACACGCATAACAGCGAAAAATTCCATGTTTTCAATCCCTATATCCAGTGCGCTCATTTTTTCCATTGCACTGCGACTCGTCGTGATGTAGTTAGAGGAATTAACAATAACATCTTTGATATCTTCTGTTTGTGCGGATATGACGTTATCAATCGGTGTATAGGCACTTTTATCCAAAAAGCCTAACTCAATGTTAGCCGCTGTTTTAGACTCAATAATGTCATGTATGTTATGCGCCCCGTAACTGCCCGCACTACCGACAAAAAGGATAAACTCAGGTTTATCCGTCAAACAAATGCGTGTTAAACTCATCGCACTGTCTACTAAACCTACCCCGATCGGGGTCGCGAAATCAAACGTTTCGTTATTGCCTGCACATAAAATCATTTTTCAATCCACCTAAATATATCTAATATCTGTATTACAATTTCACTGCATCACGTATTGTTATTGTTACACCCAATAACCCATCTATCTCGTTAGCGCAAATCTCATAAATCGTTTCAGCATCAAGATCAAAATAGTGATGCGACAAAATATCTCTAATTCCTTTGACCTGTTTCCAAGGGATTTGGGGATATTTATCCAAAAGCTGAAAATCAGTGAGTTTATCAACATTTTTAAAACCCTCCCCGATTGCGATCAGACGCATTGAAATGCTGTCAAGTTTTTCGAGTCCCCGTTCATCTTTAAGAAAATCATCCGCACTTTTGATACTTTGAAATCGTTGTTGGATAAGTTTTAACGAGGTCGCAATATCTTCAAGAGTAGATCGGAGAATCAAAAGCCGATCATTATGCATAGATCACATCTCGTTTAATCATCTCTAAAAAGAGCGGCTTAATGTGTTTATGTTCACGGACAATGTCCACTTTTTTGTGCAGATCATTTTCAATCTGTTCTTTGATAGCGACCATATTAAATAATGAGGGTTTCATTTTGACAAAAATATCGATGTCGCTGCTCTCTTTGGCTTCGTCACGCGCGTAACTTCCAAACAGTCCTATTTGTTCTACATTATATTTGGTTTTGAACTCTTGGAAATGTTGTAAAAGGTAGTCTAAAATATCTGATTTTTTAATATTCATTGTCAACATCTCCTTCTTTTTTCATAACTTTTATTTACTCTATTATAGCACATTAGGGCCTTAGAGCCGCACCGCAATGCCGTTATCACGTAAATATCGTTTTAAATCCATAATATCAATCTCTTTGTAGTGAAATATACTAGCAGCCAATGCTGCGTCTGCACCTGACTCAAATGCTTCTTTGATATGTTGCATTGTCCCTGCTCCACCACTGGCAATAACCGGAACATTGACAGCACGACTTATTTCTTGCGTGATGGAGAGATCGAATCCGGCTTTGGTGCCATCTGCATCCATCGAGGTCAGCAAAATCTCGCCCGCACCACGGTCAACCACTTCTTTGGCCCATTCAAGCGCATTAATGCCCGTATCAACACGACCGCCGTTTAGATAGACGTTCCATTGATTTCCGGTACGTTTTACATCGATCGCCACGACAATGCACTGTGCACCAAATCGCTTCGCACCCTCATCAATAAACTCCGGTCTTTTGATCGCCGCAGAATTGATACTCACTTTGTCGCATCCCACATTCAAAAGACGATAGATATCGTTAAGTTCACGGATACCTCCGCCGACGGTTAGAGGGATAAATACTTCTCGCGCTACTTGTTCCACGATATGTACGATGGTATCACGCTGTTCATGAGAGGCCGTGATGTCCAAAAAAGTAAGCTCATCTGCCCCTTCATCGTTATAGCGTTTGGCAACTTCAACCGGATCACCTGCGTCTTTAAGCCCGACAAAATTAACACCCTTTACTACACGTCCATCTTTAACGTCTAAACAGGGGATAATCCGTTTCGCAAAATATTCCATACCATTCCATTTCAATGCTGTAATTGTAATAGTATAGCTCCCCTTCACTTAACCCCTAATTACCAAAAAAGCTTAATAAGAGATTAACACTTTATTAGATAAACTCCATAGAATGCAAAACCGTGCAACGATAGCCAAGAAAAGATTTGGTCAAAATTTTTTACGTGACGAGAGTGTTGTCTCACAAATCATCCAATCGATGCCCCAAACTTCCAACCGTGTTGCGGAAATCGGGCCTGGATTAGGTGATTTAACTAAGTATTTAGTTGATGTCAAAAGTGTCACCGCTTTTGAGGTCGATACCGACTTGTGCAAGCATTTACAGCACCATTTTGCCGATGCCATCGCTACCAATAAACTCACACTCCGATGCGGAGATGTGTTGGAAACTTGGAAGAGTGAGCTTTTGGATGAACCGTATGATTTAGTGGCGAACTTGCCCTATTATATTGCTACGAATATTATCCTCAAAGCCCTCGCTGATCCGGCGTGTAAAAATATGCTTGTCATGATTCAGCGTGAAGTAGCGGAAAAATTTTCCGCTGCACCCAATGAGAGAGCTTTTGGGGCTCTCAGCGTGATAGCACAGAGCGTGGCAGACGTAGAAATTGTCCTCCATGTTCCCCCTACCGCGTTTGAACCTGCTCCAAAAGTCGATTCAGCCGTACTGCTCATTCGAAAAACGGCAAATCGTAATGATGAAGGATTCGAGGAAATGCTGCGAGTAGCATTTACACAGCCTCGTAAAACACTTCACAAAAATCTCACTGCACGCTATGATGGAGATGCCCTGGTTCAAGCGTTTTTAACGCTGGAACTTGAACGCTCCATCCGACCTCATCAGCTTAGCACTTCTGACTTTCACCGACTCTACGCCTTATTACAATAGTCATTTTTTGACTTAAAACGGCTAGTATCGATCGTAAACTATATATCAATAACGTACCTAGGTAACAAATAAATTTAATAAAAGGATTATTAATGGCAGACGAAACTACAGAATCTCAACCGCAAGCGCAAGCTGACAACCGTCCTCAGGGCGAAAACCGTCCTCCTCGTAACGACAATCGAAGACCTTTTAGACCAAGAAACAATAACAACCGTTCAGAAGGAAATAACGAAGAAGGCACACAGAGAACAGGTCAAGACAACCGTCCTCCAAGACAAGACAATCGCCCTCCACGTCAAGATAACCGCCCACCACGCAACGAGAACCAGCCTCCTCGCACGAATCATTTGATTCGTAACCCAGCACCTAGTGATACGGCAACTGATTTGTCTACGCAAAGTGAAAACAATGCACGCCCACAACGCAGCGGTGGCGGCCGTGGCGGCCGTCGTGGTTCAGCAAGCGCACCAATTGACACGAACTTACGTGATTTTGTACTAAAAAATCAAGAAGTACACAAAAATCGTCTTAACCCACATCTTAAACTCAATTTAGATAATAACGAAAAAGTTAAAATTACTCCATTGGGTGGATTAGGTGAAATTGGTGGAAACATCACAGTTATCGAAACTGAAAACGAAGCGATTGTCATTGACATCGGAATGAGTTTTCCTAACGAAGAGATGCACGGTGTTGATATCTTGGTTCCTGACTTCACGTATTTACGTGAAATACGTAAAAAGATTGTTGCAATCATCATCACACACGCTCACGAAGACCATATTGGTGCCGTACCGTATTTCTTTAAAGAGATGCAATTTCCAATTTACGGAACACCGCTTCCACTTGCCATGATCGGTAATAAATTTGAAGAACACCACATGCGTGATTTCCGTCGCTATTTTAACCCGATCGTAAAACGCGAAGTCTACCGTATCGGTAATGATTTTGACATCGAGTGGATGCACATGACCCACTCGATCATTGATTCAAGTTCATTGGCAATCACAACCAAAGCGGGAACCATCATCCATACCGGTGACTTCAAAATCGATTTCACGCCAGTAGATGGTTATACAGCAGACATTCATCGTCTTGCACACTACGGTGAAAAAGGGGTTCTATGTCTAATGAGTGACTCAACAAACTCATACAACAAAGAATGGACTCCAAGTGAACTTGCAGTCGCTCCTGGATTTGACCGTATCTTCTCAAAGGCTGAGGGACGTATCATTATGTCTACGTTCAGCTCGAATATACACCGTGTATACCAAGCAATCCAATACGGGATGAAATGCAATCGTAAGATTTGTGTTATCGGACGTTCTATGGAACGTAATCTCGAAATCGCAATGCAGTATGAATACATCAAATTGCCTAAAAACATTTTTGTGGATGCAGAAGAAGCAAACCGCATGAACGATAAAGACGTCTTGATCATCACCACCGGAAGCCAGGGTGAACCTAGTTCAGCCCTCTTCCGTATGGCTATTGGCGAGCACCGTCACATCAAGATTAAACCTACTGACTTGATCGTTCTCTCCGCTCGTGCTATTCCGGGTAATGAAGGCTCAATTTCCGGTATGTTGAACTACTTACAGCGTGCTGGTGCTCGTGTTGCCAACGATCGTGATATTCACGTATCAGGACACGGAAGTATGGAAGAGCAAAAGCTTATGCTTCGCCTCACCAACCCTAAGTTCTTTTTACCGATTCATGGTGAATATAACCACATCATGAAACACCGTGAAACAGCGATCGCGTGTGGTGTTCCAGAGCGTAATATCCTTCTTATGGCTGATGGCGATTGTATGGAAGTCAGCAGTAAGATGATGCGTAAGTCCAAGACTGTTAAAACAGGGAAAACGTATATCGACAACCAAAACAATCACCAAATCGAAGATGACATTGTCATCGACCGTCAAAAAATGGCAAGCGAAGGTATGGTGGTTCTCGTGGCACAAGTCAGTACTGCTGATTCACGTCTTCTTTCCAAGCCTCTTGTCACAAGTTTTGGTCTTGTAGCGGATCGTAACGACAAAGCGTTTGCAGCGGAGATGGAAGATGTACTTGAACACTTCCTCTTGAACCTCAAGCCAGGACTCATCGAAAATCCAAAAGCGCTTGAGAATGATTTACGTCAAGTCGTGCGTAAACATATTTACCGTAAAATGAAAAAATACCCTCTTATCGTTCCTCACGTTTTCATTATGTAAGGTGTGCATTCGCACCCCTTATCTTTTTTTTGCTATACTCTCTCCTATCTACTTTTAAAGACTTATTATGAAAGTAACACTTCATCACTATACTCCATTAGTTGTTTGTTCCGACGCAATTCGCACATGTTGGCAAAGTTTTGACAATAGCGATAATGGCGGAGAAAAAGATCGTGCTCTCATCGATCGTGTCGGTAATAAATTCAAACACGCCTCTACCCTTGAGCATCTCGTATACAGCTTTTATCTAGAGGGCATCAGTCGTGCACTTTTGCAAGAACTTGCACGTCATCGTATGGCAAGTCTCTCCGTTAAAAGCACCCGATACACCCTCAAAGAGCTTAAAGATGAAGCAGCCTTTGCCTTAGAAGATATAGCCCGTGCCGAAAAGTATTTAGTAATGACCGGCGTTGAGATTGTTGATGAGATGAGCATACGCGCACTTGAAAATCTTCGCACCGTATTGGTTGCAGGAATCAGCAATGACAGAGCTAAATATTGTCTTCCAGAGAGTTACAAAACAGAGCTCACCTGGACCATCAATGCGCGAAGTCTGCAAAATTTTATTTCACTTCGCAGTGATAAGGCCGCTTTATGGGAGATCCGTGATCTTGCCAATATGGTTTATGATACACTGCCAGTTGACCATCGCTACTTATTCGAAAATTCTCTCAAGGAAACCACCAATGACTAAATCCATACTTTATACCCTTATTGCATCTCTTAACCTTACTGTAGCTTTTTACGGGTGTTCTGGTAGCACTAAACAACTAATGGTAAATGGAATGATTTGTCCTGAAGGACACAGTGAAGCACGTGCTAAAGCTGATTTTACAGCTTGTCGTTATTATGATCTCAAAGACGCAGATAAAGCATCAACAGCAACAATAACAGTTGAATGTAAAGAGTGTTTAGAGAAAAAAGGGTATACGATAGTTAAATAAGAGTAGAGAATAAGACCCGTAGGTCTTTCTTCTTTAGAGTGCTGCTTGTGATTGAGCGGTTAAAGCAGTAAATGCTTTAGCATCATTCATAGCCATGTCAGCGAGAATTTTACGATCAAGTTCGATGTTGGCACGTTTAAGACCATTCATGAAGTTTGAGTAGTTCATACCATTTAAACGGCATGCCGCATTAATACGGATAATCCACAATTTACGAAATTCGCGTTTTTTCTGTTTACGATCGCGGAACGCGTACTGCATACTACGCTCTAATTGCTCTTTCGCTTTACGGAAATGTTTACGTCTTCCACTGTAGAAACCACGTGCAAGCTTCAATACTTTCTTATGACGTCTGTGTCTTACGACACCTGTTTTTACTCTTGGCATTTTTTTCCTTTCTTTACCCGGTTCATTTCAAATTTAATGAGTGGGTGCCGCTATGCGGACTTGCCCAGACTAGTCTGGAGGGTTAACGGTGGGCTAAATTAGCCTACGATCATCTTTTTGATGTTTTTAACATCGACTGCAGCAACCACTTTAGGAGTGTTTTGTCCACGTCGAGTTCCAGCATCTTGTTTGGTCAAAATGTGACTACGAAATGCAGTACCACGTTTGACAGTGCCATTTTTCTTAATTTTGAAGCGTTTTACAGCCCCTTTAACCGATTTCATTTTTGGCATCGACTTGATCCTTTGCTAAAATTCTCTAAACGAGACGCGGATTATACCATAGAAAAGCTTTTTATTAAATTTAAGCATATATAGAGGAGGGGATGGCTCAGTCATTAGAGACACTCAGTCTCTCAAAGAGAAGCCCGTTCATGGTTCGACTAGCTCACCATAAGCGGAAAACGTTTATACTTTTTTTTCGTCTTTTTTCGGAAGAATCATCATATTACAATAACGCCCTTCCATGGCAGGAGCTTTGTACATACTTCCCACATCTTCAACCATAGGCCAAACACGCTGTAAAACAGCTGCAGCAGCCTCTGGATGTGCCATCTCACGTCCACGTAGGAAAACACGGAAGTGAACATGCTTGCCCTCTTCTAAAAACTCACGCGCATGTTTGACTTTATAACCGATGTCGTTGTCTGCAATCTTGACTGAAAGCTTGATCTCTTTGACTTCAATCTTCGTTTGCTTTTTACGCGCTTCTTTTTTCTTTTTCTCTTCTTGGTAATAAAACTTACCATAGTCCATGATTTTTGCCACCGGCGGCTTTGCATCTGGAGATATTAGTACGAGATCAAGTCCCAACTCATTGGCTTTATCCATTGCTTCTTTAATCGAAATAATGCCTAATGCTTCACCACCGTCAACGACACAGCGTACCTCAGGTACTCTGATATCATCATTCATTTGGACTCGGTCTTGTTTTTTAATCAAAAATTTACCTCATTGATCTTTTCTTTGATCAAAGCGAGAAACTCATTCTCACTAAGATTGTATTGCTCACGTGTTCTACGATCACGTACTGCAACACATTTGGTGTTCACTTCTTCATCGCCTAAGACGATGATCATCGGAACACGACCTTTTTCCGCTGTACGGATTCGCTTATTGAGACTGTCGTTTTTATCGAAAATCTCATAATCTGCGCCCATATCGATCAGCTTATTTCCCAATTCTTTAGCATATTCAACGTGAGTTTCAGCTATTGGGACAATCGCAACCTGCGTAGGTGCGATAAACATTGGAAATTCTCCAGCGTAATGCTCTGTCAATATACCAATAAAACGCTCAAAGGAACCTAAAATGGCACGGTGAATCATAACCGGCTGTATTTTAGCGTTCTCTTCTCCGTTATATTCAAGCTCAAAACGCTCAGGTAAATTGAAATCCAGCTGTATCGTTCCACACTGCCATTCACGTCCAATAGCATCGGTGATCTTGATGTCGATCTTCGGACCGTAAAATGCTCCACCGCCCTCATCAATCTCATAAGCCAGTTTATTTTTATCCATAGCATTTTTAAGTGCATTCGTAGAGATTTCCCACACTGCATCATCACCAACCGCTTTTTCAGGCTTCGTAGAAATCATCATCTTGTAGTTAAACTCAAACGTACTCATGATCTTATCAACAAAATCAACCACTTCAATGATCTGCTCTTCGATTTGATCTGCGGTACAAAAAATGTGCGCATCGTCTTGCGTAAACTCACGTACACGGAACAATCCATGAAGTGCACCCGTCATCTCATGACGATGAACAATACCGTATTCAAAATATTTAAGCGGTAAATCACGGTATGAACGCAAGTCATGCTCATACACTTTGATGTGTCCTACACAGTTCATAGGTTTAACCCCAAACTCGATCTCATCAATATTGGTGAAATACATGTTCTCGCCGTAGTTTTGGTAGTGCCCACTTACTTTCCACAGATCACTTCTAAGCATCTCAGGACCACGAACTGGCTCATACCCACGTTTACGGTGCGCTTTGAATAAAAGTTGCTCTAGACGTGAACGCATACGTGCCCCAGCAGGAAGCCAAATAGGAAAACCGGCCCCTACTTCTTCACGAAAGGTAAACAGCTTCATTTCTGCACCGATTTTACGGTGATCACGTTTTTCTGCTTCTGCTACTTGTTCTAGATGCAGTTTCAACGACTCTTTATCAGCAAACGCGATTCCATAAATACGTGTAAGCATCTCGTTCTTGCTATCGCCACCCAAATAAGCACCTGAGATTTTAGTAAGTTTAAAATAACGGATCATACCAACATTCGGTAAATGTGGTCCACGGCATAAGTCTTCAAAATTGCCTTGCTTATAAATAGAGATCGCATCACTGGGAATACGGTCCATAACCGCTTGCTTTAGATGATCATCTGCAAACTTACCGCGAGCTTCCTCTTTGGTAATTTCATAACGTTCAATTTTTTCTTTTGTCTTAGCAATATCAAGCATCTTTTTTTCGATGCTTTTGAGATCCTCTTCACTAAGATGCTCATTTACTTTGAAATCGTAGTAAAAACCTTCTTTTACAACCGGCCCAACAAAGAACTTCGCATCGGTGTAAAGTGATTTAATCGCTTCGGCTAGCAAGTGAGCACATGAATGACGAATAATCTCAAGTGAATCCGGAGAGTTATCAAAACAAATCTCTTCTCCGGTTATTCCCAAACTTTGCGCTGTTTGTAAATCAAAAATTTGCTCGTTATGTTTAATAGCGATAATGTCCATTAAGGTACGCCTTGTATCAAAAAATATCGCGAATTATACGGTAATGTTAATTGTGTAGAGATTAATAAACTAATGGAACTTATTATCTTTAGTCATTGCTTCAATTAAATCTTTATTCTCTTCTTCCATTACTTTAAATGAATCCAATAAATACTGATGTAATTGCGCTTCAGTTTTCTCTTCTAGAAGCCCTTTAGAATAGAAGTCAAAAAATTGACTGTACGGTGTTTTAGCAGAGGATAAAAGCATCGTTAAATCAATGCTTGGAAAGTAATGGTTCCAACTTGGCATTATCTTTTTAATAACACTTTTTTTTATTTGCCACGTAATTAAAAATACAGCAATCATCACGATAGACAATAGCACAATGTATAAAACGATACATTGCGCAATCCCCAATAGATTAAATACATAAGGGTTAAAAATAAGGGCATATTCTATAAATGGCATCGCAAGAAAGAACAATATAACGGCATTACTGCTAATACCGCCAATGGCTCCTAAGTTAAAGACAGTTCGTTTTGTACCATCCTCTTTTGCAAAAGTTAATAAAATGGCTTTTAAAGAATATGCGCTCATAAGTAATTCCTGAAGTGGTGAATGAAGATGGCGGGAGATTAAACTCCCACTTAGTCGAACGATTAGTGAACTTTTAAATACTCATCAATACTGATCAAAATAACCGTTCCCAAAAAGGCCAAGTTAATCTGCCAAAATACTTTACGAGCTCGTTTAAGATCAAAATCTTTGCTTAACAGTTGCAAGCTACTGATAAAAGCGAGTAATGCAGTTAACGCAAGAACCCCAATTATTACACTATTGGATGGTTGAAAAACAGTTACCATAAAATAACCCGTCATAATCGTCAACATCAACCAGTAATAGGTCAAACGTTGAAGACTCATTTTTCCAAATAAACGCATCGCTGTAGGATAACCAGCACCTGCATAATCACCATAATGCAGCATAACTAATAACCAAAAATGCGGTATTTGCCATATGAAATAAAATAGTCCAAGCGCAAAAAATTCCGGTTCCGCAAGACTACCACCAGCTGCAAGCCATCCAATAGCAGGCGGTATAACACCTAATATTGCTCCAGGAACAACCGCTAAAGCGCTTTTCTTTTTCAGTGGCGTGTAAAAAAAGTTATACCAAAGAAAAGAAAAAAGAAATAAATCTACTCCAATAAATCCAAGCAAATCATAAATGAGAACAAGCGAGGAAATAATCAAAATAGCCGCGATGATAACCGCTGTACGAGGAGACCATTTGCCAGAAGCTACGGGGCGGTGTTTAGTACGTTCCATGAGAGCATCTTCTTTATACTCTTGGTATTGATTAAGTGTTGAAACACCCATCGCAACCAAAAGAACAGCGAAAGTCGCGATAAACATATCCACCCCAATTTCGCCCTTTGCCATGATATAGGCAAAGAGAGCCGAGAGGCTCACGGCAAAAGAGAGGATAAATTTAGTTAAAACGATAAAGTCTTTGATCATTTCGTACTGTTTAGATATTCAGCCATAGCTGAAACCTCTTCGTCAGATACATAAGGGAACGCTGGCATAGTACCGATCATACCCTTTTTACCATGTTTCAATACATGAGCTAAAAGTGTAGCATCATAGGATACAAGGCTTGGAGCCGTACCGAACTGACCCTTACCATCTTCACCATGACATGAACTACATGCTGCAAATGAAGCAGGTGCTGTACCTTTAAGACCACCAGCAACATACGCTGCAATCTCTTGAGCATCAGTACCCGTAGCCAAACCAGCTGGCATTGCACCCATATCATAACCAAGTTTATTTTGACCATTTTTGATTACATCTAATACTTGATCTTTAGTCAATGTTCTAGTTTTTAGAGCAGGACCAATAAGTTGTTTATCTGTTGTAACTGCGTGACAGCTTTTACATCCATGAAGTTGTAATACTGCATCACCGCCTTTAGCATAGTTACCTTTTGGTGTATCATCATTGCTATTGAACCAAGCTTCATATTCAGCTTTTGGAAGTACCACAATTCTAGAGTACATATATGAGTGATCTGTACCACAGTACTCAGCACACTCAACATCAAACTCACCTACTTTGTCAGCTTTAAACCACTGCTTAGTAATACGACCTGGAACCACATCCTCTTTCATACGGAATGCTGGAACAAAGAATGAGTGAAGGACATCACCCAATGGTGCTGTCATCTCTAGGATGACATTTGTACCAACCGGTACATACAGTGCCGATTTACCCATTGAACCTTTTTCGATCACTCTTCCATTCTCATCTACTACAGGCTTAGTAAATGCTCCACCAAGTTTGTGAACATAGCCATTTGAATTTGCAGGATACTCATATCTCCATTTCCATTTACTACCTTCAACTTGAACAGTAATTGCATCTGATGCATCTGGCATTGTACGCAACGTTTTCATTGTTGCATAACCATACCAGAAGAAAACACCCAACATAATAGTTGGTACAACCGTCCATGTTATTTCTAATAATGTATGGTGTGTAATATTTTCAATATTTTCATCTTTAACTTTACTTGCACGGTATTTCCATGCAAAGTAAAACATTGGTGCGACAACCGATAAAAACAATACTACTGAGAGTACTAGATTCACGTATAACATGTTGTCTATATCTGCTGCGAAAGTTGCAGCACTTGAACCAAATCCTTCTAACATACCGCCTCCTTACTGCGCTGGCGATGTTATATGACTAACATCAGCATATTGGAAATTACTAACATCTATCATCACGATAGAAAAGAAAAACACAACAATAAAGACAGCGAATATCACTGTCCATCCGATAAGGACTTCGCCTTTTAAGTGCATGTAATACATTAAGATAATCCATGCTTTAACTGTACCAATCAACATTTGCATTCCAAATGTGTACTGAGTCAAAAACATTTCTGGCTGAATAAATGTCAATGCTGTTAATGCTAATAGTCCAAAAAGTACTTTATAATATATACCTTTTTCTGCTTGATAATCTACCGTTTTATGATTAGCCATGTATTACTCCTGCACCTGTCATATAAAAATATGGGAAAACAAATACCCAAATAAGGTGTACTAGATCCCAATAAAGGGCGATATTGAAATGTAAGATATGGTGATCCGGTGATACTTTACCGCTGTTAATGCGCTTAAGCAACCACAACATAAGACCAATACCGATAATAATGTGAAAACCATGAAGACCTGTCATAGTAAAATACATACCAAAAAATAAAATCTCACCAAATGATTTTCCACCACCAGCTTGCATTGAATCTAGACCCAAGAAGATACCTTCATGGTAGTCATTGGTCCACTCTTGTGCTTTAACACCCAAGAAAACAGCTGCCAATAAAATGGTTAACCAAATCATCAACTTAGCGCCTTTTACATCGCCACTACGCATTTTCAATAGCCCAAGGCCCATTGTCAATGCAGAAAATAGAAGAACAACAGTATTAACACCGCCTAATGTTCTATCCAGCTCTGAAGATGCTTTAATAAAATCAGCATGGTGTAATGTAAAGTAGTATGTCAGAGTCATAAACATAGCTCCAAACATCAATACTTCCGTAAGCATGAAGAGCCAGAAACCTAATTTACCGCCTTCATAATCTCCTTGCCAGCCTTGAACTACATGCTCTTTACCCTCGCGGTCAACCGCGATTTCTGGTACATATTCGTGAGACATCAATCAATCCTTTTCATGTTTTCATCAAACTTAACTACCGGTTGACCATGATGATATTCGTATGGTCTGAAGTCAACGTATGGAACTTTTGTATGGTTTTCCAACGGTGGCGGTGAACTTGGTAAATGCCACTCAAGAGTAGTTGCATTCCATGGGTTTGGCGTTGTCGGTTTCCCGTTACGCATACCTTGGATCAAGGTATAGAACATAAAGATAAGACCTGAAACAAAGATAATAGCACCCCAAAAAGAGATTTGGTGATAAATATGGAACTCTGGCAAGTAGTCAAAATAACGTCTTGGCATACCAAGGTAACCCGCGATAAACATCGGGAACCAAAGAAGGTTAAATCCAATAAACAAAGTATAGAACGCAAATTTTGCTTTTGCTTCTGAGTACATTTTTCCAAATACTAAAGGGAACCAGTAATGGATACCTGCAAAGAACAAGAATACAACCCCACCTAGCATCGCATAGTGAAAGTGCGCGATAGTGTAATACGTGTCTTGAAGGTGAATATCAGCACCAATCATCGCAATAGTGACACCCGAAAGTCCGCCAATAGCAAAAGTGATAATCGTACCCAATGCCCATAGCATAGGTGTATCAAGAATAATTTTACCTTTGTACATTGTTGCGATCCAGTCGTAAAACTTGATCCCTGTAGGAATAGCAACAAAGAACGTAAGGAATGAAAACATTGTTTTTGCAAGATCAGACATACCTGATGTAAACAAGTGGTGACCCCATACCAAGTAACCAACACCGGCAATAGCAGCTGATGAAAGAGCGATAGTACGGTAACCGAAGATCTCTCTGCGTGAAAATGCCGGAATAATCTCAGACATGATCCCGAATGCAGGAAGAATCATCAAATAAACCGCTGGGTGAGAATAGATCCAAAACAAGTGTTGAAACAATACTGGATCTCCACCTTTAGCCGGATCAAAAATACCGATACCAAAATACTTTTCTAGCAATGCAAGAACAAGCGTAATACCAATAACAGGTGTAGCAAGAAGCTGAATCCATGCAGTTGCATAGATACCCCATACAAACAACGGCATTTTAAAGAAATCCATACCAGGAGCACGTAGGCGGTGAATCGTAACCAAAAAGTTAAGACCCGTCAAAATTGACGCCATACCAAGAATAAATGCTGCAACAAGTGTTGTAACAACATTTGTATCTGTATTTAAGCTATATGGAGCATAAAATGTCCATCCTGTATCCGCAAAGTTAAATACCAAACTGCCATCAGCAATATTGAAATTAAACAAAGACGACAAGGCAACAATACACCCTACGATGTAAAGCCAAAAAGTAAACCAGTTAAGACGAGGAAAAGAAACATCTTTTGCCCCGATCATCAATGGCATTACAATGTTTCCAAATACTGCTGGAATCCCTGGAATAATAAACAGGAAGACCATTACCACCCCGTGAAGCGTAAACGCTTGGTTAAACGTATGCGCATCAATGAACTGTTGGCCTGGGGCAAACAACTCAAATCTCATTGTTAATGCTGCAGCAACTGCAACAAAAAAGAATGTGAACATTACCACCGCATACATAATACCGATACGTTTGTGGTCAACGGTTAACATCCATTGCATAAAAGTACTTTTTGGGTGACCAAAAGCACAGTGTGTTTCATCGAAATAGCTTTTACTCATTATTCTCTCCTTTTGTGTGATGATTATCTTCTTTAACGTTACGATCGTCTTCTTTTCTTCCTATCTTGATTAAATAAAGAAAGAATCCAAACACTATTGTAAGCATGACTACGCCGGCAATTTTTTCCCATTGGAAAATATATTTTTTAGCTTCCGGGTCATACGAATAACAAAAAAGCAATGGCTTTGCTATCGTTGGACGTACAGTCCCATTAGCTGCTTCATAGATTGCCATTTTCAAATCAATCGGCGCTTGTGTAATACCGTATAAATATCGGGTTACTTTACCCTCAGGCGATAAGACAATCAATGAGGCTGAATGGATATAGTCCACTTGTCCTGTCATCGAAACTGTTTTTTCATATCTGAAGCCAACGCTATCGGCTAATTGTCCAGAACTGTTGTTCTCTCCAATAACAAAATGCCAAGCATCAGCAACGTAGTCACGTCCGATTGACTCAAGTTGATTCTTACGCTTTGCCGTTGCTAACTCTGCAGTTTCATTTTCTGCAAAGCTCACTGTGATTACTTTATAATCCGTATTTTCGGCAAGCTGTAACTTTCCAAGAGTTTTTGCTAAATCATTCAGTTGTGGGCTACAAATACCTGAACATCTAAAATAATTAAGCGTTAAAATAGTTGGTTTCCCATCCATCAATTGTTTTAATGTTACTCGTTCTGACTTCTCGTTAATGAATGTCAAATCAAGAGGAACCATCTGTCCTAACTTTTCTTCAATGCCCAGTGGAGCGGCATTTAAAAAAGTTATCAGTAGAGAAAGAAGCACTATAATTTTTCTCAATATAAATCCCCCTGTAGAAAAGTCCTAAATTATAAGTAAATCAACTTTAAACAAGCTTGATATTGTGCTAAATTAACATAAAATTAACAATTGTATGTTAGATGTTACTTTTAGTAAAGTTTAAATTTATTAGGTTTAATTAAATAAAGTGTTATCAAGGCAATGCAAGAGAAAAAAAGAAAATAAAGGATACTCCCACTGAGTTTATACGCAATAACTCCAAAAACTGTATTTCCTTGTGGAATTAAAAATAAAAGTAATTTTGCATGCTTTTTAAACTTTAGAAGGCTCTCTTCGTAACTACTGTTTTTTTTCAATTTCTTGAGATTACGATGTACTAATAAATAATAAAGAATAGGAAGTTCAATCAACTTATACACAATAAGTGCGTAGATGAATAACAGGTTATATTTACCACCAAAATAGGTGGCAGGTACCATTTGAAAGTTATAGCTGACAATGACGGCGATAACCGCTAATAAAACGACTGCTCCCATCATAATCATTCGACGTTTATGCAAGTAGGCTACGACCTCTGTCATTGGTTAAAAAGAACTTCTTAAAAAGACCCCTAAAAATATGCCTACGAGCCCTAATAAAATATTAATCGGTAAGAGGTACTTGCTCACCAACCACATACAATCTGCTCTTACTTTTGTTTTGCACAACTTACAGCTGGCTTTAGTTAGAATCCAAATCATTAGTACCATATTCATGACCATGATCGCCCAAATACTGCCTTTTGTATTAATCAGCTTATAGGTTTCAAGATTCTTAAAGTCCAATGTGAAACCATTTGAATCAATTGCATTATCCTTATAGCCAAGTGCCATAAATATTGATGTTACTAGAAGAAGTAGGACAAAGGGAGACAAAAATGTAAAAAATTTTTTATACATTTCTGTTCGACTTGTTGCTCGACGGTCAATGGGTATTGGAGCACCAGTGTCCCTGGTTAAAAACCATAACGTTATCATACCTCCTACCCATACAGACGCACCAAGAACATGAAAGAAAATCACAAACAAACCGTAATCTTGCATAACCGAATAAATAATATCTCTCACACCAAATCCTCAGATATAAATTAATAAACTATAATATCTATTAACCTATTTGAGAATTCTTAAAATATAATATTTTTCTATATGTATATAAATATTAGTATATTCGTAACAGTTATGAAAATAAAAATGGGGTTTAGTGAGAATTATTTGTTTGAATTAATAAGTTTAATGAAGGAATGGTGGTCCCAACTGGACTCGAACCAGTGACCCCTACCTTGTCGAGATGACTAAAAAAATGCTTGAAAACCCTAAGAATAGGGATAAGATGCAAATTAAATAATTTTTTGTGTTCTTATTGTGTAATTAATTTCCATTTCCATTGAGCTTTTTTTCAAGCTCTTGGCTCGCAAGAGTGGCGATTTCACTGTTATTATGAATAGATTTATAATAAAACTTTTTCGTTACTGCTGAGCCTACTACATGACCTATATTGGTTTGAATGTATGACTCGGGGATATTGCTATCATACATAATTGATACATAACTTTTTCGTGTTGCTTTGACCGTTTTATACTCAACCCCAATCTTTTTAAATAGTGGTTTTACATGGCGACTGATAATATTGGCATTATCATAATGAGGAGTATTCTTTTTCGATACAAAAATCCATCTATCACTTTTTGTATTTTCAATATATTCTTGAAGCAATGTTAATGCTTCAGGCATAAGATGCACTTCTCGCTTGTGATTCTTTTGTCGTGATGATTTTTTTATTTTCCCCTGCGTCAATGATTGCTTCAAATTTATCACTTTTCTTTCAAAGTCTATATCTGTAACTTCAAGTCCTAAAACTTCACCAACTCTCATTCCTGTTGTGAAAAGCAACGCAAAATAGACTTTTAACCAACCTTCTGCACTATCTATTATCAAGCGTATTTCACTGGTTGTATATGCTTTTATGATTGCCTCATCATCTTCAGAAAAAGTTTCCGTAATCGGTTCAGCGTCATTCAGTGGGTTCTCACCAATAAGCTTATATCTGACAGCTTTTTTTAGAATGTCTTTTAAAATTCTTCTGACACGTCGTCGTCTATCCGCTGATAAGTTAGAATGTAATTTTTCCCAGCTCTCTATTTCTTTGATACCAATGTCTTCAAGGGCATACTTTTCAAAAAACGGAACAATCAGTCTTTCAAAAATTGAGGTGTAATCTTTTTGAACTTCCTCGCTACGCTTACCTGCTGAATCTTCAATAGCTAAATATCCTAATTCTTTGATGGTGTATTCACTTTTTTGCTTTACACCCTTACTAACAATTTTGCCAAGAACTTCAAGAGGACGTTGTTTAACAGACCAAGCAAGATTCATCTTAGTCGCTTTTTTCCCTGTGGATTTTCTAAAGAACTTGCCTTCAATGGAACCTTGAACCCATAAAGTTTCACCTCTTACAAAAAAACTTCCGTCTCCTCTGCTTTTCATCTCGCACCTCTGCTAATGATTTGAGCTGCTGTCTCTTTGGATGCGTAAATTTTCCCATTTTCAACCCAAAAATCAACCTCAGGCTCAAAATGGGCTATTAGATACTGACGTATTGCTTGACGACTTTTCCCAGTCATATTGGCTAAATGCGCAATGCTTGCCTTCACTGGAATAAACATTTTAAAAAGTGCCTGCTGCTGAAGCAACAATGCCTTTAATTCCAAATATTCTAAACTGCTCTGGGCAGGATTCATACTCATTACTCACCTCCAAAATTTTTATTTAATCTATGGTTTAAATTAGTAAGGCAAATGTAGCCCATAAAATTCATTCTCCGCCATCTCTATTAAAGAACGCAAATGTTCATCTTCATCTTCAAGACTTGATCTATCAACCTTAACTTGCTCTTTTTTCAAATTTTCTAGTTCATCATCAATATTTTCACCCTCGTCAATAAACAAAAGAGTTTTCGCTTTTTCATTCAATACAACCTTTTCACAGCTATTTGAATCTTCGATATGTATTGCGACTTGTTTCATAATTTTTCCTTTATATTTGCAGGGACTTCCTACACTTAATTGATGTGAAAAAAGGGAAGTCTTTACACTTCCCCTAATCATTCAATAGCTCTAAATCAATTTTGAAGAATGATTCTACACTTTTTTGATTTAAAAAAAGAGAAGTTGCTAAACTTCTCTCGCCTCATATACTTCTACAAATTTCTCGACTAAGATGTCATTCTCTGTAGTATTAAACTCTTTTGCTTCGATTTTTTCAATTAACTTTATTTGACCAAAATAGTCAGATAATCTCAAAAAGTCTCTATAGACTTCTTTGATTTCTTCAAGTGAATGTCTATCAACCTTCTTTTTTGAAAAGTTATATATAGCAGTCGTTTTATAAACAGCTTTCTGCTTTAATCCTTTTGCTTCACCCGTTTTCTTGTCATAAACTTCGACAGGTTCTTCGTGCTTCAATTCTCCAAAAACTCGGAAAGTTAAATCAACTGGATTATTCACATAAATTGTAGATAGCTTTAAAAGTTCGTCTTTTGTTGCCTTAAGTTTATATGTGAATATACAATCTTCTATATAAGTTATATTCCTATCAAAAATCATTTTACAATCGAGATCCATATTTGACCCCTTTCTCAAAATATATTAACAATGCTAATTTAAATAACCCGTTGAGTAATTTATCCAATAACTCAACTGAAGAATTATTACACACATTTGCTTAAAACAAACTGTAGCGTTATTCTACAAATAATATTTCTGCTCTTATCTAATAAATTTTATTAATATTTATGTAGAATACATGACTTTTACCTATAAGGGAACCTATGAAAATAATTATTACTACTCTTCTTATTGTTACTTCCCTCCTTGCTGAAGAAGATTTAAGAGTTAAAAGAACTGGACCGCTTGGAGTTGAATATTTTAACCCATCCAAATTATCAGATGAATACTTCCCAAAAACATACGATAAGAACCATAATTATGGAACAGTCCTAACAGAGAAGAGATCTGACGGTTATAGTATGTACAAAGTTAATGTTTTCAAGCTTGGAAAAGTTAATACGTCAGCGAAGAGCGAAGAAATATTTTTCGGAAAGGCAAATGATTACTATGCCCTCACTCGAACATCACTTCAATATCTTTCTGCATCTGTAGCCAATGGCACGCTATCAAGTCTTCAACAAAGCGCAGGGACAATTGCAAGCAAAGGCTCTGAAGCATTGGGCGCAGGCTTAGCTGGTGCAGGAATTGGACTCTTTTTTGGAGGGCTAGTTACTATTAAAGATCATATGAATTCTGACTATGAATACGTTAAAGTTATGAAATTGACAGACACAAAAGGGGCAAGTTCAAAGATGATTACATTTTTTGTGTGTAATGCTGATGCAGGATATTCTGAATCTCAAATTCGTGGATTTATGGCCAAGAAAGAGCAGGAGTAAATAGATGAAGAAAAGTTATTTAGTATTTTCAATGATATTAGGAGTATTGCTATTCGACGGATGTAGCATTATAAGACCTGCAAAAATGCCTGCTGTAACGAAACTTGACAGTGGAGTCTATGAAGTCGAAGTATCTATTTTTGGTGACCCAAAACTTAAAGTAGAATTGTCTGCCCGAGGAGTTCCTCCAAAATATGCAAATTGGGAAGAACAGTATGTAAAGCCCTACGAGTTTCATGAAGTACTTAAGCGTGCTGCAGAAGAAACATTATTTACTGGCAATCAATATTTTGCAGTTATTAACGATGGAACAAACAATATGGAAGGGTTTCCTTTTACAACCTACAAAGGCGTAATGGATTATTGTCATACTCCTGGACTGCAGAAAGTACGTGGACATTGTTCAATCTTCGCCACAAGGGTTGACAGTGGGACAACATTAAAGATTGTTATGTTTAAAGAAACCTCAACAGAAATTCCTCTTTGGAATGCAAAAGAAACATTGGCAGAGTTGAAATAATTATTATGATTCATCCGTCAATAAAAGTCATTCTTTTTCAAAAGAAAAATAGATTTTAAAATAAAAAAGGAAAAGTGTGAAAAAACAACTATTAATTGGAATGATTACATCGGGATTATTATGTGAAAGTTCTTTTGGGAATTCATTATCTGATTCCACAACGCTTGGATATGCTTACTTAAGTCAGGGGAAAACATTATCTAAAGTTTCCATGAATAGAGAAAATCTAGCTAATGACATGGAAATTATTCGAATAACAAAAGATGGGTTTTACCCCGATTATCAAATACCGACGAATGCACAAGACTGTGGTAAAATTTTTGTCAATGGTAGCTATGTAGATTACTCGCAAAGTAATTTTTGTAAAAGTAATTTTTCAAAGCGACACGTAGTCGGTATGGTGGCAACCGGCCTTATAAATTCAATAATGACTCCTCTGGGTGCACTAGTTCAACAGAAAGCTATTTACATGGATGGAAAATCATTTGATAATGAAACATTTATGGAAGTAGTAAAAAATAATAATCTTGAAAAATATCGAGAAAAACTACTTGAAATTTTCAATTATGCTGATGTGAAGAAAACATCTATAGATAAGATGTATGATCAATCGCTAACTGAATACCAAAATAATAAAAATTTAATTGAGTTAAAATATTCAACAACCGACAAGAGTGGATTTTTTGGCAATAAAAGCATAGATGGGGGATATAGCATTGTTCTTCATGCCCCAGAAAAAAGAAACTATGACTACCATTCGATAATATCGTCCGAAGAAGATGCTTCATCTAAAGTTGAGAGCCTAAAAACAAAAATTGATGAGCAATATGTAAAAGATATTCTTGAATACAAAAAATATCTTGATTCAAATTTCAAAAGTTATGAACTTGCGGGAGGAAGCAGTAAAATTATCCAACACAATAATAATGTCTCATTCTACGCAACGATAAAAGCACCAATGCAAGAAATCCCTTATGCTCCAGGTAAAAAAATTACTATTCATATCCCTATTACGATTGATTATGCCAACGTTAAAGGAATGGTTCCGAAAGAATATACGTTTCAAGATGCCAATTTCAATATGATTATGAAAACAGATAATGGCTTGAGTGTAAATGGTATCATGTCCAATAAAATCCAATCGTTCATCACTGTGAAATCCTTGACAAGCTATTACCAAAATTTAGTTTTTAATATTTCTAATATGGATAAAGAACTTGCGCCTGAAGCAAGAGATTTAGACAATGGAACACGCTATTCTTTAATTACTTCTGCAATGAGTGAAAAATCTAATTTTGATAAAGTAACAAAAAGTAAAGCACAGGCAATAAAAATCAATTACGGCTATGCTGTCAAATACAAAGTAAATGACACGAATATTGAAAAAGCGATTTACAACACTAAAAACTATTCGCTTTATGATGTCATTCAACAATACATATAAAAAACCCTAGCAGTACTTCACTGCTGTTGGAACTTACTTGTAGTCCTCCTATCAATCCCCGCAATTCTACTTATTGCGGAAATAGTAATCTTTTTACCCTCCTTTTCTAACTGCTCTATTGCTCCAAGAACTTTTTTTTCATTCTCATCTCGTCGTTTTTGTGCTGAACATTCTCTGGCCGCGGCCAGAGAATTTAATGCCTTCTCTTTGTCTTTTATTTGATTGGTGCGTTGAGCAGAAAGTTTTTGTCTGCGTTTGACCTCTGCTTGATATTCTTCAAGTGATAACCCTGCCATTTTTGGAAACTCCATAATTCCCTCATTGGGGGTTGGTTCCCTTTCTGCGAGTGTTCCAAATCTTATGTCTCCTTTACACCAATAACCATAAACGGATGAAGCGATTATATTCAACTCATCCGCCTCTAATGGTTGAGAGCATTGTGCATTAACCCCTACTAAAAAATCAACAATTTGTTCTACTGTTAATGATGCTTGACCCTTCGCAAATTTCATAGCGTATCGAAACAGTGCCTCATTGCGATTGCCTTCAATAAGAAGACTTTCGTCTATTTTCACTTTTGTTGTATAGGTTCTTTTGACATTCACACGTAGTGGCAGGAACTCTCTAAAATCACTCAGTTCATAGTTTATTGCCCCAGAATAATAATGGGGATGAAGAAGCGGATTTCTCCAAACACCATTAAGACGATGTGAGGCATTTGGGTCACATCCCAATAGTTCCGTCAAAGCCTTTTTTATATTACGCAGATATTCAACTGCTTTTGGTTGGTTTGTAAATACGTGATTCTTCAGGTGATACCCGAAATGAAACCCTTTTGTCGTCTGTAAAATATAACTTGGTTCAAATCCTATTGTTTTTACAATAAAGGTCAATAGACCGTTTATATTTTTAAAATAGTCCAATGCTGTTTTATTGCCCACCTTGTCAATATCAAACACCATAATAGAGATTTGTTCTTTTGAATTGAAGTTCATAAAATAGGTATTGTCCAACGCTATTGCTGATGGATAATTTATTATATTGGATGTTTCTTTCTCATTACCTGCCTTTAATTTTCTCGGCAGGTTTTTTATTAAAAGCTCTTTTAGCTCATCATCACTTGAAATTGTAGTTGTTAGAAATTTTGTCATTTTGGTTGCCTCCTTTGGATGGACGCAACCCTTGAAGGATTGGAAGAAAAGATTTAGGTCATATTTGTTTTGATACTACGTTCTAAGAGCGAGATTTGTAAAAATCAACATTAGGCAAAAGAATTTCATTTTTCTGAACATTTCTGACGCTCTAAACAGTATTACTGGTTTTGTGTGGGAAGTTTTACGGGGAAGGATTAAATAAAAGAGAGGAGAAAGAAGAAATAAATGAGAGAGTAGAGGTATATAGAGAGAAAATCCGCAAAATTCCTTTTAAACCCCTATGTTTAGGGATTTAAGGCGTGTTAAGTGGTGCGAATAAGATAGTAATCCGTTATCGCCTCCCGTTTGTGATTTAGCTCTTCACTCACAGAAAGCTTGGCATCCTGCTCGTTCATGCCAGATGCTATTTTTTCTTCATAACTATCACGGGCGTGGGTAAATCTAAAATCGTGAGACGATAGATCGTATTTGTGTAAATCTCTGTAATAGGTGCTTTTGTCGATAAGGTCTCCTTGATAATTTAATATTTTTTGTTCCAACTCGAAGGGAATTTCCTTTGGTTCATAAGAGTGATTGCCTTTGCCTATAAGATTAGAGACAATCCCATCGCCAATATATTTTTCAGGATTTTTAATCAATTCAAACGCTTCTGCCTGTCTGAGGCCAAGTTCATATTGAGTTTGGGCGATAAGCCCAGAGATGTATCTGTCCTCATAGAGAACTTCAATCATCATTGGGGCATTCTCAATATAGCGGTTTTCAATGATTTCGTCTGGCTGGTCTTGTTTTATCTGTGATACATAATCGTTAAAATAATCACTGTTTTCAGTATGTAAGGGAATAAATATATTCTGCTCGTGTAAGCCTTGTAGCATAGACGAGAACCCACGCAAATAATCTTCCTGTGTCTTGATAGCCAAATCCTCCAATCGTTCCATAAAGAAGCTATTGAGATTTTCTTGGTTCATTAAAACATTTAACTTTCCTTCGATTTCATTACGTTCTAAATAACTGCTAATATCTCTTAAATACATTTCACGCTTTTCGGCAAGTTTGCTTGAATGGGTTAAGTGGTCTTCTTTATTTAATCTCCCAACACCAAACGATTGAAGTCTGTGAAAAGCGTCCTTTGCTTGTTTTTGATAAGTTCCCCCTTTTAGATTTGCCATTGTCTTACAGTCCATTATTTTTATAGAATTTTTCAACTGTGCCACGGGAAACTTCAACCCGATGGTTTTCATATAAGTAGCTGACAATAGATTGACTGCCATTGCCTTGTTTTCGCAGGTCAAGAATTTCAGAGGCGTATTTTTTAACGTGTTGGTTTTTAATACCATCATAGATAATCATATTTTTATTTTTAAACGTCTCTTTCTGGATTTCAAGCAGAATAAAAAATCCGCTCATAATGCGATTTTTGGTTAAGTCGTCCTGCTCTAAAAACCCAAGATATCGTTTGGCGAATAGGTCAAAATCGTTGGGACTTTTAAACCCCAGAATGGTGCTGTAATAGTTTTTTTTCTTTTGTGTGAACATTATGTTCCCTCCTGTATATTGTAGATAAGTGGATATCCTGGAAGGGCATGTGAGTGTTTTTATTTCTTGACAGAAAGTTAGACCTGTAATTTATTTAACGACAACATTACGAAATGTCAAACGGTATGACGTGCTACATCATAGGCAGAAAAAGTAGAAATAATTTGACCTTGAATTAACAGTGATTAGCATTTGCTTTTTATGGCAGTTGTTAAGTGTTTCAAGGATTTGTCAAATGTGTAGAATTTGGATTGTTTTTAAGCGGTTTTTATCAAAAAATAGGCACCAGCAAAGTGCCTTTTTCCCGATACATTATTAAAATGACCGCTTGATGTGTATCGCTTCCTATCTCTGTTGCGCGAAAAGCGCAACAGAGATAGGAAAGCTCCTTCGTGTCAAAAATCAACATTTAAAGAACAACGTGCCAACGTTGCTTTTTTCCATTGTCAGCTAAACAATAAAAAAAACTCTTCTATGTTGATTGTTAAAGTTATACAAATCCAAGACAACTGAGTTGTCTGTGTTTTAGTCTTTGTAAATCATATGGAACTCCTATAAAATTTTTACATTCTATTCGAATGATATGACGTTATAGGGTCCAAAAAATAAAATAGTGCGATTTTTTTGAAAAAAATTGAAAGAATATAGATAAAATAAACCAATAACAAAAAAGGCGAATAAATGTATTACATATATGGAAAAATCTTAAGTGTCATAATTTTTGTAATGATAAGCGTTTACGTTCTATCATTGAAACCTGACCTATTGAATATAATAAATGAATGGTTTGTTTTTGGGGTATTTGTGCTACTTGTTTTACTTTCTGGTGCAGCACTAATCCATTCCGCATTAAAACCTAAAAATCAAACAGATAAAAATAATTAAATTAGGATGATACAACGTTGCAGGGTCAAAAAAATAAAATCGTGCGATTATTTTTCTATTATGATAAAATTTTATTTGATAATAAAAAAGGACAATTATGGGCTTAGATAAGGAACCAATAAGGGTTACAACTGATAGTGAAAATGCGGAATATTTTTGGGCAGCGGTCTTATTTTATATTTTTGCTATCTACCCTGTGCTCTATGGAACATATATTGGACTTAAAGCATTAAATGCAATCAATATTCTCACGTGGTTTGTAGTTTTTATAATTGGAAGTGTGGCATCAGTTATTTTATATAGGTTATATCAAAATGACAAGCACTGGTATGCTTTAGGACTGGTTGTTATTCAATGGGGAATTTTTTCATTTTTTATACCAGACAATCTTGTTTCAAATTCTATTAAGTCAATATATCAATGGGGAATTTCATAATAATACAGCGATGAAGTTGTGTAGTTATTGTGTAATTAGCTTGTCAATTTGTAGCTATTTTTGACAACTTTTTGGAAAAAATTGAGATTGTTTTTGAAATGATAAAAAGCTCTTAAAAGCCTTATTATACGAAGTTTATGGATGGTGGTCCCAACTGGACTCGAACCAGTGACCCCTACCTTGTCGAAACTATCCCTCAACGATATAATACAATAAATTAGAAATCAATACCCCTTATTATAGGGGTTTACTACATCTATAAAGTTCTACCAGCCATAAAAATGATACAATCAAGCTACATAACTTTTTACATAACTCAGAATAAGGGTAAGTATGGCGCGCAAGAATCAATTAAAACCCACTAAATACGCTGGTATTAAAGAACTTGAAATGCTTGATGGTACGGTGAATTATATAGCTGTATTTTCTCATAATGGGACTAGATACGGAGAGAAAAATCTCACTAAGCTTTACGGTGTGAAAAATCCTCAGCAAGCTTTTAATAAACTGTCCGAAATAAAAATTGAACTATCCAAGGGAAATGATGTATTTTCCATAAAATCGGATAAAATTGATTCACTAATGACAGAGTATTTAAGTAGATGCAATGATGGGTATAGAAAAAATTCTACAGCTACTTACAATAAGCATATCAAGCCAATTATTGGACATTTAAAAATTGATAAAGTTACCAAAGATCATCTAATTAAAATCCGTACAAATATGGAAGCATTGAAATTATCCCCAAACACCGTCAAGAAAGCTAAAGTTATTCTCAGCCCAGTTTTTAAAGAAGCATTTTCCGATGACGTTACTCGTAGAAATATTTTAGAACTGATTAAATTCGGCGAAGATCAACCCAAACCAGCTCTTGTCGATAGAGTCGCAGAACCTCTAATTGATGCTATAAAAAAGATTTACAATGCTGCATTAAATGAAGAAGCCAATCACAGAATGGCGTTTCTTATCTCAATCATGTGCGCTCGTCGAATTGGGGAGATATTAGAAATTAAATATGAAGACATTGTTGATGGCATCGTCAATGTAAGAGCTGGAACAACTAAATCATATACAAAACTACACCCCGATGCAGTTGCAGAAAGATTTCCATTACCAAAAGAAGTGCTTAATACTATTGGCACAGGAAGCGGTAAAGTGTTCAAGTATAACAGTCGCATCTATCTGGATAAATACGCACAAATGATTGATACCAAGTGCAAACTTAGTTTAAAAGCTCTTGCTATAGACTATCCCATCCGTACTCACGATAACAGAAACTTTATCATCAGTATTCAAAGTAGAAAATACGGTATGGATTTTGTGGGAGCAGCTTGTTTGAGCCATAGTAATAGAACATCAAATATGAATGCTCGTTATCACAACATTGAACTCGTTGATATTATAAGGGTTTATGAGGATTACTGGGAAAAACTACGTTCCAAGGATTCTAAAACTTTTACTCAAATGGCAGTTGAAGAACAACTCAAAGAGCTTGAGGATGTGAACGAATACAGTATCTAATGAAATAAATCTAGAAAATATACTTGACAAGTAGTATCATAAATGATACGATACTAAAAACATATAGTATCATTATTGATACCAAAAGAAGTCAAGATGTTTAAAACACTTATACTCTCCGAACTCAAGAAGCAAAAAGAGGCTCTGTCTATTCCTTATGAAGCCATATCATCCCGTGCAGGAGTTGGAATAGCCACAGTAAAACGAGCATTTGCAGGACACGATATCTCACTTGATACGCTCGATAAAATAGCCGTTGCATTGGATTGCGAAATTACTATCAAACCGCAACACTCTCCAAAAGCTCTTTATCAAGCTCAAGTTGATAAAAAAGCCCATGAGATTGTAAATAGAGTTATCCAAACTTCTGCGCTTGAAAATCAGTCTCCCAGAGATGATGCACAACGTAAAATGCTAACCCAAGCCAAAGCAATGATCTCCAAAATGCCAAAATCGCAAGTATGGGCATGATCACATTTGATAAAGAGGGGGAAACTCCCCTCGATGATATATCAGGTCTAAAACTCAAAAAGATTACCACTCGTGCTCAACTCGATGATGCCGAAGCCCAAAATATCCTCAAAGCTTACATCAAATACACCCTCAACCCATCGGCTCTCAAAAAGGTAACTTTTGATCTGAGCTTTTTTCGTAAACTGCATAAAGAGATGTTGGGTGATGTATGGAGTTGGGCAGGTGAATTTCGAACCACTCAAACTTCCATTGGCGCTGAAGCAAATCAGATTCATCAACGACTTTATCAACTGCAAGATGATTTAAAATATTGGGAAAAAGAGTGGGATTACCGTGATACTGCTACACGGCTTCATCATACACTAGTAAAAATCCATCCATTTCCTAATGGTAACGGCAGATGGGCAAGACTTGTGACGGATTTATGGTTGCTGAAAATGGGGTATCCATCACTTTCTTGGGGTGGAAATATTACCGAAGTATCTTCCGCAAGAGCTGATTATATTTCTTCACTCAAAGAGGCAGATAACGGTAATTATGAGCCTTTGAAACAATTCATGTTCATCTTAAATTTGATAAAATAATCACTCTACTCCAAAAACTAGCGGATGAAATAAATTCTTGCGCATCAGCTTAGTAATTGCTAGATGCTGAGAGAATTTTTAACCGTCTTAGTATTCGTAAATCCAAGACCCTTCAAAAGCCATTTCGTGGTCTTTTCATTGAGTGATTTAGATCTTCCTTTAAACCCCTTCATACTACCAAATGGAGTAAATCCAGCAATTCGTTTTATTTCATCATTTAATTTAGTTGAATACATTAAAACAACAGTGATCTCTTTTCTTATTTCAGCGGGTTTGATATTTTTACCATGCATCACTCTATCTCTAACTTTTTCAGCAGATTTAATAATTGACAAAATAGAGTCGTTGATATTATTACTTTTAGTATCTTCATCATTAAAAATCTTAATACAAAAGTCTATAAATCCCTGCCTAGTTAAATGTTGTTCATCTACCGCTTGCATCGCCAACGTTTTTTCTGCATGATGCACTCCAACTAAACCACCATATAATATTCTGTGCGAGGCTTGCTCTAGTTTAAAAAAACAATATGAAATAGCAGTCTCATCGGAAATACTATCATTTTGGAGCAGTGAAAGCAACTCACAATAATAATCTTTTATATCTTTGCTACATAAATTATACGCTTTTATTACATCATCACTATTTGGCGGTTTTTTTGCCATTCATCTCACCCCTAAACATAAATTAAAAAATATTATAGCTTTATTTTAACAGTATGCTTTTCTTATACTCAGAAATATACCGCAACAAAGTGCTTCGTCCAATCTCGAATTTATCTGCTATTTGTTGGTTGGTCATGCCATCCTCTTGCATCCTGATGGCTTCAATGACTTTTTCATTATTCAGCTTAGATTCTCTCCCAAATTTAACACCTCTCTTTAACGCAGATGCTATACCTTCGGCTTGTCTTTCCGCCCGAAGATCAGTTTCAAATGCAGATACTATTGATAACAACCCGATCATTAATCTACCCGCACTGCTTGAAGTATCCAAATCTTGCTCAGTTGCTTTAAATGCCACACCGTTGCGATTGAGTGTATCTATGATTTCATGTAAATCTTTTACTGAACGAGAGCATCTATCAAGACGGGTAACGTAAAACTCATCACCCTCTCTGCAAAAATCCAAACAGTTTTGCAGTTCAATCCTATTCGTAGTTTGCGTGCCACTCATTTTTTCTTGGAATATTTTTTCACATCCCGCTTTTGTAAGTGCTTCTATTTGTGATTGTAAATTCTGTCCCGATGAACTA
>NCIJ01000035.1 GCA_002282015.1 Sulfuricurvum sp. 17-40-25 | reverse complement strand
ATCTCCAAACGAATTTGAGGTAAGATACTTTTTGGAATCAACGAAAAATGAGGTGTTAGCGGAAAACTAATGTGTCTATAAAACGGGGGTCATTCCATTCTTTGATTAATCGCAAATGATCTAAAGGCTCCAAAGAATTTTTATTCAAAGATTGAATCGAATAATTTGAAATTAACACCCCAATAATACCTGTAATGATCGCACTGAACGCTAGTATTTGGGTTAGTCTAACAAGATAATTGATTTTATCTTTTACACTTGTATTTTTTAGTAATTGGGGCTCAAAATAGGTCGTAAATTTCATAGAAAACCTTAGTACTGCCACTGTTAAAATAAGTCAAAAAGAAATCAAATTGGATATTCGCATCATTGATTGTGTAAATATATCCGATTAGGATTACTTGGTGGTTACACTTTCATCGTACAATATTTTTTGCAGGTATAGTATTAGAGCTTGAATTAAGAAATATGTATTGTATGACACAATAAACAGAAATTATACTGAAAAGCGTGAAGTTAAGGCGTAATGAAAAATTGTCAAGTATAAGTGTTAAAAAAGTTGTAAAAGATACTCCAATTTTAGAGGCAATAAAACTACAAAACTGTAGAATTTAACTCCACGCTTGACACTTAAGTTATATGTGATAAAGTCGTACGTACAGTTTTTAGTGGGGAGAATGATCAATAAGTACATTCTTAACAAACTACTACGAGATGCACTAAAAAAAGATTGTGTAACTCATTCAAAAAGAATAAGATAGTCTCAGCGTCCTATAAATACCCTATATACACTTTATTTACGTAACTGTAACTCTCCTCCATTTTGTGCATACAGCAGCAGCGAGGCAATGCTAACTCCACGATCTGCAATCCGTTCGTAATTTCTTAGTGTAGCAAGCACATTTATATATTTCATAGAATGTGGAGAATGGCTCATAATCAATAATAAAAAATCTTTTTCAATTAAAGAAAAAATATCATCATTAATCGATTCTTCAGTTAAGACTTTTCTGTAAAGAGAATGTGCACAAGTATGTTCTACATCTATAAAAAAATCATAAATATATTGAATCGTATTCAGAGTTGTCTTATGGAGAGTAATAATCGTGTTATTAAATGAATTGAAATCATATTCTTCTGCAATATGGTTACTAAACCGCTTGCAGTATTTATCGGTACTGTAAAGAATACGATCAATTTCACTTGTAATTTTTAGATAAACAATGAGATCTCTAAGTTCATTAGCCTCAGGGCCGAAAAGAGCGATTACCTGAATAATCTTTGTATCAATGTGATCCGTAACAACTTTTAGTGTATTTATCTTTGTTCGAATGGATACATAGGCGTAACTGTCTTTATTTACAAAAGCTTCAAGAGCTTGCTGACTTAACAAGAGCATATCGTGAAGTAGTGTAGAAATTGTTTCACGGATTTCAAGTAATTTATATTCATAGTTTGGCAGCATTTTATAGAGCCTTTTTAAAAAAGTGTGATACATTTTAGAATAAAATAATCACCAATCTATTACAAAAAAAATAATAGTATTATTTTTAAACAATACAATACATAATTTATACCGTAATAGATAAAAAGATTCTGTAATTCCCTGTAAGCACTTTATGGGACGTATGAAGATCTAATGCTCCCAAGTGTATTTAATAGACTATAGTTTTTTTGTTAATACATTTACTAATTTTTTGGCTGCTTTATTGATTTTAAGCTTTTTATTTTGTACTTTCTTTAGTACTTTTTTTACTAATTTTTTAGCTGCTTTTTTATCTACTGCTTCAACATTTACAATATTATCTACACATACTGCATCTGTAGTATTTTCAGCTACCGCGTTATTTTCTACATCAACCGCTGTATCATCATTTACAGTTGAAACAAGTACCTCTACTGCAGGTGCTAATTCCGGCACAACATCTGTAGTAGCTATTTCTGATGCTACAGTGACCTTCTCTTCAACCTTCTTGATTTCTTTTTTATTTTTATTGACTACTTTTGACATAGGTCACTCCTGATTTTATTGTTATTAGTCACTATTTCTATAACATAACTGTAGATATTCTATACTTTTTTATTGTTAATGTCAATGTTTTATATATTTTAGTAATATTTTATAGATACTATATTGTTTTTATATAGATTTAGGTACACTTTATTATTAAAAAATTCCTATGATAAGGAAATTCAAATGACTTTTATTGAATTTAAAAAACTGCTACTGGATGCAGAAATCAGCTTACCAAAATTTAGCAGTCTTATTAAAGTGAGTGAAAAAAATATTCAAGCGTATAATAAAAAAGGTAAAGTGCCAAATACTATAGCGGTAATAGCAACTTGTTTTGCTGTAATGAATAAAGAAAATATTCCCTATCGTACTATAGTAGAAGAGTTAAAATTAAATGCAAAAACAAAAGTTGGTGCTGGTTTTAAAAAGAAAAAAAAGAACACAAAAGAAGAATCTAGCGAAAGTAAGCATTGAATCTTTTATGCTTAATAGTGAAAGTTGTCTAAACAGCTAACACTATATCTGGTCGCTTCTGAAAAAAACCGCATTGTTCCCGTTCTGTAATAAACTGTAATTACAATATCCCACATGAATGAGCTTTTAACCTATAAAACCATTTTTATCTCCGATGTTCATCTTGGTACCCGAGATGCTCAATCCAAAGCCCTCCTAGAATTTATTCGAAATGTTGAATGTGAAACACTATATCTAGTGGGTGATATCATCGATGGATGGGAAATCAGACGCAACTGGCGATGGAGTCAATCGCAAACTGATGTTCTTCAAAAGCTCCTGAGAAAAGGTCGTAAAGGGACAAAAATCCATTATATTGTTGGCAATCACGACGAGTTTTTACGCTCTTTTTTACCTATTATGATGGGAGACAATATAACTATTAGTCATGAAAAAGTCCACATTGGGGTCAATGGAAGACGTTATTTGGTCGTTCATGGTGATATGTTTGATGCAGTGACTATGACGAAAAAATGGGTGGCGCACTTGGGTGATCGAGCGTATCTTTTTTTACTAAGACTCAATCGCCCTATTAATAAAATAAGACGATGGTTTGGAGCATACAACCATTGGTCGCTATCTAAAATGGCAAAACAAAGCGTCAAACAAGCGGTGAGTTTTATCACCGATTACGAAGAAGTGCTCTCAAGTCATGCGCATGAAAAAGGGTTTGATGGAGTTATTTGCGGACATATTCATCACGCAGAAATACGCACTATTAATGGTGTGGAGTATCTCAACTGTGGTGATTGGGTCGAATCGTGTACCGCTATCGTTGAACATTATGACGGGAGGTTTGAAATCTATGAACACCACCAAAACCATTAGTATTCTCTTTTATAAGGGAAAGGGGACAATAGTTGAGAAGCTCATACGCTGGTGGACAAAAAGTCCCTATTGCCATAGTGAATTTCTACGCAGTGATGGGTTGTGCCACTCCAATGACCGTTTTACCCAACTCTCTCGAATAGTTCGATTTGAAATTGCTCCTTGCGATTGGGAGAGACAAGATATTGAGCTGCCATGTGAAATAGTCGATCAAGTCGAGCAACGACAAATGGCAAAAGTGGGTACGACTTACGACTGGAAAGGGATTGTGTTTACCCAATTTTTACCGTTTGGATGGCACAACCCTAAAAAGTGGTTTTGTTCCAAAAGCAATGCGGATGATTTGCTTTATGCGTATAATCTAATGAACCGTTCAAAAAATCCCATCTTTATTCCATTTTTGGAAATGCTAAAGCCTTTGGCTTACTATCATCCTCATGAGCTTTCACCCAGTGATTTATTCAAGCTGATGCCGCATAATGTCTAGAAGGTGAATCCTATATTACGTAATGGATGGCAAATATTAGCATTGCCAATTTATTTCACCAATATATTACTTTTTCGTTACATGCTAGCATCGCTTTTATGGACATAATTTCACCATGCAAAGAATAAAAATTCAATATTTAAATGCAGTAAATCTAAAAGTATTGATCGCAAATGATTGGACAAAAGAGTCTTTAGCAAATACAAATAGCATTGAAAAAGATATTGTTAATCTTTTTGACAAAACGATTGTTTTTGATTTTACGGATTGCCTAACTCTTGATTCGGCAGGTGCTGTTGAAATTTTGAGGATTAAAAACCAGCTTACCAAAGACAGATGCAGCGTAACGTGTGTGAATTTACAAGAAGATCACGCAAAACTTCTCAGCTTTTATGAAAAAAACTTCCATGACAAACCTGAATTACCCCCAAAAAAATATATTTCTATTGAAGGAATAGGGAAATGGATAATTGATGGATTTAAAGGAAGCGGTGATTTTTTATCTTTTGTTGGTGAAATGCTTTTTGCACTGCTAAAACTCATTATTTCACCGTGGAATTTCAGATTCACAGCATTCATAAAGCATGTTGATACATCCGCAATTCAAGCCATAGGAATTATTACGATCTTGTCTTTTTTAATCGGTTTAGTTGTGGCATATCAATCTGCTGGTTACCTGACAAAAATCGGTGCCGATATATTTATTGTTGACATAAGTGTTATGTCTGTTTTTAGAGAGCTTTCACCCATAATCACAGCCATTTTAATCGCAGCACGAAGTGCCAGTTCCTTTACGGCAGAAATAGGAACTATGAAAATTACCGAAGAAATAGATGCGATGCGCACAATGGGACTTGACCCCTTTGTGTTTCTAGTCATTCCTAGAGTTGCAGCTATCATTATCAGCATGCCATTTTTAGTTTTTGTTGCAGATATAGCAGGTATGGCGGGTGCATATCTTGTTTCACATTTTCAACTGGGTATTAGCCTCAATGACTTTATCGACAGAATGTATCTTGAGATATCTGTCAATGAATTGTATGTTGGATTGGGAAAATCACCCATTTACGGTGCCATTATCGGTATTATAGGATGTTACAGGGGATTTCAAGCGACTGGAAGTACGCATAGTATTGGAAAACTTACAACCAAAAGTGTTGTTAGCGCACTTTTTTGGGTCATTATCTGTGATGCCATTATAGCAGTTGCACTGACAAAGCTGGGAATATGACCAAAGTTATTAATGTAGAAAATATTATCACAAAATTTGGGAATACCCTTATTCATGATGATCTATCTTTTAGTATTCACAAAGGTGAAATTTTTGGAATATTAGGTGGAAGCGGTGCAGGAAAATCAACATTGCTACGTCAACTGATTATGCTCCAAAAATTTCAATCGGGCAACATTGAGGTTCTTGGTGAATCACTCAGAGGAATTAGTCATAAATCAGCACATAAACTTCGTCAAAAGTGGGCCGTATTGTTTCAATTCGGTGCATTATATTCATCACTTACCGTCTTAGAAAATATCTGTTTGCCACTGCTCGAATATACTGAACTGCCTAAAGGTCTTATTGAAAATATGGCTATGACTAAGCTCAGTATGGTGGGACTTTCCAGTGAATCAGCCTATTTATATCCCAGTGAACTAAGCGGAGGGATGAAAAAAAGAGTTGGCTTGGCTCGGGCGCTTGCACTTGACCCTGAACTTCTTTTTTTAGACGAACCGACAAGTGGACTGGACCCTTCGAGTGCAGAAGCGTTTGATAAGCTCATTGTAGAACTCAGAGACATGCTAGGGTTTAGTGTGATTATCGTTACGCATGATTTAGATACGATCAAAAGTGCTCTAGACAGGTTTATTGTTCTTCAGAATAAAAAAATTTGTTTTGATGGAAATTATGAAACAGCTATTAACAGTGATTTGACATTTTTGAAAGAATTTTTAAAGGCAAACTGATGGAAAGAAATGCGAATTTTATACTTGTGGGTTTATTTGGAATTATTAGTATCCTGTGTTTGGCAGGATTCGTTTTTTGGATGGGGAAATACGGTATTAATGATAATCAATATGATAATTATAAAACCTACATTATGGAATCTGTTTCTGGACTCAAAACATCATCACCGATTAAATTAAAAGGGATAGAAATTGGATTCGTCGAAAATGTGACTATCGATAAAAATGATCCCGAACGTGTCGAAGTAACATTTAAAGTCAAAAAAGAGGCACCCATTAAAACTGATAGTTTCATTGTCTTAAATTCTCAAGGTATAGCTGGTGTCGGATATTTAGAGATAAAAGGTGGTACTAAAGAAGCACAATCCCTAAAAAGTATGGATAAGAGTGAACGGCCGGTCCTTAAATCAGAATCTTCCATGCTGTTAAAACTATCAGACAAGGCTGAAATCATATTGACGGATATTTCCAAAACTATAGTGAAAGTCAATAAACTTGTGAGCGATAAAAACATCAACAATGTAAGCAGCAGTTTGGATAATTTTTCACAAATCTCCAGCGAACTCAAAAATAATAAACAAGAAATTACACACCTGATACGTGGGGCAAAAGAAGTCGAAAATAACACCAATCAAACGTTACGAGAATTCTCCAAGGTTGCACAACAAACTCAATTCGTCCTCAACGATACCAGAAGCTTAACCCAAGAAACCTCTGGTATTCTTCAAGATGTTAAGAAATCAAAAGTAATAGAAAAACTTTCCTCCACATTGGATAGCTCCAATGATGCCATTAATGAAACTAAACACCTTGTGAACGAGGGAAAAATAGTCATGCAAGGCCTTAAAGAGAGTCCAAGTGATTTGCTCTTTAAACAAAAAATCATCCAACCTGGTCCAGGAGAATAATTATGCAAAAGCTTTTACTGTCCATTTTGTGTCTAATGGCTTTTAGTGGCTGTTCATTAAAAAATTCAGCTGTTTTAATAAAAGAACATACCGTCAATACTAAAGTTGTTGAAAATAAGAAAGCTAATATTCAGACGAATTTATCCATTAAAATAGAACCTTTGATGACGAGTAATATTTATAATACAAATCATATGTGGTATAAAAAAGGATCATTGTTTTCTTATTTTGCTTACAACCAGTGGGTAATCCCACCTATAGAATTGATAAGTCAAAACATTGAATCTGAGTTAATCAAACACAATATTTACAGTGGCGTGCTAACAACATCGTCTAAAGCTAATACTGATTTGACATTGGAAATCGAAGTGGTCGATTTTTATCAAGAGTTTAATGAGCAAGGATCACATGCAATCATGCAAATAAAAGTTAATCTGATTTTAAACGACGGCAGCAAACTCCTTAAAACGAAAAATTTTTATTTTGTTCAACAATGTCCTACCAATAACCCTAATGGCGGAGTAAAAACTTTTGAAATACTGTTTGGACTTTTTTCCAATGACCTTATCAATATGCTTAACATCTAGAGTATTGTGTGTTACCGAACCGAAATAAAGCGAGGCTAAAATTACACAATATAGTTGTATTTACGTTAACAATAGCATTGACACAAACAAAAATAAATTGAGGAATCACTATGTTTATAAATGCCATTGAGACTTTTAGATCTAGAACTAATGACATTATCCTTTATATTGATGAGAATGCAGAATCAGATAAAAATTATATGACATGCTGTGACTTTTTAGACGAATACTGCCACGACGATAATGATGATATCCGTATTTTGAACTACTATATTACTTTTGGTCATAACGGTGATGGAATTGTTTATAAAAGATTGCTTGATATTTTGGCATCACTATGCAATAAGTACAGTAAAACAAATTTAGCAGGTATCAATAACAAAAGCTACTGTGACAGCATGCCCACATCTTTTGAGAGAGCAGAAAGTTATCAATATCTGTAAGTTAATTAACTCTAAGGTATCATTTTTATTTCACCTTTTTTAAGCATATGCCCCCTTTCTAAATCAAAAGAATAATTTTTAGCAGCTTTTTATACTACCTACTTTAACTCAGCCGTTGACATGAATTAAGATATATTTATTGTATGACACAATAAGCAGAAAATAAATGAGACTGTGATGAGACTGTGAAAGAACCCTATAAATCTCAGACTGATTTAGCTTTAAAATCCGAAAAATCATATTTAAAACCATTGATTTGAAGAATTTGTCCTAAAACACTCCAAATCTCAATAAAGACGGCAATATGCAATGCTATTTCAGCCTTTATGGCATCAATATTTTCATTGTTTTTCAATGCATTCATCAGTTTCCTGAACAAGTCCGGGCCAATTAAATTGAGTATGCGTCTGAAGTTGTATGTGAACATGATCAAAGCATTTTCACCTGAAACTTTTTCTATACCTCTAACAAGAAAGTGTGACCAGCCCAATGTCTGTTTTGTTGTACCGAAAGGGTGTTCGCAGATGGCAGATCTTTTTTTGATGACGTTTTTAGCTTGAGTGGTTTGCATCATCGCAGCATGCTCTTTAACGGTTTGGTAATATTCTGAAATGGCTAATTTTTTAAATTTTGTTTTCGTTGGGATACATTGGCTTCGTATCGGACAAGCGGTACAGCTTTTCATAGCTGCTCTATAGAAATAATATCGGGTATCGAGTTCTATTTGTACGGCATTGCTTTTATGTAACTCTTGTTGATTGGGACAGATA
>NCIJ01000011.1 GCA_002282015.1 Sulfuricurvum sp. 17-40-25 | reverse complement strand
ATGTTCATCATCACTGTGAAGTTCTAAAAACTTTGCAGATCCGCTAAGCTTTTGTGCTCCGCACCATGAGCTCATTGCCAAATAAAGATTTGCTGAATAATCTTCAAGAGCAATTTGCTCGTTTAGTAATTTTAAAATTGCTGGTTTTAACATTCAATTTCCTTTTTGCATTAGTGAACTGGCTATTAGCAATTGCTATGGCTTGTTAAGTAAAGTGTAACGTATTATTTCGCCAATGACGCAGGTCGGCATAAATATTTTTCATCTTTAGCAACACGAGCGCATTTTGTACACATGAATTTTGGCTTTCCTGTGATATCGGTTAGTTTCTTGAAACAAGTAGAGATCTCATCTTTTTTCATCTTGCATAACTGTTTCATAGCATATCCTGCTGATAGTATATTGATAGTTAGTATCATAGTTGAATATTACTTAAGTAGTAATAATGATAATGATATTACCTATCATTTTTAAGTTGAATTTCCAGTGCTAATTTTTTAATCTCACATTCATTACAACCACTCATCCCTTTCACGCAAATAAATGGTATTGCAGACTTTTTTGCCTGACGTTTAAAATCATGCATTGCATTATGATTTAGAAAATCAGTCATCATGATAAGCATATCGGTTTTTTGCGGAAGATGCTTGTGTGTTGTGGATTTATTCCGACTGTTCCAATGGTACGTTTTCTTAGCACCAATAGATTTTAAAAAGTGTTGTAAGCGTGTGATCTTATCACCGCCAATGACCAAAACAGACATTTGCTCCCTTTTTTATTTTGTTAAAATCAATTTATTACTCTTCGTAATACGTAAAGTATATTTATCTGAACCATGAATAATAAAGATTGATGTGGCTTTTTTAAATAACTCTTTAGTGTCTATTACGGGTTCAGATATTGGTTGTGGGGTTAACATGGGCACCCTTGTTGCAGTAACTTACGAATACGATCATCTAACGTAATTGTTGTCTCTCTTATTTCCACAGAAATCTTCCTTATTGATAATTATTCGCAAATTATGACGTATTAGAATTTATTTGTCAATAGTGATAAGCATTATCGTTAATGGCAATTCTTTAGTTTTTTGTCAAGATTGAGTGGAAGTTTGGATTAGAGAAGAAGTGATTTAGTGGCGAAAATTCGGCTTTTGCAAGCGATAATTTTCAATGAGGTGTCGTAAGCGATTGAGATTAAATCGCCAGTAAAAGGTAGAGTCGAACTCAGGATGCTCACGTATCTTTTGAAATAGATTCTCTTCATCAAGATGGGGGTTTAATCGATCACACTCAACCATGATATTCTGCAGTTTAGCAACAGCTTGGGGTGTTGTATCATCATCTAAGAGTGGCTTATTGGGAAAAAAAACGTAGAGTTTTAAGAGGGTTAATCCTAAAGCGATTATAAAAGTACCCAGCATAATCCATTGAATGGTATCCATAGTATGACTTAATACAGTGCGCTGATACGCTCTACGTCGTTCCAGCTTAGATTACTTTTTTTGGAAGTGTTCATGATATGGTGCATGTATCGGGCGAAGACATCAGTTTCGATATTAACACGTGTCCCTTTTTTGTAGGTGGCGAAAAGAGTGTCACGCATGGTAATAGGGATAATGGTGAGGCGAAATGAGTCTTTCATCACTTCATTGACTGTGAGGCTGACGCCATCGATTGCGATTGAGCCTTTTGGCGGGATCAGGGTAATGAACTTTGGATCGACGCTGATGATGACATCATAGCTGTTACCGCTGTCGGTTATCGAAGTGACAGTGCCGATAGTATCGATATGCCCTTGGACAATGTGTCCCTCAAACCGTTCGCCCATCATCATGGCGGGTTCGATGTGTACTTGGTCTTTTAACTTTTCAGTAGCGATATGGCTGAGGGTTTCGGGTGAGAGTTCGACGGTAAATCCATCATTTTCAATACTAACAACAGAGAGACAGGTACCGTTGATGGCTATTGAATCTCCCAGTTTTGCTTGATAGTGCGCTTTGAGAGAGAGGCGATTGGTGTTAAAACTTTTCACCGTTGCCATTTCACGAATCAGTCCTGTAAACACGCAAACCCCTTTTCGATACTCTCATATTTTCCTGATGCCCATCCTAAAAAGGCAGCATTAAGTCGTATCATTTTAGCGAGATTTTCATCGGGATTATCCATGAGTGTTTGCATTGTCTCTAAATCCATCGCTTCTTTGGCGCTAATGGGCTGAATGCCAAACTCTTCGGGATCGATATGATGGGTTGTTATTTCCCCGTTTTCGACAACTTTGTATTTGGTCTTTTTGAGAATTTCGGGTGTTCCCTCATGCCCTTGGACGATGATGAGCCGTTTATAGTGTTTGGCATACAAAGAGGCATACAGATCAAAATAGGGAGCATGATGCATCCCGATGAGTGCCCTGGGAGCTAAAAAGTTGAGTTTTTCAAGGGTATTGAATGCGGTGCGAATCCCGATATCATTGCGTAACGTGGTTAAATCACTGAGGCCTTTGATGAGGTCACGGCGATTGTGTAAGGTGACATTGGAGGCAATAGGGTTAAATTGATTAAGCGTATGACCGTATTTTGGTCCCAATGGAAGATCAAAAGCGGCATGAACCTCTAAATCACTGAGATGTTCGGCAGCTTTGAGCATAATGGGGAAAAATTTCGCTTTTCCGTCAAAAGGATAGCCGATTTCAATCCCTGTTTTTACTATAGAGGTTTGTTGCAGGGCTAGCCAGTCTACACAACCGCTGAGTTCTTCATCGCTTTCGATTTGGACACGCCAACCCAGTAAAAAAGCACTGATAGCAACATCGGGAACACGACGTTGGACTATGAGCAAGAAGGCGTCTTGCATCTCTTCATAACTGAGGTGACGATTTCCTTTAGGTCCCGTTCCGACACAGCGGATATAGCCTAAAAAACGGATGTGTTCATCGGTAAAGGTGGGGTTATGGGTGGTTACCAAACAATTTTCCCCTCTTCTTGCAGTCCTTGAATAATGATTTTTGCTTTTTCATGACCGTTATAGGCCGCTTTTCGACACCATTCGAGTGCTTCGTCATGATTAGCTTCGCATCCAAGACCTTGATCGTAAAGCAAACCAAGATTGAACTGAGACTCAGGCAGATTCAGTGCCGCGGCGCGAGAAAAGCAGATGAATGCTTTGGCGTAGTCTTGATGTACACCATGACCCTCTTTATAAAGGACTCCGAGGTTATTAAAGGCACCTGCATGCCCGCGTTTTGCGGCTTCTTCGTACCAAAATGCGGCTTCACTAAAATTTTGCATGCATCCAAGACCTCGTTCCAAGCTATGGCCTGTCTCAAATTGCCCTTGTGGGAATTCGAGGATGGCCGCGCGCATAAAGAGCTCATAGGCTTTGAACTGATCATGAGGAACGCTTACTCCATCGGTATACATGAGTCCAAGGTTGTACAGTGCCGTGGGTTCATTGAGTTCGCTTCCGCGGATATAGTAATCACGTGCTTTGTCAAAATCGATAGTAACCCCCAGTCCGTTTTGGTAAATATATCCTAACGAAGCGATAGCGGTAGGGTGGTTTTGATCGGCTAGTGTTTGAAAAAGAGGGATGGCTGTTGCATAATCTTTGCTGTTAAATGCACTGAAAGCGTCTTTTATCATAATGGTTTGTACCTGTTTTTAGGAAATTATAACGTGCACATCTTAACGTCCGACTTTTGCCATTGTGCGATTTTTTTCTTTAAGTTTCACATTGATAGGAAAAGGTTTTCTTAACTGTAGGATAATTTTATTTTTCTTTTTTATAGGTTTCAACAAGGGAGGTTATAATTACACTAATAATTTACCTTTAAAGAAGTAATCATGACTTATGACGTTATCGTAGTCGGTGGTGGACATGCAGGAATCGAGGCATCTCTTGCATGTGCGCGTATGGGACAAAATACCTTAATGATCTCTATTCTTGCCGAACAAGTCGGTGCTACAAGTTGTAATCCAGCCGTTGGCGGTTTGGCAAAAGGGCATTTGGTTCGAGAGCTTGACGCACTTGGCGGAGAGATGGGATTGCTCACCGATGATGCAGGTATCCAGTTTCGTATTCTAAATATTACGAAAGGCCCTGCTGTTCGTGGCAGCCGTGCGCAAATCGATATGGACCGCTATCGTGTTATTGCCCGTAATAAAATTCTCACTACTCCCAATCTGAGTCTGATCCAAGAGATGGTTAAATCGCTTATTTTTGAAGAGGGTACAGTTGTCGGAGTACGTACCGATTTGTTCAATGAATACAAAGCGCGCCGTGTGATCATCACTACGGGTACTTTCTTAAACGGGATGATCCATATCGGTGAAACACGTCAAGAAGCAGGACGTTTTGGAGAGTTTGCAGCAAAAGGTCTGACCGACTCCCTGCGTGAAGCAGGGCTCAATGTAGGACGTCTTAAAACAGGAACATGCCCACGCGTCGATAGCTCTTCGATAGATTTTTCGGTGATGGAGATACAAGGCGGAGATGAGATTCCCAATCCGTTTAGTTTTCGTACCGACAGAGTGAAATTCGCACGTGAAAAAAAACAGCTCCCGTGTTACATCGCTTATACTAATGAAGATACTCATACCCTCATCGAGGGAAACTTTCACCGTGCTCCTTTGTTTACTGGTCAGATAGAGGGAGTAGGTCCTCGTTATTGCCCCAGTATTGAAGATAAAGTAAACCGTTTTCGGGATAAAGACCGCCATCACCTTTTTATCGAACCGCAAACAGCGGAAAATACGGAGTGTTACGTCAATGGTATGAGTACATCATTACCACCCGATGTACAGCGCCAAATGATCCACTCGATTCATGGTATGGAAAATGCGAAGATCGTTCGTTATGGCTATGCGATTGAGTACGATTATGTGGATCCTACGGAACTGCGTCATACGCTAGAGACTAAAAAAGTTAAACATCTGTATCTCGCAGGACAGATCAACGGGACAACGGGATACGAAGAAGCAGCAGCACAGGGGATGATGGCGGGTATAAATGCGGCATTGTCGTTGCAGGGGAAAGAGCCTCTCGTATTGCGCCGTGATGAAGCGTATATTGGAGTTTTGATCGATGATTTGGTGACCAAGGGGACCAAAGAGCCGTATCGTATGTTTACCTCACGTGCAGAGTATCGTTTACTGTTACGTGAAGAGACCGCTGATTTGCGTTTGGGACGTTATGGGCATGCATTAGGTCTGATTACCGATGAGCAGATGGAACAAATCGAGACCAAACGTCGTCAAATCGATAAAGGGTTGGCACTTTTAGAAGAGACGGTTTATACACCTAATAAAGAGTTTTTAGCCTTTTTAGAATCGATTGATGAAGAGCGTATCAGCGATAAATTGAATGCTACACAGCTTGTTTCTCGTAAGAGTTTTGAATTGGATAAATTAGTCAAACTCATTCCAAGCTTCGCAGACCTAGACCCGTATATCCAAGAGCAGATTCTCATCGAAGCAAAATACGCCCGTTATGTCGAGAAACAAAGCGACGATATTGAGCGTATGTCCAAGATGTTGCACATCGCTATTCCGGAAAATTTCGATTTTGCTTCTGTATCGGGACTTTCCAATGAGATCGTAGACAAATTAGGAAAATTCAATCCACCGACATTGCAAGCCGCTTCTCAAATCAGCGGAATGACTCCTGCGGCATTAGACATCTTACAGATCTATATCAAAATGGCACAACGAAAAAAATAAAATAGAGATTATAAAAGAGAGTTTTTGTAATAGAAGAAAAGGGGAAAGCCCCCTTTTACGACTAAAAGATTTACTTGATTTTTGAAGCGATATCTTTTACTGCGAAACTTGCATGATTGAACGCAAGAGCAATACTACCTTGATCGGTTACAACATCACCGATAGTATAAAGACCTTCAACATTTGTTTCCATTGTCTCTGGGTTGAATACTGGTACATCCCATTCGCCTGTTTTAACGCCAGAATTTACAAGGAGATCTTTTGGAGTAGTTCCGCCAAGTGCATAAACAGCTCTGTCGTATTCTGCAGTAGAACCATCTGTAAAGTTTACTTTGATCTTTCCAGCAGGTGATGGCTCAACACTCTCGATATCAACACCCATCTTGTTAAGGATCTTGCCGTTATCCAAATACTTAGTACACATTTGCGTATTCGTAGGATTCATTCGTTTGATCTCAGCTTGTCGGTAGTTGAGTGTTACAACACAATCTTCCATATCTTCTAGCTCTACCAAACCATACGCGTATTCACCAGCTGTGTCACCACCGCCGACGATCATGACTCTTTCACCATTTTGTACTTTGCTGAGGTTGAAGTTCAATCTGTCTTTCATCTCTTTTGGAAATGGATATTTTGGTCTGTTTGGTTTACCCATACGGCCTACTGAAAGAATAATGTTTTTAGCTTTGATGGTTTCAATGCTTTCAGATACATTAGCTTGTCCATAAACAATTGAAAAAAGACCGTCTTCACCTTTTTCAACTCTCATGATCTCATGGTTGTACTCAAATGTGTCAAGTACACCCGCAGCTCTTAGTTTGTCATCCATTTGCTGGATATACTCTTCTTTAGAACATTCTTCAAACGTTACATTACCTGTGAATTCAAACTTGATTCCCATCCAGTCTTTATCAACACGCTTACCTTTTTTGTAAAACTTGTGGATCATATCATTGTGATGAGGTGCTTTGTCAATAACAACAATGTTTTCGATGCCAGCCAGTTTTGCTTCGATAGCACATGCCATACCGCCAGGACCTGCTCCAATAATTGCAATCTCTACTACTTTTCCATTCTCGTGAATCATTGTTTTCCTTCAGTAATTATGTAATCGGCATTATATAGTATTTTTGAATAAGTTCTTCTAAAAATTTGTCTAAATAATAATCCTTATTTGTGATTTATATAATTGATTACCTTAGGTAACTTTAATGCTACAGCGAAGTAAATCAACCAGTAATTTTATGAATACTTCGTAAACCATTCATCTTGAGAAATTGGCTTTGAGTATAGATATCCTTGAATGACAGCATTAGGATTAATCTCATAAATAGTATCTGCCTGTTCTTGGGTTTCGATTCCCTCAACCACCACATGATATCCAAAGCGTTTTCCCATATCCATCATGACGTGTACCAGATTCATGCTATTGTTATCGGCAGGAATCTTATCGATAAAGGTCTTATCGATTTTGAGCTCGTAAATTGGCAAGTCTTGCATGCAGTGCAGGTTGGAATATCCTGTCCCAAAATCATCAATGGCAAAAGCAAATCCTAAATCATGAAGTTCTTGCATCACTTGTGTGACATTAGCCATATCTTGGATCATGGTGTACTCGGTTATCTCAAGAATAAGATGGCCGGCTTTATAGTCATAATGCTGTGTAAGATTTCGCATGTCCTCAACAAACTCTTTGCGTTGAAACTGTTGTGAACTGATATTAAATGAGATGGGGTATTCCAAACCTTTGGCCTGGAATTTTTCAAAGAGGATAAAACTTTCTTTCATGACCCATTTATCTATTTCTAAAATCATGCCGTTTTTTTCTGCTAGGGGGATAAATGTAAATGGAGAGATGTACCCTTTGGTCGCATGCTTCCAGCGAATGAGAACTTCCAATCCTGTTATACATAGGTCTTTGGAAAATTGAGTTTATATAAAGAGTTCAAAGTTCTCTTCTTTTATGGCTGTAAGCAGTTCATGCTCCAGTTCGAGTCTGTCTTTAAGTGCACTTCCTATTGATTCATTAAAAAGAGAAATCTTGTTGCTTTCACTCTTTTTGGATTCCATTCGCGCGGATTCAAGTTCTCGAATAATGTCTGAAGCACTTAGATCTTTTTTGATTCCGGGAATAATGGTCACACCGATACTTGGCTGAAGTTTAAAAAGGTCATGATCAAATTCATAAGAGAGTTGTTTGATACTGGTTTCTATTTCGTTGGCTTTTTGCATAGCATGGCTTGCCGCATCTTCGGCGCTGTCAAAAAACTTTGTAAATACCACGGCAAACAAATCAGCGTTTAGATGGGAGATAATGGCATCTTTTGCTGTAATAGCTGTCAGTTTCTTGGCAATGGCAGTAATGATACTGTCGCCAACTGTGATGTCTTTCAAAACATTTATTTCACGAAAGTTATCAATATCAAGCGTCAGTGCCCCGGCATATTGATTGAGGGATTTTAGTGTTTGGATCAGCTGAGAGAGCCTTTCAATAAAAAGCGTTCTATTTGGTAGAGAGGTGAGCTTGTCGTAAAAAGTAAGCTCTTTTAGTTGGTCTTTAGCTTGTTTTAAATGACTGATATCACAAAAGACTGCAAGATAATAGATGACATCACCCTGTTTATTTTTAATGGTGCTAACACTTAGAAGTGATTGATAGACTTCCCCATTTTTCCTTTTGCTGTATATTTCTGAGCTCCAAAGGTCTCTTTGCAAAAGCTCCTGCCACATAGCCTCATAAAAGAGGTCATCATGTAGATTAGATTTTAATAGATTAAAATTTTGCTCATATACTTCATCAATACTGTAGCCTGTTATTTCTGTAAATGCGTTATTGACCGCTTGAATAGTTCCCCGCATATCCGTTAAAGCTACCCCATCGTGTGTATGGGAGAAAAGCTCCTGGAATAACGAGCTTTTGTCATTAGATTCCTCAGATTCTAACTGGGCTATTTTTCCGGTCAAAATACTATTTTCTCTTAAAATATCCACATACAGATGGTTGATTCTCAAGTGTGCTTCAACGCGGGCTCGTACGAGATTAGGATTAAACGGTTTGATTATATAATCAACTGCTCCCAGGGAAAAGCCGTATTCTTGGGACTCTTGCGTTTCAATGGCAGAGATAAACAAGACGGGAATCAGTGCGGTTACAGGGTCAGCTTTTAGTTTTTGAAGCACCTGGTACCCACTCATTTCCGGCATCATAATATCCAGTAAAATAATATCAGGTTTAGGGGTTTGATGCGCTATTTCTAATGCTGTAGGACCATTAGTTGCAATAAAAATATCATAGTTCTTGCTAAATATTTCAGCAAGAAGATGAATATTGGATGGAAGATCATCTACTATTAAGATACTTAATTTTTTAGTGGCCATAGCATTGTTCACTGTCATGAGGGTATTGAATACAACTACTTTGTTTGGCTTTGGTGGTAAGCACGTTAAATCCTAGGTGTGAAATCTTTAATAGTACAAATTTCTAAAAAAAATAGCTATGAGTATTATTAATCCTGAATTTAAATTAAGACAAGATTAACAAAATAAAATAAATAAACTTTAAATACGTCAAGAAGGCAGTGAAATTACTAATTAGAGTGGTGAAAGACCTAATGTCACAATCGAATACTAAAATGAAAGAATTAACTAAAAAATCCTTTGATTTAGGTCAAGTTAAACGTTTTTTTCTTATGATATAGTATTATATTCTATACTTAAAAAAGAGAGACAGTATGATAAATGAAAGCAGAAGAGGGTTCGTCGGTAAAGCCTTTGGGGCTGTCGCCGCAGTTGGGGGAGTTGCATCGCTATTAGCAATGAAAAAAACATGGGATCCCCTTCCTAGCGTTATGTCAGCTGGATTTACAACCGTTGACGTATCAGGATTAGAAGCCAATAAACTCGAAATCGTAGTTTGGCGGGGTAAGCCTATTTTTCTCCTAAAATACAGCGCTGATATGAAACCCACTGACGGGAGAAGCGTCAAGATTGGGGAAGATTATTTTTCTGTTATGATTGGATTGTGTACCCATTTGGGGTGTATTCCTGCATACCAAAACGAGAAAAAAGATTTTAAATGCGCCTGTCACGGCGGTGAATTCACATTGGCCGGTGTGAATAAATTTGGTCCTCCTCCTCGTCCATTGGACATTCCTCCGTTTAAACTTGATGGTGTAACGCTTGTATTGGGTGAAGAAGGCCCAGAGTACAAAGCAATGATGGCGAAAGCGTAAGGGGTAGATTATGGCAGAATTTAAACAAGCAGACTCGGTTCTCGAATGGTTCGATCAACGACTGGGTGTTGTCAAGTTTGCAAAAGTGATGATGACAGAATATTGGATTCCTAAAAATATTAACTTTTTATGGGCGATGGGTGTCTTACTGAGTGTTATGTTCGCAATATTGCTTGTTTCAGGAATTTTCCTGTTGATGTATTACAAGCCGGATGTCAATATGGCGTTCGACAGTGTTAACTACACGATCATGCAAGAAGTAGGCTACGGCTGGCTCTTTAGACATATACACGCAGTGGGTGCTTCGGTCATCTTTTTGATCATTTACATCCATATGTTTACGGGTATCTATTACGGCTCTTACAAAAAAGGGCGTGAGATGATCTGGATCAGCGGTATGATCCTCTTTATGCTGTTTTCGGCAGAAGGATTTAGTGGCTACATGCTTCCATGGGGGCAGATGAGCTACTGGGCAGCGTATGTTATTACTGAGATCTTTGGTGGTATTCCTCTTATCGGCGGTGATTTAGTGGTATGGATTCGTGGTAACTTCTATGTTGCAGACTCTACGCTGACCCGTTTCTTTATGCTTCACGTACTTTTGATCCCGTTGGGAATCATCGGTGCGATTGTGCTTCACTTCTATGCGCTTCGTTTTCCTCACGTTAACAACGTAGACGGCGAGTTTTTTGATTTTGATAAAGAAGCAGAAAAGTACATGGCAGGAAAACATAAAGAATCTAAAGTTGTCCCTTTCTGGCCGGTATTTTTGGCTAAAGACTTCTTTGTCTTGGGTGTCTTTTTAGTCTTTTTCTTTTATTTGGTATTTTTCCATTACGGTTTTGCAATGGATCCGATCAATTTTGACAAAGCAGACGGTCTTAAAACTCCGGCACATATCTACCCTGAGTGGTATTTCCTATGGAGTTATGAAGTACTGCGCGGTTGGTTCTTCCCGGTAGGTCCTTTGTCAGGTAAAGATTTAGGTCTTTTGGCGTTTGGTTTTGCGAATGCTATTTTCTTGGTAATGCCATGGTTGGATCGCTCTCCAACGGTAAAACCGGCAAACCAACGTCCATACTTTGGTATTTGGTTTTGGTTGATGATTGCGGACTTAATGGTATTAACATTGTTTGGTAAATTACCGCCAACGGGTCCAAATGCATGGGTAGGATTTGGTGCGTCACTGACTTTCTTGATCTTGTTTATTGCTCTTCCATTTGTAACGATGGCTGAAGCAAAAAAAGCGAAAGGAAAATAAATGAAAGAATTTAAAATATTAGCGGTTCTTGTTGTTCTAGTCGGTGCTCTGTACTACGGTATTGAACCGTATGCGCACAGTGTCATGCACCCTGAAGTAGCACCTGCAAATTTCGCTTTCGATGATCTTAAAAATGTGGATACGTCTCTAAAAGGGAATGTTGAGAACGGAAAAGTCCTAGTAGAAGCAAATTGTATCGCATGTCATGCTATTGAAACAGCAGGTCACTTACAAATTATGTCCAACGTAGATGCCGCAGCAGCGTATGGGGTTAATCCACCTGATTTGACGCATAGTGGGCGTATTTACGATAAAAACTTTTTGGCAAATTTCATTTTTAACCCAGTAACTGCGATGAAACTTGAGCACAAGTATCCTGAAGGCGGAGCAAAAGCATTCCCAATGCCTGCGTACAACTGGATGCAAGCTCAAGAAATCATGGACATAGTTGCTTATTTACAATCCATCGCGCCAAAAGTAACTGAGGATAAAGCAGGACATGAAGTAACGTATAAAGCTGCATGTGCTCGTTGTCATAGTATGCAATACGCAAAATTGGATGCAACAACGCCAGGAGATACGCTGAAAACTTATTTGGGTGTCACACCACCGGATTTGTCACAACATATCAAAAGCCGTGGTGAGCATTATCTACATACGTTCATCAATGATCCGCAAGTACTTCTTGCAGGTACAGCAATGCCACGTGTGGGCTTGAGCGAAAAAGCGCAAGAAGAAGTGATCGCTTACATGGAAGAGATCGGTGATTCGAAAAAAGCAGAACGTGAAAGCGTCGGTCTATGGGTCATGGGTTACTCGGTTATTTTTGCTTTGTTAGCGTACCTATGGAAACGTAAAATCTGGAAAAAAGTACACTAATTTACTTTCGTCATCCCGTACTTGATACGGGATCCATCTTTCCCTCTCTTTTTTAATCTCTTAACACAAATGTAACACTACTTTATTATGATGCCGATAACTTATTATTGGACTTTAATTTATGCATAAAAAAACAGCTATTTTATTAGCCCTTAGCGCTATTAATGCATTGGCAGCAGACACTGCGTATTCACTCGATGCACTGAGCGTTACCGCGTATAGAGATGAAGAAAATGTCTTTAGTCAGCCTCACAGTATTGATGTCAAAAAAAGTGCCGAAGTCAATTTGGATCAAGTAATTTCTCAACGAGATCTTTTAAATTCTATTTCCGGTGTTCGTGTCGAACAAACGAACGACGGGTCAGGACATATGACCTCGGTACGCATGCCATTAAATACCAATCCATACTATTTGTTTTTACAAGACGGAATTCCAGTACAATCCTCGGGATTTTTTAATCACAATGGTTTAGCCTTTACGAGTTATGGATTGGCAGATTCAGTAGAGGTTCTCAAGGGAGCAGGTACTGCATTATATGGCTCCGATGCGGTAGCGGCTACAATCAACGTCATGAGTGCAGCTGAACCCTCAAAAGTACCTACATCAACGGTACGAATAGATGGAGGAAGCGATGGGTACGGTGCGGTTTCAGTGGATAACAGTGCAACGATTGATCCAAAAAATGCATATCGTGTCGGAGTGAAATACAATCATAATGACAGTTGGAGAGAACACAATTCTCTGGACCGTATTGAGTTAAACGGACGATACGATTATGTGATAAACAATGACAATGTAGTGAAAATTTTACTTTCCGGAGCAAAAACAAATGGTGAGCAAGCGGATGATTTTGCTGATTATGAAAAGATTGAAAATGGCTCTACGGCTTCCAGTGATGATCCTGCTTATTATGCGGCTCTCGTAAAAACAGATATACGCCGTAAATACGATATGGCACGGTTAAGTGCTGAATGGACGAATTATGCGTTTAGAGGGGTAGAAATATCACTAACTCCTTATGTCCGCTATAACCGTAATCAATACGTAGCGACATGGGAAAAAAATCTTCCAAGCAATGACAGCAGACAAGCTACAATGGGATTATTGGAAAAAACCACGTTTGATCAAGCATGGGGAAGAGTCATAGTAGGATTTGATACAGAGTACACCAAAGCAGATCAAATGAACAATCAAGACTTTACGGTCACCACAACAGGCTTCGGGGCTGCGACTTATACGCAGGGGGCTTTGTATGACTACCGTGTTGATTATTTTGCGATAGCACCCTTTATTCACAGTGACTACAAGATCAACAACGAGATTACCCTAAGTGCAGGGGCTAGATTGGACTATAACCAATATGAGTACAATAATAATTTGAGTGTCGGAGCAGATGGCTCTAATACTTATTATCGACCCGCAGACAGAAGTGATAGTTTTAGTCATCTAAGTCCGAAGCTCTCTTTGTCGTATCAACCTAGAGAAGATTTGAACCTCTATGCTCGATATGCCAATGGATTTCGTATCCCCCAAGCCACGCAGCTCTATTCCCAAAAGGTCAATACGCAAGTAACCACGCTTAATCCTGAAACGTCAAATACTTACGAATTAGGGCTAAAAAAACGATACGGAAAACATTTCGTTGAGTTAAGCTACTACTATATGACGATTGATGACACGATTACATCGTATACGGTTCCGTATCGGTACAATGCAAATGGCGGAACGACTTTGCATCAAGGGCTTGAAGCGAGTACTTCATTGACGTTGAATGATCAGTTAGAAGCTAAAATAGCGTACAGTTATTCGACGCATAAATATGAAAATGACCCAAAATATAAGAGCAATGAGATGGCATCTGCTCCAAGAAGTACGGCGAATACTCGTCTCTTTTATTCCCCTATTGCTGGGTTAAGTTTAATGGGAGAATGGCAATATATCGGGTCGTACTGGATGGATAATGAGAATACAAAAAAATACAATGGCTACAGTATCGGAAATCTAAAAGCAGATTACAAAATAAAAGAAAATGTCTCGATATTTGGTAAAATCAATAATATTACTGATAAACGTTACGCAACACGTGCAACTTATGAGTATGGCAGCAATAACTATACACCAGGTGATCCGAGACAATTCTTCGCAGGACTTCAATACACATGGTAAGACTCTCAAAGTTACATAAACTAGGGGCACATGCAGTCGTTTTTATGCTACTGATACTCTCTATCAGCGGGTTTTTTCTCAATCATAAAAATTGGGACTTTTTGTATTCGACGACGTTTACAACCGTTCCAAAATCTGTTATTCATCATGATAGTTCATTGATGGATGGCTACTGGATCGACCCGCTTGATGAAAATCATATTGTAGCAGCTGGAAAACGCGGAGTTTTTGAAAGTACAACAAAAGGGCGTGATTTTAAACAAGTTCTAGCAGTCCCGTGTAATGCCCTGAAATCTTATGAGGGCATTTTGTACGTTGCAACACACGCAGGCGTATATCGTCAAGAGAGTTCGGGTGAATGGAAACTCTTAGGCCTAGGCCGCGAATATATCAACGCGATGAGTGTTTATGCCAACCAAATTTTTGCTTCTATCGATCAATCTCAAGTAGTAGTCTTGGATTTAGAGGGAAAAGAATTACAGCGTATCGTACCTGTAATCAATAGCAGTGAATTGGAGCATGACATCACGCTCGCACGGCTGATCCGTGATGTCCATTATGGGCGTGGCTTATTTGACGGTATCTGGTCGTTAATCATCAATGATTTTGCGACGATCATGGTGAGCTTTTTACTCTTAAGCGGGATGGTGATGTCTCTGTTGATCTATCAAACGCGCAAAAAGATCGCCAATCGTGGTAAATCGATTAGGATGATATTAAAGATACACGCGACGAGTCTCAGTGTATTAGCGGCGATACCTCTGATATTGATTGCATTGAGCGGTATCTTACTCGACCATTCCAAGCTGTTTACCCCTTTTTTAAAGTTGGTCAGCATTTCACCAGCGTATCAACCTCCTGTGTACCATCAGCTAAGTGCAGATATTTGGTCGGTGGATTATGATGGAAAAATCTATCGTATCGGAAATCGTCATGGTATCTACAAAAGCCATGATCTAAAAGAGTGGAGTTTTGAGAACAGCGGATTCGCGTATAAAATGGTCCGTATGGATGACACCCTATATGTGAGCGGTATGGGTGCTCCCAATAGAATATTGGACAAGAACGGTTGGAATAAACTGGAACATGCACCGCATATGTTCAAAGATGCCTTTATGAGCAATGAAGCAATAGCCTATCTCAATGGGCATAAAAACACGTTACCATCACCTCATTTCAGTGATGCAACACTGTACAGCGTTCTTTTTACTTTGCATGATGGGTCATTCTTTGGTGATTGGTGGGCCTATGTCAATGACATTACGGCGATAACATTAATCTTCCTGCTAATTAGCGGAACGATACTATGGATGCGCATCAAACGCATACTAAAAGTTAAGTAAGCTCTTTTTCCTCTCCCCCTGAAGAGGCCCTTGATGCAAATCAAAGACAAACCTCTTACATTTTTCTATAATAAAACACTTCAACCCTTTCAAACTATCTTTTATTTATAATACGATTTTGAGGTAGTTACGATACTCTTTGGGTGAAATTAAAAGGATTAATGTGTTAATTGATAGTTATGGCAGAACGGTTGATTACTTACGTGTTTCGGTGACGGAGCGGTGTAATTTTCGATGTCAGTACTGCATGCCCGAAAAACCTTTTTCATGGGTTCCAAAAGAGAACTTACTCACTTTTGAAGAACTGTTTGAATTTATAAAAGTATCCATTGATGAAGGTGTTAAAAAGATTCGTATCACCGGTGGTGAGCCTTTATTGCGTGAAGACCTGGATTGCTTTATCAAAATGATTCATGATTATAAAAATGATATTGATTTGGCAATGACAACCAATGCGTATTTACTCAAGGGCGCTGCACAAAAACTCTATGATGCAGGTCTACGTCGTTTGAATGTTTCCATCGATTCTCTGATTCCCGATGTGGCTGAAAAGATTGCTAAAAAAGATGTATTGAGTCATGTATTAGCAGGAGTAGATGAAGCTCTTCGTGTAGGTTTTCGTGTCAAAGTCAATATGGTCCCTATGAAAGGGATGAACGATAATGAAGTTCTGGATGTCTTGGAGTTTTGTAAAGAACGCAAGATGACCGTACGGTTTATCGAGTACATGGAAAACGTGCATGCTGAGGTTGATATCAAAGGGATGCAAAGTGCTGAACTGTTGGAAATCATCGGTAGCCGATATGCTTACAGTGATGAAGGGTTTGACGGCCATTCACCGTCCCATTATTACAAGCTAGAGGATGGATACGAGTTTGGTATCATTGAACCACATAAAGATGATTTTTGTGCAAAATGCAATCGTATTCGTCTCACTGCTGAGGGCAACTTGATCCCATGTCTGTATTTTGACGAAGCGATGAGTATTCGTGATGCGGTACGACGCGGGGATATCAAAGAAGCGGCATTGGTTCTCAAAGAGGTCATTCGTACCAAGCCGGAAAAAAACAGATGGAGCGATCCTGACGGAGAACTTTCCAAACGTGCCTTTTACGAAACAGGCGGTTGATAGATGCTTCAACTGGTTGAACATTTTTACTCGATTCAAGGCGAGGGGAAATATACGGGAGTTCCGTCACTGTTTTTCCGATTTGGGGGATGCAATCTGACATGTCCAGGGTTTGGATGTCGTGAGACAGCGCCCGATGGTACAGAGGTTGTCGGGTGCGATACAGCATATGCTGTTGATCGTAAAGCCTTTGGTGAGTTATGGCAGGAGGTCGAAGAACTTCAAACTCTTATTTGGATCATGAACTCTTACCGTCTTCCTCCTCATGTGGACATAGTTCTCACAGGTGGAGAACCGTTGATCTATGCCAATGAGCCGGTGTTTGTTGAGTTTATCGATTATCTAGTTGCACAAGGCCATCGGGTTACCTTTGAGACGAATGCAACGATTACTCCTGATTTTATTCGATACCCTTTTTACAAAGAAGCTGTTTATGCACTCTCGGTCAAGCTTTCAAACAGTGGTGAACCGTATGATAAACGGGTAAAACTTGAGGTTCTGGACTGGATCATTGCCAATACGAAGGGAAGTTTTTTTAAATTCACGGTGGATGAGCCATCGTTGGTGAGTCATATCGAAGCTGAGATTGATGAAATTATCGCCAAATATCCCACTACGCCTGTGTACTGTATGCCATTGGGCGGGGATAAGTCTCATATTGAGGCAAACTGCGAAGCAGTCATCGAGTTTTGTAAGCGCCGCGGTTTTATCTATAGCGACCGTTTGCATATCCGTATCTGGGATCAAAACCATGGAGTGTAGCCAATGATCATCCGTAAACTGTTCAAATTTGAAAATGCCCATATCGTACGTGGATGTTCGAGCGAACGGTGTCGTGCATCGGTTCATGGTCATTCGTATAAGATCGAGGTGCTTTTTGAATCGGATTATCTGGATAATGGACAGATGGTGTACGATTTTGGACTGATGAAGCAGGGGATGAAAGCCCTTATCGACAGTTTTGATCATTCTATTGCTTTGTGGAGTGGGGATGATGTGCAGTATATTGAAGATATGAAACGTCATTCACAGCGTTGGGTAGAATTACCAGTATCTCCATCGGCAGAACAGTTTAGTCGTATTATTTTCGTGATGATTGATAAGCTCTTGGGATGCACGCAAAGCATCAACGGTGAACGTGAGGTTAAACTGCACAGCATAATCGTCCATGAAACCGATACGGGCTATGCGCAAGGCTTCCATGAGGATGCCTACTCTCAAAAGATGGGTGTGATTGATTTAGAGAAAATCATCTTCAGCGAGGGTGTCCGAGAAGAGTGGGGTGATCCACTGCTTTGGGAAAAAATGATTGCCAATGAGGTTTTCATTAATCCCGATACGGTTTAATACGTTACGAGTGAGACTTGCGTATCGGTGTTCATGCACCAGCGAGTAGGGATGATTTTTACGTCGCAACCCTTCTCAAATTGTTCTACATTTTCATCCACCATAATATAGCTATTAGCACGAGAGAGAGGCAATACCATTCCTGGACGAAAGTTGGGACTTGGAGTAAAGCCAGATCCATCAAACCATCCAGGAATTAGTGCACGGCGCCCTTTTTTAATCCTGTAAGACTCTGCCATACGTGTGGTGATCGTCGAGAGGTATTTATCGTTACGACCGCTTAGGGCGTGGATGATGCTTTGACCAAAGAGCTCAAAACACAAAGCAGACGCCAGTGGATTCCCTGGCAGATTGAGGATAAGCGTCTCTTTGATCTTGCCAAAAGTGGTTGGTTTTCCAGGTTTGATTTCGACCGATTCAAAGACACTTTCAAAGTTCAGTCCTTGAAATGCTTTTTTAGTATAGTCGGCATCGCCGACACTGACTCCCCCTGAAGTGATAATCAAATCAGCATCCAAAGAACTTAAAATATGATTTTGGATGGACTCAATCGTATCCTCAGCAGTTCCTGTAAAAATCACTTCACATCCCAGTTCTGTGGCACGTGCAGTGAAAGTAGGAGTATTGGTGTTATAAAGCTGATTATTTCCCAATGTTTCAAAATGCATCTTCAGCTCATTGCCCGAAGAGAAAAAGGCAACACGAGGCCGTCGATACAGTTTAACATGAGTGATGCCTTGGGATGCCAGTAGTGTGATGTGATGAGCATTTAGAAAAGTTCCTGTTTCGATTAAGGTCATATCACACTGGATGTCTTCGCCTTTGAGACGGATATGTTGTCCTGCTTTAATATTAGAGCCAAAGGTAACATTTTCTCCATCGATTATGACGTCTTCGATGGGGACAATCGCTTCGCATCCTTGCGGTATTTTTGCACCTGTCATGATACGAATACACTGATCTTCAGTGAGTCTGATATCATTAATATCACCTGCGAAGATAACACAAGACTGTGGTAAACTCTTACCTGCATCACAAGTGCGAATGGCGTATCCATCCATCGCTGAGTTGTCAAAAGCAGGGAGAGAATGTGTAGCAATAATGGTTTGGGCTAAAACACGATTGATTGCGTTTTCAATAGGAGCAATTTCGGTACTGCGTGGCAAGGCTGTGGAATAGATATGCTCAAGAGCCTCTTCGACGTTGATGGCCATTGTGTCTCCTTGAAGTCGTTCCCTATCTTTGGGAATGGTTGTGTAGATTATAAGCAAACTAAGGTAAAATCCCCTTTATGGAAGCATTGTACACTACAGGATTAGAGATCCATTTTGTCGGAGTTGTTGTTTTGTTGGCAGTGGTGATGTTTAATATCATCATGCTCGCTCTTTCCCATCAGATTATTCGTTATGCAAAACGGTTACGTATTGTAATACCAATATCTTGGGGACTCATCACTATCACAATTTTTACAGGAATTGTGATGATGGCAGCAAAACATTTGACTTTTTCACTTGCTAATATTGCGATGATTATACTGAGTATTATTTTTATTATTTTAGAAATAAAGCGGTACAAAATACTCAAATATGAGACCGATATTAGGCAAAAGGGTGCATTGACTGAGTATAAGAGAAAAGCATTTCGTTATTTAGGCATTGAGATGCTTCTTTTGATCGTGATGAGTATTTGGATGGTAGTGTGAAATTCATACTCAGTACTGATGCTGGGAACTCTTCGTTACGTTTGAGCGGGGATGATTATAAATATGTGATTAAAGTACGTCGGCATGTTGTCGGGGATAGTATTGCATTTCGAAACCGTTTAAATTTGAAAATAGAATATCGCTATGTACTTGAAAGTATAGACGGTCGTGATGCTACTTTTATCTTAAAAGGTCAAACTGAAGCCCCATGTGAATCTGCCAAAAAACTGCATATCGGATGGTGCATCATTGACCCAAAAACAGTAGAGAAGGTTCTTCCGATGCTCACAGAGATGGGAGTATCAAAAATCACTTTTATACAGTGTCACCGATCTCAGCGTAATTTTCGTTTTGATTTTGAACGATTTGAGCGAATTATGGAAAGCTCTATTATGCAGTGCGGTCGTACGTCATTGATTGAATTTAATGAATCCCCTTCTTTGCATGAGTTTTTGAAGGCACATCCTCAATCGACTATTCTTGATTTTGGTGGGGAAGAGCTCAAAAAGAGTGAAGAGTATGAAACCGTTGTGATTGGGTGTGAGGGTGGATTTCATGAGAGTGAACGGGTTCTCTTTAAAAATCATCGTGTTCGCCACTTTAGTTCACCGATGATCTTGCGTTCCGAAAGTGCTGCCGTTGCCGTTGCAGCTTTGCATTTGTAAAAATAGAAATCTTTGGATATAATTCGCGTCCAACAATCCGTCCCCAGGTATGGATGTAAAACTCAAACCGATTGACGTACAACGCCGTCACTCACAAGGTAATATTATGAAAAAAGAACTTCACCCAAATACAGTTGAATGTACTGTTAGCTGCGCATGCGGTAACTCATTCAAAACTACTAGCACAAAAGAGACATTTCGTGTTGATATCTGCAGCGATTGTCACCCGTTTTACACAGGTTCTGAGCGTCAAGTAGACACAGCTGGCCGTATCGATAAATTCAAAAAACGTTACGCACTAAATTCATAGTTTGAACGCTAAAGGAATTCATCCCTTTAGCTACGCTTGCCGCTAAGGCACTAAAGCTTGCTTTTTTGAAGCAGATTTAAGAAAATTAAAGAGAGAATAATGTTATCTCTTGTACCTACTCCTATTGGTAATATTGCCGATATCTCCCTTCGTTCCCTGGAAATACTTTCAACTGCTGATATCATCCTTTGCGAAGATACACGTGTCACCAAAAAACTGATCCATTTACTTAAAGAACGTCATAACCTTGTTACAAGTGAACCACAGTTTTTAAGTCTTCATTCTCACAATGAGGCCGATTTTGTTGCCAAATTAACCCCCGATTTTTTTAATGCTAACGTTCTTTACGTAAGTGATGCTGGAATGCCTGGGATTAGTGATCCAGGGCAGTTATTAGTACGTTATTGTTTGGATAATGGGATAAAATATGATATTTTACCGGGGGCGAATGCCGTACTGAGTGCTTTTGTTGCGAGTGGTTTTTGTGAGACAAAAATGCTTTTCTTCGGCTTTTTACCACACAAAGGGCATGATAGAGCAGCAGCGCTTCAAGAGGCTCTTTTTAACGGCTACACAACGGTTTTGTACGAATCTCCAAAGCGTTTGGACAAGCTATTGCATGAAATCGTGATTGCATCTCCTGATCGACAGGTGTTTTTAGCCAAAGAGATCAGTAAAAAGTTTCAACGTTTTTACAGAGGAATTGCATCGGAACTTTTGAGTCAACTCACAGAAGAAATTCGCGGTGAGTGGGTTGTGGTGATTGAAGCCTCTGCTCACCAAGGGGGAAATCTAAGTGAACAAGATATCCTTGATTTAGACATCCCTAAAAAAGCGGCATCAAAACTCATTGCAAAAATCACCGGAGAAAATCCAAAAGAGTGCTATCAGCGACTCTTAAACACATAGAGATATAATAAGTGTTCAAAAATATTTTTGAGCCAAAGAGAGCAAAATGCTAATTTATGGAAAACAGCCCGTATTCTACGCGATAGAGCGTCATCGTGATCGTATTAAAACGCTTTATTTAGCCAAAGAAGTGGAGAAAAAAGAGTATTCACTTCTAATGAAAATGGGATTTGAGATAAAACGAATCCCAGAAAATGCAGCACAATCAATGGTAAAAGGTGGCAATCATCAAGGCTATATTGCGGAAATGTCCGCATTGGTCCCTTACGCATCTCCCTTTTTAAAAAAATGTGAGTTTATTGTTATTTTGAGTTCCATTACCGATATGGGAAATATAGGGTCATTGGTTCGAAGTGCGTATGCATTAGGGGTAGATGCGATGGTTATTTCTGGTATTAAAGAACCGAACTTTGAATCGATTATTCGTACCAGTAGTGGAGCGGCACTTGATTTACCCTTTGTGATTATTCATAATATTCACGATGTTATGCATGAGCTAAAACAGTCTGGATTTACACTGTATGGAGCGATGGCTGATGGGACAAATGTTCGTGAGGTGAGTTTTACCTCAAAGCGAGCATTGATTTTGGGAAGCGAGGGCGAAGGCCTTAGTGGTAGAATCCAAAAAGGTCTTGACTATGGTGTATCAATACCGATGGCACATGATTTTGATTCACTTAATGTTGGCGTTGCCGGTGCAATTTTAATGGAGAGAATGCGATGAAGACATTTGAAGATTTACAAAGTTTAGGTGCCAATGCACTTCATGAACAGACACATATTGCGCGTGCAAAACTTGAATTACTACTCAACAAATCATTTTCTGATTTGACTCGTGTCCAATTTATGGGATTTGTATCCATTCTAGAACGCGAATATGGTATTGATCTCTCCGGTATTCGTCAAGAATACGATGAATTTATGCAAATGCACATGGATGTCGTTATTGAAAAAAAGTCGGTTATTTTACAGGCTCAATCACGTACAAGACAAAAATGGGTAGTTGGAGGAATCGTTGCAATAACGGTATTGATAGCTATTGGATCGATGATGCAAGGGCGATTGAGTGTCTACCCATCCGAGGAAGTTATCCAATTAAGCAGTGCTAATGTAGAAGTAGTAGATGAAAATCTAGATATGCTTCCTGTAGAACTCAACACAACAGTAGTGACTCCGGTTGAAGAATCAAATGTTACAGTGGCTAAGCAGGAGTTAAATATAACTACTAAGTCGGTTACTGCTATTGGGAATGCGGTAAGTATTAAGCCGATGGTGAAAGTATGGATTGGCATCCTTGATTTGACTACAGGTGAAAAATCGCAAAAAATCACTGCGGAACCTATTGTGCTAGACAAAAGTAAAAACACCCTTTATATGTTTGGACACGGCCGACTGGAAATAATCACACCGGATGGCACCAAAATATTAAAAGATAGAAATACGGTTTGGTTCACCTACGAAGAGGGTCAGTTGAAAAAAATTAATGCAACAGAATTTGTAACTAAGAACAATGGAACCACTTGGTAATGAAGTTTTTCTTTTTGGTGTTACTGGTTGTATTATCAGTAGCAGCAAAAGAGACAAAAAGTGAAATCAATTTAAATGTGACTCATGGTGGCTTACTCTCAACCACCATTGTTCAGCATGTTTTAGTTTCCATGGGGTATAAGGCACATATAAATCGTTTTAGCAGTGTCAATGAGGTCACTGAGATGGATATGATACTGTATGGCAAGAAACCACTTGATCCAAAAGAGTTTGTCGAAGAATCGAATCTACACCAGATTACGGCGAGCAATGCTATTGTATCAAATAAAAAGTGGACGATCGGATTAGATGCATCCCAGGCGTTATGGAACGTACCTGCAATAACCCAAGATGAGGGTGTGCAGATTGAGCGTACGAATATTGCCGCCTGGTTTAGAGTCAATAATACGTTAGGTATTACAGTAGAAGCGCCTTATGGGAACAATTGGTATCCTGAAATTGCAGTACTTGATGATAAGATGCAGACGCTGCTTTCTACGAAAGAATCTACGTTTAAAGATCGAATTACCTTTCAATTACCTGAACACGCGATGTATTTAAAAGTTTCCAATAGTAATGGAATGAAAATGCTAAGAGAAGGGATGTGGATTGAGTCTGCGAATGAGGAACAATAACCACTATAAGGTTTTTTCGAGTCCCATTATGTTAGAATTGCACAATTTTTTTTTAACAGGTTGCAATAATGTTTGATGAAATACAGTTTGATCGTATCAAACGCCTCCCTAAATATGTTTTCGCAGAGGTAAATGAACTTAAAATGGCGCGTAGACGTGCAGGCGCGGATGTTATCGATTTTAGTATGGGGAACCCTGATGGGGATACTCCTGAGCATATTCGTGAGAAACTTATAGAGTCAGCACAAAAGACAAAAACACACGGGTATTCAGCTTCTAAAGGGATTCCAAAACTTCGTCAAGCTATATGTGACTGGTACAAGCGCCGTTATGATGTTGATCTTGATCCTGAAACAGAAGCCGTAGCGACTATGGGTTCAAAAGAGGGGTATGCGCATTTAGCCTATGCAATTACGAATCCGGGAGATGTCGTTGTTGTCCCTGACCCAACCTATCCGATTCACTCGTATGCTTTTATTCTCGCAGGCGGAAATGTTCAAAAAATGGAACTTCCCTTTGATGAAGATTACAAAGTGGATGAAGACCTCTTCTTTGAACGTCTTGAGACAGCATTTCATGTCTCTTTTCCTAAACCAAAATACGTAGTCGTCAATTTTCCGCATAACCCGACTACGGCAACGGTAACACCAGAGTTTTACGTACGTATCGTTGAGATGGCTAAGCGAGAGCGTTTTTACATCATCAGTGATATTGCGTACGGTGATTTGACGTTTGATGGATACAAAACACCTTCTATCCTTTCTGTTCCTGGTGCGAAAGATGTAGCGGTAGAAAGTTTTACCCTTTCAAAAAGTTACAACATGGCAGGATGGCGTGTTGGTTTCTTCGTTGGAAATGCGAAGCTTATTGGCGCACTGCAAAAAATTAAGAGCTGGTTGGATTACGGGATGTTTACCCCTATCCAAGTTGCTGCAACCATTGCGCTTAATGGCGATCAAACCTGCGTGCAAGAGATTACGGATAAATACGATCATCGCCAAGATGTATTGCTTGAAGCCTTTAATCGTTCTGGTTGGCCGGTTCGACGCAATCAGTCCTCCATGTTTGTATGGGCACGTATTCCAGAGTGTGCACGTCATTTAGGAAGCTTGGAGTTTTCAAAGCGTTTGTTGGTTGAAGCAAATGTAGCAGTAGCTCCGGGTATTGGGTTTGGTGATTATGGCGATGAGTATGTTCGTCTTGCATTGATTGAGAATGACAAACGTATTCGACAAGCTGCCAAAAATATTAAAAACTTTTTACAGCAGTTTGATTGTAAAGGTTCCGAGTGATTCGTATTGGTGTAATTGGGGTTGGAACTGTCGGAAGTTCTGTTGTTAAAATACTAGAAGAGAATGCAGCCATTATTACGGCACGAGCAGGGGAGACGATTGTTGTCAAACGTGGGGTTGTCCGTGATTTAGATAAAGCACGTGGCCTTAGTATTGAGCTTTCTCAAAATCCTGATGATATTATCAATGATCCTGAAATAGACATAGTCGTTGAGCTGATGGGCGGGGTTGATGGACCATTTAAAATTCTTAAATCGGCACTTGCAAGTGGCAAATCAGTTGTAACAGCGAACAAAGCGCTATTAGCCTATCATCGCTATGAACTTCAAGAAATTGCGGGAGACATCCCTTTTGAATTTGAAGCGAGTGTGGCGGGTGGTATCCCGATCATCACCGCATTGCGTGATGGCCTTTCAGCCAACCATATCCTCTCAATCATGGGCATTATGAATGGTACGTGTAATTACATGTTGACCAAGATGATGAACGAAGGGATAGATTTTGACTCTATCCTAGCAGAGGCACAACGTCTCGGGTATGCTGAAGCGGATCCAACCTTTGATATTGGTGGATTTGATGCGGCACACAAGCTTTTAATACTTGCTTCTATTGCTTATGGGATTGACGCAAAGCCTGAGGAGATATTGATCGAGGGCATTGAGGGAATAACTCAAGCAGACATCGCTTTTGCCAAAGAGTTTGGTTACACGATTAAACTATTGGGTATTGCAAAACGTGATGGCACAGAAGTTGAACTCAGAGTCCATGCGGCATTGGTAAAGCAAGATGCGATGATAGGTAAGATTGATGGCGTGATGAATGGTATCAGTGTAGTCGGTGACCGTGTAGGAGAAACACTGTATTATGGTCCGGGTGCAGGTGGAGATGCAACTGCAAGTGCAGTAGTCGCTAATATTATCGATATTGTACGTTCGGGTAAGCGTTCTCCGATGTTAGGGTTTAACCATCCGCTTGAAGAGGGATTGACACTAAGAAGTCCTGGTGATATACGTTCTAAATATTATTTACGTCTTCGTATTAGTGATAAACCGGGGATGCTAGCACAGATAACACAGCTGTTTGCAGATCACAGCATTTCTGTAGAAGCTATGATACAGCGCCCTTATGAAGAGCAATGCGCACATTTATTGTTTTCGACACACGAAGCACTTGAAAGTGATGTCTGTGCAATGATCAAAAACCTCGAATTACTAGATGCTGTTTTAGAAAAACCATTCATGATACGGATGATTTAATCTACAAATCTTTTCCTTTATTGAGGAAAAGCATCTCTCTGCTTATCAACTTAATAAAACTTTAACTTAAAATTTTGTAAAATACGCGTCCACTTTGCCCTCTCAGACAAGCGTGATTGAATGTTTGTAACTGCTTTTAAGAGTAGTCACAAGTATTGGTATACGTTCGCGTGTACCTACGAGAGGTCAAAGGACCTATATAACGGAGCTTACCGATGAAAGTACGTTCTTCAGTGAAGAAAATGTGCGACGATTGTAAAATCATCAAGCGCAAAGGGGTAGTTCGCGTAATATGCAAAACCCCTAAACATAAACAAAGACAAGGATAAGCATGGCACGTATCGCCGGTGTGGACTTACCTAAGAAAAAACGTCTCGAGTATGCATTAACTTATATCTATGGTATTGGTTTGCACACATCTCGTAAAATTTTAGATGCTACAGGTCTCGATTACAACAAGCGTGTATTCGAATTAACTGAAGATGACGCAGCAACAATCGCGAAAGAAATTCGCGCTAGTGCCGTTGTTGAAGGTGACCTTCGTAAGCAAGTTGCTATGGATATTAAAGCGTTGATGGATCTTGGTTCTTACCGTGGTCTTCGTCATCGTAAAGGTCTCCCATGCCGTGGTCAAAAAACCAAAACCAATGCACGTACACGCAAAGGTAAGAAGAAAACTGTCGGCTCGGCCACAAGATAAGGGATTAGAGTATGGCAAAAAGAAAAGCAACCCGTAAAAAAGTCGTCAAAAAGAATATTGCTAGAGGTATTGTACATATCCTAGCAACATTCAATAATACTCTTGTAACCGTTACAGATGAGATGGGTAATATGATCGCATGGAGTTCAGCCGGTGCGCTTGGCTTCAAAGGTTCAAAAAAATCTACTCCATTTGCTGCGCAACAAGCAGTCGAATCGGCTTTGGAAAAAGCAATGGTCCACGGAATTAAAGAAGTGGGAATTAAAGTTCAAGGACCAGGTTCTGGTCGTGAAACTGCAGTTAAAAGTGTTGGTGCTATTGAGGGACTACGTATTTCGTTTATGAAAGACGTTACTCCATTGCCACACAATGGATGTCGTGCGCCTAAGCGCCGACGCGTCTAAGGAGCGAAGCTATGGCAAGATATAGAGGACCCGTAGAAAAAATCGAAAGAAGATTTGGTGTTAGCCTTGGTCTAAAAGGCGAGCGTCGTCTTGCAGGTAAAAGTGCACTTGACAAACGTCCATATGGACCTGGTCAGCACGGTCAACGTCGTACAAAAATTTCTGAATACGGTACACAGCTTCGTGAAAAACAAAAAGCGAAGTTTATGTACGGTTTGAGCGAAAAGCAAATGCATTCATTATTTGATGAAGCAAAGCGTCGCCAAGGAAATACAGGTACAAACCTAGTATTGCTTCTTGAGCAGCGTCTTGATAACGTAGTTTACCGTATGGGCTTTGCGACAACACGTCGTTTTGCTCGCCAATTGGTAAACCATGGTCATATCATGGTAGATGGTAATCGTGTTGATATTCCATCATACCGTGTTAAACCTGGTCAAAAAATCGAAATAGTTGAGCGTAGCAAAAAGAATAACCAAATTATTCGTGCAGGCGAGCTTACAAATCAAACTGGTCTTGCGGCATGGGTTGATATTGATCAAGCTAAATTATTTGGTATCTTTACACGTCTCCCAGAGCGTGAAGAGATTGTTATTCCTGTAGAAGAACGTCTAATCGTCGAGCTTTACTCGAAATAATTACTAAATAAAGGGCACTCAGCATGAAAAAAATTAAAACATCTCCGCTTCTTCCGAAAGAGTTTGTCGTTGAGCAAATTAGTCCCAATGAAGCGAACATTATTGCGTATCCTTTTGAAACAGGATATGCAGTTTCGATTGCCCACCCGATCCGTCGCTTTTTATTAAGTAGTTCGGTCGGTTTTGCTCCAATCGGAATTAAAATTGAGGGTGCTAAGCATGAGTTCGACTCTGTGCGCGGTATGCTAGAGGATATTTCTGATTTTATCATCAATCTTAAAGGCATACGTTTCAAATTGAAAAATGGCCTTAAAGAAAAAGAGATCAACTATACGTTTGCAGGCCCTTGCGAAATTAATGGTCGTGATCTTGAAAATGATGATGTTGAAGTCGTTACACCAAATGGATTTTTGGCAACGTTGAATGAAGACGCAACTCTTAATTTTTCAGTCAAGATCCATCAAGGAATCGGCTATACACCAAGTGAAGACATTCGTGACATGTTAGGCGATGGGTACATTGCGCTCGATGCGTACTTTACTCCTGTTCGTCGTGCTACGTATGCCATTGAAAATATCTTGGTTGAAGACAATCCTAACTTTGAAAAAGTGATAATCAACATCGTTACTGATGGTCAAATTTCACCTGTGGATGCGTTTAAAAATTCACTTGAAGTTATGTATGCTCAAATGGCTGTATTTAACAGTGAAATTAGCATAAAAACTGCGAATGCAGTAGTTGAGCATTCAAACGAGCATCCTGAACTTAAGCGTTTAGGTGCACGTATTGAAGAACTTGGCTTAAGCGCTCGTAGTTTTAACTGTTTAGACCGTTCAAATATTAAACATATTGGCGAAATCGTTATGATGAGTCAAAATGATTTGAAAGAAGTTAAAAACCTTGGTAAAAAATCGTTTGAAGAGATTTTAGAAAAAATCAATGAATTCGGTTATGCAGTAGGGCAAGAATTAGCAGATGATTTAATCACTGCGATCAAAAAGAAAATAGAAGCTGAATAAGCTTTAATACAATAGAGGAAGTATCATGAGACATCGTCACGGATACCGCAAATTAGGTCGAACAAGCTCACACCGTGCTGCTTTGTTGAAAAACCTTAGCATTGCGTTGATTGAACACGGCAAAATCGAAACAACGTTGATTAAAGCAAAAGAAGTTCGTTCATTTGCTGAAAAATTAATTACTACAGCACGTGTAGGTGATGCGAATGCTCACCGTGCTATTTTTGCAGCATTACAGAATAAAGAAGCAACTAAAAAGCTTCTTAACGACGTAGCTCCAAAATACACTGAGCGTGATGGTGGTTACACCCGTATCGTTAAAACTCGTATCCGTCGCGGCGACGCAACGGTTATGGCATACATTGAACTCGTTTAACGAGTTCAATACTTCTTCTTTTCCCCAATCTTCTTAAAAAAAACTTCGCTTAGAAATTATTGAGTTCCTATTAGTACATGTTTAGTCCAATTCCTCTATATTGTCACATTCATTTCCCATACAGAAGGTAATATTCAAATGATTCCATTTACAGATGAAGAGTTAATACAGCCAGTTCGTAACGTAATCGATAAAGTTCGTCCAAGTTTAGCACTAGATGGTGGTGACATTGCATTTTTGACAGTCAAAAATGGGACAGTATATGTGCAATTGCAAGGAGCGTGTGTTGGCTGTGGAAGCAGTGGCAATACATTAAAATATGGAGTCGAGCGACAGTTACGAATGGATATCCATCCAGAGATAACGGTTATTAATGTACCGCAAGGAATGGAAAATAAAATCGATACATTATAATTTAGATATTATGTCGATATACATCTAAATATTTTTGGAGGGAGACCGTGAACGTGAAAATTTTATCTAAAACCCTCAGACGAGCTAACGAATATTTTTTAGCAGGAAAGTATTCTGATGCAATACGTGAGTATTCTTTTGCTTTAGAGGCCAATCCATTGTCCAAAGAAGCTTACAACGGCGTTATACTTAGTGATATGGCTATTAGTGGAGAGAGTGGCGCTGAAGCGTTGTTTGATTATTATGCAATTTTACGTCTCGAAGATGCACAGCAAGCCGATACCATTATTTCAGAAATCTTAGAAACTATGGATGGAACACTTGATCAATTAGGTTCTCTCTTTGATGACACTGTTAAGCAGCGCATGGCTTATGAAGATGGTATCTTATACAATGAGTTTAAAGAATTAGTAGAAGATGAAAACGATTTTAATAGAATTTTTGAAAATATAATGTTTTCAACTCGTGTTATTATCACTGAAAAAGAAGATTTTGTTGATTTTTTAGATAATTTGATTGATCATGGCTACAAAGAAATGGCATTAGGATATTTAGAGAATGCTTTAGGTATTTACCCAAATGACAAGCAATTACGTAACTTATTACGCCGTTTAGCAAAAGGAAATCCGCTTGAAAGTTGAGCTTCAGGGGCAGCTTTATAACTATATTACTGAGAACTCATCAGAGTGTTCGCCTCAGGGTGCTTTTTTACTTACCAAACAGAATGTAAAATACAAAGATGACGCTATTGCACGTGGTGCACAGTGCAACGTGACTCCTTCTGAATGTTGGAAAATTTTTGGATTGGATCGTATTAAAGTAATCGGTATAACAGGTACAAATGGAAAAACCACCACAGCAAGTGCTATTTACTCAATTTTATTGGATTTAGATCATAAGGTAGCGATGCAAGGTACGCGCGGTTTTTTTATGAACGATACGATTGTGGAGGGAAAGACATTAACAACTCCTACTGTGATGAATACCTATGTTCATATGCTGCAAGCGATCCAAGCAGGATGTGAATACTTTGTAATGGAAGTAAGCTCTCATGCAATCGACCAAGAGCGTATTGCAGGTATCCAGTTTGCATTGAAAATACTGACCAATATTACCCAAGACCATCTTGATTATCATCTCACGCTTGATGAGTATGTACGGGTTAAAAACCTCTTTTTTCAAGATGAGAGTAAAAAGCTGATCAATAAAGATGAACCAAGAGCAGCATTTAATTTTAAAAATGCATTTACCTATGGGGTTGAAAATCCCGCAACGTATAAGATTTTGGCGTATTCACTCAATGATGGAATAAGCGGTGTACTCAAGCATTATGAGGAAATGGTGACTTTTGAAACATCATTGCATGGATTTTTTAATCTTTATAATATAACTGCAGCGATGGCAGCAGTGCATCTTGTGACAGACGATAGTTTTGAAAAAATCACCCAAGCAGTTGAAAATTTTGGAGGCGTTAGCGGTCGGATGGAAGTGGTGAGTGAATCACCGCTTGTTATTGTCGATTTTGCACATACTCCTGATGGAATGCAGCAAGTACTCAATGCACTTAAAGAAAAAGAAGTATTGGTAGTTTTTGGCGCAGGCGGAGACCGTGATCGTTCTAAACGGCCTATAATGGGAAAAGTTGCAGCATCGTTTGCAAAGAAAATTTATGTTACGAGCGATAATCCTCGTTTTGAAGATCCGGATGAGATTATTGGGGATATATTAGCAGGCATAGAAGATCAAACGAATGTTCATGTCGATGTAAATCGGCGTAATGCAATCGCACAGGCTTTAAATGACCGTAGTGGAGATGAAGTCGTTTTAATACTTGGTAAAGGGGATGAAACGATGCAGATCATATACGATAAGCAATTCCCCTTTGATGATCGTGTTGTCGCCCGTGAGATCTTAGCGACACTTTGAATATTGCCTGAAGTTTGGGGTCTGTTTTCAAAGATTAATGCATAAGATTTGAATTTGGCTATAATTCCATTTAATTTAAAAGTGCACAGCACAAAACCAATTAAGGAGTCTACGATGGGTGTTCCACAACCAGCGTTCTATATTTTCAAATGTGAGCAAAGTGCTCCTCCGGGGATGCCAAAGCCGAGCTGTGTAAATGCAGATACGCAAGATCTTTTTCAGCATTTAGCACAAACTTTGATGCAAAAAGGCATTATGGGTACAGTACAGCCGATTCGTTCTTCATGTATGTTTCGTTGTAATGTTGGTCCGGTTATGTTGGTTGAGCCAGGGCACGTTATGTACTCAAGTCTTACAAAAGAGAAAATCACTGAGATTGTTGAAAAGCACATTATTGGTGGCGAAGTAGTGAAAGAGTATGTTATTCCAGAAGAATTATGGGACGCACCGATCACTCCGGCAGATATGATGAAGCAGATGGGGCTCTAAATTATGTTGATCGAGATGTTATACAGCAAAATTCATCGTGCAACCGTAACGGATGCCAATTTAAATTATGTTGGTTCTATCACGATAGATGAAGAGCTTCTTGAAGCCTCTAAAATGCGTGTAGGACAAAAAGTTGAGATCTTAAATATTAATAACGGTGAGCGATTTTCAACGTATGTCATCTTGGGTGAACGCGGTCAGCGTGACATTTGTCTAAATGGAGCAGCAGCGCGTAAAGTTCACAAAGGGGATAAAGTCATCATTGTTGCCTATGCAACCTACAATGACGAAGAGCGAGAAACGTATACTCCAACAGTTGTTCTTGTCGATGATGATAACAAGATTACTGAGATAATCGAAAAGATATAAGCCTCAATATGTTAAAATTCCGCTAAAACAAAGTGGGGAAGAATGGAGCAGTTTGAAGCGTATTTGTTAGCACATTTACCTGTTTCGCCTAGTCCCCACCCTCACTATGAGACCTCATTACGTCAAATGTTGGTTGGCGGAGGTAAGCGTTTTCGTCCAGCACTCTTACTGGGTGTGGTACGCGCGTACAATCCTCTTTTGCTTTCCAGTGCTTACAGTGTTGCCCTAGCGATTGAATTACTGCATACGTATTCGCTTATTCATGATGATTTACCTGCTATGGACAATGCTGACTTACGACGGGGTATTCCCACATTGCACACAACGTATGATGATGTGACCGCTGTTTTAGCAGGTGATGCACTTAATACCTATGCGTTTGAGGTACTTTCCAATGCTCCTTTTAGTGATAAGGTTATTGTTAAATTGGTTCGTGAGCTTGCATCCAATGGCGGATTGAACGGTATGGTTCTAGGACAAGCGATTGATTGTTTTTTTGAAAACACTCCGTTGACTCTAGAGCAGATTAAAATGTTACATATCCATAAGACAGGTAAGCTTATTGCCGCTTCATTAAAGATGGGCGCTATTATCGTAGGGCGTGACGATATTGCGCAAGAACTGTATGATTTTGGAATTGACTTAGGGTTACTTTTTCAAATTCAAGATGATATTCTTGATGTAACTCAAGATTCACTTAGTGCAGGTAAAACTACCAACAACGATACAAGTAAAAATAGCTTTGTGACATTGCTTGGATTGCCTAAAGCAATGGATGAAGCGGATATCTTGGCTCAAAAACTTTATTTACAGATGGAAAGTTTTGATGAGAATTTACATCGCGAATTATCACCAACACTTTCCAAATACATTAACCGACATAAGGAATAAACAATGAGTAATGTTATGCGTCAAAAAATGGCAGATACGATCCGATTTTTAGCGGCCGATATGGTTCAGCAAGCAAACTCAGGTCATCCTGGTGCTCCTATGGGACTTGCGGACATTGCGGTTGTTTTATCAGAACACATGAACCATAATCCTAAAGATCCGACATGGCTTAATCGTGATCGTCTTGTTTTTTCAGGCGGACACGGAACGGGGCTTATTTATTCATTAAACCATCTTTGGGGATACGGATTGGAAATCGATGATCTTAAGCAATTTCGTCAATTAGACTCCAAAACGCCAGGACACCCTGAATATCGCCATACGCCTGGTATTGAGATTACCACAGGACCTCTTGGACAGGGAATTGCGAATGCAGTCGGTTTTTCAATGGCTTCTAAGTATGTGGGACATAAGGTAAACTCTGAAACGGCAGCGTTAATCGATCACCGTGTCTATTGTTTGTGCGGTGATGGTGATTTGGAAGAGGGGATCAGTTATGAAGCATGTTCGATTGCCGGGCATATGGGCTTGGATAACTTAGTATTGATTTACGATTCTAATCGTATTACGATCGAGGGTTCTACGGAATTGAGTTTAAGTGAAAATATCCGTGACCGTTTTGAATCTCAACAATGGGCTGTTTTAGAAATCGATGGTCATAATTTTGATGAGATTGACGGGGCATTGACGCAGGCAAAAACCATGACACGTCCTGTCTTGATTATTGCCAATACGGTTATCGCTAAAGGTGCCGGAAAACTTGAGGGTTCTCACCATGCACATGGTGCACCGTTAGGTCACGATGTGATCAAAGCGGCTAAGAGTGCTGCTGGATTTGATCCGGAAGCTACTTTTGCTGTGGATGCTGATGTGCTAGAGCGTTTTCGTTGCGCGATAGAAAAAGGAGATTTAGCACAGCGTGAATGGAATCATCGCCTTAAAGAGCTTCCGTTGATGGAGCAGAATGAAGCGTATGAGCAATTTATCAATCCTGATTTTAGCCGAATACAATGGCCAACATTTGAAAAAGCCGATGCGACTCGTAATACCAATGGGATTATTTTGAATGCAATTTCCAAAGCGATTCCAGGATTTTTGGGTGGATCGGCAGATCTGGCTCCTTCGAACAAAACAGAGCTCAACAACATGGGTGAATTTCCTAAAGGTAAAAATATCCACTTCGGTATCCGTGAACACGCGATGGCATCTATTATCAATGCGATGGCATTGTATGGACCGTTGTTACCGTTTAGTGCTACGTTCTTTGTATTTAGTGACTATCTTAAGCCAGCTGCACGTATTGCAGCTCTTGCGGGTATCCAGCAATTTTTTGTATGGACACATGACAGTATCGGCGTAGGTGAAGACGGTCCTACGCACCAACCTATTGAGCACTTGAGTCAATTCCGTGCCTTGCCGAATTTTTATGTTTTCCGTCCGGCAGATGGAGCTGAGAATACAAAAGCATGGCAAAAAGCCCTCTCTATGAAAGCATCCCCAAGTGCATTTGTCTGTTCTCGACAAAATCTTCCTATATTATCAGCACCTGTTAAAGGGGATGTTGAGAACGGCGGTTATTTATTGAGTGAAGCCGCTAATGCTACTGTGACATTAATAGCTTCAGGGTCGGAAGTTTCGTTAGCATTAGAAACTGCTAAAGAGTTAGCTGTGCGTGGGGTAATGGCAAATGTAGTGAGTGTACCGTGTTACGATCTATTGATCGAACAACCTCAAAGTTATATTGATTCAATTATTAAGCCAAATACAAAAAAAGTAGCTATTGAAGCGGCTCGTGGGTTGGAATGGTATCGTTTTGCAGATACTGTGATTGGTATGGATACGTTTGGTGCCAGTGCGCCTGCCGATCAATTATTTAAACAGTTCGGATTTACAGCAGAAGCGATAATTGCTCGTATTTGAAAGATTCATTAATGCTACTGTGTCATAATCAGTTCATGCGGGTAGTGTTTGGCCATGAGGAGTGAGTATGAGTAAAGATGCAATGATCGATTTTTTTAAGCAAAAATCTGCAACGGGTGTTTTATTAGTTATAGCCGTGATATTTGCGATGATGATGACAAATACACCCTTAAACCGATATTACGATGATCTTTTATCCATTCCTGTAGTGGTTAGTTTTGGTTCATTTGCTATTAATAAGCCTCTTCTTCTTTGGATTAATGATGGATTGATGGCTGTTTTTTTCTTTATGATAGGTTTAGAGATCAAGCGAGAAGCCATTGAAGGTTCATTAAGCAGTCCTAGTACGATTGCAATTCCAGCATTTGCAGCATTAGGGGGGATGGTTGTCCCCGCATTGATCTATGTGGTATTTAATTGGAACAGCCCTGATGCGCTCAATGGATGGGCAATCCCATCGGCAACGGATATTGCGTTTGCGCTTGGTATTTTAAGCCTCCTTGGTAAACGTGTACCTGTTAGTTTGAAGCTTTTTCTTCTAACGCTTGCTATTATTGATGATTTGGGCGCTATTGTTATCATTGCTTTGTTTTATACCTCTGATCTTTCAGTGATTTCACTTGAAGTTGCCAGTGTGATGATGGCAGTTTTGATTGTGATGAATCGAAAAGGAGTTGTCAATAATGCGGCGTATATTTTAGTTGGTATTGTTTTATGGACAGCGGTGCTAAAGTCTGGTGTGCATGCTACATTAGCCGGTGTTTGGCTTGGGTTACTGATTCCATTGAAAAATAATAAAGTATCCTTTCACCAGTTGGAAAAATCACTTTACATGCCTGTGAACCTTGTGATCTTGCCTGTATTCGCCTTTGTAAATACAGGGATAAGCTTTGCAAATATTTCATTAAAAGACTTTACAGATAACATTACACTGGGAATTGCATTGGGACTGTTTGTGGGAAAACAAATGGGTGTATTTCTTTTCTCTGCCATTGCGATTAAAGTAGGTTTTGGTAAGTTACCAGAGGGTGTAAGCTGGCTTCAGCTGTATGGTGTTTCGGTGTTAAGCGGGATAGGGTTTACGATGTCGTTGTTTATCGGTTCTTTAGCGTTTGAGGATGCAAGGGGGATTGGTATGAATCTTACCGATGAGCGTTTAGGTGTTTTGATCGGATCAATGCTCTCTGCAGTGGTTGGATATATGATATTAAAAAGAAGTTTGAAAAAAAATGATTGATTCTCCAGAATATTTAGCAAAACGGGCATTTTTTGATTCGTTGATCACCTTGTACGGGCGTAATGTCGCGGTCGAAATCTTACGCGACACCAGTGTTAAAATCCATAAGATTCATCTCTCTAAAAGTAATCGCATCGATGAGACGATTGAAGAAATAATGTCTCTAGCACACAGCAGAGGGGTGGAGATTAAATACCATACAAAAGATGCGCTTTCGCGGATCTCAAAGAACACTGCCCAAGATCAAGGGGTAGCGCTGGATGTTGAGGCTCCTAATTACCGAAATGCACAGTCGATTGCATCGGATTTTCCAGACAGTTTTCGTTTTTTGGCACTGGATGGGATCAATAACCCACAAAATTTAGGAATGATTGTACGATCAGCGGCTGCAAGTACGATTGATGCCATTATCTTGCCTAAGAAAAACAGTACGAAGCTTTCACCTTTGGTCATGAAAGCCAGTGCGGGAACATTGTTTAAAATTCCTATTTATTATTGTGAGACATTAAGTGACATTTTACCGCTCAAGAATACGAGCGTGATTACCCTTTCATCGCATGCAAAGGATGATATTCACTCACTTAAAATTCCAGCTAGAACTATCTTTGTGTTGGGTAATGAGTCTGAGGGTGTTAGCAGTGAGATAGAGGCACTGTCCACTACTCGTGTTTCCATCCCGATGTGCCGCGGCGTTGAATCATTAAATGTCGCAATTACCGCAGGGATTGTCTGCTTCTTACCGTGAAATATCATAGAGCCTATATTGAAATAACCAATATCTGCGGCTTGGCTTGCAGCTTTTGCCCTCCGAAAGAACAACCTACCTTGACTATGAGTCTGAATTTCTTTGATTTAGTCCTTACACAACTTCGAGAGTACACAGATGAGATCGCTTTACACGTAATGGGTGATTCGATGGTGCTTGCAAATTTAACGGAATACCTAGATTGCGCAGATAAACATGGTTTTAAGGTGATGATTACAACCAGTGGCTTTTATCTTGATGAGATGAGACGATCCACACTTTTTCACCCCTGTGTCCGACAAGTCAATATTTCACTGAACAGTTTTAATAAAAACAGCGTTGCACGAAGTTTTGAAGCCTATATGGAACCTATCTTAAAACTATGCGATGAAAAACTGTCACGACAAAGTGATATGTTTATGAATCTGCGGTTATGGAATTTAGATGAACAGCAAAGCGAATCCGACTTCAATGGAAAACTTTTCACACTAATCGAAAATCATTTTAATATTGAACCTATTATCAACAGCGTAAGCGGTGAACGTCAATCATTACGCTTAGCATCTAAAATATTACTCCATTTTGATCGATATTTTCAGTGGCCGGCTTTGAATAATGAAGTATTTGGAGATGGATACTGTCA
>NCIJ01000010.1 GCA_002282015.1 Sulfuricurvum sp. 17-40-25 | reverse complement strand
AAAGATCGCAATCATCCGCGATGATAAAATAGAAACAGTTATGCTATCGGAATCTGAATATAAACGCATGCAAATAAATCTAGACTTGATAAGGGAATTAAATGATCAAGCTTAGCCAGGTTGGCTATACCAATGGTGACAAGGGGATAAAATCAATCCCGAATATGAAACTTGGAGAATTCAGGTATTACGTAAAGGACAACCAAAATATCAATCGAATGTCTCTTCGCAAGATTTCCCCAAAAGTTTTTGTAAGGATAATGAGATGCCTATTTCCAGATTACCATCTTGATATAGATGGTGACGGCGTGTGGGGAATGGGTGATATCGTGCGAGGCACTTACCGTTCAATTCTAATTAATAAAGGATATGTCTGTATTAAAGAATCATCAAAGACCAACGATGGGAGAATTCTTTATCTTCATGACGGTGCAGTGCTCGCTTACAGGGAACTCTTTTTGAATTCCAAAGAAAGCAAATAAGCGTTAGTAGTTTGGCCAAGAATTGTTCTGAAGGTTCTTATTAACCGCTTATTTGGAATTAAATCCCTTATATAACTGCCATTTCACACTGTTTAAGTTAATTTATTCGCCAAAAATGGACCAGTTACTAACGTTTATAAATATTTTCTATCTTGCCGGAATTTCTACAAACAAATCATCCAACAGCATCGTCTTGGAAATCCAAGCTCGATTGTATTCCGCATTCATCTTGGCATCATAGGTTGTCAACAAAATGAGCTTTAGTAAATTCTTTTTCAATTCTCGCTTCCTGATTGTACCGTCAAAGAAAAGATTTCCCTGTCCTGTATCTCACTGTTCCACCTTGCCATGTCATCTTCATCAAAAGCTCTTCGCGCCTTTAAAAACTCAACCGTGTCATCAAGTGAGCAGGCAAAATCCATTTCAACGTTTGCCGTAAGAAGCTGCTCCGTAAACTTAACAATACCGGAACATTTCTCCTGAGAAGAGAACGCTTTGAGTGTGAGGTTGTAGTCTTGGCGAAAAACTGTCGGGAATATGATCCTTTTTCGTCCACTTTGTGACAATATCATATTCATCAAAAGTCTGGATATCCGCCCGTTTCCATCATCGAAAGGGTGGACTTCTGTGAACGCCAATGACATAAAAAGAGCCTTTTTTGTTGGGTCAACAATCTCTTCTCCTATATCATAAACATATCGAAGCATAGTCTCTACTCTGGATGGGTCCACAAAGAAAGTAGAGCCGGCTATATTTTTCCTTTTTTTAAACTCTCCAGGGTGTTTGCTTTGAGCGTGTTCCAAGAAGTACAAGTGCCACTCTTTGAGCTTCTTTATGAAATCGTCCGAACCAACAATCGCCTGCGGATTCATTTCATGCATCAGCGAAAGTCTATACAGCGAAAGAAGATCGTGCCCGTCCGAATGTCTTTCATATGGAACATTTGCCCCAAAAACGATATCCCTAGCTTCATCCTCTGGGAACTTTGTCCCTTCGATGTAGTTACTAAAATACGATTCAAAAAAAGCAGTATGTTCCATCTCCCGCTGAGATATCTTATTTGTCAACACAAGCTCTTCAGATAATTCGCTTAGCGTCTGACTATTGACTAGAGCCTCTGAGAGCTTTTTAAACATCACGAGTCGTTTATAATCAACCGTAGAACCGTATGTCTCCAAGAAATATTTTTCGGCTTTATCGATGATTGTTAGCGCAATCCTGACTTCTTCCGCCATGCCGGCACTTTTGCCAACTCGAATAAATTCATCGCGTAGAAATTGGTTCTTTTCTGCGTCTCCATTTCTGGAGTAAACATCATTTTTGATCATTTCCACTGCAAGGGTAAAGTCACGATACTTCGGCGCTACTGCTTTAGAGAGGTTGTCTAATATGGCTTTAGTCTTCAGAACGGTATAGCCATCGTAGTCTACCATTTTGCTTAGTAGTCCTCTGTTGCCCTCTGTCAGCATTCCATCTTTGTCTTCGACAAGCATGATCGTGACAGTTGTGCCAAGCTTTATGGTTTTATTTTTGTCCGCCAGTATAATTATCTCGCCCGGTACTCGGATTATTGGGAGCAATGCACTCCTGTAGGCAATTGCTCCACCCGGGGCAAGTTCATTAAGAATGGCAATGATGTTTGTTTTGATCTCTTCTTCTTCGGCACGTGCTGTTTGTATGTATATCTTTGGTGCTATTTTCTTCAGTTTCCCAGATTTAACCCCTCGACTGATTTGGTCTTTATTCTCTTTATTTGAAATCCATATCATTTTTGCCTCATTTCCGTAAAAAAATCGCGGTATCGCGAATATATTAATTATTTTAAGCCATATAAAAGTAATTATAGCATTTCTTAAAGTGATTTAAGTATTAATTGTTTAATAATTCGCGATACCGCGATTTTATGCCATTTAGTTTTAGATTTATGTTGAAAATAAGGGTAAGAAGCAAAATGTGCTAAAATTTATGAGAACTAAAAAAAGGTTATATTGATGTGCGACGAAAGCTTGATACCGGTTATAAGACTGATTCCTGGCACTGGAAAAAAAAGAACCCTATATATGTAATGTCAGATTTAAAAACGCCTTTAGCAACTTTTTGGTTGCCATTATTCAAAATCGAATTTGGAAATGATTGGAGTATATATACTGCAGCTGCTATTGATGCGACTGAAATTTTAAGAGGGGAGGGGACTGCTAAAGATGGTGGGCAAATTCATTTTAAATACAGTGAAGAGGTTGAGATACCAATAGGGCTGGCGAAAAAGCATGAATATCTTTCCTTTCACTCATCTGGGAAAATTAATCATCCAGGTCGAGAGAGATAGTGAAGAATCCCCCGAATGCAACATGCGATCTGAAAAAATTAATGAGAATAGAAGGCTTGAATGAGCGTTAACAAAGTTTTAGATTTATTTGTAAAGTTTTACTAGCAAGTCAGTTTGTAAATGAAGTCTGTCTCATAGCGAGCACTTCCATATTATTTGAGTAGTTTTTTCTTGTGGTCTGCAATCTCTTGGTTGAACATCCCCTCGGTTTGCATTTGAAGAGCCAATACCGCATTTAAAAACTTACTAGTCATTTTGAAGATATAACGATTATACGGTCTATTTGAATAATTATCTTATGATTTTATACCAAATAATTTTGTATTAAAAGCTTGATTTATGAGAAGTTGAATTTGTCTTAAATACGTTAAAAAAAGTCAATTATTTACTTATTTGATTAAGACTTTGTTTACTAATTTAGTAAATAGTTTATATAACGAATCGATAAATTAAATAAGCTATTACCACAGTTATTTGTAAAAATATCAATATGGGAAATACGCCCTTAAATGATTTTCTTTTGTGTCTAAAATACTTTTGACCAGTAAGCGCACCGATACTTCCGCCGCATATTGCTACTGTTATCAATGTTCCCTCTCTAATTCGCCACATTTGATTAACTGCAAAGTATTTATCAAGTCCAAATATTATAAATGTAATAAAATTTATAGCAAGTAAATAACTAATAATTTGTAAAAACATATATCCCTCACTATTAAAAGTCTGTTAAGTAGAGTATAGAAAATATTGTATTATAGGCATATATAAATAGTATAGTAAATATTCTATACCTAGAAAAATAATATACCGTTATGGGCTAATCCTACTTCCCCAATTTGCGCTTTGTGACTTCCTCCTCCAAATATACTTGCTGCCGTACTGGTATGGTGTGGTGACCTAAAGGGGCGTAGAGGTGCAAATGAAGGCTCCTTACCCTCTAATATTTCGAGCTTTGCACAATCAAGCATTTCAGTGTTGTTGAGTGGAGGAAGGATATGCTGTAAACGTTTCGCTATCATCGATTTTCCAGATCCCGGAGAACCTTCGAGCAGTATATTATGCATCCCTGCAGCACTGATAAGTGCTGCACGTTTGGCATGTTCTTGTCCTTTTATATCTTTAAAATCCAAAGGGTAGTTTTCATGATGATAATAGGCTTGCGCATTATGCAATGTTGAGGGAAATTCAAACGATGTTGATTGCGCGTGTGGGATCGTTTCTTTAGACCGTAATAGCTGTAAGGTATCGGTAAGTGTCGAAACACCGTAAAAAGAGATATTAGGTATTTTTGAGAGCTTATTGATGCTATTGATCGGGACAATGGCTTTAGTAATTGCTCCTTTGTTGGCTAAGGATAGGATGATTGGATAAAGAAGGGTATTTTCGGTTACGGAGCCATCCAATCCTAGTTCTCCAAATACATGCCACTCATCCAGAGTACTCTCATCATTGCCTAAAGCAATCAAAACAGCTACTGCGAGATCAAAATGCGATCCTTCTTTGCGTAAATCACTGGGTGCTAAGTTAACGGTTAGTCGTTTGGGAGGAAAGGTGAACTCATTACTCAATAGAGCCGATTTGACCCGTTCTTTTGATTCTCACCTGTTAGTATTATTATGAAGTACATTGAATGAATTACGATAAATAAGGCTTTTTATGATTCTACACCATGTACACTGATTTTACTTAGTTAATGTATTCTATGCGGCAAATATTGTACATTCAAAAACATAAGCTATGTTATCAATTAGTATCATGAAAAACAAAATACTATGAAGCATTTGTAGATATGATAAGGTTTTTTGTTTTGACATAAGTTAGGGGCTGAGAAATTAATCCATTCGTGGCATCAAAATTTGAATAAAACAAGTTCCAGACTTTCCGAAAAAGTTGGTTCATATCTTGTCCTATATACGCAGGTGTTCCTGGCCACTCAAACAACCATCTTCGTGAAAGTAATTCAAATAAATCCAAATTAACTGCACAAATTAGAGATGTACAAACTTCTGCCGCTTCTTGTAATTCAGAAAATCCAACTTGAACCCTTACCGGATTTCCTGAGCCAGGTAATTGCAATTTTATAGCATTTTTTCCAGCTAGAATACTGGCGCTATGCACAATTGCGTGTCTTAATTCACACAACTTTCCAAACTCATTCAAAGGGGCAATGAGTTGATTACTTGGCTTTATTTCATACCCAATAAAAGATTGAAATGCTTTTTTAACAGCATCAACATCAGAAAATGAAATGTTTTCAAACGCACCTTTCTCCATCTGACTATATCCAAACCAAATAGTCGCCAAATTTAAAGCTTTACTTGAACTTTTTTCTTTAGCAACTGGGCATAGGGTAATTATGCCAGCCAGCAGTTCTCGAAAATAATTTTCTGTAATTGATATCATTCCAACTAAAATCAAAGGTATAACCGTTGGGTGACTTGTAGCATAAGTCGGTGATACGGCACTCAAAAGTTTATTTCTTTCATTGTAGAAATTGTCTATTGGCGAACTTGAAGGAATGCTTGTACAAACATAACTGGCAATATTTCCAATATTAACTGTTGTGGCGGGAGCACTAACAGTTTGCTTCCAGTCCAACATTATGAGATATACTCCTCGGCTATGTAATAAATTTTAGCAGCCCAATATTGACCAATTCTAGGAACGGAATTAAGTTCTTTATGATCAATATCAAATAAAATATCTCTAACCTTCTTGATATTTGAATGATTTTTTATTCCACTGATTCTTGTTGTGGTTAGCGGAAGAGCATCAATGTCTTGATTGATTAACTCTTCATAAATCGATGCAGCTTTTAATGGTGATCCGCAATTAGAACAGAATCTAGCCTCTTCATTATCTCTATTTTTACCACATTTTTGGCATGGTGGAAGACTCAAGCTAAGCTTACACTCCTCATCTTGTAGCAAGTAGTCTGCTTGAGTTCGAGTAAAAGCGTGGGCATTCCGAGTCTTGAGTGCTGTTGCCAAATCATCTGTTTTGACTTTTTTAGCTGCAAAAAGTGCATTACTGTCAATCAAAAAAGAAAGGTTTATTAAATAAAGATCAAATATGCCCTTTTCCCCTTTGCTAATTTGTCCTTTTTCACTGAGAAGACCTGCATATTGATAAAAACCTATAATTTTCTTTAGATTAAGGTTTGTTTCTTTTTTGATTGCTACGGTTATACTTTTAAGCCCTACTTGTTTATCTTTATTGTAAGTCTTAATCAAATCAATAATTCTGCTAAAAACTACATTCCCAACTTCAACAAAATGCTTATAAATTGGTAATTTTAGCTCAAGGGATGAATAAATAGACATTACGCTTTGTGTACATACTTTAACCTCTTTGAGCACATTTTTTCTTGTGAAATTTATTTCATATGTTATTTCTCCATCTTCTTCGTTTTCAACATACATATTGCGTACCATATTCAACAACATTCTGGGTATTCCAAATGATGCATAGCACATAATTGACAAAAGGGATTCCTCTTGTGTAAGCTTTTCGAATACTTCCGCAGGAAGCCTTTTTCTTAGCATCATTATCATGAATGCAAAATAGTTATCATCCTCTGGATTGATCCACGCATTAATCTCTTCCGCATCATGCCCAATATTAAAGGTGGGTGAAAAATTCGTTACACCAGGGTAGATTGCGGCCTTTGGAGAGATATTTCGACTTTTGATTTTTCTAAAGAATTCAAAAAAATCATGCTGCTGCTCAGGAGCGAATGCGTGCGCTGCATCATCCAAAAATAGCACACATCGGGTTTTATTTACCAGATTCATTGCTATATTAATGTCATTGTTAAGGATGTATGTTGATAGGTTGAGATTTGTCAATTCCTCCCTGTTTATTTCGCCTAATTCGAGCAAGCTCATCGCTTTCTCAATTTCAATCAATTTGATATGGAAATTCACATCTTTACCAATATCTTTGCTCTCAAGACTCTTGTAAATACCCTCATATATCTTCAAATACATCCACTGTGAAAACCAATAACCACCATTGGCTTTACTTTTATATAAAGGCTCTAATTTTAGTGACAATTTAAAATTAACATATATCGGAAATGCACCATTATTCTTGCTACTATTTAGCTTGTTATATGCCTTAAGCATTAATGTTGTTTTTCCGCATCCACGTGGACCTGTTAAGAGCTTGGCACCCGCCTGAGTTAGTTTCTTTAAAATAACTTCTTCATTCGGATGTTCACTTGACCACTCTATAAAATCTTCAGGATTGATATATTCCGCTTGTTCAATAAATAAGCTGTCACTTGTCATTTTGTTTTCCAGTATTTACTTAATTATAATATTCTACAATACTGTACTTAATTAGAGCAATACAAACAAGCAAAATACGAGTTACAGAGATGCTAGGAGGAGCTTGATTCCTACCACACTAATTAATGTTATCTAACCCAAACAGCACTCCAGGATATTTTTGTTTTATATCTCTAAGTTCCTTCTCTAATTCACCCACTCGCTTAATCAGCATCAACTCTCTTGCTAATGCCTGATGCCAAAGATCCTCATACTCTCCCTCTTCCAAATGATACTGTTCTTTGAGTTTTTTGTCCTTCTGCTCTTGTGTTTCGGGTTTATCATAATCATCAATCTTTTTACATAGATCTGGATATCTTGCTCTACGTAGAGATCCTGCTTTTTTTGGTTGCAAGCATTCTCATTCTCAAACTTTGTTAAAAATGATAATAAAGCTTAGGATAACCGGACTTCACGAAAAACTTCATTTAACTGAAGTGCTGCACTGCGCCGGTCACCCATATCAACAAGTATATCAAGGATTTGTAGTAACTTCTGAGCGAGAGCTAATTCCATTGGTGCATCACGATGTGCAAAATACTGCACAAGTTCTGCAATTTGTGCCGGAATAAATGTTCCATGCCATCCTTTTAGGTTATCCTCGGGGTCATTCCCTATAATCGATAGTACTTGATCGGCAAAGATTTCAGCTGGATAGTTGGCTTTAGCCCGTTCGCATAAAGTTAAAAAGGGATTCATTATGGAAGAAGCCCATCCAGCGGCACGGATGAAACGATTAATGAGAGGCAGAATACGATCGATTTCTGACCAGTCGCCATTGACGTAGCGAGCGGATAAATCTGCACGTTCAACTGAGACAAACATCAAAGTTTGCACAAGTCTCGGTAAATCAAAGCCGGAGAGTTCTCCGCTTCGATAGGTTCCGCGATTGAAAACAGGGGCATGGAGAAGCCTTTCAAGACAGAGATTAAGTATGGTGATTGCATCGATTGGAACTACTGATGCATCATACACGTAAGCACAGATGTAAGTGTCTGTAAAAGAAGAAAGTATATGCCAACAATTGTCACCCTCTAATTCCAATATTCGGTCGAGAAATGGAGCTTGAAATTCATCAAGAGGGATAAGTCCCGCTACTTTACCGAGACTCGATCCTAACGTGTAGGTCCATTCTAAGTTACGGGTTGATGAGTGATTTCGATGTCCTGGCTTTACCCAATGCGGGGCATTTTTCTGATTGGTCCAGTCCAGAACAGAAGCAAGAAACTCCAGAAACGTATTTCTTGCGCTGCTATTCAAAAGTGCATCGAAAGGAATGCGTTTAAAGATTTCGGCCGCCTGCTTTGAATTCCAGTATATATCAGGTTCACCCCATGACTCATCTGTGATAATCAGATCAGAATCACTGTAATCTTCGTCGTCCCAATGTTCGCGGCGATTTCTATTAGGTTGGACTTTTACCCATGCTGGAGGCGGTAATGGAAGAGTAGACCATCCATTCCCATTTTCATAAAAAGAAATAGCTGTATTGAGTATTTCACCTCGTTTATCAACTTGATGGCTTAATCGTGACGGATAATGACAAAACGATAATGCCAAGATTAGTGCTGTCCAAGTTAGTTTTGGATCTTTATTCCAAAGACTGCAGGCTTCTTCAAATGCGGTTAATGAGACGATTTCTAGCGGCTCTGATATGAGCTTGAGAAGGCTAAGAATTATATCCAGTATTGCTTTGTCTTCGCGGATATTTGCTCCCAATCCATATGCAACGTAGATCAAGGGATGCCACGGGATGATAGAACTGGATGAATACGTTGAAGCAGCTATTGATGGTAATTTGCTTGCTCGTTTTATTACATTGTATGCCCACTCAAGCTCTTCAAGGGTGCATCCTTCTCGGAAGTTGAGCACAATGGCTGCAGTTGCGACGACAGCACTTTGATATTGACTCAGAAGCTCTTCTCCGCGATTGTCTTGCAAACATTCAAATAAATCGTTGCTGTCGGCTTCTTTAGCCAATGTAATCGCATTAGCAATCGAGTGGGTATTACATAGTACCTTATCTTCAAAAGACTTGGATGCCCATATCCAAAGGCTGTTATACTGAAGCCATTTTGATGCTTCTTCAGCTCTGGCGACATTTTCAGGTTCAGCAGCAGAAGGGCTGACGTGGACAATTGCAATCTGATCAGAGTTTTCTTCGGTGTGATAGGCTTGGTAATTCTTTTCATCAATTAACTCTGCATATTTGACAGCTTGAATCGTGAGCTCTTCTTGTATCTCCGGAATACTGCGATGCTCCACGTACTGAAAGGGCAAATCGTTTTTGAAGTTGAGGACAGCATTGCGAGTATGATCGCTTATCGATTTAGCTCCAAATACAAACTTAGGAATCAACCATTTGAGTTCTTTTTTACGAACTGACCGTTTGTTTGCTGCTTGAACTGCTTCAAAGTGATTGTCATCGTGGCGAGTGAATCCTATCAGATTTGCAAGAGATGAATAATCTTGAACCAATCGGTATTGATCTGCCATTAAGAGACGTTGTGAAGTAACAAGAGGCAATGTAACTTCAGATACCGACTCCGTATGCAGTAAGAGCATTATGGCAGTACCAAGGATGGCAATACATTCGTTCTCTGCCAGAATTTGCTGAATCAGCTCGTCAATGGCCATACCATTTTTTAGCTCAGCGAAACACCACTCCTCCAATGCCATAAATCCACAACCGATGATTTTTGGTGCAAACATTGACCGAAACCAAAGATACTCCCGATCTGTTCCCCAAAACTTTTGACTACCCCAAGGGAATATGAGTTCGAGTGGTATAGGGACTCCCTCTCGTTCATATGAATGACGATGGAGCTGACACCATGCAGTTATGGCGTGATTGCACAGATTTCTAAGGAGTTTAAGTGCTTCATTAGGTGATACCTGGAAAAGAGAGTGAAATGGTTCTCTAAGTGGTGAAGGAGGCCATGCACTACTGAAATTGTCATATATCGATAGGTGTTCCCAATCGTGCCTGTTAAAATCGTGAAAGAGGTGCGAAGGAAAGCTGGCAAGCGTCATTTTCTCTAGCTGTGTTCGCTCTTGTTCTGGTTTTGCTTGAATTCCTTCACGCATCTTAGCTGCAGCACGAGATTCTTTTTTTAAACGAATAGCCGTATCGTCTGGAAGTTCCTTACAGAAGTGTATTAAAGAAAGTTCGGCAAGTAGTTTTGGCAACGATTTGGCAAGAAATGGCGAGTATGCAATAATGTTGTGAAACTCTTTTTCATGTAGGGACTTTGAGTTGATAATTCGTTGTAAGTAATCGGCAGAAAAGGTTGGTTCAGCTCCTGCAGACCTTAAAAGTAGCGCCTCTAAAGATTTTCGGAATTCACCTAAATTAGGCACATTTTTCCAATACGCTGAGTTCTCATCAGGACCATTAGATATACCAATCCTATCAATAGCATTGAGCCACATTGCACATTGCAATAGAAGAGCATTAGACGTCGGATTGCGAAGATCAGATAGAGCATTCTGCCAGACTTCGAAAATAGCAACGATCTCCGGATAAAGACGCTGTGGAATGTCTGAAATGTATCGAAGAATAAAGTCAATTAGCCGACGCCATGAGGCGAAATCGGAAGGCCAGCCAAGAAGATAAGCAAATTGCTGACGTTTTTCATGTGGTAAGCTACCAGCTAAGATATTAGCATTTGGAGAAGTTTTTTCCGCTTGAAACCAGACAAGCATTTTTCTGAAGAGTTGGAAGTCGTCAGCAAAGACGATCTTCGTAAATTGATTTTCATCGGCTTCGAATTTTGCAGTTCCAATGGGACCAATCAGCCATGCTCGCAACCATTGAGATCTAAGGTTTGATTTTTGGGTTTTGGCAAGATTTGTTGCCCAGTTCTTGCCGCATGTAAATTCCCACTGGGAAAGGAGTTCTACCACACGTGCGACTGCTGGCGGTTCTCCACAAGCCTTTATTTCATCTACCCATTGTTCTTCCTTGTCGGCAAGGACATGAAAAAAAGCCCATTCAAAGAAAATATCGTGGGCAAAGCGAAAGGATATTCCAAGCCGAGCGTTTTGAAGGATACCGTCTGTTCTTAAATCATCGATATGTGCAACATTAGTGAGCACACTAAGACGAATTGGTCGGCTCAGATCACGTGCATGAATAGAAGCTAATTTAAGCAATACTTGTTGGCGTTCAATTGCATCTTGACCAGACTCATTATAGCCACCATGTTTCCACCAATTTTCGATCAAATCTACTTCAGATTGGGGTATAAAGGTTGGGATGCTTGGATCTGCCACATAGCTTTGATTCAGCACTTTTGCAAAAAAGGGACGTCTAACAATCTCTTGAATTTGGCTAGTTCCAAATAGTAATGGTCTTAGGTGTGGTTTTGCATTTGCGAGTATCTCTGCTTCTTCATCGTTCAATTGGTCAGTATTAAGTGTCTCGACTGTAACTACATCAAGGAGGTGGCCTAACCAATTCCGAAGTATTTCAATACCAGTATCACGTAGAGAAACGATAACGCGCCAGTTGCTGAGTAACGGAGAGTTCACGATGGTGTTAATTACGTCAAGAATGATTGGTTGGTGTTCTTTTTCTATACGATCAATCGCGTCGATGAAGAAAATTGGAGTACCGGTGGCATCGATTTCTACGAGAAGTTGTTCTAAAGGTACACTTGAAAGACCTTGTGCATTCGCGTAGCTAATCCAACTAGTGCCTTCAAGTTGTTCAGCTTTAAGGAAGAGGACGGACCCGCGCTCTAATGCATGCTGCACGGTGTGCTTTATGAGAGCTGACTTACCACTTCCTGGTAGGCCGCGGATTTGGACTAAGCGGGCTTTGGTTAGTTTAATATGTAGCTCTTCTATCAATGTGTTTCGATTGAGCTTCGTCCCACCGATATCGTCTTGAATAAGATCCGAATAGTTTTTTGCGAGAATGGTTAATTGGTCGAGGTCTTGGCGTAAAGAAGTTGCACCTTGAAGATGTGCGATAGGTGTGATTAGGTTTACAAGCTGTGAGCGGGTAAATTGTCCTGCCTTGCCAGCTGATGCACGGGCTAATTGAACTATGTGAGACCATACAAGAGGTGCTTTCTTTGCATCACTAGATGTGAGACAAGATTGAATACGATTAATTGCATCTGTGTGATCAGTTGCTCCTTCTCGTAGGAAGTCAAATTGGATGAGTACAAAGTGTGCAAGGAACTGATGGACCTCTGTATTTGTACACGATGCTCCCTTTACCTCTTCTAGTAAGGCAACTATATCATTCTTGATTGTTCTGAGGTCGGCACTAGCAATGCCACTTATCGAAAATCGTGTGTCAAAATGGTCTGTTGTCAGACTTTCACGGGCCCAATCACAAAGAGTTTTGAGTGCTCGTTCTTTTGTAGCGGTGATTGTGCCAACTGCTGCCCCATAACGGTCATTATTTATACGGAAATTTGGCTTATTAAATGTGGCCCAGCTGTCGCGTATTATGTCACGAAAGTCTTTATTCGTTTTAGCTTGGCTAATTGTAAGAGAGCGTTTGATTTGAAGACTAAGGCGAGAGGAATTCTTTGCAATATCCTCAAAATCGACAATAACATCATCAAGAGGTTCACCAAAATCGCGCTGTTGTACTGATACTTGAACAACCGTTTTGTTATCGATTCCGGGGGCATATGCTTCGGCTAACAGTGAACTGAGATAGTAAGCCGCTGCGGTTCCCTCAAAAGTAAAACCTTCGCCGCCGGCGAGTTCTGGTGATTGTGACATTATTTTGAGCCTATTGTAATCGTATATGTTTTGATTTTTAATATACCATAATTTTCATATATTATTTTGTGTTATAAAAACCATAGATTGATGAATAGTTTAATTCATATCATCTAAATCAAACAATACACCTGGATACTTCTGTTTTATGCTTCTAAGTGTCTTCTCTAATTCACCCACTCGTTTAATCAACATCAACTCTCTTGCCAAGGTCTGATGCCAAAGATTTTCATATTCTGCTTTTTCTGAATGATACTGTTCTTTGAGTCTTTTGTCCTTTTGCTCTTGTTTTTCGGGTTTATCATAAGCATCAATCTCTTTACATAGATCTGGATATCTTACTCGACGTAGAGATCCTGCTTTTTTACCTGCTTCAAGTGCAACCATATTGAGGTCAATCAGGCTATACTTTTTAACCCGAATGGGTTTTCCTGATTTTAGCCGTTTGAATGCTTCTGTAAACTCTTTTTCTGCTGGTGTCATACTGTCTCCAATTTTTCTTGTTTTCGTTTTAGTAGTTCAACGTACTCATTGAGCGCAATCGACTTTCTTACTTCGGTACGGTGAACGATTGAGTCAGGCATGCGTTCTCCCCAAGCCATGGCGCTTTTGTACTGTGCTTCTGCTATCTTTTCGATCTTTGAGAGCTTTTGGACAGAGTGATCGCACCCGTTGCAGTAGATAAAGAAGTCTGGTAATAGGTATTTGTCGCATTTATCTGAGCAGATACATCCTCCCATCGGTGTGTCGTGCCAATGTAGTAGCCCACTTTTGAACTTTTTGGCAGTATGTGGAGCACTCTTCATTACCGCTTCCCTAGCTTCAGGAGTTCTGGCAATGACATGTTTCTCGAAATGGACTCCACCTGCACCAAATAAAGGTTCTTCGCTCAGGTAGACATTCTTGATGAAGCCGTATGCTTTAATCTGATAGTCGATGGAAGCCATATATTTTCCGATATGGTTAGTTTCGTCAATTTTTCCATCAAGCCGTTTTGCAGTTAGATTTCCATTGCCATAATACGCCGTGATCAGCGATAGCAGATGTCCAAATTGCTCTTTGATTGCGAATAGGGATACCAGCCCGCTTCCTAGTGCGTAGACGGCAAGAGAACGGCGGTACTGATGTGCTGCAAAATGCCATGGCTTGCCAACTTCGATCCATTCATGTTTACTCCAATCTCTATCTGGTTCGACTGCTCTTAATTCATTATCGAGATGTTGTTGTGTGAGCGTTATGTCTTCAATGCTGAGGGAAAGTTCATACGAGTTGCTATTTGATAGTGTGTGACATACTGATTCGTCATAACTTTGTGTCTCTTTATTCTTGCCTGCTATAAAACCGGTCCGCATGATAAGAGGTCGCTTTTTAAGGTGTTTTCCATAATGCTCATAAATAGGTTTGGATATTGCATTAAGTAGATTGATGACACGTTTTATATCGTCATGTGTGATCCATACTTGAGGGTTTTTGTACCCAATATATTTGGAGGTGTATCCCCGGATTCGAGAGGGCATCTCTGAGGTTTTTTCAAGCCAGCAATCGTGGGCCAAGGTGGCGCATTCCCTTTCTCGCATACCTGTATATTGATGAATCAGATGGCGGCATGTGTTTTGGATTTGATTCAGAAATGAAGTAAAAGACTTATGCCTTGTGACCCCGTATTTTTCAAATAGTCCCGTGAGCCCATATTTGGCTGTGGCATCGTCCCAGGTTGAGAATTCCCCATTGTATTTGCTCTTTTCTGGCAGTTTTTTAGATGGCCTCGCAAAAGCCTCATTGTTTATAAACTCCGTTAAAAACACTGAAAGTTTTTTAGCATACGGCTCAACACAAGACATATGTTCCCATCTCATTTTAGCTGCTGTAGCATAGATGCTGACAGGGATCAGTTCGGTTTGGTCATGACTGTCAGAATACATCTGCACCAGCCTTCCAAGCAGGCGCTCGACTTTTTTGTCATAAACATAGATGAATCCGCTTCGTTTTTCGCTGATTGATTTGAGAGTGTTCAATAATACCCTTAGCGAGGTCAGAATAGATGGTGAATTGCGGTTTTGAAAAGCGATAAAATTCTTTAAAATCCGTTTATTTTTAAGGATATCATTAATTCCAATGGCTTTTGAATTGGCGTATTGGGCGAGTATTTTAGTAGTATAAAAAATGTGTGCGACAGAGGCTCCTCCGGGCATTGTACCGCTTCTCCCTCTGCCATAGATCATAAAAATGTAAGTCAACCGTTTCATCTCTGAAAGTAGGGAAATATTGCAGATAGTATCGAAAATCAAGACCGTACGTTTTGTGGCATAAGGGGTGAGGTCCCATGTATTGTCTTTATAGCGGGACAATACGAATCCATCACGACGACTGATGACATGATCAGGCGAAGGTTCGATATGGCTGTTTCCCTCGTCATAATAAAATGGATCTGGCAGCAGATCATCTCTTATGCCAGCGAATGGCTGAAATGTAACTACATGGCTCATGCGAATCTCCCTAAATCTTCAAATAGCTGTACCCAATCAAGCCAATATGGAGATAGCATTCCTTCATCAAAGACTTCTGTGCCGACTTCTTCGATGATTTTGTAAGCCCCATACTCTTCCTCATTCATTACAGAAAACAGGGCATCAATACGGATGAGCCAAGGTCCCATTGCCTCGTTGTAGTGCTTGTCATCTTCTGCTCTTGGATAGGCTATATTTTTGATGATGTATTTCAAGCTCTGAAGTTTCCGTATCTGTTCCTTCTCTGGATATGTGCGGAAATGTATGCAGAAAATGCAGCTTTTTTGGTCGTTACAATCAGCTTGTACAGGACTCTCTTCACTGATTGTCTTTGGCTCTGGATTAGCTTCGTATCCACATCCGCCAATGGCGCTTTCTTGCTCTGGTTTTATGGGACCACCATTGACGATGCCGTGAACATTTTCGAGGAAATTGTGTACCTGTGAAGCCATTTCTTCTGCTGTTTGCCCATTGTAATGCTTCAGAAAAGTTGCTTTATTATTTTGCAAGATAGAAAGGGCTACCTGAAGACCATGGGAGGATAGGCCATCCCGGCCTGCATCTTTGCGACTGTTACGTGACGTAATGCGCGGCAATGTACTATCCAAATTTCTGATAAATGATCCTGCAAGCGAGGAACCGTATCTACCATCTTGCTGGTTTTTTGTTAAAAAGGCATCTTTGCCTACTCCGCCGAAGAAGAGGTATTGAAATGAGTATCCATCAAGGATGAGTCGGCGAAGTTTGAGGAACTTGCGAAAGCTATCCATAAATGCGGCGGATATTTCAAACCGGACAGGTTTGTTTTGAGCACGGTATTTGATGGCTCTGAATTCTTTATTTTCGGCCCGCTCTATCTCAAACTCATCCGTATCATTCCACTCCATTGTAGCAAGTGTCGCATCATTGAAAGGAGCGATAAAGAGCATGCACATGAACCATGCTTCCATCGCTTTTTTCCCAAGTGCCAAACGGACAGGATGGTTAGGCATTCCATTGACCAATTCGAGTTTTTCGAGAAGCTTGGCTCTTTTTCTTTTGATATCGGATCGGGCAGTATTTTTGACTTTAAGATTGCTAATTACTGCTTCAATATCATTATCACTCAGGATGTGCCCAGTCGTGTAGTCTACAGCTGCATCGCCTTTACGCCGTTGCCCGTAGCCAAGCGCAATCATACTTCCTCCTTGTTGAGCATTTGGTAGCAGAGTAGCATTGCCTAGCGGAAGCTTTATAATATGAGGGTAGGGTTTGCATTCCAACAAGAAATCCGCCACCTGATCAAAGAGGTGATAATAAAACGAGAACGCATGGCTCATCTCTTCTTGAGAGAAGGCTGCCGTATTGTTATAAGCATTTGTCCGCTTTTTGGATTCGAGTATTAATCCAATATCTTCTGTTATTTTTGCTTCATCAATTTTCAGCATTCCGGACAGCAACCTTAGCAATCCCGGAAGCCGTATGACTGCTGAACTTTGTAATAATTCAGATGCTTTGACAGACTTGTTGAGTTCTTCTTTATATTTGACAAAAGCCTTCCTAGCTTCATCAAGCGACTTCGGAAGTGCTATGTTTTCATTGTAAAGCCATAAAAGAGCGGTCATCATACCGCCTATAATATCTGTTTTGCGGGCTTTTGAAAGGGCACTTTTGTCTGCTAGGGCTCTGATCATTCCGTTAATAGCATTCTTACGATTATCATCATAAGTGGATTCATCAACAAATACCCGCATAGGTGAGCCATCAGAGGGAGGATTTTTCAATATTACTGTGTGGTACATAACGTGTGAAAGGCTTAATAGTTTGTCTGAATAACCTTCCCTATGATCTATAAGCCTTACCCCAAGGTGCCGATAGTCTCCCAAAGGCTTTTCTTCTTCGACGACCGTTTTGATAAGAGTGTCAAGATCGATATATAAAATATTGAGTTGAGTCAACCCTTTCATTGGATCAGTTTTTCGTTTTGCCATTGTTAGCTACCCCCATATCCCCAATCCAGCTGAGCAGTTTTGCTGCCCTGATTTCGATGGCTTCTGCACGGTGTTTTTCGAGGTATTTGTATTTCAAATATTTTTGTGTAGTAGCTTTATTTTGATGCCCAGCCCTTTTTTGCACAAAACACTCCAATTGATCCGTCGTCCATACTCCATCGGCAACAAGCTTCTGGTGGGTTCGTATCAAGTTCATTAAGCAGGTGGCACGAAGAAAATGAAAGCTGTATTCAAACCTAATCTGCTTTGAGATGACATTTGTCTTAAATACCCGTACTGCACCACCGTCAGGCGGGTTTTTGTACTTGCTTTTATGTGGATCACTTTTGGCAACATAATAGGGTTGCCCTTTATCTGTGATGAAAACATATTCGTGAAGCGGATTGGCCTGTTTATGGCGCATCGCCTCCCTGCGCTTCTTCGCACGTTCAGAAACAATATAGACTCTGAGCATTTGAATTAGATACCCTGGTACTTTGAGTTCGTAGTTTTTGACTGTACCTTTGGCATCTATGAGGGTTCCAGTCCCGATCATGACATCATATTCTTTGTATGGCTCCATCTGCTTTTGTTCCGCGTACCATTGCCTGATTGCGGCATCTGAATAGTCTTGAGGAAGCGAATTTATGAATGTATTTAGCCTAAGTGTGAAAACCGTATCCATTCTTGCTGCTGTCAAATAGGCAAAGGTATGGGAAAGGATCATCTCTGGCTGGCCATCATCATGAAGGACTTTAAATAGTTGAGCCTGCTCGCCTTCATCAAGGGGACGAAGCTTACCAACATCTCTAATATATCCATCATCAAAGTTCGTTGCTCCCCTGACTCGGTTGGCCTCATTGCCTTCCACAAATATTCCATTTCCGTTGCCGGTATCAATAATGGCACCGAATTTCTTTCCAGGCATTGTTGTTTCAAATGTCATGCCAAGTTCTCTTTGGACAAACTCGTAAAATGATGTGATAGGCCGTATCATTTTTTTGACTGTTGAAGGTGTGAGCTCTTGATTGAGCATTCTCTTTTCGAGATGTTCTTTATATTTAAAGTTCGGGCGGTTCGTAGGCCGCTTGGCAATCATCCAAAAAGCCTTTGTTTTTCGATCTTCTTCACTTAATTCATGCTCATCATCTTTGAGGTCGCAAAAGAACTTGTAATCTTGTAATGCTTTAGCATGCGCCGCTACCGTCTTGTAGGATATTCGCGTTTCTTCACTGTATCCAGCATCATCTTCAATCATGTTCAAAAGGTAGAGGTTGGCTTCTTCCCACAGTGTGCCACCCTTATTCAGTACGAATGTGAAATTGCTATAATGTGTTAGGTCAAATTGATCTTCATATTTGAGATCGTCATCTGGAGGCTTGGCGTAGTAAAGTATTTCGCCATTGTGGTCGACAATAGGTGTATTGACTGGATTGTTATCTATTGTAGGTGAATAGATATGAAGTTGAGTAGAGGCAATTTTATTCATGGGCTACCTTTTTGATAAGTAGCCTTATTTTATCTTGTACATTTCTTTCTTACTAACAAGTTGGCATTTTGCCATATTTGCTAACAGGTGGATTCTGTTATAGCGGTATTGACCATGCCAACAATACTAAATGCCGGTAGTCCTTTGGTTGCAGTAAACTGTACTTCTACATTTTTAGCTTCATTCCCCTCAAGTGTTGCACATAGTAATTGTTTCATTATGTTTTACCCTGTTTTTAGGGAAAGTGTATCTTAGTAAAGAATTCGAGGGCTAAATATTGCAAATTGCAATATTTACGTGAGGACTATTTTTTTTCTTTGAGGGCTTTTTTATGTTCTTTTTCAAACTTTTTACGACGACTGTAGGAGAGGTGGTCAATAAACAGTTTCCCATCCAAATGGTCCATCTCATGTTGAATAGCAATGGAGAGCAGTTCATCGGCTTGCAGGCTACACTCAACACCATGACGGTCATGATAATGCAGGGTAAGCGTCTCATAGCGTTCAATGTCTTCATAAAACCCTGGAACGCTCAGGCACCCCTCTTGGTAAGTGGTTTTACCATTGGGATTAACGATACGCGGATTAATGATCTCCAAGGTATTGTTTGGATCTTGATTGCCTTCTTCATCGGGTATACACAAGATGAGTGCTCTAATGGGCATAGCAACTTGTATTGCGGCAAGACCTATACCATTGCTATGCATCATTGTCTCATACATGTTATCGAGAAATGCATGCAATTGGGAATCAAAAAGGACAACATCATCGGATATATTTTTGAGAAGTTTATTGGGATAAGTTATAATTGGAAGTAGCATAGAAACTCTTATTAATTAATCGTTGTAAACAACATAGTGTACTTTTTTTTCATCATTGGAAGCAACCATGGCATCTAGCGTTCCAAGCAGGGTCTCTTCGATAGAACGTGATGGTTTTAACTCTGCAAGACCGATTGCAATTTGCAGTTGTATCTCTTGATCTCCAAGAAAAAAGTTGGTAGAAGATACCAACTCATAAAGACGTTCGGAAGCTCGTTGTGCACTTTCAGTATCTGTATGTTTCAGTAACATAGAAAAGATACCCTCACCATAGTGCGCAACAATGTCGCTTCTGCGTGAAGTCTTAAGCAGTAACCGTGCTACGGTACGTACCATGAGACTTTTGGCTTTCTCACCATTGATCAAAGCAATAGTAGCCTTGGAAAGTTGAACCATTATCAGCGAACTTTTATGGTTGAACTCTTCAATAAGAGTCGATTCTTGCGTTAACTTGTTGAGAAGATAGCGCTTATTGTAGACTCCATACTGGTTGTCAAAGATCGTTTCATTTTCTACTTGTTTAACTATCGTTGCCGTTTCTGTGTAGAGATCTTTCATGTGGGAAACTTGTTTAGTTAGAATCCCGCTTAATTTACTGACATCACCGGTAAGAGAGGCTAATACATTCTGTGCCTCAGACAAAGAAGGGACATTGTTGATCTCTTCTTGTCGTTTTTCAAGAATTTTTTCCATGAGTGTCATGTTTTTATAGAGAGTGGCGCTTAGTTGTAAAATACTTTTGACAGAGGAAAAGCCCTGCTTGAGCGTTTTTTCCAATTCAAGATTTTGTTCATCTTCATTATTGTCTTCCAATTCTAAAATGGAACCGATCTGTCGGCGAAGACTTTCACTCTTGTCTTCCAAAATACGGTCAAAATAGAGGGAAAAGTTATTAGGGGTAGGAGGTAGATTATCAGAGATCAGTGCATTTAGAACTTCTTTGGAAAAGATTTCTAAATCACTGGTAGGATCGCTTAATGAACCAACATGGAGAGTTCCCTCTTGGATCGATTGACCGCTTGCAAGTCGTGATGCCGCGTTATGATTCGGGGTAGCGTCCATGTTTTCTACCTTATTTTTCTTCTACTTTTTCTTTTTGAACAAGTACTTCGTCAATGATACCATATTCTACACCTTCTGCGGCAGACATAAAGTTATCACGATCAGTATCTTTTTCGAGTTTTTTGACGGTCTGACCACAATTCTTTGCCAAAATTTCATTGAGTTCGGCTTTCATGCGTAAAATCTCTTTAGCTTGAATCTCGATATCGGTTGCTTGGCCTTGTGCTCCACCTAGAGGCTGGTGAATCATGATACGTGCGTGTGGCAGCGCATAGCGCTTACCCTTAGCTCCTGCACTTAACAAAAATGCACCCATGGACGCCGCTTGACCGATACAGATCGTACAGATATCAGGACGAATGTAATTCATTGTGTCGTAAATCGCCATACCCGATGTGATAACACCACCCGGCGAGTTGATGTAAAAATAGATATCTTTTTGCGGGTCTTCTGCTTCTAGGAAAAGAAGTTGTGCTACGATCGAAGAGGCTACTTGGTCATGTACTTCGCCACTTAGCATGATGATACGGTCTTTGAGAAGACGTGAATAAATATCGTACGAGCGCTCACCGCGACCCGTTTTTTCAATAACGTAAGGAATATAGCTCATAACAGTTACTTGATGTTTGCATTAAGCAATTTGCTCAATACGCGATCTTCGATCATTGCCATTTGAATGGCTGGAAGATAACCGGACTCTTGGTAGTTTTTATACACAGCCGCAGGGTCTTGGCCCATTTGCATTGCTTCATAATAGATGGTTTGCATAAGCTCTTGCTCATTGACCGAAATACTCTCGGCTTTTGCCAATGCATCAACGATGAAAGTCGCTTTAACTGCACGGCATGCATCATCACGGAATGTTTCACGCATCTCTTTGACTTTGTCTGCATTGTCGCGAAGTTCAGCGATTTGCTCTTCCGTCATTTCACGCGCTTTTTTATTAAGAGCCATATCGATTTCTTGCTCAACGATGAAGTCTGGAAGATCGATAGTAAAAGTGGAGACAAAGTGCTCCATAAGATTTGGTTTAAGCTCGTCGTTGTAGAGCTTGCTCATCTCTTCGCTCTCTAGCTGCTCTTTGACTTTTTCTTTAAGCATTACGAGGGTAGCGTCTTCAAAACCAGGCAACATTTTTTTAGCTAATTCGTCATCCAAAACAACCGCTTCTTTAGTTTGAATAGCGTGAATTTTGACTTTAAAGCTCGCAGGTTTACCCGCTAGTTTTTCTCCGCCGTAGTTTTCAGGGAAAGTAACGTCGATTGTTTTCTCATCGCCTTTGCTAAGTCCGATCACTTGTTCTTCAAAACCAGGAATAAACTGACCGCTTCCAAGAGTGAGTGAGAAGTTTTCTGCTTTCCCGCCTTCAAATGCTACGCCATCAATAAAACCTTCGAAATCGATCAAGGCTGTATCGCCATTGGCTAGAGGACGAGCTTCATCGACAGTGATCAATGGTGCTTGTGCGCCTGCAAGCTCTTGGATACGTGCGATGACTGCATCATCTGCAATTGCTGGTTTTTTAACAGCAGGAACGAGAGCAGCGTAATCTCCCAATTCAATAGCAGGACGTGTAGCGATGGTGACTTCCACATCGATCCCGTTGTCATTTTTCTCAAATTTGGTAATTTGTGGTTCGCCGATAAGAGTATCTTGTGCGATCTCCATGAGCTTTAGACCTTCATTAAGTAAATCACGAAGAGCTTGCGCCTCAGCGTCTTGGATCAAGCGCTCACCGTATTGTTTTTTAACAGCATCCATAGGAACTTTCCCTTTACGGAATCCTGGAACTTTTGCGTCTTTACTGAGTTGTTTAGCAATTTTCTCGATATTCATATCGAGTGTATTGCGTGTGATAGCTGCGTTTATTGTTGCATTAGCAGAATTGATTTTATTGGTTGTGATTTGCATTGAATCCCTTTATGGCTGTTTGTCGTCTATAGTTTGATGACTAAATGGCAAAAATAATATCCAAAAAGGGTTAAACTATGGCTGAACAAAATCAAAATAAAAGCAAATCAGTGTTAGAGTCACGAAATAATCTTTAGTAAAAGAAGGTGCCTATGGCCTCAAGACAGCAAGAGGATTTTGAAGAAGCAGTACGAACTATGATCGGACATGTGGGCGAAGATGTGACACGAGAAGGGTTACTGAAGACGCCTGAGCGTGTTTTTAAAGCGTATGAGTTTATGTTTGGTGGATACCAAGAAGATCCACAGGCCATTTTAAATTCTGCCATGTTTGCTACGAGTAATGATGAAATGGTCTTAATAAAAGATATTGAATTTTATTCTACGTGTGAGCATCACCTTCTCCCGATTATTGGACGAGCGCACATCGCTTATATTCCGGATGGAAAAGTAGTAGGTCTTTCAAAAATTCCAAGAGTAGTAGATGTATTTGCACGACGGATGCAAATTCAAGAGCAGCTCACGGAACAAATTGCCGATGCGTTAATGCGCTCGATCAATCCAAAAGGGGTTGCAGTAGTGATTCAAGCACGCCATATGTGTATGGAAATGCGTGGAGTGGAAAAAATCAGCTCGACCACGACATCCAGCGCATTGCGCGGTCTTTTTAAAAGAGACGAAAAAACACGTATGGAATTTTTTAGCCTGATCAACTCGCATTCGGGCAACCGATACTAGTGCTATTATGCCATTAAAAGCCCTTCGCGAACGTCTCGGAAAAGAGAAGCTTCATACTATTTTTGGGACCATCATTAAAATCAGTCCTACAGTTATAGTGGCAGAAGGATTGCATGTCAGTATCGGCGATACCGTTACGATTGTTTCGGGGGTAAACGCGTCTGAAGCGATGGGGATGGTAAGCGAAGTAGAGCGAAACCGCTTTTTTATTACCCCTTTTCGATTTGTAGAGGGATTTCGGGCCGGGGATCAAGTATTTTCCAATCAAACCGGGATGGCCATAGAAGTGGGTGAGGGACTTCTTGGCCGCGTTGTGGACCCTTTTATGAAACCTATTGATGGAAAAGGGCCTGTTTGGGGCAGTCATATTGAACCCATTATTAAAGCACCTATTGCTGCCATGAAGCGTGGAATGATCGATGAGCCCTTTAGTGTTGGAGTGAAAACCATCGATGGACTTTTAAGCTGCGGTAAAGGGCAAAAGCTTGGTATTTTTGCCGGAAGCGGTGTGGGAAAATCAACCCTCATGGGGATGATTGTCCGTGGCAGCCAAGCGCCGATCAAAGTAATTGCCCTCATCGGTGAGCGTGGACGGGAAGTGCCTGAATTTATCGAAAAAAGTCTTGGCGGTAATCTAGAAAATACGGTGCTGGTGGTTGCTACCAGTGATGATTCACCTCTTATGCGTAAATACGGAGCGTTTAGCGCGATGAGCGTGGCCGAGTATTTCAAATCACAGGGACACGACGTTTTATTTATGATGGACTCGGTGACCCGCTTTGCAATGGCACAGCGTGAAATCGGTCTGGCCCTTGGGGAACCTCCTACTTCCAAAGGATATCCGCCCTCTTCTCTTACTCTTCTACCACAGCTAATGGAGCGTGCAGGAAAAGAAGAAGGTCACGGATCGATCACCGCTTTTTTCACCGTTCTCGTAGAGGGAGACGATATGAGTGATCCTATCGCCGATCAGTCACGCTCAATTCTAGATGGGCATATTGTACTGTCTCGGGAGCTGACCGATTTTGGTATCTATCCACCCATTCATATTCTCAATTCTGCATCACGTATTATGAACGATATTATTTCTCCTGAGCATTTAGCTGCGGCACGTCGATTTCGCCGCTTGTATACATTGTTAAAAGAAAATGAGATGCTCATCCGTATAGGTGCCTATATTAAAGGTTCTGATAAAGAACTCGACGAAGCGATAGCCAAGAAAGAGCAGATGGAACTCTTTTTATCCCAAGATGCAACGCTGATTACAGAGTACCAAGAGAGCATTGACTCTATGATAGCGCTCATGGCTCTATAATAATCAATTCTTAAACTATGCTAAATATAAAAAAATCTTAAGGTTAGTATAACAAGGGTTGCACTATTATCCCAAAAGTTAAACAAGATAAAAATTATCTATATTAAAGCACCTCAATATTAGGAGAGTCTCATGAATGTCTATTTAGACAATAACGCTACCACAATGGTTGATCCAGCTGTTGTAGAGGCGATGATGCCATTTTTTAGCGAGATCTATGGTAACCCTAGCTCGTTACATCGTTATGGTACTGCATCGCATCCAGCAATTACAAAAGCAATCAATCAAATGTATAAAGGGATCAATGCGTCGGACAAAGACGATATTATTTTTACCTCATGCGCAACGGAAGCCAATAACTGGGTTTTGAAGTCCGTATGGTTTGATAAGATCATGCACGGTGAGAAGAATCATATTGTAACAACTGAGATAGAGCATCCATCGGTTTTGTCCGCGTGTAAGTTCCTTGAAGATCAAGGGGTTAAGGTCACGTATCTTCCAGTAAACGACCAAGGGGTCGTAGAAGCCCATACGGTTCGCAGTTTTATCACAGAAAAGACAGCATTGGTGTCTATTATGTGGGCAAACAATGAAACGGGTATGATTTTTCCAATCAAAGAAATTGGTGAGATCTGTAAGGAAAAAGGGGTTCTTTTTCATACAGACGGTGTTCAAGCAGTGGGTAAGATACCTGTTGATATGCAAGACGTTCATGTTGACTTTATGTCAATGTCGGCGCATAAGTTCCATGGACCAAAAGGGATAGGAGCGCTTTACATTCGTGATTCGCAAAAACTTACGCCGTTGTTACATGGTGGAGAGCACATGGGCGGTCGCCGTTCAGGTACGCTGAATGTTCCTTATATGGTAGGAATGGCCAAGGCGCTTGAGCTTGCAACCGAAAATCTTCAAGAGAAGATGGCATCTATCGCAGCAAAACGTGATCGCTTAGAAGATGCATTGTTGTCAGGCTTGACCGATGTATTTACGGTTGGTAACAGAGCTAATCGTACTCCAAACACCATCTTGATCTCGATTCGTGGGGTTGAAGGTGAAGGTATGTTGTGGGATCTTAATAACGCACTTATCGGCGCTTCAACAGGATCTGCGTGTGCTTCTGCAGATTTGGAAGCCAACTCGGTTATGTTGGCAATCGGTGCTGATAATGAATTGGCGCATACCGGAATTCGTTTAAGTCTGAGCCGTTTTACAACGGATGCAGAGATTGATTACGTCATCGAGCGTTTTGAATCAGCTGTTAAAAGACTACGCGCAATTTCAAGTTCGTACGCAATCGTACAACCAACTGCTGGCGGCGAAGCTGGCGAGCATCATCCACATCACTAAAGGATTTTATTATGGCAAAAAATGATTTAATGAGCGGGTCTCTTTGGGATCAGTATTCAAATAAAGTAACAACATTGATGAACGCCCCGACCAATCAGGGTGAAATCACACAAGAGGAATGCGATACAGCAGGACACAAGCTGATCGTTGCTGACTTCGGTGCCGAGAGCTGTGGAGATGCGGTTCGTTTGTATTGGGAAGTAGATCCAAAAAACGATACTATCGTTAATTCAAAATTCAAAAGTTTTGGATGCGGTACGGCAATCGCCAGTTCAGACATGATGGCAGAGCTTTGTATTGGTAAAACAGTACAAGACGCAGTTAAGATCACGAATATCGACGTTGAAATGTCACTTCGTGATGATCCTGAGACTCCGGCAGTTCCACCACAAAAAATGCACTGTTCGGTTATGGCGTATGACGTTATTAAAAAAGCGGCAGGATTGTATTTAGGGGTTGATGAAGCAAGTTTTGAAACAGAAATCATCGTATGTGAATGTGCTCGTGTTAGTCTTGGAACGCTTAAAGAGGTAATTCGACTTAACGATCTTACAACGATTGAACAAATTACAGACTATACCAAAGCAGGTGGTTTTTGTAAATCATGTATCAAGCCTGGCGGACATGAAGCACGTGAATATTATCTCGTTGATATTCTCAATGGTGTACGTCATGAGATGGATGTTGAGAAAATGCAATCTGCAGCAGATGCAGGCGGACTCGGTGATTTTGAAACCATGACTTTGGTACAGAAAATCAAAGCCATTGATGCAGTTATTGATGAAAGTATTCGTCAATTTTTGATCATGGACGGTGGAAACGTTGAAGTTATCGATGTTAAAGATTCAGGTGAGTATATTGATATTTACATCCGTTATTTAGGCGCATGTAATGGATGTGCGAGTTCAAGTACGGGTACATTGTACGCTATGGAGTCAACACTTAAAGAGAAACTTTCTAACAAAATCCGCGTTTTACCTATCTAATTCACCAAATATATTTGCAGTAGCGCGGTTTTCCGCGTGAGCCTTCTGCTGAAGACATTGTGCCCCTTGAGGGTAAAACTCAGTGTTAGCGTAGCCAATCGGGACGTGTTCCGATGGCGTGTTTATCAGAAGTTATCATCGAACCAATTAGCAACACTACTACGTATGGTATGACGAAGCTGTATCCCCGCTATAAAATTACAGTGCTGTGCTTTATTCAGAAGGCTTACGAGCGCATTACGTCGCTTTGAGAGGAATGGATGATCTATTTGTCCTGGGTCTCCCATAACGACTAGCCGAGTATCTTCTCCCATGCGCGTACCGATGAGTTTGAGTGTGGCATTTGTCATGTTCTGAGCTTCATCAATGATGACAAATTTACGGGATATTGTAGTCCCTCTCATGTGGGCAATGTCCATGGCTTCAATATTGTATTTTTTCATAAACAGTTCAGTTGCATTTTCCCGCTTGGTGGAATTGGTATTACCTGTAAACTCGACACGTGCATCAAGAGAGTGTTTATTTTGCTGTTCAATGGTAAAATTGACTGCAGCGTACAAGGGGTACATAAAATAGCCGAGTTTTTGCTCTTCATCTCCTTTGCGAAAACCTAACTCTGATTGCTGATCGTTTGAGGTTACGGTATTACGAGCATAAATAATCCCCTCTACGATACCCTCTTCTACTAGCTCAAGCCCAGCTTGCAATGCAACGAGTGTTTTTCCTGATCCTGTTGAACCTGCGACCACGGTGACGAAGTTTTGAGGATGCGTCATCATTGAGAAATAAAACTTCTGTTCAATGTTCATAGGGCGAACTAGGTTGTCATCAAAATGTTCACCAAAGCGGCGATCAAAATCACACCATTCTAGCTGACCGTTAGAACTAAGCGCATATCGCTGTATACCTGTTGCATACGTCTCGTTTGACGTGCTTATGGCATGTTCAATAAACGTGAATTGTTCAAAATTATAATGCTCACCTTGAGCTGGGAATTGCGGGGATTCAATGTAGGTATAGGTTGAGGAAAAATCAATATCTTCAGGAGCTTCAACACTGCTATTGCGAATATTTTGGGTTGGTATTCCTCGAATTTCTGCTGCAATACGAAACGACATATCATTGGTAACGAGCGTGAGATCATAATCATCAGCGATCTCTGCTATTTTGGCATCGTTCATCCCTTTTGGTTCTGAAAAAGAGGTTGAAATGCGGTAGTTTTCTCGATGAATGATGTAAAAGTCAATAGAGACATCCTGGCCCCCGTGTAATGAGCGGTCAAATTTTAGATCAAGTCGATAGTAGCGGTCATTGATGCATTCTTTTGGGTCTATTCCTTCTCGTATAACGGCGGGAAGTTCAATAGCGGCAATGGGCTCACCAAAGGCTATGTCCGCTAGACGGAAAAACTCTCTGGCCTGAAAGCCGGCTTCTGAGCGCATGTCGTCTTTTTTACTGTTAAGCTCAGATAAGACGATGTTGGTAATGACGACGGCATTTTGATTTTCTTGGCTAATACGCAAGATATTGGTATGGTCATCGAGGATAACTGAAGTGTCTAGAAGGTAAGTTTTTTCTTTTTCACTCACGTTGAAACCTTATTAAATAAAGATAATCAATGGTAGTGAAATAATTCTTAACCGAAGCTAATAGGACTACCTATAGTAGCTTTTTATACCCTCCATAGTGCGTCCCATATTGAGTAATGTCATATCCGCGATGACTAAGGCTGCCATAGACTCAACGACAACAGAGCCGCGAATAGCGACACAGGGGTCATGACGCCCTTTGAGAGAAACATGCACATTTTCTCCTGATGTATTAATGCTCTCTTGGTCGATGAAGATCGAAGGGGTAGGTTTAAAATGAACTTTGCAGATGAGATCATCACCGTTGCTCATTCCTCCTAGAATCCCTCCTGAATGGTTGGTTTTAAAGCCTTGATCGGTAATGGGATCATTATTTTGAGATGCTAAAACTTCGGCACTGTGAATACCATCCCCTATTTCGACCGCTTTTACAGCATTGATTCCCATCATAGCGCTTGCAAGCACTGCATCGAGTTTGTAATACAGACCTTCGCCTAATCCGATAGGAAGCCCCGATATTTTGAGAGTGGCAACTCCTCCAACAGAATCATGGCGATTCTTGGCTGCTAAAATAGCTTCTTTTTGTGCTTCTTCAACACTGGGGTCTAAAGCATAGATTGGGCTTTTAGGTGGATACGAGAAGTCCAGTTCTTTTCCTTGGATTCCATGAATAGCACTGATACCGCTAGAAAAAGTAATACCGATTTTAGAGAGCATCAGTTTTGCAACCGCACCTCCGGCAACACGTGCAGCGGTTTCACGTGCACTGGAGCGTCCGCCACCGCGATAATCACGTAGTCCGAATTTATGAAAATAGGTAAAATCAGCATGACCCGGGCGAAAGATGTCTTTGATATTGGAGTAATCACCGCTTTTTTGGTCGGTGTTGTAGATGACCATCATGATAGGAGTGCCCGTACTAATACCCTCAAAGACACCGCTTAAAATTTCTACTTTATCGGATTCTTTACGTGCGGTTGCAAACTCATTTTGACCCGGGCGGCGACGGTCTAGTTCGCTTTGGATATAGGCTTCATCGATCTCTAATCCTGCAGGGACACCGTCCAAAACACATCCGATAGCTTTTCCATGGGACTCACCGTAGGTGGTCATCGTAAAACGTTCGCCAAAACGGTTCATTTGAGTTCCTTTGTTAAAATGTCCAATGCGATTTTAGCAGCCTCTTGCTGGGCTTGTTTTTTACTTTTACCAACAGCCGAGGCATAACGTTTTCCATCGATGAATGCAGCAATCTCAAACTCTTTTTTATGATCAGGACCATGAGCTGCAACGAGTTGGTAATCAGGAGTGATTCCATAGTGAGCTTGTGTGAGTTCTTGTAACGATGTCTTATAGTCTTTGAAGAGAGAATCGAGTGAAATATCGGGGTGCACTTTTTCCAGCAAATCGATGGTAATCGTGCGCACGGTATCCAATCCGACTTCAAGGTAAATAGCCCCCATTAATGCTTCAAACGCATTGGAAAGCAATGAGCTTTTGGTACGTCCACTGTTGTTTTCTTCAGCATTGGATAAATAAATATACTCACCTAGATTCAAATAGATGGCAAGGCGGGTAAACCCTCCCTCATTTACGAGGGAAGCACGCATTTTTGAGAGATTTCCCTCTTCAAAGTGAATAAATCTTTTATACAGGTATTCACCGACGATCAGGTCGAGAACGGCATCTCCTAAAAATTCAAGTCGCTCATTATTGTAGGGCTGTTTGTAGCTTTTATGCGTCAGCGCTTCAATAAGGAGCTCTTTGTTTTGAAATTGATACCCTAATTGTTTTTGTAGGGTTTGTAAATCATCCATTGGTGTTCAATCCTTGTTTAAATTTTTCTGCCTGTTCGCGGGCTATTTCATCGCATCGTTCATTTTCAGGATGGCCGTTGTGGCCTCGTACCCATTCCCCATATATCTGATGCTGCGCAGAGACTTCGATATAGGCTTGCCATAGATCGGGATTTTTGACTTTAGCAAAATTACGTTTTACCCATCCTGCAAGCCACTCATTAATCCCTTTTATAACGTAACTTGAATCTGAGATAACCGTAACGCTGCACGGTTCTTTGAGTGCGCGTAATCCTTCGATTACTCCCAACAGCTCCATACGGTTATTGGTCGTGTGGCTCTCGCCGCCGTAAACAATTTTCTCTGTATCGCCATACCGTAAAATCGCTCCATAGCCACCTGGTCCTGGATTGCCAAGGGCGGAGCCATCACTGAAAAGAGTTATTTTCTTCAAAATGTTCCTTGGAAAGGGTTAAAATTGGACTTATGGTATCTATTGTATGGCAATGAGGGCATCGGTGAAACGGTATAAAAGATATTTGTTTACACTCACCGCACGCGTACTCAAACTGCAAAGTAGCTTTGCTAACGCCACATTGTCGCAATGCTATGAGGGTGTCAAGCTCAAATACTGAACTTTTAGAAACCAGTTCAACAGTACCACGGGCGGTGAATAATTCACGCAGATATCCATTGTGTGAAATTATAGCTAAATCGAGTTGATCGTCCTTGAGTCTCCATAAAATGTCGCTAAGTTGATGAGCCAGTGCATGATCGAAGATTTCCCATGCCAGCGTACTGCAATGGGTAAAAAGATAGTCGAAAATTAAATAGCCCAAGCGTTGGGTTTGGCGATAAATAGCAGCAAGTTGTTGGCATCGTTCCTCAACGGTTAGTTTTGGATCTACAAGGATGAGTCGGCACTGAAGATAGGTCTGAATGGAATGCGATTGCGGTTGAAGTTCCAACAGAGACTCGCTGACTTCCAGTGCCTGATCAAACTGTTGGAGTTGTTCATAAACTAAAATAAGATAATGCAGTGCCATGGGGGTACGGGGATGATTCTCGAGTATTTGAACAAAGCTGACCCGTGCTCGCTCCAAAAAGCCTGCCTTAAAATAGGTTTTCCCTAAAAGTAGCAGTACCTCTTTTTGAAATATAGGATCGCTGTATTTTGAGAGAATAGCGAGGTATATTTCAACACTCTTCTCATAGTTGCCCTGTAGCTCAAAACTTTGAGCCAGTAAAAGCCAGGACTCATTATTGAGTGTATTATTATGAATTTGGGAGGCAATGGGTGTCGGATCACTGCTCTCGTCAAATTTCCCCAAGAAGGATTCTAAAGAACGGTGTGCTCTGGACGCTTTATAGCGCCCTCCCCAATAGCTTAAAAATGAGATAACAAAGAGTAAAAGAAAAAAGAGGATGACGCCAAAGAGAGGATCACGAAAGGCGATGTAAAAAGTATTCATCAAAAGAGCCTTTCTAACATAAGTTGCATGGAAACTTTGCCATTGAATTCATTTTTATTAACCGTATAGCTGCAGCTAAGCTGTTTACTGTCTGGACACTCCAATACTCTTCGAAATGCGATTAATTCAATTGTTTTAGAAATAGTGGGAATTGGTCGAAGTTCTAAACGGCTATGGGATTTATCACTGCCAAACAGTTTTATCTGTACGACCTGTGCATCCCGCAATAAAAAGCGTGGACGAGGATTTCCCTCACCGTAGGGCTCAAATTTTTGGAGCAGTTCAAGCAACTCGAAATTAATCGATTCGGACTCTAGTTCTCCTAGAATATCACTTTGAGGAATAAAATCATCAGGGTGAAGCTCTTGCGCAGCTTGGTTGATAAGAGTACGAAATTGCGTGACATTTTCCAAATCCATAGAGAGTCCTGCCGCCATCTTGTGCCCGCCGAATTTACCTAATAGGTGTTCTTGTGATTTAATGAGCGTGTATAAATCCACATTACCGATACTGCGTCCTGAGCCTTTGGCGATACCATTGTGGATGCTCAATACGATAGCAGGTTTTTGAAAATGGTTCACGAGGCGTGAAGCGACGATACCCACAACCCCCTCGTTCCAATGTTCTCCTGCGACAACGATAACCTGATCATGAGAGGATACCTCACCCATCGCGCGTGCCGTTGTGTCCGCTTCGATCTCTTTTCGTAGGGCATTGAGGGCCGTGAGAAGATCATATTGGTGATAGGCTTTTTCAGTGGTTTTAGCCGTTAAAAAGTCCAATGCGATCGAAGCATCTTCGAGACGACCTGCACTGTTGATACGCGGAGCAATTTGAAACCCGATGTCCTCAGAGGAAATACTGGAACGATTGAGGATATCGCGGATAATCACAAACGGAGGAATAGAAGAGGTATTCATCATCTCCAGTCCTGTTTTGACGATGGCACGATTGATTCCTACTAGTGGCATAACGTCAGCGATAATAGCAAGTGCTAGAAAAGGGAAAAACTGGCGCATATCGATGGAGAGTCCAAGCTCTTGCTTGATGAGCCCCATCAAAAGCCAGCCTACTTGTGCTCCACAGATATCTTTAAATGGGTAAGGGCAATCACGCAGTTTTGGATTGACAATGGCAAAGGCATCTGGGAGAATGTCACTTGGGGTATGGTGATCCGTGATGATGAGATCTATGCCTCTTGTCTTACATACCTCGGCGGCTTCAACGGCATTGATCCCATTGTCTACCGTAAACACGACATTAGCATGGATACGCTCTAGTACCCCTTTGGAAACACCATACCCATCCGTAAAACGGTTTGGGATAGTGGCAAACAGAGGATAAGGGATGAGATCAAAAAAACGTTTAACGATCGCAGTAGAGGTCACCCCATCTACATCGTAATCCCCTACAAGGGCTATTTTTTCACCTTTGCGAATAGCGTCGGCAATGCGTTTGGCAGCTTTTAGGGCATCTTTGAGTTGGCTGGGATGAGGAATGTCGGAAAGTTTTTCACTTTGGGCATTAAAACGCCCTGCGAGAAGGGTATTTAAGTTCTCGTGGTTGAGATGAGGTACCTCAAGCAGGATTGGTTTGCTCAAAGGTAGCCTTCACAAATGCAAGGATGGTCGCATTAGGGGTTTGTAAACGTGAAGTAAACTCTGGGTGAAATTGGACTCCCAAAAACCACGGATGTCCCGGTATTTCAACTGCTTCGATAAGCCCATCGGATTCACCGGTTACAATCATCCCTGCACGCTCTAAATCATCGCGATAGGTTGGATTGGCTTCATAACGGTGACGATGACGTTCAAAAATCATTGGAGCACCGCTATAGGCTGCGCGAAGATGGGATCCCTCTTTAGTCTCACACGGGTATTCACCCAAACGCATTGTTCCACCCATAGGTGAGCGGTGGGTACGGAGTTGCTTTTGGCCCGATTGGTCGATAAAGTTATCGATCAAATAGATCATTGGATGAGTGGTTTGAGGATTAAACTCGATGGAGTTAGCATCGGTAAATCCTAAAACATTGCGAGCATATTCAACAAGTGAAAGCTGCATACCCAAGCAGATACCTAAATACGGAAGACGGTTTTCACGCGCGTAGCGGATAGCTTTGATCTTTCCCTCAACCCCACGATTTCCAAATCCACCGGCTACGAGTACCGAATCACAATCGCGTAAGAAGACCTCAGCTCCTTGTTCTTCGATTTTTTCACTGTCGATCCAGCTGATATTCACGCGGGTATCTAAGTGAGCTCCCGAATGTATGAGGGCTTCGATAAGTGATTTATACGATTCTTTGAGCTCTAGGTATTTTCCGACAAATCCGATATTCACGCGGTATTTAGGAGAAACAATCTTTTTAACCAATATGTCCCATTGTTCCATATCCGGTTTGAGTTCACCTAACCCAAGCTCTTTTGCAATGGGTACTAAAATATTTTGGTGCAAGAAGGTAAGCGGTATGGCATAAATAGTGGAAGCGTCAAGCGCTTCGATGATGCTATCAGCAGAAACGTCACAGCTAAGGGCCAATTTTTTCTTGAATGTTTTTGGAAGCGATTCTTCACTCCGTGCGATGATCATCTGCGGTGTGATACCGATACGTCGGAGCTCTTGAACCGAGTGTTGTGTTGGTTTGCTTTTGTGTTCGCCTGCCGCTTTGATAAAGGGGATAAGCGTTACGTGGATGAAGAATGTTCCCTCAACTTCGTCGTCGTGTTTCATCATTCGGATTGCTTCCATAAATGGGAGACCTTCGATGTCTCCAACGGTTCCGCCAAGTTCAACGACGAGGATTTCATGACCTTCGCCTGCATTTTTGATACGATCGACGATTTCACCTACGATGTGCGGTACGACTTGGATGGTTTGTCCGAGGTATCCACCGGCACGTTCACGCTCGATTACGCTGCTGTAGACTTGCCCTGTTGTGAAGTTACTGGTGCGTAAAAACGAAGCATCTAAAAAACGCTCATAGTTTCCGACGTCCAAATCAGTCTCTGCACCGTCTTTGGTGACAAAAACTTCACCGTGTTCCAATGGGCTCATGGTCCCTGGATCGACATTGATGTACGGATCGATTTTAAGCATACCAACTTTTTTGCCTGCATGGGAGAGCAATGCGCCGATACTAGCAGCGGTAATTCCTTTTCCAAGAGAACTCAATACGCCACCGGTTACAAAAATATACTTGGTCATGAGGGTTTCCTTCGGATAATGAATCAATATTTTGGGTGAAAATAGGCCAAATAGGCACACATAACGACTTTTGTGAGCTGTATTTTAAGTAGGTCATTATATACTGTTATGGCTTATAAAAAGGAAAAATTTAATGGAATCGGCTCTTTATTATCTTACGATTGCGCTTGGGATTTCGATTGTCGTTAATCTCATTTTAAAACGCCTTGGTGTCTCTCAGATTATCGGCTACATTATGACAGGAACCGTAGTTGCCTATGCTTTTGATCTACGGCATATGGCAGACTCGGATACTCTGGCTACGATTGCTGAATTTGGTGTGGTATTTTTGATGTTTACCATCGGATTGGAAGTATCCCTCCGACGACTTGCTACGATGAAAATTGATGTATTTTTGAATGGATTTTTACAAACAACACTCACTGCGATAGTCATCTTTGGGGCAACGTATGGTTTGTTTGATCTTGATTTTGCAACATCGATGATTGTTTCTATGTCTCTTTCCCTATCATCTACCGCAGTAGTACTAAGTTATTTAAAGCAGAGTAAAGAGATATCACGCCCATATGGACAGCGTTCTATGGGAATCTTGATTTATCAAGATTTAGCGGTTATCCCGATTTTGATTTTGATTGGATTTTTGAGTACAGGAACCGATAATATTGGGCAAGTGCTGATGCAAACAACATTTAGTGCCATTGTGGTCGTTAGTTTGTTGTTTGTCGTTGGCAAGCGCGTGATGACGTGGCTGCTGCATTTTTCATCTACGAGTAACGTTGAAGAACTGTTTATGGGATCGGTTTTAGTTATTGTTGTTGGTGCATCATTGAGTGCGCATTTCTTCGGCTTTACCTATTCACTAGGAGCCTTTATTGCGGGGATGATTATCGCCGAAACCAATTATCATAATAAAGTTGAGTCAGACATTGCCCCTTTTAAAGATCTACTGCTGGGAACCTTTTTCGTTACGGTAGGAATGAAGATCGATGTCCTCTTTTTTGTGGCACATATTGGAGAAATTCTCGGGCTGTTGATCATTATTTTAGTGATAAAAGCGCTTATTATTTTCGGAGTAGTTCGTATTTATTCCAAGGGAAAAACAGCATTTAAGACAGCCGTTGCGCTGTCTCAAGTGGGAGAATTTTCGTTTGCTATTTTCGCTCTTGCGGGTAATAGTAAGATTTTAGAACCGCAATTGGTTCAAATGCTGGTGCTCATCACCGTACTCTCGATTGTCGCAACACCGTTTATTCTCTCAAGAGTCAGTGTAATTGCGGGATTCTTTTTTAAAGAGACCAGTATGACGGAAGACTTTGAGTCTCTTTCGGTCTACAACAATCATGTAATCGTGTGTGGATACGGTATTGTGGGAAAATTTGTGGTCCAAGCGTTACGATTAGAAGATGTGAAATACATTATTGTAGACAATAGCTACAAGCATGTTCAAGAGGCTCTCTCTGATGGTGAAAAAGCGTATTATGGTGATATGTCCAAGATTGCGATTTTAGACAAGCTGCACATTCATGAGGCGATCAGTGTTATTGTAACGCTTGATAATTTGGCAAAAAAACGTCTAATTTGTGAAAGCATATTAAGCTATGCGCCACAGGTGAAGGTCGTTGTCAAAGTAGTGAGTATAGAAGAAAAAAGAGAACTTAGAGGACTCCCAATCACAGTTACTGTGGATGGGAAAAAAGAGGTTGCGGCCAAACTAGTCTGCGAAGCTCTTTATTGTGAGCTATAAGACATTGAGCAAGAGGTTAGTTTCCTCTTGACCCCGGTTTAATCGCTTCAGACCCAGCTTGACACAGTGGACAGTTATCGGGTGCGTACATCTCGAAATCAAAATCAGCTAGTGCAAAAAGAGGTTTGTTCACCGGGAGTGAACAGTTTTCTTTACGCTCTAAGCTACTGCCATCACGTTTACAAAACCCGCGATTAGCCAATGCCGCAAACGCTATGACTTCTCCGCCCAGAGCTTCAATAGCACGCGCAGCTTCGAGCGCTGAACCGCCAGTGGTAATAATGTCTTCACATACGAGGACACGTTCCCCTTTTTTGATTTCAAATCCACGACGAATTTGCATTTCACCATTGACACGTTCCGCAAAAATAGACCGTTTGTCCAAAGCCGTTGCGAGGGCAAATCCGGCGATAAGTCCACCAAGTGCAGGCGCACATACCGTATCGATTTGCAATGCACTTGCATTGATCTGTACAGCCAATGCCTCGGCTAATTGCTTTGCCGTTTTAGGATCTTCGAGTACTTTTGCTGATTGGAGGTAATATTGGGAGTGATTTCCGGAGCTTAGCTTGAAATGCCCTTCTAAAAGAGCATCTGCTTTCATATAGATGGCTTTGACGTCCATGATTAGACCGTAAGAATGTCTTGCTCTTTACTTTTGAGCGAGTCATCGATTTTAGTGATAAATTTATCGGTTATTTTTTGAACTTTATCTTGAGCTGCTTTTGAATCATCAGCAGTTACGATTTTATCTTTTTCAAGAACTTTGATCTTATCGTTTGCTTTTTTACGATCATTACGGACAGCGACTTTTGCATCGTCTGCCATCCCTTTCGCTTTTTTTGCAGTTTCGTGACGTTGATCTACGGTCATTGGAGGGAAAAAGAGTTTGATCTCTTCACCGTTGTTGTTTGGATTGACACCGATATCGGATTTTAAAATCGCTTTTTCGATGACGCTGAGCATCGACTTATCCCATGGAGAGATCGTGATGGTCGTAGCATCGGTTGCCAATACGCTTGCTGCTTGATCCAATGGAACCATAGACCCGTAGCTATCAACACGTACATTATCCAAGATCTTAGTGGTTACTCTTCCTGTGCGCAGTGTTCGAAAGTTACTGAGCATATGCTCATGACTTCCCTGCATTTTTTCTTCACAAAATTGATACACTTCTTCTAACATGAAATGTTCCCTTCTTATTTAGTAGTGTTTACGTCGTCGACGACATTGATAGTTGGTGCACTAATGTCAGTTTTATCCAACATAGAATCAACGACAGATGCATTTTTTTGTTGAGCGTAAAAATAGCCCAAAGCAATGGTGTTAACCACAAATGTAAATCCAAGAAAAAAAGTGACCTTAGCCAAAAAGCTCCCAGGTCCTTTTGCTCCAAACACGGATTCATTCGAGCCGCTATACGCGCCCAAACCAATACTGGAGCTTTTTTGTAAGAGTACGGCGATGACGATCATCACCACGAGTACGATTTGCACGATGAGCAGAATGCCTGTCATTATGAGTCCTTATATAGTGTAAAAGTTCGCGATTATAGCACAGTGCACATGAAGAGCGTATGAAACGACCAAGAGTGATCCTTAATCCTCTTTTGAATATAATGGTATGACTGAATTAACAATAGGGATGTAGAGATGAATACAAAACGTTTGATCTTTATTGGAGTCATGCTTGTCATCATAGGTGTGGGTGTAAGGTTTTTGAGTCCAGAATTATCTGCTCCACTGCAACAAACGGACAAACCAATGGTCGCTGTAAGCACTTTCACTCTCTATGAAGCCTCGAGTGTGATTACCGGGGATACATTGAATATTTTTCCTATCGTCCCATTGGGAAGCGATGCCCATATGTTTTCTCCCACGCCGGTACAAGTCGCCAAGATATCCAATGCGGTATTTTTCATTTATAACGGTGCAGGATTTGAAACGTGGGCAAAATCCATTGAAAATACTTTACCTAAAACAGTCAAAGTGATTGATATGAGTGGGCATGTGACATTATTAAGAGAACAAGACGATGGAGCGTATGACCCGCACTATTGGCTGGATATAGATAATATGATAACAATGACGCAAACACTTGAGAATGAGTTTTCTAAACGCTTCCCGCAAAATGCTAAACTGTATCATAGCAATGCAATAGCCTACATCGCTAAACTGCAAAGACTAAAATCAGACTATACAGCTGGATTAAAAGAGTGTAAAAATCGTACCTTGATTTCAAACCATGATGCATTTGGCTATCTTGCCCATGCCAATAATCTTCAAAATGTATCCATTATCGGTCTTTCATCCGATGAGCAGCCAAGTGCAAAAATTATTGCAGAGGTAATTGCACGGGTAAAAGAACATGGGATTACAACAATATTTTTTGAAGAAATGATCAATGATAATGTAGCCCAAACCATAGCACGTGAAACAGGCGCAAAAGCACAGCCTCTCCAACCGCTAGAGAATATTAGTGAAGATGAGTTAAAATCACATCAAACATACGAGTCGATAATGCGCGCTAATTTAGCAAAATTGACCCAAGCAATGGAGTGTCGTTGAAATTTTCCCCGAGTCTTTTCGAAGTTCGCTCTCTCACCTATACCGTAAGAGGTAACGAAATTTTAAAATCAGTCAATATGACGGTGTTAAAGGGTGAATATTGTGCGATCATCGGACCAAATGGAGGGGGAAAAACAACGCTCATTCGCTTATTGATGGGATTAGAAAAACCCACTTCTGGTACGATTCGACTTTTCGGTGTGGATCAACAAAAATTTAAAGCATGGCATAAAATCGGCTACGTTCCACAGCGTTCGGCTCTAGTGGACGCGAGTTTTCCAGCAACGGTACGCGAAGTAGTAGCAATGGGACGTTATGCGCTTCGGGGAATGTTTAGTATTGAATCGGCTGAAGATAAACAGATTATTGAAGAGTCTATGGAGCAAATGGGAGTTAGTGATTTGCGTGATCGACTGATTGGTCACCTCTCGGGTGGTCAGCGTCAGCGAGTGATGATCGCGCGTGCTCTTGCGTCTCATCCTGAAGTATTGATTGTTGATGAGCCAAATACGGGGGTCGATGTAGAGTCTCAGCACCGTTTTTACGAACTGTTGCGATCTTTACATAAGACCAGAGGGATTAGTGTTTTGTTTATTACCCATGACGTCGGCGTCATAGCTGAGGATATTTCGAAACTTTTTTTCGTCAACCAAACCTTGTTGGTATCTCAAGCACCCCAAGAGATGGTAGGATGTGATGAGATAAGCCGATTGTACGG
>NCIJ01000034.1 GCA_002282015.1 Sulfuricurvum sp. 17-40-25 | reverse complement strand
TGTGCTTGCAAGACTGTTTCTAAAAACCAACCGATCCATCTTGTGATATTCATATCACTGCATGTTGTTTGTTCGAGTATGTCGTAATAACCACGCTTATTATCATTGATAGCTGCACTCATGGAATATAGACGCACCAGGCTGTTTTCCGCTCGTGCCAATAGCATATCTGATAATGCACGTGCTATACGACCGTTACCGTCATCCATAGGATGGATAATTACAAACCATAGATGGACAATAGCGGCTTTAACGTAACCATTATCATTTTCACCGGTGTTGATATACTCAAAAAAGTGTTCCATCTCGATTTCAACTTGATCACGAGGCGGAGCAACATAATGCACCTTCTCTTTTCCAATAGGGCCCGATACTACCTGCATAGGTTCTTCACCACGATACGATGCCACATTGATTTTTAGCATCCCTGAATAACCGGTAGGAAAAAGTGCTGCATGCCAGGAATATAGACGATCAGGTGTAAATGACTTATCACTATTTTTTGATGCATCAAGCAGTACATCGATCAATCCATCCGTCTGTACGGTTGATCGATCATTGGCTTCATTACGAAGTCCCAGCTTTTTTAAGATGGAAGAACGTACGGAATCACGTGAAAGTATTTCGCCTTCGATCTCAGAAGTTGTAACTGCGTCTAAAGCTAAAGTTTCACTTTGCAACTCTAGTAAATGAACTTCACTCAAACCTTTGCTAATACCATCAAGCAAGCCTTGCTGATAGCAGATCTCTTGCAATATAGCTTGATAATCTGTTAGATCATAGGTAAAATGTGGCCAGTTACTATTCTGCCATATATAGGTTTGATACGTTTGCATAGTCTAATTGTATCATTAATTGATATGAATAATAGAACTATTCATATCAACAAGGATTATTTTTAACTAGAATAATCCATTTAGCCATTCTTTATCCCAACTATTTTCAAAAATAGTTCTACACTTTAGTAATTATAGACTATAATATAGTTATTAATACCTATAAAGGAGATATTATGATTGAAGTTCTTTTTGGATCAAGAGATAAAGAGAATGTTCTCCAATATATTCTCGCGAAAGAAAAGGGGTACGCCTCTCAAATTGCTGACTTCTATGGCACAAAACCAAGCCAAATCATCAAACAGCTTGAAGCATTGGAAATTGGTGGCGTATTGGCGAGTTTTCAAGTAGGTAAGGCAAGAGTATATCAATACAATCCAAACTACTATTTTTTGAATGAATTAAAAGCGCTTTTAAAAAAAGTACGAGAGTCTTACAAACCAGAGCTGATTGAAAGATTGCTACATTCAAAAATAGCTCCTCGCCGAAAAAACAAACCAACGTTTGAGAGGAAGTCAAATGAAACCAATAGTTGATATGAGCTCTCTTGAACTTGCAGCCTATGTATGTGATACACTCAAGCAGCGGGGTATTTTAACAACCTTGTCAGGTGGATTTTGTACCGAGATATACAGCCATGGTGATTACACCTCAATGGATATTGATCTTATTAACCAGTATAACGAAGATCATAAAAAGATCGTTTCTGTAATGCTGGAACTAGGGTTTAAGCAAGATGGACGATATTTCTATCACGATAATGCCGAATATGCTGTTGAATTCCCAAGCGGTCCTCCGGCTGTCGGAAGTGAGCTTATCAAGGATGTTGCAGAGATTGAAACTGAGGCAGGAGTTCTTCGCATATTAACACCTACTGATGCAATTAAAGATCGATTGGCTGCTTATTATTTTTGGAACTCGGATAGAACTTTAGAGCAGGCTATTTGGATTGCAGAGAAAAATGAATTTGATATGGAAAATATTAAACTCTGGTCTCTTAAAGAAGATATGGCTGAAAAATTCACTGTATTTAAGACTCAATATAAAAAAATAATGAGCGCCAAGCAGGGGACAAAATAAGCCCCCTACCCTTTCTCAATAGCACTCCGTAAAATATCCACCCCATATTTATCCCGCAACTTCGTGATCTGCTCACCCAAGACTCGAGACTTTTCATCATCCTCTCTGTCAAACAGGGAAAACGTTTTTGGTTTATGGTCTATGGAAGTAAAATTGGAGGCCGATATTGAGATACTGTGTATTCCCATGTGAAGCATATTGTCTATTTTACCTATAGTCTCAACAGCAATATTGCGCATCAGTGTTTCACTGAATACTCTGTCAATGGTGGTGGAAATACTTGAAGAGGCTCCCCCATTGTATTTGAGTGTAAAATGATAGGTGGTTGGATTAACTTCTAGTTTGAGAATGGTATGGGATAAATGGCGGGAGAGGATGATTACACGGCGCTTGATCTCATTTCTATCCATGGTTACAGTGAAGTTACGCGAAATACCGATCGATTTACGATCATGGTTTGCATTCACCTGCTCGTTGTCTGTGCCATTGATCCTTCTAATCAAGTCTTGACCCACCCTACCCCAAGAAAGAAGCATATGAGCCGATTCTAACACCTCTCCTAACGTTTTTATCTTGTAACCTCCAAGACGCTTTGATAATGCCTTACCGATACCTGGAAAAACATCGATGCTCATAGGAGAGACAAAATTAATAATTTCTTTTTTTGGGACGATGGTGATACCGTAGGGTTTATTGAAATCCGTAGCCAGTTTAGCGATCCATTTAGCGGAGGATGCCCCTATAGACATGGGCAGATCAAACTTCTCTAATATCTCTGTTTGAAGTGCTGCAATAAATGAGTGCATATCCTCATCCTCTACCCAACCGTTCAAATCTCCCCAAAACTCGTCAATCGAGTATTGTTCGAGAACTGGTATTTTAGTTTGAAGAAATTCGCGTAATTCTCCTGAGAGAAGTTGATAGAATAAATGATCACCCTGCACTACTAATAGATCAGGACACATTTTTAATGCATCACTCAGTGTTGTTCCTGTTTTAATTCCGTATGGCTTGCACTCGTAGCTTTTAGCTATGACAATACCGCTCACCCTGCCCTGCTCGTCTTTGAATTCATCTTTCCATGAAGAAGTATCAAACTCTTTGAATTGCCGTTCATGCTGAAATAAGGAGTTAAATCCACCGGTTCTCTGTGTCATAACACTTTTATGATCTTTAGTCGAGAAGATAGCTCTATCCGTCCCTTTGCAAACAACGACGGGTTTGCCTTTTAAATAAGGACTACGCGTTCGTTCAGCTGACACAAAGTAGCAATCCAAATCTAAGTGAATGATCATAAGGTGCCCTACTGTATTTTGTCTATTATGTATATGGTATTGTAGTTCAACTATGTAAAGGTAAGTTTATTACTGTCTATTTGTCATAAAATATATTTTATAATGTCATGTATGCCCCTACTTTGTGGGCTTCGTGGTATAATTAAATTCATAAGTAACTAACAAAAGGACAATCATGAACAAAGCACAATTCGTAGACCTGGTTCAAAAATGTGGAGATTACTCTACTAAGACTGCAGCAGACTCAGCTATTGCTGCAGTAACTGCAGCTATTACAGAAGCATTATCAAACAAAGAAGATGTTCAATTGGTTGGATTTGGGACATTCAAAACCGCAACTCAAGCAGCTAAAGAGGGAAAAGTTCCAGGAACTGATAAAACTTACAGCAAACCAGCGACTACTGTTGCAAAATTTGCAGCGGGATCAACGCTTAAAGACAAGGTGGCAGGGAAATAGTTATTTGATTACGATTTAGAATTCTTTAACCGTTAAAGAATTCTATTAATCATCTTAAAACCCCTACAACAAGGGATTTAATATTTTAAATTCTCTTATTTTAAGCTCTAATTAAGCGATCTTTAACGGTTAAAGATTTTTTATCTGAGTAATTAAGTCTTGCAGGATTTTTATTGTCTCATCTTTTCCAAGCTTCTTAAGATCAAGTTTCATATTGACAACACGCTTTTTTTCGTCAAAATATTTTTTAGATTTATTTTCAGAGGGTAGGGCAGTTAATTTTTTAACTTCTTGATCAAGCTCATAAGAACTCATTCCCTTAAGATATAAATTAAAAAGATCCAATTGTTTTACTTCATCTTTTATTTTTTGTATCTTATAGAGCTCTTTAACACCGACGCTTATTTCTCTACTGCTCAAGCGGTCTTTAATAGTAGAGGATAGCTTCAGTATTGATAAATATTGGCTAACGAGGCCTTCTGTTTTACCAATTGCAGCTGCGAGTTCTGATTGTGACGAATAAAACCCATCTTCAAGTGCTTTCTCAAATGAAATAGCTAGCTCGAGTGGATCTACATTTTGACGATGTGCATTCTCAATGATACTAGCTTCAAATAAGCCTTTATCTGTGTGTTCTATGTCTTCCACAATAGCTTTAATTGTGGCCATGTTATTTAACTTGTGTGCAGCTAAACGACGCTGACCTGCTCTTAAAATAAATCGATCTCCACTTTTAATGACAGAAATTGGTTGCATGAGCCCATCTTTTTTGATTGTATCAGCAAGCTCTTTAAGATAATTTTGATCCATAGTTAATCGTGTTTGACGAGGATTGTCATCAATCAAATCAATCTTTATGTCTTTTAAGCCAAAGCCAGAGTCTACCAAGGCAACAGAGGTGGTTTTTGCAACTTCAAGTGCAGCACCTTTCCCTGCTTGCATCATCTTTTCGAGCTTACTTAATTTTTGATCACTCATTTTATCCCCCTAATCTCGTTGATTACATTTTGAAGTTCCTCAAGAGCTTTAGTGGAAGAGGGGAGTTCACTTATCCCTTTTCCTTCATTCATTGTTTTGTAAAAATCAGCCCTATGTGACACCACAGATTTCATTAATTCAAAATGAGGGAATTGAGCGATCATTCCTTCCATCAACGAAAAGTCTCTCGCAGCGGGAGATACATCATTCAAAAGAATATTTGCTTTTAGCTCAGTTTCTGTCGATGCTGAAATCTCTTTCATTACGTCGTGAAATTTGTGAAGGCCGGCTATTTCAGTTGCACGATCTACAGCAGGAGTAATAATCACATCAGAAAGGAAAATAGCCATCCGATTTAAGTCAGAGTCAAATCCACCGACATCGATGATAACGTCTCTACTTTCATCCCATGCGTTAAAAAGTTCCATAAACTCTTCTGTTGATTGTGGGTGAATTATCTCTCGCCCTGGCAAGCCACCAAGCTGTCTAAGTTGATCAACATATACAAGCGTTCGTTGAAAGTCAAGATCAACGATTGGAACATTCATTGCTATTGATAAATGCCAAGCTAATAAACTTTTGCCAACGCCGCCTTTTGAATGTGCAATGGTAATAATCACATTAAGCCTTTTGCTGTTTCATTTGGCTAAATGTAGAAAATTTAACGAAGGCAGTGGGAGACATCCCTAGCTCTTTCGCAAATTGCTCTATTTGAGCTTTTTCGTCATTAGTCAGATATATTGTAAGTCTCATGTTTTTTTCAGACCCAGCCGCTTTTGGTCTTCCGCGTGTTGCTAAAGATGTATTTTCAGGCATTTTAAAAACTCCATTTATCTATAAGAATCGTTATTGTTGCATATATTAACAACTAATGTCAATCTTTATCATTTATTTAGCAATAAAAAAAGATTTTTAAACACCTAAAGTTCATTTTTTGTTATGACATGATAGAATTAATCCCATGAGTGATTTAACAAAAAGTAAAAAGAATCAATTGGCCCTATTTGATGTCGTATCCAAGATTGAGCAATCAACTGCATCAGTTACAGAGCTGAGGGTTCCTATCTTTGCCCCAGTTCAAAAACTTTCTGGGAATTCGACAACTGCTCAAGCTTTTAAAAAAAGTGGTGGGATTCGAGTTATCCAGACTTCTTGGGGTAAAGTTGAAATTCGCGGGCGTAAATTATTAACACAGGTTCATCGTGATTTACTAGACTGTATCTACACACATGCCTCTAATGTTCAGCACAAAGAAGATGGTGATGTTGCTATGCTATTTTCTCAAGGCAAAATTTTACGAGAGTATTCTCGTGATAAAAGCGAATCCTTTGAAACGAACACTAAATGGTTAAAAGAAAAAATTGAAGAAATTCGTGATGTTACTGTTAAGTTCGAAGATGGTTCAAAGCGATCTGCCGACTTTAATTTAATCAAATACCTTGACTATGATGACGAAGCTTCTTCTTACTGCATAACCCTTGACAGACGATATCTCCGCTTCTATGAGCAAGAATTATCAATTGGCTATAAAAGAGAATTACCAAAGCTTCTTAAAGTTGATTCTGCGCTAATCAGAGCTTTAATACGTTGGTTTTTTACTCATAAAGATGAATCAAAATATAAATTAATTACCGTGCTTGAGGCTCTTGGGTTTCCTGTTGAATCTCCAAAAAGTTTGCAAGTTGCAAAAAGAGAGATTAAGAACCGTATCGATGAACTACTAACTTTTGGTATCGAGTATGATCCGGAGGTTGGTGATGGTATGTTTTATTATCGTGGTAATGAGAACGTCTCCTTTATTCCTTCATTGTTTAAAAATGCCAAGCAAAGTTCAATTGTAGCATTGCAAAAAAACAACCTATTAGACTTGGTGGGGAAAAGCTTTGAAACTCCCAATCAGAAGATGTTCACAATAAAAGGCGTAAGCTTTGATGAAAATATGACCATAGCTACAATAAGCGGGGAAGAGGGTGGTAGTTTTTCTATTGACAATAAATCGTCTCTTGGTGCTGAAGAATTCGAAGTAGAGGTCCATACTTACTTGTATTCTCTTATTGTTTAACAAAGGGGATCGCCAATAAAGCGATACCTTTCTTAGATAGGATTTTTTTTCTTAAAAATCTTAGTTCTCTTAGTAAGACTCCAATATAACTACTTTCCCCCTCCAATATAACTTCTTTCTTTCTTGAAAGACTCCAATATTGCTACCGATACTCTCTAATATAACTACTTTTACCCCCTAATATAACTACCACGCTAAAAGATGTTTAACTCCAATATAACTTCCATTGACATAAAAGTGGCTATTTGTGGGTTAAATACAAGCATTACCCCTCCAATATAACTTCCACCTAACATTTATAGAGGGTTGCTTTGTACTTCATAAGATAAGATAAGATACACATACAATTACCCCTCCAATATAACTTCCATTGACATGAAAGTGGCTATTTGTGGGCTAAATACAAGTATTACCCCTCCAATATAACTTCCACAAGCCCAAGAACAGCACATTTGTGGCTCCAATATAACTTCCATTTAGTCAGACGAGAGTGGTAAATATTGAAATTTTCACCCACTTTACACTCCAATATAACTTCCACTGAGGGTAGTTAATGCCAGTCCAACCCCTCCAATATAACTTCCAGTGGAAAATTAACAGTCTTGATAGCCCTCTAATATTACTTCCATGACAATAATGCATTAATTTTCAGCCCCTCCAATATAACTTCCGCAACCCTCCAAGATTACTACCACCCCCTCCAAGATTGCTACCACGTGATGTGAATATGTCATTTACAAGCTACAATAATTCTAAAAAATAGTCGGGTGATCTATGCAAAATATTAATTTCGAAAGAACTATTCTTTCAACGATCATATATAACCCAGAGATTTATGGAGTTGTCATAAAAGAAGGTTTAAAAGCTTCTGACTTCTCTCATGACTTTCATAGAAAAGTTTTTATGGCTATAGAAGAGTTAAATAAAACCTCAATGATAGAAGAGGGAATGATTGCAAACAAGCTTGGCAGAGACTTTAATGAATCGCTGATGATCTACGTATTATCAGCAAATCCTGTTGCAAACATCACCCCTTACGTTAAAGAGTTAATTTCCTTGTCGTCATTATTACGACTCAAGACAAATGCAGCATCATTACTTGCTATGATCGAATCTGGAGCGTCACTAGACGAAGCTATGGCCCTTTCAAAACGCAACCAGCACGTTGACACCAGGGGATCAACGCTCAATATCCACAGGCTTAGTGAAATAGAGGGGAGAGAGGCAGAATTTATAGGAAAATCATTTTTACCATTCCCAAAAGATACCGTATCAATGGTTGCAGCAGGAGGCGGGGTAGGGAAAACTTTTTTAATGATTCAAGCTGCAATGCGAATTATTGATGAGGATAATTTGAAAATTTTCATGTGGCTCACAGAAGATAAAGTTGAGATATCAAAAAAGCGAGCGGAATTGATTGCAAAAAGTGTAATTAATCGAGATATTCATGAATACGATGATAAATTATTTATTGCAGGATCAGACAGTGAATCCTACCATTTTTTAGAAGAGAGCAGGGAAGGTCTAAGAGTTTCTGCAGAATTTTTTAAATTTCAACAGTCCGTTGAATCTTTTGACGTCATAATTATTGATCCACTGATTGCAGTCTTTGGAGGTGATGAAAATTCGAATCCTCATGCAAAACAATTTGTAAGTTTATTTACAACATGGGCCACTAATTCAAATAAGACAATCATCTTCATACATCACGCAACCAAGGGTACATCAACACAGCGAGGTGCATCAGCGTTTGCAGATGCAGTGCGTATGATATATCAAGTTGAGATGATTAAACCAAAAGATGGGCAAGAAAAAACTCTTGACGACGGAATGAGAAATATTGTTATAGCAAAAGATAACTATGGTAGTAAAAATATTCTCAGATCATCAGAAGTTAAAAGAAGGTTATTCCCGGCACAAAGACACGTGCCATTGATTGTTAATCAAGTAGTATCTATGCCGGAAATCGATTGGAAGTAGAATTTAGTATTTTTCTTTAGCGCCATAAAAAGTATAAATTTTCAACGTATATTCGTCACAGGCAAGTCGGTATTTGAATGCGTTCAGGAAGTTGTTTGTCACGCTTCAGAGCCTCGATAGAGGCGTCTATGACACGTTTTAGCTTTAAAGCATGTTCGAGCCCTGCAATGTCCTTTGTAATCTCTACAGAGCCATGCAGAGAAATTCTATCAAGCCTATTTTCAACGGTTAGATTGTCAATCAAAAAACTGTCTGTTTCGTTTTCATACGCCATAAATGATTTTGTGATGCTAGACATGGATAGTATCCTTTTAAAAATAATCTTTAAATATAAAAAGTACGCAATAACTAGAACAAAAATAAGCCGTATTGTAGTGTGTTGAAGTAACTACATACAATTAATACTCAATTTGAAATAATTTCATCCCACTGCATACGAAGTTTTTTAGTGTAATAGAGCAGAGCGAGTTCTCGTGGAAGTCGCTTGGGCTTTTCTTTAATATGTAGAGTTGTAACAAATACTCCATCAATCATTTGAATACTTAAAATTTCAGCATAGACACATTCCCCATATGTCCTGCCTTTTGGTCCTTGAATGGTAATCAAGTCATCTTGTTTCATTTTCATAGGGCAGGGTGCCTCTTTAGTTGTCTATCTGTAATTGTAGTTTGGAATGACCCCCAAATAGTAGACACTTTTTAATTCGTTAATTTCGTCGATTTAGGTCGGCATGGAATACGAGCAGGAGAAGTGAATGCCAAGATATAC
>NCIJ01000009.1 GCA_002282015.1 Sulfuricurvum sp. 17-40-25 | reverse complement strand
ACAGTTACACCACTTGCACTGTTTGCAAGGCTAAGAGATGTCAATGCATCAGAAGCAACTGTTGAAGTACCATAAGCATTCAAAGAAACTGTTGACAATACGTCTGTACCTGTGATGTTACCATTAACAGTTACTCCACCATTAACAACACCAAGAACACCAGTAACACCAGTTGCGCCAACAGTACCAGTAACTGGAGTGCCAAGAGTAGCATTAGTCGCAGCAGTAACTGCAGCAGTACCGCTTACAGCTGTAAATGTAACTGAACTGCTTGTTGAACTAATATTTGTAACAGCGCCAGTTGTCCAAGCTGCAGCAGATGCTCCAGTGTATGTACCGTTTGCAGTCGGTCCTGTACCCGCTTGCTTATCGCCAGCTGTTAGACCACTAAATGCAGCAGCAACTTGAGCAGCTGTAAGATCTTTTGCAGCAGTAAATGTCAAACCGTTAACAGTAACAGCAGTACCAGAAGTAACCGCAGTAAATGTTGCAGTCGTTGTTGCAGCAACAGCAGTAGCAGCTGTAACAGCAGCAACAGCAGCTTTAGCAGCAGTTTGATTTACAGTAATTGTAGTTGTAGCAGCACCACCAGTAGCAGCAATCGCAGCACCAGTAATAACACCAGGAGCACCTGAAGTTGATGCCGTTGTGATAGCAGCAGCAGAAGCAGTAATGTTTTCAGTAATAGAGATAGATGAACCGCCCTCTACAGTGATATCAGCTGCAGTACCAGTAGATGCTAAAGCTTCACTAGCAGTAACTGTAATAGCACCACTTGCCATATCAGTTGCAACGTTACCAGCTCCAGTATCACCCACTGTGATAGTACCCGTTGTACGAGCAGAAGCAGTAACTGTTACAGTTGTACCACCATCGATTGCGATAGCACCAGTTGATTGGTTTGTATCCGTTACAGTAATAGTACCTGCATTAACCGTTGCAGCACCGATTGTGATATTCTTAGCAGCTGTAGCATCAGTTACAGAGATATTTTTACCACCATCTGTTGCGATAGTACCAGTTACACCAGATACAGTAATATCAGTTGTAGTGGCTGCAGTCAATGCTGCATCACCAGCAACTTGAGTTGTACTCAAAGTTGTTACATCTGTGAAAGTTGTAGTGTTAACAGTTGCGTTATGCGCTGCACGGATTTGTACTGTTTCAATACTTGTAAGAGACAATCCAGATACGTCCGTCAAAACAAATGCACCTTCATTTGTATCTGTAGTATCGCCATCATTATTCAAGTCAGTAGTAACAGAAGTGATACTAAGTGTATCAGTACCAGTACCACCTTTAAGTGTGTCTAATGCTGTTGTCAATGTAGCATTTGTTGCAGTGAATGTATCATTACCAGTACCACCAGTAAATGCAGTACCTTCATTAACACCAGTAGTGAGCGTGAAAGTTTGACCAGTCGTTGCTGCTGCAGTAGCTGCGATAACCGCTGCGATAGCTGTAGGAGTTGAAACGTCAGTAGTTGCTGTTACAGAAGAAACAGCAGACTGAAGTGTTGTTAGAGTAGTTGATGTACCACCCTGAGTTACAGTATAGTACTCTGCTACTGTTGTTTTGTTTGTCAACAATGTTTTAGTAGCTGTAAATGCTGCATCTGTTGTACCTGTCAAGAAAGTGTTCGCTGCTGCGAAGATCTCACCGATGCTAACACCTTTGTTTAATTCTGCTGCAAAGTAATCGTATGCTTGTTTACCAGCAGATCCTGCTGTTGTAATATCTGTTAGGCCATATGCTGCCGCCATACTTGTTGCTTTTTCAGTTGTTGTTTTGAAGTTAGCGTAAGCTGCTTGATTTGTAAAAGCTGTTGTTGTAGCCAATGCTTTCATAAAGTTTGTGATGTTGCTTCCAGTTGCTTCGAACAAAGCAGTAAGCTCAGTCATGTAACCGCCTGGAGCTGCTCCGAACATTGCAACCGTAGCTTGTACGATTTGTGTACGTTGTGTTGATGTGATTGCCATTTAGGCTCCTTTAAATATATTATACTAGATGTTACCTAGTGTAGTTGATGTGCGCACACCGAGTTAACTACTCTCGATGATGCTGAATTATCCCCTAAGTTATTTTAAACAAACCTTAATAATCACCCAATCAATGTGTTTCTGATGTTTTTTGTCTTTTTTTATCTACGAATAACCGCTGTTTAATGCTTATTTGCTATAATTCACATTTATCACTGATGTTATACACTAAAGCTACTCTTTTGAGAATTTAGAGGTTTCACTACGCTCTTTTTTCAAAAAGTGCGTAAGGTCAGTTAATCTAATTTATACAAAAAAATTTAATGTAAAAGCAGAATTATGCAGCTTCCATCTTTGTTTTCCCATTATTATCTCATCAAAGAGTTCTCTAAAAGAGAGATATTTTCACGGTATCGCGGCTCGGTGCTGGGAATATGGTGGGCACTGCTGACACCTATACTCATGCTGCTGATTTTCACCTTTGTATTCGGAGAGATTTTTCAAGCAAAATGGCATGGTGGGAGCGGCAATATCGCGGAGTTTTCGGTTCAGCTTTATGCGGGGTTGGTTGTTTTTTGGTTTTTTAACGAGGTGATCACCAAATCCCCCGGACTGATCGTCTCTCAGAGCAATTATGTCACCAAAGTGATCTTTCCGCTGGAGATATTGCCTGTTGTCACGCTCATCGGGAGTCTTTTTCATCTCCTGATCAATCTGGCTATTTTGCTCATAGCGGTGGCGGCTGTTTATCAAGAGATCCATCTCTCCATTCTCGCGCTGCCTCTCATCATACTCGTCACCATGCCCATGCTTTTGGGAGCTGGATGGATTTTTTCGGCATTGGGGGTTTATGTGCGTGACATCTCCACGCTGATCGGGGTTTTTATGAGCATGGTTATGTTTCTCTCTCCGATTTTTTACCCCATAGAGGCGGTGCCTCAATGGTCGAGATGGCTGTTTGAGATCAATCCTATGAGTCTGCCTATCGAGTGGATACGAGGGTGTGTATAGCGATGGCGGTCTACGCTCTCGTGTCGCTTCTCATCGCATACGTCGGATGGAAACTGTTTGGTGCGATGCGAAAAGGGTTTGCCGATGTCTTATGATCCTGCAATAGAGCTAAAAAATGTCGCTAAACAGTATCAGATTTACGACAAACCCAGCGATCGTCTGCGCACGATGCTGCCATGGAATCGACATAAAATCATCGGCAAGACTTTTCATGCGCTGCGTGATGTCACTCTCAGTGTTGCGCACGGTGAAGTTGTAGGGATCGTGGGACGTAACGGGGCGGGTAAATCAACGCTTTTGCAAATCGTCGCTCAAACGATCCAAGCTAGCCACGGAGAGGCGATCACCCATGGAAAAGTCTCTGCCCTGCTGGAGCTTGGGAGCGGGTTTAATCCAGAGTTTAGCGGAAGAGAGAATGTGTACCTCGCTGCCGCTGTTGCGGGACTAAGCCAAGAAGAAGCGGATCAAAAGTTCGATGAGATCGTCGCGTTCTCCGAGATCGGAGAGTTCATCGATCAGAGCGTCAAAACGTACTCGAGCGGAATGATGATCCGACTGGCGTTTTCGGTCGCTACGAGCGTCAAACCCGATGTTCTCATCATCGATGAGGCGCTGTCGGTGGGTGATGGGGCATTTGCCCGCAAATCGTTTGAACGAATCATGGCGCTCAAGGATCGCGGATGCACGATCCTGTTTTGTTCTCACAGTCTGTTTCAAATCGAATCGCTGTGCAGTCGGGCAATATGGATTGAAAAAGGGGAAATCCGCGAAGACGGAATGGCCGCCAATGTTGTTGCGGCGTATCAAAACTATCTGGATACGCTCACTATGCCAGAAGCGTTCCAGCCTCACCCATCAACCGTACAGGGGCATGCACGATTTAGCAAGGTTGTCGTTTCGCTGGATGGGCAGCAAGAGGGTTTGCTCAAAGGGTTCAGCGGTCGTTCAACGCTGGGCATCTATGGGGAGTTTGTCTCTGATCCCTCTCTCCCCTGCCCCTCTGCCGCGGTGACTATTTCAGGGCCTGACGGACGGATTTTGTGCAGTGCAGGAGCATGGAATGACGGGGTACTCCTGAAACGAGATTCGAAAGGTGCCGGAACATTTTCGATTCAGTTTCCCTCCATCGCTTTGCTCAAAGGGCGCTATCATGTCGGCGTTTACCTGTTTTGCGAACGTGGTCTGCATACCTATGACTGGGCCGACCCTGTCGCTGTTTTCGAACTGGAGCAAAAAGGGGTTCAGCAGGGGATCGTCGAGCTGGAACACCGATGGGAGAGTTTTGATCTATGATCAGCAACAATACTGAATGGTTCGATATCTCGAGAGGGCATGAGGAGTGGCTGCAGTTATTTCACCAAGTTTTCGGTACGGAAATGTCAGAAGATTTTTGGCGATGGAAATATCGAGACGTACCAAAAATCGGTGTCGCTTTGCGAAAAGAGGGAAAGCTCATCGCATTTTATGGGGGAATGCCTAGAAATATCCTGTTCAAGGGGGAATCGATGCAAGCGGTTCAAATGGGGGATGTGATGGTACACCCAAGCGAACGGGGCGCGTTTACTAGAAAAGGGGCATTTTGGAAAGTAGCAAGCGGGTATATCGGCACTATGGTCGGAGAGGGCAATACATATGCGATCGCTTTTGGTTTTCCCAACCAGCGTGCGTATATGCTGGGGAAACGGCTCGATTTGTATGATGCGGTAGACTCCCTCGTGGAGCTTTCATGGAAAATTTCCCCAAAAGTCTCATTGTCGTTGTGGCGTGCGAGAGAATACAGAGCCTGTGATATGCACTATGTCCCAAAAATTTGGCAAAAGATGAAAGAGAGTCTTGCCGATAGTATTTTAGGGGTGCGTGATGGACAATGGCTGAGGGAACGATACCTGGATCATCCCGATACCCCGTATAAGATTATCAGTATTTACCGCTATGGAAGCAAAAAAGTTCACGGGATCGCTGTACTGCGTGATCGCGGGGAGAGTGGGATGGAATGCCTGGATATCTTCGGAGATGTCAAGGATATCAAAAGGTTGTGGGGTGCTGTATACCGATATACTCTGGGGCAAGGTTCACAACGATTATTTTGCTGGATAACGAACAGCCATCAGCGTTTTTTTCAACCAACACAGCCTCATGTTGTGCCTATCGATATCGTCATACCTTTTAACGTTCTCACTGCGGGTATCTCACCTGATGAAGTGCGCAATCGCTGGTGGCTGATGGCCGGCGATACCGATTTTAGATAAAGAAGCGATGAACATGACAGAAAACCAACTCATACCCTATGCAGCGAGTCAACTGCCTGCCGATAAACATATCCTCGTTTTAGCACCTCATCCCGATGATGAAGTATTCGGATGCGGGGGGGCAATTGCCCTGCATGCTCAAGCGGGTGCAGAGGTCAATGTGCTCTTGCTCACCGCCGGTGATGGTGCAGGAGAAGGGGAAAAACGTCTGCAAGAGAGTCAAAACGCTTCTGCTGTCCTGGGGTATGATTCTCTATCCTGTTGGCATATCGGTGATCGCAACGTACAATACTGCAGCGAGCTCATTGAGCGTATTGAACAATTTATCCGTCAAAAATCGATAACCCTCGTTTATGCCCCCTCGCTATGGGAAAATCATCCCGATCATCGGGCAACTGCCCTGTGTGCTATTGAAGCGGTCCGACGGATAAAAACCTGTGTTCTCATGCAGTATGAAGTGAGTGCCCCTCTGCGTCCCAACTGTCTTATCGATATTACTGCTGTTGAACCTAAAAAAAATGAGGCAATGCAATGTTTTATCTCTCAACTGCACTATCAGCGGTACGATCAGCACATAGAAGCACTCAATCGCTATCGAACCTATACGCTGCCCCACAATATCAACAGTGCTGAAGGGTTTGAGTATTATACATCTGATGATTTGGAGGTAGGAAAACACGCTTTTTTGCAATCAGAATTTCAACGGCAAAAAGAAGCGGGTCTGTTGGATTTGGAATATCGCCAACCCCTTGTCACTGTTTTGATCCGAAGCATGGATATACCCTATCTCCAAACCGCATTAAATTCTGTAGGGATGCAAACCTATCCTAACATCGAAATCATCGTCGTCAATGCCAGCGGAAAAGAACATACGCACCTGCCCGATTCCATCGGTAATTTTCAAATACATTTCATCGATTCAAACGTACCCCTTCCCCGCTCAAAAGCTGCGAATACAGCCCTCGGTCATGCAAAGGGTGAATACGCCCTCTTTTTGGACGATGATGACTGGATTGCTGCAGAACATATCGAAAAGCTTGTAAACGCGCTGAAAAACGATCCTCTCGCTGTCCTCGCCTACACAGGAACACGGGTTATTAACGAACACGGTGAGCAAATCGCTCTCTTTGACTACCATTATGAAAAAGAACAGATTTATGTCGGAAATTTCATCCCTATTCACAGCGTTTTATTCCAGCTAAAGGCCTACAGCATACACCAGTGTGCTTTCGACACCGATTTGTCTATTTATGAGGACTGGGATTTTTGGATTCAGCTTGCCGCACTGGGGAGTTTCAAACGCGTCGAGTGTATCAGCGCCTATTACCGTATGGAGCACGGGGGGAGTTCGGATGCGCATAGTCCAATGCATAATAAAGCGGCTCGGCTTATGGTTCTAAAGAAATGGCAAAATTTATGGGATGCCGATATTATTACTTTTTTATCCGATGAAGTGATCAAAGCGCGCAATCTTCCTCAGCTAATTCATGAGAAAACTATAAAAGATGCACTCATGAACGAGAAGAGTATTCTAATGCAAACGCACAATGCTATGCTGCATGAAAGAAATGTTCTCGCTGCCGAAGTTCAAAGCATGCTGCATTCAAAGTCGTGGAAGCTGACACAGCCTCTTCGAAACAGTATGCGCATACTCAAGAAACTTAAAAATATTAAAGGGGTATTGCTGCATGTTGCTAAAATCGGCAACATCACTATCCATCAAAGCAAATACACCTACCTCACCCCTGTTTTGACACACGAAACAAAGGACAGTCTCAAAGAGCTGCCCTATCAACCTCTGATATCCATCATCATGCCCGTATACAATGTCGATCCTAAATGGCTGGATTTGGCTATAAAGTCCATTGAAAACCAGTGGTATGACAATTGGGAACTGTGCATTTGTGACGATAAGAGTACGAATGAAAAAACGATCCGATATTTACAATCTCTCCGAAACCCAAAAATCAAAATAAGCTATTTGGACCACAATCTCAACATCTGCGGGGCATCCAATGAAGCGTTAAAGCTGGCAACGGGGAAATACATTGCACTGATGGACAATGATGATGAATTAACTCCTGACGCACTCTATGAGGTTGTCAAAGCGATCAATGAACAAGGTGCAGAATTTATCTACAGCGACGAAGACAAGCTGGAAATGGATGGTCGCTATAGCGAACCGCATTTTAAACCTGATTTTTCACCGGATATGATTTTGAGCCAAAACTATATCAGCCATCTAGGGGTCATTAAAAAAGAGCTGATTGATACAGCAGGAGGGTTTGAAATAGGGCTGGAAGGGGCTCAGGACTACGATTTGTATCTCAAAGTTTTTGAGCTGACCTGCAAGATTGTTCATATCCCTAAAGTTTTATACCATTGGCGGAAAATTCCCGGTTCTACCGCTGCAAGTTTTAGCGATAAATCGTATGCACAAAAGGCGGGCTGTGTCGCATTGGAAAATGCCATGAAACGCAGAGGAATCGATGCTTTGGTTTGTGATGGGAAATATCCGGGAACTTATCGCGTCAAATACAGCATCATCGGAAATCCTACGGTCAGTATCATCATTCCGTTTAAAGACAAGCCTGAGTTGCTAACACTGTGTATTGAATCGATCTTACAGAAAACGACCTATCCCCACTTTGAAATCATCGGCATCAGCAATAACAGCAGTGATCAAGCTACCTTTGATGAGATGCAACGACTGGCACGACTCGACTCGCGTATTTCATTTTATGAATACAATGTCCCGTTCAACTATTCACAGATCAATAATCATGCGGTCAACACCTATGCAAAAGGTGAACATATTATCCTCCTCAATAATGACATCGAGATCATCACCCCTGAATGGATAGAACACTTGCTAGAGTTTTCACAACGAAACGATGTGGGAGCTGTCGGGGCTAAGCTCTATTATCCCGACGACACACTACAGCATGCCGGTGTTACGGTGTTATCATAGGGCTTGGAGGAGTTGCTGGTCATTCACATAAGCATTTTTCACAAGATCACCCTGGGTATTTTTTTCGACTCAACATCATCCAAAATCTTTCTGCAGTTACTGCGGCTTGTTTGATGGTAAAAAAATCACTCTATGAAACCGTAGGCGGATTGAATGAGACAGATCTTGCAATAGCATTCAATGATGTTGATTTTTGTCTGCGTTTACGCGAAGCGGGATATCTGAATGTCTATACCCCCTACTGCGAAGCGTATCACCATGAATCTATCTCGAGAGGCCATGAAAATACCGTTGAAAAACAAAAAAGATTTCAAAATGAAGTTCATTTTATGCAAAAAAGGCATAAAACCATCCTAGCAGATGGTGATCCGTATTACAATCCAAACCTCACCCTGGATCGGGAAGATTTTAGTTTAAAAGTACCCAGCACGTGATCAATAACAAAATAGCCGTCTTGTTATCAACCTACAATGGAGAAGCGTATCTTGCTAGGCAGCTTGATTCCCTGTTGGCGCAAAGCTATAAAGACTTTGAGATAATCGCCAGAGACGACGGTTCTACTGATGCCAGTTTGGAAATATTAAAAGCCTATCGCGTCACTCTTGTAGATGCCAATCACAATGTTGGTGCCAAAAAAAGTTTTGAGGCGTTATTGGAATTTGGATTGGAGAACCTACAAAGCGATTATTTTATGTTTTGCGATCAAGATGACGTCTGGGAAAGTGACAAAATTGAAAAAAGTTACCTAAAAATAGAAGAAATCCAGCGCAAGTACCCTGATACACCTGTGCTCGTCCATACGGATTTGAAGGTAGTGGATACAAAATTGGCTACCCTCTATGAGTCATTTTGGGAATACGAGCATACTATCCCGCGATACAACTCTTTTAACAGGCTTTTGATGCAAAACACCATTACAGGCTGCACGATGATCATCAATAAAGAATTGGCAGAAAAATGTCTACCCATACCCGAAGCATCTATCATGCACGATTGGTGGATCGGTTTGGTCGCAAGTCAATTTGGGGTCATAGGGTACATCGAAGAGTCTACTATCAACTACAGACAACACAGCGGTAATACCATTGGTGCCAAAAAATTTAACCATTTCACTATATTCAAAAAAACTTTCGATATTTTGTTTCTCAAAAACCTCTATCTGGAACATTTACACGGTAATCTCATACAGGCAGAAGCCTTTTTACAAACGTATCAAAGCCAATTGGACCCTACGACCAAAGAGATGCTGCAAGATTTTATAACCCTAGAAGAAAAATCTTTTTGGCAAAGGAGAGCTATCCTCCTAAAGTATAAACTCTTCAAACAAGGGTTCATTAGAAACATTGGACTGTTTTTAAAGATATAAAGTACAATTACTCTCACTATTTTACAAAAAAAGGTCAGCTTGTATCATGGTATTTGGCAATGACGATCGTCTTTTAATCTCCAGCAGCCAGCTTGATTTTTATTCCTATGCACCTGCCGTTCAGATTATCGCGCGCTTTAGTGATGGCTATATTGCGCAAGGCAGTGGAACGATGGTCGGAAAAAATGATGTTTTAACGGCGGCTCATGTACTGTTTAACGCAGGGCATGGCGGATATGCTGTCGCCATTGAAGTCACTCCTATACGACAGGGGGCATTAAAACCCTTTGGGGTAGTTTACGCTTCCGATATGATCGTATCCAATAGCTGGACTGCTACGGGAAGCTATGATGGGGACTATGGACTCATTACCCTCGCACGTCCCATCGGATACCAAAGCGGATGGGTCGATATCGGATCGGTGAATGGGTATGAGCTGCTGAACCAAGAAGTGCAAAGCTATGGATACCCCGGTGATCTTGCAAATGGAAACAGTCTCTATAAAATCTCGGGGAGTGTCGATGGTTCAACTGCGCATCTTATCACATTTTCCGATGATTTGGATGCGCGCGGCGGGCAAAGCGGAAGCGGGATATTTACCACTGCACCGGATGGAGTCAAGATAGTGGGGGTTATCTCGCATGAGAGTCTCACTCCTGATTACAATGCAGCGGTAACGTTTAACAGTGTTATCGCTGCACAAATACAGGGGTGGATAGCGGCGAACGATGCGGATGTCCCCAAACAACTCGATGCACCATTGCAATTGCGCCCTGTGATCGAAGAGATGAATTTTATGGTGCTCGCTTTTTTAGGGAGAAATGGGACAAAAACAGAACTGGATATTTTAAGTGACGCGTATGCCGGAGGAAGTGATACAAAAGCGATTGCCCAAATGATCTATCACAGCGATGCGTATGCCTCTACAGCAGCCGCGACTATGAACAACAGCGCCTTTTTAACCCATGTTTTTACCAATGTATTGAATCTCTCCTACAGTATTGAAGAGTTTTCCTACTGGCTTGGGGCATTGGACAGTGGGATGCCTCGATCGGATGGGCTGTTGCTGTGTGCGACGCTGGATATTTTTCGGGCATCGCATAAGCTGGATGTGTATGAAACGTGGCATCGGAGTTATCGTGATTTTAGTGTCGAAGCGGTTGCAAGCGATGAAAACACCACTCTTATCGCACGTGAAGAGGACTCACTGCTGCGAGGAGGAGAGGGAAATGACACCCTCATCGGGAACAATGGAGCGGATTATCTCTACGGTATGGGAGGCAACGACAGTCTCACCGGCGGCGGCGGTGCTGATTTCTTCGCATGGGACACAGGGATGGGGATTGACCGCATCCTCGATTTCACTTTGGGAGAAGATACGCTGAGGTTGCGGAGTCATTTTGATTGGAGCTGGGGAACGGATACTGCAGGAAATTTATCTCTTATTCCCGATCAAGGAAGCGGTGCAGTGATCTTGATTGGTATAAGCTTGGCTAATGCATCTTTTATTCCTGTCTTGCAAGGCTAAGGATATCTTGGGTATAATACCGATTCTAAAAAAGGAAAAAGGGAAAATATGACGACTATTTCTATTGATAATATTGACTACGAACTTGATCAACTATCGGATGAAGCGAAAGCACAGATCGGATCTATACAGGTTGTTGACCAAAAAATTGCCGATTTGAATACACAACTGGCCATCATGAATACAGCACGTAATGCATACGCACAAGCTCTGCAACCTCTTTTACCAAAGAAAAAAGCTACTAAACCCAAAGCGTGATTCCAGCAACCACCTTTACCCCCTATTACTGCGAAGCCGAAGATAGAATTCGGCTGGTAGTCAATTATGCTGATTTTACTCATCGAGTCGATTTTTGGATCACACGCGCTTTTTTACTCAAGTTACTCCCCTCAATGGAGGAGTACCTCTATACTTACACATCCCCGCATGTTCTCACCCCCTCACAAGCTACGCATAACAAAGAAACGACGCCAACCGATAGCGGAACACTGGCGGTTATGGAAAAAGAGGGGATTTTACTCGAAGCGGTTGACATGACCTACACTACGGATACGGGGATGTTTGAAATACGCATGAGAGGAAAAAATGTAGCAACTGTCGCTGTTTTGAGTGAGCAGATGATGATGGCAGTGATACAATCCATTTTTGGCGCGGCACCGCATATGCACTGGGGCATATCACCACAGCTATTGGATTACCGGCAACCGTTTTGATATGCAGCTTTTTTTTGTTATAATTACGCGTACTACAAACTATAAATTAGGATTCTAATGTCATCCAAACCACTTTCATCCACCAAAAATGAGCTTATTGATCTTCTCAAGACCCTCAAGGGGTCATTTTATTTTGCGGCATTTATATCGCTTTTTATTAATATACTGATGCTGGTGCCAACGCTGTACATGTTGCAGCTTTACGATCGGGTTTTGGCAAGCCGCAGCATGGAAACGCTGATCATGCTCACCATCATCGTTGTTTTCTTATTTTTCGTGTTGGGAATGCTGGAGTTTATCCGCTCACGTATCCTCATCCGTGTAGGCAATGCTATCGATGCTAAAATGAGCAATCGCTTATTTGATGCAATGTTCGCACTGGCCAACCGTCATCCCGGCAAAGCAACCGCTCAACCTCTGGGTGATCTTACCCAAATACGCCAATTTTTAACAGGGACGCCTCTCTTTGCCTTTTTTGATGCTCCGTGGATACCTATTTACATCGGAATTATGTTTTTATTTCATCCCTTATTTGGATACTTTGCCATCTTTGCGGCAATCGTGGCCGTTAGTCTGACCCTGATCAATGAAAAACGGACCAAAGCAGGTCTCGAAGCCTCAAACAAGCACTATCAGTCTTCACAATCCTTTATCAGTTCCAGTTTACGAAACAGTGAAATCATCGAAGCTATGGGAATGCATGGAAATATTCGTCGCCGATGGTATGGCCGTTATATATCGTTTCTCAATGAGCAATCCAATGCCAGTGATGAGGCGGGCGTATGGTCAAACACCTCTAAAATTGTTCGGATGCTGATGCAATCCCTCGTTTTGGGGCTGGGTGGATACCTCGCTATCATCGGTGAAGTGACCCCAGGAATGATGATCGCAGGTTCTATCATCATGGGTCGTGCTCTCGCACCTATCGATCTCATGACCGGTACATGGAAACAGTTTAGTGGTGCACGTACCTCTTACGGTCGTCTTGGCGGACTGCTCGCAGAGTTTACAGTGCCTGTAAAACCGACACCTCTTCCTGCACCTCAAGGATTTATCGATCTTGAACAAATCGTTGTTCTCCCTCCTGATAGCAAAGTACCCTCTATTCGCGGAGTTACCCTCTCCATCAAAGCGGGTGAAACCGTTGCCGTAATCGGTCCAAGTGCGGCCGGTAAATCCTCACTCGCTCGTGCGATGCTGGGAGTATGGCCATGTGTCAATGGAAAAGTCCGTATCGATGGTGCTGAAATCGGCCACTATGACCGTGAGGTATTGGGGCAATATATCGGCTATCTGCCACAAGATATCGAACTCTTTGACGGTACCATCAGCGAAAATATCGCACGCTATGAAGATCCAAAACCTGAAATGGTAGTCGAAGCGGCTCAAGTTGCAGGTGTGCACGAGATGATCTTACAGCTGCCTCAAGGGTACGATACACCAATCGGACCGGGAGGGATCGCTCTCTCAGGCGGTCAGCGTCAGCGTGTCGGTTTGGCAAGAGCGATCTATTGTTATCCTAAAATCATTGTCCTTGACGAGCCTAATTCAAATTTGGATGATGTGGGAGAACGTGCACTTACACAAGCGATTCTTGAACTCAAAAAGAGAGGCTCTACGGTTATTCTTATCACACATCGACCTGCTATTTTAGGGATTGTAGACCGAATCGCTTTCATGCGTGATGGACTGTTACAACTTTTCGGAACGCGAGATGAAGTACTTGCGGCTCTGCAACCAAAACCACAAGCCCCGATTCAAAACGATCAAGGAACACAATCATGAAACAAGAATTCTTGACTGAAGTCGTAAAATCACCCGAACAGCCTACCCCTCAAACCAATGATAAAGGGTATCGCAAACTGGGATGGATCGTATTAGGTCTCTTTGTCGGTGTCTTCGGTTTATGGGCAGCGTTAGCACCGCTTGAGAGTGCCGTTCCTGCATCCGGAAAAGTGATCGTTGCATCCAGCAATCAAATCATTCAGCATCTAGAGGGAGGGATCGTCAAATCCATTCACGTAAGTGATGGAGCACAGGTCAAAAAAGGAGATGATTTAATCGTTTTGGACGATACACAAGCCGCTTCACAGCTCAATATCATTGAATCGCAATATTATGAAGCTCTCGCTTTGGAATCACGTCTCATCGCAGAACGCGATCATAAAAGCACTATTACCTTTTCGCCTGAACTCACCAATGTTGATGCAAAAACACGTACCATCATCACCGAAAATCAACGCCGAGAATTCTCAGCGCGTGCATTTGCCTCAGATAATGAAATAGCGATTTTAACGCAACGCATCGAACAAATGAAAAACCAGATTGATGGTCTGCAATCCATCGTTGAAAGTAAAACGGCTCTGGCTCGTTCATACCGCGATGAAGTCAAAGAGTGGGAAGTGCTCTACGCGCAACAACTGATTGATAAAATTCGTCTAAGAGATATCAAACGCCAAGTGCTCACGACTGAAGGTGAAGTCGCCAATGCAAAAGCAGATATCGCGCGATTAAAAGCACAAATCAATGAAATAAACGCGCAAAAACTCTCTATAAAAGCCAATTTTATCAAAGATGTCGTTTCCCAACTAAGTGATACACAACGAAAATTAGCTGATATGCGCGCCCGTGCAAGCGGATTAAAAGATATTGTCCAACGTGCTCATATTAAAGCGCCTATGGACGGAACTGTGACCAGTTTAGTCATTCGTACCATCGGAGGGGTCATACCTGCAGGTAAACCGATTTTGGAAATCGTGCCTCAAGGGGAGCCTCTTATAATCGAGGGACAAATAGCGGCAACCGAAAGTAACAATATCCATATAGGATTAAAAGCAGATATACAATTTCCTAGTTTTGCACACGTAAAAACGCTAAAAGAGGTCAAAGGAGAGGTTATTCATATCGGTGCAGATACGGTACAAGATCCAAATACTCATATGCTGTACTATCCTGTTAAAATACGTATCACTCCGGAGGGTGAAGCTGAGCTTTTGAAAAATCACCTTGTACTTCAAACCGGGATTCCAGCGGATGCTATGATTGTGGTTGCATCGCGAACGCTCGCCGACTATCTCATTCAACCATTTACTGTGATGTTTAAAAAGAGTTTTAATGAGCAGTAATCTAAAGTTGCTGGGCAGTGTCGTTTTATCCATTGCATTAGAGGCATCCTCTTATGCTCAGAATCTAACTCTCAGTGAAGCCTATACTCTTGCGCTTCAACATGCACCAAAACTGCGTTCAGCCGCATATAAAACTGAAGCAACACAGGAACTTGTACATCAAAGTCGATCCCGACTTTTACCACAAGTACAAGGGAGTCTTTCGTATGGATATTATGGCTATGAAGCACCCTACTTAAGAGAGCCCGTCAAAGAAAACTACAGCAGTTATTCTCTATCTGTATCACAAGCTATTTACCATCCTGAATATTGGCGTGGATTGGATGAAACTAAAGCCCGTGCTAAAGGAGCTGAATATGCTTTCAAAGCACAAGCCCAACAAATGGGGCTGGATGTTGCAAAAGCTTATTTTGAGCTCGTACGCGCCCATCAAAACGTTGATTTAGCTGATTCACAAAAAAAGTATTATGAAACAAAATACAATCAGCAACAAGAGATGCTAAAAGTAGGGCTTACCACTAAAATTGATTTGCTGGAATCAAAAGTACACCGGGATAAAGCACTTTTTGAATGGCTAACTGAACAAAAGCGCCTAAGTGTCAGTAAACTAAAACTAGAACAATTAATAGGAGAAAGCGTAGAGAAGACGAATGGATTTGATTTTTATACCATGCCACTCGATGTCTTTGCTCTGGAGAAAAGTGTTTGGGAAGAAAAAATTGAGAATAATCCTTCGCTTAAATCTTCCGAATATGCCGGTGAAATGGCACGACACCAAGTAGCAATGCGACAATATGAACATTATCCAAAAGTCGATTTAAGCTTGACACGCAAGGAAACCTATACCAAAGATACCGTTGCTCACCAGTATGACAATCAAGCTATCATACAAATGAGCATTCCTATTTATCAAGGTGGGTATGCGCAATCCAGAGTACGCGAAGGGCTTAAACTACTGGACTCTGCTACGCAAGATATTGATTTTTCCCGTAAAGAGGTACGATTACAATTTGAATCCTTTTGGGCCGAGCGATCGCTTATGATCGAAAAGATCAAAGTATTGCGTGAATCTGAAAAGTCCGCAGTTTTGTATGTAAGCTCTGTAGAACAAGGGCAAGCTGCGGGACTTAAAAGTTTTGTCGATGTTTTAGAAGCACGGGCAAAACTCTATGCCATTAAACGTGATCTAGTCGATGCTGGGTATGAACTCATCAATAATCAGTTATCATTGTTTGATATCATCGGGGAACTTAACATTGAAAGTCTCGAAGGGTTTGAAACACGTATAACACACCAAGGTTAATCCAAAGGTAAAAGGAGTTTATATGGCTACTGCGAATGAAACCATTGTTCAAAACATTGCTAGAGGGCTCCTTTTTAAAGAGCTGTCAACTACTGATTTGACTTATTGGGCAAAGCAAATAGAACAGGGTTTTACCACACCGACTTTACTAACACAACTCGCATCCCAAACTACAGCATTTAAAAATGAAAACCAATTACTTGCTACGATGTATTATGGTGCGTTTGGAAAATTTGCTACTATTGACACGATGATGTTTTGGCGCGGGATTGTCGATAATGGTGCCACACTCAAAGATGTAGCCGGACGTTTCGTCAACTCTGCTGAATTTTACGCCCATATTCCAACTGCAGCACAGTCAAACAGTGCAAAGCTCGATGCACTTATAGGAACTATGGGAGTAAGCGGAATAACGCAACAAACAAAAACAGAGGCATTGGCATCCATCACCAAAGGGTCATTAGACTGGGGAAATATAATGTTGTATTTAGCCAATGTCAGTCCTCAAAAAACAACCACAGGATTAGCTTTACTCTCGACTTCCATAACCGGTGCTGTTCCAAAACTAACCGATATAACTGCACTAGGCAGTGACGCAAACCTCGCTATTAGCAAAATATGGGCAGCTCAAACCACCGTTGCGACACCAACGACTTCTGGTAATGATACGTATACCGGGACAAAAGATGCAGATAGTATACGTGGGCTTGGAGGAAACGACACGCTCACCGGTGGTACAGGAATCGACACTTTTATTTTTGAATCGACTACAGTTGGAAATGGGATCGATACAATAACTGATTTTGCAATTGGAAAAGGAGGAGATATCCTGAATTTTACTGCTTTTCTCAATAAAAGCAATACAAAAAACAATACAACAGTCCTCTCTACCGATATCACTGCAAAAGCATGGTTAAATGGTGATATCCTAATTGTTTCCGGTAATGCATTAACAACAGCCGATACTGTCGCAGCACTCTTTGGGACAGGGAAGGCTTTTGCAGCACCAACAACTGGAACAAAAGCTGTTATTATAACTGCCGATATCATAGGAGATGCCACTGTATGGTATCTAGTAAACCAAACGGGTGTTACTGCAATTACTGCAGATGAAGTGGTCAAAGTTGCTACGTTAACCGGTATTAATAATCTTGGATTGGTCGGATTTGAATCGACCAATTTGGCATAATACCTATGTATGTAACAGGGGGATATTGTTGCAAACCAACCGCTTAGGTACTCTTTATGATAAGAGAAATAATTCATTTGATGATTTAAGATTTATTTTCGCAGTAATGGTTCTTTATGTACACTCATACGCACTTTTATATGGAGAAAGTGTAATGGGAACTGATCCACTAACTGTGTTCACCCATTTCCAAATCAGCCCTGGCACATTAGCCGTATATGGCTTTTTTGTCCTTTCAGGTTTTTTTATGATCCAGAGTTTGGAATCAAACCCTTCCCTTATAGTTTATGCAAAAAATAGGATATATCGAATCATTCCTGCGTTTTGGCTCTCTTTATTTCTAGCTTCATTTATTTTAGTTCCCCTTATTTCAAAAGAAGCAGACATATTTAGTTTACATGCGGGTTCCTCATTATATTTCTTTTTTCATTCTGCCATCTTTCATATCAATGGTGCCGCATGGACAATCCAAGGAGCTTTTCCCAATAATCCTCTTATAGATAATATTAATGGATCCATGTGGACTCTAAAATATGAAGTACTGCTTTATGTCATTTTGCCAATTCTTTATTTTATTGTACATCACAATCGAAAATTAGTTCTGTATGGAACATTCCTTTTGGGGATTCTAGCTGTAGCTTATATTTTGAAAAACTTTATGCTATTTTCAGTCTTCAACCCTGATGAGTATTCAAAGCTAGTTCTTTTAAGCAGCTTCTTTTTTTATGGTGTCATGTTGTATCTATACCGTGAGTCCATTATTGTATCCAAACGATTAATGAGCATAGGCTCTTTAGCATTAATATTCGCAGGCTTATTTGGAAATCTACCACTTCTGATATTATTTATTTTTCCCTATATACTTGTTTCATTTGGATCCATTGTTAAAACAAGCTTGTTTTCAAAAACAGGTGATTACTCCTATGGTATGTATATCTATGCGTTTCCTGTTCAACAGACTTTGGTTCATTTTTTTAAATCTGATTTAAATGCATCTTCTCTTTTTTTCATGAGCTTTTTAATTACCTTGCTTATGTCAATTGTCTCATGGCATCTATTAGAAAAAAAGGTTTTATTGCTTAAGAAAAGAAAACAACCCACTCATCTATGACATTTTCACTCATCATCCCCACACTCAATGCCGAAAATCACTTTTCAGCGTTAATAGATGCTATACAGAAGCAGACCTTACAGCCTTGCGAGATAATCATCATTGATTCTTCATCCACAGACAGCACTTGTATAATGGCAAAAAATCACAACCTACACATTGAAAAAATAGAACGTGACGCATTTGACCATGGAGGAACTCGTACCTACGCAGCCATGATGGCCAAAGGTGATATTCTCTTATTTTTAACACAAGATGCACTACCTACAGATATCTATGCGTTTGAGCGTATCATAGGAGGCTTTCACGATCAAACAGGAGCTGTATATGGTAGACAGCTACCTTATGCTGATGCAAGCCTATTTGGTACACACTTACGCTTATTTAATTATTCTGAAAGTTCCTATGTACGTACTTATCATGATAAGCAATATTATGGGATCAAAACTGCTTTTCTTTCAAACTCTTTTTGTGCCTACAAAAGAAGTGCTTTAGCCTCTATTGGATATTTTAAAGACCATCTCATATTAGGCGAAGATATGGTTGCTGGAGCCCTACTGCTACAAGCAGGATATTCATTAGCCTATCAAAGCAATGCTAGTGTTTATCATTCTCACAACTACAGTATTTGGCAAGAGTTTCAACGATATTTTGACATCGGTGTTCTTCACCGAAATGAGTCATGGATTTTGGAAGATTTTGGAAAACCTGAGGGGGAAGGGCTGAAATATGTTTTAAGCGAATGGAGATTTTTGATATCGAATCATAAAACTTTTCTTATCCCTTATTCTATCTTACGTAATATTGCCAAGTATATTGGCTATAAACTAGGTAAAATACATCTACTATTTCCCATCACTATAATTAAATACATGAGTATGCATAAAAGATGGTGGGATAAATTGTAATAAAGAGTATTTTTGAAAGAATTAATCGCTAAATCTTTACTGATTGTTTTTGATGCCTTAATGATTTTCATTGCCCTTATAGCGGCTTATTATCTGCGCCTTTTGTTAGCCGATCACTTTGTTAGGCTACCTTCCCATAATCTACAACACTATCTCCATATCACTTCGATATACAGTGTTATCCTTCTTGTTATGATGTATGAAGGAATATACACCAAGCGGTTCGATTTTTGGCAAGAACACAAACGTATTACTGCTTCCCTAGCCATCTCGCTGATTGTTATTTTTGCTTTTTTAGCCCTACAAAAAGAGACTGAAAGCTATTCAAGATTCATCATTATCACCTCATTTGTAATCATGCTTATCATTATCCCCATAGAAAAAAGGTTGGTTAAATATTGGCTTTATCATTTAGGACTATGGAACAGAAAAGCTTTGGTTTTGGGTCAAGATCCTTTTTTTATAGAACACGTATTTGGTAACCCTTATTTGGGCTATGTCCAAGGTGATGATCAAACATCCAAAACCCTCTTTATTGCATCAGATTATCGACATGTACAGGAGATTGAAAAGATTCTTGATAACAGCGTAAAACGCAATCAAGAAGTCATCTTTATCCCCCTTATCAAAAGCTATGACTTTTCTGATTCTTTCATCATTCATATCTTCAATGCCCGTACTAATCTCGTCGTTTTGCAAAACAAACTACTCAACCCTTTTAATCAACTGCTTAAAGGGATAAGCGACTATCTTCTAACCCTTTTACTCCTTCCATTTATCGTAATCGTCATGATTTGTATCTTTATCCTCATAAAACGTGAAGAACCCAAAGGGAGTGTGTTTTTTAAACAAAATAGAATGGGACGCGATGCAAAACCCTTTATATGTTACAAGTTTCGAACGATGCGGGAAAACAGTGAGGGAATACTGCGAGAATACCTTGCGAACAACCCCTATGAACTAGACCATTATGCACTTTTTCATAAATACACATGCGATCCGCGTATTACCAAAATCGGTACATTCTTGCGTAAAACATCGCTTGACGAACTCCCTCAGATCTTCAATATACTCAAAGGGGAGATGAGTCTCATCGGACCGCGACCCTATATGCCTCAAGAGAGCGAAAAGATTGGCGATAAACTGTCCATGATTCTAGCTGTCAAACCTGGGATAACCGGTCTCTGGCAAGTCTCAGGACGCAGTGAACTTGATTTTATGAGCCGTGTAACATTGGATGCATGGTACGTACGCAACTGGAGCCTGTGGACAGATTTTGTTATTTTGGTTAAAACGGTTAAAGTAGTATTAAAACGAGAAGGGGCGTTATAAAGTGGTGCCGGCACGAGGACTTGAACCCCGGGCCTGCTGATTACAAATCAGCTGCTCTAGCCAACTGAGCTATGCCGGCATGTGAAGCGAAATTATAATCAACCATTACTTAAAAATAGGCCTATTAAAACCATGTATTTACTTTTACCTTCGCCCCGCCAAGCCTATCTTCAGACTTTTTTCAAGCTGTTCTTTGTACTTTGGATTAGCCGCTATAAGCGCCTTTTGAAATCGTAGGATCACTTTTGAATCCGTATTGGAATGGGTGCACAGCTTTTCCAATAATACCCCATACACATCAATATCAGTGATCTCGCTGTACCGCGCTATGATCGTATCCACCGCATTATTAAGCTCAATATTATTCGCAGAACTGCGGTTGATAATCGAGCACATCATCTCAAATGTTACTGCAGTTTGTGCAGTTGTTGTAACGGGTTTTTTTGATCCTTGCGCACCGACATACACGACGACCAAAATAATCAATACGACAAACAGTGCAAGCAAAATTAAAACTAAGGTTGTTGTATCCATAAAAATCACTTTGAGTTAATAAATTGAGAAGATTGTAGCGTATTTTTAAAAAGAGAGGAAATGTCTCCCGCAACTGCGGGAAGATAAGAAAGAGGAACTAAACCAAAAGGCCTAGAAGTGAAACTGTGATGTAAGCTTGAAGCGTGTATCCGTGTAGTCACCCAATGTTTTACCGTATGTATCATTCTGAACTGAGAACCCAACCTTCGTGGTGTTACCGCGTAAGTACCAGTTCACTCCAGCGATTTTAGATGTCAGATCAAAGTTTTCGCCAGCTGCTGCATCCTTAAACTTATTCCATGACTCATAGCGGTAGAACGGTGCAACAAAACCAAAATCGGTAAATACATATTCCGCTTGCGCATACCAACCAGTTGATTTACCAACCTGTTTTACTGTAGCTGATGTGAAATCTTTAACTACACCGTCAAAGTTAAAATACTCAGCCGTAACCGAAGCACCATTGTAGTGTGCAGATGCCTCTAAGTTAACCAATTCATGGTCAACATTAACGTTGTTAGTAAGACCACTTGTGACAATATTTCCAGTTTTCCAGTAAGCAGCACCCACTGTGAAGTGTTTACCTTGGCCCATGTAGGTTTCAGTAATCTCTGTCTCTTCCCATCCATCAAACGGAGAAAGCTTCAGTTTACCCCCGTAGAAGAAATCCTGAGATTTAACAGAACCACCGAAAGAACTTAATGTTTTACCCTTTGCATCAGACGTTGCTCCTGAGTAAACACCATCACCCATTGCTACTTGGTAGTGTACTTTTTTCTCCCAATCACCATACATCTGTGCATTCGTACCACGACGGTTATGCGTGATGTACTGTGCCGCTTCATCTGCTACATGTGCACGGTCATAGTGGACATTGTAAGCAGACTTAGCTGTTTCAGAACGTGATACGTCGATCTTACCACGGTACAATTTGAAATTGACCAGTGACGTATCAAAAGGCTTTTTGATATTTAAGTATGCATCACCGACGTTAAAGGTTTGCTCACCCTTATCTTCTGCATTGGCTTTGTCATCACGTAAATCCATAACAAATGATGTATGCTTATCGAAACCAGCTTCTACTTCCAAGCGAGTACGACGCATATAAGCATCATTTGTCTTTACATCTTTTGAATTATCTGCATAGTCTTTGTTACGAGTTTCAAAGGTAGACTGAAGACGTACTCCCAGTTTTAGGTACATATCTTTGTTGTCTTTTGCTTTGATCTTCAAGTTTGGACCTGTTTCTTGACCCAAAATGAAATGTGGAGATTTAGAATCAATCACTGTAACGCTTTTTTTATCACTGTCTGTATACTCAGCGATTATAGACGCTTGCTCACGATTAGCCATGTCCACTTCTTTTGCACTGACGAAATCGCCCATCTCAACACGCCCTTCTCCAGCTGTTGTAAATACTTGACCTGTTTTAGGATCGGTAAATAATGTTATAGTATCTGCATTAACTGCACTTGTTACAATTGTGGCTGCAAGGGCCGACAAAACTATTTTTTTCATATCGAATCACTCCTGATTTTTTATACTTGAGTTCACTTCCGAAGTGAACCCAGCATTAACGTAACTAATTGGAATCTATTCCGATGGCGTAGAAATTTAAATAATAATTTACTTCGTTTCAGCCCAATATTGACGAACCATATTGGATGTTTCGATTGGTAGAGCGATGTAACCTAGTTTTTCTGCTGCTGCATCACCGTTACGGAATGAATAATCGAAAAATTTGACCACTTCGTTTCTCGTATCTGCTTTATCCGCATCACGAGGCATCAAGATAAACGTTGCTGCAACGATTGGATATGAACCATCTTGGAGAACCAATGAGCTATAAAAGTGATCTTTTTTAGACCATTTTGCTTGTTTAACCGCTGATTGAAACGTCGCTTTATTCGCAACAATCCATTTACCCTCTGCTGTTTGCAAGGTTGCCGCTGCAAGGTTGTTCTTCTCTTTATACGAGTTTTCGATGTACCCGATAGAGTAAGGCGTTTGCTTGATAAGATTTGTTACACCCTCATTTCCTTTTCCGCCGACACCTGTTGCCCATCCGATTGCTTTACCTGTACCGAATTTGCTTTTCCACATCTTGGATGCTTCACTCAAATAGTCCGTAAATACGTACGTCGTACCTGACCCGTCCGAACGGTGAGCTACGATGATCTTTTGTGCCGGAAGATTGATACCTGCATTGTCCGCTGCGATTGCCGCATCATTCCACATCGTGATCTTACCTGCGAAGATATCCGCGACAACACTGTTTTTGAGTTTTAGTTTTTCATCTGCAACACCCGGAAGGTTATGCGCTACGACTATTGATCCGATAACCGCAGGAAACTGTGTCAAATTTGCTTTGTCAAGCTCTTTTGGCGTCATCGGAGCATCCGTTGCACCAAAATCCACGATACGCTCAGAAATCTGTTTGATACCGCCACCTGAACCGATGGATTGATAGTTTACACGAACTTTTGTCGCTTTTTGATAGTTGTATGCCCAGTCATAGTAACAAGGGGCTGGGAAGGTAGCACCTGCACCGTTGATTTTATCTGCGGCCATCATTGATGATGCTGCAACTGCTGCGATCAGAAGACCTTTTGTTATTGATGTTAGCATATATTATCCTTGTGAAGTTTGATTTGATTAGCAGATTATACCGTGACTAGATAACAAAAAGGTAACAGAGTATGGTAAACTATTGTAATTAAATGGTGACTATAGAGTACTACAATCCCATAATTATGTTTTATTAAAAGGTCATACTATGCTTCCACGCTACGAAAACAAACTCAATGAAATCCGTACACAGCTCTCACACCTTGTTGCGTCTATCATCAGTGCCAACGGAGAGACGTTAAAGGCATTTGAAAGTAACCAAAACGATCTTTATGAAAGCGCTAGAGCGCATCTAAAAGGGATCCAAGCCGATGCAAACAGCATCGATAACGAAGTCATTAAAACCCTCGCGTTATATGGTCCTGAGGCAGAGGAGCTGCGTCTTCTTGTCGCATTTTTGAAGATGACCAACGAGCTTGATCGTGTGGGCGAAAACATGAAAAAGTACAACAATCGCATTCAAGAACTGTGCCGCAGTGAATGCGATATCACGATTATGACCCCTTCTATCATTCAATTGCAAAAAACGACTCTTAATGCTTTGGTATACATTCATAACTATCTCGAATCGATGACTACCTCCGACGCCGAAGAGCTGTTTCGTAAAGTATCGGTTGAAGAGTCTAAAAATGATGATCTGTTTTCCATTATCGAAAAAGATCTTCTCAATCTCATCTCCGAATCCCACGAACTCTCTGCGGACTATGTCAAAGTTCTCTCAACCCTGCGAAAATTAGAGAGAACAGGAGATCGTACGGTCAATATCGCTGCACTTCTTTTGTATGCGCAACAAGGCGGCGAGCTAAACTTTCACGCATAAGGGTCCAGTTTATGAATGCACTTATACTCATCGTTGAAGACGAAGAAGACATCTTGGAACTCATGGAGTTCAATCTCTCCAAAGAGGGGTTTGAGACTATGGGATTTTTAAATACCAAAAGTGTTGCCCAAGTACTTTTGGAAGAAAAAGTCGATTTGATTTTGATGGATCGCAACCTGCCTGGCACCGAGGGGAGTGAGTTCATTGCAACATTACGCAAACAGGGAATCAATACTCCCGTCATTTTCATCAGTGCCAAAGATAAAGACCAAGATATCGAGCAAGGGTTTGAACGCGGAGGAGATGACTACATCACTAAACCTTTTAGTATGAAAGAACTTATCTTACGCGTAAAAGCCATATTGCGCCGTACCCAAAAAACCTCAGTAGAAGGCAATATCACTTATCGTGATATCACCATAAACCCTGCTTCACGTAGGGTTGTAATCGAAAACAACTCCATAGACCTCACCAAACTCGAATTTGATCTTCTGTATGAACTCATTAATAACCAAAATATCGTGTTAGACCGCAATTATCTCCTCGAACATGTATGGGGAAACGATGATGTCTATCAAGATCGTACCGTCAATGTCGCGATCAATCGGCTCAAAGACAAAATCGATCCCGACAAGAGCAAAGATTACCTAAAGACTGTGAGAGGAGTTGGATACACGCTGTGTTAAAAATTCATCAGCTTTTCTTCCTCAACACCCTTGCCCTTTTTATTGGCACCCTCGCTATCGCTTCAATTGTCGGTTACTATACGCTCAAAGAGATGATCGTAAATGAGAATATCAATCACCTCACAAAAACCCTTGAGCTCGTTGCAACAAAAGCCAACCAGTCCAATAGCGCAGACCATTACGCTAAAAGTATCCGTAATCAAACCGATTATCGCACTACCATTTTTGATACCGAGGGGCGCGTGATCGCCGAGAGCGCTCTGGACAAACGCTCTGTGGACTCCGACCACAATCGTATCGAAATCATGCACTCTGCCATCGAACCTTACGGCATTGCTGTACGATACTCCAAGACATTTGGTGAAGATTATATATTTGTAGCCAAACAAATCCCCTTTGGCGGTGATATCGTCATTTTACGACTTGGGGTGACAGTACACAGCGTTATGCAATATTTTTACCAACTCTGGACCAAACTTGCGGCTTCATTTCTCCTTTTTATTATTATTGCACTCATCCTTACTTTTAAAATTTCAAAAAAAGCTGAATACGATATTGCACAGATCACCCAATACCTCCACGATATTTCGGCTAAAAATTACATGGCGGTTTTAAAGCCTCAGCATTTTAGAGAGTTTTTACAAATCACCCTGCTTCTCAAAAATCTTGTAAAAAAACTCCGTACTCGCGATAAACAAAAACGCAAATACACGGCTCGTCTGCGTCTCATCAACAAACAGCAAAACGATATCCTCTCTGCTATCAGCCATGAGTTCAAAAATCCTGTCGCCGCTATCGTAGGTTATACCGAAACCCTGAGTGAAGATTCGAATCTGAATCTCGCAATACGGGAAAAGTTTTTGGGTAAGATTCACTCCAATGCGATGAAAATCAGCCACATGCTTGACCGTCTTGCACTGTCTGTCAAACTCGAGAACAACGACCTCTCTATCAAACCCTCTATGTTTGATCTCGATGCTTTATGCCGTGATGTCACCTGTGCGCTTCAGGCAAAATATCCCAGCCGTACTATTTTGTACGAGGGACTGCACAAAGAAGTGTTCGCCGATAAGACTATGGTTGATCTTGTCATCACCAACCTCATCGACAACGCCATCAAATATTCTGAAAATGAAGTCACCCTTCGGCTAAGTGAGCACACTGTCGAAATCATCGATCAGGGAATCGGTATCGCCCCCCACGAACTGGAGCTCATCACCTCTAAATTCTACCGTGTTCAAAAAAACAGCTGGGACAACTCAATGGGATTAGGGCTTGCCATTGTTAGCTATGTTTTAAGACTGCACGATTCACACCTCAAGATCACGAGTACGCTTGGGGTAGGATCCACCTTCGCGTTTTCCATTGATACCTTCCATCCAACATCATCCACCCCTCACCACCAATGATCCAACGCTATCCTGATCTTCTCCCTCTAATAGATCATCTGGCACTTCATAAAATCACCCCCATACTGGTGGGCGGATGCGTGCGTGATCATCTATTGGGACATGAGAGCTTGGACATCGATATCGAACTCTATGGTATTGACGACACCACTGAACTTGCCAAAATCTTAACACCCTATGGAAAGATCAATGAAGTCGGTAAATCATTCGGCGTTTTCAAATTTCGTTACGGTAAATATTCCATCGATCTTTCACTCCCTCGTACCGAAAACAAATCGGCCAAAGGGCATAAAGGGTTTGTGGTAGAAACCTACAGTGATCTGGACTTTGCCACCGCAGCACAGCGACGTGATTTTACGATCAATGCTATGGGATATAACCCGCTCACCCAAACACTTCTCGATCCGCACCATGGGGCTGATGATCTAAAGGCCAAACGTCTTGTATGCGTAGACCCGATGACTTTTATTGAAGACCCATTGCGGATATTGCGAGCTGTACAGTTTGTAGCTCGGTTTGATCTGATCTGTGATCCGAATCTCTTAATGCTGTGTAGACAGATGATCCAGCAAGGCGCACTGGAAGAACTCCCAAAAGAACGGATTTTTGAAGAACTCAGAAAACTGCTGATGCTCAGCCAAAAACCCTCTTTGGGGCTATCGCTTCTCGCACAAATGGGTGCAAAACACCTGCTCGCTCCCATCAATGACGAGACATGGAATAAAACACTGGTGCTAGTGGATAACACTCCCAAAGATCTCGAATTACGTCTTTGCGCCTTGCTTTTGGAGACCCAAAATCCTCAAAGCACTTTAGAACAGCTAACAGCCCAGCGTTCATTGCTCTCAAGCATCCCAAAGCTGATCCAATACGCCCGAAAATATGGTGTTATTGCCCACCTTCCAAACCCAATTGTCCAGGGACGTGATTTGATCGCGCTAGGACTCACCCCAGGTTTAGCATTTAAAAATATTTTGCATAGCGCTTACGAGGCACAGCTCAACGCAATATTTTCCACCAAAGCAGAAGCAATTCAATGGTTAAAAACCCATTTAGTAATAGCTTTGTAATAGAAACTGTACTACAATATCACGACAAAATGACGCAAGGCTTTGTATGATCGATAAAATATTTTTCAACTTCACACGCTTTAGTGCGTTGCTGATTCTGATTATTGTAGCGTGGATTTTTACCGTTTTATTCAATCACTCCCTCGAAGCGATGAACACCTTTGGTCTGGACTTCATCACCAAAGACGAGTGGGCGCCGAATCTTGATAAATTTGGAACGCAGGCTGCTATTTTAGGGTCCATCATCTCTACTTTTTTGGCCATGCTTTTAGCTGTACCTGTTGCAATAGGTGTTGCTATCTTTTTAAGCGAGATTGCCCACCCTAAAATCAAAGGGTTATTTGGCGTCAGCGTCGAACTCCTTGCGGCTATCCCGTCGGTTATTTACGGGATGTGGGGTTTATTCTTTTTCGTCCCGATTATCCGTGATATTTTTGGAGGATTGGGGATCGGTCTGCTTGCCGCAGGAATCATTTTGGCAATCATGATTTTGCCGTTTATGGCTGCGGTTACACGCGATGCCATGAACACCACTCCCGACATCCTCAAAGAATCTGCCTACGCACTAGGTGGCACGCAATGGGATGTTATCAAAGACATTATCATACCGTATGCCAAAGCAGGTATTATCGGTTCACTGATCCTGGCATTAGGCCGCGCGATCGGTGAGACCATGGCCGTTACGTTTGTGATGGGGAATGTCCACCATGTACCAAAATCTATTCTGGACCCGACTACATCGATTCCGGTAACCCTCGCCAACGAGTTTACCGAAGCAGACAGTTCTCTGTATTTCTCAAGTCTTTTCGGTCTTGCATTGACCCTTCTCATTATGAGTTTCGTGGTGATTGCCATTGCTAAATTTTACTTTTTACGTAAAGCTAGGAGAGCATAATGACTGCCGTACAAAAACGTGTTGTTATTAACAAAATAGCCCTTGCCCTCTCTACCATCAGCGCACTTATTGCCTTAGGATTTTTATTTTGGATCTTAGGTGTTTTGGTGATGAAGGGGGTCAGTGCCCTTAACTGGAACATCTTTATTTTTGAGGGAGCTCCTCCGGGATATGATGAGAGTGGTTTAAAACACGCCCTTGTCGGTCAAGCGATCTTGATCGGTATGGCTACGGCTATTGGCGTTCCTGTGGGAATTTTGGCAGGGACGTACTTGAGCGAATACGGTAAAAACTCAAAACTGGCTCATACCATCCGTGACATCTCAGACATCATGATGTCTGCACCCTCCATCGTCATCGGGGCGTTCGTGTATGCAGTCGTCGTTATGCCTATGGGTCACTTCAGCGCTTGGGCTGGTGCCATTGCCCTTGGGATCATCATGATTCCCATTATTTTACGTACCACGGACGATATGCTTCAGCTTGTCCCTGGTGAACTGCGTGAAGCTGCGTTTGCTCTGGGTGCACCAAAGTACAAAGTCATCTTAAGCGTTGTCTATCGTGGAGCAAAAGCCGGTATCTTGACCGGTGTATTACTGGGAATTGCACGTGTTGGCGGAGAAACGGCACCATTGCTCTTTACCTCATTTAACGATAATTTTTTCACCACCAATTTAAATGAAGCAATGCCCTCACTTACGGTCACTATGTTCAACTACGCAACCAGTCCCTATGAAGATTGGCAGCAACTGGGATGGGCAGCCGCTTTTATCCTCTCAATGTTTATTTTAGGTCTCAATATATTAGGGCGAGTCATCTTATTCGCCGGAAAGAAAAGGAAATAGATTATGGCAAGCATTATTGATATCAAAGAAGAGTGCGCATTACACGTACGAGATTTTGAGTTTACCTACAAAGGCGCAGAGTCTCCAAGCTTGAAAAAAATAACGATGCCTATCGCTAAACATTCAATTACAGCGCTTATCGGTCCTTCTGGCTGCGGTAAAACAACCCTGTTACGTTCATTTAACCGTATGCATGATTTGTACCCTGGAAACAGCTATGCAGGGGAGATCGAATTCGAGGGGCGCAATATTTTAGGACCCAAAGAGGACTTAATTCACTTGCGTACTAAAATTGGGATGATCTTCCAAAAACCGACCGCATTTCCGATGTCGATCTTTGATAACGTTGCCTATGGCTTACGGCTTCAAGGGATCAAAAATAAAACGGAACTCAAAGACCGTGTTGAAAAAGCACTCCAAGACGCTGCTATATGGAAAGAGGTTGGTGATCGTCTCAAAAATGATGCAAACGGCTTATCCGGTGGCCAACAACAGCGTTTATGTATCGCACGTGCTATCGCCGTAGAACCAGAGGTATTGCTGTTTGACGAACCCACCTCTGCTCTTGATCCGATCTCGACGCAAGGAATTGAACGTCTCGTCATCGAGCTCAAAGAACGCGTCAGTATCATCATCGTAACGCACAACATGCAGCAAGCGGCACGGGTCAGTGATTACACAGGGTTTATGTACCTAGGAGAGCTCATTGAGCTGGGAGAGACAGAGAAACTGTTTGTCACTCCTAAAGAAAAATTAACGCAAGAATACATCACCGGAAAGTTCGGCTGATACTCACTATATCCCTTTTCTAATCTATTCATAGCAGTTCTGTAATATACTTACGGTTACATTACTCTATGGAGTCTCCATGTTTTCACGTGACAACCTCTTTTTCGGCGGTATTTTTGTCGTTATGACCACCGTATTTCTCATCTGGGGATTTGATTATCTTCAAAGTAACTTCACCCTTTTTGTCCTTGCCACCTTGTTTGGGGTTTTTATGGCATTTAACATCGGAGGCAATGACGTAGCCAATTCCTTTGGAACGAGTGTCGGCGCCAAAACGCTGACCGTCAAACAAGCGCTCATGATCGCAGCAATCTTTGAGCTTGGCGGAGCCATGCTCGCAGGTTCAGCCGTAACCGACACCATTCGAAAAGGGATTGTCGATATCTCCGCGATGGACTTTGATCCGATGCTGTTTGTCTTTGTCATGATGGGATCTCTATTGTCAGCAGGAACATGGCTACTGTACGCTTCTAAAAAAGGGTATCCCGTCTCCACTACGCATTCGATCGTTGGTGGTATTTTGGGAGGCTCTATAGCCCTTGGATACGTTACGATGGGAGCGGGTGAATCTGTATTTGGCCTTATCCATTGGGATCAGATCATCAAAATCGCACTAAGCTGGGTCGTCTCCCCGATTTTGGGAGGGATAGCATCGTATGGTATTTATTGGTATTTGAAAAAATACATACTAGACTACAATGACCACATTCAATCTCATATTGATGCCCTCAAAAAACAGCTAGAGAGCTTACATCTAGCACACGATGCCACCAATGCTACCGATGATGAAAAAGAGCGCTACACAGCTCAAGTAGCTAAAATAACGACTCTCAAGAAAAAATCAAACGCATTTTACGCTCTTCGAACGCATGCCCCTATTGCTGCAGCGTTTGGAACGGCGATGATCGCGGGTATGCTCTTGTTCAAAGGGCTAAAACACACGCACTTAGGTCTTGATGACGTTCAAATTTACATGCTGCTTGCACTCATGTCAACATTGATGTACGGCGTTGTTTTTGCGATTGTCAAAGTGATGCACAAAGACACTCCGCATAAAGCAACCATGCGTGTCTTTAGTATGCTACAAGTTCTCACAGCCTCTTCGTTCGCATTTAGCCATGGTGCTAATGACATTGCAAATGCTATTGGACCCTTTGCTGCTATCATCGATATACTAGCAACGGGTCAAATCAATACAGAGGCTCCGGTTCCCCTTATTGCAATGGCTACCTTTGGAGTCGCATTGATAGCGGGACTGTGGTTTATCGGTAAAGAAGTCATTGAAACCGTTGGTAGCCGAATTACTGAAATATTCCCAGTAACCGGCTTTGCTGCAGAGCTTGGTGCGACATTGGTCATTCTCCTAGCAACCAAAATGGGGATCCCTGTATCGTCAACTCATATCTTAGTGGGTGCTATTATCGGTATCGGTTTATTGAACCGTAACGCTAACTGGGCCTTGATGCGTCCTATTGCCATGGCATGGGTAGTCACCCTACCTGCAGCAGGAGCAATGGCAGCACTTTTCTTCTTCGCACTCAAAGTAGGTTTTGGCTATTAATAGCCAAAACTTTCCTCTTTCTTATCATCTTTTCTTATTTTTAAGTGCTATAATAGTTGACATAAACACTTCTTTAGGGATAAAGAAAAAGGGTAGATATGTCTTCAGATGAATTTTTGTTTGCAGCCGAAGAGGGTGATGAAACACTGCATAATGACCCCTGGGTCATATTGATAGTGGATGACGACCGTGAAGTCCACTCCATGACCAAACTCGCATTGCATGATTTTTCGTATGAACGAAAAGGCCTTCTCTTCCTTTCAGCATACAGCGCCAAAGAAGCAGAAACTATTTTTGAACAGCGCAATGATATTTCTATCGTACTGCTGGATGTCGTTATGGAAACCGATACCGCAGGGTTGGAACTTGTCAAAGTCATCCGCCACCACTTTAACAATCCAAACGTACGTATTATCATACGCACAGGGCAGCCTGGTATATCTCCTGAACGCTACGTTATTGATCATTACGACATAAACGACTACAAAGAAAAAACAGAGCTTACGGCGGACAGGCTTTACACAACCATTCGAAGCTCCCTATCTCAATACAAACACATCATTGAACTTGAAAATAAAAAAAATGAGATTTACACAGCCCTCATCACTGACACTCTAACGGGACTTGGCAATCGATCCAAGCTAAACTTTGATCTTGATAGCACCGAGCCTATGTCTCTGATCTTACTTAACATCGATTCGTTTAGCATGATCAACGATGTTTATGGGTTTGACGTAGGAGATCAGATGCTCATACAGTTTGCTGATATTTTACGTAACGCATCGCATCACAAATCCGATATTTACCGTCTTGAAGCAGATATATTTGCTATTTTGACTTGCTTTCGACCCGATAACAACGTTCAGACATACGTCAAAAATATAAGAAATAGCCTCTCCATGGAAACCTATACGATCCAAGAAGTGGAACATCGTCTAAATGTCACTATAGGCATCGTCGAGCATGATGTCGGAAACATGATCCAAAAAGCCGAGATTGCGCTTCGCCAAGCACGTAAATTGAGCCGTAATCGAGTCCAATACTATTCAGATGACCTTGATCTAATACAGCAAATACGAGAAAACACCAAGTGGACAAAATGGCTCAAAACTGCCCTTGATAATGACAGAATACTGGCCTATTTTCAGCCTATTATAGATTGTAAAACCCAAGAGATTGTCAAATATGAAAGCTTGGTACGCTTAGAGCGCGATGGAACGATATACTCTCCCTTTCATTTTTTGGCTACGGCACGGCACGCAGGTTTACTCTACCAAATCACACAAAAGATGTTTACCCAGGCGTGTATAAAGTTCGCCCATAACGCCCTCTCTTTTTCGGTCAATATCACAGATCAGGACCTCATCGAACCTAACTTTATAGAATTTATAGAACAAACACGGCAACTGCATAACATCGATCCCAATCGGATCTATTTTGAGATTCTCGAAGAGAGCAGTATTTTGAGCAATCCAATGGCTGAAGAGCATTTAGCAAAACTCACTGAGATAGGCTACCATTTGTGTTTGGATGACTTTGGGGTACAGTGTTCTAATTTTGCTCAAATCGGCGCACTCAACCTCTCCATCATAAAAATTGACGGTGCCTACATCAAAGATATCGATACCAATCCCCAATCCCGAACGATTACAGAATCTATCCTCTATTTTACTCGTAAGATTAAAGTCAAAACCGTCGCAGAGTTTGTCCATAACGCACAGGTCTATGAAATTGTAAAATCCCTAGGTGTCGATTATGCCCAAGGATATTTTTTAGGCGAACCTAAGCCTGATTTGATTGCGTGAAACAGCCAAAAATAATCTTACCCTTGCTCCTTGTGCTGTGCACAGCTGGAGTATTGCAAGCTTCTTCAGAAGAAAACATCAAGGCCGCTTATCTGGAACGTTTTGCGATGTTTATCGAGTGGCCAAATCCAATCCCTGAGTATAATGTATGCGTTTATAATGATGATGCGTTTGGGAATACCTTAGAAAAAATGTATGCCTCCCGACGTTTTAACAATCGCCCGGTCAAGGTTTTGTCATTAAGTGCTGGAACCTCCCTCCAAGATTTCTCAGCCTGTACTATTCTCTATTATCGAGGTTCCAAGCCTCTGCAAAACAGTGCTCAGCTCAATAAACTTCATAATGAAAACATTTTGATGATCAGCGATGACAAGGATGATGCCACCAAAGGGGGTATGATCTCTTTTTATTTGGAAAAAAACGCCTATCGTTTTGTCATCAACCAGCGTAATCTCACCAATGCAAAATTAAATGCCAGCTATAAGCTGCTCAAATTCGCAACCGTTATCGACGCGGTAGGACAATAAAATGCACATCAAACAGTATTCCATCACCTCTCAAATCACTCTGTCCCTGGTTGTAACCAGTATCGCTATTCTCTTTTTTGGAACTCTTTTTCATCTTTGGCATACGCTAAACCATGAAAAAACTGCTTTTAAGACAAAAAGCGCTCTAGAAACACAGCTCATCGCCAATATGACGGCCGCACCTTTGGCTTTTTTAGATATTCAGGGAATCGATGAACAACTGGAATATCTCAATAACAATGATGACGTCATCAGTGCCATTGTATACGATTCCCGCAAAATACCTTTGGCCTATGGTCTGCATACGCGGGTTCATTCCATCCCAGACACTTTGCCCTATGTGCAAAACAGCTACCATGATACCTCCTGGAAGCCCTGGATTTTTGGTAATCTCACAACAACGATTGAAATCAAAGAGAACGAAGAGCTCTTGGGCTATCTCTCAATCGAACGAAAAAGCGACAATATCACTCAGTTTTTGCTGAATATGCTTTTTTTCTTGTCTATCTTTTCCTTTTTTCTTCTAACCTTAGTCTACTTTTCGGCACGTCATTTGAGTAAAAAAATTTTACAGCCCGTTTTAGACTTATCCCATACTGCTCAAAACATTGCGGATACCAATAACTATGCGTTACGCGTCTCGTACAAAGCCGATAATGAAATAAGTTCTTTATACCGATCCTTTAACCATCTATTAGAAGAGACACAATCCCTTACTGCAAATCTTGAGAAACGTGTCGCACAACGAACCAAAGAGCTCGAATTCTCTTTGGAAACCCTGCAAAAAACCCAAGTACAAATGGTTCAATCTGAAAAAATGGCGGCATTGGGGAGTCTGGTCAGCGGTGTAGCTCACGAGGTCAACACCCCTCTTGGAAATGCCATTACCGGTGGTTCAATCATCCTCAAAGAGAGTAAAAATCTGTTGGCTTCCATGGAAGCTGGCACTCTTAAAAAATCTTCTATGGATCATGGGCTGCATATTTTAAATGAAACGGCTCAGGTCATGATGAGAAGCTTGGAGCATGCCGCCGATTTGATTCGTAGTTTCAAACGTGTCTCTGTGGATCAAGCCAGCGAAAATGCACGTGAGTTTAATTTATACGATTACCTTCAAGAAATCCTGCTTACTTTTCATAATAAGCTCAAAAAAATCCCTATTGCGGTTACTCTTCAAGGTGATCAGACCCTTATTCTTAACTCATACCCGGGAGTCTACGCTCAAATTATATCCAACTTCATTCAAAATTCACTGCTTCATGCCTTTAATGAAAAAATACAGCATCCCACTATCGTGATTCACTATGAAGTCGTATCAGACTCTCTTGTAGTGACCTATAGCGATAATGGACTGGGAATGGATGCCAAAATCAGACCCGTTGCCTTTGAGCCCTTCACCACCACCAAAAGAAATTCAGGTGGATCAGGGCTTGGGCTCAATATTGTTTACAATTTAATCACCCAAAAGCTACAAGGAAAGGTTCAGTTGGAAAGTAAGCCTAACGAGGGGACAAAATATACCTTCACTGTTCCTCTTTTACTTAAAAAATAAGATAATAATGATTAAGTAACCTTTAATGACTTAATCATTATTATAATTTCTTATAACTTTAGGAATACAATAATGACAAAACTACTACTACCCTTTTTAAGTTGCATCTTGCTCCAAGCAACTGAGCAAACCGCAACCAATGATACTCCCGAATTTTTATCCACACTTTCACTAGAAGACCTGATGAATGTAGAAATTACCAGTACATCCAGACGTCCGGAATCGCAGCATTTAGCATCTGGAATAGTAACCGTGGTTTCTGCTCAAGAGATTCATCAATACGGTGCCCGCCATTTACGCGATGTCATTGACCGTCTTGTCGGAATTCAAATTGGAAGCTCTCATCAATGGGGGCACACAAAAGCATCCATACGAGGGATGAATTCGGCGCATAATGAAGGCTCAGTACTTCTCTTATTAAACGGCCGTCCAATGAGAGAAGCAACCGATGGCGGGGTCAACTTTGATATCTATCAGGGCTTTCCCCTCGAAACAATCGACCATATCGAAGTGGTACGAGGACCGGGATCCGTCATATATGGTACCAATGCCATGGCAGGGGTTATCAATATCATCACCAAAAATGCCAAGAACTCAATTAACGAATCCCAAGTCGACATTGGAGCAGGAAGCTTCAACCGGCGTCAGCTTCAACTTACAACACTAATAGGAGACGCTGATTACTCCCTTAATATCGGTGTCAATTCCATACGATCACATGGGGATGACATTGACGGGGTCACCGATAAAGATGGGATTCAAGGAACCTACGTCATGGATGAAAAAAGCGATAATCTTCTCATTAATGGAAACTACAAAAACTTTACACTAAATGCGATGATCATGGACAATGCTCCAAGTCGTGCCAACTCAAATTTTCAACTCCCATCACAGCAAGTTGACAAACGAAGATACTTTTTTGATATCGGGTATCTCTATGATATTGCTCCAGGCTGGGATACTTCTATAAACTATACCACCAGCGTCAGTGATTTGAAATGGCAGATCCGAGAAGACTTAGGGCGTAATCATTATCATGATCGTTCTGAAATGCTAGAGACCATTGTCAGGGGGAATGTATATACTGATTTAAATATTCTCTTTGGTGCCAATTATGTAACCAACAGCACTGCATTTGACCGTTTTTTGGATCCTATCGAACTGTATAACGTATCTGCATATACCCAAATCGACTACATGCTTTCGCCCAAACAAAAGATAATCGGCGGGGTGCAATGGAACAAACCCGAAGCAAACAATGCAGATTACTCTGCACGTGCGGGTTTTATACAGGGGTTTGGAGATAATTTCTGGATTAAACTGCTTTACAGCGAAGCCTTTCGCTCACCCAACTTTGTGGAAACCTATCTTGTTGCTGCCGCACTAACACGTAACCCCAATTTAGCCCCCGAACACGTCAAAACCTATGACCTTCAGTTTATTTATCAAACACCAAAACACTATCTCGGCCTTACCCTATACGATACCATGCATAAAGACTTGATTGTTCGAACAAGCTCCACTCCTCCATCGCATGAAAATCAAGGATTTGTACAATATCAGGGAATTGAGCTGGAAGGTCGCACCAACATATATGAAGGAATCAATCTTGTCGGGAATTTCAGCTATCAAACCAATAAAACAGACAATGGCATAAAAGACAGTACGTTTGCCCCAAAAATGATGCTAAAAACCGGTATTAACTACGAACGAATTCATGGCATGAACATCGGGGTCTTTAACAGCTACATAGGGACGTCGACTGATCTTAATGCAACACAACCAAATGCACCAGCCATTAACCCCAAAGCAGACGCTTACAATCTATTAAGCGCCAATATTTCCATCGATACTGCCAAGATGTGGGGAATTGGAAAAGCGGGCCATTCTTTAATTGCGTTGTATCTTGACAATCTCCTGGATGAAGAGGTTTATGCCCCCGATTTAAATTTTGGAAATCAAACCAATACCATTCCACACCATTGGGGACGTAGCGCTAATCTTACGTATACTTACAAGTTTTAGTCTTCTTTAAACTATCCCCGCCCTTACGCGGAGATACCATTTTTTTCACTATCAATCTCAATGACTGTATGAACATTCCCTCTTGGATAAAAATCTGCAACGACTTTTAAGCGCTTAGGAGCGATTTTATCCTCAAAGAGGCTGTAGATCTCATTTGCACTGTTTTCGTGCGAAATATGGCGGTTTCTGAATGAATTAATGTACAACTTGATCGCTTTTAGTTCTGCTACAAATTTATTGGGTGTATATTCAATGGTAATCGTTGCAAAGTCAGGGTATCCGCTGCGAGGGCACAGACAGGTAAACTCTGGCAATGTGACTTTTACGACATAATCACGCTCATGGGCATTTGGCCAAATCTCAAAATCTTTTTCGATATCAAAATCAGCAACTATTTGTTCTCCGTATTTCATTGTGTATCCTTTACTGTGATTTTTCCATGAAAGTTGCCTTGTCTATAATTGATCTTTAAACCAAGCGCTATCTTATCGCTTTCTTCATCTTCAATCATATTGATCCATGTTGCTGCACCGCATAGATGTGCGGTTATATTAAGCCCTTGGACAATGTTTTGATATTTTTCTTCTTTGATGTGCCGTGCATATAAAGAATCAAAACGAACATAGTCGACTTCCAGTTCTTTTAAATACATCATTGTTGTATGGTTCACTCCGTATTTATCCAAAGCAATCTTATAGCCCACCGCGCGGTATTGAGCAACTTGTTCTTTGAACCGTTTTATTTGGGAGCAATATTCTTTTTCATCTATCATAATTATAATTTTGTTTTTTGCCTCTGGGTACTGCTGCAAGAGTTCCAATGCGTGCTGAAAAAACAGACCATTACGCAAGGTCACCGAAGACAAACCAACGGCATAGGAATCGCTTTCGCCAGAAGTCAGCTTAATAACCTGTTCCAAAATAGCACTTTCGTATTCTCGAATTTTCCCCATACGATTTAGCAAAGGGATAAATCGACTTTGATGTATCAGCCCCTTAGTTTCATTCATAAGCTTGAACGAAACTTCATGCAAGGGTGCTTTATCACAACACACACTCTGTAATGCAATAGAAAAACGCTCATGCTTAAGTGCATTCAAAACAGATTCTTCAAGTTCATGAGGAACAATCTCATCACGGTCAGTAAATGTTTTTTTCTCTTTATTAGCATATTGAAGTTCATACAACCGCGTTACGATCTCTTTTGAGTGCTTAATATGCTTGGTATCCAGCAATACACACGAAAGCTTCACTTCTATTTCATTAAGAAGGGTGTCTTGATATTTAGCTAAGAAAAGTTCAATCAGTGCAGCATTGGATTCTTTTTCACCCATTAGCAAAAGGATGAAGTCACCCCCTTTGTATCGGCATAGAGAAAGTTTTTTAATCTCTTTGGAAACAAAGTAGTCGTTTATCTGCAGCGCGATTTGTTGAAGAATAGTATCCCCATTTTTAACCCCATAGCGCTCATTGATCCCAGTTAGATTGTCAATACTGATCATCACCAAGGTCCCTATCTTACGTTTAGTCCAAGTGTCAAAAAGTTTAAAAAAATATTCGGGTGTAAACGTGTGGGCAATAGGTTCAGTGATGTGCTCATAACTGCTTTGATTGATTAAAAAAAAGAGAAAATAAATGGCCATGGCAAACAATAGTAATGTAAGCATAACCAGAGAAGAGAGGGTAGAGTAGGCTTGAGAAAAAAGAGCATAAAGAGCAATGATGCTCATTAAAAAAATGGGAAGACCCATTCGTAACGCTAACACAAATCTATGCGAACGCTCTTTTTCTTCTGTGTAGGTCATAGATTTAGATATCTAAGTGTTTAACGTCTTTTGCATGCGTTTCGATGTAATTACGACGAGGTTCAACATCGTCACCCATAAACAGACTAAACGATTCACTCGCTGCCTCTGCATCATCTACGGTGATACGCAATAGTATACGGTTTTCAGGTGTCATGGTTGTTTCCCAAAGCTGTTCAGGATTCATTTCACCAAGACCTTTGTAGCGTTGGATGTACGAGCCTTTTTTGGCATGATCGGTAACCGTTGTTAACAACTCTAACAAATCACCCTCAAGCGGCAAATTCCAATCTTGGATTTTTTGAAAAATATAATTCGCTTCAGCAAAGTGTGGAGAAGCAAATAACTCGTCATTGACATGAAGCTCTTCGAGACCCTCTTTGGTTTGAACAAACAAATGCATGTTATCATCGCTGATGCTTTTTGAAAGGATATTATTGCCCTTACTGTTCAAGAAAATCTCAACGTGGGTATAAAGCTCTTTAAGCGGCAATCCAATAAGATCCGGGTTTTCAATAAAATAACGGATCAATTCAACCAATGCATACCGACGCTCTAGAGAATCAAGGGTACTGCGGTAATGATCTACCATTTTAAAATAAGAGACCAGATCATTAGCACCGATGTTATCCACTTCGAGCGCTTCAATACCGTTTTCGATCAAAAAGGCATTCATAACACGATCGTCTTTGAAATAGATCTCTTTTTTCCCTTTTTTATAGCGATACAATGGTGGTTGCGCAAGGTACAAATAACCGTTTTCGACAACTTTAGGAAGATATCGGAAGAAAAATGTGAGTAACAAGGTTTGGATGTGACTACCGTCAACGTCAGCATCCGTCATGATGATTACTTTGTGGTAACGTAGTTTTGCTTCGTTGAACTCTTCCCCGATTCCACAACCCAATGCCGTAATCATGTTAGTGATCTCTTCGGATTTTAAAATTTTGTCCAAACGAGATTTTTCAACATTGAGAATCTTACCTTTGAGCGGCAAGATTGCTTGAAAAACACGATCACGTCCTTGTTTTGCTGAACCGCCCGCTGAATCCCCTTCCACCAGATACAATTCACTGATAGCCGGGTCTTTACTCTGACAATCCGCAAGCTTACCCGGAAGGGTTCCTACGGTCATTGCATCTTTACGACGTGTCAATTCGCGTGCTTTTTTAGCAGCTTCACGTCCGCGTGCTGCCATCAATGCTTTTTGCGTAATGGCTTTGGCTTGGAGAGGATTTTCTTCGAAATATTTGGTTAAACGTTCATAAGTTGCTTTTTGTACCAAAGGACGTACATAGGTATTTCCTAGTTTTCCTTTGGTTTGCCCCTCAAATTGTGGTTCAGGTACACGAACGGAAACCACACAAATAAGTCCTTCAGATACATCTTCACCTGTTAGTGGAACATCTTTTTCTTTTGCATTTCCGTTTTGTTTGTTGTAGTTTGAAATAACACGTGTAAGTCCTGCACGAAAACCAGCTTCATGGGTTCCGCCGTTTGGTGTGTTAATATTATTGACAAACGTATAGGTCTTATCATCATAACTGTCGTTATACATGATAGCAATATCCATTTCAATGTCTTCGGCTTTTTCATTGAATTCATACGGAGTTGCAACCACTACTTTTTTATTCATATCGGTAACAAACTGTGTGATTCCACCTTCAAAATGATAGGTATTATCTGCACCGTTACGTTCATCTTTAAATTTGATGGTAATACGTGGATTAAGGTAAGCAAGTTCTTTAAAACGTTTTGCAAGATAATCGTATTCAAAGGTCACTATTTCTGTAAAGATAGAAGGATCGGGAGAAAACTCAATAGTCGTCCCTTTTTTACGTGTTGTACCAATAGCTACAAGAGGCTCTTGAGGAATACCGCATTTAAAATCTTGTTCGAATATTTGACCTTCACGATGAATGGTCATTTTCAGATCACTACTTAGCGCATTAACTACGGATACCCCTACCCCGTGGAGACCTCCAGAAACTTTATAAGTATCTTTATCGAATTTACCACCGGCATGCAATACGGTCAAAACAACCGTTGCTGCAGAAATTCCTTCACCTGGGTGAATATCGGTTGGAATACCACGGCCATTATCACTAATAATAGCTGTTCCAGTTTTTGTAAGTGTAACGCTTATAGTATCACAATGACCAGCCATCGCTTCATCAATAGAGTTATCAACAACTTCATAAATAAGGTGATGAAGTCCTCTATGACCGGTATCACCGATATACATCCCAGGACGTTTGCGAACCGCTTCGAGACCTTTTAGGACTTTAATATTGCTGGCACCGTAATTTTCCATGTTTGCTCCCGCTTTGTGCGTGTTTATTGGCTTTATTTTATCGCAATTTATCTAAAAATGAAGTTTTATGAAAAGAAACCCCTAAAAAAAGGGTTTTAAGAGAGAATATATAGCTTAAATGACGATTGGCATTACAATGGTTTTAAAATTACCTTCTTTAATAACAAAGGGTTGATTGGATTCATTTGCTTCTAAAATAAATTCATTACCGCTAATTTGTCCTAGAAAATCAAGTATGTATCGACTGTTGATTGCAAGTATAAAAGGGGAATCAAACCCATTTTCTATTTCTACAGCTGTTTTTGCTTCAATATTATCATCACTTAGACTTTCAAATAAAATTGAATCATTTTGAAAGGTTAATTTCAAATCATTGGATATGGTAGTTATTTGCTTGATAGCAGTAATAATTGTTGCTTTTGGTAGGGTTATAGAGCGTGATGATTCTTTTGGAATGATGCGGGTGTAATCTGGAAACTTACCATTGATTAGTTTAGTAAAAAAGAGTGAATCTTCTGATTTGATGATTAGATGGGTATTGTCATAATAAATTTCTATATTGTTGTTAAACAATTTTTGAATTTCAATTATTGCTTTTTTAGGGACAATAATTGAGAGTTCATGGTCACTTTGACTTTCAATATGTACCAATGCTAAACGTCGTGTATCGGTAGATACAAAATTGATTTGATTGTTTTTTATATCGATCAAAGCACCGTTTAATTCAAACTTTGGATTATTCGTATCCGTAGCAGGGGTTATTTTTTTCAAAGACTCTATTAAAATTTGAGAATTTATTTCTATTTTTGGTTTTTGATCGGTTATAGGAAATACAGGAAACTCGGAACTTTTATAAGTCGGCAATTTAAAATTTGACCGTTTTTGTCGAATATGAAGGTTTTCTTTTACCAGTTCAATTTCTACTTCTTCATCTTTTAATATGCGTATGATGTCTAACAGTTTTTTTCCATTTGCTGTTACTGAACCTGGTTCTATTACTGTTAGCGCATTGGTTTGTATGGTTAAACCAATTTCGTAATCGGTAGCTTTTGCATTGAGTATTCTTCCATCGGTACTTAATAAGATATGGGATGTAATCTGTGATGTATCCTTTTTTTCTAGGAAAGGTTGAAGATGAAGCAATATGTTTTCTAAAACGGATTTATCAATGGTTATTTTCATAACGAATTTCCTTTTTAATTTATATCTTAAATAGTTAGTAGTTAGTAATAAGGGGGTGTGAACATGTGAATAAACACCTATCCCTTCTTACAGCTGGTATGAACAGGCGTGACCAAAACGTTTTGTTTCATTCACATCTATTCACTTAACCCTAGAATTATATCTTTTTTAAATCACCTTTACAATTAGATTTTTATTCTGAGGTCATTGTTGAAATTTTATTGGAAAGTTCATCTATTTTTACTTTAAAATCTTCATCATTTTTTATGAGCTCATTAATTTTTTTCATGGTATGACTAACTGCGGTATGATCTTTCATTCCAAAGTATTGAGCCAGTTGAGGCATTGAATTAGGCGTTAAATTTCGGGATAGATATATAGCAATACGACGAGCATAAACAATATTACTGTTACGGCTTTTTGAACGTATTTCACTTGTTTTAACATTAAGTTCTTTAGAAACGATTTCCATAATAAGATCGGTTGTAATATTGTTACGTTTTTCAGCCATTTGTTCTTTTAAAACATTACGTGCAAACTCTATATTGACATCCACACCCATAAGCTGGGAATAAGCGTTTAGTTTTGACAGTATTCCCTCAATTTCTCTGGTGTTATTTTCAATTATTGTTGCTACGTAATTGATGACTTCTTTATCAAGCTTTACACGGTTGATTTCACATTTTTTCTTGATAATCTCAATTTTAGTTTCGAGTTCTGGTGGTTGTATATCAGCTACTAAACCCCATTCAAAACGACTTTTTAATCGTTCTTCTAAACCGGCTATTTTTTTAGGGTGTTTATCGGATGTGATAATGATTTGCTTGTTTTCATTACGTAACGCTTCAAAAGTATGAAAAAACTCTTCTTGTATTTGATTTTTATTGCTTAAAAATTGTATATCATCGATTAGTAATAAATCACATTTACGATATTTGTCTTTAAACCTATCCATCGTTCGGTTACTCAGATGTCGGCTAAAATCATTAAGAAACTGTTCTACAGAGGTATAAATAACGGTTTTTCCTTGAGTGAGCATTACATTTCCAACGGCTTGCATCAAATGCGTTTTTCCTAAACCGACGCCACCATAGATGAAAAGGGGATTATAGACAATACCTGGTTTTTCACTGACACTCTTGGCGGCAACATAAGCAAAATTATTAGAGCCACCCACTACAAAGTTTTCAAATGTATAGGATGGGTTTAAAAGTGCAACAGGAGTTTTATCGCTGTGTGTTTGTATAGCTGGGGAAGAATTTTGGGAAGCTACTGTAGTTTGAGATTTAATACGAATAGATACTGTAGGCTTTACTCCGGTTTTTATTTCAAATAGATGAGAAATCTTATCGGCATATTTTGTTTGTATCCAATTGGCGATTAAAAGGTTGGGTGCATTGTATACGACCAAATTACTTTTTGATTCTTCTTCATTAAATGAGAGCTGTTTAATATAGCGGGTATAATCAATTTCATTAATCTCATTTTTGAGCATTTGGATGACCATGCTGCCTATGTTATTCATTTTTTCTCCCAAACTATGTGAATAGTAATAGTAATAATACACTTTTTTCCCTATAATTGGGGATATATATATGTGAATAACTATTTTAATACATGTGAATGGAGAAATTATGCTTATTTTAGGAATTGATCCTGGTACGCGAAATTGCGGATATGCACTCATTTCATTAGAGGGACAAAAAATGAAACTGGTTGAAGCTGGTTTGATTAAAATCAAAAGCGAAGGGCTACAATATCAGATCCCGCAAATTGCTGAAGCAATTGGGCAACTTTTTTCGCTTCATAAAATTCAAGAAGTAGCCATGGAAGATATATTTTATGCGCATAATCCAAAAACTGTTTTAAAGTTAGCACAATTTCGCGGTGCCATTATGTTAAAGCTCCTACAAGAACACGGTGAATTTTCTGAGTATACGGCACTGCAAGTCAAAAAAGCATTAACAGGCAAAGCAAAAGCTGCCAAAGAACAGGTTGCTTTTATGGTTAAACAAATATTAGGGATCACCAAAGAAATTAAGCCGTTGGACATAACAGATGCGATGGCAGTAGCTATAACACATGCACAAAGAGTTAAATTGGAAAAAGGGAAGGTAAACAAAGTAGTATAAGCGGCTAACACACCAGGAGAGCCGCTAAGTCAGAAGTGTATCGGGATTCCCCTTATAAATTATCCTTTATTCTTTCATGAATATTTTTTTTAAGGCAGTTGGAAAATAGACCTAAAAAAAATATTAAAAAGTAAAATAGATACGTATTTTTTTCAAAATGTGTAGTATTCACACTGTGAGTGGAATGTGAATAAATGTTTGTAAAATTTACTTATTATCCTTATAACCTTTACCTATTTCAGAAATCTTTTATATAAATTCTACCTAAAATCAAGGGATCTATAATCTAAGTAAACCCCTGTTTTTAGGGCTTCTTCGAAGTATTAAAAGAAACATTACTACTTCAGTAATCTTTAAGCGCATGTTATAAAAAGTTATTCACATTTTTTAAACTTGATGGCTGTAATAATGGTGTAATAATGATGTAACGAAACTGAAATAAATATAATTTACCATCTACAATCTTAAGTGTACTAAAGGTTGATTGTATGGTTAGTGTTGAAACAATGTTAAAAAAAGAACACCCTGGCTTATTTACTTACCCGGATCTTATTTCTAAAACTTTAATTAGATTAACACGTTTTATACTGCACGAAAACTCAATAAATCATTTTATGGAGAAGCATAAAGCTAAAAGTGGCTTAGAGTTTATCGATGCAGTTTTAGTGCATTTAAATGTATCGTATAAGGTCATCCATAGAGAGGTAGAGAACATACCAGCTATTGGAAAAGTCATTGTGGTTGCCAATCATCCTCTTGGAGCTTTGGACGCTCTTGCTTTAATACAAATGATTTGCAGTGTTCGGCAGGATAAAAAAGTTAAGATCGTAGCCAATAAAATGCTTGGGTCTATTTCACAACTGAGCGAGTTTATTATCGGTGTAGATAACTTCAATGATAGACTTTCTCGAGATTCTTTACGTAAGATCGATCAAGCGTTGCAAAGTGAAGAGGTGGTGATATTTTTTCCCAGCGGTGAAGTCTCTCGCGTCGGTTTATTTGGGCAAAAAGAGGCAAAGTGGAAAGGCGGTTTTGTAAAATTTGCCAAACGTAACAGCGCGCCGATTGTACCCATCTTTATCAAAGCAAAGAACAGTTCGCTTTTTTATGCGGCATCATGGATATATAAACCATTGGGAACGCTATTGCTGGGTCATGAGATCTTCGCCGCACGTAACCAAATATTTGATTTTAGAGTGGGGGAGCTGATTAACTCCAAAATCCTAAACGATACCCCTATGAAGGATATGCATCATGCACGACTCTTTCGTAAACATCTTATACGTCTCTCCAAGGGTAAGAAAGGGATATATCCGACTGAGTGTTCCATAGCCCATCCTATGTCACGCCAAGAGATACGTCAGGAGCTTAAGCGTGCTGAACGTCTTGGAGAGACAAGTGACAACAAACAGATCTATTTAGTAGAGCACGATAATGCCGCTAATTTGATGAATGAAATAGGAAGGTTGCGTGAATATACATTTAGGAAAGTGGGTGAGGGGAGTGGACATTCAAAGGATATCGATGAATACGATCGCTATTATCACCATTTGGTATTGTGGGATGATGATGCACTCGAAGTGGTAGGAGCCTATCGTATCGGTGAGTGCGGCTGGATACTTTCGTGGCTTGGAAAGGAAGGATTGTATCTAAACGACTTGTGTACGATGAGCAATTTGTTTGACCCTATTTTAGAAGATGCGATAGAACTAGGACGCAGTTTTGTACAGCCGAAGTATTGGGGTAGTAGAGCACTTGATTATCTCTGGCAGGGGATTGGAGCGTACTTGGCCCACAATCCACATATCAAATACATGATTGGGCCTGTGAGTATATCGGGAAGCTATCCTAAGCATGCGCAAGAAGCGCTAGTGTATTTTTATACCCTCTACTATGGTTGCGATCGTCAGTACCTCAGAGCAAGATCTCCTTTTCGTTTATCAGACAATGTTAATGCAGAATTTTCAGAGATTTTTTTAGGGGTTGATTATGAACAGGACTTTAGAGTTTTGAAGGATTATCTTAAAACCTTTGATGTGGCAGTTCCAATGTTGTATAAACAATACAGTGAATTATGTGAAGCAGGAGGCGCACAGTTTATAGACTTTGGAATCGATGTTGAGTTTAACAACTGTGTCGATGGGTATATAATGGTTGAGATTAATCGTATAAAAGAGGCTAAGCGTAAGCGCTATATCAAAGAGGTGTGATATTCTATCCGTTCGCCCTGAGCCTGTCGAACGGTTACTTTATAACGTCATTGCTTTATAGCAGGTGTCTATAAAATCTTCTTTTGAAACGATGTGATACTCTTTTCCATGATGGTTAAATTCAAGTGAGTTTGCATGCAATAAAAGTCGTGTTGCCCCTCCCATCTCCAGCCTGTCGCGAGGTGTTAAAACTTTATCTAAAAATCTTCGTATGTCATTTTCTTCTTGTCCATAGATTGGATCTCCGACTATGGGATGTTTCACGTGAAACAAATGGACTCTAATCTGATGGGTCCGTCCCGTAAAGGGAGAGGCCTCAACAAGTGTCATATCGCGATCAGGAAAATAGTGCAGTGGCTTGATAAAGGTACGAGAAGCTTTTCCATCGGGATGTACTTTAACTACCATACGAACAAGAGTGTCTGTGTCTTCACGACGTAAAAGAGGTTCTTGGATGTCAAGATCTTCTTTTAAATGACCATGCACCATTGCCAAATAACGTTTGGTAATTTGACGGTTTTCAAACAAGAGTTTTAAAATCGTCTCACTCTCTTTGTTGCGAGACGCTAGTACAAGACCACTTGTCTCTTGATCGATTCTGTGAGCAACATTCGCGTTGGATCCAAACTCATGTTTTATTTCATCACTGAGAGAATATGGTGTTTTACGACTCTGAGGATGAACCAATACGCCGCTGGGTTTATCGTAAACAGCAAAATCAGATTCAACAAAGATGGCTGTTAGACCTTGGGACTCTGGCTCAAAAATCAAAAAATCAAACTCCCCTTCGATGTATCCCGCTTGATTACTCATAACTATTCCGTTTTGTGTTAAGCGGCCTTTGGCTAAAAGACGTTGGGACTCGGCTTGCGAAAGACCAAGCTCTCGAATCAAAAATATAAAAGCTTTTTCACGAACAGGGGCATGGAGTTTTTTGGTGACGAAGGGCAAAATATATTCCTTTATAAGGGAGGGTTAGATAAACTAAATACCATATATTTAGCGCAAATTATAGGCGCATTTTAGCACATTCAAGGAATAAATATGGTTGAACGTTACGCACGAGAAGAGATGAAATCAAAATGGACAATGCAGGCAAAGTACCAAGCGTGGTTGGATGTTGAGGTTGCCGTTGTAAAAGGATGGAATCGTTTAGGGTTAATACCTGATGCTGATGCTAAAAAGATTGTAGACAATGCCGGATTTAATATAGACCGCATTGATGAGATCGAAGCGGTAACACGACACGATCTTATTGCGTTTACGACTTCGGTATCGGAAACACTAGGAGAAGAGAGCCGATGGTTTCATTATGGTATGACATCATCCGATACGGTTGATACAGCCGTAGCATTACAGATGCGTGATTCATTAGCATTGATCATCACCGATGTAAAAATGGTTATGGAATCTATTAAGACCAGAGCAATTGAACACAAGATGACATTAATGGTTGGACGTTCTCATGGTATTCATGGTGAGCCAATTACGTTTGGATTGGTGTTAGCGGTTTGGTATGATGAGATGGCACGTCACCTAACGAACTTAGAACAAACAATGGACGTTATTGCTGTAGGTCAAGTATCAGGAGCGATGGGAAATTTTGCTCACGCGCCATTGGAGCTTGAGGAGTATACGTGCGAGGCGTTAGGATTAAAAGCAGCTCCTGCCTCTAACCAGGTTATTCAACGCGATCGTTATGCACAACTAGCCAGTGCGTTAGCGCTTATGGCAAGTTCGATTGAGAAGTTTGCGGTACAAGTGCGTCATTGGCAGCGCACTGAAGTCTATGAGTGTGAAGAATATTTCGCAGTAGGGCAAAAAGGATCATCCGCAATGCCGCATAAGCGTAATCCTATTTTGACAGAAAACATAACTGGGTTAGCACGTATGGTACGTTCATATGTTATACCCGCAATGGAAAACGTTGCGTTATGGCATGAGCGTGATATCTCACACAGTTCTACGGAGCGTTTTTGGCTTCCTGATTCGTTTATAACCTCCGATTTTATGCTTCACCGTTTTAACAGCGTTATTTCCAAGTTGGTTGTTTATCCACAAAACATGATGCGTAATCTCAATCTTACGGGTGGATTGGTTTTCTCACAGCGTGTGTTATTGGAATTACCACTCAAAGGTGTAAGCCGTGAGGATGCGTATCGTATCGTTCAGCGTAATGCGATGAAAGTTTGGGAAGGTCTACAACAAGGTAAAAGTGCCACCAATGAAAAAGGGGAAAGTCTTTATCTTCAGTATCTATTGGATGATGAAGAACTACGAAAAAGTTTGAGTGAAGAAGCGATACGTGAATGTTTTAACTTTGATTACTATACCAAAAATGTGGACAAGATTTTTAATCGCGTGTTTAAATAATAAGCAAAAAAAAACAGTTAATTACTATAAGAAATACTAAAATAAAAATGATTATAATATGCCCCATAAGAGCTAAGGATATATGCACATGCTGACAATACTTAAACGAAACGGCCGACGAGAGCCGTTGGATATTACTAAAATACAAAAATATACTTCTGCAGCCGTAAAAGGTTTGATCAACGTCTCTCAAAGTGAACTTGAAGTAGACGCACAGATCCAATTTCGAGATGGAATCACCAGTAATGAGATTCAAAAAACACTGATCAAGACAGCAGTCGATAAGATCGATATTGACAGCCCGAACTGGACGTTTGTAGCATCACGTCTTTTTCTATATGATCTGTATCATCGTGTTAATGGTTTTACCGGATACGGTACATTACAGCAATATTTTGAGCGATGCGAAGGCGAGGGTAGAATCTTGCTAGGACTAAGAGAAAAGTATAACTTAGCTGAACTAGATGCCTATATTGTCCCTGAGCGTGATTTAGAATTTAACTACCTAGGGGTTAAAACACTCTACGACCGTTACTTGATTAAAGATCGTAACAGTGATCCAATCGAACTTCCTCAACATATGTTTATGGCGATTTCCATGTTCTTGGCACAAAGAGAAGATGATTCAATGGGATGGGCAAAAAAGTTTTACGACATGCTCTCTAAGTTTGAAGTGATGCTGGCAACACCAACATTATCCAATGCGCGTACAACACGTCATCAGCTCAGTTCATGTTATATCGGTTCAAGCCCTGATAACATCGAAGGGATATTTGATGGCTACAAAGAGATGGCATTACTCTCTAAGTTCGGTGGAGGAATCGGTTGGGATTGGACACGCGTTCGTGCGATGGGGTCTTTTATCGATGGACATAAAAATGCAGCGGGCGGAACCGTACCGTTCTTGAAAATCACTAATGACATTGCTATTGCTGTTGATCAGCTAGGTACTCGTAAAGGTGCGATTGCTGTGTATCTTGAGCCATGGCATATGGATGTCAAAGACTTCTTGGACATCAAGAAAAACTCGGGAGAAGAGCGCCGTCGTGCCCATGATTTGTTCCCGGCATTGTGGATCAATGATATGTTCATGAAGCGGGTTGTGGAAGATGGTATTTGGACTATGTTTGATCCGTTTGACGTTAAAGAACTCACAGAGCTTTATGGCGATGCATTTGAGAAACGTTACATAGAGCTGGAACAAGACACTAGTGTTATAAAAGAGCATACGAAAGCAAAAGATCTTTGGAAAAAAATCTTAACGAGTTATTTTGAATCAGGAAGCCCATTCCTGTGTTTCAAAGACAGTGCGAATCGTGCGAATCCAAACGATCACTATGGAATCATCCGAAGTTCAAACCTGTGTACAGAGATCTTCCAAAACACACAGCCTAACCATTATTTGATTAAGGTTAAATACGAAGACGGCACGTTTGTTACTTACGAAGAAGATGAGATTGTAAAAGTCGACAGCGGTATTGAAAAACCGGCAAACAAAGTAACGGCATTGGACTCTTTGGGCGGACGTCCTGTGTACATTGTTGAAAAAGAAAAAGTAGATGGCTCTACGGCCGTTTGTAATTTGGGTTCTGTGAACTATCGTCCCTATTGCTATTCGGGCATTGGATAACGTCATTGATCTGAACTTTTATCCCTTAGAAAAAGTAAAGCGTACTAATATGCGTAGTCGCGCTATTGGTTTGGGTGTTATGGGTGAAGCTGAGATGCTTGCAGGACAGAAGATCGTATGGGGAAGCCAAGCCCACTTTGATAAGATTGATGAAGTGATGGAAGCAGTTAGCTACAACGCTATTAAAGCATCATCGGATTTAGCGGTCGAAAAAGGCTCGTATCCAGAATACGTAGGTTCAAAATGGAACCGTGGAATCCTCCCTATGGATCACGCGACTGCAGAAGTACAGAATCTTATCGATCGTGGTGGATTATTTGCTCCTAACTATGAATGGGACGTTCTACGTGAAACAATCAAGCGTCAGGGGATGCGTAATGGCTATCTGATGGCAATCGCTCCTACAAGCTCTATTTCGATCCTCACAGGGACAACTCAGACGATTGAGCCTATTTATAAGCGTAAATGGTTTGAGGAAAATCTATCAGGACTTATTCCTGTTGTGGCGCCAAATCTTAATCCAGACACGTGGGGTTACTATACCCCTGCCTACGACTTGGATCAAACGATCTTGGTCAAAGCAGCGGCAATACGTCAAAAATGGATTGATCAGGGTCAAAGTCTTAATATATTTATTACTCTTGATAAAGCAAGCGGTAAATACCTCAATGATGTCTATATGCTTGCATGGAAACTTGGACTCAAATCGACCTATTATCTACGATCTCAATCACCTGAGGCAGTTGCTCAGACACAAGACAGATCGATGGAGTGTGATGGGTGCCAGTAAAGCCCCTGAGCGCCAAATCACTTCATTCACTATGTGAGCGTATAGATTACGCTCGTCATGGAGAAATACACTCCCTCGTCCCTCTTTCACCTACTTCCATAGAAATACGTTTTAGTGTTCAAGACAAGGCCCGTGGTTTTGACTGGATTGATGTTTTGTTTGTTATTGATGGTGTTAACGATGCGCGATTAGTAAGCGACAATGCCCTTAAGCTGATTTCTCTTGAAGAGGGAATAACGATTGAGATAGACAACACAAAGGCTGCATTGGCAATAGGAGATTACAGGGGCCGTACAGAAGATGCCCCTCTTTATATTCACGGTGCAACTATCGGCTATATGGAATGTGAATTTGGAGAGAACTAGGGAGTGCTAATAGGATTATTTGTAAATATGGACTATTGTTTGCTTGCATGTTAAAGAAGTAAAAATTTAGAGTAGTGTAATGGATTTATGAAGAATAATAAGCCGTCTTTTTTTAATGCACGAAGATCATTTATGAAGAAGAGCATGCTTTTGGCTGCTTCAATTCCAATGGGCGCGAGCGACTTTACCAATAGTGAAACCTTGCTGCATATCATACGCAACGGGAGCACCTACAAAATCCCTTTTATGCGTGACGGTAAAATAGAGCCCAATGGATATTATGATTTGTGCAAAATCTTTGCAGATACCCATGATCAAGTTGCAGTACAGATGGACGCCAATTTATTCTCAGTTTTGGCAAAAGCGCAAGGGTGGCTCTCGAGTCATGAAATCTATAAGCCGATTATTCTCACATCGGGGTATCGTACCCAGCACACGAACAACATGACAGAGGGTTCAGCGGTTAACTCAATGCATTTATACGGTAAGGCAGCAGATATTCATATGGAAGGGATCCCTATTGATTATCTCGCGCGCTTACTGCGATTATCTGGTGGTTCGGGTATAGGTATTTACTCGGGATTTGTTCATGTGGATACCTGGAAAGAGAGAAGCTGGAACGGTTGAAGATATAATTCGGATGCTTTAAGACGGTTTCTTTTCCAGTAGACACAAAAAGAAGCCATCGATGGTATCCGTAGGGAGAATACGCACGGCATTTTGGATGCGGACATCAAAGATCTCTTTTCCCCAGCGTTCTAACGGTTTTTGGATATTGTCAAAAGGAAGGGAAATAGGAAGTGTCGTCAAGTTCTCGCCATGACGTTGCAGCAAATGATGTAAAGGGCTTTCATTCTCTTCGGCTGAGAAAGAGCAGGTACAGTAGAGCAGTTTTCCCCCAGGCTTGAGTGCATCATAGGCGGAGAGGAGAAGGCGCTTCTGGAGTTTTGAAGTCTCTTTAGCTTTGTGGATACTCCAAAACGACATTGATTTTGGCTCATGGGTTTTGAAACGGGCCTCTGAGGAACAGGGAGCATCCAGCATGATACGATCAAACATCTGGGGACATTTTTTCCCTACACTGCGTCCATCCGTCATATAGGTATGGGCGTTAGTCACCCCTTGGTTTTCTAGATTGGCTCTGAGACGAAAAAAACGTTCACGTGTGGGTTCTACAGCGGAGAGCCATCCAGTATTTTGCATCATCCCTGCCAACATAAGTGTTTTACCCCCAGGTGCGGCGGCGAGATCAAGGACTGTTTCTTCGGGCTGTGGGGCCAAAATCATAGGAGCAAGCATAGATGCTAGGTTTTGGATATACAATCTGCCTTCATAAAAAGCATCGGTTTGGGTAAGCCTTAGTTTGTCATTGGGAGCAATACGATACGCACCCTCGAGCCATGCGATACGTTCAAAAGGGATATTCGCAGTTGTTAATTCTACTTCAAGTGAATGAGATGTAGATTTTAGTGTATTGACGCGAAAGGTAACTTGTTTTGGGGCATCAAAGGTTTTAAGAATGGTGTCGATTTCTTCACGTGGAACAATTTGGTGCAGACGTTCAATAAAGGCTTCGGGAAGACTCACCGTTTTCGCACTTTTAAGCGCACGACGCTGGCTAGGCCATTGTGAACTTTTCCTTCTTGTAGCTCAGTATCCATTTCGCATAGCTCAAGTACATCACATGGTAATGTATCCATTATGGCTAAAAGATCGTTTGCGGTGTAAAGTAGCTCGAGAGCTTTGGGACCACCTGTATTTTTCGAGAATTGGTGAATGGAAAAGAATTCTCCCACAAATACTCCCCCCTTATTGAGCTGTGCTAGAGATTTGCTAAATACCTCACTGCGCAAAGGTTCCGTTAGATGGAGAAAAGAACACATGATAGCATCATACTGTTGGAGGGGGTTCCACTGCTCTAAATCTGTATGTATTAATGCAATTTCTAACCCTTTTTGCTGAGCCAGCAATGCTGTTTTGGCAAGTCCGATCTCAGCAGCGTCCAAAGCGGTTACGGTATGGCCGCATTGGCTTGCATACACAGCATTTCGTCCCTCACCCTCGCCTAAGAATAAAAGGGTCTGCTGAGGGGGAAGCATGTCAATATGGGATGCGAGATAACGGTTGGGAGTGGTACCGTAAAAGTACCCCTCGCGGCCGAAGCGGTCATTCCAAAATTCACGTTGATCGTTCATCGTACCACTCCATCACAAATAGGGACAAAATCACATACCTCGATGGCATCTTCGATGATTCTTCCCCCCTGTTTTGTGAAGCGGGTAATGATTTGTTCATGTCCGCGCTCCATAGGTGCGATGAGAATACCACCCTCTTTGAGCTGGTCAAAGAGTTTTTGCGGAATGGCACGTGCAGATGCGGAAAACAATATTCGATCAAACGGAGCGTATTGCTCCCATCCATTTTGCCCATCATCGGTGCGAGTGTGTATGTTTCCGTGTTTGAGATGGCGAAACCGTTCTTTGGCTTCAAGCAAGAGAGATTCGATACGCTCTATGGTAAAGACACGGCGGAAAACACGAGAAAGTATAGCTGCCTGATATCCGCTGCCACATCCGATTTCCAAAACATTGTCACACCCCTCGGGACTTAGATACTGTGTCATTTTGGCAACGGTAAGAGGTGATGAGATATATTGCTGCGAGCCGATTGGTAAAGCATCGAGACGATACGCATTATGACGCATGGCTAGCGGAACGAATGCTTCGCGATTGGTTTGGATAATAGCATTTTTGATGGTATCACGAAGCGGGAACTTTTTGCTGATCTCTTCGGCCATACGAGTGGTTTTGATGGTGGTTACTTTATCGGTCACTGGAAATTCCTACATTCAAATAGCGGCGCATGGAGATAACCGTGCGCTCTTCATAGTTGGAGGAAAGAACGGCTTCCCCACTGTTACGAATTTCTGCACCAAAAGGGGTGATAATACCACTCATGCCACTGGTATCTTCATTGAGCCCATCTGAGGCTGCAACATAGCACTGATTCATGATACTCAAGGCGTTGGTGAGGGTGACGAAATGGTCGCTTCGCAGTTTCCCCCATTGGGCAGGAATGGCGATAAGATCACACCCTTCTAATGCTTGCCAGAGAGATTTAAATCGTAGTTCAAAGCAGATCAAAATCCCGATTTTAATGCCCTGAAAGTCAAAGGGCATGATATCGTATTCATCTCCTGCAGCGAAATAGTCTGTCTCTCCTCCAAGGGCAAAAAGTTTTGCTTTGTTTTGGGTGTGGATAATAGCTCCATCATGAAGGACGTAAGCGGTATTGTAAAACTTAGCATCAACTTTGCTAATAGCGGTAAAGATCAGCAATCGATCTTGTATACAGCTAAGAAGTTGCTTGAGTGCTATGAGGGTAAATGCTGCTGCTTGCTCGAACCTGTCATAGGCAAAGCCGCTCAAGCATACTTCAGGAGCGACAATGATGGTATCAGGGGAAGCTTGCTCTATCAATTTTACGAGATGCTCCAGATTTTTTTCAAATTGCAAATCGGTGGGAAAACAAAGCGTCGCAAGAGGACGTGTTTTAGAAGTCGTCAAAGCTGAGGCTTCCTTTGGAATAATTGGTGACAGTACCTTCAAAGAAGTTTGTTTTCTGGTCATTAAATTTTGAAAAGTCATCGACCCATTTAATAGGATTAGAAACGTTGTACAGTGGTTTTAGTCCTACGGCATTGAGACGAACATCGGCTAAATACTGGATGTATTGTTCTACGATTTCGTTCGTTAGACCCAAAATCTGTCCTTGGGTGATGTATTTTCCCCAAGCACTCTCTAGCTCTACGGCTTTTCGAAACATGTCATAGACTTCTTCGATAAGGGCTTCGGTGAAGAGATCTGGACGTTCACGGCGTAGAGTGTTGATGATGTTTTGGAACAAGACAAGATGGGTCACTTCATCGCGCTGGATAAAACGGATCATTTGTGCAGAGCCCAACATTTTTCCAGAACGCGCGAGTGTATAAAGATACGTAAATCCGCTGTAAAAATAGATACCTTCTAAAATCTGATTCGCAAAACAGGCTTTTAAAAAGGCACTTTCACTTGGATCATGTGCAAGCTCATCATAGCGCGCTGCGATGGAATCATTTTTGGTCTTTAGCATCATGTCCGAACGCCATAAATTGTAAATCTCATCACTGTTTTGACTGATCGAATCGACCATTACGGCGTAGCTTTGAGAATGCAATGCTTCTTCAAAACTTTGACGTACCAAGATGAGGTTGATCTCGGGCGCAGTCACGTAAGGATTGATGTTGTCCATGAGATTATTGGTTTGCAGGCTGTCCATGAAGATGAGTTGCGATAAAGCTTTATCGTACGCTGTTTTTTCCATCTCTGTGAGGTATTTATAGTCGACTGCGTCACGGGTCATATCGACTTCTTTTGGGAACCAAGTGTTGTTAAGCATCATCTCCCAAAGGTTATAAGCCCATTGGTATTTGATGTTATTGAGCTCGAAAATACCGGTAGGATTTCCACCGAAAATACGCCGATCATTAACATGTTCAGTGGATGACGGATTATAAATTTTCTTGCGTTGCATAGGTGCTCCAAAAGCTCGTTAGTGTTATACTATTCTACACTAGATATCATTAAGCCACGATCACGGGGGAATAGATTATGAAAAAATTATGGATACTTAAAGCAGTTGCAGGAATATTTGTAACATATGGAATTATCGGGTTTTTTGGAGTCCCTTATGTGCTTAAAAATATTGCCCCCGAAAAGGTATTGGATGCTACAAAAGGCGGAATTTTTTCAATCGAATCAGCCTCTTTCAACCCTTTTACTTTTAATCTTCAAGTACATGATATGGCGTTTAAAACTCCTCAAAAAGGGGACTTTATTCGAGTAAACTATTTGGCTGTGAATCTTAATCCGTTGGATTATCTGTGGAAGTTTGCATGGGTGATCAAGGACATACGTATTGAAAAACCTCAGATTACACTGCATAAAGATTCTAAGGGTGAGATGAACTTTGGATGGTTGAGCACTCTTGGAACAGATGAGAACGAATCAACAGAGGAATCCAAACCATTGGCTCTTTTGTTGAATAGTTTTACCCTCAAGGGGGGAGGAGTAGATTTCACAGATGAGAGTGAGGGAAAACACTATCATCAGGCGATTGACTCCATCGGATTTCATCTGGAAAACATTGATTTGAGGGATGCTAGTAAAAAGCATGGGATGATGCGACTGTATGCAAGGATCAATGAGGGTGGATTTATCGATTTACGAGGAAAGATTGAACGTCTAAAGCCGTTTAAGATCAACGGAAGTGTGGCATTTAATTCAGGAAAACTGTATACACCGTGGCGTTACTTCAAAGATAAGTTACCAATAGAAGTCGCAGATGGCACTATGAATTTCGGTTTGAACTATGCTTTGAATACCGATGATATGAATGCAACAAAGTTCTCAGAAGTCCATGTCGAACTTGATGGACTTAGAGTGATTGCCAAAGATCAAAAAGAAAAATTATTGGATGTCGGGAGTCTTAAACTCTCTGATACCACGGTATGGCCGATGCGTAAAGTGTTAGAAGCAAATAGCATCAATCTTGCTGGACTAGAACTTCATGCTTCACGCAGTCAATCGGGAGCTATTGATTGGATAGAGTATGCAGATCAAATCAATAAAGCCTTTCCCTCTGACGATAATGAAACCAAGACCCCATGGAAGGTTAACGTCAAGGATATAGCCCTCGAAGACATAGCATTGGTTTGGAATGATTTTGCACCCAAAGAAGCCTACCGCGCAAACGTAAGTGGAATAAACCTGTACTCTCAAAATCTTAGCAGTGATCCAAAGTTGCTATTGAATGCCAGTGTAGGCTTTGGTGCCTTTGAGCTAAATCGCTTGGCTGACAGCCAAAAAATTGCAGGTTTTACGAGCGTTAATGTAGGTGGAATTGTTTTGGACCGTGAGGCAAAAAGTGCTACGGTGAAAAGTCTTGAAGTTAGCGGTGTTAATGCTTCTCTAAAGCGGCTTAAAAATGGAGCAATTGATCTCCAACACCTTATATATACCTCCAAAGAACCTGCTACAAAAAAAGTCACATCAACGCCATGGGCATATGCAATCGATAAAATTGAGCTTAATGCTAGTAAAGTGAATTTTACGGATGAGGTTCCAGAACGTTTTGTACAAGCAGATATTGATGACCTTTGGCTTAAAATAAATGGATTTTCGAGTGATAAAAAAGAAATGATGTTGATTGAAAGTTCTGCACGGATAAATCAAAAGTCGATGCTGAAAGTTCACTCCCAACTGAGACGTGAAACACTTCAAAGCAAGGGCGAGTTTGAGTTAACCCATTTTTCATTACCGTTGATTGACCCGTATATTGAATCATCGACGTATGCAGCATTGCGACGTGGTGATTTGAGTATTAAAGGCGACTATGTGTATACACCTTCAGCGACAAGGGTACGGGGAAAAATCGGATTGAACGACTGGATTGTGAATGACCGAAGGGATAATTCGGTGCTTTTGGGCTGGAATCGTATCGGGGTAACTCCTTTTTCATACGCATATCCGGATAACCGATTAAAAATCAATCAAATTGCAGTGGATGGACTGTATACCAATACGCAAATCGATCAGAATAAAACATTTAATTATTCAACCTTGAGTAAGGCAAAAAAATCGGAGTCTACTAAGGCAGAAAAAACCTCAAATCCATTTGGTATTGATATTGTGAGATTGGCTATTTCCAACAGCAGTGCAACGTTTAGCGACCTCTCATTACCACTACCGTTTAAAACCTATATTCATGATTTAAAAGGTGAGATCTTGGGGATATCAACCACTAAAGATGTCACAACGTTTGTCCGTTTAAAAGGGGACGTTGATCAGTATGGATTGGCAAAAATAGATGGTTCACTCAATACCAATGCCCCTAAATCATTCACGGATATGAAAGTAGCTTTCGATAATTTGGAATTGAAACAATACACCCCTTATTCGCTACAGTTTTTAGGCTACAAAATAGCCAATGGAAAACTCTTTTTAAATTTGGGGTACAAAATCAATGAGGGCAAATTGGATGGAAAAAACCAAGTAGTTATCAAGCATATAGAGCTTGGCGAAGAAAAAGAGGGTGGATCGCCATGGCCGATGCGACTTGTAGTTGCTTTATTGGAAGACGGTGAGGGGATCATTGATATTGATTTACCAATACAAGGGGATGTCAACAGTCCAGACTTTAAATACGGGAAAGTAGTATGGCAGGTGATTGGGAATGTCCTGACCAAAGCTGTTACATCACCTTTTAAACTTTTAGGTTCTATGATGGGATTATCATCGGATGACGATACGCTTTCGAGTGTTTCATTTGAACCGGGGGAAGATGAATTGTCTCCTCCGATGAAAGAGCAGCTGGATAAATTGTCAGCTGTGATGGTAAAACGTCCAAAGCTTACCTTGAAGGTACATGGAACATCGTCTGCAAAAGAGGACGATAGAGCATTAAGAATCAAAAAGCTTATAGATTCAGTTGTCCAGCAAGATACAAAGGGCAAAACAGATTCATCACATGCCATGAGTTTAGAGATGCTTGAAAAAACAGCAAAAAAATTGATTGATTCATCTGAAGTCAAAAGTATACGCGCTGCCATGGAAGTGAAATATACGCAAGAAGCCCAATTTGTCAAGCACTACACAGCAGCGCTTATTGAGCGCCTTATTCCATTACAGGTAATTGCTCCAGCTGAGCTTGATGCACTAGCAAGCGCCCGTGCTAAGGGTGTCATTGAATACATGCATAAAAACCAGGCTTTGCACAACAGGGTCAGCATAGCTAAAAGTGAAAAAGCAAGCTTAGATTCAAAACAAAACATTCCCTCCCGTTTGGAAATTACGGTGGAATAGGTTATTAACCAAGTTTCACTATAATGCGATTATAATTTTATTATAAGAAGGGTTAGTATGCCATTTTCACCTCAAAAGCGCGCAGGAACCATAAGCGGAATCCTTTTTGTCGCTATTTTTGCTGCTGCAGCAACGATGATTGCCGATATATCTTTTATTAAAAATTTGGGGATTTCACCATTGGTTGTGGGTATTGTATTGGGTATTTTTTATGCCAATACATTGCACAATAAGTTTCCATCAGCTTGGGAAACGGGTATCACGTTTTCGGGTAAGAAGATTTTACGATTTGCGATCGTATTTTACGGATTTAGAATCACGTTTCAGCAAATCGCGGAAGTGGGTTTACAAGGATTTATGGTTTCATTACTGGTCCTCTCTTCAACACTGATTATTGGTATTTGGTTGGGGACAAAGGTCTTTAAAATGGACCGTGATACGTCAATTTTGACAGCTTCAGGTGCATCGGTATGTGGTGCCGCAGCTGTATTGGCGACTGAGCCAGTTTTGAAGTCCGAAGAGCATAAAACGGCAGTAGCGGTTTCAATGGTCGTTTTGTTTGGTACGATTTCTATGTTTTTGTACCCGGTACTTTACGCTGCAATTATTGAGCCCTCATCTGGATTTTTGCATATGAGCCCTTCAACCTTTGGGATGTATGTAGGCGGTACGATACACGAAGTCGCACAAGTAGTTGCGGTTCCTGCATCCATTCCTGGAGCAGGTCCTGAGATGGCTAATACAGCGGTTATTGTAAAAATGACACGTGTTATTATGATTGCCCCTATGCTGATTGTATTGGGCTTTATTTTGAGTTATCTTTCTAAAAGTTCCGGAGGAAAAGGGGCTAAGGTCAAATTAGTAATTCCATGGTTTGCTGTTTATTTTGTCGGTATGGCCGGGATAAATTCACTCATTCATAATTACACACTAACGGCGCCACTAGATTTAGCACTAGTAATAACGGGTGTTATTGATAATATTAATATCATTGATACTTTTTTACTGACAATGGCGATGACGGCACTTGGTATGGGAACACGTTTCGCAAAGTTTAAAGGGCTTGGATTGGCACCTATTTATACGGCAGGTTCTATGTTTATTTGGTTGGTTGTTGGTGGATTTGTGATTACCCAATGGGTAGTTGCAACGTTTTAATCACCGCTTTCTATAACTGAGCGCCTCCATTAGGTGCTCTTTTTCAATAGCTTCTACCCCTTCTATATCTGCAATGGTACGAGCCACTTTCAGCACTCTTGAGACTGCACGAAATGAGAGAGAAAATCGTCCTATTGCTTGATCCATTATTGTATTACCTTCATCATTTAGTTCACAATACTTTTCCAATTCTGTATCGCTTAGTGAACCATTAAGTGTTTTTTGTCCCCGTTTTTTTTGCTGTGCGAATGCATTTCGCACTTTTGTATGAAACTGATGCGAGGTATAGGAACTTTTATCTTCAGCAGAAGTCGGATGCATTTGTACATACAAATCGATACGATCTAAAAAAGGGTCAGACAAGCGTGATCGATAGCGATTTATTTCCAGATCGTTGCAGCGGCAAGCGATACTTTTACTGAATTGATTACCGCAAGGGCATGGGTTCATGGCAGCAATAAAGAGAAAATTGGCATCATAGGTCACTTTTGCGTTTACTCGAGAGATACGTATATGTCTGTCTTCCATAGGTTCTCGTAGTGCTTCGAGAATATTTTTAGAAAAATGGGGCAGTTCATCAAAAAATAATTCTAAGTATCTTAAACTATTAGAATATTGAAGCATTTTAAAACATCCACTACTTATATATTCCCCCTATTATACGACGATAAAAGAAATATCAGTAAATTAGATAAAAATTCCAGTATCTTTAAAATACGTTACTAAGTAGTTAAGACTAATGACTATATATAAAGTTATGAGTATGAGAAAATATTTCATATTGACATATTTTTCTACTAAGTATTAACTTATTAAGTAGAATGTTTGAAATTGATATGGAGTCAAACATGATAATTGATTTAGGGAATAGATTTGTCATATCCACAGTCATAGATGATGAAGTAGTAACATTAGATCAAGCAGAAGAATGGTCACTATGGATGTTGAATATAAGAAATTACAAAAAGAATAGTGTTTTAGGATATCTGAGAAGTGTTGAAAGGTTTTGGATATGGACATTGAATAATCCTTCAAAAAATGATGAGACATTTTCATTTTATGAAGCAAGATATAGAAAAGCGTTACTCGATGGTTTTGAAATACTATATGGGCATAAAAAAGAAAATGAGATTATTTGGAGCTTATACACATCGGAGCCGCTTCTGAAGAAAACAATTAATAAGGAACTTGTATCGATCCGATCATATTTCGAATACACAGAACAAAGGAATTTGATAGAAGTAGACGACAAGATGGATACATTTTATGAACGCTCAAGGGCAAGTAAAAGCTTTTTAGGTTCGGTAGGTGTAAGCCCATCAAATAGTTGGCTCCAAGCCTTTGGTAAGAGAAAAACATTTTTAGCACCCTTTAAAATAGAGAAAAAAAGAAATCCAAAATCAAAAGCCTTTCCTTTTGAACTATTTCGTGATTTGTTGAATATAGCAAAACCACGAGAAAAACTCATTTATCTATTGTGTGGGGCGTGCAGTGCGAGAATAGGACAGGCATTGAATTTTACCCTGTATGACTATGACATCAGAAAAAAAGAAGTTTGGTTGATTGACCCGAACTCAGACGAAAAGGATCTGTATGGGCGACCAAGGAGGCAGTTTTTAAAAGAACGATACGGTATTGAGATGGACCAGCATCATGTGCATGGAGCTGGTGATTTACAGTTCAAGTATCCAATACCGTTAGAGTATGAACCATTATATTGGATTCATCCAGAGTCATTTAGGGATGAATTTTTTAAAACACTGGAAGTGTACTTTGGCTCAAAAGAATATTGCAAAGAAAGCAGCATGGACGAGCCGCATCCTTTTGTTTTTATGACAAAAACAGGCAACCGATTGCGTCCGAGGCAAGTATTAGCTACTTTTAAAAAACATCTACAGATACTCAAAAATAAAAAACCAGAAAAATCCGAAAAGCTATCGATGGATCTTGGGTTACATAGTCTAAGACATATGTTTGGAGCAATT
>NCIJ01000033.1 GCA_002282015.1 Sulfuricurvum sp. 17-40-25 | reverse complement strand
CACACCGATCTATTTGGCCTGATCCTCATTTTTATTTTGATCACGTCTCTTTTAATACGCACTTCACGACCCAAGGCTCTTAAGCTTATTATACTTCTTGTAGGGGTTAGTGCTTTATTACTCTATGGAATTGGGCTTGTATCTTCTGTGTGGATTGGAAGTGTTGGAATTATTGCCTCGTGGATCGGATTTATCGTATTTCATCTACTCATGAGCGGATGTGCCATGGATATTCTTATCTTACTGTTACGTAAAAAATTCTAATGCACCTCAGTTTTCGTATCTTAGCTATTTTATTTATCGCCTTAGTCGTGTTGCAGTCGATACTGGGAGGATCTTTATTTATTCTCCTTGCTGGATGGAACCCTCATGATATTGCAGCATATTACTCCCAGAAATCATTCCATGGGCTTTTGGAGACACTTGCACCACACACCCTTTTTATCTCTATTGCCCTGATGGGAACCCTTCATTTTTTAGGCTTTATTGAAACCATCAGTGAAAAGCAAAAACAGCTTTTTATCCATGGACTATTCGGGCTTTTTATACTCGATCAAACGGCTCCCATCTTTATCAGTCTGGGCATCGATCTTTTTGCGACTGTCAAAGTTATGGCGTTTATAGGATTTGAAGTGGCATTAGCTGCCGTATGGCTCATTATCTTTCGTCACTCGCTCGCAGAAGCTTGATCATCTCTTAGCGATCTCGTATCAGGATTGCACTTCATCTTGTGTTCTACATCGATTTTTTCAAACTCACTGAGGTTTCGTACCGACGCAACAGTAGCACTACGATGTCCCTCGCCTGTATTAAGGTACACGTTAAAACCATTCTCATGCAATCCCATGCGTATGGCCAAAGCGATCGAGTACGTCGTCACTACTCCATCCTCTCCCATCAACCGCGCCACATCTGCAAAATACTCCCTCGTCCATAATAGTGGATTAGCTGTAGGACTAAATGCATCTTGATAACACACATCCCAAACTCCTGACAATTCTCGCATCGCTACACGCGCATCAGTAATTTCTACCGTTATCGAGGTGCGTTCATCTTCATAGCCGCCCAATGTTGCAATATCAGTGATGACATTTAGATAAGGTTCAAAAATCTCTGGATAGGGAAACGTCACCAATGAAGCCACAAGCTCGCCGTTGAGTTCAGGAGAGTAGATCTCAAGTGTCGTATCAGGAAAATAGGTATCACGATAATACAAAGTAGCAAGGGTGTTAAACCCAAGCCCAAAACATATATCAATGATTTTAAGATGATCTTTTGTGTCATGAAGTAAGAATGCAGGTTGGACATGTTTGACCAGAGATTCATGCAACGCACCGTCTTTGGTAGAGTGATAGTGCTCATTATACTCAGGACTAAATGCCGTATAACTTCCGTCTTCGCTTTGGACCCAATTCACAGTTTGGAAATATACTCTCTTAAATCGTCATAGCCGTTGATCTCTCGTGTTATTCCGTTTATCGTAATGGATTCTATGTGTTTGTTAATCTCAAAGTCATCGTTATAGGTTGGAATGATTTCGATGCAATACTCTGACAATTGCACCAAGCTGTCTTCGTCATTGGATAACGCTTGCAATTGTTTTCCCAATGCTTGCGCTGTATTCAAACGGGGTACAAAATCAGGGTACTTAGCACTGCCATCCACTTCTGCTGCGAACAATAAATACGCGTCTTTAAATCCTTCTGCTTGATAGACATTCAATGCTTCGTTTAATACTTCTACTTCTTTGATCGTTGTATGGATTTTGTATTTTTGGTCTTTTTCTACTTTGAAATCACTTTTAGCGTGGTTGTAGTACAGTGAAAAAACCATCTCACAGTTATGATAGTCTTGTTTTTTATTGACCGTTATCAGTCCTAAACTTTCAATCACTCTACATCCTTATATTTACTTTTTATAGCCTTGATCTCATCTAAATTTTCAATAAACAGATCAACCAAAAGAGGATCAAAATGCTTACCCTTTTCTCCGATTAACAGTTGACACGCATCTTCAGTACTCCATAGTTCATTATAAGGTCGCTCTTGCGTCAATGCATCAAAGACATCCGCTACAGCTACGATACGACCAAGTACTGGAATGGCTTCTCCTGATAGCCCTATAGGATAACCGCTGCCATCAAACTTCTCATGGTGACTGTAGCATATGATTGCTGCTGCTTTTAAATACCCGCTTTGTGTGTATTTCAACCTATCATACCCGATACGAGAGTGTGTCTTTATAATCTCAAACTCATCATCACTCAGTTTTTCTGGTTTTAGCAGTAGTTCATCTGCAATATCCAGTTTACCCAAGTCATGAAATTGGGATGCATAAAAAGCCAGATCTTGAAGTTTTTCATTCAAGCCTACCGCCTTGGCTAACACTTTACAGTAATGTGCTATTCGTAGCGTATGCTCACGTGTTTCATGATTTTCAGCACCGATATCTGTAGATAGCAGCTTTTCAAAATCTTCATTTAGTAACACATCATTTAGATCATGCTCAAGCAATAATGCTTTCATCCCATGAATGGTCATACTATGGTTTTGCCATTGACCGTTTGAGTAACTGTGATTTTGGAACCCACATGTTTAATGGTAACTTCACTGTGCTCATCCATCACATACCTACGTAGCATCAGAGTGCGTGCACCGTAGTTTTCTGTGTCTTTGAGAACCTTAAATCCCACCTCGGTAAAATGGTTGATATACTCATCAACGGTGGTAAATGCTTCTATTGGTTAACCTTTGATAAATCCAGTTTCAATGCATCATTATCCATGATATCGATGTCTTTGCGTAACACTTCTGCCGCAATCGCTTTTGCATCGGCAAGTGAGTGCATCGAGTAGGTACCACACTGATAAAGGTTAAGCTCTGGAATATCGTTTTGGCTCTCAACCGCGATCACGTCTTTCATAGATTCTTCCCACGCGCTTGCAACGGACTCTTCACTTGGAGTGCCGATAACGCTCATGTAAAAACCGGTACGGCATCCCATCGGAGAGAGGTCGATAATCTCTGTTTTAGGAGAGTTGAGGTGATTGCGCATAAAACCTGCAAACAGATGCTCCAAAGTATGAATCCCCTCTTGAGACAAGATCGCCTCATTAGGACGGCAAAAACGTAAATCAAAAACAGTGACATCATCACCGCTTGGTGTTTTCATCCCTTTAGCACGACGTACTGCAGGTGCTGGCATAATAGTGTGGTCTACTGTAAAACTGTCGAGTAATGGCATGGTAATCCTTAAATTTTTATCTTTATTTGAAGTAATAGTAGCACAATTCACCATTGCATCGCTATAATTTGACCACTAATACTAGGAACTAAAATTATGAAAAGCCTCTATGATGATACCATTGCTCAACAGTACTCTAATGACCCTTTAGCAAAGCGGGTTTACACCTCACAACTCTTGGGTCAAAGCAAAGAATTAGTCCTTCACGGAGGCGGCAATACCTCTGTCAAAATAGACGGCACTTTGTATGTCAAAGGATCTGGCTGGAATCTCGATACGATCGAAAAACCGGGATTTTCCCCTGTAAATTTAGCTGTTTTAATCGAAATGGCCGGACGCGAGAGCTTGAGTGATAGCCAGATGGTCAAAGAACAACGCGCCGCTATGAGCGATCAAAGTTTTCCTAACCCTTCGATCGAAGCGATACTGCATGCTATCATCCCGTTTGATTATGTCGATCATACCCATACCGATGCGGTTGTGACCCTCACCAATACTCCAAATGGAGTAGAACTCATGGAAGAGATCTATGGGCCTAATATGCTGCTTATCGACTACGTCATGCCTGGATTCCTTCTCGCAAAACATATCTATGACGTAACGCGAAGTGTTGATTGGAATACGTTTGATGGGATCATTCTTCTCAATCATGGTGTGTTCACTTTTGATAACGATGCTAAAAAAGCCTATGAAAAAATGATTGCTATTGTCACCAAGGCAGAAGAGTATCTTGAGAAAAATGTCACTCTGCCATGCCGTGATTGCCCGGGAGAAAGTGACCCAGTATTTATGCAAAAAATTGCTGATGCCGTATCCGCAGTACGAGGAACCCCTATTTTCCCGATAGCCATCGATTCACCTCGTGCGAAACTTTTATCCCTTTTTCCCAATCTCAAACGTCTCGTCAAACAAGGGGGTCTTACTCCTGAGCATGTCATCCGTATCAAACCTTTTCCTGCTATTATCGAAGATGATATTGCTACGGGTATCGAGACCTTTACCCAAGACTATCAAGCCTATTTTGACAAATACAGCAATGATTCCCATATCTGTCTGGATCTCGCACCTAGATATGCTATTATCAAAGGGGTAGGTGCAGTAGCTCTGGGTAAAGATGAAAAGGAATCCGCCATCATTGCCGATATCGTTAATCATACTATCACAGCCATATTAAGCGGTGAACAACTAGGAGCATGGATATCACTATCGCTTAAAGATATGTTTGAGATGGAATACTGGGAATTAGAGCAAGCAAAACTAAAAAAATAAACTACCTCGTCATTCCCGCTTTCGCGGGAATGACGAAAAAAATAACACCAAAGGAAAAAATATGAAAATTACTAAAAAAGTGACGTTTATCGCCAAAGAAGAGCATATCCAAACGGTTAAAAAACTACTCGAAGATATGGTCGCACCATCGCTCAAAGAACCGGGATGTCTTTTTTACTACATCTTCCAATCCCAAAGTAACCCTAAAAAATTCTTTGCTGTAGAATCTTGGGCTAACAATGAGGCACTAGAGGGGCATAAGCATACCGAACATTATGCCTACTATAAATCTCACTATGAGCCATTTGTGGAAGACAAATATACGGAAGATTTAAAAATTTTGGACGAAAAGGCGTATGGATTTTAGTACTAAACTACCATCCATACTTTTGATTTAACTATGCTGATTGTGCGCTCTTGTGACTATTCGCAAGCAACCGCATGAGGGTACGAAGAGCTTCATTTACTGATTTAGAATCAGGAAATATTTTTGTTACATCTTCATCGATTTTGACGATATTAACCCCTTCCCGATAAGCTTGTGCATATTTTCCACGCACACCTTTACTGAAATCATATTCGTCTAACATTTCAGATTGCTTTTTCATCACTGCTCCTCGTAAGAAATTTGTTCGTTTTTGGTGGCGATTCGTGCTGAAACAATACGGATTGCTTCACGTCTTTCCACATGGACAACAACCAACGTATTGAGATATTCAGACTTTCCTACAATAATCAATCTGTTTTCGTCATCGGAGTGCAAAGGGTCCTCGATTGTGATTGCCAACCAGTCACCAAATACAGTACTTGCTTCCTCGAATGAAATGCCATGCTTTTTCAGATTAGAAACCGCCTTATTGTCATCCCATTCAAATTTTAAGCTCATATCGCTTTTCCTCTATTAATGAAACTATTGTAGCACATTTTGGAACATAGAGTTTTAAAAATGCATTATGAGCCATTTGTCGAAGATAAATACACAGAGGATTTAGAGATTCTAGACGAAGCAGTCTACGGCTTCTAAATCCCTGGAGCCTTCCACATAGGTTCTAGCGTACCTTCACGAACCAGTTCCATCTGTTTAGCGTATACCTTGGTCCATCTCTCTTTAACTTCTTGATAGGCTTGAAAATTATTCATATTGGGCTGATAGGAACGCTCCATCTTAACGATGTTTTTACCCGCTTCATCAAAGCTTTTATACACTCCTGCACCGATTCCAGCTGCCATCGCAACACCCAATGCCGTTGCTTCTTTTACAACCGGAACTTTAACTTCCAACCCTGTGACATCTGCCAAAAGTTGAGACCAAAGTGGCCCTTGGGATGCACCGCTGGCAAAGATGAGTGATTTTGGTGACACACCGCTAAAGGCTTTGATATTTTCAAGATTGATAGCACTGACGATACATGCGTTTTCTTCCAATGCACGAAACATGGAACCTATATTGTATTTTTGGGGATCAATCCCAAGTCCGACAAATGAGGGGCTAGCGTGTATCCACTCTCCATATTTCATGCTGTCGCTAAATATCGGGAGTATCCCGTGTGATCCTACGGGGATTTTGGAGGCCATCGCTTCTAGTTCACCGTAGCTTCGTCCACCACCCAGTGTGTCTCGAAACCATCGCATGACCAGACCTGTAAAAAACGTTATCCCCTCAGCTTGCGACATACCGCGTACGACATGAGGATTGACACGTAACAGCATCTCATCGCTAAGTGTCGCATTGGTAGGCACATTGACCACCTGCTGCCAAAAGCTCCCTCCCAGTACTACCGCATCACCCAGTGCATTAGCCCCCAGACCAGCCGTACCGATTTGTACATCGCCTCCACCCATTACTACAAGCGTGTCGGTACACAGACCCGTCTCATCACTGGCTGACTTAGAGATCTTACCCAGTACATCTCCACTCTCTAAAATTGGGACAAATAGATCTTTTAATCCGCATTTTGTGAATTGCTCTTTCTCCCAATTTCTCGTAGAGAGACTAAACGAACCGGCCGTTCCTGCATTGGAAGGTTCACACGCCAACTCACCGCTGAGTTTAAACAGTATCCAATCGCTGATCATCGTAAAATAGGTGGTTTTTTCATAAAGAGAGGGTCGATTGTTTTTCAACCATAAAAGACGTGGGGCTGCTGAGAGTGCAAAGGTCTGACCGCTTGATCGATAAAACTCTCGCTCCATGTCAGCATCTATACTTTTTAAATAAGCGACTTCACTACCTGCACGCGAGTCGACGTTTGCAACGCCCCAGAGTTCGTTTTTATCCTTATCATAAACTACTATCCCCTCGCGCATGCTTGAGGCGGATACCGCAATGATTTGTTTTGCATCGATGTTAGCATGCGCAATGGATTCTTTGATGCACTTTTTGGCAAGTTCCCAACCTGCTCGAAAATCAAAGCCCATAGAGCCTGCAACGCCCTCTTCTGCTAGATGATTCCACTCATACTGAGCGATGGAGACCTGATTCCCAAGGACATCAAAAACAATCGCTCGAATACTGCCTGTCCCTGCATCGATTACGAGAAAGTACTGCTTCACTTGAGTTCTTTCATGTTTGCAAAAAGGTCCATAGGGATATGTTCATCTTGAGTAGTGTTGATTTTTTCAATGTGGATATTGCAGATTGCGTCTTTTAATTCTTGGGCTAATACGAGCAGTTCTTCTTTGCTTTCACGTTTTGCGATCCCGCGTGCTGAGCACCCGACCACGCCTTTATTGTTATAGGTCATTCGATACATCATGATTCTTTCATTGTTAAGTGCTTATCTAAAGCAAGGAAAGTTCCACAATAATGAGTAATAATTTATCCCCGTTTTATAATATGATGGACTGCTTCAAGCGCATTGTCTTTGATCGGGAATTTAAAGATCGATAATTCTTCAAAGTTATCGTACCCGCTTAAAACGCCTACGGCATCGACTCCTGCACGTTGGGATGCTTCTAAGTCCAGACGGGTATCACCAATCATCCATACTTCTTCCAGTGCATGGTCCATCCCCTCAAGCGCCTTATGAATAGGAGCAGGATGCGGTTTATGATTATCCACATCTTCATGACCGATTAAGACCTCAAAATAGTGCATTAATCCAAAATGCTCCATCAGCTCTCGCGAATAACGCGCGGTTTTGGTGGTCACGATTCCAAGTCGTGCGTGTTTGGCGGCTATTTCTACCGCTTCTACGGCAAAAGGGAGTAAAACAGTTTTGGCTCTAGAAATGGTGCGGTAGTGCTCTTTATACACCAACACATGCTCATCTATTTTACTGGTCTCACATCCCAAACGTGTAAACATCACATCCAACGGATGCCCGATAAGCGCTTTGATCGCCTCATCTTCGAATGGTTGTGTGTGGTTTAGTTCTCTAAGTGAATGATGAAAACTCTCTAAAATCGCTTCCGTCGAATCAATCAACGTCCCGTCTAAATCAAACAATACTATTTTTTTCACTCTTTCTCCCAATCTATATAATATTCCCAAATACCATTGATACCCGGTTTTATTCCCTTGATCTTTTTATTATAGACATGTATGTCGTTAGGCACAACCAAAAATAAATACGGATTATCCGTAACGATCTGCGCAAAAATACGTTGCTGTAACGCTGCTATTTTTGCAGGTTGGGTTGAGTCTTCCATCTCTTCTATGAGCTTATCCGTTACCTTGGAATGATACCCTATCATATTAAAGCCCCCAGGAACATCCCCATTACTGTGCCAAATCATATAGGGATCAGGGGTCAGCGATAATCCCCAGCCTAGCAACACTGTCTCAAACTTGTGCGGCATCACGACCGTATTTAAAAACGCTTGCCATTCCATGACTTTAAGAGTTACTTTTACCCCGACTTGCAACAGCTGACGCTGCATAATCTCAGCAGCATAGGGACGTATTGCATTGGAGTTAGAAGTTGCTATTTCAAATGAGAGGGGGTGTTTTGCATCGTATCCCGCTGCTTTTAATAAAACACGTGCTCGTGCAAGGTTTTGTTGCGGGGCTTTTATACTATTATTAAAGCCTTTACTCCCCGGCAAAAATGGACCCGTACACACTTTCCCATGATTTAAAAACAAAATATCTATCAACTCTTGACGGTTAATGGCCAAAGAGAGTGCTTCGCGTACCCGTGGGTCTTGAAACTTTTTAAGTCGTAAATTAAATCCCAAATAGGTATAACTGTGCGATGGGAGTTCAACGGTTGCAAACTTTTTATGAAAGTCAGCCTTTAGCTGTCGCTCATACTGCATCGGTTCCAAACCACCAATATCGATCTCACCGTTTTTCAGCATCAAAAAACGGGTCATCCCATCAGCGATCACATGAAAAACAATTTTATCGATTTTAGGACGATGTTCAAAATAGGCATGATTAGCTTCCAATACAATTTGCTTGGAAAACTCCAACTTTTTTAGAACATACGGTCCCGTTCCGATCGGACGTGTATTAAAAGACGAACTCATAATCTCTTTTTCATCTTTTAGGCGGTGTTGTGGGACAATCCCCATCATCCAGATCTCAAGCGCTTTAAAGTAAGGCTTTGTGTACGTCACCCGTACCGTGTAGTCATCCAGGGCTTTGACTTCTTTGACAACGCGAAAGTCTGTTGCGTAAGGGGTAACCGTTGTAGGGGATCGGATCAGATCATAGGTAAACACTACATCACGAGAGGTGAATGGTTTTCCATCATGCCATTTCACCCCCTGTCGCAGTTTAAACTCAATAACGGTTGGGCTCACAAAACGGTAAGAACGTGCCAAGTCTCCAATCACGTTTTGCCCGCTATCATCGTATTTGACCAATGCATTAAAAAGATGCCCGGCAATAGCAGAACTGGCAGAATCAGTAGCGATCAAAGGATTAAGACGTGCGGGATTAGAGGAGGTCGTTAGATGAAGCGTCGAGGCCATAAGCCAGACGCTTTGGAGTAAAAGAAAAAAGTATTTCAATCTCATCCCATTTTTTAGGAGAGATTATACCATTTATTTAGATTCTAGTTTAATAGACGTAGATGGCTGAACCGGACGAAAGTTATGATCATAATAGGCTCTCATATCTGTTATTTGAGCTTTTGACGCACTCATCGGTGCCTTTAGGATATACCACTGAACCCCTTCGGTACACGGAGGTGTTGTCAATGAACCCACATAGTGATAATAATGTTTTTTATCATGCGGCAACAAGTCCTGAGGATCGATACGAATCGTTCGTCCGATTCCCCCTAGAACGTTATC
>NCIJ01000008.1:667-87288 GCA_002282015.1 Sulfuricurvum sp. 17-40-25 | reverse complement strand
ACCATCATTTCATCCATGGCAAGCGGTTGCAGTGTCCAAGAACATATTACCACTCAGCTCCCGTATGCGCTGATCTCAGCTACTATTGCTTTGCTATTGTTTATTGGTGTCGGATTTCTAATTGCCTAAATTCCTTGGATTGTTCTTCATTGTTCTAAGTTCTCATGCGATAGAGCCGTTTCAAGAGCAAACCCCTCTTCAAATGGCTGTTCCCAACATCAGTAAAGACAATCAATCCAAATGGATACCCCTGTCTTCCAATCCAAAATCAGCTGCACCGCAAAGCAACTCAACCTTTAATCCACGTATTGATGAATTGATCAAGACTCAAGTACACAAAAAGATGCAAACGCTTCTCAAACCATTGAATGATGAAGATAATCAGCAGTAAATTTTCTTCTTTCACTACTAACACTACGCTAATGTTTTTTCGTGACAATGACACTATCAAATCACAAGGACATACCATGACAAAAACATTAACCTTAGTTGCTCTTTTGAGTATTACCACTTTTGCCGCTGATTACAGTGCAATGACGATGACAGAAATGCAAGCCATGAGAGGGAATGTACCGATAGAAGATCGTGCCGCTTTTCAAAACGAAATGAAAACCAGAACACAAGCAATGACACAAGAAGAACGCCAAAGTATGCAAACCAGCATGAAACAAAGTAAATCAGGACCACAAGATGGATCAGGCTCACAAATGCGACATGGTGGAGGACAAGGTGGCGGTTCAGGTGGAGGTATGCAACGTCGAGGGGGAAGATAATTTAATAGAGGGGTATATCCCCTTGCCCCAATAAAGATCAGTGGCTATACTTCTATATAGAACTATAACCAGTGGTCATACCTCTATATCAGGAGAACATGTGCGCATACTGCTACTCGAAGATGATTTTGTTTTGGGTGAAAGTATTGAAGAGATGCTGCGTGAAGCCCATTACGAAGTTGACTGGGCCCGGAGTGGTGATGACGCTGCCCAACTCTCTTTTGACCATACATACGATCTCTATTTGTTTGATGTGAACGTCCCTGAGATAAGTGGATTTGAACTTTTAGAACAATTACGCAATGCCGATGATGAAACACCGACTATTTTTATCAGTGCTTTGAGCGATATTTCCTCTATTACTAAGGGCTTTTCATTAGGAGCAGACGATTACCTCAAAAAACCTTTTTTCCCTGAAGAACTGCTCGTACGTGTTGGCGCCAAATTGGCCAAACGAAGCCAGAGCCTCCACTACGCTACCATAACTTATGATCCTAAAACCAATGATGTCACCAAAGACGGAAAACTCATCACCCTAGGGGATGTTCAACTGCCACTTTTGCGTCTTTTTATCACCAACATTGGACGGACCCTCACCAAAGAAAGTCTCTTTGATCTCATGGAACACCCAAGTGATACTGCACTTAGAGTTGCTATTAATAAGCTCAAGCAAACAACGCACTGGGATATCATCAACATTCGCGGGATAGGATATCGTATTGAAGCACGCTGAAATCGAATCCTTTCGCAAAAGTTTTTTGGTTTTTTTCCTCTCTTTGTCCTTACTGAGTGGATTTCTAGCTTACTTTGAATACCTTAAGCAAAAACAGTCACTTGATACGACGCTTTTCAATCAAATGAAGTTGTGCAGTTTTGATCTGAAATGTACCCAATTTGAGTTTGATTTTGTCCCGCTACAATCCAGTAAACTCTATACCCTTACGGCAGAACCGAAGGGGCTGTATGCACTGTTTACCATTCCAAAAAATGGCACCTATGCCCTCAAACTGCGTTTTGCCCAAAAGCACTACTCCCAACGACTTCATACCATCCAGATTATGATTTTTAAATACTATCTTTTGACTCTTACTGGTATGGCACTTCTCTCATTTTTATTTTCCCTTTACGCACTTTCTCCCCTGCGACGAGCACTTCAACTCACCGAGGAATTTAGTCGCGATATTTTACACGATCTTAATACCCCCCTTTCTTCGCTTCGACTTAATGTAGCCCGACTGATCGTACCTTCGAGTGAAACAAAAAAAGTTGAACGTATCGAGCACAGTATTGAGGCTATTGCATCCTTGGGCAATAATCTGCACAGTTATCTCGATGGGGATGCATTGCACCAAGAGCATATTGACCTTTTTAACCTCTTACAGGAGCGTCTTTTGATTATGAGACGGCTTTATCCGGATATCACCTTTCATCTGCAAGGATCATCCCTTGTTGTCAAAGCAAATCGAGATACTCTTATACGTATCTTTGAAAATCTTTTAAGCAATGCTGCTAAATACAACACTTCACAAGGAAGTGTTTGGATCGATATTTCTAATACAACCATCACCATTCGTGATAACGGTAAAGGCATTCAAAATACTGCCAAAATATTTGACCGATTCTATAAAGAGCATGATCGCGGTCTTGGAATCGGTTTGCACATTGTTAAAAAACTCTGTGAGACCTTAAAAATTGTCATCGATGTTCAAAGTACCGTAGGAGAAGGAAGTCTGTTCAGTCTAAATTTCAAAGCACTAACACAGCGCTAATACTTCCCTACTATAATCCTAACTATTAGCCACAAGGAATACTTCCAATGAATACCTTAACAACAGGACTTACATCAGCTATTTTCAGCGTTACCCTTTTGTATGGAGACAACTCTATCAATGAACAAATCCAAGCCATGCAAAACGTATCCGTTCAAGAACGCGCAGAATTAATGAATAAGCTAAAAATACAAATTGCTTCCATGAATGAAGAACAACGCGCTGATGCAATCACTGCTTTGCGTATAGAAATGGGAGGCAAAGCCATCCCCTCTGCAGTTTCACCAGCTACTCAGCGAATGCAACAAATGCAATCTTCGCAACAACAAGGCACTATCATGCAACGCGCAGGCGATAGAGTAAACACACAGTTTCCACGTATGAGACGGTAAGTATGAAAAAAATACTTATTGTTTCATTGCTCTTAAGTGCCTATGTATTGGCAGTTGACAGTGATATGGATGGAGTAGATGATGCTCAAGATCAATGCAGGGACACACCCTTTAGCGACCTTGTCAATGCCGATGGATGCAGTATACGCTCGTTACACTCTAGCGTTAACTATGATATTATTATAGGTGCTGGCTATTCACAAATCAATTATGCCTCTCAAGAAAAATCGGACACTACCATCCAAACTTTTCAAGCTGATTACTACCATGGAAATCTCATGGCTCAACTATCCGGCTCCTATTTTCAATCCTCCTCACCTGGTTTTACCCAAAGTGGTTTGGGCGATACTCTGGCCGCTCTTTATTATAAATCACAATTGAATAACGGCCTCATAATCCAAACCGGTATTGGTGCTCTTCTAGCGACCTATGACAGTGGCTATCATAATGAAGCAACTGACTATCAAGGCTCTATTGGTCTGCAATACGACCTAACAGACAATACCAATCTTTTTTGCGGATACAGCTACACTATTGTCAATGATACCGATGTTCCCAATACAGAACACTATCAAAACACCCACTCATTTTATGCAGGTGCCGGATATTCTTTCAATGAAAAAATACGTCTAAGCGCATCGTACGCACAATCCCAAAGTATGTATGTCGGAACACAAACCATCAAAACTGCTTCAACAGGAATGTTTTATCAACTCAATCCTCATTGGTTTACTATGATTGATTATCGATATGGACTAAGTGACTCCGCAAGCGATCATGATGGATCTGTACGGCTGGGCTATTATTTTTAGAAATTACCCACTATAATAGTGCCAAAACAGGAACTATTATGGACAAAATAATTATTGAAAATGCAATTACAGGAGCATTAGTAGCCGATGCGTATGCACTAGGTGCTCACTGGATATACGACGAGACACAGCTCAAAAACCTCCCTATTGACTGGGAAACACTCAATGCACCGCAAGCAATGTGGCATAAAGGAAAAGAAAAAGGGGATTTCACCCATTACGGTGATCACGGAAAATGGCTTCAGGAATATATTCTGACAAGTGGTCATTTTGATCCTTCCCAATACGCTTCTTTTTGGATGAAAAAGATGGAAGATTACCAAGGGTACATAGATGGGTCCAGCCGTGGGACACTTGAAATTCTCAAAAACAATCCACAAACTCTGTGCTGTGCCGATTCACATGATCTCTCTATCATTGGACGTATTGCACCCCTACTCTTAGTCTCAAAAACAAAAGAAGAATTTTTGGCACATACGCAGGCTTTTGTCTCTTTGACCCATAATTCTTTGGTAGTCCAAAAAGCAGCTGCGTTTTTTGCTTCGGTGTTATTTGATGTCGCTATGGGAGGCGATATAGCAGATACCTTAAAACACACCCCAATTGATCCTCTCTTGGCGCGTGGACATGGCGCTGCTATGAACAGCAAGTGTCAAGACAGTTTTAGTACCATTCGCGCCTTTGGGCCTGCTTGTGGTGTTGAGGGTGGTTTTGAGGGGACCATACACGTACTTCTGAGTTACCATGACTATAAAAGTGCCATGATTGCCAATGCGCAAGCAGGTGGAGACAATGCGGCACGTGGGATGATCATCGGAATGATCATGGGTGCTGCGAATACAGCAATTCCACAGATGTGGAAAGACAGCGTCAAAAATCTCTAGGGTCCCATTCGAATGACAAAAGCAAAACTATTCCTTTTAGAAGATGACCCTAATCTCTCTGAGAGTGTCACCGAATATCTTGAGACACAAGGTTATACCGTAACATGTGCCTACGATGCCCTAAGTGCAGAGGACATCCTCTACGAAAACAAATTTGATTTACTTCTGATGGATGTCAATGTACCCGGTGGAGACGGGTTTTCACTTCTGAAAAGCTCACGAGATGCCGGTAATACCACTCCCACCATATTTCTTACCTCTCGTAACGCTATGGAAGATTTAGAAGAGGGTTTTAAAAGCGGTGGGGATGATTATTTACGCAAGCCCTATGAGCTCAAAGAACTTTTATTACGTATTCAAACAATCTTAAAGCGCAACTTTTTCCATCCCCCAAGTGCTCTTATCGATCTTGGTAATGCTGTTTTCTACGACATTGAAAATCAATCTCTACTCTTGAACAGTGTCGAGCAATCGCTCCAACCCAAAGAGCACAAACTGTTAAAACTTTTCATCCAGCACCAAGGAGAGTTACTGACTCATGAAAACATCATGGAGTATTTATGGGGATACGATGAAACCTCCAATGATGGCAGTTTACGTACCTACATCAAGACCCTTCGAAAGCTTCTAGGAAAGGATCGTATTGTCAGCCATAAACGCATCGGGTATCAGTTCCGCTAAATACCAAACACTCAAACGCTTCTTAACCCTATATGGAGCACTTGTGATCGTTATTTTGGCTCTTATAGGAACCTTATATTACCAATACGAGAAAACACGTATGCTTTCATCCCATCGACTTGCCATGCAACTGGAAAGTGAATCGTATGTACCTGTTTTAAAAAAATGGTTAACCACCGATCGTGATCTTGCCAGCTTTCCAAAAGACCTTGCCTACAAAACAGCTTTGTACGGATACGATCAAAAAATACTGGTGGGAAATCTCAAAAACAACACCCTTGATTTTAAAGAAAGCATTGCACTGCAAGCACAACATGTCCATCTTATCATCCCATTATCCCCTTATGGATTGGGAGAGTTCTATCTTATCTTTGAAACACATGATGACCAACTCTGGAAAACAGAAGCAATACAAAGAGCTCTGTGGATTGGATCGGGGCTATTTACCTTTTTACTGCTTATAGGCTTTATTCTCGCCCGATTACTTCTAAAACCTATGAATGATGCGATCGCATTGCTCGATGATTTTATCAAAGACACCACCCATGAACTCAATACCCCCATCAGTGCGATTTTGACTAATCTCGAAGCATTGAAAGAAGAGGACATACCTCAAATCATACAAAAAAAACTCAATCGCATCGAAATCGCATCCCGCACTATTTCCACTCTCTACAATGATCTCACCTATCTGATACTCAATCATGATGTGGCTGTCATCAATGAGCCACTGGATATAGGTGAACTCCTCACAGAACGTCTAGACTATTTTCGCCATCATATAAAACAAAAGAAAATTCATTGTGAATCTACTGTTTCTCCCAATGTATTACTCACGATTGATCGTACTAAAATGACACGTGTCATTGATAATCTACTCTCCAACGCTATCAAATACAATAAAATGGGAGGTACGCTCAAGCTCACACTCGATCACGAGACCTTATGCGTACAAGATAGCGGAATTGGAATCCCAGCTGATATGATAGAGCAAGTCTTCGAGCGCTATACGAGAGCAGATAAAAGTGTTGGAGGATTTGGTATCGGTTTGCACATCGTAGCCATGATTGCACAAGAATATACTCTGGATATTAATATAGAGTCAGAAGAGAAAATAGGTACAAAAATTTGTATAAAATGGAAAACTGTATGATTGGATACATTGTATAAATGATTTTGATGTGACAGCATAATAAGCTAAGAGCTGTATAATTCTACTTTATGTATCAGGAGTGACTACAACTGTGAAATTTTCTTTTTTTCTTATAGGATTATCCTGTATCCAGCCTCTAGCAAACGCGGTTGATTTGTCAATGACCTATGGAGCACATGACTTGTACGTTTATGAACAAGAATCCCATACCTTTGGAGCCGACATAGGTATAATCGCTAACAAAGTGACCAATTCTGGAACTCTTCTTAATGGCAGTCTTACCGTTTTTCTCGCGAACAACAAGGATAAACTTGACCCTGATTATGATCCAATTTTATATAGCAGATGCTCAAGTCACCGGGGATTTATACCCCATGACCTCCAATACTGGGCTTGATTGGCTCGCAAGATTAGATATCAAGAATAATACTGTTAGTGGCATTGAAAAACAACATAAACTCTTTGCAGGAATAGGCCTACACCACACAACACCCACAGTCAATCTGAATTTAAAAACTCTTGTCGGTTATTATTTATCTGAAATAGATGATGATGTACCATGGAGAGCTGGATACGCTGTTGATGATTTATCCAATAAAACAACAGCATGTAGCCTAATTGCGGAGAGTAAAGTCAAGCTAAACTCTAAAATGGACGTTTACGCCCGAGTTCAGCAATACAGAGATAACGATCAATGGCTCGAAAATCAGTATGCCCTGATACTAAACCATGATACAACCTCCTATATTGATAAAAGTACCCTGACACTAAGCATGGAACATAGCAAGTATAATCTTGATCCCTATCAAAAAATAGGCTTACCACCTATTCTTCCATGGAGTTCAGATACTCTTATTCGCCTCTATATTTCCGTTGTCCTCTAAGGGACAACTCTGTTTGATTATTTTAACGTAGCAATGTAATCTGATAATGCTTTCATATCCGCATCATTCATATTTCCCATTTGCCCTTTCATTAACGCACCCATACCTTTAGCATTACGCGTTCCTGCTTTATAGCCTTTGAGAGCTTCAAGTGTTTTATCAGAACTCCATCCGGCAATCACTTCTGATTTCCCTAAAGCATGTTTTTCGGCTTTCAGCCCATGACACGCCGCACATTTTTGATACAAAGCACTGCCATTGGCAGCACTCAACATAACCGTAAGACCTAAAATAGTAATTAATGTTTTCATTGGTAATCCTTTATCTCTAGTATTATTTAACCACAACTCGGTACGTTACCCGAATCATTTCCGTATTCTTTAACAAAATCCCCAATATCTTGCAGTTTTCCTGCATTATGTGGGTTCTCTAATTTCTTTTTTGCTTTTGGAAAACGCTCACCGTATTCCTTGATAAAGCCTTTTGCTCCATCAGCAAAAAGTCCTTCCCATTCATGAACAGTATGCTCTGCCGCAAATTTAGTCCCATTCATTCCAAAAGCACTTTTAAACGTTTTTAGATACGCTCTTTGACCTTTTTTAACATCTGCTTGTGCAACTGAGACCATTAGGGCAACTGAGGCTAAGATCATTAACAATTTATTCATTATTGAACCTCCTTTATTTAAGAACCTCTGTTAGAAAGTTCTCTGTTGATATAGGAGCAGTATACAAAGAGATTGTGAAGGGATTGTGAAGGGGGTTAAATGGTTTGTAGTTTTTCTACTAAAGCCGTAATTTCTTTTTCTTGAGTATACAGTGCAAAATTACTGCGAACATACGCTTGCAGTAGTGCACGAAGGTCATTGTTCCCCTCGATTTGGAAATCGTGTTTTAGTTGTTCTGTTAAAAAATGAGCAAAATCTTCTTCAACATCAATATCGTATTTCTTTGCATTGAGTGTTAAAGAGACTTTTACGTTCACGATTTAGCCCAATAGACTTTCGATTTTAGCAACGATTGCTTCGATCTCATTGTCTTTTTCAGCGAGATCTGCTGTCAAACGCTCTATCTCGTCATCTTTACTTTTAGCATGAGCACGAATTGAGACGATCTCGTCTCTAAGTGTTTGAAGTTCTTGCGCTGCAGTGGAGTGTTTTGTAATAAGTTCTTCAGTAAGTGTTGTTAGGCGTTCCAGCGGAGTTGGATTAAAAAGCATGATGAACCTTGCATTAAAATATTGTGTCTACAATTCTAACACAATTTGCCATTATCCTACTGATACCTTGGTACCTAAATCATCCAAGCTTAACGATCCTGCTTATTACCGTGCCCTTTTTCGCGTCTATCATCGCGTCTATCATCACGTCTATCATCACGTCTATCTTTACGCTTTTCAGCACGATCTTCGTTGCCTCGATAATGCTCATTGATATGCTTATAATTCTCTCCTCTGCGTCGACGATCAATAACATCATCTGTACTGATATGATGATAATCAGACAAAAAGCGAATATTTACAAGATCAACAATCTCAGAGTCATGTAAACGATATTTATTATGTTTTTTATGCCCGTAAGCTTTCCCATAAGGAGGACCAGAATATCTACGGCTCTCTACCACATATAAAGTGCGTGGGTCCAGCCCAAGTCTCCGAGTGATTTCCCACCAACTGATCCCTCTCATACGTAAATTTGTAATATAACGGGCACCTCTATGTGAACGGTTTGCGAGATAATAGACAACACTCATCTCCTCACGAGGAATAGAACGCTCAATCACTACAATCTCTTGTCTAGGGACATTGTAATAATTACCAATCGAGAGACTAAAACCATCGATTCCCCGATCAGAACCCGACACTCCGATGTCGTAGTTAGCCGCATTCAACCCTAGTGTTAAAGACCCTGTTAGTACTGTAATGCATAATAGTTTTTTCATTATACTCTCCCTGATTTATTACATTGTAACACTTTTTAATATTTATATCCTACGAAAAAATACTCTACTGTGCAGTCCTACAATGAGGGCATGTTTTTGCAGCAAGGGGGATCTCCATGGCGCACTGCGGACATACTTTTGTCGTAGGTGCCACTTGGGCCACAGGTTGTGAAGCTTTGAGTTTGGTATAGGCTTTTATCATCATAAACATCACAAATCCTAAAATAATGAACGAGATAAGATCATTGACAAATACACCCAATTTGATCGCCGGTGCACCAGCTGCCTCCAGTGCGGCCAGTGAAACATACTCTTTTCCATCCAAAGCGATAAACAACGAGGAAAAATCCACGCCCCCCATCAGCAATCCAACAGGTGGCATGATGATGTTCGATACCAATGATTTAACCACTGTGGCAAACGCTGCACCAAAAATAAACCCTACTGCCATATCGATGACATTACCACTGATCAAAAACTTTTTAAACTCTGCAAACATGCTATTCTCCGCTCTATTAATTTTATTTAACAAAAATACTATAGCTTAATATTATCTACACGCCAAGAAAACTTTCTAAAAACTTTTCAAATTCAACCGTAGGAAGTGGTTTACTAAAGTAATACCCCTGTACTTCATCACATCCATGCAAACGTAAAAAATCCAACTGTTCGGCAGTCTCAACACCTTCGGCTATCGTTTGTAAGCCGAGATTATGTGCCATATCGATGATGGCTCTTACAATAGCTCGGTCCTCATTATCCACCGTAATATCCCGGATAAACGACTGATCGATTTTTAGTTTATAGGCTTTGAATTTTTTTAAATAACTTAACGAAGAATACCCGGTCCCGAAGTCGTCGATCGACATGCGGATTCCTTGTTCATCGAGCTTGTTCATGATATCAATAACAGATTCCGGATTATGCATGGTAACGGCTTCGGTCAGTTCCAACTCTAGATATTCATGCGGTAATTTTACTTCTTTGAGAATGTCTGTTATCAGTGTCAGTAAATTGTTCTGTCGAAATTGTATAGCAGATAAATTGACCGCGATTATCATAGGGGAAAATCCGCTATTTATCCACTCTTTTGTTTGTTGAATTGCAGTACGTAAAACCCATTCTCCAATCTCTATGATTTGACCGCTGCTTTCGGCTATTGGGATAAATTCGGCAGGAGAGATCATCCCGAGTGTCGGATGCTTCCATCGTAATAATGCTTCAGCCCCTATAACATGACCGTCCAATAGTGAAATCTGCGGCTGATAATAGACTTCTAACTCGTTGCGTTTCAATGCATGTCGCAGTGCATTTTCCAGCTGCAGGTTACGAGCTAGATTTAACTGCATCTCTTTTGTAAAGAAATGAAAACTGTTACGGCTTGCACCCTTGACCCCATACATCGCAGTATCCGCATTTTTTAAAAGGGTCTCAAAATCTTCACCGTCATCAGGGTAGATAGCAATACCGATGGATGGGGTGATAGTCAGCTCATTTTGATCAATCGTAGATACTTTTGAAATTGTTGTAATCAGTTTTGTAGCAATATGCATGGCAGCATTCGAATCCGTATTAGGGAAAAGCATAATGAATTCATCCCCTCCCAATCGTGCTACTGTATCTTGATCCCGAACCGCTTGCTTGATCCGATTAGCAACCTCTATTAATACTTGATCGCCGATACTGTGACCTAAAGTATCGTTAATATTTTTAAAATGGTCAAGATCCAAAAACATCACTACTAAAGGCTCATTCGTACGCTGCGCCATGCTAAGCAGGTATTTGACCCTATCATTGAGGAGCATACGATTTGGCAAGCCTGTAAGTTGATCATAATGGGCTAAATTTTGAATGTGTTCTTCAGTGGACTTTCGAGCTGTAATATCGTGTGCAATCCCTAAAACGCCAATCAGCTCTCCACTCTCATCAAGCATCGGAACACTCGTTGTTTCGAGTAAAACAAAACTACCATCATCCGCCAATTCAACCCATTCTTCATCAATACTTTTACCTTTTAGTTCGATGGCTAAACGGTCTTTCTCACGAAACAAATCAGCTTGTTCTTTGTCAAGAAAATCATAATCGGTTTTACCGATAATCACTTCTTCTTTAGCACCGAATAAACGTTCAAACATCGGATTACAGAGCAGATAAATACCCTCACGGTTTTTTAGCCATATCATGTCTGGGATAGTATCCAGCAGTGTATAGAGAAAGTTTTTGGTTGCCGTAATCTCAGCCGTGCGCACTTGCACCTGTTCTTCCAAAAAATTTCGATAATGGTGCAGTTGTGTATACTGTTTTGCAATGTATCCAAAGAGTAGACTGATTAAAAATCCGAAAAATATTTCAAGAGCAATGATTTTCTGATCATACCATCCTTCTGTCGGAGCAATGGAAAGTACCCATTTTGCATTTGGAACATCAACACTCTTTGCTATGGGAGTATCCATTTTTTTAATTTTTGAGGAAGCGATCGTCTCCAACTTACTGCTATTTGGATGAACTCTTGTTAGGACGTAGTTATAGCCGTCTTCTTGTAAATGAATGTATTTCAAGATATCCGGAAAACGGATAACAATAAGTACAAATCCCCAAAACTTTTTTTCCTCTCCAACATAAACAGGCAAACGGCCGACCAGCCCTTTACCACCCTGTACCAGATTAAGTGGTCCAGCTAATATCATATTCCCTGTTTCTCGAGCGAGGAAGGCTTCATTTTTTTGTTTTGAATCAGACAGGATATTGAATCCCAATGCTTTTTTATTTTCTTCTAACGGGAAAACCTGACTAACGATTCCATCTGGAGCCAGAGCAATCTCAGAAATATATAAATAATGTTCCAACAGTTGTTGACTAATACGTTCAAAATTTTCAACCGTTCCTGTTTGTTCTATTAACACTGCTAGAGGATAGGCCACTATTAGATTACGTTGTATTATTTTCTCAAGCTCATGAGCATTTTGATTAGCAACTTCTTTAGCTTTAGAACGTTTTGTCTCCAAACGGGTATCTTCGATTCTTAAAATGATTAAAGAGGATAAGAGGACGACGATCAAAAAAGTCCATAACCCCGCTCTCCATCCATGAGGGGATGTATCCTTATGGTTATTGGACGAGGACGTAAAATCAAACATAAAAACTCATTTTTCTCGAAATATAGTTATTACTATAATACCATTTGATACTTTATTACATTTAAAAGAGTGATTTTATACCTATTATCTAATAATCTCATCTTTAAGCGATTTTAACAGCACTTTGTAGGTGTACCGATTAAAAAGATACTCTTTGGCATTGAACAACGTCTCGAACATGATTTTCCAAAGCATTGGAAAATTTTGATCACTGCGTACGTTGCATAACTGCATCTGCATTTGTGATTCCAGTTGGCTAAGTGCTTTGGCATGTTTCACATACTCTTTGATGATCGCATACTCAACACCGACTTCCTTAAAAGAGAGTATAAGTCTAATGACAGAGGCTTCTTTTTCCGTAAAATCATCATCATTGATCGGTACTAAAAGACCATCATCCAACAGCTGTTCTAACAGTGTGCTATCAACGTTACAGTATTTTAAAAACTCTTTTTTCGTATAATGAACAGCATCACGAGCAACAGCACTCAGTGTATTCATTAGAGGCTCTATCATGGAAAAAGAACTTGATAATGACTGATTTTTATGTTGCAATGCGAACTTAATCTGCTCATTGGTACTGCCTATTTCTTCTTGCATGTACTTGATATATCCAATGAGCTCAATATGTTCATCGTTGTATCGATGGACATTTGATTTGAGTTTTTTAGCCTCAGGAAGCAGACCTTTTCGGATATAGTATAAAATTGTCGATTTTGGTACATTGGTACGAGCAACAAGCTCTGATATTTTATACTCCATCGTGAGCCTTTTTTAATGGATAATCTACTATTATAGAATTAGTCTAAATTAATATTGATGTAAGAATTATACCTTATAATTCAAATCGATAAGTATAACTTAACGTTTTTAAAAGCCTATTCAAGGAACAATGGATGAAATATATTTTTAAACTACTCGTTGGTATCTGGGATTTTATTTTCTTTTTCTTTGGTATAACCTATGAAAAACAAGCCAGTAAATTAAAACTAGATGAGCTGGACGATAGATTACGAGGTCCTGAAAATGAAAAAACTACTCATAAAATCTACAGAGCCAATAAAGTCAGTAACTCACAAATAAAGGAATAATATGAAAATTTTAATAACACTACTCACCCTACTTAGCTTTGTTTATGCCGCTCAAATCGATGAATTTGCTACTGAAGTGAATTATTTACGAAACTATGACATGGCTGTTCAAACGGCTAAAGAGCAAAAAAAATTGCTCATGATTGTGGTAGTTGGTGACTATTGTCCATGGTGTAAAAAGTTTGAAAGAAAGACGCTAAAAGATTCTGAAGTTATGGCAAAAGTCAATGAAAACTTTGTGGGTATCATCATCGATAAATACAAAGATAAAGGAAAATATCCCAAAGAATATTATGCCCCCCTCATCCCTGCGGTATTTTTTATTGATCCAAAGAATGAAAAGTCGCTTTTTGAAACGGTTGCCTATATGAAACCAGATGAATTTATGGAAAATATGGATTACGCTTTGAATGCCAATAAAGCGGAGAAAAAGTAATGAAAAAATTATTCTTAGCACTTTTACTCTCAAGTTCACTCTACAGCGCTTCGCTGTACACTCTGGATAATGTCCATTCATTAAATCTTTATTTCTCTAGTGAGGCTGCTTTTCTAAATCAGGACAAAAAAACCATGCTCAAAAACATGGTCACAGACAAACTGACAAAGGCAGGTTTTACCCTGGGAAAAACGGATGCCAGTATCTTGGTAGTTAAAATCGATGCTATAGAGGTAAAAGGGACACACGTCATTCACATAGAAGTGGGTCTTGGAGAAGAAGTGACCACCAAACGCAAAGACCAAATAGAGACCTTTTCCTATACTTATTTATCGAACAAGTTTATAAAAACACAGGACCCTGACAAAGCAACCCTAGAATATCTAACCCTCTTGGTGGACGAATTTATCAAAGCGCAAAAAGATGACAACGAGTAATCATGATTAAAGGTAACTTTTCCAGTCAAAAAACATCTAGTTACTAAACGAAACACTTCTTAAAACAAGGCTTAAAGTACTGATTATTGGACTCTTTAGAACATTAACTATAGCACACGAGTAAAACAGTAACTTACTATTTTCCAAATTCAGTTTTCGTACCACTAAAATGTAATTTTGTTTGCTATGATGCGCAGAAGTAAAATCAAGGAGTTACACAAATGAATGTAGATCTAATATTACAGAATATGCTAAACCCCCCTGTTTTATTCTTTTTTCTAGGGATGCTTGCTGTTTTTTTTAAATCAGAACTATCCATACCACAACCTTTACCTAAGCTATTTTCACTGTATTTGTTAATAGCCATTGGTCTACACGGTGGATATGAACTTTCTAAAAGCGGATTAGACTTTTATATCTTTAAAGCACTGCTTATAGCGGTAGGTATGTCTTTACTTGTCCCTATCTACAGTTTTTTTATTTTAAAAAGAAAGATTGACATCTATAATTCTATTGCAATTGCTGCTACTTATGGTTCTATTAGTGCCGTTACCTTTATTACGGGTATTACCTATCTTCAAACCATAGGCGTAGAATACGGCGGTTATATGGTAGCTTCTATGGCACTGATGGAGTCTCCTGCTATTGTCATCGGTTTGGTGTTTGCCGCGATCTTCATTAAAGACGCTAACAGTGCAACCGATGAAAACAATGGTTGGAAAGAGATTTTAAGAGAAGCATTTTTAAATCCATCCGTCTTTTTGTTGGTGGGTGCCCTTATTATTGGTATTTTATCTGGAGAGAAAGGCTGGGCTACCATGGAGCCGCTTTTTGGAACCTTATTTAAAGGGTTTCTTGCATTTTTCCTACTTGATATGGGGCTGGTTGCGGCTCGAAAGATTCATGAGCTTAAAAAGGTTGGTTTCTACTTGATTGGATTTGCGCTCATCATGCCAATGGTCAATGCCTCAGTTGCAGCTGGCATAGCCTACAGCCTGGATATTGCCAAAGGGGATGCGTTTCTTCTAGCCCTTCTGAGTGCCAGCGCCTCCTATATCGCTGTTCCGGCTGCCATGAGGTTGTCGGTTCCTCAAGCTAATCCAGGTATTTATTTACCGTTAAGTCTAGCCGTTACTTTTCCATTTAATATTTCATTGGGAATACCGCTATACTATTTTATGATCAATACATTGTGGGGATGAAAATATGAAAAGCATGAAAAAAGTCGAAGTAATTATTGAAGCGATTTACCTAAATAGATTATTAGATCTATTCACAAACCATGATATACATGGCTATACCATTATTAGAGATATAGAAGGTTTTGGAGGGCATGGCTTAAAAACTGCAGATGATACGTGTGATCTTTTTAGCAATATCTATATCTTTACAGTCTGTGAAGCAGATCAGTATCAAAGTATGGATAAAGACATCCACAGTTTTTTAAACCGATACGGCGGTAAATGTATCCTTAGTGATGTTATGCTCCTTTTGGGAACTCCTAAAAAGTAACCCATATAACTGCAAAAATAATACTAAAATCACTCACCTTTTTGGTGTATGATTGTAGTAACGCGTAGAACTATTAAAACTTGATAGATAAATAAAAGCTCAATTCAAAAAGATTATCATCCGATAGATATTTATTTTTTTTATAAATGACATATTGCGGTTTCGTCGTTGTTTCATACTCACTGTTTGGTAACCATTCACTGTAAAGCCAATGCATAAATTTCAACAGGTCACCATCAGTCCCTTTTAAATCAAACTTAGCATAGTTTCCCCCGAATATTTTAAATTTCGGAAGCCGATCATTGATTGATGCATTCGTATCGTTCACTTGCACACATGCAACATAATGACACTCATCTGAAGGTGTTATTGCCGGATTATCATGGAAAAGGGCAATCTGTTCATAGCTTTCTATGTTATTACTGTATGTCCATAATTGAATCTTTTGCCAAGCCTGTCTAACGTTATCGTTATATCCATCATGTCTTATGTAATATGCTTCAATTTGCGGCATTTTAACAATAGTGGGTTGCATGTGATCGAAGGTTGCATTGGAGTTTTTCGTTTTGACTGATTCTTCGATGATATTTTTTGAGTATGTTTTATGACCACCACGCCTCCATGCAGTCGGAGTCATCATAAAACGCTCTTTAAATACTCGAATAAACGATGTTTGAGAACTGTAACCGCACAATGCAGCTATTTCTGTAATTGTTGAATATTTATTGGTTATTAGAAGTGTCGCTGCTTTTTGAAGTCTAATAGATTTGATACTCTCATAGATGTTTCTGCCAAACATCTCTTTAAATACTTTATGCATGTAAAACTTGCTGATATTAAACAAATGGGCAAGCTCATCCATATTGATATCAATATCGATATGGGAATATATATAGTAGAGTAAATCGTTCGCCAGCTTCGTATTTTTGGTAAGTGTTGCTTTTTTCATGAAATAATTATAGCTAAAAATGAGAACTTTAGAGCTATTAAAAGAGAATAAATAGAACAAAAATAGATAATAATTATGACAATTTCAGTAAAGCATTAAATTTCTTTACCTCCTATAATTCTGCAATTAAATTTTTTCACACTTGCAACCCATGCATTAGCATTTTGCAAAGAAATGATTTAAAACCACATATAAGGAAATAAGATGGCAAAGACAACAATTACAGTAGCACGCGGTGACGGAATCGGTCCTGAGATCATGGATGCAAGTATCAGAGTGCTTGATGCAGCTGGTGCAGATGTAACATGGGAACACATTGAAGTAGGTGAACAAGTTTATCTTGCTGGTAACAGTTCTGGTATTGCTCCAGAAGCTTGGGATACTATCAAAAAGAATAAAGTTCTCTTTAAAGCGCCTATTACTACTCCTCAAGGTGGCGGATACAAAAGTTTGAACGTTACTATCCGTAAGACACTAGGTCTTTACGCTAACGTACGTCCTGCTATCTCTTATAACCCGTTTATACCTTCACGATACCCAGGTATGAATGTTCTTACTATTCGTGAAAACGAAGAAGATTTGTACGCAGGAATTGAGCACCAGCAGACTCCAGAAGTAACTCAGTGTCTCAAAATCATTACACGCCCTGGTTGTGAAAAGATTTGTCAATACGCATTTGAATATGCAAAAGCATATGGCAGAAAAAGAATCACGTGTATGATCAAAGATAACATCATGAAGATCACTGATGGTCTTTTTGTAAAAGTATTCTATGAAACAGCTAAAAACTATCCAGACATCGTAGCTGAAGACTGGATCATCGATATCGGTATGGCTAAATTGGTAGATTCTCCAGAAGAGTTCGACATGGTTCTTATGCCTAACCTTTATGGTGATGTTGCAACGGACGTTCTTGGACTTATGACAGGTTCAGTTGGTATCGCACCGGGTGCAAACGTTGGTGATGACTTCGCAATGTATGAAGCGATCCACGGTTCTGCTCCACGTCATGCTGGTCAAAACAAAGCGAATCCATCAGGTCTTTTACTTTCAGGTGTAATGATGATGGTACAAGCGGGTCAACCAGAAGTAGCAGAAAAGGTTCACAATGCTTGGTTGAAGACTATCGAAGACGGTATCGTTACTTATGACCTTGCTCGTAAGCTTAAAGCTGAAGGTAAAGCACATACAGAAGTTGGGACTAAAGAGTTCGCTGATGCAGTAATAGAGCGACTTGGTCAAAAACCATCAACTCTAGCAGCTATAAAATATGACAAAGCGATCAAGATCAAAAAACCTACACTTACTAACGTAAGAGCACAAAAAATGAATCTTATCGGTTGTGATATCTTTACTCGCGATGATTGTGATTCTAAAACAATCGGTGATAAGCTAGTTGAGCTTACTGCTGGTACTAACATAGCACTTAAAATGATCTCTAATCGTGGTCAAAAAGTCTATCCAAATGGTCACCCTGAAACATTCTTGACTGACCACTGGAGATGTCGTTTCTACGCGAAAAACCAAGGTGATATCATCACAAATGGTGACATCACGGACATGATGAACAAAATCGATGCAGCAGGTATCACAGTTATTAAAACTGAAAACCTTTACTCATTTGAAGATGGTGAGCGCGCTTACTCTCTTGGACAAGGCGAGTAAATAAAAGACTAATATAGTCAGTATCTCCCCTTATTTACTAAGGGGAGTTTATATTTATTGAATTGCCCCACTTCTGTGGTTATTTGGGGGCAATCCAATAAATATGTATGAAAGCAAAGTAATGGAGTTATAACGATACACTTCTCTTATAAAATAATTGAAAAGTCGGAAAATAATTTATATTAAATGCAAAACTAGTATTCGTTTGGTAATATGCGTGGAAGCTAAATCATGGAGTTATAATAATGGGCATCGATCTAATATCGCAGAAAGTTGATCATGGTTCTGCGGCATATGTTGCAAAATACGCTAGTCGTGATATCCAAGCGGGTGTCATTACAGCAACCATGGCCATTCCATTATCTGTTGGTATTGCCATGATGTCCGATTACCCCATTCAAGTAGGACTTGCAACTGTTGCTTTTGCCTCCTTTATAGCATTTATATTTGCCCTATTTCGTCCGGGTAACTATGTAGGAGCTCCTGGCATTGCAGCAGGTTTAGCCCCAATTCTTGCTATGGGGGTTGCAACCTTCGGCATGGATAACATGGCGTTTGTTGTTTTTATGACGGCAACCTTTCAAGCAGTGATATGGAAGTTTAACTGGCAACGCTATCTTTTAAAGGCTGTCCCATCGTACTTGGTTGAGGGCTTATTGGCTGGTATCGGTTTAAAAATTGCTTTTAAATTCTTACCTTTCCTTTGGATGTTGCCCGCCAGTATGGCCGTTGGTGAAGACATTTTGAGCAATGCACATATTCAAATGATTGCACTTTCTGTAGTGGGCACCATTCTTTTTCTTTTTTTGTTTACAAAATTTAAAGATACAAAACCAGCCTTACCGTATTTTACTTTGATTGTATATGGTATCGTAGCTTCACTATTTATTGATGTAAAGATGCTGAGTGTAGAAGATGTCCATTTCACCCTTGCCTTGCCTATCCCTAACTTTGAGTCTCTATCTTTATTGGTATATGCGATCTTCTTCGCATTGATGCTGGCAGTAGTTGATGTTATTGAGCAGGTGATGAGTAATGCAGCAATTGAAAAAATCGATCCTTTACAACGTCCATCTAACTCTAACAATTCATTATTAGCAATTTGGGTATCCAACATGGGTGCCAGTTTCTTTGGTGGTATGACAAACCTTGATGGTTTGGCAAAATCATCAACCAATCGCCTTGCAGGTGCTTATACAAAGCTGTCGGTTTTAGTGATTGGTGTACTCATGACATTCTTTGTATTTAACTCTCATTATCTACATTATTTACCTTACTTTGCATTGGCAATTATTATGACCTTTGTTGGCATCAAAATGTTCTTAGGCCTGTTACACATTACAACCTTTGGACCTTATGCTGTACTGCTTGCAAGCGTTTGTGCCGGGCTGGTCTTTGAAGTCGGTATCTTTGAAGGATTAATTGTGACACTGATTATCCACGGTCTGATCAATTATATCATTTTCACAAAGATTGAAAGTATGCCAGCTGGAACGATTGTTAGTAAATACTTCCGGAAATTTAAAGAAGACAACCAAGAAATCAACTAACGTATGCGTACTTCCTTATTTATCGTTCCCATAATTTTTGTGGGAATGATTTCATGAATTTGACAAATATTCCCAATCTAATACTTCAAGTGATAAAAAAACATACTTCAAATTTCTTTATCAACAATACAAAAAAGCATCATTTCAACGCTGATCACTACAAAAATCGTGAAGTCGCTTTACTGACACAGCATGGCAAAGAGAGCGTGCTATCCCCGATTCTTAAAGAGAAAATAGGCTGTATCGTCACAAGGGTTAAGGGCTATGATACCGACTTATTAGGTACTTTTACACGTGATATCCCACGTGCCGGTACCCAGATCGAAGCAGCTCGTAAGAAAGCTCGTATCGGTATGGATCTCTCAGGTTTAAAACTCGGACTTGCTAGCGAAGGTTCATTTGGGCCTGATCCATTTACTGGGATGTTGCCCTGGAATGTGGAAGTCTTGATTTGGATCGACAACGAGTATGGCATAGAAATCTCTGCTGTAGCACAGGGTAAAACAAATCTTGTCAACCTTCTCACGACAAGCTGGGAAGAGACTGAGGCCTTCGCTAAAACCGCAGGATTTCCACAGCACCATCTTATAGTCCGCCCAGAGGGTGAAAACGATCCTCGTATCCGTAAAGGGATTGCTGAGTGGACTGATTTACAAGCAGCCTTCACCTGGGCTCTCGAACAGTCACAAAACAAGCAAGCCTTTATTGAAACCGACATGCGTGCCCACGCCAATCCCACTCGCATGGAAAATATTCGCGTGGCAGCTGAAGAGTTGGCAAAGAAACTCTCTTGCCTTTGTCCTGCTTGCGGCACACCTGGATACTCGATTATTGAGCGCCTTGCAGGTTTACCATGTGAACGTTGCGGACAACCCACTCACGAGATCCGTGCTGAAGTTCACGGTTGCTGTAAATGCACACATAGAGTCACCATAGAGCGCTCCGATCGCCAATACGCCGATCCTGGACACTGCGACAGCTGTAATCCATAATAGGAGCTTCCCATGAATCCATTACCCGTACTTTCCCTGGATGTTCATGAAGCCGCTAATGTCCTACACGCAGGAAGACTTGTCGCCTTCCCTACTGAAACTGTGTATGGTCTGGGTGCCGATGCACGCAATGCAGAGGCTGTAGGTCGTATTTTTACTGCCAAAGGCAGGGCTGCTGGGTTAGATACATGAGTCTAAGTTTTTGCATTTGCTTTGTAAGATTCATATTCTTTGACTACCGTGAAAATAGCGGATGTCAAATGCGTTAATTCCTCTTTGGTTATCACAAATGGAGGCATGATATAGACGAGGTTTAAAAAGGGTCTTACCCAGACACCTTCTCTTATAAACGCGGGAGTCATAAAATTCAAATCAACCTCTTCGTTTAGTTCCACAACACCAATCGCTCCAAGAATGCGAACTTCTTTTACTATCGCAAGTTCTTCACATTTTCTCAGTTCTTCATGTAACTGGGTTTGAATGTTCTGTATTCTCTCTTTCCACGGAGAATTTAGCAATAGCTCCAAAGAAGCATTGGCCACAGCACATGCTAAAGGGTTTGCCATAAAAGTGGGTCCATGCATCAGCACATTCCCGTTTGCTTCAACCCCCTGCATCACTTTTTTAGTGGTGAGTGTTGCTGCAAGTGACATATAGCCACCTGTAAGAGCCTTACCAACACATAAAATATCCGGAGCCACTCCAGCATGTTCATACGCGAAAAGTTTCCCCGTACGTCCAAAACCAGTCGCAATCTCATCGAGTATTAGCAGTACATCGTACTGGGTACAAAGTTCTCTAACTCTTTTTAAAAGCTCCGGCGAATAGATTCTCATACCACCTGCACCCTGCACTATTGGTTCGAGTATAACCGCTGCTATTTGAGTATGATTTTCCTGCAATTTTGTTTTAAAATCTTCTATATACTTCTCGTCCCACTCCTGGCCAAACATGCATGCAGGTGCCTGTGCAAAGATATTTTTATGAAGCACATCCTCAAATGCACTGTGCATTCCCGTTACCGGGTCACAGACACTCATCGCGCCAAAAGTGTCTCCATGGTAACCCTTTCTAAATGCCAGGATCTTATTTTTTTGCTTGTTGCCTTGAGAGTTCCAATACTGAAACGCCATCTTCAAAGCAACTTCGACACTGACACTTCCGGAATCACTGAAGAAGATATGCTCAAGGCTCTCATACGTAATCTCTAGTAATGTTTGGGCAAGCTTTATCGCTGGCTCATGAGTCAAACCGCCAAACATAACATGACTCATCTTGGAGAGTTGCTGCGTAGCTGCAGTATTTAACGCTGGAACGTTATAGCCGTGAATGACAGACCACCAAGAACTCATCCCATCGATGACTTTGCGACCACTGTCTAACTCTAGATATACCCCACTTGCCGACGTAACCAGTTCCATTTCTGCCAAGGGTGTTGATGGAGCGTAAGGATGTAATATGTGTTGCTTATCAAACTCTTTCATTAACATCTCCAACCATTCAATATCCATAATAGTGCACTATTTTACTTTTAATTATGACTATCAAAGTATATCTAAATAGATTTCCTGAAACATTCGATATAGACCGTTGGAGATGTAGATTTAAAAAATAAAAGTAGACTTTAAAAAAGCTAGATCAAATCAGGACAGCTTGCCAAATTATCTTTACAGCTTATATGCTTAACAAAGTTGTTTGGTTAAAATACTGTATAAAGTATGCAAAGAGAAAATAATGGATAAAAACTTCAACTACTCTAATCTAAAACTAGGGATTATCGGCGGGGGACAGCTGGGCAAAATTATGTCTCAAAAAGCCAAAAAGATGGGATTCCATGTCACTATATTAGATCCGACGTTTAACTGTCCTGCAGCTCAAGTTTCAGATAAGCATATCATGGGAGGATTTCACGATAAAGAAAAGTTGGAGCAACTTGTTCAAGAGACGGATGTGACGACATTTGAATTGGAACATGTTGAAACGTCCATTTTAAAAGAGCTATATGATCACGGCCACAACATCTATCCATCTCCCTATGTTATTGAACTCATTCAAAATAAATATGAACAAAAAAAGCTCTTGGATGAAAAAGGTATTCCAGTACCTAAATACAAAAGTGTTGAAACCCAGGAAGATTTAGCCAGCTTCGGCTTTCCCGTCATCCAAAAAGCAAAAAAAGAGGGTTATGATGGCAAGGGCGTGCTAATGCTCAAATCAGCTGATGACATTCAAAACTGCATTAAAACCCAATCATTTATTGAAGAACTGGTTGATATTGATAAAGAACTAGCAATCATCATAGCACGAAATGTAGAAGGCGAGATTAAATGCTATCCCGTCGTCGAGATGCTGTTTGATGATAGGACCAACATTTGCGATATTGTCATGGCTCCGGCTAGAATTTCCAAAGAAATAGAACAAAAAGTCGTTGATATTTCTATCAAATCCATTGAGGTTCTTGATGGAGTCGGAATTTTTGGAGTAGAATTTTTCTTGACAAAAAGTGGTGCAGTGCTGGTCAACGAGATTGCTCCAAGACCTCACAATTCAGGACACTATACCGTTGAAGCATGTGCTACATCACAGTTTGAACAAATCATTCGAGCCGTCACCAACTTACCGCTTGGTTCAACCAAACTGATGTCTCCCGCAGTCATGGTCAATCTTTTAGGCGAAGAAGGCTATGAGGGTGAGCCAGTCATTGAAGGCATACGTGATGCGCTGCGGATTCCTGAGTTATCGTTTCATTTTTACGGAAAAACCTATACCAAACCATTTAGAAAAATGGGACATATCACAGTCTTGGATGATGATATTGATGAAGCCTTTAAAAAAGCGATGAAAGCAAAAGAAATGTTAAAAGTAAAAGGAAGTAAAAAAATATGAGTAAACCATTAGTTGGAATTATTATGGGGAGTGACTCAGACCTACCGGTTATGAGAGCTGCTATTGAGATGTGTGAAGAGTTTGGAATTGACTATGAAGTGGATATTGTTTCCGCACACAGAACCCCTGAAAAATTGGTTACATACGCTTCTTGTGCTGAGGAGAGAGGTTTAAAGGTTATTATTGCCGGAGCTGGTGGAGCTGCTCATTTACCGGGAATGGTTGCTGCACTAACCGTATTGCCAGTTATTGGAGTCCCTGTACGATCTTCCTCATTAGACGGGATGGATTCGCTTCTTTCTATTGTGCAAATGCCAGGTGGTGTTCCTGTTGCAACCGTAGCGATTAATGGTGCTAAAAACGCTGGAATCTTAGCCGCCCAAATTATTGGTTCCTCAGACAGTGATCTTAGAAAAAAGATTGCCGTCTATAAAAATAAACTGCAAAATGAAGTAAACCAAAAATCCGCAAAACTGCAAAAAGTTGAATACAAACAGTATCTACAAGAGATGGGTAAATAGCTAGTAATATAACCTAATAACACTAATGCAGTTAAAAAGTTTAGAGGAATCGTTGTGGAGCAATTTGCTTTTATTATCGCCTTACTGTTGATAGGTATAGCACTGCAAAAAGCTCCTGCTCCTGTTGATTTTGCCAAGAGTCTCAATTTTTTTGTCATCTACGTTTCGCTTCCTGCTACCGTATTGATTCAAATACCAAAGATCCATTTTGATGTTTCAGCCCTTGGGCTTATCTTGGTTCCGTGGCTACTGCTTCCCATCGTCATTGCTATGGTTCTTCTCATGACTCGAAATCATCCACCCCATGTCCGTGCTGCCTTGTTACTTGTTCTGCCGCTTGGCAATACTTCCTTTGTAGGAATCCCTATCGTTCATACCCTATTAGGCGAAGAAGCAATCCCTTATGTGTTGATGTATGACCAGTTCGGAAGTTTTTTGATATTATCTCTCTACGGTGCGGCAGTGGTAGCGCGTTATGAGACAGGATCCTTTCATAAACGGCTGATAATGAAAAAGCTTCTCTTTTTTCCGCCATTTATTTTTCTTATCTTTGCCCTAGTATTTGGTGAGATGCCCTCTATCGTACAGCCCTATTTGAAAATACTTTCATCAACACTCATACCCTTGGCACTGATTTCCGTTGGATATTCGATGACGTTTGGCGGCGAAATTGATTACCGGTTATTTACCCAGTCTTTAGTAGTCAAGCTGGTGATTATGCCGTTTATCGCGTTTGGGATTTTATTTGCGCTGGGTACCGATCCGCTTGCATTAAAAGTGGCCGTTTTAGAATCTGGAATGCCCTCGATGATTACCGCGGGGGCTTTGGCGATAGCGGCAGGATTTGCACCCCAGCTTAGTGCTGCCTTGGTAGGATACGGTATTGTTGTCTCATTGATAACTTTACCTATGATTACATATTTGATGGAAAAACTGCTCTAAGTCCCTTGTTCATACTATTTAGTTATAATTCGTATCATAAAGTATCTAAATAAAAATCTCTACCCAAGCTTTATACTCAGACTAAAACTAGAAATTGTAGGAAAATATGGAAACTCAGACAAAAGAAAATATTGAATTAGACTTTCTTAGTATAAATGACTACGCAGAACTCAAAGATGCCATGCTAGAAGCGTATGAAAGCATTCCCGATGCTTATTGGCAGGAGCATCAAATTCAATCATTAATCAAAAAATTTCAAGAAGGGCAAGTCGTCATAAAAATAGATGGAGAGATAGCAGGATGCGCTTTTTCGATCATTGTTAATTATGAAAAATTTGCCAATCATCATACGTACAAAGAAATCACAGGCGATTATACCTTTAGTACCCACACCGCCAAAGGGGATATCCTTTATGGTATTGACGTCTTTATCAAACCAAAGTTTCGAGGACTTCGACTTGGAAGACGTTTGTATGACTATCGAAAAGAGTTGTGTGAGAAACTAAATCTAAAAGGGATCGCTTTTGGTGGCAGGATTCCGAATTATCACCAATATGAAAAAGAGCTTTCTCCTAAAGAATATCTTGAGAAAGTCAAACGAAAAGAGATTCATGATCCCGTACTCAATTTTCAAATAGCCAATGATTTTCATCCATCAAAGATTTTAAAAGGATATCTCGAAGGAGATGCAGCCTCTGGCGAATTTGCCGTTTTATTAGAATGGGATAATCTTTATTACGAAAAGCCCAACAAAAAGATCAGGATGACCAAAAGAGTCGTCCGCTTAGGATTGATCCAGTGGCAGATGCGCCCTTATAAAAACCTCGAAGAACTGTTACAGCAAGCAGAATACTTTATCGATACCGTCTCAGGCTATCGATCCGATTTTGCCCTGTTCCCGGAATTTTTTAATGCACCTTTAATGGCTAAGGACAACCACCTCTCCGAACCAGAAGCCATCAGAGAATTGGCCAAACATACCCATGACATCATTCAAAAATTCTCAGAATTTGCTATCTCGTATAACATCAATATCATCTCGGGAAGTATGCCGGAGATCAAAGACGGACACCTCTACAATGTTGGATATTTATGCAGACGAGATGGTACTATTGACCGTTATGAGAAAATACACGTTACTCCCGATGAAGCAAAAGTATGGGGTATGCAAGGTGGGCATGACGTCAAAACCTTTGACACTGACTGTGGAAAAATAGGAGTACTGATCTGTTATGACTCAGAGTTTCCAGAGCTTAGCCGATTGTTAGCGGAAGAGGGGATGGATATCTTGTTTGTTCCATTTTTAACCGATACTCAAAATGGTTACTCCAGAGTAAGACTCTGTTCTCAAGCCAGAGCCATAGAAAACGAATGTTACGTTGCCATAGCAGGTAGCGTAGGCAATCTCCCTAACGTTCACAATATGGACATGCAGTTTGCACAATCCATGGTGTTCACCCCGTGTGATTTCGCTTTTCCTGCCAATGGAATCAAAGCAGAAGCTACTCCCAACACTGAAATGGTTTTGATCGCAGATGTGGATATCAACTTGTTACGAGAGCTTCATGAACTAGGAAGTGTTAAAAACTTGAAAGACAGAAGAAAAGACATCTATGAAGTAAAGAAAACAACAAAATAATAAAGCGTTTACTGTATTATGTTAACAAATCCAAATGAAGGGGATAGTATGGCAAAAGGTCAAGACTCAAAAAAAGCGGTTAAAAAAGCTCCTACAAAAACATTAAAAGAAAAACGAAATGAAAAAAACACTAAAAAGAGCTAGGCTTAATGCCTAACTTTTTTTAGTTTTTCCCTCCAAAGACTACGCTTTCCTATCCCCAATATTTAACTTACACTATTCCAGCACTCAATGAATTATGCGCATAGTCACCCCTATTGGTTAGCTACCCGTTTATACTCTTTAGATACAATTAAAAACAACACATTTTAAAAGTTATCTAACATTAGATAGTGAGGATAAAAACCAATACAAGATAGATAAGGAAAACATATGAGCATACCCGAAAAGACAGTTCAAGAAGTAAAAAGCATCGCTTATGCGTGGCAAAAGAAGATACAGGTTTCACGAAAAGGCAAGGAACAAGATTTTCACGACATGATGATGAAAATGTTGAAAAATCCTATTAATAAGATATTTCTGATTGAGTTACTGGATCAAAGTTTTCGTTCAAAAGATGGAGACAGAGTCGCTGATCAGCTGGAGCATATCTTTGCCAAATACAAAAGTACCGACTTTTTTTCTCAATTTGAACAGATTCTAATCTGGTTGTTTCGTGATGTAGGCATTTATGTCAGTTCCATCTCTATACCCCTCTTTATCAAGTACCTTCGAAATGACATCAGCAGTATCGTCATCAAAGGTGAAGACCCTCTTTTAGCCAAACACATGAAAGCCAGACGCGATGAAGGCACTCGGGTCAACATCAATGTCATCGGTGAGATAGTACTAAGTGAAGAAGAGGCTCAAGAGCGAGTCGATAAATACATCAAACTTTTAAAAAACCCCGATATTGACTACCTCTCTATCAAAATCTCCAATCTTTTTTCTCAAATAATCCCACATGCACATGACAATAATATTGCAAAAATTTCCGAACAATTAGAAAAAGTCTACCGTGCTGCGATGAAAAATCCCTATAAAGATAAAGAGGGTAAAACACAGTATAAATTTGTAAATCTTGATATGGAAGAGTATAGAGATATTGAAATCACCATTGATTCTTTTAAAAATGTTTTAGAAAAAGAAGAGTTCAAAGATTTTCACGCCGGTATCGTTATCCAAAACTATCTGCCCGATGCGATGATTTTTATCAGAGATCTAGCCGCTTGGGCTAAAAATAGAGTTCAAAACGGTGGAGCACCTATCAAAATTCGTATTGTCAAAGGTGCGAATCAAGAGATGGAGTTAACCGAAGCTTCTTTGAGAGGTTGGCATAATGTGACGTATGCTTCCAAGGCAGAGAGTGATGCAAACTTCAAGATCGCAATGGACTTTTTACTAGATCCGCAAGTTGCACCCTATGTCCATACGGGAGTAGCCTCTCATAATCTTTTTGACCATGCATTAGCGATGCTCTTAGCAAGAGAGAGAGGGACGCAAGCCTACTGTTCTGCTGAGATGCTGGAGGGGATGAGTGAGGCCGCGTATCAAGTACTCAAAAAAGAGGGATTGAATGTAATCCTATATGCTCCAACCGCTACTAAAGATACCTTTACCAATGCCATTGCCTATCTTGTTCGCCGATTTGATGAAAATACCGCCGATCAAAACTTTTTACGACACAGTTTCGGGCTTGAAGTCGACACTCCAGCATGGGAAACTCTCATCAAAAGCTATGATGATGCCATTGCATTAATACCAACGGTTGACCAAAAACCCTACCGAACACAAGATAGAAATCAAGTCATCAGCAAAAAAGAAATTGACATCAAATATTATCACTTTGAAAATGAACCCGATACCGATTTTGTGTTACCTGCCAATCGAAAATGGGCGGAGGATATCCGGGATAAATGGCAAAATATTGGGGAAGTGGGTGGTTTTAACGCGTACCCTGTAGTTGGCGGTAGAATTGTTCAAAGAGATGAAAATATCATCGATGTAATCGATAAATCTCAATATCATGAGAAAAAATTCGCCGGACATTATGTGTTGGCAAACGAAGATGATATGAGAGTGGCTATTGCGACTGCGAAAGAGGACCCGGATGGTTGGAGAAAATTGCACTATTTAGAGAGACAAAAGATCTTAATGGATGTGGCGCATGAGTTACGATTAGCCAGAGCTGATTTGATCGGTATCGCTGCTGCGGAAGTTGGAAAAGTGTTTACGGAGACCGATGTAGAGATCAGTGAAGCCATTGACTTTGCAAATTTCTACCCTTACAGTGTCGCCAAGATGTCTGGTCTGACCGGTGTTGAAGCAAGCAGTAAAGGGGTGGGCTTGGTCATCAGCCCCTGGAATTTCCCTATCGCTATTCCCGCTGGAGGAGTTGCCGCATCCTTAGCCGCTGGAAACACGGTAATCCTAAAACCTGCCGAAGATTCTACCCTATGCGGATACAGACTGTGTCAATGTTTTTGGGATGCAGGGGTCAGTAAGAACACCCTTCAATTCCTTCCTGCGATTGGAAGTGAAGTAGGTCAACATGTAATTCCTAGTAAAGATATTGATTTCACAATATTTACAGGCGGGGAACAAACAGCGTACCGCATCATAAAATCACGTCCAGACATCAGCTTAAGCGCTGAAACAGGGGGTAAAGATGCGACCATCGTAACCGCACTTGCCGATAGAGATCAAGCGATTAAAAACGTAGTGGTGTCTGCATTTCATAACTCCGGACAAAAATGTTCCGCTACTTCACTGCTCGTTTTAGAAAAAGAACTCTATGAAGATGAACATTTCAAAAAGACGTTAAAAGAAGCAGTAGAGTCACTTCATACAGGTTCAGTATGGGATTTTTCAAATCGCATAGGGACTCTCTCCAACCTCCCTGCAGGAGAGCTTAAAAAATCACTGACCTATCTTGATGATGGTGAAGAGTGGCTTGTCCCACCCTCTTATGCAGATAAAGGCAACCCCTATATGCTAAGACCCTCTGTACGATGGGGAACCAAGAACAATGATTTTTGTCACATGAACGAATTGTTTGGTCCGGTACTGAGCGTCATGTGTGCCGATAACCTCGAGCATGCAATAGAGCTGGTCAATGCAACAGGATACGGTTTGACTTCGGGTATAGAAACACTGGATAAAAGAGAGCAGGATTATTGGAAAGCTAACATTCTTGCCGGAAATCTTTATATAAACCGTGGTACTACAGGCGCTATTGTGATTCGTCAACCCTTTGGCGGGATGAGAAAATCTGCTATTGGTAGTGGGAAAAAAGCGGGTGGGTTTAACTATGTCGGCCAGTTTATGAACATTGACTACAAAGAGACAAATCTTTATGAGAGTTGTTCGACACAGTTTATAGACCAGATGCGAAGCTTATTGACTCGCGATACGGTATTTAATGATGAGTGTGAGTCATCACTTCGTCATATCTGTCACTTTGCGCATTGGCATGAAGTTGAGTTTTTAAAAGAGCATGACTATGCCTATATACGAGGTGAGAGTAATATTATTCGCTACTTGCCGGTTGAAAGTGTCCTGTTAAGGGTGGAAGAGAACGATGCGTTGGATGAAATTTTAACGACGATTATGGCGATCAAAATGATCGGAGCAAAGCTTCATATCTCCCTACCAAAGAAGAGCAGAAAAGCCGAATTGATTTGGTTAGAATCAAAACAGGCCTCATTTATAGGTAAAGAGGATACCATCAATAGACAGGATGAAGATGAGCTCATCGAGATGATGCCGCAAGTTCAGAGAGTCAGATTCTTACATCCAGAAAATGTAACCCAAAATATTTATGAGCAAGTCGCGAGTAAAGCCATCTATATCGCAAGCAGTCCTTTTGTATCCCATGGTCGTTTAGAACTTATGCACTACTTTATCGAGCAAAGTATCTCAAACAGTTATCATCGCTATGGAAACTTAGGGATTCAAGGGTTAACGTTAACGGAACTTTAATTCTCCTCGCTAGAGGAGTAATCTTTGCACCATAACTAACGAAGTTACTTTAAAAATTCGAATAAAATTACGCTTCTAAGAATCAGTGAATTTTTCAGCAATCATTTGAAACTCTTCTTTCAATATAAGAAATGCATCAACTAACTCCGGATCGAAATGGATCCCATTGCCTTGAACAATTATCTCTTCTGCCATTTCTAATGTGAATGATGGTTTATAACATCGTTTACTAATGAGAGCATCGTAAACATCTGCAATGGCCATTAGTCTTGCTTCCAAGGGAATATCCTCCCCCTTCAGACCTAATGGATATCCTGAGCCATTCCACTTCTCATGATGAGAATAGGCAATGTTATAAGCAATCCTCAGCATCTTGGTCTCATGATATGCGTGTATAGAATTCCCTATAATCTCTTTTCCTAACAACGAATGAGTTTTCATTATTTCAAATTCATCTTCCGTTAATTTGCCATTCTTTTTCAAAATATAATCCGGAATACCCACTTTTCCGATATCATGCAAAGGAGCAGCATGATATAAATTCACAATATAATCCGAAGTCAATATATCTTTATGCCTATTTTTAGATTTTAGGTATAGTGCCAATACTCTGATATATTCTTTGGTTCGGATAATATGTGCTCCTGTATCCGTATCCCGCGTTTCTGCTACTAATGCCATACTCTCCAGCATAGCCATATTGGCCTTACTCATATCTTCATAAAAAAGTTTTCGATCTCGATAATAAATAAAAAATAAAGCAATCGATAATACAAATACATAGGAAATAAGTGGAATAACAAAGTAACCAATAGAAATATAAATATTTTCTCGTAGCAGTATATAACTTGAAATAAAGCCAAAAATTTCCACTATAAAGAACATTACGAGCATATACACATAATGTTTGCGAAACATTAATATCATCAAGATCAATGCAAATAAGGCAGACAAAGAGATATTGATAATTTTATATACAGAAGGCTGTGTAAGCATAGTATCATTGAGCAAGTCCTCAATCAAAGTTGCATGAGCGAAAACACCTGAACGTATTGACCCGTCGCTAATGGTATAGTGATCATGCAATCCCATTGCCGTTGCCCCGATAAATACAAATTTACCTTGAAAAAGGTTGGGATCATAATCTCCGTTAAAAACATCCAAAGCCGAAATTCTATGATACCAGTTACGAGGATAAAAGCGTAAAAGAACATTCGCTTGTTCATCCGTCGTGAATGTATGTCTAAGTGTTTGAACCGTAATATCATTAGTTAATAGATCTGTTTGTTCTACTTTTACCCCTGGATCAAGCGATGTCATGGTTGCCAACCCCAAGGTTGGTATCAACTCATCTTGATGCCGAATCAATAGAGGCAATCGTCTTAAAATTCCATCTTCATCAGGGGATGCTTGAATGTGCCCAACAGCTTTGGCTTTATTCTGAATTCCAGGGAGACTGCACAATAAATAAGGACTTTCAAATAATCCTAAAAGAGGCTTTTTTTCCTGAATCAAAAACTTTTGCGAGATGGTGCATTCTTTTGTCATTGAGGCTGATTCAGTAAAAAAAACAGGGAGAACAACATTATTATTACTTATTGAATCTGCAAAAATAAGGTCGTTATCTTTTAAAATATCAGGAAGACCCGAAAAAGTTGTTTTAAGCCGAAAAAAGTCGTTATAAAAATTATTTACAATTGCCGGTGAGGTTCTATCTTCTTCTGGAAATATAAGATCCAATGAGACTGCAGCAGGACGATTAGCTGCTATTTTTTTTACTAACGAAGCGGTAACAACTCTTGGCCATGGCCATTGGCCCAATGCCTGAAGACTTTTTTCATCAATCTCAACTACTGTTGTTGAGGCAACCGATGGAGGCTTTGTATCAAAAGAAATCACAAGATCATATATTTTATGATCCAAATTAATCAGTATAGAACTGTTCCACCATCCCACATAAAAAAGAATCGTTAAGATGAAAGAGACAAAGAAAAAGGTTTTTGATTTAAAATTCATTTATCGCACAATAACTTCAACACGTCTATTTTTTGGTTCCGAAATATTATCTCCTGTAGGGATAAGCGGATCGCTTTCCCCATATGACTGTACAGTAACTTGTTTCATTTCAACCTGGTTCTCTTCTAAAAAAACTTTTAATGATTGAGCTCTTTTCAATGCTAACTCATAATTACTCTGTACAGTACCTGCTGTGTCAGAATGACCAATGATATCCACAATACAAGGCTCCTCGTTTTTAATTAGTTCAATAAGTAATCCTATTTGACCTTTTGATTCTGGCACAAGCTGACTGGAACCTTCCTCAAAATAAAATAGCATACTGACAGGTTGATGCGGAAGTACATCCATCAAACCTTTATATTTCTTATTGATTTCTTCCTCATCAGCTTGACTTATAGGCTTTGGACTTACATCAGTCGCTGATAAACTAGTTTGTGCATATGGTTTATCCAGGGTGACTTTCCCAGCTTTAGTCGTAACATCCACCGCACTGTTTGTTTTATTATTATCCAATAAAATAACGGTTGTTTTCGGAGAGGAAACCAAAAATGGAAGAGACAGAATAATCGCTGCCGATACTAAAAAAGCAACCATGCCTATTCCTCTACATCAACGATAAACTTGGTGCCACGTACGCCAATGGAACCTTGAGGAACTCTAAAAGCAACTTTTTCAGGCGCGAGTTTTCCAAGTTTTCCTGATTCATATGCTGTTGTTCCCTTTTTAAGCGTCACATCAAAATCATACTCTTTTGAAGACGGTTTAAAAAGATATTTATTCAGCTCCAACATACTCTTTGGCCCAACTGAAAGCACAGTACCATCATTAAATACAAGCCCAACACTTGCCTTATCAGAGGTTTGAACAATATCACCTGTTTGAAGTTCTGAGCCTCTTACAAGATTCAAATAAGCACTATCTCTCTTGATTTGAGCATTACCGTTCACACTCTTAACGATAGCAATACTCTCGCCTCCCCACAAACCTATACTAAATAACATAACAAGTGCGATTATCATTTTAATTTTCATTGCTACCCACCTTTTACTATACTAATATTTAAATAGATTAGCTTATCATCCTAAATATTTTACTTAAAAGATGGATTTCAAAAAATATTAGAAACGGTATCCTAGATTAACAGATACATCATTATCGCTTGTCGAGTCGCTCAGACCATATGAATAGTGAACCAATACTCGTTTAAGCTGTAGCTAGCATTACGGATACGCTCTCAGTCTCAATTGTGTCTTTTGTCGTACTGTCTAAGCCGGAATACGATCCATTCATACAATTTGTCAGTAACCGAGTATCCAACACCTGCACTGATAGCATGCATGTTTTGATACTCAACTATATCAGAAATATCATCATTATTTTTGGTAAAGTTATACCCCGCAAACAGATTCAATTTATCCATACTATAAATCAGGTTCAAAGAAGTGATGTAGTCTCTATTGTTATTGTTCAATGTTACTTATAGGTTGGCAGTGCGATACCTGCTCCTATACGGGCATTCAAATAACCCCTATTACAGTATGTATTAACCTTTTAAGTTTTTCACCATTTAATATTTCTAGCTATATCTCACTGTAATCATGACAAAAACTGGCAAGCACTTTTAGAAAGTGTTTACTTTCATTTACTTTGGATTGTATACACGTTTAAATCAAGCTTGTATGCTTTTCTAAAATAAAAAGGGGTTAATCATGAGTATCAGTTCAATAAGTTCCAGTCAAGTTTATCAACCGCAAACGAGCAGTACGAGTAAATCCAGCAGTTTATCAACTGAACAACAGGCATTTATAACCGATTTGCTGTCTCAGTATGATTCAGAGTCATTGTCTGCAACTGATGCAAAAGAGATCGTCGCAGCAATGCAAGAAGCAGGAATAGAACCCTCTAAAGCGATGGAAAGCGTTATGTCCGCTTCTGGTTTTGATGCTAAAGAGATTGGCAGTTTGGCAGGTGTTGGTAAAGGAGATGGAGGGGGAAGACCTATGGGCCCACCCCCTGTGAAACAAGAAGAGATCTCAAGTGTCACTGATTTATTAGAGAGTCTGCTAAGCTCTGATGAAGAAGACGACTCAACCACCAGCACTACTTCATCCTCATTTGAGAGTATTTTAGATTATACCAGTAAAATCGTCAGCCTCAAAGACGATGCGAAAGCCCAGGTAATGGATATTCTTACCAAGTATAATTCACAAGAAAATACCCTCTCACAAGAAGATACCCAAAAATTTGTCATTAACTCTTTGAATCAGGTTTTAAAGGAATCCGATAATTATAATACAAGGTCATTTTACGCATAATGGTACTATAAGGAAGATGTTATGATTACTATTTTAATGATTGAGGACGATCCCGATTTTTCTCTTTTTTTGGGGGAATACCTTGAAAAATACAATATCAAAATAACAAACTTCCAAGACCCATTCCTGGCTCTAAGCTCAGGGGTGGATAAGTATGATTTGCTCATCTTAGATCTAACACTTCCCGGTATGGATGGGCTTGAAGTGTGTAGCGAAGTGGTTAAAAAATACGATATTCCTATCATCATCTCGAGTGCAATAAGTGACTCAACAGACAAAATCATGGGCTTGCAGATGGGGGCTGATTATTATTTGCCAAAGCCCTATGATCCAAAAGAGATGTATGCCGTCATTCAAAGCCTTTTAAGACGAATCAAAAAGAATGCTCATCCTACTCTCCAAAGTGACTTTGTCTATGATAAATCACGTCTAAAGATCACCTTCAAAGAACACGATTTGGATCTTACCCATGCAGAATATGAAGTGATGTTTTGCCTACTGCGCAATAAAAATTCCGTTGTTTCCCGCGAACAAATTGTAGAAGATTGCCAGAGTTTAAGCGACAGCTATTCCAAAAGCTTGGACGTTATTATTGGCAGACTTCGTACAAAACTGGGTGATGATTCCAAAAATCCGCGTTACTTACACTCCATTCGTGGCTTAGGCTATAAAATAACACAATGAAAATAACCCTATCTCTCAAAACCAAGATCAGACTTCTCTTTGCTTTTTTATTCATACTCCTGATTTTAGCAATACTCCCTTTTCATGAAATGCAAGAGACAAAAGCAGACGATCATGTAGTGCGGTATTATGAAAAGCTTGCTGAACACATCCACAAAGAAAGACTTTCCAAAGAAGAAACAACCCAATACCTGTATGGTTTTAATTTTAGACTTGTTGAGAATCCTCATCCTATTTTACACCACGCAAAACATCCTATCATGAGAAAAAAAGGATTTGAAACTATTGCTGCAGATGGACACTATTATTTACACATCATCACTCCAAATTTTAGAATCCTTTTTAAAGATGACTCCAATACATTTGAGAGAAGTTACGTAGATATTTATCTCTTTGTGTTAGTGATGATTTTATTTATGTTTATCTACTATCTCATTATGAAAAACATCAATGATGCGCAAGAGCAATTAAAATCCAGACAGCTCTTTTTACGAACCATCATGCATGAGCTGAAAACTCCTATTGCGAAGGGGAGAATTGTCAGTGAACTCATAGACGATGAAAAACAAAAGAACCGCATAATCACTATTTTTGAGAAGCTGACCCATCTGATAGATGATTTTGCAAAAGTTGAACAAGTGGTATCCAACAACTACTCACTCAACCTGCACGCCTACAAGATGAACATCATTGTTCAAAAATCAATCGACATGCTTCTGCTTGAAAAAACCGATACGATCAAGCTTCGAAACATCTCTTTTGAGAAAATCAATGTTGATTTGGATCTCTTTTGCTTAGCTCTCAAAAATCTTATTGATAATGGACTAAAATATTCAAAAGATGGGCACGTTACTATCGAAGAAGAGGAAAACCTTCTCTTTATTTCCAATGGAGAACGAATCGAAAAGCCTTTAACTGAATATTTCAAGCCTTTTCATACGGATACAAAAAATAAAAACCATGGAATGGGTCTAGGCTTATACATAGTGCACTCGATTCTTCAAATGCATCACATGACCTTAGAGTATGAATACAGAGATGGTCAAAACATATTTCGTGTTGTTTACTCGCATTTACGCTAAGCTCAATGCATACATCAATGTATATCATATTTTAGTTTTGGCATAATAGGTTATCTTGAAAATAGGAGTCATACGATGACTAAAGAAAACCACCTAAAATTAGAAGCATTGAGTCCGCAGGCAAAAAGTGCCTATGTTACCGCCAAAGGACATGTACTAGAGGCTTTGAGAGAGATGGACTTGTTCGAAGGTGCAGGATCATTAACCGATAAAGAAAAAAGCACTATCATCGAATTGCTCAATGAAACTGCGTTTTTGATGAAAAGTGAAGAAAAAAAATAACGCTACGATGAACAGCTAAGTCGCATATTCTTAGCCTTCATTATTTACCAATCCAAAGGAAATGCTTTATGTATACAGTACAAATGGAACACGAATGTGCCTGTTTTAAAAAAAGTGAATACACCAATAATACTACCTTTAACACCCAGCAAGAAGCCTATGCGTATGCCAATATCCTATCTGAATTTATGAATGAAGAGTTTTGTGGTACGCATAAGTTCTATTCCCAAAAAGCGCAAGGTGATAACTTTGTAATTAGAGTTGCTATCAATGCCACTGCTGTCTCTGGTTGCAGTACTGGTGTTAGTTGTGATGTTGGTTGCGGCTCTACGGATGAGTGGACGCTTGAATCTACGGATAAGTCTGGTGATGACAACTGTGGTACGGGTTGTGGCTGCGCTTAAAGTGTACACTCTAGTTAGCAAGTGCTATTATTAGCTAAAATTATACTTATTTAAATCACAGTATTTATACAAGGAACGTACGTTGAAGATTCTACCCGCATTATTTGCCTCTGTGTTACTAACACAATTACTCCTCTCAGCCAACGATAGTGATGATCTCAATAGTGTCATCGAAGAAATGACATCAATTGCGACAAAAACGAAACTCAATGCCGATTATGTACCCGGGACAGTAACTGTAATCAGTGGTGAAAAATTAAAATCTCTCGGTATCACAAACCTAGCAGAACAAAATGCATATGACACCATTGTAGGCTTTGATTCATCCACTCTATCCCTTAGAGGAGCCGGTTCCATATATGGGTCACAAGGTAATAAAATAAAATGGATGATCAACGACAAGCCCTTTAGTGCTGAAATATTGGGACTTCCCATCCTCGGAACGGGGCAGCTTGTTATTCCCATACCAACAGATGCCATTGAGCGCATTGAGATAATCAGAGGTCCAGGTTCAGCCATTTATGGCGGTAATGCAATTTACGGGGTCATTAATATTATTACCAAAAAAGGGGCAGGCGCTGTATTTACAACCCTATCTCAAATGGAAAGTAATAAATTTGGAAAAGGCATAGGTGCTTACGGACTTTTTGAACAAAACGATTTAAAAGTTTCCACTATAGTCTCGCTTGAGCAAAGTGATGGATGGGATTTATCAGCAACAAGTCAATCACGATCAGAGCATGGTAACCTCCCAAGTGCAAGCGGTAACAATCTTTTGATGGCCGATGCGTCTTATAAAAATATTGATTTTTGGGCATACCGAATGCAAGCAAAAAACAACTATACTCGCGTCCAATGGGATCCAACAAACGGTATACCCTTAGATAATACCAAACCTGTTCAATCCAGTATCAATACCCTATTAGGAGCACAAGGAAAGTACGATGTATTTTCAAATGTTCTGCTAACCGCAAAAGCCGGCATAAATCAATATACCAATCGTGCCGATCTTATATATCCATCCAATAGTGGCCAAAGAATCATTGATTACGCCGAAAGTACAAAATATGCTGAAGGGTCAGCAGAAACAACCATAGGTTCGCATCGATTATTGGGTGGGATATACGCTAGTGTTCTTTCGATTGATAGAAATAATCGTACGCAATCATGGAATACTACCAACAGTTTATTATCCCCTAAGGATATCCCAAACAGAATCAATAAGGCCCTCTATATTCAAGATGAAATACAGTTGGATGAAAAAACCACAGCAACTATCGGAACACGCTATGATACCTACAATGATGGACGTAAAGCGTTATCTCCAAGAATCGCTTTAGTTCATATTTATGATGATTCCAATATTTTAAAAGCACAATATTCAAGAGCCTTTAGACCACCTAGCTTTTCAGAACAATATTCCTCTAATAACCAAAGTGTAGATCAAAAGTTTGAATCCGAAATTGCCGATACGCTTGAGTTGTCCTACATTTTTAAAACAAACGATTCTTCTATCAAAACAACCGTATTTAATACTAAGACTTCGAATATGATTACCTATCACGATAACACCTATGAAACGATCAATCTTGAGCATCCAACAACAGTAAATGGGCTTGAGATGGAGTTGAGCAAAAACTATGAAACAGTAAGTCTTGGTGCCGATATGGCTTTTTATAAATCACATAGAGGAGAGGTTAAACTAACAAGAACTGGAACTGACTATCACTACGACTCTAGTGAGTTCGCACTCTCCGCTAACTTTTTGGCAAATGTATTTGCTACCATCAACAGCGATACCTCGTATCCGACTACACTATGGTATCACTATACAGGCAAAAAAAATAGAGTTAACAATGTACTGACTACAACTACGTCTGTAGTTGGAACTAATGGTTCTATCCCTGCTCAAGATTATGTGAATGTCACACAAAAAATCAAGGGAGTAGCAAAAAATCTTGATCTAGAATTCGGGGTCAAGAATCTCTTTGGAAAAACACTGAGAACCCTTTATTTCCCACTGAATTCACCAAATAGTAGTGACATACCGTATATGGGACAAACTTTTTGGGTTAATTTACTGTATAAACTTTAGAACGATAGTAGCGAAAACATCAATTTCGCTATAATTCGCCTATTATTATAGAAACTAACGCAAGGCGTCATTCATTGCCGATTTTTAAAGTCCATACCCCATATCAAAGCGCCGGTGATCAACCCGTCGCCATCGAAGCACTTAGCAGTGCTATCAAAGGTGGTGAGCGTTTTGTAGCCCTAGAAGGTGTCACGGGTAGCGGTAAAACGTACACTATGGCGAAGGTGATCGAGAGCGTACAGCTGCCGACGATCATCATGACTCACAACAAAACACTTGCGGCACAGCTGTACAGTGAGTTTAGAAGTTTCTTTCCTCAAAATCATGTTGAGTATTTTGTAAGCTACTACGATTACTACCAACCTGAGGCGTACATGCACTGGGATAAAGCCGCTTAAACCCTCTTCAAAACCTTTGTATATAAGGGTTTCTTTCTCTTTTTATTTATGATGTTTTTTTATTGGGCAGCGTATAGGCAGTTGTCTTGTTGAAAAAGTGAGTTTAGAATTTATTTCTCATTTCAATAATTACTCTTGACATTATTACTAATTAGTACTAATATGTTGTTATCGATTTAGTAAAGGAGAATCTATGAAACGTGCAAAAAGTTATGGAAGCCATGAAGATATTGTCTTACGTGCACATATCGAGCTTTCAAGATCTCTTACAAAAATCCGTTCAAAAGAAACAGCATGGTTAGCCGATCGTGATCTTACTTTACCTCAATTTGGTATTTTAGAATCTTTATACCATCTTGGAAAATTAAGTGTTGGTCAGATTACCAAATTAACACTTAGCACACCCGGCAATATTACGGTAGTCGTTAAAAATCTTGAGTCTAAAGGACTGATAGAATCCATTCCCTCAGATGAAGATCGTCGTATTAAGATTCTTGAGATAACCGAAAACGGGTCAAGAATTATGAAATCAATATTCCATGAACATGTGGCAAATTTAACAGGCATGTATGACGCAGCACTGAATGAAGAAGAGATTCAAAGTCTCTCACGTTTATTACGTAAACTCGAAAAAGCACAATAAAAAAATTTGCCTAAATAGTACTAGTTAGTAATTAAAGGCTTGAGTATGAATCGCAGAACATTTATGCAAATAGTGTCTATCTTACCCTTAGGTCTATATGCGAATACAAAGGAGAAAAATATGTCATTAAAAATTCATCGTTCTACAGAACGTGGTATAGCAGAACATGGCTGGTTACATAGCCGTTTTAGTTTTTCATTTGCACACTATCACAATCCTAATCGTATGCAATTTGGAGCTTTACGCGTTATTAATGATGATCTCATTGACGCCGGAATGGGATTTGATATGCATCCACATAAGGATATGGAAATTATCACTATCGTCACTAAAGGCTTTTTGGAGCACCGTGATTCCCAAGGCAACCATGGCGTCATAAAAGCAGGTGAAATTCAATATATGAGTGCAGGATCGGGAATATTTCATTCAGAGTATGCAATGGAAACCTCAGATACTGAACTTTTTCAAATCTGGATTTATCCAAATCAAGAGGGTGGAGTTCCTCGCTATGATCAGCATGACTTTTATCATCACGATAAAAATAATCAATGGGTCGTACTTATCAGCGGTGACGGACGTGAAGATTCTATTACTATTAAACAAGATGCTGCTATCTACTTAACTGCAGTAAACGAAAGTAAAAAAATATCAATCCCCGACGTAAAAAAAGATCATGGGCGATTGGTATTTATTATCGAAGGGGAAGTAGAGATTAACGGTCATATTCTTGAAGCCAGAGACGAGCTTCAAATCACAGATAAGGAGGAATACACTCTTTTAGCTCTTACAGAGTCTAAGGTTTTGTTATTTGATGTGCCTATGCACTAACACTATTTATTATATAAAAAAGGAAATACAATGAAAAAAATCACTACTATGGTAGCCATTACACTACTTGGATCTGCATCACTTTTCGCGGGACACTATGATGTTGATGCGAGTCACTCAAATATTGGTTTTAAAGTGAAACATATGATGATTTCTGATGTTACGGGCAAATTTGATAAATTCACTGGTGCATTTGAATACGATGAAAAAACTAAAACGCTTAAATCACTAAATGGTAAAATTGAAGCTACTTCAATCAATACAGCTAATGCAACACGTGATGCTCATTTGAAATCAGCCGAATTGTTTGATGCACAAAAGTACGCGGAAATTATATTTGTACTAGACAAAGTCCAAGGCGATAGCGCTTATGGAAAGCTAACCATCCACGGTGTTACCAAAAACGTTGTTTTAGATTTTGAAAACAATGGAATCATAAAAGATCCATGGGGAAATCAACGTGTGGGTTTAGGGCTTAGCGGTAAACTAAATCGTAAAGATTATGGCATTACATGGAATACAGTTTTAGAAGCTGGCGGAGTTGCTGTTGGAGAAACAGTTAAACTAGATATCCAACTCGAAGGGATTTTGGCTAAGTAAGCCATTATTAAAAAAGGAAAAATTATGTCAACACCTGTAAAAATGAATTTAGAAGCCGGCAAAAAATATTATTACTGCACTTGTAGTAAAAGCGCAGATGGAGTATTGTGTGATGGTGCCCATAAAGGGACAGATTTTATTCCATCGATATTTACTGTGGAAGAGTCAAAAGATTATTATCTCTGCCGCTGTAAAAAGAGTAAAAATGCTCCATTTTGTGACGGAAGCCATACCGTCAATTGATATGCTAATGAGGTTATTATGAACCGTCGTTATTTTTTAACACTTATGGCGGCTTTGGCTGCCAATGCAACAGAACAAAGGAGTCCATCCATGCGTCAAAGTGCCTTTTTTATAAGCCATGGTTCACCGATGAATATCGTCGATGACAATGCCTATACCCGAAGCTTGAAACAACTAGGAACTACCCTCGCCAAACCTAAAGCGCTTTTGATCCTCTCTGCTCATTGGGCAACAAACGGTTCTATCGTTTCGGTAGTTGACAAACCGGAAACCATCCATGATTTTACAAGGTGAAATAGCAGCAGCTCTATTATTAGGAGAACTCACTCATGCTTGTATTGATCGGCGTCATGGGCTTGATCACGGGGCATGGTCAGTATTGGTTCATCTTTTTCCCAAACATGATGTTCCTGTTTTTCAACTCTCAATCGATATGAGCAAACCTGCCTTAGAACATTATGATCTAGGGAAAACCCTTTCTACCCTTCGTGATCAAGGCATCATGATCATCGGAAGCGGCAATGTTACCCATAACCTTGGAGATACCAAAAGTGATCGGGATGCCCCAGGAGTAAAGTGGGCACAAGAATTTGATAATGCTTTTTCGGATGCCCTCATACATGACCATAAAAAACTGATCGATTTTGATCTACCACATTTCGCCCATGCGCATCCATCCCTGGAACATTATCTTCCAATTTTACCTATATTAGGATCACAAAGAGAAGGAGAAACTATTCGTACAGTTTACGAAGGATTTCAACATGGAACACTTTCAATGCGCTGTTTTAAAGTTGGGTAAAAAGCGATGCGCATATCTCCCAAAGTCAACTTCTTGCCACATGACTTCACTTGCATAACATCGTACCAATTATATGTCTTCGGAAATGTCTTTTTTATTGGGCTTTTATCCCTTATAAGGTGTTACTCCACCCATTATTTAAATAAAATACCTTTTTCTCAAAAACCTCATTAGAAACCTCACCTTAACTCAGCAGCCTATAGGCAGTCATCTTCTTTAGAAAACAACTATTCCGCTATAATTCGCCTATTATTATAGAAACTAACGCAAGGCGTCAACCATTGCCGATTTTTAAAGTCCATACCCCATATCAAAGCGCCGGTGATCAACCCGTCGCCATCGAAGCACTTAGCAGTGCTATCAAAGGTGGTGAACGCTTTGTAGCACTAGAAGGTGTCACAGGTAGCGGTAAAACGTACACTATGGCCAAGGTCATCGAAAGCGTTCAGCTGCCGACGATCATCATGACCCATAATAAAACTCTGGCAGCACAGTTGTACAGTGAGTTCCGCAGTTTCTTTCCACAAAACCATGTTGAGTATTTTGTATCGTATTATGATTACTATCAACCGGAAGCGTACATTCCCAGACAAGACCTCTTCATCGAAAAAGACAGCTCTATTAATGAAGAACTCGAGCGTTTGCGTCTATCTGCTTCTGCCAATCTCCTAAGCTATGATGATGTTATCGTCGTAGCCTCCGTCTCTGCAAACTACGGGTTGGGTGATCCTGAAGAGTATGAGAAGATGGTGCAGATTATCGCTGTAGGGGATGAGATCAATCAAAAGCAACTTCTTTTACGTCTTGTAGAAATGGGATATACCCGTAACGATGCCTATTTTGATGGTGGGAATATGCGGGTCAATGGCGAGGTGATCGATATCTATCCTCCCTATTGGCAAGATCAAGCGATACGCGTTGAGTTCTACGGAGATGAAGTCGAACGGATCATCTATTTTGAACCGCTTAGCAACGCGGTGACCGAAAAACATGACAGCGTTACCATCTACGCCACGAGTCAGTTTGCCGTGGGTCAAGAGAAACTTTCCCGTGCGATCAAGCGCATCGAAGACGAGCTGGGTGAGCGACTGCAAGAGCTCGAGGCTCAAGGTAAAATAGTCGAAGCCCAACGCCTGCGTCAACGCTGTGAGTTTGATCTAGAGATGCTGCAAGCAACGGGGATGTGTAAGGGAATTGAAAACTATTCACGTCTCTTGACCGATAAGCTTCCTGGTGAAGCACCCTATACCCTACTCGATTATTTCACATTACATCATGATAAGTTCCTCATCATCGTCGATGAATCGCACGTGAGTCTGCCACAGTTTCGGGGAATGTATGCCGCCGACCGTAGCCGTAAAGAGGTGCTCGTGGATTATGGCTTTCGCCTCCCAAGCGCTCTGGATAATCGCCCGCTGATGATCGATGAATATTTAGCAAAATCACCTCACTATCTCTTCGTCTCTGCTACTCCTGCACTGCAAGAGTTGGAGCTTAGCACTACGGTTGCTCAACAAGTCATCCGTCCTACAGGATTACTTGACCCACCTATCACCATAAAATCTTCTACCAATCAAGTAGAAGACATCCATGATGAGATCATAAAAACCGTCGCCTTGGGGGATCGTGTACTGCTCACCGTTTTGACCAAAAAAATGGCAGAAGCTCTCACAAAATATCTCGCGGATCTGGGGATAAAAGTACAGTACATGCACTCTGAGATCGATACCATAGAACGCAACCAGATCATACGGGGACTTCGTGTGGGGGATTTTGATGTCCTTATCGGTATCAATCTTCTTCGCGAAGGACTTGACTTACCCGAAGTGAGTCTCGTCGCGATTTTGGATGCGGATAAAGAGGGCTTTTTACGCTCCGAAACTTCATTGGTCCAAACCATCGGACGTGCAGCACGTAACTCACGTGGAAGAGTCATCCTCTACGCCAATAAAATAACCGGTTCCATGGAACGTGCTATCAAAAAGACCAATGATCGCAGAGCTGTACAAGAGGCTCATAATGCAGCACATGGAATCACACCCATAACGACCAAACGATCTTTGGATGAAAATCTAAAACTCGAAGATGTAGGCGAACTGTATAATCGATCGAAAAAAGCCAAGACACTTCCAGCGGCTGAACGTAAAAAACTGGTAGATGAGCTTACGATCAAAATGAAAGAAGCCTCCAAAAAACTCGAATTCGAAGAAGCCGCACGACTGCGCGATGAAATAGCAAAAATAAGGAAATTATAATTATGGATGATATGCTCAAAAATCTCGCGACTTATGGATATCTGGTTTTATTTCTCTACTCACTAGGGGGTGGATTACTCGCTCTTTTAGGCGCTGGAGTGCTTAGTTTTATGGGGAAGATGGATTTAGGGCTCTCTATGAGTATTGCTTTTATTGCCAACTTTATCGGAGACACTCTTCTGTTTTATATGTCTCGTTATCATAAATCAGAGATGATGGAATATTTGAAACAGCATAAGCGCAAGCTCGCTTTTTCGCATCTCCTGATGAAACGGCACGGTTCATGGATAATTGTGATCAAAAAGTTTATCTATGGTCTCAAAACACTCGTACCATTAGCCATTGGCTTGAGTAAATACAGTTTTTGGAAATTCAGCTCTTATAATGCATTGGGAGCACTTATCTGGACGATTGTTGTTGGGGGAGGAAGCTACCTGTTTGGCGGAGCGTTGATTGAGGGTTATAAAGTCATTGCCGACAAGCCCTTTCTTGCACCCATCATGCTTGTTGTCATAGGGGCTAGCGTGTGGTTTTATCTCACGCAAGCAACCAAAAAAAGGTAATGCCTAATTACTACTAGTAAACAGAGGTTCTATAAAAGAACCACTCTGTGTTTAGCCATTTATAAGATACGTAAAGGTGAAAGCCAATCCTGAAGCAGCCATAAAAATAGACCCAAATAAAAATGACGAAATAAGTTTGATAACCGGTTGATATGTCCATTTGACAAGTAAAATGACACCTGAACCAATGAGAGAGGTTACAAACGTATACAATGTTATCTCAAGCAGACCGAAGCCATGGGGAAGATAGATAAAGTCTGCGATAAGCACATCAAAAACAAACATGATCGCAAAATAATAAGCCAAATAGCGAAGTGTATGAAACTTTTCAATACAGTCCGATACTTTAACTTCTTCCGTAATCAGACGTGTTATATCAGAGAAGTTTGCATGTTTAAGTGACTTTTCTTCACAGAAGAAAAAAACCAAAAGACCAAAGACAAGACCTATAGCAATCAAAATTAGAACTGTTCCCATTTAAAATCCCTTGTGAGTAATTTTATAACAAATTATTATATCGTATTATTTAAGGATATTATTTATTATTATATAATTATTGTCAACAGCAAGAATTTTCAGAAACATAAAAGTGAACACTCTCAAGAAACTAACGAACGATGATCTTTCAACTGGCCTTGTGAAATAAAGGGCTAAGAAGCTTTTCAATACCCAAAGCGATAAACCCTATCACTAATCCACTGCTAATCTCAGCGACAAGCATAGGTAAAAAATCAAGCGCATGATGCAGCGGCTCAATGTTATGGACAAAAATACCGCCACCCACCAATAACATCGCGATTGTCCCAATTACCCCAAGTGCTTTAATCACTTTTGGCAATGCACTCACCAATACTTCACCTATTTTTACATATAGCGATTTTCTCCATCCGATAAAACGTTCAGAAATTTGGATCATTCCAACACCCATATCATCCATACGAACGATAAATGCTACTATCCCATATACCCCTATCGTTGCCAAGATTGCCACAAGCGACACGATGATCACTTGCATCATAATGTTCTGATGAGCAACCGTACCTAATGCTATAACGATAATTTCGATGGAGAGAATAAAGTCTGTCAATATCGCCGACTTAATTTTAGCATCTTCAGCCGCTAGTAAATCATCTTCATTTTCTACCGTTTCAGCCAAGGGTTTGGGGTGATGTTGTGAAGGGAAAAAATAATCAGAAATTTTTTCAGCCCCCTCAAAACTAAGATAGACTCCCCCAAGTACCAAAATGGGAATGATCCAACTGGGGGCAAAAGCACTTAATAAAAATGCCACTGGAAGTAATATTAACTTGTTACGAAAGGAGCCTTTAGTAATAGCCCAAAGGACCGGAAGTTCTCTGGAAGCATGAAAACCTGCCGCTTTTTCAGCATTAACTGCTAAATCATCCCCCAGTACGCCTGCTGTTTTTTGAACCGCGACCTTACTCATCGCAGCCGTATCATCAAGCAAGACACCGATATCGTCAAGTATCGCGAAAAAACCGCCTGTCATTAAAAGACCAACTGCTCGTCTGTTTTAGGAGCTTGTTCTTGCAAGCCATTAGGTGTTTTTGAGACATCTGTAAAGTTTTCTGTGACATTTGAATCCTCTTGGCTCTGGGCATAAACACCTGCAGGACGATCAAAATAGCGCTTCGTATTTGGGTAAATACGCAATAAATCTTGATAGTAATAACGGAATATTGGGGCAGCTGCACGTCCTCCCGTCTCACTTCGGCGCATTGGGGTATTGTTATCATGCCCCATCCATACGACCGTTTCCACCGTAGGTGAATATCCGATAAACCATGCATCCACATTTTTGTTGGTTGTCCCTGTCTTTCCTGCAATTTCAAGTCCAGGAACACGGGCTGACGTACCCGTACCGTAGTTCACAACATCTTGCAAGATTGACGTCATCAAATACGTTTGCTCACGCGTGTTGACTTGACGGCGCTTGTTTTCGTATCGGAAGGTTTCCCCTTTTGGACTGATGACCTGACGAATCAAAATCGGATTGGTCAACACACCGCCCGTGGCAAACATCGTATAGTATTTGGCTAAATCAAAGGGAGATATCCCGATTGTTCCCAGGGCGATAGAGAGGTCAGGAGGGAGGTTCTCGACAATCCCGTAACGATGCAGACCATCCACTACTTTTCCAAATCCCATATCGCTGACCATATTGATCGTTGCCAAGTTACGAGAATGAGTCAGGGCATCGCGGATCGTTACCATCCCTTTGTACTCATTTTTATAGTTTTTTGGTTTCCATGTTTTTTCTTCACCATCATCCCCGGCATAGGTATACGTTCGGGCAATATCCGGCACAAGAGATGCGGGAGACATCCCGCTGTCCAATGCCACTTGATACACAAAAGGTTTAAAAGCAGAACCAGGCTGCCGCTTGGCTTGAGTTACACGGTTATAAGGACTCGTCGAGTAATCATAGCCTCCAACCATTGCCAAGATCTCACCTGTATTAGGGTCTAAACTCATTAACGCACCATTTAACTGTGATTGTATATTTGCATCCAATTCTCCAGCATCCTGTGCCCGTGCTATCATCTCGTTGCGTCCGGACTGAAGCGCCTTATAACCTGCTTCTTGTAGCCTCATATCAATCGTGGTATAGATTTTATACCCGCCACTGCGTATATCGGGAAAGGCATCTCCAAGCTGGCGCATGACCTCATCGATGACATAAGGACCAGAGTTTTTACTCAAAGTATCGTTGTAGACTTTTGGGCGCTCTTGTGTCGCATGATCATACGTATCCTGATCGATCCAACCCAAGGTTAACATCCGCTCAATAATACGATTTGCACGTCCAAGACTTAGCTCATAGTTTTTGGTAGGTGCGTAAAAATTGGGTCCTTTTGGAAGCGCTACCAGCATTGCCATCTCTTTGAGGGTCAATTCTTTGAGCCCTTTTCTAAAGTAGCCATCTGAGGCTGTTTTGATACCGTAATAGCCGTGACCCAAATAAATCTCATTAAAATAACGCTCTAATATCTGTTCTTTTGTCAGTTCCTGCTCGATACGTATCGCATACAAAACCTCTTTAAACTTTCTCGAAAATTTCTTTTCTCGTGTCAAAAGAGCATTCTTAACCAACTGTTGCGTGATCGTACTCGCACCCTCTTTGAGTTTACCGGCACTCACGTCTTTGATGATCGCACGCATGATCGCATCCGGATTCACCCCGCTGTGCTCGAAAAAGTCGGTATCTTCTATCGCGAGTAATGCTTCTATAAGACGAGGTGGAATGTTGTCTATGGATACGTAATAACGGTGTTCATTACTAAATAAATTGGCTATTTTTTCACCGTTACGGTCATAAACTTCTGTCGTCAAACGAGGCTTATAATTTATCAGGCGCTGTGTTTCATACTCAAAATTATAAATTATATATCCCAGATACCCCAACGGTATCATAATAACGACTCCAAGTGCGATCCATAAGTTTTTATTCATTTTCTGTATTCCCGGTTTTTAAAATCAGCTTCAATTAATTGCTTTGTATACGGCATCTTTGGATTTTCTAATACATTCTTCAAGTTTCCACTTTCAATGATTTGTCCCTTTTTAAGAACACATATATCCTCGCATAAGGCCGCCGCAACACTCATGTCATGTGTCACAAAAAGGATTGAAAAGCCTAAGGTTTCTTGCAAAGAGAGTAATTGCTCGATCATCACGACTCGAGAGGCACCGTCTAATGCTGTTGTCGGCTCATCCAAAAGCAGCAGCTTAGGATTAGATCCAAGTGCCATTGCGACAACGACACGCTGTATTTGTCCTCCTGAGAGTTCACTAGGATACCGTTGCAGTAACGAATGCTCAAGTCCTAACATCGTAAATAACTCTTGCGAACGCTCTCTTGACAAAAACATCTGATCCTCAATACGTGTCAGAGGCGAGAGCGCCGTAAAAGGGTTTTGAGGAACCAGTGCAACACTTTTGCCTCTACTCCATTCAAACGGTGAGTTCTTCTCTAAACGTACATCCAAAGCAGTGTCGCACAAGCCCAAAAGAGCTTTGAGTATCAGCGATTTTCCACTCCCACTCTCACCTACTAATGCGAGTGAACGCCCGATCTGAAAACTGCAATCAACCAGTATCGTCTCTCCATATGCAACACTTAATCGATCTATATGGATACTACTCATTCTATGATTTTACCCTATTGTGACTAAAACGTTCACACACGCACACCAAAGTCTCCTCAGGTATGTCAAGCCGTGTAATAAGACGTATAATAGCACGCTCAACCGTCGGCTGACGGATAGCACCTACCAAAACTCCCAACTCCTCTTTCAAAGATTCTTGCAACTCCATCACCCTCACATTATCGCCAATCTCTATAGGAACTATCAATCCATCAATAGTGATTCCAAGCACCTCTTTCACAATACGCTGACGAGCCGCAATCGCCTCTTTTAAACGGGTGACATTGTTTTTAATATAGTTAAGTGCACAATGTGCCAATGCCGTATCGTACAGCGAAGGTGCCGTGGCATAGATGACATTTTTAGCACGATTGATAAGATAGTCACTGATATGCTGTGATGAAAGGACATAGGCCCCAAAACTTCCATAAGCTTTGCCCAGTGTCCCCATTTTGATCATATTAGCAGTTGGCGTAATTCCGTAATAATCCAATATTCCCATTAGATTCTCTCCGATTACTCCGCTACTATGCGCTTCATCCAAGATGATAAGAACATCATACTGTTCACATATCTCTAGAATGTCTCGAGAGAGTTTATCCCCGCTCATGGAATAAATTCCCTCAACAGCTACAATAATGCGTTTTTGATTCGCTGCTTCCAGCGCATCACGAAGTGCTTTGGGATCATTATGCGCAAAAAATTCAATTTTTGCATCGCACATACGTGTCGCCATCACCCCACTGGCATGATAAGACTCATCCATCAAGATCAAATCCCCTTTGCGCCCAAGCGCTTCGATAAGCCCGATATTGGCATTAAATCCACTGCCCATGACAATACCCGCTTCAAAACCGTTTGCCTCACACAACGCCTGCTCAAAATCACGATGAATAGAATGATAGCCATTGACCAGCATGGATGATTTAGGCGCATGAAAGGTAAAAGAATTGAGTGTTTCACACGCTTTTGTGTGCAGTTCATTAAGATGTGCCAGCCCCAAATAATCATTAGATGCACCATCTAACAATGACTCATCTGACAGATTGCGTTCTCGATACCGCCCTGCTCGTTTTAGAGCTTTTAACTCATTTTCGTAAGGGTTATTCATACTAAAAATGGCTTAAGTACTTCGATACTAAGCCCCATAGCCGTACTCTCGTACCCTCGTACCTCACGAATATACGATTTACAAAACCCCTCCACCATACAGGCTCCCGCTTTACCCCGCCATTCGCCGCTTTGGATATAAGCATCCACGGCTTCAGGATCAAAAGAATCAAAAAAATAACGGGTTGAGGAAATATCCAGAAGTTCCAGTCGGGGTGTTTTGTACATCATACACGTAATAATTGAGACTTCACTGCCACTTTGCGTGGCCAAAATAGCGCGTGCATCATGCTCATCTTTGGCTTTACGCAAGATCTTTCCATGAGCTGTTACCACCGTATCAGCAACGAGTAAAGGAAAATCACGACATCCGAATTTTTCAAAATTAACACGAAATTTTCCAAGGGTTGCTTGGTACACAAAGTTTTTAGGAGAGGATGCGATAATAGAGTCTTCATCAAAATCGATGGACTCTTGAAAAAAAGAGATACCCGCCGAACTCAAAAGTTGCGCACGGGTAAATGAAGAAGAACAAAGTCGTAGCATTAGTACGCGTTACGTAGTACAACACCCATATAAATTGCGATAAGTCCCAATGCAATATTGACAGGAACCATATACTGAGCAATTGGAGTCAACATATCTTTAGCACGCGCTAAATTGTCAAGCTTCAATGCTTTTTCTGCCTGAGAACGACGATACATCATAGCGCCCAAATTGATCACCATAACGATCCAAATCGCTTCTTTGATATGAACTATTTGATACAAACTCATAGCATACGCATCGATAACATTACCGTTTGCATCTACTGCCGCTTCACGAAACGCAAGACCCACTGCCATCAAAATAGCCGTAATGATCAATACTGTAGCTGCAGGCCACGCTATGTTAAAAAGACGATTAAGAGCATGCGCTGCACGCTGCATTCGTAACTTCGGATCTTCGATCATACTGCATGACGCATGTGCTGCAAAACGCATTGTGATCATCCCACCAACCCATAAAACGGCACTGATAATGTGTAAAAAGATAATCGTTGTGCGATAATCTGAAAATGTCTGTACTAAAAATTCTTTCATACTAATTGCTCCTTAAATACGCTAAGGGAGCAAAGCCCCCTTTAGCTACGTTAACACTAGGTTTACCTCGGCGGTAAGCCCACCTTTCTTACGAAAGTTCCTTTGTGATGTAGTCCATCGCGGTCTCTTTAGCCTCGCCTATTTTACTAGGGTCTTTCCCGCCTGCTTGTGCAAAATCCGGTCGTCCACCGCCGCCGCCACCTAAAATAGGTGCGATTGCTTTGATCCAATCCCCAGCTTTTGCATTTGCATTTTTGACTCCACTTGCGAGCAACACTTTATCGTCTTTGACTTGAAACAACATTACGGCAACCGATTCATGCTCGTTTTTAAGCTCATCAATACGTTCTTTAATATCACCCGCATCCAACTGAGCTACCACAACCGCAGTAGATCCCATCATCGTAATGCTTAACTCTGTTTTGGAGGCTGAGGAGAGAGTGGTTATTTCATGCTTAAGTGTTTTAACTTGTTCTTTAAGACGCTCGATACCAGCGAGGACATCACGGTTTTTGACCGAACCTTCCACTTCTTCGAGTAGATGACGCTGTGATTTAAACACATTATACGCTGCATTTCCACACACGGCTTCAATACGGCGTACGCCTGCGCTAACACCGCTTTCTTTGGTGATAATAAACGTACCGATTATCGAGGTATTCTCAACGTGCGTACCGCCGCAAAACTCTACAGATGCTCCGCCAAAATCAACAACGCGAACACGATCACCATATTTTTCACCAAACTGTGCTTTTGCACCGCTTTTTTTGGCTTCTTCGATGCTCATCTCTTTGGTCAGTGTACTTAATGCATGGAAAATATGCTGATTCACACGCTCTTCTACGAGTGCCACTTCTTCCGATGTCATCGCTTTTGGATGTGAAAAATCAAATCGCAGGCGATTGTGCTCTACCAAAGAACCCGCTTGGCTGATATGCTCACCCAATACTTCATACAATGCCGCATGCAATAGATGCGTAGCAGAATGATGTTTTGCTATCTCGTTACGCGAAAGATCAACAATTGCTTCGACCGTTTCGCCCACGGTAATAGTAGCCGTTGTTTCAATGTGTGAGAGATTAAGACCATGAAACTTTTGGGTATCCAAAACCGTTGCTTTATCCCCCAAAAGACCTTTATCCCCTGCTTGCCCACCACTGAGTGCATAAAAAGGAGTCTCTTCGAGAAGGACCCACCCTTTTTGACACGCATGCAGGGATTCAACACGCTGAAAACTTTCACCTAATAATGCTTGAATTTTAACCGGTGCTTTCGTGTACGCGTAACCGATAAAAGTATTCACGCCAAAGGTTTCCAGCAACGTTTTGAAATCACCTTCGACAGCTGCATCTCCCGAACCTTTCCATGCCGCTTTTGCACGTGTTCTTTGTTCTTGCATAAGCGCTTCAAACGTATCGGTATCTAGGGCTAGGTTTTTTTCACGTAACATGTCTTCTGTGAGATCTAATGGAAAACCAAACGTATCGTAGAGTTTAAATGCTACTTCACCGCTAAAGGTTGCTTTCGTATTTTTGAGCTCTTCGTTAAACAGCTCGATACCCGATGCGATGGTTTTGAAAAAACGCTCTTCTTCGAGCATGATCTGCTCTTTTAACACGTTTAGTTTTTCCACGATATATGGGTATTGTTTCCCCATAAGCTCAGAAACCGTATCGGCGATTTCAAACATAAATGGTTTGGTAAATCCAAGCAAATATCCATGACGAACTGCACGACGCAAAATTCGGCGAAGGACATACCCACGCCCTTCATTTGAGAAGTTAGTCCCTTGCGCTAGCAAAAAGGTAACCGTACGGATATGATCCGCAATAACACGATACGACGCACCGCTCTCATACGTATACGGCTTACCAATTAACGCTTCTACTTTACGAATGATCGGCATAAAAAGAGTCGAATCGTAGTTACTACGAACCCCCTCAAGTACAGCAACCGCACGCTCCAATCCCATACCTGTATCGATGGAAGGTTTTGGCAATGGCTTGAGTTCACCCTTGGCATTGCGCTCATACTGCATAAATACAAGATTCCAGATTTCCAAGAAACGATCCCCATCGCCTCCCATATAATCTTCCGGTCCGTTAAAATGCTCGGCTCCCTGATCCACAAAAATCTCTGAACATGGTCCACACGGTCCCGTGTCACCCATTTGCCAAAAATTATCTTTGTCACCTAGACGCATGATACGATCCGCAGAAATATGTTTCTTCCACATCTCTTCGGCTTCATCATCGCTCTCATGAACCGTTACCCAGAGTTTGTCAACAGGTAACTTCATCACTTGCGTAATAAACTCCCACGCATGCGCTATTGCTTCTTCTTTGAAATAGTCCCCAAAACTAAAATTCCCAAGCATCTCGAAAAAAGTATGGTGTCGCGCTGTATGGCCGACGTTCTCCAAGTCATTATGTTTACCACCCGCACGTAAACATGTCTGTGAGCTCGTAGCTCTTGGGTTGTTAGGTACGGGAATGTCACCTGTAAAAATCGATTTAAACGGAACCATACCTGCATTGGTAAAAAGCAGTGTTGCATCCTCGGGGACAAGCGGAGCACTTGCTACACGATCGTGTTGTTTTGATTCAAAAAAGGCTAAAAAAGCTTCGCGTACGTCCATCATTGGTTACTCTCATTTGGGTAAAATTGTCGCGATTATAGCAAAGATGGGGTTAAATAGGAATTAGAAGGCTTCCCGCTTAAACGGGAAGACATAAGAATAGGCTTACGAAAACGCTCGATTCAAAGCACTAAACATCCCCTTGATCGATGCTACGGTGATATCATTATCACATCCAACACCAAAGAGCTTCTGAGATGTATCCGTCTGAATCTCGATATAGGCTACTGCTTCGGCACTGGAAAGTTCCCCGCGTGAATGCTCGCTGTACGAGAGGATTTTAAACTCATGCGAGTACTCTACCATCAGCGCATTCTTACACGCATCGATGGGACCATTTCCCTGACCCTCTGATCGGATCATCTTACCATTATGGGTATATTCTAAAACACACTTGACCATGTGTTGTTTTGCACTCTCAGAAATCACCGAATAATCCACAAACTCTATATCATGCGGTTCACCGAAATAGGTCTTCTCAAAGATGTCTAATATCTCTTCGCTAGTCAGCTCACGTCCTACACTATCAGTTACTTTTTGGACAATTCCCCCGATTTCAGGGTGCATCTTTTTAGGCAGAGAGTAGCCAAACGTATCTTCGAGTACATACGCAACACCTCCCTTTCCTGATTGAGAGTTAATGCGGATAATACCCTCATAATTGCGCCCAACATCCGCAGGATCTATGGGTAAATAGGGTACTTCCCAAAACGCATCTTCTTTAGAGCGCTGATACTCCATCCCTTTTTTAATCGCGTCTTGGTGTGAACCTGAGAATGCGGTATATACTAATTCTCCGACATACGGATGACGTTCATGCGTCTTCATATCCGTACACTCTTCGACGATTTGAACCACCGTCTCTAGCTCACTAAAATCGAGTTGCGGGTCAACCCCTTGGGTATACATATTGAGTGCCAAAGTGATAATATCGACATTTCCGGTACGTTCACCGTTGGACAACAATGTCCCCTCCACACGATCAGCCCCTGCCAATAGTGCCAACTCTGTCGCAGCGACTGAGGTTCCGCGGTCATTATGAGTATGCGTTGAGATCAGCACATGCTCTCGATTGGTCAAATGACGGCTCATCCATTCGATTTGATCGGCATAAACATTAGGTGTTGCCATCTCCACGGTTGCCGGGAGGTTGATCACTACTTTACGAGTTGCACTGATCCCCCAAGCATCGGTAACGGCATTACAAATACGTGCCGCATATTCCAGTTCTGTCCCCGTAAAACTCTCAGGAGAATACTCCAAGAAAATCTCACCATCATGCTTTTGCGCGCGTGCTTTGACCATTTCTACGCCCTCGAGCGCCAGCCCAATAATCTCGTCTTGCTCTTTTCCAAAAACGATCTTACGCTGTGCTGTCGACGTAGAGTTGTACAAATGGACGGTCGCTTTTTTGACGCCCTCCAATGCTTCAAACGTCTTGTCGATCAAATGCTCACGTGCTTGCACTAAAACTTGTACCGTGACATCATCGGGTATCAAATTTTGCTCCACAAGAGCCCGTAAAAAATCAAACTCAACTTGAGAAGCAGAAGGAAATCCCACCTCAATATGTTTAAATCCCAATTTCAGCAAGAGAGAGAAGAGACGTATTTTTTGATCTAAATTCATCGGAGTGATCAACGCTTGGTTACCGTCGCGAAGATCGACACTGCACCAGATAGGGGCATGTGTAATAGTTTTAGTAGGCCAAACGCGGTTTGGCAAATCAACTTGAGGATAAGGGCGATATTTGCCCTCAAATGTCTGTTTCATACGAAACTCCTTGAAAATTCTCTTCTTAATTGTCTCTTGCTGGTGACAAATAAGTGATGTGATTATAGCTAAAAGCGCTTTTAAGGCTGTTGGTGTTTGTTCATTTAACCTTAAACATTACACCTTTTTTCAAGCATTTCAATAATATACTGTGCCCCATTTTTAGCGATTAAACGGCCTAGTGCCTCACTTTTTGGTTCTATATCGCTGCTGATTGCGTCTTGGAGCTTGGCTAAGATTCCTTCACCCTGACGCTCACACCACCCCACATTATGTTCTACAATATAGCGTGCATTATGAAACTGATGATCCGCAGCAGCATGAGGGAAAGGGATGTAAAAAGCCGGTACTCGTGCCGCACACAATTCCCATAAAGTACTCGCACCCGATCGGCTCACCGCAAAATCGCTTCTCTCTATGAGTTGAGCAATTTGCGTTGTAAACCCATATAATTCAGCCTCAATTCCTAACTCAGCATAGGCATCACGAACACGTTCTTCTTCCGAAGCACCGCATTGATGGATGATAGCAATCCCTTTTTCACGTAACCAAGGGGCGCATTGTAAAGCAAGATCATTGATAAACTTCGCCCCCTGAGAGCCTCCCAAAAAGATAACCGTCTTTACCTCAGTGCGGGTTCGTGCTGCTTGAAAATAAAGCTCATTCACTGGATAGTCACAATGCCCTGCTCCCGTTTCATAAGAACTGAAAAAGCCCTTCGAATATGGGCGTAAAAGAGTATTGAGTTTTCCCGTAATCGCATTTTGTTCATGTATGCATAAAGGTCGCTTCATCGTGATAGAAGCAATGGCTGCAGGAGCTGCTGAGAATCCTCCGACACTTACAACCGCATGGGCGTGTAAGGTCTTGATAATACGTCGTGACTCAATAACGGCTTTGAAAATTTTCCACATAGCCCCTAGTTTTCCAAACCCTTTTTTATTTACAACTCCCGTCGTTTCTAAAAAATAGGTCTTTTCAAATACGGTACTTTGAGCAAACCATTGTCGGTCCTGCCCACTCATAGAACCGATAAAAATGACTTTATGACCACGCGCCCTCGCCGCTTGGGCAAGTGAGAGGGCAATCACCAAATGACCTCCCGTACCGCCACCCGTAAAAATCAGAGTCATCCGTTCTCTCCCGATTTAGGCTTTATTTTTTTAGAGATCATGAGTACCATACCAATACCAACGCTTGAGGCCAACATCGCTGATCCTCCATAACTGAGCAACGGTACAGAGATCCCTTTAATCGGGGTCAATCCGCTGATTCCATACGCATTGATCATAAACGCAAAAGTTATCAGTAATCCAACCCCCAAACTAAACAGATAATCGGTATCTGCCTCGGAACGATTAGCAACTTTAAAGAGACGATGTAAGATCATAACAAAGAGCATCGTCACTGCAAACACCCCAATAAAGCCAAACTCTTCCGCAATTCCAGCAAGGACAAAGTCCGTATGAACTTCACTCAAAAATCCAAGCTTGAACGTACCGTTACCTAAGCCCGTTCCAAAAATTCCACCATTATGAATCGCATTGAGTGAGTGACCGATTTGATAGGCCTCTTCAACATTCTCGATACGTAAATGTTTCGCGATTGATTCAGGGAAAACCGCGAGAATCGTACTTTGTGCCGATGCCCACCACGACAAAATCCGGTTAATACGATGCGGTGCCATGGCAATAAATAAAAGGAAAAACATCACTGCCCCTCCAATTAGACTCAAAAAGAAACGAAAACTGCTCCCTGCAAAAAAGAGCATAAATGCCAATGTCAAAGAGAGTACAACCACTTGTCCTAAATCGTTTTGCACAATAGCAATCAAGAACATCACCAAAACAAAAAGTGCAGCATAAGGGAAAAAACGTTTGAACTCTTCTTTGACGCCCATGCCGCCATGGTGTCCTAACTTACGGGAAAAACTCCAGGCTAAAAAGTACACAAACCCTATTTTGAAAAACTCTACGGGAGCGATCGACATCCCCAAAACCTTGATCCAGCGTTTTGCTCCCCCTACTTCAGTGACAAAAAACGAAGGGAGAAACGGCATCGCGACCATAAGTGCTATCCCGCCCCAAAAAAGGGTTAAACCCAACGGATGCAGCCATACATCAGGATCGAGCTGAGAAATCATCCACATCAATAAAATAGAGATAATAGCGATCAAAAGCTCACGAAAAACAAAGTGAAAAGCATTGTAATCAAATAAAATAACGGCATATGCCGTAAGGGTATACGAACAGATAATTCCAACAGTGATGAGGATAGTGGTTAATATAAATAATTTTTTATCGGGCATCTTTTGACTTGTTTAGTGTATAATTTGCATAAGTATAGCTTAGTCACATTAAAAGAGCCAATAAAGCAAATATGGAATGTATTTTGCTTGAAGTGTAATAACAAAAAGGAAAGGGGTAATCGATATGAGCATTAATATCTCACGAGCACATGAGCTGATGAAAAGCGCGATGGATTATCGTGCAGCGCGTCAGGACATGATTGCCAGTAACATTGCCAATGCTGATACCCCTTTCTACCGACCTAGAGATATCCGTTTTGAGGAAACTCTTGCTAAGCAAAGTGCTGAAGTTTTCGCTGACAAAAGTCAAGAACTTCAAATGACCCATACTAATGGTGCGCATTTAAACGGAGCTGCTGCCTCAAGTGATACCAAACCCACTACCTTTTTCCGTGATGGTCATATGGCCCGTAACGATGGGAACAGTGTAGATTTGGATGTTGAGAGTTCAGAAATGGCCAAAAACTCGATGATGTTTAATGCCCTTACTGCTGCGCTCAAAAAAGACTCCATGTTGTTCAAAAGCGTCATAGATGCTTCGAGCAAAACGGCATAAGGATTAAGTAATGGCATTTTTAGACAGTTTTGATATCAGCGGTTACGGCCTATCGGCTCAACGCGTTCGTGTTAACACGATAAGTTCAAACATCGCCAATGCCCAAACTACCCGTACCGATGAGGGTGGTCCTTACCGTCGTCAAGAAGTGATCTTTAAAGCCATCGATTTTAACAGTGTGTACAATCAAGCGCTTGAGCGTCAAACCTCTTCTTTGGGCTACTCAGATCCTCTCAAAGAGGGATTACAAGGGCTTAAGCCTAATCCTGCGATCATGAGTGTTATTGTCGATAAGATTTCCCGTGATGATAAAGCACCGAACATGAAATACGATCCATCACATCCCGATGCAGACGCAAAAGGGTACGTTGCGTACCCAAATATTAATCCTGTCATCGAAATGGCCGATCTAGTAGAAGCAACACGCTCATATCAAGCAAACGTAGCAGCGTTTGAGAGCGCCAAAAATATGGCTAGCGGTGCGATTAGCATCTTGCAAGCATAACTTTAAGGACTAACCATTATGCAAGATTTACCATCCATTAAATCTCTTTCCACTGCTGACTTATTCAAAGCAAAAGGGACTGCTCCTGTTCAAGAGAGCACCACCGATTTTGCTCAAGAGCTTAAAAATGCGCTTGGTAATGTCAATGAGATGCAAGTCCAAGGAGAAAAAGCGATGAGCGACATCGCTACGGGCTCCGTCAAAGACCTGCATCAAGCGGCCATCGCCATCGACAAAGCCGAAATCAGTATGAAACTGATGCTTGAAGTGCGCAATAAAGCACTCAATGCATACAAAGAGATCACTCGAACTCAAATGTAATGCGCAGCCTCTTCTAGTCATGCGCCACTCCAGTAAATCCAAAAAAATTTTAGCCCTTTTCCTCGTCTTGTTGATGGGGTTTATCATCTTCTTGGCAGTCATGTTTTATACCGCCGTCCATAAACGGGATATTCCCAGTATCTATTCCGAAGAGACCGCCAAAGCACAGCGTGGAAATATCATCAGTGCCGATGGATTTCACATTACTGCAACCCAGAAACTCTATAAAGCAGTTGTCAACACCCGAAACATTGACCCGGATAAGAGAGAGCTTTTTGTTCAACTTTTCAGTATATACAGTGGGATAAATCCCGACGAAATTCGCCAACGTCTCCGTACCCGTAAAGGGTCTGTGACCTTGAGTTATCATATCGGACCCAAAGAGGCGATGTATCTCAAAACCCTCGCCTTTGAATTGCGAAAACTTAAAGTCTTTGTCGAGTATGAACTGCCAAACGGTCAACGTGTCCTACAAGGCTTGAATATCATCGAAAGTGGTGAAGCACGCGAATACCCGTATCAAAAATTATTAACACCCCTCATCGGTTACCCTAGAAAAATGGAAGAAGAAGGGTATACCCGTATTTATGGGATCAAAGGACTGGAAAAGTTTTTTGACGAAGAACTCAATCCCCAACAAAACAAAAGTCAAAAAGCAATGCGTGATGTAAATGGCTATTTGATTTTAAATCGCAAAAGCTCGATACAATCCCAAATAAATGGCTTTGATGTAAAACTCAATATTCCAATCGCTTTACAAGCCCGCGTCGAAGCGATCACGGACAAGATCAAAGAAAACCTTCAAGCCGATGAGATCATCGCAACCGTTATGGAATCCAAAAGCGGAAAAGTCATCGCCCTAGCAAGCTCCAACCGATTTAATCCCAGCCATATCCGTGTTGAAGACTACCCATCTCTCAATGCAAATGCTATTGAATACAGTTATGAACCAGGTTCCGTTATCAAACCTATTATTTTTGCCTTATTACTGGATCAACATCTTATCAACCCTTACGATATGGTCAATGGACACAATGGACGCTATCAATTAGGTCGAAAAATGATCGTCGATGAACACGCATTTCAAATGATCAGCGCCGAAGACGTCATCGTCCATTCCTCTAATATCGGTATTGCCCAACTGGGGCAAAAACTCAATGGTACTGAGTTTACCGAAGGGTTAAAACGTTTTGGCTTTACCCATTTCAGCGGTGTAGATCTTCCTTATGAGAAACGAGGGTCTATTCCTAGCAGTGCACAGCTCAATAACTATTTGTACAAAGCAATCACATCGTACGGGTACGGAATGCGGGCAAATGCCATGCAATTGGTCAAAGCATTCAATGTGTTCAACAATGCAGGCAGACTGGTTAATCCCATGATTGTTGATTCACTCATTGATGAAAAAGGGGTATCTAGACCCATGCAGGTTCAAGAGCCAATACAAGTCATCACTCCAGCAACCGCAGAACGGATGAAGCAGATTTTGATTAAAACCGTCAATGAAGGTACCGGAACCATCGCTAAAACTCCTGGTCTTGAGGTTGGTGGGAAAACAGGAACCGCTCATATCGCAAAAAATGGTGCCTACGTTAACAGCTATCACACATCCTTTATTGGATTTGCCAATGATGCTAATCATGCCTATACCATAGGAATTACCGTTATCAATCCCCGCACTGTTTACTTTGCCTCCATTACCGCTGTTCCTGTCTTCAAGGCAATTATAGATGTTATGGTAGAAGAAAGGTACCTTCGTCTTGATCAAAGAGCCATTGCTGAAGCCCAAAGTGCTCCAGCAATCGCGCACCACTAACCTCTTATATTTTCTTCTTTATTTTTTCCCGTTGAGGGCTTTGTTGATTAATAACGTCGCATCTTTGCTAAATGCATAACGATACTCTACACCCCACACTTCAACGACTGCTTCACCGCTGATAATCATTTTACTTTTTTCTTGCATAATGGCAAATACACGATTTAATGTGATACTTTTAGGGTCAATTTCAATCGTAAGGGCAAGAACACGTTGCGTGTTTGGAACAACAATAAAGCCTTTGTCCGAATGGATGCACGCAGATCCTGAAGCCAAAGTTTGTTTCCCTTCTACTAGGGTATACGTAAACGATTTAAGCTTCATATCACTGTGCCATTTGTTGGTTATAGTAACATCCGTGCCGATTCGTATCACTTCAGCTTTTGCGGGTCCACCCAACAAAGACAATATTCCAAATGCCACTTCGCTTTTCGTATTTTCCCATCGCAAGTGACCGGAGGGCTCGATAAGGAGATCTTTCCCCATTTTAGGAGCGCATCCAGCAATCGTAATCAATAACGCCATTAAAACCAAAAAGTTTTTCATCTTACATCCATACATTATCAATGAGTCGGGTTGTCCCCACACGTGCCGCTACTAAAACGATGGTATCCCCAATGAGAACCTCATCTATCGCTTCAAAACGACGATTAACTATCGTCACATATTCAACATTTAAAGGTTCTAAAATATTTAACATTACTTTTGTAATCTCATCACTTTTCCTCACCCCTTGAATAACAAGATGGCTGGCTCGCTTAAGTGAAGCAGAGAGCTTAAGTGCCTCAATTCGCTCTTCTTTACTCAAATAGACATTACGACTCGACAACGCTAAGCCATCGCTTTCACGAACCGTATCCACAGCTACAATTTCAACGCTCATAAAAAAATTTTGAACCATCTGGCTGATGAGGGTAAGCTGCTGAGCATCTTTTTTCCCAAAATACACCCGTGTAGCGTGAACAAGATTAAGAAGCTTCATCACCACATTTAAAACCCCGTCAAAGTGACCGGGACGAATAGCCCCCTCGAGAATATACCCACGGACATCAGGTGCTTTTATGCTCACCTCATCGTGTGTGTACATGGTCGATACCTCTGGATAAAACAAGACATCCACTCCGCTTAATTGACAGATTTTAAAATCTGCTTCTTCACGTCGGGGATATTTACTCAAGTCCTCTCCCGCCAAAAACTGTGTCGGATTTACAAAGATAGAGACAACCACACGCTCATTTTCTTTGCGTGCTCTCTCTATGAGCGTGCGATGTCCTATGTGCAATGCTCCCATGGTCGGTACAAATCCGATAGATCCCGTGTTAGAATCCAATGCAGCTCTTAATTCAACTGCGTTACGTGCGATAATCATCGTTTTAGCCTCTATACAATATAATCACAATTATAATACAGTTAGAGGATATTCCTTTATGGATCACTACGAATACACCGAATTATTAAAAACTTTGACGATTAAAATGCAAAATGTCACGGATGTTGTCCGACCAAAAGAGATCAATGCACGCCTCAGTGAGATCACCGCGCTTGAAAATTCAGATGGATTTTGGAACGATGCAACCAATGCAGGAATTGTCCAAAAAGAGAAAACCCAGCTAGAGCGTCGTCTTGGCAAATACAGTAAAACCCATTCTATCTTAGGGGATGCTCTGGATCTGTATGAAATGGCAAAAGACGAAAACGATGAAGAGACCATCCAATCTCTTTTTGATGATGCCACAAAACTTGAAAATGAAGTCAAACTCATGGAAGTCGATGTCCTGCTAAGCGGTGAGCATGATGGCCATAATGCCATTGTCACCATTCATCCAGGAGCAGGAGGAACAGAGTCACAAGACTGGGCTTCGATGCTGCTACGCATGTACACCCGTTGGGCAGAGCGCCATGATTTTTCCGTTGAAATGCTCGACTACCAGTCAGGGGAAGAAGCAGGTATCAAAGACGCCGCCATTCTTATCAAGGGGATCAATGTCTATGGCTACCTCAAAAATGAGAACGGTATTCATAGACTTGTGCGTATCAGTCCCTATGATTCTGCGGCAAAACGGCATACCAGTTTTACCTCTGTTCTCGTATCTCCTGAACTCGATGATGACATTGACGTTGAAATTGAAGATCGTGATATCCGTATTGATACCTATCGTGCATCCGGTGCAGGGGGTCAGCACGTCAACAAAACTGAATCCGCTATTCGTATCACCCATATTCCGACAGGTATCGTAGTACAGTGTCAAAACGACCGAAGTCAGCATAAGAACAAAGCAACCGCATTCAAAATGCTTAAATCTCGTATCTATGACCTCGAACTTGCCAAACAAAAAGCAGCCGTTGACGGTGTCGAAAAAAGTGAAAACGGATGGGGACATCAAATCCGTTCGTATGTTCTAGCGCCCTATCAGCAAGTCAAAGATACCCGCTCAGGAATCCCTTATTCAAACATTAGCGCCATACTCGATGGTGATATCGACGAACTGGTCGAGGGTGTTCTTATCGCATTGAACCGAAAAGATGACGACGACTAGTCCCAATACCCTTCTCAAAGAGTGCGCTTTAAATGAAGCGTGTTCTTACATCCCAGGTAATACCCAAACCATACATTATAAAGTCATCCAAGAGTCTACCAAAGAGCAGTGTGAAGCCCTTATCCTTAGAGGATGGAGACGTTTTGGAGCGATGTATTTTCGCCCTATCTGCCAAGACTGTACCTCTTGTGAAAGTCTTAAAATCGATGTCGAGAACTATACGTTCAGTAAATCAGAACGCCGAATCTTACGTAAAAACAGTCACCTTCATACCATCATTCGCCATCCAACTATGAGCACTGAGCATCTAGAACTCTTTTACCGCTACCATGCCTACAAACATCACACCCGCGATTGGGAAACACCCAAAGTGGATCCCAAAAACTATTACTCTTCTTTTGTGCATGGCCATGGTGATTTTGGCTATGAAATACTCTATTTTCAAGACGATACACTCATTGCCGTAGATTTGATTGACATACTTGACGATGGGATCTCCTCACTGTACTGTTACTATGATCCCCATCACCAAAGTCTTTCTCTAGGAAAGCATACTCTCTTAGAGCAAATAGCCCTAGCAAAGCGATTAGGTCTAAAGTGGATCTATCTTGGCTATTACGTAAAAGAATGCCTTAGCTTAGCGTATAAGGCCAATTACGAGCCATCCCTGCAACTCCAAGGAAGACCTGATGAGAGTGAGATTCCACTGTGGAAAACTCTGGACACGGTTCGCTATAATACATAAAATTGACATAAAGTGATTTAATGGACTATCAAAGCATACTCGAAAAAATCCGTGCTGATGTAACGCCCTTATTTGGTCAGGGAAAAGTTGCAACCTATATCCCGGCCCTTGCTTCCGCTGACCCTTATGATTTCGCGATGTCTCTTCAGCTTGTCAATGGCGAGTCCTACCATATAGGTTCCTGTGAGAAAACATTCTCCATTCAAAGTATCTCAAAAGTTTTTATGTACGAAATGGCACTGAGTTTATTTGAAGCGAGTCTGATCGGTAGAGTCAACGTAGAACCTTCCGGTAATCCTTTTAACTCACTAATACAGCTGGAATACGAAAAAGGGATCCCACGTAACCCGTTTATCAATCCGGGTGCTATTGTCATCGCAGATATGTTGACTTCCCATTTTGGAAATAACGCCTATGACACTATTTTACACTATTTCCAAAACTGCAGCAATAATTTTTCCATTGATATAGATACTGAAATTGCATCCTCAGAACTTGAAAGCGGTTATCGCAACTATGCACTTGCCAATCTTATGAAAAGTTTTGGAAATATTAAAAATCCAATTGATGATGTACTGCATACCTACTTCAATGCATGTTCAATACGTGCTAATACCGTTTGTTTAGCACGTTCGGTACTGCACTTAGCCAATCAAGGCATTGACCCGATCACAAACAATACCCTACTTTGTGGGGAACACAGTAAACGTATCAACGCACTTATGCTAACCTGTGGCCATTACGACGCCTCAGGTGAATTTGCCTATAAAATCGGTTTACCGGGAAAAAGTGGTGTGGGAGGGGGAATCGTGGCCATTGTTCCGGATATCATGAGCATCGCTGTGTATTCACCAGCCCTTAATCATCATGGCAATTCGCTCATCGGGACAAAAGCACTGGAACTTTTTACCCGTTACAGCGGACACACTATTTTTTAGCGTAACGGGGAGTTGAAGCTCCCAATCGAGCCATTTCTCGTATGTCCTCTTCTACATCATGTCGTAAGACATCCAAGACTGCTATTTTATTATGCGCCTCGTCTACGGTCACAAAAGTAAATATAGCATCCACAACACTGCATTCACAATTTGTTTCGCGTCGTCGTACGTTAAAATCAACATGAATGCGTATGGACGTACGTCCTATAGAATCAATAGTGGTATAGATCGTAAATATATCCCCATTTTTAACCGGTTCTTTAAAATGCAGATCCGTAACGAAAACTGTGGCTGCTTGACCTATTACCAGTCCCTCAACGGTAATCGATGCCGCTTTATCCATTTTACTCATAATCCAGCCGCCAAATACACCGCCCATATGGTTCAAATCAGTGGGATAGACACGACCGCGTAATGCTAAAATTTTTTCCATAACAAGCTCCAAAAAAATTATAATATTTTATTATTCTAGATAAGTACCGCTAAGAGGGAGATTAAGATAAAAAATGGAGAGAAAGAAAAAAAGAGATTCCTCCAAATGGAGGAATACTAAAGAGGAAAAATTAGCTGTTACGCTTTTTGATGATCTCTTCTGCAACGTTACGTGGAACTTCAGCATAGTGATCGAATTCCATAGAATAACTTGCACGTCCTTGTGTCGCAGAACGAAGGTCAGTTGAATAACCGAACATCTCTGACAATGGAACAAACGCATCAACAATTTTGTTACCTGAACGGTCACCCATATTGTTAACTTGTCCACGACGACGGTTAAGGTCACCGATAACGTCACCCATGAAGTTTTCAGGTACTTCTACTTCAACTTTCATCATAGGCTCTAGGATCGCAGGGTTTGCCTTACGACAAGCCTCTTTGAATCCCATAGATGCAGCAAGTTTAAATGCCATCTCAGAGGAGTCAACCTCGTGGTATGAACCATCATACAATGCAACTTCGATATCCTCGATAGGGTAACCCGCGAGAACACCTTTTTGCATTGCTTCTTTACACCCTTTTTCAACTGCAGGAACGTATTCTTTTGGAATAACCCCACCTTTGATTTCGTTGTGGAAAGTATATCCGCTACCAGGCTCGCCCGGCTTAACACGAAGATAAACGTGACCAAATTGTCCACGTCCACCTGATTGCTTAGCGTATTTGTACTCTTGGTTTACTTCCGCACGAATTGACTCACGGTAAGCAACTTGTGGAGCACCAACCTCTGCTTCAACTTTGAACTCACGGAACATGCGGTCAACAAGGATCTCAAGGTGAAGCTCACCCATACCTGAAATGATCGTTTGACCTGTTTCTTCGTCTGTATGAACACGGAAAGATGGATCCTCTGCTGCAAGTTTTGCAAGTGCGATACCCATTTTTTCTTGGTCAGGTTTTGTTTTAGGCTCAACCGCAACCGAAATAACCGGCTCAGGGAAGTGCATACGCTCCAAAATGAGGCGATCGTCTTCTGAACACAATGTATCTCCTGTTGTTGTATCTTTAAGACCAACAACTGCACCGATTTCACCCGCATAAAGAGATTTGATCTCTTCACGTTTGTTAGCGTGCATTTTAACAATACGTCCGATACGCTCTTTTTTACCTTTGATGGTATTGTAAGCGTAGGTACCTGATTCAAGAACACCACGGTAAACACGTACGAATGTCAATTGACCAACAAACGGATCCGTCATGATTTTAAATGCAAGACCGGCGAATGGAGCATCATCACGTGATTCAACTGCTACTTCAATCTCTTCATCGTCTTCTTTGGTTCCTGTGATCGCAGCAACTTCAAGTGGAGATGGAAGATAATCAACAACTGCATCCAAAAGAGTCTGAACCCCTTTGTTTTTAAACGCAGTACCACATGTCATAGGGATGATTTCCATCTTAAGACATCCAGCTTTGATCCCGCGCATGATTTCTTCGTTGCTAAGCTCACCCTCTTCGAAGAATTTCTCCATCAAAGTATCGTCGCCCTCAGCAGCCGCTTCCATCATCTGTGCACGGTATTGGTTCGCTTTTTCTACCATATCAGCAGGAATCTCTTCCTCATGGTAGCTTGAACCCATAGCAGCATCGTCATCCCAAAGGATAGCTTTCATCTTAACAAGGTCAACAATACCTTTAAATCCTTCTTCAGCACCGATTGGCAATTGAATAGCAATAGGATTAGCTTTCAAACGAAGACGGATTTGCTCTTCAACGTTGTAAAAGTCAGCACCTGTACGGTCCATTTTATTAACGAAAACCATACGTGGTACACCGTAACGGTTTGCTTGACGCCATACTGTCTCAGATTGTGGTTGAACACCACCAACAGCACAGAATACTGCAACAGCACCATCAAGTACACGCATAGAACGCTCAACTTCAATGGTGAAGTCAACGTGGCCCGGAGTATCGATAATATTGATTTGTTTGCCTTGCCATTCACAGGTTGTTGCAGCAGAAGTAATCGTGATACCACGCTCTTGCTCTTGCTCCATCCAGTCCATAGTTGCAGCACCTTCGTGAACTTCACCAATTTTGTGAGAAACACCTGTGTAGAACAAAATACGTTCAGTTGTTGTCGTCTTACCCGCATCAATGTGTGCAGCAATACCGATATTTCTAACGTCTTCTAGTTTGTGGGATCTTGCCATGATAATAGCCTTAAAAAGTAGTTTTTATTGGGAGAATGGTAACCAAAAGAGGTTACCGAAAGGTTATAGAAACTCCTACCAGCGATAGTGAGCAAATGCTTTATTCGCTTCTGCCATACGGTAAGTATCTTCTTTTTTCTTGAACGATGAGCCTTTATCGTTGGCAGCTTCTAGCAATTCATTTGCTAAACGCTCAGCCATTGTGCGCTCATTACGCTTACGAGCAGCATCCGTTAACCAACGGATTGCAAGTGAAAGCTGACGAACAGGGCGTACTTCTACTGGAACTTGGTAGGTCGCTCCACCCACACGGCGGCTTTTCACTTCGATTACTGGTTTGATGTTTTCGATAGCAGCATCAAAAACTTCAATACCTGTTTTTTCACCACGTGATGCAATGATATCCAATGCACTGTACATGATTTTTTCTGCAGTACTTTTCTTTCCATCCCACATAATCTTGTTGATGAATTTTGTCAAAATTTTGCTTCCGTGAACCGGGTCAGGCATGATTTCGCGTACGGGCGCTTTTCTTCTTCTCATAATGTTTCCTTCAATTTTTAAAATTTACTCAAAAAACGGTCATCATAAACCGAATCTTGTCGGGTTAAATGATTATTTTTTAACCTTAGCTTTTTTCGTTCCGTATTTAGAACGAGATACTTTACGGTCTTTAACACCCGCAGCATCAAGAGCACCACGTACGATATGGTATTTTACCCCTGGTAAGTCTTTAACACGACCACCACGAACAAGAACAATCGAGTGCTCTTGCAAGTTGTGACCCTCACCACCGATATAACTAATAACTTCAAACCCTGAAGTCAAACGAACTTTAGCAACTTTACGAAGTGCCGAGTTAGGTTTCTTTGGGGTTGTAGTATATACACGAGTACATACACCACGACGTTGTGGGCATGACACCAAAGCGGGTGATTTTGATTTTTTCACTACCGCTTGTCGCTCTTTACGAATAAGCTGGTTGATTGTTGGCATACAATCTCCTTGTTTTGAAATGTTCCAGTAGAATTTTAATCCACCCATAGGGGACTAATAAACGCGAAATCATACCTGTTTTTTAATTAAATATAGCTTATTTTAAGGAAGGTTTAAATTGAAAGGGAATAGAAGAATGGTGTTACTGTTTTGGCCGAAGCCAAAAACTTATTCGCCGAATTGTATAGTTTGATCTTTATAGATACCTGTACCAACCGGTATAGTACGCCCGATGATAACGTTTTCTTTAAGATCCGTCAAGTCATCGATTTTTGCCGATACAGCAGCTTCTGTCAATACTTTAGTTGTATCTTGGAACGATGCCGCAGAGATAATAGAATCCGCACTTACCGATGCACGAGTAATACCAACAAGGTATGGCTCAGCAATCGCAGGCTCTCCGCCTAGACGAAGGATTTTTTCATTTTCAGTTTTGAACTGTACTTTTGATACAACATCACCTTCAATGAATTTTGTATCGCCTGAACGCAATATTTTGATTTGACGCAACATCTGAGTAAAGATAACCTCAATGTGCTTATCCGCAATATTAACCCCTTGACGACGATAAACTTGCTGTACTTCACTTACCAAGAAGTGGTACAGAGCTTTAACACCCAAGATACGAAGTATTTCGTGTGAACTCAATACACCATCTGTCAAACGCTCACCGGCGTGAACAAACTCACCTGCGTGTACCATTGCCGTAAGATTTTTATCAACAAAGTACTCTTTGATCATTCCATTTTCACTGGTGATCATAATACGCTCTTTACCACGAAGCGGCTTACCAAAACTAACCACACCATCAAGTTCCGCAATCAATGCGATCTCTTTTGGCTTACGTGCTTCAAACAACTCAGATACACGCGGAAGACCCCCGGTAATATCGCGAGACTTTTGAAGTGCTTTTGGCGTACGTGCCAAAATATCTGCAACTTTCACTTCCGCTCTGTCTTGTGCAAAAATCGCTGTTTTTGACTCAACAGCATAACGGATAATCGTTCCATCAGCAGCAGCCAATACGATGGCTGGCTTGTATTCTGGAGCGATGTATTCATTAATCATCAAACGTGTTTTACCCGTTAGTTCATCAAATTGCTCAGATGCGGTAACACCAGGAATAATGTCCTCGAAAGTAATAACACCGCTTGTCTCAGAGATAATAGGATTAGAATATGGATCCCATTCAGCAATTACCGTTGATTCTTCTTTCAGTGGCTTAGCGATTAATGTATCCGCTTTCACCAATTCATTATCGTTAATCTCAATAACCGAACCACGTGCAATGTAGTGACGAATCGCTTCGCGGTCTTCAGCATCAGCAACAACTGCGAAAAGACCTTTCTCTTCTACATTATACCCCTTAGCAATCTCATGATGACGCTCTAGGTAATCCCCTTTAAGAAGGTAATACTTGATAGTACCTTTCTCTTTAGCCAAAATCTTTTGCGTAATCGGTGCGCCATCTTTTACTAAGATCTCAGAAGCATATGGGATACGGTTAGGTACATTCCATCCGTCTTTTATGGTTTCAACAATTGACTCATCAACTTTTACAGTAGAACCATTTTCATATGGAAGGTAAAATTTACCTTCGATCTTACCGCTAACACCTGCTAATTCGTTAGCTTTAGCTACTTCATTTTTACGCAATGTATAACGCTGTGTTTGAGACTCGCCTTTAACGCTTACAATAATTTCATCATGTATCGTTTGTATCTCAAGAGTACCTGTAAATGGTGCTTTGATTTTTGGCTCTACCAAAAGAATCGCAGCATTACGACGATTTGCGACAACTTGCTTGCCTTCTTTAGAAAGGTATGTTTTCATGTTGTAATAACGGATGAAACCTTCTTTAGTTGCAAGAACTTGACGCTCTTCTCGTGTACTGGATGCCGTACCACCAACGTGGAAAGTACGAAGTGTCAACTGTGTACCAGGCTCCCCGATAGATTGCGCTGCAATGATTCCAACTGCTTCACCACGTCTAACGATTTCACCTGTACCCAAGTTAAGACCGTAACACAATGCACATACGCCATCAACCGATTTACACGTTGTAGGAGTACGGATATGCGCTGCTTTGATTCCTGCTTCCACAATTTTAGACGCCATAATCTCATCAATCAATGTATCCTCAGAATAGAGAATTTCATTGGTAATAGGATCAATCGCATCTTCCGCTAATACACGACCGTAAATACGGTCTTCTAGTGGTTCGATCAATTCATTACCCACAGAGATATCGGTTAATTCAACCCCTTCATGAGTACCACAATCGTGTTCAACGATCTTAACATTTTGCGCAACGTCAACAAGCTTACGTGTCAAATACCCTGCATTCGCAGTTTTAAGTGCCGTATCCGCAAGACCTTTACGCGCTCCGTGTGTCGAAATAAAGTACTCAAGAACGTTCAAACCTTCTTTAAAGTTCGAAATAATCGGTGTTTCAATAATTGAACCATCCGGTTTCGCCATAAGTCCACGCATACCTGCAAGCTGACGAATCTGAGCCGCAGAACCACGCGCACCAGAGTCCGCCATCATAAAGATAGAGTTGAATCCGTCTTTATCCGCTTGGATCAAATCCATCATTCCACTTGCTACAGTGTTGTTCGTATCTGTCCAAACGTCAATGATTTTATTATAACGCTCTTGCTCTGTTAAAAGACCCGCTTCAAATTGCTTCTGAATCTCTTTAACACGATTTTTAGAGGCAACAATAAGAGCTGCTTTTCCCTCAGGGATGATAATATCCGTGATAGAGATTGAAACACCCGATTGAGTTGCGTATTTAAAACCAAGGTCTTTGAGATTATCCAAGAACTCAGCTGTAATAGCGATACCGCCATGCTTGTTAACGTAGTCAACAAGAATAGAAATATTTTTCTTCTTCATCATAACGTTCCACAACTCAGCTGGAACGAAATCAGGCAAGATCGATTTAAGAATCATACGTCCCGCTGTAGTGTGGATCATACGACCATCAACACGAGTACGCACTTTTGCATGTAAATCAAGAGCTTTATGCTCAATAGCGATCATAACTTCGTCAACATTGCTGAAAAGTTTGTTAGAACCCTTGACTTCATTCTTACCCAATGTAAGATAGTAAAGACCCAAGACCATATCCTGTGAAGGAGTAGCAATCGCTTTACCCGATGCTGGAAGCAAGATGTTCATAGAAGAAAGCATCAATACTTTACATTCTGCAATCGCTTCTGCGCCCAATGGCACGTGAACTGCCATTTGGTCACCATCAAAGTCCGCATTAAACGCCGCACAAACCAATGGGTGCAACTGGATTGCTTTACCATCGATTAGTTTCGGGTGAAACGCTTGGATTGAAAGTTTATGAAGCGTAGGAGCACGGTTAAGCATAATTGGATAACCATCAACGATCTCTGCTAAACACTCCCAAACTTCATTGGTCTTCTCTTCGATCATTTTCTTCGCAGCTTTAACCGTAGTCGCATACCCTTTGTCTTCAAGCTTAGCAATCAAATGCGGCTTAAAGAGTTCAAGAGCCATAAGCTTAGGTAAACCACACTGATCCATACGAAGACTTGGTCCTACAACAATAACCGAACGGCCTGAAAAGTCAACACGCTTACCAAGAAGATTCTGACGGAAACGTCCTTGCTTACCTTTGATAATCTCAGAAAGTGATTTCAATGGACGCTTGTTCGCACCTTTGACCGCATTTGCACGACGACCATTATCAAACAATGCATCAACGGCTTCTTGTAACATACGCTTTTCATTACGAACAATAATCTCTGGTGCTTCCAATTCGATCAAACGTTTCAAACGCTGATTACGGTTAATAACACGACGATACAGATCATTAACATCGGATACCGCGAACTTACCACCATCAAGACTTACCAATGGGCGAAGTTCAGGAGGTAATACCGGGAGCGCTGTAAGCATCATCCACGCAGGATTATTACCAGAATTCAAAAATGATTCGATAACTTTCAAACGTTTAATAATCGTCTTACGTTTTGCTTCTGAGTTGGTTTTTAGAATTTCTTCTTTTAGACTTGAAAAAAGATCAACTAGATCTAATTCGTCCAACAAGTCACGAGCAGCTTGACCACCCATCTCAGCTACAAATCCACTCTCTCCATAACGCTGTACCAACGTACGGTATTGCTCTTCATTTAATACATCGTATTTTAAAACAGGAGAAGTTTGTGCACCATCATAGTGCGCTTCACCACCGCTTTTTACGATGTATGCTTCATAGTACAATACGCGTTCAAGATCTTTCATCTTTACACCTAAGAGCGTACCAATACGACTTGGAAGTGAACTAACGTACCAGATATGTGCAACAGGAGTCACCAAATCAATGTGTCCCATACGGTTACGACGAACTTTAGAGGAAGTTACTTCAACCCCACATTTTTCGCACACAACACCTTTGTAACGCATTTTTTTGTATTTTCCACACAAACATTCGTAATCACGAACTGGTCCGAAGATCTTTGCACAGAACAAGCCATCACGCTCTGGCTTAAGAGTACGATAGTTAATCGTTTCTGGCTTTTTAACTTCACCATGACTCCAAGAGAGAATTTTCTCTGGAGACGCTAGGCGAAATTGAATTTGTTTAATATCTGTTGGACGATTGTCTTCAGTTACTGCAATTGGTACTAATTTACTCATTGTCATCTACCTCGTCAAAAATCTCAATGTCAAGCGCTAATGCTTGAAGCTCTTTGGTTAATACGAACAACGTTTCAGGGATACCTGAAGCTGGTACGCTTTCACCTTTGGTAATCGCTTTATAGGCACGAACACGTCCATCAACGTCATCCGACTTGATGGTTAACATCTCTTTTAGAACCGCCGAAGCACCGTATGCTTCAAGTGCCCAAACTTCCATCTCACCAAAACGCTGTCCGCCGAAGAGAGCTTTACCACCAACGGGCTGTTGCGTAACTAGAGAGTATGGTCCAGTTGAACGAGCGTGTACTTTTTCATCAACCAAGTGATGAAGTTTAAGAATGTACATGTAACCTACGTTAACGCGCTCTTTGAGCTTGTCTCCGCTTTTACCATCATACAATTCCATTTTACCATCTGCATCCAATTTTGCAAGTTCAAACAAACGTCCAAACTCAGCTGGAGTAACGCCCTCAAAAATTGGAGTCGCGAATTTAACACCCTTGCTCCAATCCTGAGCATATCCAAGAAGTGTTTTGTCATCCATAGCACCGATTGTCTTAGCAGCGTCCATAAGACCTGCTACATCTGCGATTGTTGCCATTTTAGTACGTAATTCACCGATAAATTCTTTTTGTTTACTCTCAAAAATATCCTGAATCTGGAAACCAAGCTCACGCCCAGCCATACCAAGATGCATTTCAAGGATTTGACCGATGTTCATACGTGATGGAACCCCCAGTGGGTTCAAACATACATCAACCGTACGTCCATTTGCCATGTATGGCATATCGACTTGAGGAACAATGATCGATACGATACCTTTGTTTCCGTGACGACCTGCCATTTTATCTCCGACTTTGAGCTTACGCTTTGTCGCGATATAAACTTTTACAAACTTAACAACACCATTTGGCAAGATGTCGTCTTTTTCCAAGATAGAAAGCTTTTCTTCGTGTTCATCACGGAACTTCTTCTTCTCTTTTTGGAAATGGTTTTTCGTTTGGTTGTATTTCTCTTGAATATCGTCTGCAAATGCTTTAACAATGCTATTCATAGCAAAACGGTTAACCTCTTTTAGGTCATCCGCATTAACGTGATCGCCTGCTTTATAATCGTTACCATTTACACTCACTGCACTTTGTAATGGATGCTTAGTCAATAAAGAAGCAATACGAAGCATCTCTTCTTTATCAATCATCAATAAACGGTCATAGTGCTCACGCTCTAATTCATCACGTTCTGCTTTTTCAAGCTCTAGAGTACGTGGGTCTTTGTCGTATCCTTTTTTCGTGAATACTTTGACATCAACAACAACACCTTCCATACTTGGCGTACAGTAAAGTGATTTGTTGACTACGTGACCTGCTTTTTCACCAAAAATAGCACGTAATAGACGCTCTTCTGGAGTTGGTTTAACTTCACCTTTTGGTGAAACCTTACCAACAAGAATCATACCGCCTTGAACAAACGTACCGATTTTTACGATACCGCTATCATCAAGATGCGATAACTCATCATCACGTACATTTGGGATATCACGAGTAATCTCTTCTACACCATGCTTTAATTCACGCGCTTCTGCTTCTTTTTCATAAATATGAACTGAAGTAAATGCATCTTCACGAATCATACGCTCAGACATAACGATGGCATCCTCGAAGTTATACCCATTCCAAGGCATAAATGCGACAAGAGCATTAATCCCAAGTGCAAGCTCACCTTGATCCATATTTGGACCATCCGCAATGATTTGCCCTTTTGATACTTTTTGCCCTTGTTTCACAATCGGCTTTTGTAAAAAGGTAGTGTTTTGATTCGTACGAATATTCTTCTCTAATGGATAATAATCAATAAAGGTTCCGTCTTCGTCTTCACCCATAATATAAATATGTTTCGCGTCTACTTTTTCAACTACACCGCTGCGCTCAACTTTAACACATTCCCATGAATCTCTAGCAACGAGTTTTTCAACCCCTGTTCCTACCATAGGAGCTTCTGGCTTCAATAATGGGACTGCTTGACGTTGCATGTTTGAACCCATGAGTGCACGGTTCGCATCATCGTGCTCCAAGAAAGGAATCAAACTCGCAGCTACACCGACAACCATATGTGGCGTCAAGTCACGAAGTTCACAGTTTTTTGGTGACACAAGCTGAATTTCGCCATCTTTACGAATTTCAACCAAATCATCCAGGAAATTACCCTTATCATCAACACGAGTTGATGCTGCTGCAATGACTTTACCTTCTTCTTGTGTTGCTGTTAAATAGACAACTTCAGTCGTAACGAGACCATCGGTTACAACATTATAAGGTGCTTCAATGAAACCGTGTTCATTAACTTTTGAATACGTTGCCAAAGTATTGATCAAACCAATATTCTGACCCTCTGGAGTCTCAATAGGACAGATACGGCCATAGTGAGTCGGGTGAACGTCACGCACTTCAAATCCGGCACGTTCTTTGACAAGACCACCCTCCCCTAGTGCTGATAGACGACGCTTATGGGTTACTTCAGATAATGGATTTGTTTGGTCCATAAACTGAGACAATTGCCCTCCGCTGAAGAATTCCATGATCGTAGACGTAATCATCTTTGAATTAATCAAATCATGAGGCATCAACTCTGTGGTTTGACCGCTCATCGTTGAGAGCTTATCTTTGATCGCTTTTTGCATCTTGATCAAACCATTATGCAGTTCATTACCAAGAAGTTCACCGATCGAACGGATACGACGGTTACCAAGGTGATCACGGTCATCGATATGTCCTTGACCATTTTTAACTTTGATAACGTACTTAACCGTATTGATAATATCTTCGTTCGTCAAAACAGTCACATACTCAGGAATATTCAACCCAAGCTTGTGATTCATCTTCATACGACCGACTCTTGTCAAATCATAACGTTCAGGATCGAAGAAAAGTTGATTAACAAAAATACGAGCTGCCTCTTTGGTTACTGGTTCACCAGGACGCATTACTTTATAAATACGGATCGCTGCAAGTGCATTTTCATCTTCAATGTCTTCTGTTTGTTTCAACAGTTTTAATGAATCAACATCTGCCATAAATGCATTAATGATAGAACTGTCATGACCTTCTGCTAAATCATTCGCTACTACAAATTCAACAATGCCGGCTTCTGCCATTTTTTTCAATTTTGTTTCATCAAGCTGGGTCATAGTATCAAACATGACTTCACCCGTAGATGCATCAATAATCGGTTCAGCAAGGTGACGTTCAATCATAATTTCGATAGGGTATTGAATTGCAGTAACACCATCAGCAATCATTTTTTCCGCTTTTTTAGCAGAAAGACGCTTTCCAGCAGCTACTAACAATTTACCATCAACATCGATCAAATCGTAGGCTAGACGTCCCTCAAAATGTTCAGGAACAAAATCTAAAAGATATTTGTTGTCTTCCAAACGAATTTTTTGAAGTGGGTAGAACATTTTCAAAATATCTTGTTTGCTGTAGCCAAGCGCACGGAACATAATCGTTACAGGTACTTTACGACGCTTATTAATACGCATGTAAAGGATGTCTTTAGGATCATATTCAAAATAGAGCCATGAACCACGGTCAGGTATGATCTGACCTGTGAAAATCATTTTACTACCAGCAGTAGAAGACTCTTCTTCTTTAAAAATAACACCAGGGCTTCGGTGAAGCTGATTAACAACAACACGCTCAACACCATTAATGACAAATGACGTTCTGTCTGTCATCAAAGGAATGTCACGAATAAAGATCGTTTGCTCTTTAATATCTTTAACTGCTAACTTTTCTTTTGTATTTTCATCACGGTCCCAAATGACGAGACGTGTTTTAATACGAAGAGAAACCGAATAGGTCAGACCACGTTCCATTGATTCACGGACAGTGTACTTAGGACGACCAACCTCAGAACCTAGGTATTCAAGAGAAAGACGATTTTGAGAATCGTGAATAGGAAATGCAGATTGGAAAACTCGCTCAATACCGCTTTTTGAGCGATCTTTTTGATCAATCATCAAAAATGAATCATATGAACTTTGTTGAAGTTGCAATAAATTCGGTACTTCAATTTGTTGGGGAGTTTTCGCGAAATCAACGCGTAAGCGATTTCCAGAGTGAAGAGTGTTTAACATAGGCTACCTCAATCAAGTTTGTTATCCCAAAGGGAGATGGATAAAAATGCATGTCTAGTTAAGTGACCTTAACCGTATAACGACGTATGGGCACTTTCCCAAAGTGAATAAATCAACTCGGAAAAGTGCCCTGAATTAAACGGAGGGCATGCCCTCCAATCATAAAATGATTATTTAATTTCTACTGTTGCGCCAGCTTCTTCAAGCTCTTTTTTAGCGGCTTCAGCATCATCTTTATTGATGCCTTCTTTTAGTGTTGTAGGTGCTCCATCAACAGCATCTTTTGCCTCTTTAAGACCAAGACCTGTAAGTGCACGTACTACTTTAATTACGTTGATTTTCTTTTCACCAGCGTCTTTAAGGATAACATCAAACTCAGTTTTTTCTTCATCAGCTGAAGCAGCAGCAACAGCACCACCAGCAACCGCTACTGGTTGAGCAGATACTCCGAATTTTTCTTCGAATTCTTTAACAAGCTCAGAAAGCTCTAATACAGAAAGGTTTGAGATAAACTCAAGAACGTCTTGTTTTGTAACAGCCATAATATTCTCCTAATTTTTTTATTTATGCCGACATTAAATCCGGCGTTGTTTTGAAACAGTAATTAAGCTGCTTCTTTTTGACGCTTAAGCGCATCGAGACCAATTGTGAAATTGCGTACTGGACCCATCCAAACTGATGCCAACATACCAAGCAATTCTTCGCGACCAGGAAGTGTTGCAAATGCACGTACTTTCTTTTCATCAGCAGCTTGACCATCAATGTAAGCTACACGGATAACAAATTTATCTCTACCTTTTGCAAATTCAACAACTGTTTTAGCAGCAGCGATTGAATCATCACTCCAAATAAAAATATTCGTATCTGAAATAGCAATACCCGTCATATCTGCGTTTGCCAAAGCAATAGAAGCAAGAGTATTTTTTACTACTTGAACCTTAGTTTCTTTACCACGAGCGATCTTACGCAGTTCTTCAAGATCAGATACGGTAAGTCCACGGTAATCACACATTACAACTGCAGTAGCTGTTTTAAACTCTGATGTAAGAGTATTAACAATCTCTGATTTTTGTGTTTTGTTCATCGTTTCTCCTTTCCAGACACAACTTCAAGCGGGGCAGATACTACTGATTAAGGCTTTCGCCCCCTACTGTCTTAAGTCCATAAGATAAAATATTCTAATTATTAACGGATATCAAGAAGCTCTTGAATATCAAATTTAATAGCAGGACTCATAGTCAATGAAAGTGCCGCATTTTTAATGTAACGACCCTTTGCAGTTGAAGGTTTTGCACGGTTGATAGCACCAACGAATGCTTTGATATTTTCTTCGATTTTAACCGCGTCAAAACTTACTTTACCCACACCAGCGTGAATATTACCTTTTTTGTCAACACGGAAATTTACTTGCCCGCCTTTAACATTGGTAACCGCTTTTGCGATATCAGCAGTAACTGTACCTGTCTTAGGGTTAGGCATCATACCTTTTGGCCCAAGAATACGACCAACTTGACCTACAAGACCCATACAATCTGGTGCAGCAACAACGATATCGAAGTTAATGTTACCTGATTTAATTTGATCAACTAGGTCTTCAGCACCAACAATATCAGCACCGGCTGCTTTAGCTTCATCCGCTTTAGCACCTTTTGCAAAAACCGCTACGCGGACCACTTTACCCGTACCGTGAGGAAGCACAACAGCGCCACGGATCATTTGGTCAGCGTGACGAGGATCTACATTTAGGTTAAGAGCGATCTCAACCGTCTCATCAAATTTTGCTGATTTTAGTTCTTGTAAAAAAACTGAAGCATCTGCTACAGTGTAATTTTTAGCCAAGTCAACTTTTTCACTTAATAATTTATAGCGTTTTCCTGCCATGATAATTCTCCATAAAATAGAATCTGCCGCATGATTTAATCTCTTTGCGGTCGAAGAGGTATTCGTTTTTAGTCGACGATGTCAACACCCATTGAACGTGCTGAACCTGTGATAGTTGCTGCAGCTGCATTAACATCATCAGTATTCATGTCTTGCATTTTTTGCTTAACAATTTCCATCAGTTGCGCTTTAGTGATTTTACCCACTTTATTTTTCATCGGATTGTCAGTCCCTTTTTTAAGACCAGCTGCTTTCATAATAAGAGCAGATGCCGGGGGCTGTTTTGTGATGAATGAAAACGTTTTATCTGCATATACAGTAATAACTACAGGGAGTTTAAATCCTGCTTTATCTTTTGTACGCTCGTTAAACGCCTTACAAAATTCCATGATGTTAACACCACGTTGACCAAGGGCAGGACCAACCGGTGGTGCCGGATTAGCCGCGCCAGCTTGAACTTGTAACTTAATGTAACCAGTGATTTTCTTTGCCATTTGTGCTTCCTTTTTTTGAGATTAAATTATTTTTTCGACTTGCGTATACGATATATCAACCGGCGTACTACGACCGAAGATGGAAACATTAAGTTTCAATGTCCCATGCTCAAGATCATACTCATCCACGGTACCTGTAAAGTTTGCAAATGGACCGTCAACTATGCGAACCATTTCACCATTGTCAAAATAGACTTTTGGTTTTGGAGCAGCACGGTTGGTTACACGATCCAATATAACACTAATGTCATTATCGCTTAGAGGTGTTGGCTTACTGCCCTCACCAATAAATCCTGCAACTCTTGGAAGAGACTGTATTCTATGCTGTAAATCAACACTAAGATCGATATTAGCAAATACGTACCCAGAGTAAAGAGAACGTTCTGTTATTTTTTTCTTCCCATTTTTTACTTCGATAACATCTTCAGTAGGAACAATAACTTCCGTTATCACTTCTTCAAGATGATTTTCTGCAATAATGTTTTCAATAGCTGCTTTTACGCTACGCTCGCTACCTGCATAGGTTTGAATTGAGTACCAAAGATGTGCCATATTTTTTCCTTAACCCAAAATTACTGATAAGAGTGACGACATAGTAAAGTCAACCAATGCCAAAAAAAGAACCACAAAAGTCACAACCACTAAAACTGCAATAAATGCCTGCTTAACTTGTGGTTTTGTTGGAAAGATAACTTTTGCCAGTTCCAGCTTCGCAGATCTGAAATAATTGTTGATACTGTTTTTCATACTATGATCCTTAGGACATTTCCAACGAATAAAGCCCGAAAGCATCATTAGTTTAAAATGCTTGTGGCAGGCCAGGGGGGATTCGAACCCGCAACCATCGGATTTGGAATCCGGCGCTCTACCATTGGAGCTACTGACCTATAAAATCCCCGAAGGGGACAACTTAAAGTTTTGCTTCTTTGTGAACAGTGTGCTCACGGCAGAATTTACAAAATTTATTTGCTGAGAATTTCTCAGTATGAGTTTTTTTATTCTTAGTAATGTGATAGTTACGACGTGTGCACTTTTCACAAGCTAAATGTATATTTTCGCGCATGTTAGACCTTATGTTCCGACCCTAGGGCCGGGTAAAATTATGCAAGGATTTTAGAAACAACACCTGCACCGACAGTACGTCCACCCTCACGGATAGCGAAACGAGTTCCCTCTTCCATTGCGATCGGGTGAATCAACTCAGCGAAAATTTTAACGTTATCGCCTGGCATAACCATTTCTGTACCTTCTTGCAAAGTGATTGCACCAGTACAGTCAGTCGTACGAACATAGAACTGTGGACGGTAACCATTAAAGAATGGAGTATGACGTCCACCCTCTTCTTTGCTCAATACATAAATCTCTGCCTCAAATTTTGTGTGAGGATTGATTGATTTAGGCTTACAAAGAACTTGACCACGTTCAACATCTTCTTTCTTAGTACCACGAAGCAAGATTCCGCAGTTATCGCCTGCTTCACCCATTTCCATTTCTTTACGGAACATTTCAACACCTGTAACAGTTGTTGTTTGTGTATCACGGATACCAACGATTTCGATCGTTTCACCGATTTTGATTGTACCACGCTCGATACGACCAGTAACAACCGTTCCACGACCAGAGATTGAGAAAACGTCCTCTACTGGCATCAAGAAATCTTTATCCATTTCACGAACTGGTTGAGGAATATAACGGTCTACTTCGTCCATCAATTTAAGGATTTTGGCAGCCCAGTCACCGATGATACCTTTTTTCGCTTCTTCAAGCGCTTGGTATGCAGATCCAGCTACGATTGGAGTATCGTCACCTGGGAAATCGTACATATCAAGAAGTTCACGGATTTCCATCTCAACTAGCTCAAGAAGCTCTTCGTCATCAACCAAGTCTTCTTTGTTCATGAAAACAACGATGTATGGAACACCAACTTGACGTGAAAGCAAGATGTGCTCACGTGTTTGTGGCATTGGGCCATCTGCTGCAGAAACAACAAGAATAGCACCGTCCATTTGTGCAGCACCCGTAATCATGTTTTTAACATAGTCCGCGTGACCAGGACAGTCAACGTGTGCATAGTGACGTGCATCTGTTTCGTACTCAACGTGTGAAGTAGCGATCGTGATTCCGCGCTCGCGCTCTTCTGGAGCGTTATCGATTTGATCGTAGTCCATAAATTTAGCACCAGTTTTGGTTGCCAAAACAGCGGTAATTGCTGCTGTCAATGTAGTTTTACCGTGGTCAACGTGACCGATAGTACCGATGTTACAGTGTGGTTTAGTACGTGTAAACTTTTCTTTTGCCATAGTGTCCTCCGACTTTATATTGAAAATGAATTTGGAATTATACCAAAAAACAGCTGAAATAGCTTTCAAGCTTTCAAAAAATTACAAACTGATTACTGGAGCTCACGAGCGGATTTGAACCGCCGACCTCTTCCTTACCAAGGAAGTGCTCTACCCCTGAGCCACGTAAGCATAAACAATAAATATATTTGTATTTTGGAAGCTTAAAAACTATTTTACGGTTTTAGGTAATTATGAAGTAATTTATGAATTGTACTTCAGCTCCCAGTGGAGCGGGAAACGAGACTCGAACTCGCGACATTCAGCTTGGAAGGCTGACGCTCTAGCCAACTGAGCTATTCCCGCAGATGGTGGTGAGAGAAGGATTCGAACCTTCGAAGATAAAAATCAGCAGATTTACAGTCTGCCCTCGTTGGCCACTTGAGTATCTCACCACGGCCTAATCTGGTCTAACACTGATAATTGTAATGCATTCCGATTTCGTTCAATGGTGCCGGCACGAGGACTTGAACCCCGGGCCTGCTGATTACAAATCAGCTGCTCTAGCCAACTGAGCTATGCCGGCATTGGCGAAATGGAGCTGAAATTATAGTTTCTTTTTCTTTAAATGTCAAGTAGTATTTGCAATTCAATCAATTGCGTAAATTATCTCATGTTTTTTATCTGTTTGCACTGTTTCTATAAGTGATAATCCCTCAATCTTTACGTTCTTAAAATCACTCACGGATTCAATACCATTTTTCGCGATGCTGTTCAATACGACCCCTCGATAGGCTTTTGCCCAGTGACTGACTACCTTACCCTCTTTTAAAAACTTCAGTGTCAATGGCGGGGTACTGCACGTATAAAACTTATCGTAAAAGCCTGCACGAAGATCTATGACTTCTTGTGTATTAATCAACTCATTGAGTGAATCGGTGAAATATTTTTTGTAAAATTTCTCTGGTGCCATCGAATCAATAGTCGAGCCTTGTTTGAGTTTGTAATCAGGAATACAATCACCTGCACGGATTGGTCCGAATAAATTTGAGAATACAATAACGTTACGATCAATATAAGCCTGCTGCGCCTGCTCTAACTGTGGGTATCCAAGATAGTCATAGGCAACACCATCGTAACGTTCTATCGCTTTCATAGTAGGGGCTGTCTCAAAAGGTATTTTATAGCGTTCAAATTCTTTTTCATCTTTAAGGCCAAAAAGCTCTTTTAATGCATCGTAATTTCCAGCATGTATTACTGCTTCATACTTTGCGATTACTTCTCGTCTTTTCTCATATAGCTCTGGAAATAGGAGAGATGTACGGCTAAGGCTTGCAGTATCACCGCCTGAACGCTTCCCCTCACTGGGTGCAAATAAGATTATCATTAATAGTAGGCCGCAATAATGGCATAACTGACAAAGAACATCAAGTGTGACGCCCCCTCAAAATAGTTCGTTTCTCCCTCTTCGGTTGTCTTCCATACCAATAAAATAGTAAGTAAAAGAGCACCGATTTGAAGAGGATTAAAATCAAGGGTCAGGTTAATGCCAGAGTAATACGCCAAAAGCATCAAAATTGGAACCGTCATAATAATCGATACCGTTGATGCACCCATGGCTATATTGACAACACGCTGGATCTGATCATTTCGCGCAGCACGTACTGCGGTAAATATTTCAGGGGATACACTGATAATCGCAATGATCAACCCCGAGAGCCCTGCTGAAATCCCATAGTCACGGGCGAGCTTAATTCCATGCCCGGCAAAAATCTCAGCACCCAACGCAATAACCCCGATCAATGCAAAGATAACAATAAAATTTAAACTGGTATGCAAGTGCTCGAAAACATAATCGCTGGAATCATTGACATCAATTTCACCCTCTTCTTCTTCTTGAAGTTTGCGCTTAAGACGAAAAAAACGGCTGCGTGCGGTTGCTTTGAAAAAATGGGTATGCGTTTGCGTCTGAAAAATAAAAATGATCAGATAAAAAAACATCAGTAATCCGGCTATCAGGTGACTGACTTGGGTCAAGGCTTGTGAACCATGTTCTGTGTGACTCAGTAAGCCTGGAACCAATAGAGCAGACGATGCCACGAATAAGACGGTGCTGTATGCACTAGACGTCTCTTTGTTATGCTGCTGCTGACTAAAGGCAAGTCCTCCCAAGAAAACCGAAAGACCTAAAAGAACATTCAAATCTACGATCACCGCAGAGATGATGCCCCCCTTGACCGTTTCCAAGACTTCTGGGCTATGACGAACCTCTAGTAAAATCATATAAAGTAAAACGATTTCAACAACAACCGCACTGAAGGTCAAAACAAAACTTCCGTAAGGTTCATGCAATCGTTCAGAAAGTATGTCGGCTACCTCAGCAACCGTAAGAGAAAGTGCAGCAATACCTATGGCTGAAAAGAGTGTCGCCATGACACCATCGCCTTGAGAATGAAAGAAAAAAGCAAGTAGCATCGAGACAATCCCTGTGAATATGTCCCAATAGTCTTCTATAAAATAGCGTATCCGCCTGTCCAAAAGTGTGTCCTTTTATCTAATAAGTTATGTATAGTACCATATTGGTACCCATAAGTTGATCCTTAAATCAACCCTTTTCGTTTGAAAATATAAATTGGTAAGATGGAAGAACAGATCATCATGATGATGGAAAGTCCATAACCATACCCCCAACTCAACTCTGGCATTATCTGAAAGTTCATTCCATAAATACTGGCTATGAGCGTCGGTGGTAAGAAAATAACATTGACAATCGTAAAGATTTTAATGACTTT
>NCIJ01000008.1:0-640 GCA_002282015.1 Sulfuricurvum sp. 17-40-25 | reverse complement strand
AAATGAGCTCAATATACGTTGTTTATCCGTTAAACTTTCTCTAATTTGCATGTTCAAATCTTCAAAAGAAGAGATTCTTTCCAAGATCTCTTCATCATCGTTTTTATAGTCGGTAAAAACGTGTTTACGAATTCTAGCGATGTCACGTGAAAGCTTTTCAATAATATCCGCGTCCGCATCAATACGAATGTCCAAGAGATTACAAAATACATCGTATCCACTGTCAAACTGCTGTGGTGTAGCGTATACTTTACGATTGAACTCTTCAAACGTATACAAAGCTGCATAACGGATTGAAATCAACATCTCTCTGTAAAGTATAAAAGAGACCGTCTCATTAAAAGAGTTCTGATTCGAACTGATCAAAAAATAGCTGTTGATCTCGATCTTGTCGTTCTCTTCCCAATAGCGGGAGCTGATCTCAATTTCTTCGGTTTCTTGTTTTGTTGGAAATTTAATCCCGAAGGTATTTTCGATAAAAATAATCTCATCATGCGTTGGCATAAGCATATCGACCCAGATGACCCGATCAATAACATCTCCATCAAGGTCAGACATGGTATCGATTAATGCAATAGCATGGTCATTTTTGACAAAACATTTAATCATGATAACCCTTTCTCAAATCGTTTTTTATAAC
>NCIJ01000032.1 GCA_002282015.1 Sulfuricurvum sp. 17-40-25 | reverse complement strand
GCAATCCGCCTGCAGTTCTACTTTTACCTGTGTGGCATTTGCCTTAGTTTTTCCCAGTGCACTTTGCTGTACACGATGGGCTTTATCCAGCGTCCCTCTCAGGTTTTGAACATGGTGTCCAATTTCATGAGCAATCACGTATGCTTGCGCAAAATCACCCGGTGCATTATGTCGATTAGAGAGCTCATCAAAAAAACTCAGGTCCAAATACACTTTTTGATCTGCAGAACAATAAAAAGGACCCACTTGAGCATCAGCAAAGCCACAACCGCTTTGAACACTGCCTCGAAACAATACCAACTTTGGCTCCGTATATTTCTCTCCAGATTGGGCATAAATACGGTTCCAGACTTCTTCTGTCTGACCTAAAACCGCCGATACAAACTCTACCGATTTTTCCTCTTCAAGACTGCTCACTGCATGGGTTTCCCCTCTCGTTGATCCACTTTGATCTAAAAGTGCGAGAGGATTAAATCCCATAAAATATGCCCCGATCCCGATCACCAAAATAATGCGTCCTATATTGGTTCCCATAAGCATCCGAATAATCGGAATCAGTAAGTTTACCCCTCGTCCACCGCCAAATCCCATCCGTCCTGATGAACCTCGTGAACGTAAATCTTCGATATTACTGCTGCGCTTTAAATCTTCCCATTTCATACTGCGGCCCTTATTGTCTCATTTATAATGTGAAATCGTTCCTAAACATCTACCGTATTTTAGCGGTATTTACACTCTAATCAGACCCATCACAATTCATTCACTTTTTTATCCTATACTACTCTAGCCTCAAACTATAACTAGCGTTATATTTTAGATTAGCTATACTTTAAAAAATACTATTTGGAGATTACTATGCGTTCTTTTTATCTTGCTTCTTTACTTTTACTAGGTTCATTTTCCAATGTCAATGCTTTTGATTTTGGGTCGATTATGCAAGCCGTAACCCCCATGGCAAATGCTGGGCTCTCAACAAACCCTTTAGTAGGCAGTCTTACTAAAAATCTAGGCGTAACACCGACTCAAGCTATCGGAGGAAGTGCTGCATTGCTCAACGATGCTAAAACAAATATGAAGCCTGCAGACTTTCAATCACTGACAAGTACCATGCCAGAAGTAGGAACTTTACTCGCTGCTGCACCTGCTACAACAGGATCAGTGCCCTCTCAGTTTTCTGCTTTAGGGATGAAACCTGAAATGATTGGTAAATTCACCCCATTTTTACTTGACTATATCAAGAGCGGTACGACTCCAGGGATGATGAACCTCGTACAAGCTGCATTGGCACAATAATGTTCGATATCCCCTGCATCCTCTTTGCGGGTGGTAAAAGTTCTCGAATGGGACAGGACAAATCCCTACTCCCTTTTGGAGAATATTCCTCTATTACCCAGTATCAATACGAACGTCTCTCTAAGTTATTTACCCATGTTTATATTTCAACTAAAACTGCCGATAAATTCGATTTTGATGCTAACTTTATTCTTGATCCCCTAGATGCTGATTTCGCTCCTACGGCAGGATTTGTGGGTGCATTTGAGCAGCTGCAATGTGCGCGTATTTTTGTGCTCAGTGTCGATTCTCCCTTTGTAGACGAAGAGACTATTAAAAAATTAGTGCAAGCTGACAAGCCTGATTACGATGCCGTAATCGCAAAAACACCCTCTGGAACTCATCCTATGGTAGGAATATATCACCTATCCCTACTGGATAAATTCAGCCGTATGCTACGCGAAGGCGATCACCGTTTAGGTAAACTTCTTACTGTGAGCAATACCCATTATGTTGAATTTGGTAACGAAGAACTCTTTATGAATCTAAACCATCCTCATGAATATCATGATGCTATTTCTTGCTTAAAGCCCTAAGTCCATGACAGCCCATCTCCTATTTCCTCTGATTGTCTCACTCTTTTTTTCTATGGTTCATTATTTATCCTATACACGCGTAGTCAGCCATTTGCATGTCAAGCAAACCACTAAACAATGGTTAAAGTACCTTCTCATTAGTAATATGATTGCAATCATAGGCTATCTCTTCAGCCGTTATGGATTTAATCCTCCTAAGATTGTGTATTTTGCCCTTTCTCTGAGTATCGGTATCGGCTTTGTTGTCTTTATCGGTACTATTGTCTATGAGTTACTGCACCTTCTTCAACGCCTAGTCCCTTTTGATGAACAGAAACGCAATTTTTTTAAACGATCGACCGATCTTGCTTTTTTAAGTCTTGGAAGTGCCTATTTTGGAGCAAGCGTGGCCGAGGGAACAAAAGATCCTGTAGTTTGTTTTGTTGAAATCCAACAAAATCGCTTTCCTAAAAAGCCCTATACAATCGTACAAATCAGTGATCTTCACATCGGAGGGTTAATTGACCAAGAATTTATAGCCAAAAGCGTTGCTACCATCAATCAACTTAATCCGGATTTGATCGCCATTACCGGAGATCTGTGCGATGCCCATATCGACACTATCAAAAAAGCCATTGATGAGCTGCGCCATCTAAAAAGCCGATTTGGTACCTATTACATAGTTGGAAATCATGAATATTTTCACTCCATAGACGATACGATTGCTCACATGAAGACACTGGGTATTCATGTACTGGAAAACGAATCAGCACTTATCAACAATGACTTTTACGTCGTCGGTGTTTACGACCTCTTCGGCTTTAAAACCAAGACACATATCCCTGATATTACCAAAGCAATGAAAGACATCCCCTCAGACATCCCAACTCTTCTCTTGGCACACCAACCCAAATACATAGAGTTTTTAGAAGAGTTTACCCCCTCACTCATATTAAGCGGCCATACCCACGGTGGACAAATATGGCCGTTTGAGTATCTTGTTAGATTGGCACAACCCTACGTAAAAGGGCTCCATAGACTGGGACCAAATCGCCATATATACATCAATAGCGGTATTGGATTTTGGGGCCCTCCGATGCGATTGGGGTCGCAGGCTGAGATTACATGCATCACATGGTCCTAATTCCCAGCACTTTTAATTGAATTTATCTCCAGTATACCCCCATCAAAGATGAAGCAGTAAAAGATGAAGCAGTAGTTTCACGCTATAATTATAAAAATACTATAAAGTGATTACTCTATGAATTTAACACACTTAGATGAGCGAGATCGACCAAAAATGGTTGATGTATCCGATAAGACAACCACTTCACGTATCGCTATTGCAAGTGGGCTTATCACGATGAGTCAAGATGCCTTTAACGCTGTCGTACAGCAAACCGCTAAAAAAGGACCCGTATTACAAACTGCCGTTATAGCAGCCATTATGGGAACCAAAAAAACATCCGATCTTATTCCCATGTGTCATCCGCTCAATCTAAGCGGTGTTAATTGTGATATCGATGAACTTCCAGAGTTACCTGGATTTCGTCTAACTGTCACAGCAAAACTTAGCGGTCAAACTGGTGTAGAGATGGAAGCCTTAACGGGTACCAGTATCGGTTTACTCACCATCTATGACATGCTCAAAGCTATCGACAAAGGGATGATCATAGGCCCTATTCAACTTGAAACCAAATCAGGAGGAAAAAGTGGAGATTATAAACGACTCTGAGCAAAAATTACAGCTCGAATACCCGTGTAAATGGTGCTATAAAATCGTTGGATATGAGCGTGCAGGCCTAGAAATAGCGGCTATCGAAGTGTTCAGTGAGCGTACTTATACACTGATTCCCTCAAATACCAGTAAAAGTGGTAAGTACATCAGCATGAACTTAGAACTCTTAGTCCATAATGAAGATGAAAGAACCTATTTTTATGAAACACTCAAAGCGCATGTCCATATAAAAATGGTGCTATAACCTTTACAAACTTTTAAGGAGATGATCATGGATCTCGAAATTTTTAAACGTGATATAAAAACACGCTACAAAGCTCTCTCTTCCTCCTCTATGGAGCGAAAGCTGGATACTATCGTCAGTGCTGTGCACGATGAATGGTCGCTTCAGCCAAATGCGCTTAGCCTCGCTGAACTCAAAGCCTTAAGTGCTGCACTACTCGAAGAAGAAACCGCAGAGCTGCAAGATTCCCTCGAAGACTTAATGGCACAAAAAGAGCGTATAGAGCGTCAAATCAGTCGAAAGCGCGATGATCTACAACATCTCAAATACACACTCTTTAATGCCCTTGAAAAGCATATGGGCGATGATAGCGCACAACTTGAAAAGCTGCATCAAATCAAGCTCCAATCAATTGATCTCCTTGATCTTCTAGAAGAGATGATTGAGTCCGCCATTATCACAACTTTGGAAAAAGCAACTGATGTTGAGGAAACATTGCATGAGATTATCAAAGAGATCACGTTTGAAACACTCAATGCAAATGTGCTTAATGCAGTACGTATCCGCCGTATACTCTCAAGCATACTCCAAAGCGCTCTAAACGTAGCGCAGGCCTCTCCAAATCAAGCCAACACTATTTTACGTGGTGCGATGCTTGGGATTCGCTCTGCCTTGCATAAATCGATTGAGAAATTTCGTCAGTACCTCCTCTATGTACCCGAGGAAGTTAAAGCTCTGTATCGAGAAGAATATCAATTAATAGAAGATGAACTCGCACAAATTCATACTTTATTTGAACAAGTAGTTCAGTCTCTTTCAAAACATAACTCACCCGATATGATTGAAAAACTCACCCGCATTGGAACAGAGATTCGGTTTGATACAGAAGAACTTGCTATCTTGTCACAAGAAACAGTTGAATTATTAAGAAGTAGATTAAGCCGATTAAAGCAAGGTATGAATGATCGTAAAAATCAGTTGCTAAACTCTTCATCAGCACAAGAAGCAAAAGCGATGGGTGCACGTGCGTGGAGTGTAGCGAAGGCAGCTTTAAAAGGTACAAAAGAGGTAATGGATAAAAAATAATGAAGTAACGCTTGGCCAAAGCCAAGCATTGTAGTAGTTATTATTGAGCTAATGGATTTGCGTTTGACACATCAACGCCACCTAAGCTGTGTATAATAGCTGGGATTTCTGTGTCTAACTCTTCTATTTTCTTTAGCTTGTCTTTATCGGTAATACCCAAAGCAGCTGCCCATGAAGTTAGTGTCGGCATTCCAATAACGATCTTATTTTCCCCTTTTTTCACATACGCATACATAGAACACGGCGCAAAAACAGCAGCACGTGGTAATGCATTCTTACCATCAAAAATCGTTTGTGAAAATGGGATATGACAAAGAGACCAAACAACAAAGTTTGAATAGTTAGGAACCATATCTTTCTTACTGTTGAAGCTGTATTTCATGTTATAAAAACCGGCAATGATATATCCATTTGTCTGAAAAGCAGTTTCAAACTTTTCTTGAAATTCATCAAAAAAGTCATCAATATCATCCGGCTTCTCAAATGGAATCTCAAAGTTCATCATGTTATATTTAGCGTACCCTTGGATTTGAGTGTAACTTTTTTTAGCGTCTGCACCATATTCTTTTTCGATTGCTGCATCCAGTGGCTTGAACATATTAATGTATTGCTCTCTTACATCTTTATCAGTGATATGAAGAATATCGAGTGCTGCTTCAGGCGTAATATGCGTTATTACTGTTTTCATATCTGATTTTTTTCTATAAATAACCAAGTTGAATGGCGTAAATCCACCAATTCTAGGGTCTTTATTAAAAAGAGGTATAGCACTTTTATCATTAACAAGCGACGAAAACGACAACTGACTCAAAGATGTTTCCCCACTCAATTGCTCATAAACTAGATTTACATTATGATGTGGATCACTTAAATAAAATCCTACTTCTTCTAAAGGTTTTTTAGTAAACTCAAAAAACTCTTTATCAAACGTAATGTCCTTATTCTCTAGCGTATATTCAACCGCAAGGTTTTTGTTGTTACTTGGTACGAATTCATCAGCTACGCACAATGGTGTCAAAATAGTGACGCCCAGTAATATTGTAGGAACTATCTGTTTCAATAATTTCATGTATTGTCCTTTAAAGTTTAAAGATAAAACAAATCGTATTATTTGCTTTAGAATTTAAACTTACCCCAAAGGGGCAAAGATATTTCATTAAAAGTTAATTTAAGTCTTTTAGAATCTTGGTAATCATACCTTGAGCTTCATAAAGCTTGTCAATTCCCTCTTTATTCGTCATGCCTAAACTGCTAATCCAGCTGTCAACCCCTAAGTATCCAATATGTATCTTATCCTCGCCTTTTTTATGATAAATATACATAGAACATGGAGCCCATGCACCTGCAGCAGGAGAATCTTTAGAAACCGGATAGATAACATCAAACTTACAAATAGAATACGTTAAATAGATATCATATTCTTTGAATCCAAGACCTTCAAAAACGTCTTGTTGTAGGTTCATATAGTTTGGTAATAAAAAGCCTAATGGCTCCATTTCACCTTCAAACGCTGCCTCAATATTTCCTCTGATCTCCTGTATTGCATCAGGATCAGTTTCTGTCATATCAACTGTAAACTCTTGTTTAAACGATGACGCTTTATTAACATCAACTACCGGAAAATTTGTTTTTTGGAATCCACCATTAGGCAAAGCTGCTTTGAGTGCTGTTTTAACCATTGTGGCATAAGCAACCAAGTCTGGATCGTTTACGGGAATTCCAACAGATTTTGACATACCTACCAATGTTAGCGTAGAAATGTTCATAGTCTTTTTAGTGTCATCAGACCAAATAGACATCGTCAATGGAGTCAAAGATCCAAACTTAGGGTATTTTTTGATCAATTTAACCGTTAAATCCGTATTAGAAAACATAGCAAGATTGTATGTTTTATAATGTACCTTCCCAAATCTTTTCTCAAAAGGGGAATTCATATTATTGTCCCCACCCATACTAAGACCATTTTGTTCAAATGCTTCATCAATGGTTTGCGTTGTAATAGCACCATTTGGATTTGGAGCACTATAAACTTGAAGACTTTGCTCGTTATTTAGTTCATCAACCTTCGGATTGATTCCGGCATAACTTAATGTTACATACCCTAGGAAAGCAACAAGCAAAATATTATAGATGGTTTTCATCTGTATCCTTTTGATAATAGTAAACTGTCCTATTTTAGTATGAATCCTCTAAAAATCAGATAATAACACTATCATCTGTTTTTACAAGTCCATTACCAACAGCTTTTGCAAATATGCCTCTATCGTATTTTAAAATATCAGGCAATTTTGGATCAATATTGGACAATCCTTTGCACAAAGTACAATTCTGAGTTATTTCAAAAACCAAATCCCCTATTTTAAACTGACTACCAATCGTTAAATCATTGATGTTGTTATCAATCAAAATATTTTCGCCAAGACTTCCGTATTCTAATTCTATGCCGCTGTCTTTAGCCATAGAGTATGCATCGGTTGAGGTGATTAAGATTAAACGATTTGGATTCTTCGCATAAAACTTATCATCAACTACACCATTCACGTCTAACTCAAGTTTCTCTTTTTGCACTCTTTTATTCTCATCATTAACTGATATAAAAAGTGATAAAACTCGAGCTTTTATTGACATCTAATAGCCTTGATCATAGTCTAACTAACCTAAAATTATTTTACTGAACCCATCTTTTTTTTAAATGATTGATAGCCCATTGTCTTATACGCACCACTGTCTACATACTTCAAAACCAACTGAAATTGATATTTATCTTGATATCCAGGAACAGCATAAACAAGCTCTGTCGCACTATTTAAAAATAAAGATGATGGATAGATATTATAACCCACATGTTTTGCAAATTCACGCCCATTTCCACTAAAACCATTATACTTAATAAGATCATCTTCACTGATGTTAATATGAAGAAAAACGAAATTTTTATCGACAATTTCTTTCACAGAATCATCATCCAAAGTAAACATCAACATGCTCTCACAATACCCACAATCCGTCCTATGAAGAAAGATCAACAAGTGTTTATTAGTTTCAACTGATTTTTTTACAATTGAATTGATGTCTATATTTTTTGCAAAAAGGGAGATATTTATTATTACAATAAAAAGAAAGAGGCGTGAAATTGATTTATACATAAGATAGCCCATGTTATTGGAGAGAAAATGGACACATCCATTTTCTCATAGGGAAATAATTAGAATTATTTAATGACAGTATCTGAAGTTACTGTCTCACCTTTTAAGTCTACCCAAGTCAATACAAGAGTATCACCTGCAGCAGCACCTTTAAATGAGAATTTAAAGATTGGATTTTTAGATAAAAACTGACTTGTTGACATATCAAGAACAACTTTATTGTTAACAGTTCCTGTAATATGTGTAATGAAGTTCGCTTCTACACCTTGTTTTTTTGCTGTATCATAAGTAAGCATAGGATGTTTTGCCATAGCTTTTACAACAACGATACCGTCTTTTAGTTTTGCTTTAATTTCCATAAATTTTCCTTTTATATGATCGATTTTTTTACGTAACTAGAAGGCAAATCAGCCTTCACAACCACCAAGTGCAACACTTAGTGTTTTCTTAGCTGAATAAAGCTTTCCGTCTCTACCCTCTACAACAACCGTTAAAGTTCCACTTTGTTTCATTTTGATTTTGATAGAAAAATCAATAATGCTGTTTTCATTCAAAGTAAATGCACAAACCGCAGCTTCAGGATTTGCATCTTGAAATACTGCAACTGATTTTGCCGCAATTTCTGATGAAAAATCAACAGGAACCGCACCACCATTAGCAGCAACGTCTGGAGCAGTTAAAGTAACACCTTGCTCGATTGTCTTACTAGAACCATAAAGCTTTGCAATTGCATCATCAACCGTGTGCGATGTCCAAACATCAGGCTTAGTTTTTCTATAGTCTTCTGCGCTAAGAGTTCCTGGAACTAAAGCAGCTGCTGCTGCAACGATTCCAAAACCTAAAAATTTTCTTCTTTCCATGATTATTCCTTTTGTTTTATTTACTAGCGTTGATCATATAATCAACGACTGATTTAAACTCTGCATCTGACATACTAGTGCCACCTTTTGCAGGCATACCATTAATCCCGTCGATACCATTTTTATAGACAGCAGCTAGTCCTTTTTTCATCGTACTTGCCCATCCCTTTGCATCGCCAACCATTGGAGCACCCATACTTTTGGTCGCATGACATGCAGCACAGTTTTCTGCATATGATTTTTCAGCATCAAATCCTTTAGACTCTACTTTTGGTAAGTCTTTAGCCGTTGCCATAGGAGGAACAAAATCTTTGATACCACCATTTGTTACATATACTTTTTTGACCGTTGGTGCTTGACAATTTTTCATACAACGCTCAGACGGTTTAACTTTAATTCCTCCAAAGTTTGTAGGATTAGCGTAATAGGCACGTACACCTGGTAATGCTTTCGGCCCATCGATTTTAGGCTCAAAACCATCTCTATTAGGTAGAACAATCTTTAAAAACTTTTCACGATCCAGATCGTAATCATCATCGACAAGAACGCCATCAATCTTGATCTCATTCAACTTCAGGATATACGCTGTAAGTGCATACACTTCATCCTCAGTCAACGTACCTGTTGCCTGATGAGGCATAGCATCTTTGATGTACCACCAAAGTGTACTTGCTTGAGGCCAATACGTACCAAAAACACGAACTGGGCCATCCGCACCCTCTTCGCTTCTTTGACTCAACAGTGAATCTTTTAACGTGTACGCATTCCCTTTTGATAATGATGGATAACCGCCGCCGCCTGAACCAAAGTCACCATGACATGATACACATTTTGAATCATAGATATCTGAACCATCGGATGCCGTACCATGACCCTCAGGTAGACCAGTACCATCTGGCATAACATCGGTATCCCATGCTTTTAACTCATTAGCCGTTGGAATACGTCCGTTATTTATTTTCATACCAGCAGCTTTAGAATCCAAGAGATATGGACCCGTTTTACCGTTTGCTGCAGGATAAAAAACACCCCCATCAATACTTGGTTGCGCATTCATGCTGTTTGACTTAGAAAAACCAAGACCACCAGCTGCACAACCTGCTACGAACAATGCTGCTGCCGTAAATACCGAAGCAGATAGGATTAATTTACGATCTAATTTGAACATGATTCACCTCTCCATTTTCTGTTACTTCCCATGTTTCCACTGCATTTCTATGATATACAGATTCAACACCCATTACCGCCGTTTCTTGATCGATTGTTGGCTGAATGTATCCTGCATCATCTGAAGCACGAGATGTAAGGTAAAGCTTTTCACCTTTTTTATACGTGTGCATGTAACTCCAACGTGTCCATGATTTAGGAAGTACTAAACCTTTCAATTCCGCTTGAACATACGTGTTTCCACCATCTAAAGAGAAATCTACTCCAGTAATTGTACCCATTCCTGACCATGCAAGACCTTCGATCTCAATAACTGCACCGTCTTTTAGGTCAGTCCATGGAATCTCAGGAGAGGGAGAAGTAACGGTTGAGTTTACTTCATTTGCATAAAAGTGCTGGATCGCTTTTCCACTTGGCTTGAGAGCCGTATATTTAGATGTCTCTTCTTTACAATACCATGGCTCAGCACCAAACTCTAAACGTCTTAGCCATTTAACACATAAGTTTCCTTCCCAGCCTGGAAGAAGTAAACGTACCGGATAACCTTGTTCTGGACGTAGCGCTTCACCGTTTTGTCCCCAAACAATCATTGCATCGTCAAGAACTTTATCCATAGGAACCGTTCTGCCCATTTTAGAACTGTCTCCACCTTCTGCAAGCATCCACTGTGCATCTGGCTTAATACCAAGATCTTCTAGAATAGTCTTGATGTAAACACCTGTCCATTCTGCAGAAGCCATAAAGCCCTTAGCAAACTGAACTGAATTAAACTGTGTTGCTCTCCACTCTTGTCCACCATTAGCAGGACATTCGATAAAGTGAATGCGCGTAACACTTGGGTAACGCTTCAATTCTGCCAAGGTAAGAACGATTGGCTTTTCAACCAATCCGTGAATCATCAAACGATACTCTTCAGGATCAATATGAGCAGTTCCGCCATGAGAACGGCTGAAGAAAAGACCATTTGGTGTAATAATCCCTTTCGATTCATGTATAGGCGTTACTGCAATACTTGCTCTAAAGTTACCAGAAGACAATAGTTCTGTCCCTCTTCGTGTAACATTATGCTCATATGCTGATGGTACACCATACATATTTGTAGTTACTGGATCACCCCATTTAGTTGCCCATTCTGGCATTTTCATAATTGCATCATCATCAGCTGCAAAAATGCTGGTTCCAGCTAATGCAGTTGCTGACAAAGCGGCTGTTTTTCTAAAAAAATCTCTTCTATCTAATTTTTTTTCATTAGATAAAGAATCATTGTTTTTCATCGTTTCTTCCTTTTCAAATTAAGTGGAGTGGCTCCCATAAATTGACACCACTAAATAAAGCGAATAATACAATACTAGTTTATACCTTAAAAATGGCATATACTTTTCTATTCAACTTACATAACAACCGTAATATTACAATAATTTCATTAGCATGTGAATACTATCCACATGTTTTTTTTAATTATCTTGTTGATGACTGCAAGTAAATTAACTATTAGCCTCATCAATCGCTTTCTTATATATTCCTAGAAGAACATACATATCATTCGACTCATCACCAAAAAAAGGTATCAAATACCCTTGGTTTTCTATTTCTTTGACTTTTGTATCATCAAATAATAGAGATGGCTTATATTTTGCAATTTTAGTATGCATATTAATAATAACCGTATCTAAATACAGTTTAAAACTTTTAGCTCTATCACTGTCTTCTTTTTCCAATGCATCCAATATCTCTTGAAGCTGCTCTTCAAATAGAACTGAGCACTTGATATGCTTCATACTTTTGTAATATGAATTGAATGCAGCCTTAGAATTAATATAGTTATCTAACTGTTCTTGTAACTTCATTTTCATTCTCTTACCTCACCACGCAACAGTAAGAATTATTTAAACGTTTTTTCTAGAATTTTCAAAACTGCCGCAGGAACAGTCATAATATTTGCAAATCCACCCAGATCCAACAATGGATAGCTAATTGCGATATGGTATTCAGCTTTCAACGTTTTTGCTTCTCCATTTTCAATCAAAACAGGCCATGGCAGAACTTCAGCTTTGTCGGTTCCAATCTTGTTTACAAATTTATTTGTACGTCTATCTAACTCTATAAATGTCAAATAACGATCAGAACCAAGTTCAAGAATTATCCCTTTTGCCTCTTTTGCTTTTGCCAACAACTCAGCTGTTGTACCCGTACCAACAACACCCATATCTTTATAATATGGCATAGCGATCATAAAATGATAATTGGGTAATTTTTCAAATTCCCACGTATCTTCAGTGTTTTTCAATGGTCCGAATGCACTTTCTAAAGCAGTATAGGTTGCAGAAGCTGTTGCATGATTGTACTCATCTTGCAAGTATGCTTTACTAAAATAAATAGGATTTGCAATATGTACTTGCTTACGCTCATCATCAACTAGCATACGTCCCACTGCTGCAAAACCGCGTAATGGCTTATTTGCATCCGCTTTCATTGCTGCATTAGTATACAAAATTGTTGTTCCGTTACTAGCAGGCTCATACGTTCCAACAATTTCAAAGCCCGCAGCTTTTAATTTAGCTTTTGCTGTATCAACATCAACATAAGCTCCTGTTCTATAAGCTGAAATTACTTTATCTACAGCAACTCCACCTTCAATTTTTGGTGCAGCTGTTGAACATCCGCTAAATACGATTGCAAACGCTACCGCTGTAAGTGCTAATATTTTTCTCATAGTTCTTTTCCTCCAAATTCTTCCATCATCTCTGCAATCTCTTTAACTTGTCTATAAATAGACTCTAGCATTACCTTGTCGTTCATAACCATTTTATCACAAGAGTCTCAATTCTTCCTTTTACGGAATGAATTGAACTAGTTTATCTCATATCTTGTAATTGTAGCTTCATTAATGTTACTTAATGAAATACTTATCATAAATTCTACTGATAAATTTAAACTGGAAAACGTGAATTGATTCTAAAAAGAGGGGCTGCATTAGCAGCCAAAATAGATTAAAACGCGAGATTAAGATTAGCAGATACTGCTGTTTGATCGTTTGCTACTGTCAAGTTTCCTAGACCAATAGTAGCAGCACTAACTGTTACATCTGGACTAGTCGCATATGTAACTGCTACATCAGCTCCTACATTTTTCGTGAACTGATATCCTGCACCAAGTGTATAATGTTTCTCAGTTACTGCTGGGAACATTACATGGTTTAATCCATTCAATGTATCTCCATTCGTATTTGCTCCGCCAGCTACTGACGTAGAATCAGTATTATTTTTTATTGGGTTTTTCCCATAGTTATAACCAGCACGTAATGCTAATTTATCCATACGGTATTCAGCACCCACTGAGTAAACGTTTTGATTCTCC
>NCIJ01000047.1 GCA_002282015.1 Sulfuricurvum sp. 17-40-25 | reverse complement strand
GTCACTCAAGTAGTGCAAACGCATCAGCCCGATGTCATTATTAATGCTGCTGCTTACACTGCGGTCGATAAAGCCGAAACCGATCAGGTCAATTGTTACCTGATTAATGCCGCAGCACCCAGTATTTTGGCTAGTGAAGCAAAGAAAATAGGTGCCTTACTCATTCACTATTCGACCGACTATGTGTTCGATGGCAGCAAAACCACGCCCTACGAACCTACCGACATGCCCAACCCCATTAACTATTATGGTTACAGCAAATTGATGGGTGAAGAGGGTATTAAGTACAGTGGCTGTGATTATCTCATCTTTAGAACCAGTTGGGTGTACCATCCCGATTATGGTAATAACTTCTACCGCACTATGCAGCGCCTTGCCAAAGAGCGCGAAGTGCTGAATATTGTTGCCGATCAGCACGGCATTCCTAACGATGCACGAGACCTAGCGGCTGACACGGTTAAGTTGTTACAACAGCCTTTAGCACAGCTTAAAGCCCAATCGGGTATTTATCACTTAACTGCTGATCTAGCACATCAAACGACTTGGCACGGATTTGCCAAAACCATTATCGATGCCATGCCAGAAAAAGTCTGCCAACAGGTTAACCCCATTCCTACCAGCAGTTACCCTACACCTGCTAAACGCCCGATGTGGAGTGTGATGTTGGCTGCTATGCCAAGCTAGCCCCTTATTTGTCTTGCTAGTCTTCGAGCAGATGTTCTGCTAAAATTGAACCTATCGTACAGCAATTGTTTAAAAGAGATTTATTGTGATCAACCTAGTGTTATGTGGTGGTTCAGGCACCCGTTTGTGGCCATTAAGTCGTAAATTGTTACCCAAACAATTTGTGACACTGTTCGACAATAAATCTCTTTTTCAAAAAACAGTTGAGCGTAACCAGGCTGTTGCCAGTCGATTGCTGGTCGTATCCAATACAGAGCAATATTTTCTTGCTAAAGATCAATTGCTTGAAATTAAGCATCATAATGAGCACTACTTGTTAGAAAGTGTTGCTAAAAATACAGCACCGGCAATTGCCTTAGCTTGCTTGGGATTAGACGCAGATGATGTGGTGCTGGTGACACCCGCAGACCACCTGATTAAAAATGAGTTGTCTTATCAAGCGGCCGTTGAAGAAGCGAAAGCCTTGGCTTTACAGGGTTATTTGGTCACTTTTGGTATTGTACCGACCTTTGCTGAAACAGGTTTTGGTTATATTGAAGCTCAAGGCAATAATGTCTTGTCTTTCAAAGAAAAACCAGACGTTTCTACTGCGCAAGCTTATGTGAAAGCGGGTAATTACTATTGGAATAGTGGTATGTTTTGCTTTAAAGCAGGCGTGTTTTTAGAAGAGTTGGCTCAGTATCGTCCCGACTTGTTACAAGCGTGTAAAGTGGCCTACGCAAAACATATTAGTGAAGGTAATGCAGTCCGTATCCCTTTTGAGCTAATGAATGCGATTCCAGAAGATAGTATTGACTACGCAGTGATGGAAAAAAGTAAAAAAATTAAAGTCGTCGCTGCCGACATGGGCTGGTCGGATGTAGGTAGTTTTGATGCCTTATCGGATGAATTACCACTCAATGAGCAGGGCAACACCATATTAAAACGAGGTGAGGCAGATGTCCCTGTCTTAACGATTAATGCCCATAACAATATGATTGTCACACGTAATCATGCTATCGCAGCCGTCGATGTTGATGATTTAATTGTTATTGATACCACAGATTCTGTTCTCATTACGAAAAAAGGCAGCAGCCAAAAAGTTAAAGAAGTCGTTGCGCAACTGAAACGCAT
>NCIJ01000031.1 GCA_002282015.1 Sulfuricurvum sp. 17-40-25 | reverse complement strand
CGTTTTTAGTCCAAATATGTAAAGGTGGCAGCTTCTATAGTGATTTTAAGCTATTTCTAAGAACCGTGTCGCGTTTTGTACCTTTGTGCCAAAGTACCCTATATTCTTCAATCGCTTCTTTGTTTTCATCTATCCATACAGACTCTTTTTGAGCTGCAATCGTCTGTGCCAACTTCTCTTCAAGTAGCTTAGATAGATTGATTTTTAGTGCTTTTGCCTGTTGAATTAGATCACTGTTGATGCTCAGATTTGCTGATTTTTTAGGAGCATTTGGATTGTAATAAGCAGTCATGATAATATCCTATGCGCATTATTTATGCGTATTATAACATACTTCAAAATAGATATTTATAGAAAGGTGTGTTGTGCCTGATTGAAATACTCCCGCCTAATATAAAAGATATCTTATTTCATTTTAATTAATTGGGATATAGCGTTGTTTGAATTCATCTAGTTTAACTCTAACATTATTATCGTATTGTTCACTATTAGAATTCAAACATAAAATTGATCTTTGTGCTCTGAGTAATACTTCAGAAATTTTGACTAGTTTATTGCGATTCATAACTTTTTTTGCTCTTTTTAGCTGTATATAGTATTTAAAAGTTTCATAAATGTCTCATATTTTAAGTTTTCGTAATGTATTGACCAAAAGTCATATAAAAACGCATTTTTTAGAATGACATTGATTGCAAAAAGTCTATCTGACAACTTACAGAGAGATGAATAATCTCGTTGTTGTCAGCAAGGAGAGTCCAGAAGAAGGGATAAAACGACTGAAGCGTGACATCCTAAAAAAGGAAACAGCATCTTTCGCAAAAGAAACTCTATGAAATATGCGTGGATTAAAGAGTACCGCTCAGTGTTCCCGATATTTTTGATGTGCAAAGAAGATCAACGATCAGGCGCACTAACAGAGGGAATCGTATGAGATATCCTCACCAATTCCTCCACCCATCCGCATGGGATTAAAGTACGGTTGATGAGCGGCGAAGTGGGTCGTGTCAAAGAAGTTTTTTAGAGACTTTTTTCTTAACTTAATGAACCGGGATATACGCGTATCCTTCATTCTGTGCATTAATAAGATAGACATCTTTCATCATATCAGCATGAACAAATGGATAAAGCGTCTCTTGTTTGATTTGTCTTACTTTCATTCCCACTGAACACATTTTAAATGTCACATGATCGTTGTCATTCAGCTCTTGCAAAAGGGGTCTGAATTTCGGCTGTATCTCAATAGCCGCTTTATCCATAGTGTACGGTGATTCTTTCAAATCTTGAATAAAATATTTGTAAGCATCACCAGAGATAACCACAATCGCTTTAAACTCTTGATTCTGACTTTTATAATATTGGGCAACATTTTTAATACTTTTGATCATCTCTTTTTCGATTTTTGCACTGTCACCACTACTCAAATCATAGACGACTTTCGCTCCATCTGCATACACTGCACTTACGTATAGCAAGCACGTCAACACTGCACCTTTAATCAGTTTCATTTCATTTCCTTAAGTCTTTTTAAAAGTCCCTAAATCGTATAATATTTTTAGCAGCTTTTAGAGCCCTTCTTAGGACAACCACAGTCGTAATCGAGGATATGCATATTTATGGAAGTGCCTGTATCTCCCTATTTATATACTTTGGCTTACTAAGTGGTCCAACTATCGTAATACGATTAAGTTCTGGATTGGCATGGTTTGGCTCTTCATCATAGTTATAACCCGCAACTGTATATACCTTTTTAAGATTTAATGGTAAGTATTTACCTGTTTTCTTATCAAGTACTGTATTATTTGCTACTCTTTCTCTTTTTTGACATTAACTCCAAAAATATATGACATGCTAGTTAAAGTATTTAATATCTATAGCTTTAATCACTTTTTCTTCAAGTTTTTTTAACTGATCATAGGCTTTCGAATCTTTTGAATCAAATGTAGGCTTTACGTAAGTAATTGTAGTTTTTCCATCTTGCTCTACAAGAGTAAGTCGAATCGGACAAAAGGCCATCATTGTCGGATCTGCATTGGCTATATCATTTGCAAGTTTTCCATTACATGCAATAATGGATTTTATACCCGTTAAGTTGTTTGTATTGAAATCTTGACCAAATTTTGTTGCTGAGCCTGCTTCATGAAGTTTTTTCAATATATCTATTTCAGTCACTACTGTTAAAGAGTTTTCTGAAAGTGATTTAAGCAAACTAACATAAACACCATCCATTGGAGTATTGACAACTTTTACATAGACATTGTTTGCCCATACGCTTAAGCTCATTACTACCAAAAGTATTATTTTTTTCATATTTATTCCTTATTTTTACAGAATATATTCCTATATTCTGCATTTAATTGGGCATAACCCGCTGCTTACTACGGAAGTGGCTGTATCTCTCTGTTTGTATAATTTGGTTTACTAAGGGGTGCAATTATCCTAATACGATTAAGTTCCGGGTTGGCATTCTGTACCCTTAGATAATCTTCGACCGCATCTATGGCATCTATAATTTCACCTTTATCATTTTTAACAAACTTAACAAACTTGCTTGCGACTTTGTTAATATGGTTTGGCTCCTCTTCATAGTTGTAGCCTGCAACGGTATATACTTTTTCTAGTTTTAGGGGTAAATATTTACCTGTTTTTTTATCAAGTACTGTAATATTTGTTGCTCTTTCCCCTTTTTTGGCATTTGGTGTCAAATCATAATGCAACCCACTCCATGCATACAACCAACCGCCAGACCATTTACTAGCGTCTCTCGCTAACGATCCATGCGCACTTTTTTCGATTGTATCTTTGATGGTTTGACCGCTCATCACTCCCTCTGCCAGAAATGGTCCAATGGGAATATAGTGGTAAATATCTTCACGATGAATATCACCAACTTTAATATGTGTCCCATATCTAAAACCACGAAGTTGCCCTATATCTGCACCACTTTGCGTTCTAAATACATCTGTAATAAAGTCATGAGAACTTCCTTCAACAACTGCTGGCATAGCTGAGTCTGAAAAATTACTTCTATGAAGATCAATATCTGTTTTTCCAATAACTGCATCAATTGCACCCGTTAAATGGCGTTTGCTAAATGGGTTTATATATTTTTTTGCACTCTCATCATCAATAAATGGTGCGCGTACTTTTTCAACCAATGCTGCAATTTTTGCATCAGGCTTAATTTTTTCATCCACTATGTGAAATGTAAACTTGTGTCCAACAATTTTATGGTCTCTAAGCGTTACACTCATTTCGCCAACACGTGTTCCATCTTGACCCTCTTCAACCAAAATAGTTCCATTTTTAAGAACTACTTCTCTTGGCGTCTCTTCATGCATATCAGAAGAGAAAACAAAATCTACACCAGTATACTCTTTGGACAACGCTATATTTTTAGCCAAACCAAGCTCTGATAAAACAACAAGCACATCCACTTGAGGACGCAGCTCTTTAACATACTTTTTAAATTCCGCATCACCATTAGAAAATTTTAATCCGCTGATAACACTTGGTCCGACAATCATAGGTCCACGCTCAGATGTAAAACCTAAAAAGCCAACTTTTACGCCTTTTATGGTCTGGATTTTATAAGGTTCAACAAGATGAGTGCCATATTCAGCATTGTAAATATTTGCTACTAGCGGATTCCAATGAGAATAGGCATCTTTACCCACAAAAAGCTCTTTAAAGCGCTCTTTTCCATAAAGCCAATCCCAGTTTCCTGGAGCATAATAGTTGATATTAAATGCATTAAGTACTTCTACCAATGCTTCTCCCCGTGTAAATAGTGCTTCAGCTGAACCCTGGATGGTGTCTCCTGTGTTTAAGAGGACGAGTTGATCATCTTTTTCACGCATCTCTTTGATAAGAGTATACATGTGAGCAAGTCCACCTTGCTTCATACCATTACCATCATCCCGAACATGGGCACGCGGAATTAAGTGCCCATGAATATCACCTATATGCGCAAAATTAATGGTAGTCTCATTCGATTCTTTTTGTACTATATCTACAGCACTTATAGCCGCTGTTGCCAATAGACCGATGGTTGTAATTATTTTTTTCATTTCAATTCCTTACGGTCTAATGTATATATATCCCGATTTAACACGCTCTAGTATCTCAACGATCCCCGCTGTCACAATTTCGCTTCCCTCTATGAGCTGTGTGGGTTTGATCTTTTTCGTTTCCATCGTATTGCCGCATGCGATGAATTTAACGTCATACTGCATCAATGCTTTGACCCGAACGGCAATCTTTTTTTCATTTTTCAATAATGCCCGAATACCGTGATAATACGCGACGATTTCCATTTCTACATTCTCAGGGCCGTAAAACTTAAGTACGTTGTTCGCAGAGCTCAAGACATGATTGATGGATTCATCATCTCCAGAAGTGATAGAAAAAACAATCTGACGAGGATTCTCCATCGAAGGTTTTGGTTCTGCAAACTGGGTTTCAGCATAAGACGTAAGCGATAATATTGCTATGATGAGTAGCTTTCGTATCATTTGATTTCCTCTAACATATTTTTAGCAACTTTTTGAGCCCTTGCGAGGGCAACCGCAATCGTAATCGAGAATATGCACATTACTGTTGCCGCTTATATCGACCTTTTTTTGTCGACGTATGTAGTTAGCGGCTACATCGTACACAGGACGGGTCAGTTGATCATTCAAATTGGCACCTGCATTTTGGAGGTTTCCGCCCCATGATGACACTTTGTAAACCTTGCGGTCATCCAAAGGTTTACCTTTTACCATGATGTTGGTAATCCGTTTTCCGCTAGGTGCGCCGATCTTGATATCATACGTCACACCGCCAAGACGACTCATATCACCCCCTTGTTGGTAGAGTGGGTTTGCATTGAATACGTTGTCTGCAATATCTTCGAGAACATTTCGTATTTGCAATCCGCCCATTTCGAACGTATAAACATTTGGATACGTAATCGCCGTCATACCGTAAACATCGTCCATCGTGATCTGTTCACCGCCTAGAACCGTAGTCCCCCAACGGTATCCCGGTGTAAACGATATGTCCGAATCCATTGCATCCATAATCGAGTCATTGATCAACTCATCAAAAGGGGAATGAAACGTGTCACGTTTATACAAGATATTTTTTGTCACACCCAGTATCTCACCAAACTCTTTTTCATGCGGAGCATAAAGAGAATTGACCAAATCAACCCCCTCCGGATCAGCAGGGATCAGATTGGCAGCCACAGGAATAAGTTTGTATTCATACCCTTTGACCTTATGGTTTTGGATATCAATGTCCAGACGTCCGACGTATTTTCCATGACTTCCTGCAATGATGATAACCGTACCGTTAATCACTGTAGGACGCGGTGATGGATCATGCGTATGGCCGCTGAGGATAAAATCGATCCCCTTGACCTGACGCGCAACCTCTTGGTCAACACTGAAACCATCATGTGATAGCAAAACCACACAATCCACTTTTTCTTCTTTACGCAATTTATCCACATACGTCTGCAGTGTATCCAAACGTAATCCAAAACTCCACCCTTGGGTAAACTCTTTTGGATTTGCGGTTGAGGTAAAGGGAAACGATTGTCCGATAATCCCGATCTTTGCACCGCCTCTCTCCATGATCGTATACGGTTCAAAGATCAGTTCTTCGTAATCATCGGCAAAGGAATCATCCCCCACAATGTTTTGAGAAATGAATTTTCCTTTGAGCATTTCGATCAACTCTTTTACCCGTTGTTTCCCATAGGTAAACTCCCAGTGACCGACCATTACGTCTACACCTAAATAGTTTTGTGCCTTTACAATCGCTTCACCCTGTGTTTTTAGAGCAACCCCGGTCCCCTGCCAAGTGTCTCCTGAATCCAGAAGCAGTACATTGTCAGCACCGCGCTCTTTTTTAACGTGGTTGATGAGGGTTTTCATGTGTGCAATCCCCCCCATTTTCCCAAATTTGTGCGCCAACGTATCAAAGTTCATAAACGTATCAAAATACGCATCAAGGGTTTTTCCCTTCATTGCGTAGTGCTTTAAAAATGACTCACCACACAAGAACCCTGGAGTTCCTGTAAGGTTTGGAGCTGAAATGAGCGTCGAGGGCTCACGCCAATACAATGGTTTGATATGCGCGTGCATGTCACAGATGTGCAGCAACGTGACATTCCCCTTGGCTTTAAATCCATAAATATCCTGCAAGGCTACTTGATCAAGACGTTTGGGTGTTGATGCTGCAGTTCCAAGGGTCGGTAATCCAATCCCTAAAGCAGCGGCAATGTGAAAAAAGTCTCTTCGTGATACATCCATTCTATTTATCCTTTTGGAGTAATGGCTACGCTACTCTCTACGTTGTCGCCTTTGTTGTCTTTTGCAAGGACTTTTAGGGTTCCTGAACCTGACACTTTCATACTGATAGATAATACAGGATTAACCGAAAGTGATTCCCATGTAACCATTTTGGTCAACACTTTATCGTTGAAGAAGAAATTCACTTCATTAATATAGTGAGCAGGTATAACTTGTCCTGTATCTTTATCCTTACGCATTCCCGATTCCATAGGATGCATCGCCATGAAATCGACTTTAACGATGTCTCCAACTTTATAGTCTTTTGGTTTGATCTTAATGAGTGTTTTCATCTCTAAATCCTTTTTATTTTTTTATTTTTTGTTCAGTACGAAATCAACCGCATCCGCCGATAGTTACTTTGACATTTTGTTTTGCACTTAAAAAAGTACCGTTACTCATCTCAGCAACAGCCAGTACATCCTGAGTCGCTCCAAGCTTGATACGCGTTCCAAAAGAAGCTTCTCCATTAGCAGGTGTCAAATAGACGTTAGCACATCGAACATTATTATTTTTAGTTGCAAATATATGAATTGCTTTAACATAGTCCTTCGCACTCATTGGGCTTTCAACACTTACTTTAACTGGTACTACGGCTCCGTTTTCTGCAATTTCTGGTGCAGAAAGTGACACTTTTGACGAGAGGGTTACCGGCTTTCCGCCTGTGATAGCAGCTAAAGCTGATTCAACGCTCATCTCATTAGGGCCAGAAACTTTTTTAGCTTCATCTGCCGCACTTACAATACTAGGAACCAATGCAGCACACACACTTACGGCTCCAAATCCTTTTAAAAATGATCTACGTTCCATTTTTTCTCCCTTATCTTTTAATTTATTTTTGTAACTACCTAAGACTACTTATACATTAGTATATTTTAATATAGGAATAGCCCTTACGCTGGTTATCGATGATTTTACCTATACCCGAAGGTGTTATCTTAACAATATCTATAAGCTGCTCGGATTTAACATTTTTCATCTTCATTGTATTTTCACATGCATATAGACGGATATTATCTCTACCAGAGACTAGTGAACGGAATCTAGACTGCGTCGAATCTAGATTTGGCATTTTTGTAAATCCTGTAGATTTAAAATCTTTCATCATGTATTGAAGACATGGCCCTAAGGTAACAATATCAATTTCATAATCAATCAAATTCTGCTGATACTCAGTCGTCAAATTATTAATGGTACTCAACATTAAATTAACCCGTTCAGGATCTTTAAAATCACACTGATAGACAACTTTTACCGTTTCATCCGATATACTCTTGGCATGCAGAGGGATCAAGACGATCAATGCTGTCATAAGCAATAATACTAATTTGTTTGTTTTCATGATAGTCCTTTTATTATACTTCTTCCATCAGCTTAGTCGGATAAGTGAACTAGTCTATGAAAGAAGTATGATTATAAAGATTAAAAACGAAATGAATATGAATTTATGCTACAGTTTCAAAAAAAATATAAAGGTCCTGTGTGAAATTGGCACTCATCGAAGATGATTTGATCCTTAGCGATACGATTAATGATATTTTGAGTGCTGAAAATTTTGATATTTTTTCTTTTTTTTCTTTCACTAATGCGCAAGATTCCCTTTTCGAAAATCGATTTGATATAATTATTTTAGATGTCAATCTCCCTGATGGAAATGGATTTGACTTAGCTAAATCAGTCCGTTCTATGGGCATTGGAACACCAATCTTATTTCTAACCTCTGATGGCTCGGCTGAATCGGTTACTCTTGGATTTGAAAGTGGAGGGGATGATTATCTCAAAAAACCGTTTGAACCCTCCGAGCTTATCGCACGGCTAAAAAATCTCATCCGACGCTCTTTTTTTCATACTTCATCTTCTCTGATTACATTAAATAATGACTATTCTTTTGATCCATTCAAGCAGCAGATTTTAGATACCAGTTATCAAACTATCCCTCTTCTCTCTAAAGAACTTGAAGCATTCAAGCTCCTGCTCACCAAGCGGGGGCACATCGTCACGTATGAAGACTTTTTTACTGAACTTTGGGGCTATGGAAATGATCCTGGATTTGATGCGCTACGTGCTCATATTAAAAACCTTCGAAAAAGACTTCCCTCTCTTACTATTGAAACTATACGCTCTATAGGGTATCGCTTTGCATGAGTCATTATTAAAAACAGCTCTTCTACAATTTCGTTTTCTTTATCTTAGTTCACTTTTTGTACTCTTTATGGTTTTAGCATTTTTTGCTTATACCATCGAAAAAGAGAGACTCATCGCTGATGAAACAGGAAAAATGACGCTGCGCCTCTCTCAGCTCGAAGATCAGCTTAAGAATAGTCAGATGTATTATTCAGAAGAAATCATCATTAATACAAAAGAATATAAAATATCCATGTACGATATTGATCATGCACCCGTCATCGCCCAGCACTCACGCGTACCTCATTGGGATAAGATTACGTGGATGGACGATTCAACACTGTATGCACGTCACAATCTTTCTCTCTATTTTTTGGGAGTCGCTTCTATCGTTGTTTCCAAAAAAATTCAAACCTTTCCAATCATCACACGATTAGCTGCTCTTTTCATCCCACTTTTTTTTGCTATGGCGTTTGTTGGATTTATACTGAGTAAAATTGCATTTAAACCAGCTCGAAATGCTTTTGTGAGTATCGATACGTTTATCAAACACGCCACCCACGATCTTAATACTCCTATCGCCGCTATTCTTTCCAACGCTCGGATTTTAGAAGAAAAAATCACTGAACCTTCCCTTCATCGTTTTGTCCGGCGAATCACTATTGGAGCAAAAACACTTACGGGGCTCTATGAGGATCTTGTATATCTTAACTTTGAGCCTCATTCACGTATTCCAAAGCCTGAGTTAATCAAAGAGTTAATCCAAGAACAGCTAATCCTACTCGAAACACTTATTGATTATAAAAAACTTTCCGTTACGACAAATTTAAGCGAAACGAAACTGACCATTTTTACGGATGATTTTCGTCGTCTACTCAACAATCTCCTCTCCAATGCGATCAAATACAATACTCCGCAAGGATCGATTACTCTCATTCTTACCTCTGAATTTTTTAGTATTAAAGATAGCGGAATCGGTTTATCCAAAGTAGAAATACAAAAAATACATGAACGTTACTGGAGAGGGGAATCATTTGAAACGGGACTAGGGATCGGGATGGAGATTGTAGTACGCGTATGCAAGACATATAATCTCACATTTGATATCCACTCCACTAAAAATCAAGGAAGCGAGTTTATTATCCGATGGCCAAAATCTCTTATCGCCTAACTTTAGGTATTTTTTTATTATGCAATATCACCGCTTTGTGTGACGAAAATTTTGATCGTGATTGTGTAACGTGTCATAGTACTAATATCCCCGATTTGGAAACCATCTATTTCCGCTATTTACAAACGCACGGCTCTATCAAACGCTCCCAAAAGGCAATGCGTCATTATTTACAGCACCCAACCATCCAAGGCTCTACGCTACGACCACAAGTCTTAAAAAACTTTGGACTCCATCCACCACTTTCACCTGTCCTTCTGGATCAAATGTTACCCCTCTATTTTGAGAAATACGATGTTAAAAAAAGAATAAAGTTGAAATCCATTTAAAAATAAAACACTCCCGTGCTGCTCTTTCACACTATCACTATGACGAAGCAAACCATATTCCTGCACAAAAAAAATCGACACCATTAAGTTTATAATTTTTAGTGCATCTATGCTTGTGTTAAGAATTTGAGAATTTTTCTCAATGATTGCTTTATGATACAAAAATATTTTTCTCCAAGTTCGGGTAATTCCGCACAAAGGTACAACCCCCCCTGCTGCTTAAACAAATTTGAATCACTCTTTTTCAAATAAAATCCTGCTGCAACATTGTATCAGTCTCACAAAGTACACTTTGGGAGACAATAGATCATGAATTAATAGCGGAATATATGAATAAAGGAAATATGTCGGATAACTACTGAGACTATGAAAGAACTTTCTAAAAGCATCTTGAAATACGTGCATAAAGTAGCATCTGAATTACCATAAATTCACCTGTTTTAAACCTCTATAATGTT
>NCIJ01000030.1 GCA_002282015.1 Sulfuricurvum sp. 17-40-25 | reverse complement strand
AACGATTCACAGCAAAAGCCTTTTTCTTCTATAAAGATTAAAATCAAAGAGATTATAACACTTTTATAAATTAGGGAGAACAATTCTTTTCGTTTTTTGAACGCAAATCGAATAAAACATATTATAGATTAGAACACGACATCACCATCAGTTGGTTCAAATACAAAATATGAGGATAATAGAATGGGGTTAGTAGTCACACTGCTGATGGAAGATAAATGCATAGTCTTGGTTGATGAATACTTTCATCTTTGTCGTAAAGATGGCCATGGAAATGAGTATCTATTTGCTTGGGAACAAATTAACAAAGCAATACCCAAAGCAAGCTAGACAAAAAGTTTTTTCGAAATAACGAACGGGATTTCTAAAAAAAACATATTATAGAAAGTATAGAACACTAAAAAGGAAGAATGATGGCAAATGATGAAGTAGGCACAGGCACAAGTGCAGAAAACGAAGCACCAAGTAAGGCTCTAGGAATGGCAATGCCACCTAAAGATAATGAGGTTAAAGAAGGTGTTGAGGCGGTAGTTTCTGATATGGAAAAAGGTATCGATGAGAGTAAGGCTGCGGTGACGGATAAGGTTAATGATTCCGGAGAAATGGATGAAAATCCTGTACTTATTATTCGCATTGGAGACCTCTTTCAGAGTCAGGATGGAACACTAATATTGAACATACCTGATGTTCTTGAGCCAGTAGGCGGAATGCGAAATTATAAGGTGAGAAACTTTGCGACCATAATAGATTCGGTGCTGGTGCCAGAGAAAGATCTTCATGCTTATATTGAAACAAATCAGCTGGCAAAGCTTGCAACTTATCGCGACAGAATGGAAGAGATATCCAAAGTATTGTTTCTGAATGAAGGTGATATATTTACTCAGAACGGTGAGCCATTTTTGGAAGTTCTGTCAACAGAAATGCTTTATGTAGACCCTAATAATAAGGGACGAAATGTTATCGCAGTAAAGCATGCAGATGGGTTGGTTAGCTATGTGGATGCGTTGAAAGTGAAAGCATTTGTGTATGAAAATACAGATCAGTTTCCACCACAGAACTTGTAAGAAAGGGGCAGATAAGCATGGATAAAATATATGATGAGATGCTAAAAGAAGCAAAGAAAAGAGGTGTTATTTCTCAGCAAATTACTGTTGGTGTTTCAGATGAACAGATGGATATTTTAAAGATAAAAGCAGATGTATTGTCTATGTCCGTTGAGGAATTTGTTCATGGATTTTTATTAAGATCATCTATTTTCAATGCTCCTGTTGTTGAGAAGAAAAAGCCAAAAACAGTAGTTAAAAATGATAGTGAAGGAGGGGAAAAATGATGGCTAATGAATATGCTTTTCCTTTGCAGATTGCTAACTATTTTGCATCGTCGGTTCATCTAAAGGAGATGTTAGAATCTATCATTGAAGATACGGTTGAGTTGTGTAATAACAATAAAGATAATGTTGATTTTATACCGCCAATTGTTTATTCAAGACAGGGTAAGGCCTACAATATTGATTACAATTATTTGGTGCATTGCATTGGTTGGAAGATTGGAGATCAGACGATTGAAACAGACTTCTCGATTGGCAAGGTTAGTGAGAAAGATAGATATAAACGTGCTGAATTTTTAGTGTGCGGAATACTTGAAGGCTTCTTTGATTTGGTGCAAGTCAACAACAATAAAGTTGATTTGAGTAGGTATAAAAATGCGAGAGTAATTGAGTTAAAAAAGCGTTTTTTTAATGTTCTTTGCATACAAAATGGCGAGAATATAAAGCGTTTTTCAGCGGTGCCAATCAACGGAATAAAGCTTCAGCAGTTGATTGATTTGGAATTTCTGGAGGCGTTAAATATGTTTTCTGATAATGATAATTTCAAGCAAGTTGCATTTGGGGAAAAGGCATATTCGGCCTTTCTTTCAGCGAACAAATTTAACGAAATTGAATACGTATATTAAGGGTAAAACCCTATATATTATATATTATATATATATTTAATATATTAGCTAGTATATATTTATAGTATAAAAGTGCTTTAATAAGAGATTATTATTTAGAGGAAAGTTATCACTTTAAAACACGAGGGATAATTTTTAATTCAAAAAAGTCAGGAATCAAAAAATGGAAACGTTCAGTTATTTACTCGTGTTCGCATTGATAGTCTACGTGATCATTTATGTGGTTATAAAACCAGCAAGAGAAATCAATGCCCTAGAAGAGAAAATGTCTCTCGAAAAGAACTCTTCAGAAATTACTGTGAAAAAAAATGCAGACGATTTTTATGGCACTGAACTTATGAAAAATAATCCGAATGCTTTTTTGAAAATTGTTGCAGAAAAAAAACAGCGGTTAGAAAATGGCGAGAGTATTGGAGTAAAGGCATCTGAATTTTTTTATCTGATTCGAAATAGCGATCATAAAGACTTAATCGTTGGTGAAGATGGAACGATCAATATGAAAGATATTGAAAGCATTGACGGCGTTCTTGCAAATAAAGAAATTGCTGATCTTCAAAACAGAATTTTAAATTTTCATCCATCAGAAAGAGAAGATGAAAATAAATCAAGCAGCATGCAGATTCCAGGTTATGTAAAAAAAGTTGAGCCGATAAAAGATGGCGGGACAAGATGGATATTTGAAGAGTGGCATGCAGACGAGTGCGGAATAAAAACTTTATGCTGGGACCGTTTTGGCAGAGTGATGCTTGATCCAGATGAAATTAAAGATGACTCTAAAAATAAACCGGGAAAAAAAGATCCGGGAAGAGGCACTCGTTCATCGAACGAAGTAACAGATCTATCTAAAAAAGTGTCTCGCTATATGGAGATGGTGGATGAGGCAAGAGTTGATGTAATGCTTGCTGCTGTTCCAGAGGTTTATGCTGTTGATGCAAAAGTAGAATCCGTGAATCCTTCAACTTTAAAACCAGCCGAACTAAAAGATGAGATTAAAGCAATTGAAGACGAAATACAAAGACCAAACTTTATGTTGACTCTAAATGACGACTTTGAGAGCAGCCTGATGAAGGATATTGCAAATGAAAATCTGAATGCGCCCGTCGCAGATGTAGTAGAAATTGATAAGTGTTGCGCAAATGAATCACAGGATGAAGATCGGGAGTATTTTAGATATTTCGATAAAGAGAGATTTTTTTCTCGCACAGCACAGCAAAAGGAATTTATTGAAGCGGCGATGAAGAGTATATTTTCCTCGGATGGGTTAGAGTATATTTTTGTGCTGTATCCTGAAAAGCTAGTGTTTATCGAAAAGAACTATTTTTCTCATGCCATTGAAAATATTATTTCCGAAAAAGAGCGCGGTAAATACAGAAAGGATTTTCTTGTTGATGGTGACAGAAATATTTTTGATGGAATAAAAATAAATGAACTGCTTGGAGTGATCTCCGAAAAAGAGAAGTTGTTTTTGTCCTACGGAAAAGGCAACGGAAAGATGATCTTTAACATGCTGTTTTCAAACAGCAGAATCAAAGGTGACTATTTTACAGGCTGGTACATCAAGATGTCTTTTGAGGCTCATCATTGCGTTACAGACTTTCTTGATATTGGAGGCATGCCTGTAGAAGTAATTGCATCAGAGGGAAGCGAAATAACGAGAAGATCTAAAATACTAAAAAACGTGAGAAAGACATTCTAGGTCATCTTGCACTGACGACATCATATGTTTATGCTTATGAGCGTCACGTAAATACGGTTTAAATCGATTTAAACGAAAAAGCAATGGTTCCATATGGCTGATGTGATTTTAAAGAATTGTGAGGCGAATATGAGTCAATTACAAAAATATTTAAACCCATAGATGATCCGCCCAATGATTTCTATTTTGGTCACCTAAATGGTGTTTTTGTTGTAAAAAGGTCGGGCGGAGTTAAAGAAGAGGTTTGAAGGATTTATAAAACTCTGAGTATGATACAATACAAATTATATAATTTATGAGTAGGGTAGTATGGTTACTAAAGAGTTAATTCTTGATTTTTTTGCTAATCACAAAGACGAGCTAAGAGAAAAATACTCTCTCGTTAAAGTTGGACTTTTTGGTAGTTATGCCAAAGGTTCGGAAACCCCCCAAAGTGATATTGATATTTATGCTGAATTTGAAGATAAAAAGTTTAGAAACATTGCCGGGGCATGGAACTATTTTGAAGAAGCTTTTGGAACAAAAATAGATCTTTTATATCCTCATAAAAATATGAGACCATCATTGAAAGAAAATATTGAGCATGAAGTGATTTATGGATAAGAAAAATACCAAAGAGCTACTTGAGTATATATTGCAAAGTATTGAGCTTATTCAAAAGCGTTTTTTAGCCATCAGACAAAGTGATGACTTTATGAAAGATGATGAGGGATTAGAGAAGCTTGATTCAATCTCAATGCGTCTTCAAAGTATTGGTGAAGCGTTAAAAAATATTTACAAAACAGATCCTCAGGTTCTTGAAAATATCGCACCAAAAAATTATTGGAGTGAAATTATCAAATTCCGAGAAGTTATTTCTCATCACTATATTGATATAGATTCAGAAGTTGTATTTGAAATTTGTCATGATGAATTGAACGATTTAGAAACAAAAATTATTGTAGCATTAGCTTCACAAGCAAATTGATATATTGATAGTAAATTATTCAAGATTATGAAGCAAAATATGCTCCTAAGATAAGAGAAATTGTAAGAAGGGTAAAGATATTAGGAAATGTCAAAAAATCACATCTAAACTTAGCGTCAGAATCACGTAAAGGCACCTTAAAGCGATTTTTTATAGGAAACTAGCATCTGAACATCTTTTGAGTATTTGTGCAGTTTCAGGGGCGTTTAAAAGAGTTTATAAAATAGTTAGCCGAATTGCTGTTTTACCTATGCGTCTTGTTCTCGTATATGCTACAATCATACAATAAGATTTAAATCAAAAGGGAGAAATACATGCAAAAAGATCAAGCACTTGCTATTTTAAAAGAGTTCAAAAATAACTTTTCAGATCAATTTGGTATTCTCCGTATTGGATTATTTGGTTCAACTGCTCGTAATGAAGCGACATCAAGTAGTGATATTGATGTTGTTATGGAGACAAAGACACCCAATATGTTTGCTATAGTACATGCTAAAAATACATTAGAAGAGCTATTTCATTCTCATGTTGATATTGTCCGATATCGCGAAAAAATGAATCCACATTTAAAAAATAGTATAGATACAGAGGCAGTATTTGTCTAAGTATCAACGTACACTTATCATTTTAGAACAAATCAATGATGCACTCAAGACAGTTCAAAAACGATTCTCCATTGTAGAAAACTCTAATTACTTTACTGATTCACCTGAAGGTAAAGAAAAGCTTGATGGTATTTGCATGCAGCTAATTGCCATTGGTGAAAGTCTTAAAAATATTGATAAGCTAACAGATAAACAATTATTACAAGAGTATACGGAGATTGATTGGACTGGTGCTAAAGGTGTTCGAGATATTATTTCTCATCATTACTTTGATATCGATGCAGAAGAGATCTACTGGATTTGTGATCAGCAAGTTGGCCCAATGCAAATAATGGTTGAACAGATTATTGATGATTTAAAAAGCAGTCAAGATAATTAGTTAAATTACGGTGATTTAACCAGACAATATCTACTTTGGTTAACATAAGTTATCTAAAGTAGACTTGTCTGTCATATAAAAATAGAGTTATTCTAAAGAGCTCTAAAAACGCTCAAAAACCCCTATTTTAAGGCATTTTTTTCAAGAAGTAGCTTCATAGCGATTACTTGATCCATCAACTTGTTATTTGCAAGACGAAATTCGCGATTTTCTTCTCGAAGTTTATCGATTATTGACTCATTTTCTTTGATTTTTGCATGTTGCTGTTTTGAATTAGTTTGGCCTTTTGTGGATAGACCATCCAATAGATCTTTATAATTGGCGTAAATCGTCGCTCTGCTTATACCACAAAGCGTCGCAAGTTGATCAACCGATATCTTTTCACTTCCAGATGCTTTGAGCTCTCTGATAGCTTCTTCAAGCTTTATGCGTGTTTGTATTTTTTGTTCTTCTTTGTATCGTTTGAGGGAATCGCCTTTTGCCATATTAGTCCTTTCGTTGGATGAAATTTATGATAGTGTGTATTTTGTTGAGATGAAAGAGTGATTTCTTTACTTCGATAACCTGTCCATTCTTGTTGCAATGATCAATATGTTTTTCAAGCAGGCTTGCCTCATGTTGAAAATTTGGCAAAAAGCTCTCATTGGTGATGAAATCACCACAACCGATTAAATAGCAGCTTTGTACCCCTAGATTTGGGCAATGTCCGCGTTTGAAATCATACAAACACAAGCCGAAGGGAAGGGGGTTGATTCCAAAGAGTTTTGAAAGTTCCTCAAGCGGTTCAGTAATATTATGAGAAGTTTTTACCTCGTTGATTTTTTGTTTGAATTGTTCCCCTTCTTTTCCCTGGGCATAGAGATTATTCCCATTTATCATCCCTTCTAGATAGCTTCTTTTCAGATCTTCTTTGGTGAGATTGACATAGTGGGCAGTCATCTCTATTGAGAGGTGTTTAAAGTGGGTTTGCAAGACTGAAAGATTAACACCATTGTCTGCTACGGCAATCTTGGCAAATGTGTGTCTGAAACAATGAGACGATAACGTAACGGTCTTATTTTTAGAATTTTGAAAAGTGAAAGGTAAATTATTACGTTTTAAAAATGGTCGGAGAAATTGTGCATTCCATTTTCCGGATTCCATTGGAACAGGTTTATACCGTTGTCGTGCCTGATCCGATGCCCCGGTTGCGTGTTTATGGGATAAAAGATAAAATAGATATGTTTTTTCTTGAGCCTCTTCTCTTAATGGTTGTGTTAATACTTCCAGACGCAGAATCAAATCATACAGTGATTGCGGGATGAGGATTTGATGATGTGCAGGCTCATCTTCGGTCTTTTCAACTTGGGCATTCAACCAATATTTTCCTTTGTTGTCCTTCTCTACGCAGCCGCATTTGAGGTAAAGAATCTCAGAGATACGAAGTCCTGTAAGTGCCTGGATCAATATTCCAAATTTAGCATTATTCACGCGGAATAAACCGGCACTTTTCCCTCCATGAATATGCTGTGAAATATCAGGTTCATCCCATGCTGCACGAATGATTTGCTGCCACAGACTCATCGGTATGCCGTGATCTTCGGGCCCTTTTTGTCTAGTCTGTCGGCCTTGTTTGTTTGCGCCCCACCACTCCCATAATGATGTTTCCAATACAATAGGACCCTGTGGTAGGTGTGAAAATCCCATTGACTGGCCTACGGAGATAATATTTAGCAGGGTATTGGATATGCGACTCATGTTATTTGCTAGGCGTTCATTCGTATAATAGTGTTTTTTCAGCCAAAGATTAAATGCCATAAATCGCTGCGTATTAAATTGTTCAAGGGTATGTAACCCCTCTATGTTTAGAAATGCAACCAGTTTACTTGCTAAAGAGGCATATTCGTTGGCAACGGTTAATGGTTTAACTTGCGCAAGGCGAATATAAAAATATCGCTTAATGGGCTCTATAATCATAGGTTTGTCTTCAAGCAGATGAAAGTTCAATCTTCCCATCGAGTAGACACCGGATCGTTTGTTGTTCAGCAACGATGTTAAGTCCCATACCATGTCATTGAAATGACTTTGACCCACAACAAGGAAATTATCTCGATGGGCGTCAATTATCGTGTTGGCACCACTCATGACATCACCTCAAGCTTGTCAATAATGGTCTCTATCAGCCCTTTTTCAAACTCTATTTGCCGAATAACATGAGAACCGTAGAGACTTTTTGATTTCAGTTCTTTATCTTTGTCCGTAATGAGTTGTTTGAAATAAGGCAAAAACTCTGGGGTTGTAACCATTTTGGAGCACCCATAACAGTTCCCCCGTTTCGGAAAATTATCACACATGTATGCCGCATCGCTTATCATAGAAACATTAGTACAGTATCCATCGCTTAGGCGCAATGTTACACCTGTACGTTCCTGATGAAATTGTTCTATTTCTTGGGCAGATGAGAGTACTAGCATGTGATCCAACGTTTTAGAAATTTGATCAATATAGTCTTCACTCTTGGTCTTTACATAGTGCTTAAGAGTTGTCCTCTTGTGCTTATGATTCATTATCACCTGTGTCGCTTCTAATGAGGCTCCGCTGCTTTGCAGATTTGTGGCCAGGGTACGGCGAAACATGTGAGAAGTGATTTTCGCCGTATTACCGCTCTCATCGGTGATGTTATGAGATTTAGTAAATCGATCCAGTCGTGTTTTTTGGTAGGAATTGAGTTTTATTACCGACCCATTGGAGTCTGCAGCAATAAAAAGTGCTTCACTGTTGCTACTGGCCCGCATTGAGACCGTATGCTCAATGAGAGATTGGATGGCTCTAACCACAGGAGAGGCAATAGCTGGGATGATAACGACCTCTTTTTGTTTATGATCAATATAGCGAAGATCATATTTTCCATCTTTATCACTGGGGATCAAACAATCGGCGGTTAAGGACATCGTATCAAGTGAACGTAACCCGTAATACAAAGAGATAAGAAGATAGGTTTTTGTGTAAATATCTGTTTCTATCACGATTGCCTTTTTTATCTGTTCAAGGACATGATCTGAAAAATAATGCGTCTTGAGATGATCATTGTTTCCCTTGTAGGGGGAACGTTGAAAAATATTTAAAGGAGGAGCCTCTGTAGGGTGATATTCCTGCAGCCACATCGAAAAGTTTTTGAAAAAAGTATAGGCAAGTCTTTGTGAACTTTTAGAAAGAGGTTTGCCTGTTTTGGAAGGAAGTGTGCGCAAATAGGTATGAAACTCCTGCATCTGCGTCAAAGTAAACAGTGATAGGCCTGTTAAATGACGAGACTCCAAATAATGAAAGAGGTGCCGGATCATAGTTGCTTCGGTAAATAAAGAAGAGGGTGATTTGAGTTGCAAGGATTGAGCCTGGCGAATGTATTCGCAGTGGAGTATTGCCACGCTATAGGGGACTAAAGATTTGTAATCGACCGATTTGATGCGTCCGCCAATGCCGAAGGTCAGAAGATCATTCATGAATCACCCCATAGCTTTCAAAAAATGGGATAAGATCCTCAACAATCTGTTCTTTATCCGCGATTTGAATGTAGATATCGGTTGATGCGATATGGGTATGTCCCAATAGCTTTCTTAGTTTGTGCATACTCACTTTGTTTCGGGCAAGTATTGTGGCATAGGTGTGTCTAAAATCGTGTGGCGTAAAAAAGACTCCGGTCTTTTTACCAATTAAGCGGCATCGCTCCCATACCGCTTGATAACTCAATGGCTCACCCAGATTATTATGAAATTCAGAGACAAAAAAATACTCATGCTTCATCTCTTTTGTTTCATACATTTTTAGCCAAATACGTTCGTAATAATCGGAAAGTTTTTCCATCAGTTCTGTAGGAATAAACAAATCGCGTACTCCAGATTTTTGTTGACGGTAATGGCTCCCTTTTTGATGGTCTTCCGTATTTGAACTCATCCTCAATTCTTGAACGCATGAAGCGATTTTTGAAATACCGATTGCATTAATATCAAGGCTCAAAGCCTCTCCAATACGCATTCCTGTAAACAGTAACAGTTCAAATAAAAGCCTATCGCGTTCCATCGTACAAGCGCTTAATATGGTCTCTATTTGTTCTTTGGAGAGGACACGTATACCGCGATCAAACTCTTTTATTTTAAATATACTGGATGTGGTCAAGGAGTTTTTTGTATGTGCAAAAAAGCTGCTATTCACTCGAGCAGGGTTTTTAATCTGATGGGTATTTTTAAAAGGGTTGTTAATATTGTGAAGCGACTCGTGGTATTTGTAAAAGTCTTTGATACTTGAGATAATCCTATTCACTGTTTTTGGGGTATAAACCTACAAAGGGATTTTTTTCCCTATCTGCTTTAAAAGTAGCTTAAAAACATTCTACTAGCCTCTACAAATCAAATTTCTACTTCCGGTACGTTTATCAATACGGATAACGCTCTTATCGCTTCTATATCAAATTCATCTTCTACTGGCTTCTCTGTAAAATCATATTCCCCATAAAAGTTGATGTGCTGCCAGTGGATAATCGAGCCGCTTTTAAGAGCATTGATGATTTTACTTTGTTGTTCAGGATCTTTTTCTTTGGCAAGTAGATTAGAAAAATAGAGATAATTCCAACAAATGATTGAGTTTTGAATCAGGCGAAGAGCATTACTGGCAATATCTTGCTCCTCTTTAGTGGCATAGAAATATTCGCCGCTGTTTCCGAAAAAAACTGCTTTGGAAAATTTATTTGCACTTTCCACTTTATTAAGCTGTTTTTCGATCTGCTGCCGCAAGCTAACGTCGTCGATATAGTTGAGCAGAAACTGAGTCTTGATGATACGCCCAAATTCTCGCAGCGCTTGATAAAGTTTGTGCTTACGCGAATAGGATGTCAGACGCTTAAGTAGCTGTGATGCACTGACACGCCGCTCTTTAATGGTGATTATCAGACGAATCATTTGCTCCCACTGTTCTTCGATGATAGTGGTGTTAATCTGCTTAACTGGCAGGAGCGTATAACCGTTATCTCGGTAAAGCTTTTTAGGTTCAAACGCATAAAGCTGCTGATCTTTAAAATTCTTTATCCGTGGTGCAAAAGTAAATCCCAATAGATGGGTCAAGGCAAATATCACTTCACTATATCCAAAGGTATCAGTCGAGTGGATATCACTTTGAATTACCTCTTGATGCATCAGACCATCAATGACATACGCTGCTTCACGCTCGCTGGCATTAATCACTGTCGTATAAAACAGTCGGTGCGATTCATCCACAAAACTATACCGGCTAACACCACGTCCCAATCCAAAATATTTAAAAGAGTAGCCTGAGTTAAGCGAATCGACGCTGAGATTAAATTTCTGTCCATCACTGGCGGTATGATTTTTATCAGGATTGGCACGAAAGAGTTTAGGGATATTAAGTGTTTCGGTAAACGCAAGTACGGCGTCATTGGCTTCCTGAAGCATATCAGGTGAGAGATACCATGTACGGATATGATCAATATCGTGCACCGATATCCCTTTGGATATCTTTGCCATTTTCGGGATACTGATGTTGCATCCATACCCGATGATGGAGGCGTAGAGGGCATTAGACTTTGGGGCGCGATGATGCAGCGTCTTTGTATGATGGTGAAACTTCACACCAAATATGGCTAACCGATCTATTTGACGAAGCACATCAATAAGAGGGATGAATTTCTCTTTTGGCAGATAGGCATTTAGACCATCCTCCTCTTCACGCTTTTCGAGTTTAGGGGTATGTACAATAAACGATCCATCTCCTTTAGCATGGAAAAAGCTATTGATTCCTTTGATGACATTATTGTTAACGTTGCGGTAGATTCCATCAAGTTCACCCCTTAAATCATCAAGTATACTGATTTAAGATTTAAGCTTGTCCATGCCGTAGCGCTTAAGATAGAGCTCTTTCGTTCGGTTGTATTCGCCCATATCAATCAAATAATCATTAAATGCACGGTAGCGATAGGAGTTTTTGAGATTGAGTGATCCTGATTTGATTCCCTCGGCAATAGCTATAAAGAGAAACATTTTATACAGCGATATCCGAAATGGTTCGTCCGTGGTACTTTGAAGTAGAGAGTTTTTCTCCTCTTCGCCCAAAAACTCCATTGGCAGTTTTGCTGTAATATTTCCTCCGGTAGTTTTAAGGAAGGCAATCGCTTTGAGTAGTGACTTATCTGATTCCTTCTCATCGAACTCCAACCCTTTAATGATATCGGAGACCCTGTTTTGAAGTTTACGGGAGCGCTCTTCGAGTATGGTGTGATAACCAATATGATCTTCCAGTTCATCATGTGCATCCAGATACGTTTTTTTCTCTTCTTCATCGGCAATCATAGCTTCGACTTGGACACTGATAAGGCGAATTTTTTCATCTGAACCAATATCAGAAGCGAGCATTTTTTTAATGGTGTGGAGCTTGGGGATTAAGCGGTTTTTGACCAGATCTGCAATTTCAACAGAAGCTTTTGAACGCGACTGCCTCTGAAGGAAATAGGCATTTTGATGTTCACGCAGTGCCGAAAGTTTGGCGCTTTGGACCGATTGAACCAGTATTTCACAGAGCTGATCGCTTCGTATCCTTGTCTGATGTGCGACGAAACAGATCAGATCGAACTGCTGTTTGTATTTTGCTTTTCGCAGGATTTGGTGGACATCGCTTTTTTCTACCCACTGTGCGTAGTGGCGAGCGGTATTTTCCTCCAGTCTGATGTCGCGGATAATATCGGTTAATGAAGTATGTATATTGCGGAGTGTCTCATAGGTACGGACTTCTTCTTTAATTTTCAAAGGCCTGAGCGAATGAGAAAACTTCTTGAATCGTGCAATGGTGTAGCGCCCAGGCAGTGTATCATCGGTTTGTAAAAAAAGTTCCAGGGGTTGCAATGCCGTATGAGCCGAATACGATTTCAGCCTCTCGAAGATATTTCCACGATGCGTATTCATCGCTTCGGTGATGATTTTAGAAAGGAAAGTGTAAGACGGTACTTCATATCGATAAGCAATAGCCGATTCAACCAATGCATAAAATATTGCTTTAGGGGTAGAGAGCCCAACTATGAGTCTTTGAGACTCATTTATCAATTTTTGTTTGAGGTTTTCATCCGGTGCCATATAACCAAAATGTTCTCGGATCATTTTTTTGTAGAGGGAAATAGTATTTTTTGCTGATGAAACATCATCAATCTTTAGATCATAGCGTCTTGCAATATAGTCGATATCGTTTTCATGAAACGTACTCGGTTCATAAAATGAACGTGTTACTTTGAAATATCCGAACATCGCTATGAATCTTACCTTATTGATGGCTTTGTCAATTGCGATCATCTGACGTTCAATAGTAAGCGGTAATGAAAAAATTTCTTGTCTCGATTCATTGTTGAGAAACGGAGGGGTTTCGAACTCTTTTTTCTGAGAGTAGCTAAGGATTTGAATAAGGGGCATAACGACCTCAATTTTTTACTATTTTAATGACCATTAGTTTACTATAAAGTAAACAACATATTAGGTTAGATATTTAGTAGTCATATTGTGCTAAAATAATAAAATATTAGCTATTTTATAGCAAAGAGGAATTTTTGATGATTTTTGGCTACATTCGAGTCAGTACAGAACAACAATCTTTGCAAAATCAAAAACACAAGATTCTCGACTATGCTCAACAGCATAAAATACTGATCGATGAATTTATCGAATTGGAAATTTCCTCAAAGAAAAGTCAAAAAGAGCGCAAGATCGATATTCTGTTAGAAAAGATGGGAGAAGGAGATATCCTCATCTGTACCGAGCTCTCCCGTCTTGGACGCAATATGTTAGAGATTCTAAATCTTGTTGAACAATTCAACCAACACAAGATAAAACTCATATTTACCAATCAGCCTGAACTCTCCACAAATCAAAATGAGGCACTTTCCTCATTACTTCTTGCAATATACGGATATTTTGCACAAACAGAGCGGGAAATTATTAGCGAACGAACCAAGCAGGGGCTCTCAGCTGCTCGTGCGATGGGGAAAATTTTAGGACGTCCAAAGGGTGCTAAAAATAAAACCCGCGTCCTTGATCCCTATAAAGAGGAAATTGCCAAACTTGTCGATTTGAGGGTTAGTCAAAGCAGCATCCTTAAAATAATCAATTCAAAGTTAGATAAACCGATTTCGCTAACATCATTGCGATATTTCATCTCTACCTAAACTCTAAAAAGATATCACTCATCCCTAAGCAAATGATTCATTAATTGGGTCTATAGTTATTTGATCAAATGCGTCAATCCCTCATATCCAAGATATACTCCAACACCCATTATTAAAACACTTGAAATATAGGGAGCTTTTCTTACAATATCTCCGAAGCCAGTAAATTTCTTGGACATATAATTCACACTTAAAGCAGAAATCACACCTGTAAGAACCAAGGTAAGTGCCAAGCCGATGCTAAATCCGAGAACCAATGCCACACCCATAGCAACTTTTTTGAGTTGAAGACAAAGAATCAACACTGTTATGGTTGCAGGACAAGGTATCAAACCGCCGGTTAACCCAAATAATAGGATTTGCCCATTGGTGACTTCTTTATTTGTAAATCTTTTTCTAATATCGTTAGCATGAGCTAATTCATGAGCATCTTGATATCCAGGTGCAGTGATATCCAGTCCTTTTGTTTCTTCATGCACGTGTTCATGATTATGTTCTACGAATTCAGTGTCATAGGCATCAACTTCACCTTCATTGGTGATCAGCACTCGAACTATAAACTCATGGGGTTCAGGTATCTCATCGATAGACTCTAAAAAATCACCATTTACTGTGAGAGCAAAGGTTTGTATTTCATCATTTGCTCTTTCAGTTTGAATCTGAATAGTTTCAGGTGATATCTTAGAGAGGATTTCACCTTTGATTCTAAACTTAGGCGGTTGAGCTTCTTCAAAAATGGATAGATTTAGTGCTCCAAACGCCGTATCAATGTCCACCTCTTCATCATGATGGTCGTGATGATCATGAGGATGCGGCTCACAATGGGAGCCAAAGCAAGCGTGTTGGCTTCTATACGTTTGGATAAACATCCAAAGTGCAATGCTAATAACAATAACAGCAGAAACAATTTGAAGATAGGGTTCAATTAACCCATTACTGTATTGAGAGCCAAAATATAAACCGACTAAGGCAATTATCCAAACAATAGCGGTGTGTGATACTGTCGCCGCAACGCCAAGCATGACTGCCTGCCAAACGGTTCCTTTAATAGCAATAATAAAGGAAGCCATCATGGTTTTTGAATGACCCGGTTCCAGTCCGTGGAGAGCACCTAAGAGTATTGCACTGGGAATTAATACCCATAGATTGGCTCCTTGAGTTATTAAAGTTGTGATATCCATTTTTTTCCTTTTTATAGATACTTGGTAATATCTTTGAACTCTTTGAGAGCTTCATTACTATCGATAGTATTATCATTGATGGCATGGTTTAAACAATGATCAATATGATCATGCACTAATGTTTTCTTTGCATTGGTAATGGATTTTTCAACGGCATGAAGCTGTTGAGCAACATCAAGACATCCTCGATTCTCTTCCAACATTTTAATAATGCTTTTGATATGACCTTCCGCGCGTTTGAGCCGATTAATAATATCAGGGTGTGATGAGTGAACAGACATTTTAGTATCCTGTGGAGGGGGATAGGATATTATAACATAAAAGCTCTAGGAAGTAATAGTGTAGACCTTAAACTAGAATCAATGTGTTCCCTATTAAATAGAGGAAATTCATATAAATAAAGATGTTTCCATTAGTACAATACACCATAATCACATCTTTTATTGCTGTCTATGCCTACTTTTTTCTTGATCGTCCTATAGCAGAATGGTTGGCTCACTATTGTGCAGGTAAATACAATGATTTTTTTGTTGCTGTCACACAACTTGGAGTTTCAACCCCTTTTTACCCAAACCCAAGACCGCTTCTAATAATAAGCGAAAAACAGGTGGACAAAAAGGGCGTGAGGGTAAAAATCTCAAGATGGTAGAACATCCCGATACTATCATTGTCTCTTCTACTGAAGCGTACAGTGATTGCGGTGCTTCTTTAGGTGATACGCACTCTCGCTTGGTTGCAACACGACAAGTATTCGATCTCCCTGTTCTAAAAATAGAGGTGAGTGAATATCAAGTTCATGCAAAAAAATGTCCATGCAGTAAAACAATCAATAAAGGGTCATTTCCTCAAGGGGTGAGTGCTCCTACGCAATATGGGAAACGATTTGATGCCGCTATTGTTTATTTGCAGCTGTCATCTTTACAATAGAGATTTTTTCCTTATCCCTCATCACATACCCCTCCTATTTCAGCGTATCTCTTTTCTTTTTGTATTCTTCTTCATCAATCTCACCATTAGCATACCGCTTATCCAATATATCTCGGGCGGATTGCTCTTCTTTATTATTATTTATAACGTATAAAATTAGAATGATGACAAGCAGTACAATTAACCACCCAAATCCCATTCCATGTAAACCGTACTCATTCATTATGAACTCCTTTTAAGGTTGCTATAGAATTTTTACTCCATGTGACAATAGTTTGCTTCTCACTTTTACTTAAACGAGAATCCCAATGTCCAAGAACATAGCGAAAGGGTGGCATATCACCCTCAATAGTAACTTTTTTTATACTCTCTAAATCTTTCAACGGTGTTGCATGAGAAATAAAAGGGAAATATTTACTCATATTCAAATGCTTTTTTGCCTCTTTGACATCATAATCGATCATCTGCTTAATCCCTGGAACCTTATAATACCAAGGGTATTGTGTTGTATTTCCATGACAATCAAAACATTTTTTTTCAATAATAGGTTTTATGCTTTTAATGTATTCACTATTAATAGTTTCATATGCGTGTACTGTCTGATTAGAAACCATTTCTTTACTTTTCATTTCATCATGATGATCATCCCCCCCATGACCAAACACGATAGCTGGAAAAAATAAGCCTATTGACAGTAAAGCGATTGTCCTATTTTTTAAAAGTTTCATTTAATATCCCTTATTTAATCAATAATTTCATCTAGTAAATTATCTCTAGCAGATTAACGTTCACTTTTTCTTGCAACGCTCCCTTGTGGATGCTTATACCAACCCGGATCGGAGTAATCGCCTTTCGGTTGATCTTTACGCACTTTTACCAACGTAAACATTCCCCCCATTTCGATGGGGCCAAAAGGTCCAGTGCCTGTCATCATAGGTAGAGTATTTTCAGGCAATGCCATTCCCATATTTTCCATCTCTTGCATCTCTGCCATCCCGTTTTTCCCCATAGGCATATACATATAATCGGGCATGAGGTCACTGATTTTTTCGGTTAAATCGTCTTGTTTTACCCCTAGCATATTGGGGACACTGTGCCCCATTGGTCCCATGGTATGATGCGCTTTATGGCAATGGATCGACCAGTCTCCCTCATATTTTGCCGTAAACTCTATGGCTCGCATTTGTCCCACTGCAACATCCGTAGTCACTTCGGGCCAACGGGCACTTTTAGGGACCCACCCGCCATCCGTACATGTCACCTCAAACGTATGCCCATGCATATGAATTGGATGATTGGTCATCGTGAGATTGCCCACGCGGATACGGACGCGATCCCCAACAGCAACATTCATGCTGTCAATCGAAGGGAACGTGCGAGAGTTAAAGGTCCAGAGATTGAACTCGGTCATCGTGCTGGGATTGGGGGTGTATGTCCCTGCTGCCACATCGTAACTGGCGAGCAAAAAACAAAAATCTCTATCTACAGCGTGCTCTTTTGGATTTTTGGGATGAATAATAAACATTCCCATAGCTCCCATCGCCATTTGCACCATCTCATCGGCATGGGGATGATACATAAACGTTCCGCTTTGTACTAATGTAAACTCGTAAATGAATGTTTCTCCGGGTGCTATTTGAGGTTGAGTAAGCCCTCCTACTCCGTCCATGCCATTAGGTAATATCAGTCCGTGCCAATGGATCGTCGTATGCTCGGGAAGTTTATTGGTCACGATTAGCCGTACCCGATCTCCCTCCACCGCTTCAATCGTAGGTCCTGGCGACGTACCGTTGTATCCCCAGCAGTTCACCACCATCCCAGGAGAAAATTCACGTACAATAGGTTCGGCAATAAGATGAAACTCTTTTACTCCCTCTTTCATTTCATACGGCAATGTCCATCCATTGAGAGTAACAACAGGATTATAGTTTTTTCCTTTTTTTGAAGTAATGATTGTGGATGGAGACAAAACACGCTTAGGGTCTTTAACGAGCGTGAGTTGTCTATTCTTGGGAGGTGTTTCACAATGATTTTTCTCCTGAGCTTGTGCATTGCCAGCAAGAGCCGCCGATGCCAATAATGTAGCACCTAATCCTAAAAAATCTCGTCTATTTGTCTGTTGCATTCACATCACCTCCTAATACATACTCTAAATCGGCTTGTGCTTTTTGATACTCTCCAATTGCAGTGAGTGATTCCATACGTGCCTCACCATAACGACGCTGATCTTCGAGAAGTTCATAAATACCGTCCAACATACCGTTATAAAACAGCTGTGTCTCCTCTAGGATTTGCTTATTCGCAGGAACAATGACCTCCTGAGTTTCATGCGCTCGCTCAAAAGCATAATGGGATGTAGCGTACTCTTCACGCACTTCAGAACGAATATTTACCGCCACTTCATACAGACGATGAACTTTTTGGTTGTACATCGCTTGCGTTTTGCCAACACGTCCTTGTCCAAAATCAAAAATCGGGATGGGGATCTTGATTCCAAAGGTATTGAAACGATCAGCATCGGTTGTTTTTTCACTTTCAGCCGAGAGTTCTACTTCGCTTAATAATCGCGTATTTTTCGCATATCCCGCTTCTGAAGCAGCATAATCAACGGCTTTTATCGCGGCACTCATATCCAGACGATGTTCAATCGCATATCTTTCCAATCCTTCTGGAGATTGTAAAGGGATAGAAATATCTAAAGGCTTTGACTCAATGCTATAGCGTGTTTGACTGCCATACACACCAAGAAGTCGATTGAGTGCTTCCCTAGCACGTGCATTTTCTTGGTTCAACCGCATTGATTCAAGTCGTGCATGAGAATAGGTATCTTGAATTTTCAAAAAACTTCGCTTTGAGAGATTGCCTACCGTATATTGACGAATTGCCAACTGTACCGAGGCTTCGTATGATTTGAGCTGACTCTCATAAAGTACCACTTGTTCTTGTGCCACACGTGCATCAATAAAGCTTTTTTTGACGTCACGAGCCGTTTTGAGAACCTCATTACCTACATGTGCTTTGGTCTCTTCCAACGCCAGTCCACCTAGTTCTCTACGAAGTGGTATCCATAGCAAATCTAAAAATGCCACATCAAGGGTCACCTTCGTTGTCGTAACACCACCACCGCGTCCAACCGAATAACCAAGTAACGGGTTGCTCATCAATCCCGCTTGCACCAATTCACTCTGAGAAATTCCGATTTGCTCATACGTTTGTTGTAATGAACGATTATTGATTAATGCGATTCGAACAGCATTTTCTTGACTAAGAGGGGATGAAAGAAGGGTATTTACACTCTCATTGACACTATCTGCTTCTTTTTGTGTTTTGATCCATTGAAGATTTTCAATGCCACGCGTAGAGGTTTCTTTCTTTACCCCATCAAAAACCTCATTTTGAGAAACAGTCGAACATCCAAAAAAAGCCAAAGTCGTTAAGGATATAGAGATCGCTTTTATCATTTTGCACTACCTAGCTTGGTCGTGTTTTGATCCTCTTTTTGGATGTCTACTTCTTCGTAGAGATTAACAGGCTTGGCTATGGGGATATAGACAGTTTTTCCTTCAGCAGCATTGGGTGAAACAGGTGCTATGTCCTGTGCATTAAGTGCCGACATCCCTATAATAAGTAAGAGAGTGACGCTGCGGTTCATTGCTTCTTCATCCGCACAATGACATTTTTCCCATCTTTTTGAATAAATTCAAAATCAACCTTATCTCCCACTTTGAGAGGATGGGTTAATTCATGATCGACCACCTCAAAAGGCATATTCATAGCAGGCCATTTAAGGGCTGAAATCGGATCGTGAAAAATTTGAAGGCTTTCGTGGTTATCGGCAATCTGCTTCACTGTACCACTCGCATGGATAGTTGCAGTAGAGACTACGTTAGAAGATGAAGAGTGATCATGCTTTTTATTGCCCATATTCATTCCCTTGTTCATATCCATACCTTTGTCCATGTCCATACCATTGCACTTTTCCATATTCATGCCTTTGCTATCGTTCATATCCATTCCCCAGATCGCTGGGCTAAGTGTCAATGCTGCAAAACATACAGCGCTCAGAATTTTTGTTTTCATTATAAATCCCCTATGTAATAATTAAAAGCAGTTTATCAGAAACACTGCAAAAATCATTTAATCAAATAATAACAATGTTAATACTTTTTTTATTCTGGCGTATTGTCTGAATTAAACTACGTATTAAAACATCATATTTACTAGTCATCCTTGTGCCCGTGTGATAATCTAACATGCTAAATCAATAATCTAATCTTTACGCTTATAGATCTGTAATAGGTTGTAAAAGATGTAAAAGCGATGATATTGATAATTTTCATAGTGATTTCTTTGTATTATTTTTACATAGGTATGCTAATGAAGTGTTAGTAGGGGTCGTTTCAGGAAACGGAATATATAGCACGTTAAGAGAATTTTACCACTCATAAATCATTTTCTACAGAATTCGGAAAAAATAGCACGCTAAGAAG
>NCIJ01000029.1 GCA_002282015.1 Sulfuricurvum sp. 17-40-25 | reverse complement strand
GTTGTAAACGGTCGGTGAACTAAGACCATGAGGGTTAGCCGTCCATTTGTGACCGATTGCTGCACCCATTCCATCGCTTCCGCCCAATCCTACATTGTGGCAGGTATTACAGCTGATAAGACCACTTTTTGAAAGACGCGGGTCCATATAGAGCATTTTTCCCAATTCAACTTTTGCCGCTGTGGTTGGATTTTTTGGATTTGAGGTAAGTTTTGTTAATGCCGCTTTGGAAGCGGGAATTGGTTTTAAACCTGCTTTTGTTGCATCATTTTGCAGTGTCCCTCCCATTAGGGCTGCGGCTACAAGTGTGGATAAAACAAATAATTTCATGAAAATTCCTTTAGAATGGTTTTCTAATGCACTATTGTAGCAAAATATTATCACATTGCCATTACAGTTCTTGCATCACCGTATGTCGATTGGTGTGTTCCAGCCGTCTGCATGACGCTTCAAACGCCCCCGATTCGCCAATGATATAGCAATGCCCTTTTGCTCGTGTGATGGCGGTATAAAGCAACTTGGTATTGAGCATGATGAGGTGTGAAAAACTCATGACCATGACAACGGTATCGTACTCCATCCCCTGTACTTTGTGAACACTCAGCGCATACGATAAACTCAGGAGCTGGTGAATCTCATCGTATTTATACTGCACGACGATCTCTTCATTGGGGTAAAAGACATGACACAGTTCATCGTCTTCATCGAGCTTGAAAATGAGACCGCACATGCCGTTAAATATTCTTCGTTCACTGGGATCACCGCCCTCTTTGAATTGTTCGGTAGTATAGGAGGGCATATTTTCATTTTTAGTATGGACGACTTTGTCCAGCAGTCGATATTCCCCCTTATGGGTTTTGACTCTCTTTTTTGGATTGGGATTAAAATACTCTTGCAAGAGAATGTTGAGATTATCGACTCCCAGCGCATGCCCACGCATAGGAGAGATTACCTGAAATGCTGTGAGATAGTCACGTATTTTTTTATCGGCGAGTTTCTGTCTTGATGCGGGTAAATATTCGAGGGTCACTTGGGCGATAGAGGCTAGAATATTATGGGCATTGGTTTTGACTACTTCATCAAACTCAAGTGTACTGAGTGAGCGTTTGAGGGCATGGCGATTAGAAATATCAACACCGACAAAGGTAAAATCTTCATAGTGTTCTTGGTAGGGCGGGATAATCCCCTGCCGCACATCGTTGGCAATGAGGGCAATAGCTTGCTCTGCACTTTGGCGGTAAATTTGAGTGAGCATAACGGTAGGTGCGAGTTTGAGTGCGATCGCATCCGTGAGAGGGTTACCTGCTCCGATGGGTGGGAGCTGTGCGTCATCGCCCACGATGATGACAACGGCATCAGCAGAAATCTTTACCATCAGACGCGCGAAGAGAACCGAGTTGATCATGGAGGCTTCATCGATGAGTACCACTTTGTAGGGCATGGTATCTTGGGACTCGAATTTTACTAACAGCACAGGTCATGATGAGTGAGGAATCCATACGCAGTGCGAGGAGATCTAACAGCGCTTTTGCAGTCGTACTTTTACCCGTTCCGGCATAGCCTATGAGAAACAGCAGTCCTACTCCTGCATTGATTTGCTCGAGAGCAAGACGCTGTTGATCTCCTAGGTTTAGAGAATGCTCGGCTAAAAAGTTCTCCAAATCTTTGCAAATCGTTTCCGCTTTACTCTTTCCGCGACGGACAAATTGATCGAAGAGTACTTTTTCTGCTTGGTACAGTCGTGAGGGTGAGAGTCTTCCGCTTGGCAACAGCATGATCTTATCTTCACGTATACGGTCTTCGAGTGCATGACCATAAATCTCTTCGTCATTGAGTTCCAATAGTAAATCGAGTTTGCTATAGAGGATGTCTTGGGTGATACAGCTGTTCCCCTCGGCGTCACAGTATTCGCTTAGGGTGTATTCCATCGCGGCTTGGATACGGCGTTCATCGTGATGCGAGATTCCCATTTGATGCGCGATCTCATCCGCTTTTTTAAATCCGATACCGTTGATGGACATGAGGCCATACGGATTTTTCTTGATGACGTCGATGGGCTCTTGAACCCCTTTCATTGCGGTAGCAATGAGACGTAGCAGGGTAGGGGTTACGCCGTAAGGTGCTAGAAACTCTCCCAATAACCGCATGGAACGAAACTGTTTCCATCCGTTTGAGAGCTTTTCGAGACGTTTAGCATTCATCCCTTTCATCTCCATGAGACGTTCTATATCGTTTTCTAGAATCTCGATGAGCCCTTCTTGGCCATACTTCTCGATGAGCTCAGCGGTCAGTTTTTTAGTAAATCCTTTGACGACACGGTTGAGGAAGAAAAAAAGTTCGTTTTGATTGACCAGCAAGGATTCGGCTTTAAATGTTTTGCCGTAGTTCTTATGTACTTCCCATTCGCCCTTAAGGGTGATGGCGGCATTGAGTAGATTTTCGACCTCACTCTCATAATAATGGGCACTGATCTTTTCACCGCTTTTGAGTGCGGCGATGAAAAAGCCGCCGTTCTCGTAGATGATTTTATCGATTTGCCCGATGAGTGTTTGCATGGTGCGATTGTAGCACAATCGCAAATAAGGGGGAGTTTAAAGAGGCAAAATGACGAATTATGCTTTAACGCGTAAAATTCTATCGGCTTCTTGGGATTTATACAGTTCAGCACACCCTTTTGATAATTCTCTGATTTTCAAAATATAGTTAGCACGCTCGGTTACGGAGATCGCTTTGCGTGCATCGAGAGTATTAAACGTATGCGATGCCATCATGCACAGATCATACGCTGGCAGTGGAAGTTGGGCTTCGAGACATTTTTTACACTCTGCTGACTTTGCTTCAAACTCTGCAAACAGCATCGCGGTATCGGCGATCTCAAAATTGTATTTACTGAACTCTATCTCGCCTTCTTTATGGATATCACGGTAGAGAGTCTTTCCGTATTGGTTTTCACTCCATACGATATCGTATACGGTGTCTACTCCTTGCAAATACATAGCAAGACGCTCAGTCCCATAGGTGATTTCAACCGCAACTGGATCACATGCGATTCCGCCAACTTGTTGAAAATAGGTAAACTGTGTCACTTCCATACCATTAAGCCACACTTCCCAACCCAGACCCCATGCACCCAATGTTGGAGATTCCCAGTTATCTTCGACAAATCGGATGTCATGATCCTTGAGATTTAGACCCAGATATTCGAGACTTTTAAGATAAAGCTCTTGGATATTTTCAGGGCTTGGTTTGATGAGCGCTTGAAACTGATAATAGCTTCCCAATCGGTTAGGGTTTTCTCCATATCGACCATCCGTTGGACGACGGCTTGGAGCGACGTAGGCGACAGACCACGGTTGTGAATCAAGAGAGCGTAAAAAAGTGGCAGGATGAAACGTTCCTGCACCTGCAGGGATATCATAGGGCTGTACGATCGCACATCCTTGCTCATTCCAAAATTGTTGAAGTTTTAAAAGCATATCGCCAAAAGTGATCATAAAAAGTCTCCGTTAAATAGTGATGGAAGTATAACTTAGTCTATCTTACAGATAATAGAACCTATTTCATGTCCCAAAGAGCGGGATACAACAGAACATTTTACTTTGAGTAAAAAACAGATGTTTTTACGCACAATAGGGGTTAGACATTCATAGTTTCCCATCCCTTTGGCGATGATAATATCCGCTGTATCAAATAGACTTTTGGCTTCTTGTGTGGCACGCTCATAGACAAATCCGGGAGTATTGACACCACTGTCGATAAGGGTGCACAACTGATCCATCTTGGCCTCTTTGGCTTCTTTCATTGTCACATCATTGATGATGAAGTTACCGCGTACCATGTAAAAAATTTCCAGTTCAGGATACAGAAGCTTGAGGTGCTCGATTGCGAGAGCATCGAATATATGTTCTCCTGTATTGTCCCCGATATACAGTAATGTTTTTGCACCTTTAAGCCGTTGGCGCACAATTTCTGTATCATCATGGGCAAAAGGGGTATCAAACACCGAGGTAATCGCACCATGAAGATCAAAAGTAACTTCCGCTGCCAGATCAATCACATTACCGACAACCGCTGTTTTAAGTAGCGCCATAAAGGGATCGTTGCTTTTTTCAATGGTGTCTCGCAAAAAAGGCATATACTGGGTTGCTTGAACGACAGCATGCGCTTTTTGCTCATCATACAAATCAATTTTTCCAGCTCTACGAGCCATCTCTTCATACAAAGGTGCCGCAATAATAGGAGGAGAAAGGGTAAAATCAGGCTTTTCAAGGGAAGTTTCTATGTAGGAAACTAAAGCAAGCGATAGCGCTTCACTCGCACCGATTGCTTCGGAAACTCTTTTACTCTGCCTTATGATACAGGCAATACATTCATCTTGAATAGTCATTGAGCGGCGTGTTCTTCGATAGTCTTGCCCCACATGAGTTTGTATTTACGACGCATAAATTCAACTTCTTGCTGAGAGAGTTTGAGTTGAGTCGTCAGTGTATCGATTGTACGGCGATCTTCATCATACAGTTCTTGCAAAGAAGAAAGCGCTTCTTTTAAAAACATGTTTTCATTTTTGATGGATTCAATCGTCTCTTCTTTGGCGATGAGTACTTTTTCATGTAAATTGATGATAGTACCGATCGTCTTTTCAACGAAGCTCGCACCCATGGTAATATCGGCTTGGGATGCGCTAAGCTCACTAAGCGTTGCAGGTACAATCTCTCCCATGCTTTGTGAAGGATCGATGAGAACAACACCCTCTTCAACAAATGTCGTGAGCTTGCCACGAACGATCAAAGCTTCTACTTCTTCAACTTCCATGTTGGTCATTTCGGCATACTCGTAAATGCTCATCCAATGTTCGTGCATCGTTAATACCCTTGTGTTATTTGCAATAAGGCAAGCAAAAGCCGTACCTACTTATAAAATAGTTTCAACTTCCATAGAATCCATTTCTATTTTTTTCGCTTTTGCAATTCGATCTTCTTGCAACTTCATCCGTAGCTCTTCATTATCCAGTGCTAAAATCTGCATAGCAAGATACGCAGCATTTACGGCTCCCGCACGTCCTAGGGAAACGGTTGCCACGGGCATTCCAGATGGCATTTGAACGGTACTTAGCATCGCATCCATTCCATCCATTGCTCCACCTTTCATAGGTACTCCGATGACCGGTTTGACAGTTTTTGCAGCCAGTGCACCCGCCAGATGAGCCGCCATACCAGCCGCAGCGATAAAGACTTGCGCCCCTTTTGCTTCGGCGTTTACAATGTATTCTCGAGTACGTTCCGGGCTTCGGTAGGCTGATGAGATGATGAGCTCGTATTGGACTCCAAACTCTTCAAGCATATCGGCACATATTTTCATAATCTCATAGTCACTTTTACTTCCCATGATGATTGATACAAATTTCATATTTTTGTTTCCTTGGATTTAATTTAAGATTTAGTAATAGTCCCCATATCCTCAGTGGCCGGGATACGGAAAAAAGTATAAGCAGGTAGCACGCACGGAAGTTTAAAACGATTGAGATTACCGCTATGGACTTGATCCCAGACTTTTCCATTTTCAGCGATCAGCTGTTTGAAACGGATGTTCCATTGCCCATTCTCACAAAAGACACTACCGATGTCATTATCGATTGCACTTAATACCGAACCTTCCGGAAAGACAAGCTCCATCACATCACCTGGAAACGTCTTGTATTTGCATTCAAAAAATTCAGCACTCTCATCAACAATTGCGGCAACTTGATGCGTTCCCATCATCATGGTGAAGTCAAGATTTTGCCCATCATGTTTTTCAAAAGGTCGATTGATGAGGTAAGCATCGGTAAATCCGCGATTTTGGGTCGTATTGAGTTCACGCTGATAGGCATCACCATCAAATTTACCCTCATAAAAATCATCGATAGCACGACGATAGGTCTTAGCCGTTATGGCAGCATAATACGGAGATTTGGTACGTCCCTCAATTTTGACCGAATCGATACAGCCGCTTTCCAAGATTTCTTTCATATGGCTGGCCAGATTGAGATCTTTGGAATTCATGATATACGTTCCCAAACCCTCTTCTTCGACGAGCTTAAACAGGGTTCCTGTTTCAGGATTAGAGGCAAATATCTCATACGGAAACCGGCAGTCATTGGCGCAGCTTCCACGGTTAGGAACACGCCCGCTTTGCAGGGTCGAGATCAAACATCGTCCGCTGTAGGCAAAACACATCGAACCGTGAACAAATACTTCTATCTCCAAATCAGGGATCTCTTCTTTGATGATGGTCAAATCTTTGAGCGAGATCTCACGTGCCGCGATAATACGGCGAGCTCCCATATCGTAATAAATCTGGGCATCCAGCACATTCATAACGTTCGCTTGAGTCGAGAGGTGCAGCGGAATTTGAGGTGCGATTTGATTGGCGAGCTTGAGAACACCCGGCGTGGCTACGATAAAGGCATCAGGCTCTAGTGAAGCCATAGTGGCAATATGTTCTTTGAGTAGTTTGAGCTGAGAGTTAAAAGGAAACCCGTTGATGGTAACGTAGACTTTACGTCCACGTGCATGCGCGTAATCGATTCCCTCTTTAAAGCTTTCGAGATTAAACTCTTTACCCGAACGAATGCGAAGTGAGAAATGGCTGACTCCACCATATACAGCATCAGCGCCATAGTCAATCGCAATTTTTAGTTTTTCTAAATTTCCCGCTGGGGAGAGGAGCTCCACTTTTTTCAAAGCCTGTTCTCGATTCGTGTGTAATTTTAAGGGCAATTTTAGCGTGAAAAAGGTGTTAAAAAAATGAAGTGCATGAGTTAATCATTATTCCCGAGTATTTCGAGAATAATAGTATTATTTTTGCCCAAAAGAAGCGAGCAATGCTTCGATATCTTCACTGTTGACAATATCAGTAGTGCTGTCACCTGGAAGATGAACTGCGGAGGTAACACGTTTAGAATCATCGACTTTACTAGAGAATAAGTGGTTCATATACGTCGATAGTGCACGCATTACATTGATAACCCGTTCGATTTTTTGACGGTGAATGTCTTGGTATTGCATAATATCCATGATGTTCATAACGGTATCAATATTCGTTTCCATCATATCTTTCAAAGAAGAATTCTTTGCTTGAGCCTCTTTATTTTGGGCTAATTGTACTTGAAATGCTTCCACATGAGGAAATTTAGTACATAATGTTTCAAAAAGGGCAATATTGCTTTTTAAAACATTATCAATCTCTGCAACGGTATCTTCTGAATCTGTGAGATCATTGCTGATTCCCTCGATAAGATCAAAGATTTCAGTCGCTTTTTCTTCGCTCTCTTTGGTAACATCATCAAGCTGATGTACCATTTTATTATCATCAGTAGGAGGGGGAGGTGGCCAACTGTGCACAGCAGAAGCACGATACCCATCAGGGTTGTCTACTTTGTTAAATGGTTCATCGTCTTCACTTACTTCTTCACTGATAGGGGCTACGGCTTCATTCATCATCTCATCCATGCCCATATCTTCATTCATAAGGGCATCAAGTTCTTCTTGAGTCATAATATTAGTACCTCAGGTTGCGAAATATTGCACTATAATATCATGAATATGATTATTTTCAATAGGAAATTACATGAAAGTTGACCTTCACAACCATACAGTACTGTGTAATCATGCGACAGGAAGTGTTAATGAATACGTAGAAGCTGCCATCGCATGTGGGACACAGTATTTTGGTTTTTCCGACCATGCCCCGATGATGTTTGACCCCGAATATCGAATGAAATTCGAAGAGATGGAGCTGTATGAGGGCTGGGTGCATCAAGCTCAAGAGCGCTATAGCGATAAGATTACTGTGCTATTAGGCTATGAAGTGGATTACCTTCCTGGGTATTTAGATGAGCGTGTCTTACAGCGTTCATGTGATTATTTGATCGGTTCGGTCCATTTTATTGATGAATGGGGATTTGATAACCCTGAATTCATAGGACGCTATAACGATATTAATATGGATGAGATATACATGCGCTATTTTGCTCTGGTAGAAGAGATGGCGAAATTGGGAAAATTTAACATCGTCGGTCACTTTGATCTGCTAAAAGTCTTTAATTTTTTTCCAAAAACGGACATTCGGCTTTTAGCCCAAAATGCACTCAAAGCGATCAAAAAAGCGGATATGACGATTGAGATCAACATGTCAGGCTTGCGAAAACCGGTCAAAGAAGCGTATCCTTCAGATGGATTACTCGAAGAGATCGCCAGTTTTGACATACCGATCACCTTTGCTTCCGATGCTCATCGAAGCGATCAGATTGGTATGTTTAGTGATGAGATAGAAGCACTGGCACGTAAGATGGGATACACGCAATGTGCGTTATACCGAAACAAAGAACGGACAATGATTAAAATTTAAGCAATAATCTTTTTGGGTTTAACATTTAATGCGCTATACTTTTTGAACTATATTTAATTACAGTATCAGGAGATCCGTATGGGTAAATTTGTAAACAGCGTCGATGAGTTTTTTAGTTTTTGTAAAGAGAATGATGTTCAATTCGTAGATTTTCGCTTCACAGATATGAAAGGGACATGGCACCATGTTACCTACCGTTACAGTGCAGTTAATGCAGGTCAATTTGAGGGTGGTTTACCATTTGATGGTTCATCTATTGATGCATGGCAACCGATCAATAAATCGGACATGCTTTTAAAGCCAGATGCACAATCAGCATTTATGGACCCGTTTACGGCTGATCCTACCATTATCGTTTTCTGTGATGTTTTTGACATCTACAAAGGTCAAATGTACGAAAAATGTCCACGTTCAATCGCTAAAAAAGCGTTGGAGCACCTTGCAAATGCAGGTGTAGGTGATGTTGCGTATTTCGGTCCTGAAAATGAGTTTTTCGTTTTTGATGATGTCAAAATCCGTGATGAAGTAAACTGTTCATACTATGAAGTAGACACAGAAGAGGGTTCATGGAACGATTCAACATCATTTACTGACGGTTACAACACAGGTCACCGCCCACGTACAAAAGGGGGTTATTTCCCAGTAGCACCGATCGATACTATGGTTGATTTACGTGCTGAGATGATGTTGGTACTAGAACAAGTGGGTCTTGAAGTAATCTTGGGTCACCATGAAGTAGCACAGGGTCAAGGCGAAATTGGTATCGTATTTGATACGCTTGTAAATGCAGCGGACAATGTTCAAAAACTTAAATACGTTATCAAAATGGTAGCACACCTTAATGGTAAGACAGTAACCTTTATGCCAAAACCACTTTACGGTGACAACGGTAGCGGTATGCACGTTCACCAGTCAATCTGGAAAGACGGCAAAAACACGTTCTACAAAGAGGGTGGTTATAGTAACTTGAGCGAAACGGCTCTTCACTATGTTGGTGGTGTTTTTGCACACGCTCGTTCTATTGCAGCGTTTACCAATCCGTCAACGAATTCGTACAAGCGTCTTATCCCAGGTTTTGAAGCACCGTCAATCTTGACGTATTCAAGTCAAAACCGTTCAGCATCATGCCGTGTTCCATACGGTGCAGGTGAAAAAGCGACACGTATTGAAATGCGTTTCCCGGATTCTACTTCATGTCCGTACCTTGCATTTACAGCGATGTTGCTTGCAGGTCTTGATGGTATTAAAAATAAAATGGTTCCAATTGGACCAATGGATGAAGATCTATTTGAGTTAAGCCTTGATGAGATCCGTGAAAAAGGTATTCCTCAAATGCCACACACTCTACGTGGAGCACTTGAAGCGTTAGTCCGTGATAATGAGTTCTTGAAGCCGGTAATGAGTCAATTGTTTATTGATACGTATCAGCACTACAAATTTGAAACACAAGTATGGCCTGACGAAGCGCGCCCAACAGCGTTTGAGTTTATCTCTACATACTCTTGCTAATCTAACTTTCTCTATTTATAGTTTCCCGCTTTAGCGGGATCTTTTTATCAAAATATTACTTCTTTATGACAATTATCTTTAATTTAAAGTTTTTTTTGTAATAATAAATCACATTATTATTTAAGGAATGATTCATGCAACGTAAGGGTTATACACGTGCCAGTTTGGCAATCGCATTATTAGCTGCCGGCGGATTAGGGTACATTGCTTATTTACAATATCAACTCAAACAAGTCGATGCAGTTATTGCTGAGACCATCATAGGTGCACACAAAGCTGCAAAAGCGTGTAAATTAAAAAAAGAGGGAAACCTTACCGTTGAGTTGTGTAAAACACCTGAATTAGAGAAAAAAGGGTGGAAACTTTCTGAAGATAAGCAAAGCTATGAACTTACAAAAGATGGAAAAGTACATGCTGCTATGGTTTTAGATCATAAGACTGGCAAGGTAGTATACAAAATCGATTGCGGTAGTTTCGAGGGTGGAGATGCACAACAAGAGTGTTCCGATGTTCTTGATGGAACAGGTAAAAACTACGTTAGTACGGACGAGGTTCCTTGGTAGAAAAATTCCCGTTCGTAATGAGCGGAGAGATATTAGTCGATTAATATCGGCCCTGCAGATGAAATGTCAAAGCCATTTTGTCCAGCGTATTTTGTGAAGTTTGAGATAAACATTTCGGCTAGATTATCACGTTGTGTATGATACGCATCCTTGTCTTCCCATGCATTAGTAGGGTTTAAGATCATAGGATCGACACCATTAAGGGTCGTCGGGATATTAAACCGAAAAACACCCGTTGTATCAAATTCGCTTTCATTGATCGAACCATCGAGAATAGCATGGATACATGCACGCGTATCTTTGATACTCATGCGTTTTCCAACACCATACGCACCACCTGTCCATCCGGTATTCACCAAATAAACATTAACATCATGCTTATCGATCTTTTCACCCAAGAGTTTTGCGTAAACCGTAGGGTGAAGTGGTAAAAATGCTTCTCCAAAACATGAACTGAATGTCGCGACAGGTTCAGTGATCCCACGCTCGGTACCTGCAACTTTTGCAGTATAACCGCTAAGGAAATAGTACATTGCCTGTTCTTTGGAAAGCTTACTAACGGGCGGTAGAACACCGAAGGCATCTGCAGAGAGGAAGATAATGTTTTGTGGATGATCCGCTTGAAGTGAGGATTGATGATTGTCGATGTGTTCGATTGGATAAGAGACACGGGTGTTTTCGGTTTTAGAACCGTCATTGTAGTTCACTAAACCATCTTCATCGTATACGACGTTTTCAAGCAATGCGTTTTTACGGATAGCAGCATGGATCTCAGGTTCACTTGAAGCATCGAGATTGATCACTTTTGCGTAACAGCCACCCTCAAAGTTAAAGACACCGTTATCGTCCCAGCCGTGCTCATCATCACCGATCAATGCGCGTTTTGGATCAGTAGAAAGAGTTGTTTTTCCTGTACCGCTAAGTCCGAAGAACAAACACGTATCCCCTTTTGGACCTACGTTAGCTGAACAGTGCATCGCCAGTTTCCCCTCGAGAGGAAGCCAGTAGTTCATCATCGAAAAAATACCTTTTTTCATCTCACCGCCGTACCAGGTACCGCCGATGATACATAAGTTCTCTTCTACATTAAAGAGGACGAATACTTCGGAATTAAGGCCATGGTTTTTCCACTTATCGTTACTTGCTTTACACGCATTGAGAACAGTAAATTGAGGTTTAAAAGTAGTGAGTTCGTCACTTGTGGGACGAATAAACATGTTTTTGACAAAATGGGACTGCCATGCGATCTCAGAGACAAATCGGACCGAACGCTTACTTTCATCACTGGCACCGCAAAAAACATCGGTAATATAAAGGGATTTATTAGAGAGTTGCTCATGGGCTACTTGAAGTAATTCGTTGAAGATGGCTTTATCGATAGGCTTGTTAACATCCCCCCATGCAATGTATTTATTGGACGGGTCTTCGTTGACAAAGTATTTGTCTTTAGGGCTTCTTCCTGTGAAAATACCAGTATCAACAGTGGTGGCACCACTGCTGGTAAGGGCACACTCGCCATTTCTTAACTCATGTTCGATCAACTCATCAAAGCTCAGATTATGGAAGATCTCTTGAGCGTTTTTAATCCCTAGCGTTTCAATCTCTGCGGATATCATGGTAATGCTGTCCCTTTATGTCTCAATACACTAAACCAATAATCAGGTCAAGTGACAATATATGGCGCGAATTATACGCCTTTAAATTATAAACGAGAATTAAAGTAGTGAATTATTAATTTAGGAGGCAGTTGAATTGTGTTTAGGCAATAACAAAATATTATACAGGTACTTAATGCTTATTTAAGATTAATAGGTTCATAATGACAGCAGAGTTACGAGTGTAACTACTTTTTTAAATTTTAAGGAGTAAGCCATGAAACGTTCTGGTTTTACTATGATTTCTGGTTTTACTATGATCGAGTTGATCTTCGTTATCGTTATTCTTGGTATTTTGGCAGCAGTTGCCATTCCTAAACTTGCAGCAACACGTGATGATGCGAAGTCAGCTACAAGAGGCGGAGAAGTAACCGGTTTGATTAAAGAAATGGGTGCATATTACACAGCACATGGTACGTTGGCTGCTGATATTAAAGATATTACCAATGTTAAAAACGAACCATCAGCTACTCCTCTTGTACAAGGTTCAACGGTAGATTTGAATGACAGTACCGGAGCTGCCTGTGTGAGAATCACAGTAGGCGGAGCTGTAATTAATGATGGAAATATATCTGTTATTGGAATGGGTGCTTCACCATCAGGTGAATGTAAGGGTGTTCGAAGAATGGTGGGTACTGCACTCCATATATCTGGGAATGAGTTGAATACTACAACAGCTTTCCCTATCGCATTTGGTGGAGATTCTAATATCACTTTCTAAATCTTTAAACTTGTAGGCATTGTCCTGCAAGTTTGTTGAATTGATTTATGGGATTGCAGAGCAATCGTAGAACTCAGCGCAATTTAGGATTAAATGATGAAACGAACTGCTTTTACGATGATTGAATTGGTATTTGTCATTGTAGTTATAGGTATTTTAGCAGCCATTGCGATACCGAAATTTGCAGCGACGCGTGATGATGCGCAACTAGTAAAAGGGCGCAGTGATATCTCGGCTATTCGCTCTGCGATTGTGAGTGAGCGC
>NCIJ01000046.1 GCA_002282015.1 Sulfuricurvum sp. 17-40-25 | reverse complement strand
CAATGAACCCACATAGTGATAATAATGTTTTTTATCATGCGGCAACAAGTCCTGAGGATCGATACGAATCGTTCGTCCGATTCCCCCTAGAACGTTATCTAAGACAGGATTATTCTCTCCCTCATTAAACATGACACCCACAACCGCTAGATGACCATCAGCACTTTTATGGACTAAATGCCCTTCCAATGCATACTGTTTTCCATCAATTGTATGTTCACTGTGCCCGTGAAAATGAAATTGAACAAGCGTGTATTCACGACCATCAAGAACGAGTTTCCCACCATCTTTTACATTGACTTGAATGGCATGTCCATTGTCAACAACATCAGCCGTTGTATGTCTGTCTTCATTCATTTTCAAACGCAATGAACCTTTTAACCGCTTACTTTTTTTACTGACGATGTTAATCGGGGATTGTAAATGCCCTTTTTGACACTCCTGCGCAAAGTCTCCCCAACACGATGGACCATGAGTCTCGTAATCCCAATGCGATACTGCCGGATTTGCACTATGGACTTCTTCGGCATGTCCTGCTGATATAAACAAAAGTGCGGCTGCACTCAAAGCTAAAAGTGTTTTTCTCATCTTTTATCCTTTTTTAAAATGTATAGTTTGCGATGACACGGTATTGTGTCAATGTGTCATTTTGAACATTAAGCGTGTTATTTATTTTCGCCGAGGTATTATTCGTTACCCACATCCCTTTAAGACCCAAAGAAAAATTATCTTTGCCATAGCTTACCACTGCATTGATATCTTCTTGTGCTTTAGGGAATCTTCCACTGTCATAATGAGCATATTCCAAATCGATTTTAACCCCTTTGAGCCCTGTAAAATCAAATCCTTGTATTACCCCGAATTTTAGCCCGGTAGTACCACCGATGTACGTAGAATCGCTGGTCAATCCCTGCCCATAGTTTGATACAAACAAATCATTGGATGTAATCATATTGGTATATATCGGTGTTCCATCCCATGGCAATACCATTGAATCATGATCTCCGCTGCTGCTTGCGATATGCGAATAAGCTGTTACAAGCGTTGTCTCTTGCCGCATCAATGTCACTTTTGCCCCTATCGCTTTCGTATTGATCTTTCCACCCATAATAGCTTGTGCGGCAGAACTGTCCGCACTTCCTATCCCCTCTTGAACAATCCCTTGCACAGATGCAGTATAAGTGTACTCACTGTTAAGTTTATCTTTGTACATTGCATCCATATAGATCGAATTCATAAAATCAGGAGCATAATAATCATATGCACGAATCGATAAAGCACCATTTTTCCAGCTCAAAGAAACGGGGATAACATACCCTGAACTGCTTCCTGTAATCGCTTGAGTATTTGCGCCCAAAGCATGCTCGACAACATTCGTAAACTGATTCGATGTACGTTGTTTGAATCTATCAATATATCCAGCAGTGACATCGATCCCATCACTTAGTTTTACCGAACCTATTCCTCCTTGCACGGCACTGGGAAGCATACGAACATCCTTGGCATCTATCAAAGGGGTAGTGATGACCTTACGGCCATACCAAAATTCATAGTTATCGCGGTTATATTGGGCATAGGCTTCGCCTAAAACCGAGAAACCATCATCCGCATTGGCAGCATTAGGACTGCCGTTGACTCTTACACCATTATCTCGGCCTATGATCGACGTATCAACATTTGCCGGATTATCCGGAGTAGCAAATGGATTCGTCGTCATAAATGTCGCACCCAATTTCATACCATACAGACTACCTGTCGTATAACCCAGCTGTCCGCCCACTGCATTAGCATGCTGGGAACTAGATATTCCACCCGTCTCTTTTGCAGTATCAATATAGTAATATCTGATATTTCCACGTACTAACCCCTCTTTAAACCAGGTATCAATACTGCCTGCCGCATGTAGCGAAAAAGCGGTTAATACAGATAAGCCT
>NCIJ01000001.1 GCA_002282015.1 Sulfuricurvum sp. 17-40-25 | reverse complement strand
ACCCGGAAGCTAAGACCCTCTTCGCTCATAATACTGCATCTTTCAGGTGTGGAAACGTAGGTCGCCGCCTGGCCTCAGATTTAATCCCCCCCAATTTATTATCCCCTTTCTTTTATCAGTACTATTGACTCTTTTTCTCTTTCAAGCTAAAATAACTTTAAATAATTAAAAAGGTTATCTATGATTAAAATGCTACTTCTTTTTGTCTTTATGGCATCATTGCTTTTTTCTGCGGTTAATGTTAATAAGGCAAATTCTGCACAGCTTCAAACGCTCAATGGCATTGGACCTACGAAAGCTCAAGAGATCATAAAGTATCGAAAATCTCATGGTGGATTCAAAACAGTGGATGAGTTAGTAAATGTAAAAGGTATTGGGCCAAAAACACTATTAAAAATGAAATCTCAGGTGGCTATACGCTAGGGGATGTATATTTTGTCAAGTAGCTCTTGGTATTCACTTTGTGGTGTACTATCAGCTGTGATACCCCCCCCGCTTTTGTATACTAGGCCATTTTCAGTTTGTTCAATATAACGGATTGAAACGGCACTGTAAAGATTATTTCCATCAAAATATCCAAATATTCCACTAAAGTAACCTCTTTCATATCCTTCTATTATTTCAATTAGCTCACAAGTCTTTTTTTTAGGTGTTCCACTGATACTGCCAGCTGGTAGTATTGCTTGTATTTTTTCACCTATGGTCTCTTTCCAATCCTTTTTTAACTGTCCACTGATATGTGAACTTACTTGATGAAGACGTTTATTCCCTGTTTCAATGGTTGTGATATAGCGGAATTCTTCTACACAAATATCATTAGCAATTATGGCTAAGTCATTTCGTAATAGATCTACAATCATTGTATGTTCAGCAAGTTCTTTTGGATTATTTAGGATCTTATCAATTGCATCAGGGATATCGGCATCGATTGTCCCTTTCATTGGATAGGTATGTATTCGATTATCTTCAATAGTTATAAATGCTTCTGGAGAAAAACAGACGAATCTTTCACCTACACGTAACTTATAAGGTGCATGTGCCATAGAATAGATTTCACTTAATGTATTGTTAGTGACAATAGGGGTTGGTTGAGTAAGATTTAAAAGATAGGTATTACCAGCATGAATATGTTCTTGCACTTGATTAAATTTTTCATTAAATTTTTCAAAATCAAGTGGGTTGTATTGTGGTGTATGTGGGAAATTAGTGTGACTTCGCTTCCCATGAAATGAAAATTCTATATCATGCTCGCTGAGGGTATCAAGAGTATAGCAATGAAAGATATCACCTTTAAAATCGCTGTAAAAAAAAGTGGGGATTCTTTGTGAAACGAGTTGACTCAGTCGCGCATACATTACGCTATTAGAGCCTTGAGTACAGCCATTCGAATTGAAACGCCATTCTTCACCTGTTCGAGTACTTTGCATCTTGGATCACCAAGCATTGCATCGTCTATGTCTATATTACGATGGACGGGTCCCGGGTGCATGATAATAATATCTCTGTCTTGGATCATTTTCTTGGTGATGCAAAAGTCGCTTGCGTAATCTTTGAGAGATCCATAGGTTTGGTGAGAATGACGTTCGGTTTGTGTACGTAAACTCATGATAGCGTCAACATTCTCCAGAACATCATGGAGTTTATGCGTTGTTTTAAGCGTTGTAGTTGGTAAAAAATGGGGAGGTGCTACGAGCGTGATATCCATGCCAAAACGTCTCAAGAGTTCAATATTGCTGTTGGCAACACGGGAGTTTTTGATATCTCCGACTATAGCGATCTTTTTACCGGTTACATTGCCGAAATGCTGTTTTAGAGTAAAAAGATCCAGAAGTGCCTGGGTTGGATGAGCGTGGGCTCCATCACCGGCATTGATAATGGAAGCATTGGTATGCTGAGCAAGCGTATGAGGAACACCGGCATGGGCATGACGGACGATCATGGCGTGTGGTCCCATTGCATCAAGATTGGCCGCCGTGTCAATGAGGCTTTCCCCTTTTTGAGTAGAGCTTTTTTGAACATCGAGGTGGATTACTTCTGCTCCCAAGCGCTTTGCTGCTATTTCAAAAGAACTTTTTGTTCGGGTTGAGTTTTCAAAAAAGAGGGTGATTATAATCTTTTCACGTAATATTGGATCAAAACGACCATCACTAAAGAGAGTTGCATCGTGTAAAACAGCATTGATCTGATCTATGGTGAAATCGTCAGTGCGGATTAGATGACGCATTTATTCTCCTTTAGAGTTTTCTTGATTTATTTTATCTAATAATGCTTGAGCAAGTGCTGTATTGTCCTGTCCGATCATGAAAAGTGGATCAAAGTTGTTTTTAAAATAAGGAAGGGAGACTTGAGTGAAGTTTTCATCATCACTGCGGCAGTTTAAGACCCATAAATGAGGAAGATTTGCATTCTTAAGAGCAGTTAGACTGAGAAGTGTGTCATTGATACAGCCAAGTTTACAGTGAGTGACAAGCAGGGTTAGTGCATTAAAATAGCGTGGAAAATCGATCATCATATGTTCATGATCGACGGGTACCATAAGCCCTCCAGCCCCTTCGATGAGGACAATGTCACAAAGGGATTCTATTTTTTCCAATGCACGGTCAAACAAAGCTAAGTCTATTTTCTTACCCTTATTGGCAACATAGGGAGCTGCGGGAAGAGGTAATGAGAGAGAGACAATGTCATTGATTCGAAGCGCTTTGAGCTCTGGATTGAGGCTTTGCGCATGCTTAAGAAGTAGGCTCCCATCTGCAGGCAGACCATTTACACCTGTTTCTATAGGCTTATACACACCTACGCGTAGGCCCATTTTAGTGAATGCTTCCATGAGTTGGATAGTAGTATAGGTCTTACCAATATCGGTATTGGTTGCGGTAATAAAAATTCGTTTAGACAAGGAATCGCCCTTTTGGCTATAATTAGCGCAATTTTAATACATGTTTCGTAAAGAAAAGGCAATGCCTAAAGGGATAGTAATGCGTTTTGAAGAGTTTAGCACAAAATTTGTTCAGCAAGTGGGAAAAAAAGAGGGAGCTATCAGCCCAGTAATGATCAATTCGGCATCATTTGGCTATGGGGACAGTGAGACAGGTGAGGGTATTTTTGATGGTTCGGTTAAAAAACCGTTGTACTCACGTATGGGGAATCCGACATCAGGGCAATTGGAACAGATCTTAGCGCAAATGGATGGCGGTATTGGTTGTGTTGCTACGTCATCAGGAATGGGTGCTACGGCAATGGCAACGATTAGTTTACTGAAAAGCGGTGACGAAATTGTTAGCGTTGGAGGATTGTTCGGCGGAACGTATTCTTACTTTTCTGAAACCTTGACCCGATTTGGAATCTCTACACGTTTTTTCGATGTGGATGAGCTTGAAGTAATTGAAGCGGCTATCACGGATAAAACCAAAATACTTTTTTTAGAGAGTGTCGGTAATCCGAATATGCGTCTTCCTGATATAAAAAAAATCGCTGCTATTGCTAATAAGTTTGGCGTTGTATTAATGGTGGACAATACGTGTACCCCGTTGAGTGTTGCTCCAATAGCTCTGGGTGCGGATATTATTGTCTACTCTACTACTAAGATCATTACGGGAAACGCTTCATCATTAGGTGGAGCAGTGGTGTTTCGCGCTATTAAAGAGGGAGAGGATAAGTTCAAAACACAGCGTTATGCGGAAGTACATCCTTTTATCAAAAAAATGGGTGCTATGGCATTGATCGCAAATGCAAAAAAGAGAGCGCTTCGTGACTTTGGGATGAGTGCTAATGGTTTTGGAAGTTATCTGACAATGTTGGGACTTGAAACCCTTCCTATACGAATGGATCGTATTGTTGGCAGTGTTGAAAAAGTAGCTCTGGCTCTAAATGCAGCTGGGTTTACGATTAATCATCCATGTTTGAGCGGGCATCCTCATCATGAACGTTATAAAAGTCAATTCTCTCAAGGGTGCGGAACACTACTTACGATTGATATGGGCAATAAAGAGGCAGCTTTCGCATTTTTAAACCGTTCAAAGCTCATTACGATTACGGCCAACATCGGAGACAGTCGAACGCTTGGTCTGCATATGGGATCAACGATTTATCGTGATTTTGATGATGTTACCAAAGAATTTTTGGGAATAACTCCTGGATTGATTCGTATTTCCATCGGATTAGAGAATCCAGACGATATTATTGAAGATTTTATCACTGCTAGAGGGTTATAAGCCCTGTTTTCACTATAATATTGTCATTTAAGCCAAAAAACACGAAACCCTTGTTACATTATTTCTTTTAAATTGGACGGGAATTATTTTTGAGTACAAAGACCACACATCAAACAGAAGGTTCTCTTAGTATAAGTGAGCCTAAACAATATCACGTTTATTTATTAAATGACGATTATACGTCAATGGATTTTGTCATTGATATTTTAATACGAATTTTTCACAAAAGCCTAGAAGATGCACAACGTATTATGATACAGGTGCATAAAGAGCAACGTGGTTTATGTGGTACGTATTCGTATGAAATTGCAGAAACAAAGGTCCATCAGGTAAGCTCACTAGCTAGAGAGAATGGATTTCCGCTTAAAGCGGTTATGGAGGAGGCGTAATGATTAGTACTGAACTTAATGTAGTGTTTCAAAAGGCTGTGGCGTTTGCACGTCATCAGCGCCACGAGTATTTAACAATAGAGCATGTGATGCTTGCATTGTTAAATACACAAGAAGGGTCATCAATCATAGAATCCTGTGGTGGAGATGTACAGGTCATACGGGAGTCACTAGGGCAGTATTTGATGCAAACGATTGAGCCCTTGCCCGATGAGGTTACTCAAGAACCTTTTGAAACGGTAGCGTTGGCTCGGATGATCGATGAAATGATGCGTCATGTTAGCAGTGCCCAAAAACAGCATGCCGATATCGGTGATTTTATTGCTGCTATCTATAATGAAAATCATACCTATGCGTGTTTACTACTGCAGGAGTATGGCATAAGCCGTGTCGATTTACTCGAAGCCATCTCGCATCGTGATGTAGAAACAACGCAAGCTCCTGTGGAAAATGAGGGAGCATTGGCTCAGTATGCTATTAATCTTAATGAGCAGGCGAAGGAAGGGAAAATTGATCCGGTTATTGGTCGCTCAAGCGAGATCGAACGTACCATCCAGACGCTTTGCCGTCGTAAGAAAAACAATCCATTACTTATAGGTGAACCTGGTGTGGGTAAAACTGCGATTGCTGAGGGCTTGGCACTGCGTATCGTTGCGGGGGACGTTCCAAAGATATTAAAAGATGCAGAGTTGTTTGCCCTTGATTTGGGGGCTATGCTTGCAGGTACCAAATATCGTGGAGATTTTGAAAAACGGCTTAAAGCCGTTATTGATGAAGTAAAAAATCATGCCAATGCTATTTTGTTTATCGATGAGATACATACTATTGTAGGTGCTGGTGCGGTTGGAGGAGGGAGTATGGATGCTTCCAATCAGCTAAAACCTGCACTTGCCTCAGGTGCACTAAAATGTATGGGAGCCACGACTCATGCAGAATATCGGACGGTTTTTGAAAAAGATCGAGCATTGAGTCGTCGTTTTGCACGAATTGATGTTAATGAACCTTCTATGGAAGACAGCTTTTTAATCCTCAAAGGCTTACGCCCACGGTATGAAAAACATCATGGTGTTAAATACACCGATAAAACACTAAAAAGTGCGATAGAACTTTCTAAAAAGTTTATTACAGACCGTTTTTTACCGGATGTAGCGATTGATCTCATCGATGAGGCAGGAGCATCGTTTCATCTGCACAATCACAAAAGAACAACGGTCACTCCTAATGATATAGAGATGGTGATCTCAAAAATCACGGGTGTTCCGACATCGAAAATTGGAAATGATGCACGCGAACAGCTCTTTGGATTGGAAGAGACACTCAAAACGTTGGTAATCGGACAAGATCATGCGGTAACCCAAGTGGTTCGCTCTATCAAGCGCTCGTATGCCGGAATGAGTGCGCCTAATAAGCCAATTGCATCGTTTTTATTCTCAGGCCCTACGGGTGTCGGGAAAACAGAGCTTGCTAAATCGCTTGCCGAGTCTATGGGGATCTATTTTGAGCGTTTTGATATGTCTGAATACATGGAAAAACATGCCATTAGCCGTTTGATCGGTGCACCTCCTGGATATGTCGGATTTGAACAAGGAGGATTACTCAGTGAAGCAGTACGTAAACACCCGTATATGGTTTTATTACTCGATGAAATAGAAAAAGCCCACCCCGATTTGATTAATATTTTGTTACAGGTAATGGACAGTGCAACGCTAACGGATAACAATGGATATAAGGCAAATTTTGGAAATGTTGTTTTGATCATGACATCCAACGTTGGTGCGACTGAACGTACTGTGATGGGATTCAATGCTGATGCTTCAATATCTCGTAATGAAGCGCTTAAATCGTTCTTTACGCCTGAATTTAGAAATCGTTTGGATGCGGTTGTTGAATTTGCTGCGTTGCCATCGAATGTGGTTGAGGGGATTGTGGATAAATTTATCCGTGAGCTGAATGTACAGATGAAGCCGAAAAAAGTGGTCATCACCCTCAGTGAAAAAGCAAAAGAGTATGTAGCCAAGATTGGCTACGATAAAGCCATGGGCGCTCGACCTCTTGGACGAGTGATCCAAGAAAAAATTAAAGACCCTCTAGTAGATGAGATGCTTTTTGGTAAGCTGGTACTTGGTGGAAAAGTAGCTGTTGATTTTGATGAAAATCTTGTATTTGAGTACCATTAATTTTATACACTAAAACGAATGCATCCGTTTTGGTGGCAGGGACACATGTCCCTACAACCCCCTAAAGCTTCAAAAAACTTTGTTTTTTGAGAAAGTCAAAGAATGATACCAAGGCTCACGAACAATCTTACTTTTCCTGATCCCCGTACTGCATCCGAAGGGATTGTCGCTTATGGTGGCGATCTCACTGCGTCTCGTATTCTATTGGCCTATAGTATGGGTATTTTTCCCTGGTATGGTCCTAATGATCCGATTATATGGTGGTCACCTGATCCTCGTTTGATATTAGAGCTTGCTGATTTTAAACTTCATAAGTCGTTGCGCAAAAAACTCCCTCATTTTGAGATCCGCTTTGATACTGCTTTTTCGCAAGTGATTCGCGAATGTGGTGCTATGAATCGACGAGGGCAAAAGGGAAGCTGGATAATCCCTGAGATCATTGAAGCGTATGAAGTCTTGCATAGTATGGGTCATGCTCACAGCGTTGAAGCATATCAAGATGGCGTATTGGTCGGAGGGCTCTACGGTGTGAGTGTGGGACGAGTATTTTGCGGAGAGTCAATGTTTGCCAAAGTGTCCGATGCTTCTAAAGTCGCATTTGCTGTATTAGTCGAACGACTAAAAGAATGGGGTTATGATTTTATTGATTGTCAGGTTCCTACGGAGCATTTGAAAAGTTTGGGGGCTAAAGAGGTTTCTAGGGAGTGTTTTTTGGAGCGACTTGGGATGTGTCAGAACAATGGGTTATCAATTAGTTCTTGGAAGTGATACTTTTTGTTTAATTTAAGTTTAATTCTTTTATAATCCGTTAATTTTTATGAAAAAGGGGTATTTAATGAAAAAGATTCTAATTAGTATGGTTGCTGTTGCAGCACTGAGCACAGCAGGTTTTGCAACGGTTAATAGCCAAACAGGATGTGGACTTGGTTCTCAAATCATTCACGATGACAGTTCAGCAGTTATGTTGGCACTTCAGGCAACTACCAATGGTACATCTGGAAACCAAACATTTGGTATTACTTCAGGAACTTCTGGCTGTAAAAAAGCGCGTTTTGTAATGAACGAGCGTGCGGCAGAGTTTGTTGCTTCTAACATGGATCAGCTTTCTCGTGAGATCGCTATTGGTCAGGGTGAAAGTGTTGAAACTCTTGCAGAGCTTTTGAATATCGAAAACAAAGCGGCATTTGCAGTAGCATTGCAAGCGAACTATAAAGCTATCTATACCAATGAAAAAGCGGATATGGCAAACGTACTTGATAACGTTGTCACTATTGCTGGGTAAATAAAGAAGTACTCCTCCCGTATTTTCGGGAGAGTTTAGATCTAATGTCGAAGGCCAAGTTTGCCAATCTTTTTTTTATTATGTGTACTGAGTTTATCGATCTGGTCTGCTACGACCGATGAACTGATTACGCAAGCCCACTCACTTAATCTCTCCCAATCTCGTTACTGGCATTTACTAATGCATTCTCCAAAAGGTGAGAGTGAGATCGATGATGATACGTTTTTTACAGCTCATGATGGAAAATACAATCTAGACTCTGAACTGGATACGACAATCCTTCATTTTAATGAAGATATAAATCGAAGTGACGAAAGCTTATTTTGTCGTTTTCCGGCACGTAGGGCTTGGCTGGAAGATGAGCTGAATATATCCTTTGGCCAGGGTGAGTGCCAAGCATACGATGCCCTCGTTTCCAAGATGGATCCACAAAAAGTAACCCTCGTTTTTCCAACGGCACATATCAACTCTCCTGCATCGATGTTTGGACATACGTTTATGCGCATTGATTCATCCATGGATAGTAAGCTCATGTCGTATGCGATCAATTATGCAGCGCAGACAGACGAGACGAATGGAATCACGTTCGCTTATAAGGGGCTATTCGGAGGCTATTTAGGGTTTTATTCGATGTTGCCGTATTATGAAAAGCTCAAAGAATACCGTGACAGCGAATCACGTGATATATGGGAGTATGATCTGAATCTGACGCACGATGAGGTCATGGCAATGGTACGTCATATCTGGGAACTGCAGCATATTAATTCCTGGTACTTCTTTTTTGATGAGAACTGCTCGTATCATATGCTGTGGTTAGCCGAGATCGCTCGTCCAAGTGTGCATTTACGAGATCATTTCACCTATCATGTTGCTCCTCCTGAAACGGTGCGTGCTTTTGCAGAAGAAGGGCTTGTTGGTACCAAGCACTTTCGTCCTTCCAAACGGACCAAGCTTTTAGCCTATGAAAAACAGCTGACAAACACGTCGATACAAACGGCTAAAGCCCTAGCCTCTGGTCAGCCAATAGAAGAAGACATAACAGACTCTAGTATGCAACATCGCTATACATTAGAAGCGGCTGCAGAGTTGGTAGAGTATGATTATATAGGGGGAAAACTGACTAAGGAAGTGTATGTAAAGCGCTATCATGAGCTACTAAGCGCACGTGCAATATTAGGGCAGGGGGAAGTTTTATCGATCGATGAGAAATCCAATCCCGATACGGCCCACCATGCGGCACGTATTTCTATCGCACAAGGATGGTATGATTATCGTTCACCACTATTGATTGGCATAAGACCTGTATTTCATGATTTAAGTGAAGATGATACAGGGCATTTGAGTGGTGCACAGATCGAATTTTTGGATATTCAAGCCGGAATAGACCACGACAAGCTCTCTTTGGAAAAATTGACTCTTCTTTCGCTGGCTTCTATTACTCCTATCAGCCATTTTTTCAAACCATTTTCATGGCGAATGAAAAGTGGCTGGGATCGTAATTACGGGAAGGATAATTTGAGTTTTGTTACACGTGTTGGAGCGGGTGCATCCATCGGGGAGGATAAACTGTTTGGGTATTTATTGACTGAACCTGAAGTACGCTTAGGCTTTAATGCGGATATTGGGATTGGACTGACAATGGGTGCAAGTGTAAGCTGGCATTATCGTATGAAGACACTGATTGAAGTTGGAAAAGTAGTCTACATGGATGCAGCATCAAGACTAAATGGGTCAATATCGCATTTATGGCAATGGGGTCCATCGGGTAGTCTATTCGGTCGTTGGGATATTGCTCACCAGGAACATCGAGAGAGTCGGATCTCTGTGGGGACGAACCTCTATTTTTAATATTTTTTTGGCATAATCGTTGTAACTAATTGTTTTGGAGTTAAAATTTATGATTATTCCTGAGTCACGTTTTTCATTATGGGCAGATTTTATCGAACGGTCATTTTTGGATGGAGAGTTCAAAGAGCTCATCGCAAAGGGAATCATTAATGGTGCGACGTCAAATCCCGCTATTTTTAAAAATGCCATTTTGACCTCTCCTGCTTATAAAGAGCAGCTTTCCACATTGGGAGGCCTGAGTCCAAAAGAAAAATACGAAGCGTTGGCTGTATTTGATATACAAAAAGCAGCAGATATTCTACGTCCATTGTATGATGTAGGTGATGATGGATATGTGAGTATTGAAGTGGATCCTTTTTTATGCGATGATACTCAAGCAACGATTGCCGAAGGTGTTCGTTTACATCAGACTATTGGACGTCCAAATGTTATGATAAAGGTCCCGGCTACAGAAGCGGGGTACGCTGCGATGGAGGCATTGGCAGCGCAGGGGATTGCTGTCAATGCAACTTTAATTTTTTCGGTTTATCAAGCGCTTAGATGTGCGAAAGCATTTGAAAAAGCGGCGGTTCAAAGTACAAAGCCTGTTGATACGGTTATCAGTGTTTTTGTGAGTCGTATTGATCGTGCTATTGATGAGACGTTACGAGCTAAGAATGTGAAGACGGGGAAAATGGGGATACTTAATGCTGCAGAAATTTACAATGAAGTTCAAGCATGTAAAGTAGCAAAATGCCGTGTTCTTTTTGCCAGTACCGGGGTGAAGGGGGATGAGTTTAGACCTTCTTATTACATTGATGAACTGTTGGCTTTTAACAGTGTCAACACGGCACCAATCGATACGATTAAAGCGTATGTAGCAAGAGCAGATCAACATTTAAAGCTTCCAGTTCCAGCTCAGGTTATTGATTCGCATCGTATCCATGTGGCGCAAGCAGGGGTAAATATGAGTAAGGTAATTGAAGATCAAATAGCTGAAGGGCTAGAAGCATTTAAGATCGCTTTTGGTGATATTTTAAGTACATTGGAGTAGAAAATGGCAGAAAGTGGACAATTTCAGGTTAATGTAGATGAACTCGACTTTGATGTACTCAAAAAAATACGGGGTTATTTACGTCGTATGGTGGATGCAGGTGGGAGTGACTTACACATCAAAGCCAACGGAGTAGTACGGGCACGTATAAACGGGGATATTATCCCTTTATCAGGTGAAATTCTCTCAAAAGAGGATGCGCTTACTTTTGCTAAAGAGTTATTACGTACTAGGTTTCATGAGCTTGTAGAGAAAAAAGAGCTTGACCTTGTGTATCCGTTTGATGAGATGACCCGTTTTCGTATTAATATCTTTTTTCAGATGGAAGGTATATCAGCGGTTTTTCGTCTCATTCCGATTAAGATTCTTACTCTTGAAGAGCTTATGTTACCTGAAGTGGTTCACAGTTTTGCCGAGATGGAACGGGGGCTTGTGTTGGTAACTGGGGTAACGGGAAGTGGAAAGTCAACGACTCTAGCGGCAATCATCAATGAAATTAATTGGAATAAGCGTAAACATATTATTACCATTGAAGATCCGATTGAGTTTGTTCATAAAGATCGAAAATGTATTGTCAATCAACGCAGTGTCGGGCAAGATACAAGCAGTTTTGGCAGTGCTTTACGTGCGGCATTGCGTGAAGACCCTGATATTATTCTGGTTGGGGAAATGCGGGATATGGAGACCATCGAGATTGCATTGCATGCCGCAGATACAGGGCATCTTGTGTTTTCAACGCTGCATACCCTGGATGCAAAGGAGACGATTAACCGTATTGTTTCCGTTTTCCCTTCCGTAGAACAAAATCGTGTTCGTATGACACTTGCCGCCGTTATTAAAGGGGTTATCTCACAGCGTCTTATCCAAACGGTTGATGGTAAGAGAGCAGCTGCATTGGAAATCTTGGTTCGAACAGCACGTATTGAACAGCTCATTGCTGAAAATCGTGATTTTGAAATCCCGGATACGATTGCGGAGGGTAAGGAACTGTATAAGTCTCAAACCTTTGATCAAGCTATACTAGACCTTTATCTTGCAGGACGGATCAGTCGTGAAGATGCGTTAGCGAATGCTACATCGGCATCGGATCTGAAGCTTAAGATGGAAGGTTTGGGTGGAACGATAGATAGAGATCAGCTGGCCAATGGGAATGAGCCGCGCCAATTTGAGGAGAGTGAGCTTATTGGACTAAAGCATTAAGAATAAAATTTATAATAATTTAACGTATTCTTAAGTATAATGCGTCCCATTTTATTTTGAAGGACACACTATGCTAGAAGGCATCGTTAGAGAGAGTATTGGCAAACCCGCTACAAAAGCGCTACGCCGTGATGGTTATCTTATTGCCAACATCTACGGAAAAGGAATTGAGAATGTACACGCTGCATTCAAAATGAATGACTTTATCCGTACGGTACGTAACAAAGAGACAATCGCATTCCCAGTTTCTGTAGCTGGAACAGAGTATAACCTTGTTGTTCAAGGGTATGAGTCTCATCCGGTTTCTGGAAATTTGTTGCACGTCGATTTGATGATAGCACAGAAAGGTCTTGTTGCGCATTACCACATCCCTGTTAAGCCAGTGGGAATTCCTGTTGGTTTGAAAAACAAAGGTATGTTGTTTGTTGCTAAAAAGCGTCTTCGCGTTAAAGCAGCAATCGAAAACTTGCCAAATGCAATCGAAATCAATGTGGCACCACTTGATTTGGGTGATTCAGTTTTGGTTCGTGATGTAGCACGTATTGATAATGTTACTTTCACTGATGCAGATCGCGTATCGGTTCTAAGTATCATCAAAGCTAAATAATCATGCTGATCGTCGGACTGGGTAATCCTGGACCGGCGTATGCATCAACTCGACATAATGTCGGGTTTATGGTAATCGATGAATTAAATCGTCGTCATAATGGTATCAATGTTTCAAAGAGTTCCTTTGATGGGGAATTGTTTAAAATATCCAGCCACTTTCTACTCAAACCCCTCACCTATATGAACCTTTCAGGAAAATCAATTTCAGCCGTTAAAAATTTTTATAAAATTGATGAGGTCATCGTGATACATGATGATCTGGATCTCCCTTTTGGTGCGTTGCGCTTTAAAATGGGAGGTGGACATGGAGGGCATAATGGGCTCAAATCAGCAGATGCCGCTATCACCCCAGAATATGTGCGTGTACGTATGGGAATCGGAAAGCCTGAACATAAATCGCAAGTAGCCGATTACGTTTTACATGCGTTTTCGCCTGAGGAGCAATCGCATCTTGGTGAGTGGATTGCGAAGGCCGCTGATGCGGTTGAGCTATTGTTACGCTTATCCTGTACAGAAGTCGCGTCAAAGTGTTCTATCAAAGGTTTAAAGGTATAATGAAGGCTATTTAACTTCAACTGGGTATTTATGCTTTTTTTTAAAACGATCTCATTTTTGTATCTTCGTTATTGTCTGATTATTTTAGCATCGTTGACGGCTTTTATGGTTGGCTTTGATCTCATGGGCAATACATCCGAACTTCCTCCATCTGCTAATCTGCTTATAATCTATGTAGTGTATAAATGGCTGTATGCTATTGATATGATGCTTCCTATTTCTTTGGTATTTGCATTTATTGCTTCTGTCGTTGAACTGATTCGTTCCAACGCGTTAACAGCATTTTATGCACTTGGATATTCACGATTAAAAGTGTTAACTCCCTTCATCAGTGTTGCGACACTTTTAATCATGGGACATATTTTTGCCCATTCTACTTCTTTTGCACGAGCCAATGAGTATGCGGATAATTTAAGAGAAACCTCACAAGTGTTGATTCCTACCAATAATTTATTTTTTACCCATGAAGGAAATTATATCTATTTTGGCAGTTTGGATCCATTGACACAAAAGGCGCATACAATACGTGTGTTTACATTTGAAAATGGAGTATTTAAGGAAGCGTTAAGTGCGCAAGAAGCCTATTATCAAGATAACTATTGGATGATTAACAAGGCACATCTGATACGTCCGCCAGCTATGTTAGACTTAAAAGGCAAGGGGATGGTGACTAAAGAGGCCCAAACGATACAAGTACTTTACGGGTTTCGTCCTAAGATTTTAGATCAGATTTATGAGGGTAAAGTAAATTTCACGATTACGGACGCACTGGATGCAAAAACATTACTAAAAACGCAAAATATTGATCTTTCGAAAGTGACCAGTTCTTTGTATCGGATATTTGTAACACCATGGTTTGCTGTCATGATTATCTTGATTGTCTATAGCTATGCCCCAGTGGGAGCACGTTTTGTGAATCTTTCATTTTACAGTTTTGGCGCGATATTGGCTACTTTACTTGTATGGGGGTTACTGTTTATGAGTGGTGAACTCTCTAATAATAAGACCCTTTCCCCAGAAGTTGGGATATTAGCACCAATTGGATTGCTTGGGGTCTTTATGGCACTGCGTCTAAGTCGATTTAAGGTAAAATCGCACAAAAATTTAGCACAAAAAGGTTAGCACGTGATCCAATTTCAAGCCTTGGCGCAAACCTATGGAACTCCATTATATGTTTATGACTTTGATGCTATGAAAGAGCAGTTCGAGTCTCTTAAAGAAGCATTTAGAGGGAGAAAATCCATTCTCGCGTATGCGGTAAAAGCAAATTCAAACTTGAGTGTTATCAAACATTTTGCAGCACAAGGTTCCGGTGCAGATTGTGTTTCCATTGGAGAAGTACGTCGTGCACTAATGGCAGGTGTCCCAAAATATCGTGTTATTTTCAGCGGTGTTGGAAAGCGCGATGATGAAATTCGTGAAGCGATCCAAAGCGATATTCTCTATATCAATTTGGAGAGTGAGGGGGAACTCGCACGCGTAGAAGCAATTGCGAAAGAGCTTGGGGTTAAAGCGCGTATCAGCATCCGTGTGAATCCTAACATTGACCCTAAAACACACCCGTATATCTCGACTGGGTTACACGACAATAAATTTGGGGTTGAAATTGATGCCGCAAAGCGGATGTATATCCATGCAAAAAATTCTGAAAACTTGGATGCTGTAGGGATTCATTTTCATATCGGCAGTCAACTCACAGAGCTCAAACCTATTTATGAAGCGGCGGTCATTGTGGCGGATTTATTACGTTCATTGCAAGCGATTGATATTGAGTTGAAGTTTTTTGATATTGGGGGTGGTCTTGGGGTTCGTTATGATGATGAAACTACTATCAGCCCTTATGATTATGCGCAAGCCATCCTTGGAGCACTTAAAGGGATCGACGTGACGATCATCTGTGAGCCTGGGCGATTCTTAACCGCCAATGCCGGCTATTTTTTGACAAAAGTATTGTACGAAAAGAAAAATGGCGCGAAACGGTTCGTGATTGTAGATGGTGGTATGAATGATTTGATTCGTCCGAGTTTGTACAATGCTTATCATCGTATTGAAGCAATCGGTAAGACAAGCGAGGTTTCGCCTGTCGATGTCGTAGGGCCTGTCTGTGAAAGCGGTGATTTTTTGGCTAAAAACTATGAACTTCCTGCTATGGAACACAATGATTTACTAGTAGTACACAGTGCGGGTGCGTATGGTTTTGGGATGGGCAGTAACTACAATACACGCGGACGTTCTGCGGAAATAGCGGTAGAAAATGGAGAAGCTCGTTTGATCCGTGCTCGTGAAACATTTGAAGATTTGATTGCATTAGAGCGCGAGTACCTTTAATGTATTTTATCGACGTACAAGGAACATTGATCGATGATAACCATAAGCAACCTATTCGTGGTGCTGTTGCATTTATCGATCACTTGAATGCGTCGAATATTCCGTATATGGTGGTTACCAACAGTACAAAATATACGAGCAGTGATTTTTTGGCATATCTAAATTCACTAGGGTTAGCGATACCAAAGGAACGTTATCTCGATCCTTTGATGGTGCTTGAATCTCATATTAAACCCAACGAAACAATAGCAGCATACGGTTCAAAGGCTTTTTGTGATGTATTGGTGACTATGGGGTACACACTTGAGTATACTAAACCCGACTGTGTATTATTGGCTATCAAAGAAGATTTCACCAGTAATGAGTACGCACAGATGATAGCCTTTATTTTATCAGGATCCCGTCTGATTGGGATGCATGAAACCTCCTTGTACGCCAAAAATAATAAACGCTATCCTGGAGTAGGAGCAATCTTGAAGATGTTGGAGTTTGCGACCTCTTGTCCCTATGTGGTAGTCGGTAAGCCAAGTAAGCCTTTTTTTGACGAAGCATTGGCGTGTATCCAAAAACAAGATGAGAGTGTCTGTTTTGAAGACATTAGTATCATCAGCGATGATATGAGCGGAGATATTATAGGTGCACAGGAGCTTGGGATGAAGGGTATATTCGTTTTAAGCGGTAAATATCGTACTAGAGATGAGATACTGCCTCAATTGAGTTTACATCAGCAGCCTTATACCGTGTACGAAGATATGCAAGAGGTATTGGAGAGTTTATGAATACATTAGAAGAATGCCGAACCCTGATTGATACATTGGACAATGAAGTCATAGCATTATTGAATCGCCGTATGGAAGTTGTACGACGCGTAGGTGAAATAAAGCATGAGAGCAAGGGTGCGATATATCGTCCTGAGAGGGAAAAATCGATTATCGATCGCTTGACTCAGTTAAGTGCCAAAAGCGATGGTCTGTTAAATCGTCCGGCAATCGAAGCTATTTTTCTCGAGATCTTTGCGGTTGCTCGTAACTTGGAGTTACCAGAGCGTATAGCGTATTTGGGACCTGAAGGAAGTTTTACGCATCAAGCGGCGGAATCACGTTTTGGTGCTATGAGCGATTATCTTTCTTTAGGTTCTATTGAAGCCGTTTTTAAAACACTTGAAGCAGGGCGTGCAAAATTTGGCGTGGTTCCAATCGAAAACAGCCGTGATGGTGTTGTTGGTGAAACACTTGATCTACTGGGTAAAGGAAGTGTTAAGATCGTGGCAGAATTGTATATGCCCATACACATGGCATTTGCTTCCAAAGCTGAAAAACTTCATCAGATCAAACGCATTTATTCAAAAGATAAAGGCTTTGGGCAATGTCGAGAATTTTTACTGGAGCATGGTTTTGAAGGGATCGAACATATTCCTGTGGAATCAACGGCGAAAGCTGCCGTATTGGCATCCAAAGATCCTGAAGCAGCAGCTATATGCTCTCATATTGCGGCAAAGTTGTACGGGGTACCGACGTTGTTTGAAAATATTGAAGATGCACATAACAATGCGACTCGATTTTTTATTCTCAGTGATTTTAAAAATGCTGCTAGCGGTGAAGATAAAACATCGATATTAGTACGCTTAAAAGATGCTCAAAAAGCAGGAGCATTGGTTCATTTCTTAGAGGACTTTGATACAGCAGAAATCAACTTGAGTAAAATTGAGAGTCGACCTTCAAGAGACAATGATGGTTTTGGCTATTGGTTTTTCATAGACTTTTTTGGTCATATTGATGAACCTAGAGTCGAGAAGATGATGGAAAAACATGTGGACGAAGTGACTTGGCTTGGTAGCTACGTAAAGGGAGAATTATGAATTTTAACAGTGCATTAGAAAATATTAAAAGCTATGAAGCGGGTAAACCTATCGAGCTGGTGGTAAGAGAATACGGTATCGATAAAGATCATATCGTCAAATTAGCAAGTAATGAAAACCCTTTTGGATGTTCTCCAAAAGTCAAAGATGCTGTTCGTACTATCATCGATAATATGTCGTTATATCCCGATGACTCAATGGTCAAATTGAAGAGTGCTCTGGTAAAAAAGTACGATATCAGCTCAGATGAATTGGTAATCGGGGCAGGGAGTGATCAGGTGATCGAATTTGCCATTCACGCCAAAGCACACAGTGGCTCGAAGGTATTGATGAACAGTGTGACTTTTGCGATGTATGAGATCTATGCAAAACAAGTGGGTGCCATAATCGTCCGTACCGCTTCACGCGAACACAATATGGAGGAATTTTATGCATTGTATCAAGAGCATAAGCCTTCGATTATCTTTTTGTGTACGCCTAATAATCCGACAGGGGATGCTTTGGATGCGCAAGAGATGATCTCTTTTATCGAAAAAGTGGATAAAGATACCTTGGTTATTGTAGATGGTGCTTATATGGAATATGCTCGTTTTAAAGATCCATCCAAGGCAGTAGAACCTAAGGATTTAATACAAAAATTTGATAATGTGTTATTTTTGGGGACTTTCTCAAAAGCTTATGGGCTAGGGGGAATGCGGGTTGGGTATGGAATCGCAGCTGCTCCTATCATCAAAGCTCTTTACAAAGTACGCCCACCGTTTAATATTACGACTTTATCTTTGGAAGCAGCCTCAGTTGCGTTAGAAGATGAAGCATTTGTTACAGAATGTATTGCGGATAATTTTAAAGAAATGAAGCGCTATGAAGCATTCGCCCATAAAAAAGGGATTCAAATAATCGATAGTTATACCAATTTTGTCACATTATCGCTTTTGCAAGGACAAAATTCATCTGAAATAGCACAAGCATTGTTAAAAAAGGGTATGATTATACGTGATTTAAGCAGTTATGGATTGAATGCAATTCGTGTGACGATTGGTACGCAAGTACAAAATAGTCGATTCTTCGAGCTCGCTGAGCCGTTATTATAACAATTATTTAGGTACCAATGGATTTTAAAGCTCTTTTTTCGCAACTTGTTGTTTTATTTGGAAAATTAACGCAAGCCCAAAAAATAATTATTGGCGTAGCCATCGCCACCATTATTGGATTTCTTTTGTTTTTGGTGCTTTTTACGTCTGACCCAAAAGGAAGCAGTGAGGAAGGATATCAAGTTCTTTTTGAACAATTGACACCACAAGATGCTGCCCAAGTAGTGGCACAGCTTGAAAAAGACAAAATCCCCTATAAAATACCACGTGATAATGTCATCGAAGTTCCTAAGGAAGTAGTCTATAAAGAGCGTATTACTATTGCCTCAATGGGGATTCCAAAAGAAGGGCATGTTGGTTTTGAGCTGTTTGATAAACAAGAGTTTGGAGCAACCAATTTTGACCAAGAAGTAAAATTTCGACGTGCACTTGAAGGAGAATTGGCTCGTTCAATCGACTCATTAGCTCCCGTTGAAAAATCAAGTGTTTCGCTTGCACTTCCCAAAGAGACGCTTTTCGTTTCAGAAGCGGTAGCTCCATCTGCATCGGTAATGGTTCAATTGTATGCTGATCGTAAGCTAACATCAAAGCAAATTCGCGGAATTAAAAAACTTGTGGCTTCTGCTGTTCCAAAGTTGACAGTCGAGAACGTAACCCTGATTAATTCAGATGGGGAAAGTCTGGGGGACAATGATGCGGAATCGATGATGGGTGAACTCTCATCCATGCAGCAGCAGTATAAAACACGAGAAGAAAAAAAGCAAGAAGAAAAGATACTCAATGTCCTTTCTCCATTTATCGGAGGAAAAGATCGAGTCGTTGCGAAGGTAACGATTGAATATGATTTTTCGGAACAAAGCTCGACATCTGAGAAATACGACCCAGAGAATGTGGTGCGCAGCGAACAGACTTTGGAAGAAAAACGTGAGGGTCAAACGCCTCCGCAAGTAGGAGGCGTTCCTGGTGCTGTTAGTAACATTGGTCCCGTTGAGGGATTAAACGCGCAAGGGGCAGGAGAAAAATACGAAAAGACGCAAGGGACCACCAATTATGAGATCTCTAAAACGGTCTCTACGACCAAGATGGAGTTTGCACGTATCAAGAGAATAACGGCAGCAGTGGTCGTTGACGGTAAGTATGAGCTTAAAAAAGACACTAATGGATTAACAGGGGATGAAGTTGCCTACATTCCATTAGATCAAACACAAATTGATGCGATTACGTCACTGGTAAAGCAATCGATTGGAGTTGATGATGTACGAGGTGATTTAGTCACGGTTAGAAATTTTGAATTTCAAAATTCAAAAGATGCGTTATCGCCGAAGAATGCAGCTTCGAAAACAACCGAGTTTTTTACCACATACATTAAACCACTTATGCCTCTTTTAAAATACATACTTGTAGGTATAATCTTGTTTGTAGCGTATAGAAAAGTGATTCTTCCGTTTGCTGATCGAATGCTTGAGTTTAGCAGAGAGGAAGAAGAGTTTGAACGTCCCGTTTTAGATATATCCGAGGATGAAAGCGAAGACTTGATTGCAAAAGTAGAGCAAATGCGTAAAAAAGTAGAAGGACAACTGGGCATTGGAGATAACTTCAGTGAAGATGATCTCAAATACGACGTTGTACTTGAAAAGATACGTGAAATGACAGAAGACCGCCCTGAAGAAATTGCTTCTTTGATTCAAACGTTGATTGATGAAGAAGCGCCTACTCGAGCCTAGAAAAGGGATGATAAAATGACATTAACACCAACGCAACAGTCTCAGTTTGATGAAATGAGTATGGCAGAAAAAGTAGCCATTTTATTGATTCAGCTTGGTGAAGATAGTACTGCTCAAATTTTTGGACGATTAAGCGTTGAATCTATTACGGAAGTTTCAAAGTATATTGCGCAAAATCGTTCTATTGAAAAAAGTCTTGGATCGGCGGTATTGGAAGAATTTTATGCCATTATTCAATCAAATCAATATTTAAATAACGGTGGTATTGAATTTGCTCGTGAAATCCTATACAAAGCTCTTGGAGCTGATGAGGCTAAAAAAGTTTTGGATCGTCTCTCGAAAATGTCACAAGGAGCTCAAAACTTTGCCTATCTTGCAAAAATAAAACCGCAACAGCTCGCTGATTTTATCGCAACAGAGCATCCTCAAACGGTAGCTCTGATTTTAGCTCATATGGAACCTACTGCCGCAGCTGAAACATTGTATTTATTTACGGATGATTTACGCGCTGAAGTAGCTATGCGTATGGCCAAATTGGGGGATATCTCACCATCGATCATTAAGCGGGTGAGTGCTGTACTGGAATCCAAGCTAGAAGCACTGGCAACCTACAAAGTCGAAGTGGGTGGACCGCGTGCAGTGGCGGATGTCTTTAACCGCTTGGGTGCTACTGCATCCAAGGCGACGTTGTCACAAATCGAACAGCTTGATCAAGAGCTTGCAGCATCGATTAAAGAGATGATGTTTACGTTTGAAGATATATCTGCATTGGATGTCAACAGTGTGCGAGAAATTCTTAAAGCAGTGGATAAAAATGATCTTATGCTGGCACTTAAAAGTGCACCTGAAGAGCTTAAAGAGAAGTTTTATGCGAATATGTCTCAGCGTGCTAAAGATACCTTTGTGGAAGAATTACAATTTTTGGGCGCCGTTAAGATGAAAGAGGTTGAAAGTGCACAGCGTAAGATTGTAGATGCTGTTCAAGGACTTGCTGAACAAGGTTTGGTTCAGTTGGGTGGAACTGAAGAGATGATTGACTAAGCCATGACAGAAGATGTTATTATTACGAAAGAAAATTTAGATGACCATACGGTCGGGAAGTATCAGTTTAAAATTCTTTCGGGCTTAAATGGGGCAAGTGTTCATGAAGCAGCTGAAGAACTTGGGATGGAGCATACTCTAGCGGACACCCAAGAAGTACAAGCTTATCAGGAAACACCGCAGAGTACTAACTCAAACAAAGATGAGCTTATTGAGTCGTTATTGAAAAAAGCGGATGAGATGAGTTCCAATTTTATTAAGATGCAAATGAAATTGGAAACGCTACAAGAAGAGCATACAGAGATATTAGAAATGGCTAAAAAAGCAAGCTATGACGAGGGATTTGCAGCAGGAATATTGGGTGAGCAATCGCAGGACTCAAAGCGCAAAGAACAAGCACAAGAGCAGCTTTCAAGCTCTGTTAAAACACTTGAAAATGCGGCAGAACAGTTTAAGAGTTCTTTGGACTCCATTCAAAAAGAGTTGACCCACACCGCACTTGAAATTGCGCGTGAAGTCATAGGGGTTGAAACGCAAGAAAATGGGGCTAAGATCGCTGCAAAACTTTCAGCGGATCTGATCGAAGAGTTGGGTGAGGCTTCCAAAATAGTTTTACGGGTGAACCCTTTGGATCATGGTTTTATTTCGGAAAAAGTAGGTTCTCTTGCTCATGTTGAAGTATTGTCTGACCGTGCGATAAGCCAAGGTGGTGTGGTCGCGATCAGTGATTTGGGTAATATAGATTCACAAATTAAAAAACGGTTCGAGCGATTAAAACGATCATTATTATTAGAGTCTTAAGTTAGGTTTGGTATGAATATAAAACACTATACACAAGAACAGCTCAAAGAGCTTTCTCAAAAAATTCGAGATCGAATATTGGAAGTTGTTAGCCGTAACGGCGGACATCTGAGTTCTACTCTTGGAGCAACTGAAATTATTATTGCAATGCACAAAGTATTTGATGCGAAGCAAGATCCCTTTATCTTTGATGTTTCTCATCAGGCATACGCCCATAAATTATTAACCGATAGATGGGATGAGTTTGATACTTTACGTCAGTTTGGCGGGATGAGTGGATACACAAAGCCCAGTGAATCACCATGTGATTATTTTATCGCCGGGCACAGTTCTACGTCGATTTCATTGGGGGTAGGAGCTGCAAAGGCCATAGCGCTTAAGGGCGAAACATCGACGCGTATTCCGGTGGTATTGATCGGGGATGGTGCGATGAGTGCTGGTATGGTGTATGAAGCACTCAATGAACTGGGTGATCTTAAATACCCTATGGTTATTATTCTAAACGACAATGAGATGAGTATTGCAAAACCAATCGGCGCAATTAGTCGGATGCTCAGTTCTGCGATGGCAAGCCCGTTATATCAACGATTTAAAAAGAAAACAGAACAATTTGTGGATAATTTTGGGGAAGGTGCCCATTATCTTGCCAAGCGATTTGAAGAGTCATTGAAACTCATTACCCCTGGAATCTTATTTGAAGAGATGGGGATTGAGTATATTGGTCCTATTGATGGACATGATCTGAAATCATTGATTGATATTCTTTCGGTCGCCAAAGGAATGGGAAAACCTGTTTTGGTACACGTACAAACCATCAAGGGTAAGGGCTATGAGATTGCTGAGGGCAAACATGAAAAATGGCATGGTGTTTCCCCTTTTGACTTAAAAAGTGGCACTGCAAATTCTAAAAGTACTGCTAAGAATGCAACTCAGATTTATGCGGACGCGCTGATGGATCAAGCAGACACGAATCCAAAGATTGTTGGAGTAACTGCCGCAATGCCTAGTGGAACCGGATTAAGTGCCGTCATGGAAAAATATCCTGATCGCTTTTGGGATGTGGCGATTGCGGAACAGCATGCTGTTACATCTATGGCGGCTATGGCTAAAGAGGGATTTAAACCATTTTGTACAATTTATTCGACTTTTTTACAGCGTGGATACGATCAAGTAATACATGATGTTTGTCTGATGGATCTTCCTGTTGTATTTGCACTCGATCGTGCGGGTATCGTAGGGGAAGATGGTGAAACACATCAGGGTGCTTTTGACATCAGTTTTTTACGAGTGTTACCGAATATGACACTGTGCGCTCCACGCGATGAAAAATCCTTTCATCATATTGTGGATTTTGCGGCAGGGTATGACCATCCGTGTGCAATTCGTTATCCTCGAGGGGCATTTTTACAAGCAGATCTTCCGGAATCAGTTCCTTTTGAACTTGGAAAGTCACAGCTTTTATCTGCAAGCCAAAGCGATGTATTATTTATTGGATATGGAAATGGCGTTGGACGTGCCGCGCAGAGTATGGAACTTATGGATGAGAAGCCTGCTTTATTGGATTTACGTTTTGTAAAGCCGCTGGATGGTGAGATGCTGCATCAAATGGCTTCCTTGCACAAGCGATGGTATGTCTTTAGTGACTCAGCACGATCAGGTGGCGTTGGAAGTGCATTATTGGAGTGGTTAAGCGAAGCCAATATTTTAGATGTTACCGTTGTTAGTTTTGAATATGACGATGGCTTTATAAAGCATGGTAAGACATCGCTTGTTGAAGAATATTTAGGGATACTCCCTGCACAGTTGGCTAAGAAGGTAATGGACGCAAAAGAATAACTCCCGCAATTCGTCCTGTATGCTGTCTGTTAGCTCTGTAAGAGAAATAGTCATGGCAGTTGCATGAGGTACATTGATTTATGGTTTCTATTTGCTCTGAGACGATGCCTAGTGCTTCCAGCTGTATCTGCAAAATCGTATTAACATCCAAAGAAACTTTTTTCTCTGTACGTATCAATGCTTTTTGAAAGCCTTTTTCTTTTACTTCACGTGCAATATTCTCATTAATTTCATAACAGCATCCCTGTATCGCAGGCCCTAATACAATCTGAATATCAGATAAAGAAGTCCCATAGTTTTTTTGCATAGCTTTTAGGGTTTTTGGTAATATGCCATTGAGTGCTCCAGCACGTCCTGCATGAACGGCCCCAATGGCCTGATTGATAGGATCATAAAGCAGTATGGGCGTGCAATCAGCACTCATAACCATGAGGGGAATATCGATACGATTGGTAATCAAAGCATCACATTGGGGAGGTGTGTCAAAGCTCATATTTGCAGTTACAACCATGACTATATCGGAGTGAATCTGACGCATATGGATAAGTTTTTGAGAATCATATCCAAGGGTATGTGCTAAAATAGAATGATTTTTGAGTACATCTTGTGGGTTGTCTCCTACATGAAACGCAAGGTTAAGTGCATCATAGGGAGTATAAGAGATACCACCATGTCGAGTGGTAAAATGAGCACTTAGAGGTAAATGTACAGAGAGAAGAACTGACGGGAGTAGGGTCATAAAACGTGCAGCGAAAACCCGTTACGGATTTTCGGCTAACATATTATCCAGTAGGACAAAGAGACGATCGCTCGCTTTTTCCATCTCTTTGAAATTATTCACAATCTCCTTGCCATTTTCAAGCATACGATCTTGCCCATGTTCAATGTAGCTGAGATTTTTATTTGCATTTTGGTGAACAAGTGCATGAGGGTCTTTCATGAGGTCATAGCTGTTGGTTCGGCCAAAGCGCTCCTTGCCCTCATTGTCGTACCATTTTCCCATACGGCACTGATGGGAATCAATGACATCAAGGTGTTGCTCACATTGCATAACGCTGTTGTATGCACGTGCCTTATAGAGAATATGATCAATTTTTGCCAAAATAATAAAGGTACTGTTTTCCATGTGATGGGATGAATTAACAATTTGGGAAGAACCTTCATTGAGGCTTACAAGAGTACCCTCGAAGTTAATGATACTTGAACTTGAGCGTTCAACGACTTCATTCATCTCTTCTGCACTGGACTGTATCTCACTCATATCTTGCTGTAATGAGTTAATGGAAACTGAAATCTCTCCTGTTGCTTTATGCGTGCGCTCTGCTAGTTTACGTACTTCATCGGCAACAACGGCAAATCCACGACCATGTTCACCTGCACGGGCGGCTTCGATGGCGGCATTAAGGGCAAGAAGATTGGTTTGATCGGCAATGTCGGTGATGAGTTGGATGACGGAATTGATCTCTTTGGTACGAGAGGTGATGTGTCCGATTGCATCATTGTTATTGCTGACTTTTTCGTTAAGCATATTGAGTTCATTGATAATGATAGAGATCGTATCGCGGCTGTCATTAGCAAGATTAGCTGCATTGGTCGTAGCGCTTGTAACTTCTTTAAGATCTTGAATATTGTTATGAAGGTCATCTTGAATAACGCTGAGACTTTCGGTGACTTTTACGCTAAGTTGACTTAGCTCAGAGTTGAGCATATCTCGACGTTTTTTAAGTTCTTGTTCTTTCATAATACGGATACTTTTGTCCACGTTCTCGATAGCATCGACAAATTCTCCATGCATTCCCTCACTGGTGAGAACATGTGAGAAGTCACCTGTCGTTGCACCTGAAATAGAAGTATTGATTTGATGAATGAAAGTTTGGATCTGAGCGATAAGTTTTTGCAATGCGCTTCCCATGATACCAAGCTCAGTGCCAGGATGTGCATCGATAGCACTATTGCTAAAGTTTCCTTCAGATACTCGTTTGATCACTTGAGTAAAGGTCTCTAGTGCAACCGTAATGGAGCGTCTAACCATACTTGCAAATAGGAAGATTACAATGGCTACAGCCACACCGGTGATGAGTACAAAAAATTTGTAGAATTCAATTTCAGTACGTAAACTTTTTGACGCATTTACAAGTACTTCACGTTTGATCTTCACAACTTTTTCAAAACTATCGCGTGAAGCATCTGCATACGGAGTCATTTGAAGTTTATACGCGCCATAAAGGGAGGAAGTATTAGCGGCAATAGTAGCTGGATCCAAAGCCTTCATCATTTTTATAGTATTGTTCAAGAAAAGCGTTGTGCTCTCTTTTGCATCGGTAACCATCTGTTTTTCATTCGGGTGCATGACCGTTGTTTCTAATACTAAAAATGATTCATTAATCGTTGCGGTGTGCTCTTCGAGTTTTGCAATATTCTTTGTGTAATCACCTCCGAGCATAATATCTCGGCTGGTACGACTGATATAGTTGAGTTCTTTTTCAATCTCTAATGCAGTTAGTGCACCTTTTATGGTTTTATTCTGAAGTTGATCGTATTGATTCTCAATACTGCTCATTGCAAAAAATACAAAAATAGAGGCACCAACAACTGAAATAGTTGCTGCCCCTACTAGATAATTCATTTTTTGTTTAATACTTTTCTTGTGCAGTGCTTTTTCAAACATATAGTTACCTTTTTGGGTGAATGTCAAATGGCATAATCGTCATTATAATCACATTTTTGTAATAATGCAGTAAAATTTTATTAATCTTGAGTAAGGGTAGTTGGATACAATTATCGCCTAATATGGTTGTGAGGATTTTTAAGTGAATATAAGACAGATGCGATCCATCAATTTAGAGGGGTTGAATGTAGAAGAGAAGCGCAGTGAAATACGTCGCTATTTTCATCAAGGCTTTGATCTTTTTGAGTCATTGTTTGAACTGTTTGAATCGGATGCAGTTTTTTATGAACAACCTGAACCCACACGTCATCCTATGATTTTTTATTTTGGGCATACCGCTGTTTTTTATATCAACAAACTTGTTTTAAGCGGTGCATTAAATGAGGGAATCAACCCACGTTTTGAAGCGCTTTTTGCGGTGGGGGTTGATGAGATGATCTGGGATAATATGAATGAGTACTTTGAAGGTTTTGGGGTTGATACGGTACGTGAGTATCGTAAAGCAGTTCGTATCTGTGTAGATGAACTTATTATGAAGCTACCACTTACCCTCCCGATTAGACAGACTGATCCTTTTTGGGCAATACTCATGGGCTGTGAACATGAGCGTATACATATAGAAACGTCCAGTGTTTTACATCGTCAGATGCCTCTGGAGTTGATTCAAAGCCACGATAACTTTCCCTTGTGCCCACTAAGCGGTGATGGACTTAAAAATACGTTGGTAGCGATTGCGGGTGCAACCATTACGCTGGGGAAAGGTGATACGGACAAAGGGTTATATGGGTGGGATAATGAGTACGGAACTGCTACGTATAACGTAGATGATTTTGAAGCATCCCTTTATCTGGTAAGTAACGGGGAATACTTGGACTTTGTTAATGCTAATGGATATGGGATACAACGTTGGTGGGATGATGAGGGATTAAAATACTTATCCATTCGTAATGCGACATGCCCTCCCTTCTGGATACCTAAAGAAGATGGCAGTTACACGTACCGTTCTCTAACTCAGGAAATAGCGATGCCGTACAATTGGCCTGTAGAGGTAAATGCTCTGGAAGCGCAGGCTTTTTGTCGATGGAAAAGTGCTCAAGATGGGATGAACATTCGTCTTCCAACGGAAGCGGAATATGGAGTTTTACTTGATCAATGTGGCATAGTGAGTGATATATTTGACGATATGACTGCAAACATCAATTTGGCGCATTTTGCATCATCTGTGCCTGTGGATACATTCTTTCATGGTAAAGTTTACGATGCTGTTGGAAATGTGTGGCAATGGACGAGTAGCCCTATGGATGGTTTTGAAGGGTTCGCACCGCATCCACTGTATGATGATTTTTCAACTCCTACTTTTGATACAAAACATAATATGCTCAAAGGGGGCTCTTGGATCTCAACAGGAAATGAAGTTGTGAGAGCTTCACGCTATGCGTTTAGACGCCATTTCATACAGCATGCAGGGTTTCGCTATGTGGTTGATTAATGGATGAATTCGGTTTTATAGATCGTACAGACAGTAATGCCGAAAAGCATACCCTGAAACAAAAGCTTTTTGGCACGAATGATGTTATGCCGATGTGGGTTGCGGATATGGATATTGCAACACCTTCGTGCATTTTGGATGCGGTACGTCATCGACTAGAACATCCGATCATAGGCTATGAAATCATGCGTGAACAAGCCTATAAAGCACAGTGCGACTGGGTAGAGCATAATCATGCGTGGAAAATTGAGGTAGATTGGTTGAGTTATTCTCCCTCGGTCGTGGCATCGATCGGATGCGCTATTAGAGCGTTTAGCGATGAAGGGGATGAAGTCATTGTGCAAAGTCCCGTTTACCCGCCGTTTTATGACATGGTTCGCAATAATAATCGAAAGCTGGTTCTTAATCCTCTGGTTCACGATGATCAGGGAGAGTATCGCTTCGATTTGGAAGACTTAAAGGCGAAGATTACTCCTAACACAAAACTTTTATTATTATGTTCTCCTCATAATCCGGTGGGCCGTGTTTGGTCACGTGAAGAGTTACTTTCTCTTGGAGAGTTGTGTACTCAAAAGGGTATTATCATAATCAGTGATGAGGTACATTGTGATATTGTATTTAGTGAAAATAAGCATATTCCTTTGGCCTCACTATCGCAAAAACTGAGTGAAAGTACAGTGACGCTGATAGGACCTGGAAAGACGTTTAACATGGCTGGATTTTCAATCTCTACGGTAATCATCGCATCATCCGTATTACGTGAACGTTATCGGAGCGAACAGCATAAAATGCATTTTGGAGATGGAGCAGTGCTATCGCATGTAGCTTTTGAAGCGGCATATGCGCAAGGGCATACGTGGCATAAGAATTTGATGGAGCATTTGAATGCAAACAGAAGGATGATTGAGCAATGGTGTGCTGGACATCCTGTCATCGGATTTCGCAAGCCAGAAGGTACCTATTTGGCATGGTTGGATTGTCGCGCATTGAAAATGGGTGATCGAGAATTACGGAACTTTTTTGTAAATGAAGCGGGGCTTGGATTAAGTGCCGGGCTTAGTTTTGGCAAAGAGGGATCGGGGTTTATGCGTCTGAACTTTGCAGTTGCGCGTGAAGTATTGGTGAGGGCATTGGAGCAGCTGTCACGTGCCTTGGAAAAAAATGGCTATGGATGAGCCTATAGGGAAATTTATTTCCAAACATCACCTACTCTCCCTGGCAACGTTTGGAGATTCCTTATGGTGTTGCTCGGCGTTTTATGCTTTTGATAAAGAGTCGGATGCATTTATCATAGCATCGGATGAGCAAACACTCCATATCCAAAATACCAATATGGATAAACGTGTGGCAGGGACTATAGCGCAAGAGACAAAAATTGTGGGAAAAATTCAAGGGATACAGTTTGCGGGAGAGATATCTGCCGTAGAAGATGAAGCTCAAAGAACTCTTTATCTCAAACGGTTTCCGTATGCGCTTGCTATGAACCCGAAGTTGTGGAAGATTCAACTGTATCGGGTCAAAATGACCGACAATACGTTAGGATTTGGAAAAAAGCTTATTTGGAATCGGGAAATTTAGAGGTAAAAAAACTGCAGGGCTTTCCGCTGGAACTCAAAACGACTTGTGAGGGAAGAAATTTACTTTTAAACCCATATGCTTTGCACCCGTGGGGTTGATGGGCTTCCCATGTGACAAAATAATAGGTACATTTGTGACAATTGATTTTTTGCATAGGGAATTTTACCTATAATTTCACACTTTGAAAAGGGAAAAAATGAATAAATTACTTTGTATGTTTGAACTGCAGCAAGAACTCAATGATGCTACCAATGGAAAAGGGTGGGAAAACGGGACAACCAAAAACGGCAAAAAGATCAATTGGCGTCGATGTATTACGATGGAATCTGCTGAAATGATTGATTCGTTTGGTTGGAAACATTGGAAAAGTATTGCACAAGAGACGGACTATGCTAATTTACAAATTGAAATCATCGATGTATGGCATTTTGTGATGAGTTTGGTTTTGGAGTTTGCGCAAAAGACTGGGACAGAAACTATTCCTGAACTGGTTGCAAGAATAGCGCAAACTCCTGAGTATCAAAAGATAAGTCAGGACGCGGAATTAAACTTTGGGAATGACGACCTTCTGATGTTTCGCATAGAAAATGTAATGCGACTCTCTCTTATCCCGGTCTCGCCAGAAATGATCGGTGCGTTAATCGAAGAGTTTTTTGAATTGACCTATTTGGGAGCACTTAATGCGACACAGCTGTATCGTCTCTATGTCGGAAAAAACATTCTGAATCAATTCCGTCAAGATCATGGATACAAAGAGGGAAGCTACATCAAAGTCTGGAACGGTGAAGAAGACAATGTCGTAATGAAGCGTGCTTGGAATGAGAATCCTGATATGACTCCGACACAATTATACGATGCGCTTAAATCCGCTTATCCTGCGTAAAACACTTTACTATGTTAGCCCCTGAGGCACTAAAGCTTGGCCTAGCGGGCAGAATATATTTCTTGATATTCACTTTTCCACCGTTTGTGGCACCAAAACCAATACTTTGGGTGCTCACGAATGACTTTTTCTAAATCATCCACTTGGCGCTGTGTCGCATCTAGTATGGACGCTTCATCCTCTGTGTGTACTTCAATAGGTTCCACAAAGCGAATTGTATAATTTTCCTCATCATCCGTATAAATATACAAACCGATAATAGGTGCCTTATATTTTCGAGAAAGTTGTGCTGCGGCAGAGGTGTGATAGGTTGGGTGATTGAAAAAATTAACTTTTACACCAGACTTTACATTACTGGATTGATCGATTAAAAGGGATACGCATTGGTTGTTTTTCAAAGCCCGTGCCAGATGTTTGATTGCCCCATTTTTTTCCACAAGATTGAGACGATGACGGCTTCTGGCTTCGAGTAAATAGGGATTGAAGGCATCATTGTCCAATCCTTTATATATGGAAGTTATAGGGGTGATTAATGCCGCTAGAGAAGCCGCACCAATTTCCCAATTTCCATGATGAGCTGAGATGAAAATAATGGGACGGTTTTGGCTTAAATACAGATCTACCATTTCTCTGTTCTCAAACGTGACCTGTCGGGCCAAATCTTGGGGTGTATTTCGTTTATTTTCCATCACCTGTAGTAAATTGAGGGCTAGGTTTCGATAGCAATAGCGCTCAATTTCTTTTTTTTCATGGAAACTTAGGTCATCACCAAATGCAAAGTTGAGATTTGCTTGAATAATATGGTTACGTTTTCCTGCTAGTAAATGCGCAAGTGTTGCAAGGGCAAAAAAAAGTTTCTTTCTCCAACTGCGAGGCAGCTGCATGACGAGCCAATCAAAAAGTAAAAAGAGATAAAAACCTATCATAAAAGTGTAATCGCTTTGTCTGCGATATATTGTGGCTCAATTTGTTTTATTGAAAAATCATTGCGATTGATATGGTAAATATCGACAATCGAAGGTGACTTTATGCCTATATTGATAGATGTTGGATAAATCATTCTTTCAGTTGTCGGCCCAAAGAGCGTGATAGAGGGGCGATTCATGGCCCAAGCCATATGAGTAGGCCCCGTGTCATTACCTATGGTGAGCTCGCAGTGAGCAATGAAGCTAACGAGTTGTGGAAGAGACATTTTATCTGTAATTATGGCATTAGTGGAGTGTTGCGCTATCCATTGGGCATCTTGGAATTCGGACTGGCTGCCCCAAATAAGATGACAAGGAAAAGGGAGTAAGTCACAAAGAACTGCGAAGTGCTCTTTAGGATAGCATTTACTAGGCCATGATGCACCGATGACAAGTGCAATCTTTTTCTCCACTTCTAGAAGGGGATCTACTAAAAAAACAGGAGCTTTGTATTCTATCAAGGCATCGGAATAGGGGATGTCTAATGCCTGTGTGATTACCATTACATTACGCTTGATAATATTCATCTCATAAGGGAGAGTAGAAGTGGTTTGATAAAACCATGAAGCAATACCTTCCCGTGCACTGTTACGGTCAAAGCCGTGCACGGGTCCCGGTAATAATGATGCGACAATAGCGGATTTTAAAAGTCCCTGCGCGTCAATAATCTGATCATAAGGTTGAGCTATTCGCAGTGATTGAATGGTGGTGCGTAGTAAAGAGAGACTTTTTTGTTTTTTCATTTTTTTAAGTGGAATAGCGATGACTTGATCAATGAGCGGATGATCTTTTAAAATAGGGGCAAACGCTTCTTCTACATACCAATGAATAATAGTATTGGGGTAATAATCGTGGATTATTTGCAATACAACCGCGGTATTGACGATGTCACCTAGTGCACTGAGTCGAACAATAGCAATACGAGAAACAGAATCATTCATAAGCGTAACTATAGCGCAAACAAGCTACAATTTTTTAATTTAGATATATGAACAAGGTTGGAAGTAATGGTTATTCAAGAAATACAACAATATGCCGAAGTCCGCCCAAAAGCAAGGGCTTATTTTTGCTATCTCTTTCATAAAAACCTTCCGAATCATCTTCCTTCAGTTTCTGTTGAGTCAATTATGGCGCGTATGCTTAAGATTCGAGGCGATTTAGAGGGTGTCGATGCGATGTATCTACTGGATGCTAAGGGTAATCAGGTAGGACCCACGTATCTTAAAGATGGAAAGAAGAAAGAAGAAGATGATGGCAAGAGTCGTTCTACTCGTGCGTATTATTACCGTGCGATGCATGAGCATCGGTGTACTATCACTGATCCGTATCCTTCATTAATCACAGATGATTTGACGGTAACGGCTTCGCAACCTATTTTTGATGAGCATGGTGAGATTATCTATGTCGCCTGTCTGGATATGCCGCTGAATGAAGTTCTTAAAATCGCTCATCCTATGGCATTGGAATCATCAGCAGGGCGCTTTTTTCGATTAGGGTATGCAGGATTTACGGTTGTTCTTGCTTTTGTATCATTGCTCCTTTTTGTGAAAGGTATTGAAGGATTTTTATCCTACGGGTTTGGTCATGTTGAGAGTATTGAGATCAAAGATATTTTTGAATCGACGATTTTGCTCACACTCTCTCTTGCTATCTTTGACTTGGTGAAGACTCTTTTTGAAGAAGAGGTCCTTGGGCGGCTTAAAAATGACAATACTTCCAGTATCCATAAAACAATGGTCCGTTTTTTAGGTTCTATTATTATTGCACTTTCTATTGAAGCATTGATGTTGGTCTTTAAGTTTGCAATGACGGAACCTGCAATGCTGGTCAATGCTATTTATATTATTGGAGGAGTAGCGCTGTTATTGATCGGACTTGCTGTTTACATTCGCTTTACAAATTTGGGAGAGCGCCATTGATCGCTATTGTTGACTATAATATGGGTAACTTAGCGAGTGTACGCAATGCCTTTAATGTATTGGGTGAAGAAGTAGTCATTGAATCCAACCCTGATAAATTGTCTCAATACGATCGAATCATCTTGCCGGGAGTAGGTGCTTTTGGCGATGCCATGCAACACTTGAAAAGCAATGGAATGGATGAAGCCGTTACGCAATACGCGAAAAGCGGTAAATACGTCTTAGGGATTTGTTTGGGGATGCAACTTTTGTTTGATTCGAGTGAAGAATTTGGAATTACTTCAGGCTTGGGATTAATTGAGGGCCGAGTGGTCGCTTTTGATTCAAGCCGTTTTCATACGCCACTTAAAGTGCCTCACATGGGATGGAACCGAATGGCAACTCATGGTCATCCTCTCTTTGAGGGACTTGATGATGGTCATTATTTGTATTTTGTTCACTCCTATCATGCGTTGTGTGAACGTAAAGAAGACAGTATCGGTGAAACTATGTATGGATACGAGTTTACGAGTGCAGTCGCACGTGGTAATGTTATGGGAATTCAGCCCCACCCTGAAAAAAGCCACCAAAATGGGCTACAACTACTTAAAAATTTTATTACTCTCTAAAGGACATACATAATGATTATTTTTCCAGCAATCGATCTCAAAGACGGTAAAGCAGTTCGTTTGACCAAAGGGTTGATGGAAAGTGCAAAAATCTACTCAGATACACCATGGGAACTGGTAAAAACATTTGAAGAGATGGGTGCACAATGGGTGCACTTGGTGGACCTAAACGGAGCATTTGCAGGTGAACCAAAGAATTTGGAACAAATTCGTGCCATTCGTGAGAACTGTAAAGTAAAGCTTCAGCTAGGTGGTGGAATCCGTGATGAGGCGACGATTAAACGTTATCTTGATTTGGGTATTGACCGACTCATATTAGGATCGATTGCATTGCGTGATCCTGAGTTTGTAAAAGAAATGGCGGCAAAATACCCGATTGTTGTTGGTATTGATGCCATCGATGGATATGTTGCGGTTGAAGGATGGGGTGAAGTGAGTTCCATGAGAGCAACTGATTTGGCTCGTATGTTCGCGGATGTGGGGGTACAAGCCATCATCTGTACGGATGTTGGACGTGACGGTACACTTTCTGGTGTAAATGTCGATTTTACACTTGAGATTGCACGAGCGTGTGGAATCCCGACCATTGCGAGTGGCGGAGTGAAGGATGATAGTGACATTGAGGCTCTTTTGAAAACAGGAGAGGTAGCCGGTGTTATTGTTGGAAAAGCATTTTATGAGGGGACAATTGATTTAAAACGCTTTTTTTAAACTTCGCACAAAGTTCGTTTGGCTATCATTGGATAGTTATTCTAAAGAATTATATAAATTGTAAAGGACTCACCTTGAAATTACTGGTTGTAGATGATAGTTCGACGATGCGCCGTATTATTAAAAATACTCTTTCACGTCTTGGATATGAAGATGTTTTAGAAGGAGAAGACGGCGTTCAGGGATGGACTGTTTTGAATGAGAATGCAGATATGGGGATGCTCATAACGGATTGGAACATGCCGGAAATGAATGGACTGGAATTGGTTAAAAAAGTTCGTGCAGACGGACGATTTAATGATCTCCCTATCATTATGGTTACAACTGAGGGTGGAAAAACTGAGGTTATCACCGCATTAAAAGCGGGAGTTAATAATTATATTGTCAAACCATTTACTCCTCAGGTACTTAAAGAAAAGCTTGCAGCCGTTCTTGGCACCGAGGGTTAATGCAAGATAGCTATTATATGCTGGTGGTGAAGCCATCATCGCATTTAGAATTATTCAGTGATTTTTTAGTAGATGTTATTCCCGTCGGTTTTGAAGAAATCGAGGGTGGATTCGTCATTCGAAGTGAAGAAGATTTAGAAACCATTAGTTGGGGTATTGAACAGTTCAGTGAAGCGCTTCAAAAAGCAACGGGCGAAGTCATTGATCTAGAACTTACCTTAACCAAAGAAAAAAATGAAGACTGGATTAGCCAGTATCAAAGCGCTATTACCCCTATCGAAATACCCCCTTTTTACATTCATCCAACATGGGAGTCTCCAAAAGACGGGATGTTAAACATTGCGATTGATCCGGCTTTAGCATTTGGAACAGGGCACCACCCTACGACAGCATCGTGTTTACGGGCACTTTCTTCGTACGTACATTCAGGTGATGTGGTTATGGATGTTGGATGCGGAAGTGGCATTTTAGCCATGGCAGCGCTTAAGCAAGGGGCAATTGTGGATGCATGCGATACGGATCCTTTGTCCGTTGAGAATGCGGCACAAAATGCGACTAGCAATCATCTCTCATACAGACGATTATGGGAAGGCCCTGTTCAAGAGACCAATGAAATATACGATGTGATTGTTGCCAATATAGTTGCTGATGTTCTGGTCTTTATTGCCAGTGACCTCAAAAAACGCTTACGAGATAATGGCATCTTGATCTTATCAGGTATTATGGATAAATATGAGGATAAAGTGTTGCGCGCCTATAAGAGCTGTACGCTAGAAGAGCGTATTGTTGAAAATGAGTGGGTTACGTTAGTATTAAGTAAGAAGGAAATTATCAATGGCTAGTCCAGATCAAAATACTCCCCCTGAAAAGAATGACAATTTTTTCAATAAAAATCCGCTGATCACTTTTGCCATATTTTCGGTTGTGGTTATTATGCTGTTCAAGGCATTTGTTGGTGATGAAAGTAATCTAGCCGGCAAATTAAATGGGCAATCGGTTACTCGAAGCCAAGAGGTAAGTTACGCAGAACTTAAAGGACTGATTAATAATAAGCAAGTTCAAAAAGTATCGATCGGTCAATCGTATATACGTGCGATTGGTGATGACAGTAATGGGAAGGTAGCTTATACCACTCGTATTATTGGACCTGATCAAACACTTATTCCTTTATTAGATGCACAAGGTATTGACTATACTGGTTTTAGCGAGAGTAATTGGTTTACCGAGATGTTCGGATGGTTATTTCCATTTTTGATCATTATCGCTATTTGGATGTTTTTTGCCGGACGTATGCAAAAAAGTATGGGTGGCGGTATTTTAGGTATGGGTAGCTCTAAAAAGCTCGTTAATTCAGAAAAGCCAAAAACTAAGTTTTCAGATGTTGCGGGCGTTCAAGAAGCAAAAGAAGAAGTATTGGAAATCGTCGATTTCTTACGTTTTCCGGATCGTTATGTGGAATTGGGTGCAAAAATCCCTAAGGGAGTACTCCTTGTAGGAAGCCCTGGTACGGGTAAGACATTACTAGCAAAAGCAGTTGCCGGTGAGGCAGAAGTTCCTTTCTTCTCCGTATCGGGTTCAAGCTTTATAGAGATGTTTGTGGGTGTTGGTGCAGCAAGAGTTCGTGATTTGTTTGAACAGGCGAAAAAAGATGCACCTTCGATTATCTTTATTGATGAGATTGATGCCATTGGTAAAAGTCGTGCTGCGGGTGGTATGATGGGTGGTAATGATGAGCGTGAACAGACCCTCAATCAATTATTAGCAGAGATGGATGGATTCGGATCAGATATCCCTATTATTATCCTTGCAGCGACGAATAGACCTGAAATCTTAGATCCTGCATTGTTACGTCCGGGCCGATTTGATCGTCAAGTATTGGTAGATAAACCTGATTTCCAAGGGCGTATTGATATTTTGAACGTACATATCAAAGCCATCAAAAGAGATTCAGATACCGACGTAGAAGAGATTGCTCGTCTAACTGCAGGTCTTGCAGGTGCAGATTTAGCCAATATTATCAATGAAGCTGCATTATTGGCAGGTCGTAAAAGCCAAAAAACAGTCCGTCAAGAAGATTTACGAGAGGCTGTAGAGCGTGCAATAGCAGGATTGTCTAAAAAGAGTCGGCGTATTGATGAAAAAGAAAAGCGGATTGTTGCGTATCATGAGAGTGGGCATGCACTTTTGGCTGAAACAATTAAGGGAGCTAAAAAAGTTTCTAAAGTTTCGATTGTTCCACGCGGTCTTGCGGCTCTTGGGTACACGCTTAATACGCCTGAAGAAAATAAATACCTAATGCAAAGTCATGAACTTTGGGCTGAAGTGGATGTCCTATTGGGAGGCCGTGCGGCTGAAGAGGTCTTTATTGGTGAGATCAGTACGGGTGCCGCTAATGATTTAGAGCGCAGTACAGATATTATAAAAGCGATGGTTCAAGTGTATGGGATGAGTGATGTTGCAGGTCTTATGGTACTTGAAAAACAGCGTAGTAGCTTCTTGGGCAGTGGAATGGCACAGCCACGAGAGTACAGCGAAAAAATGGCAGAAGACATGGACAGTTTTATCAAAGTCTCTCTGAATGAACATTATATTGCGGTTAAAGCACGTCTTGAAGAATATCGTGGTGCTATTGAGAAGATGGTTGAATTGTTATATGAGCATGAAAATATCACTGGTGATCAAGTACGTGAGATTATCCAGAAATTTGAAATCGATAATGAAATAGAGACCAAACTAGAACCTCGTAAAGAAATAATAGCCAAAGATGAAACACCTAAAGAAACTGGCGAGTAAGGAAGAATTATGATAATTCAAAATGATACCTTTATCCTCTCAAAGCGCGGGTGGCTACCTAGTATGTTGGTAGCTACTTTTTTTCTTTTTTTCACCATGACTACTTTGCATTTATTTCAATTTATAAGTGGTGCTCTTTTGATCGCATTACTGCTTATCTATCGCAATCCAGAGCGAACAACGACCATAAACGAGGCTAATTCAATATTGAGTAGTGTTGATGGCGTTGTACTTGGGGTTGAAGATGCGCTTATTGATGAAAAGATGATGAAAAAAATAACTGTGCTCAATGGATTGTGGGATGTATCAATGTTACGAGCTCCTTTTGATGGTGTGGTAGAAGCATACAAAGTTCGGCATGGTATTTCTCTTCCTCTTTATAATCCACTTTCAGATACGCTGAATGAAAAAGCACTACTATCCTTTCGTGCTGCTTGTGGTGAAGAAATTTTTATTGAGCATATGAGTGATCAAAGTTGTTTTCCAATAGAGGTGGAAGCCGAAGAAGGTCAAAAAATGAAAGAGGGGAGCCGTTATGGCTTTTTAGCCAAGGGGAGAACGATTCTTTATCTTCCCCATAATGTAACGATTAGTATTCATCCAGGCAGTAATGTTCGTGCCGGTGAAAGTGTTATTGGTCAATTCGCATAAGTATTACTGTAAACAGTCTCTTGCTTTAGAGGGGATGATATTGTTGAGGTTCAGTTACGAGCTTATCGGTGTCAATTTTAAAATCAAATGTTCGTGATTTAAACCCCTTATCCCCCATTTTACTAAACTGAACCATTGCCGCTTGATTATTTTGGATCTGCAAATAAAGCAGTCCCAATGCATAACGGCTTTCCATGTAATTTGGATTGGTTATTTTGGAGAGTTGAAACAAAGAAATGGCATTTTGATAATGTTCTGCGGCAATGGATGCTAATGCCCCCATGTAAAATGTTTTCTCATCTTTAATACCAAATTTATCGATCGCATTATTGTACATTGCGTAAGATTTTTCAAAATCTTGATTGTAAAAATGAGCAAGGGCTAAAGCGCTAGTAAGACTGGCACGATTATCCGGTGTGGTCTGAATTTTTGCTTCCAATCTTTCAATCATTGGAGTTAAAGAACCTGTGAGTGCGGCCATTAAAACATATCGGTCACGAGTGATTTGTGGGCCAAAATCAAAGTCATCGTACGTAAATTTTTGATTTTTTAAATAGTTAATACACGATCGGGCATAAGACTTTGGCGGATTATCATTGTAATGGGTATCAATGTAAAGTAAGTGAGGCAAAATATCGTGTGGTTGTAGTGCAATTAACTTTTCGGAAGCTATGCGTGCCTTAGAATCCATCCCTAATTCTGATGCGATTATAATTTTCATGCCAAGATACATTGGGCGATCTTTATAATGATTTTCGAGCCAACGTCCAGCAGCAGCATAGTTGTTTTCTCGCATGGATGACAGGGTACGATAAAGATCAAACTCTTCAGTCGCAGGCTCTTGGGATAGGTTTTCAGTTATCACGGTAATAAGCTTCGGATTGGGTTTATTGATGAGTTCAGCTGTCATAATGGCAAAAATACCGGAGAGATAATTGTCTGCATCCAAATGGTAAGAACGTAAAAAATAATCATACGCCTTGGTATAATCACCCAGTTGTGCATAGGTAAGAGCAAGATTATAATTGAGTATGGAGTGCTGTGGATTTTTAAGAACCAATTTATTGAACTGTTCATTGGCATCTCGAAGACGATAGTTGAGGGCCTTGTGTATCCCCATTGCGATACCATAGTCTATGTCTGAGGTATTAGCACTCTTCGTTAGATACTCTTTTGCAGAGGTTGCATCGTCGATATAGAGATTGGCATTTCCTTGTTGCAGCAAGCCTATAGTTTGAGTTGCATTGAAAACTTTATAGGGAGCAAAAGCAAAAAGTTTTTGATACGTTTGCGGGTGAAATTTAGCGTTTACGGTTCGGTAGGCACTTTGAACAGCATCTGGATGAAATAATCCCGGTTTGAGTAATATTTTAACGGGATAGGGAGTATAAACATCATCAGGGTACTCTTCGGATATTTTTTTTAATATCCCAGATGCTTCTTCATGTAGGCCTAATTTTAGGTCAACGTAAACCAAAGAAAGGCTTTCTTCTATCGGCTTTTTATTTTGTAGAACCGCGATATTCAAATATTTTCGTGCTTTGGATAAGTCTCCTGTGTTAGCGTACAGTGCTCCCAAGGTAAAAGAGTCAACTGCCTGCTTAGGGTTTTCAAGAGCCTCTATAGCAGCTGTATAGTTTCCATATAAGGTATTTATTTTTGCTTTGAGCTTATTTTGCGTAATTTTGTAGTCATCGCTTGTTGGATGATTGAGTGCACTTAGTGCTTCTAAATAATGCCCTTTGTAGTAGTTTATAAGGGCATAGTAATACGAGTACAGCTGAGAATTGGTCTCTGAGCTCAAATACGCATGGGCTAAATCAATGTAATAATTAAAATTTTCCTCTTGATTTAAATGCAAACAGCACACAGCAGCATTGATAGCACTGACACAGCGATTATCACTGTTAGCAATGGAACGTTTAAAGTTTTCCAAAGCTCCTTCGTACTCTTGCTCTTTGAGTTGTACAACACCCAGGTTGTATTGAGAGATGGCTTCAGAGTAGAGTGCGATTTTTTCATAAAGCTTTAGGGCCTGGGCTTGATTTCCATTGGCATACATAAAATTGGCTCGCTCAATCATATGCTCAAGTTCACTTGGCTCAATTTTTGGGTCTTGAGGATTGGCGGAGGGAATAAGGTTTTCTCCATGGGTAGTTGTCTTCTCCCCAGAATGAGACAGTAACGCGAAGATGACTCCTCCTCCCAGCAATAAGGCACTTAGAACACTTGCCAAAATAATAATTTTCTTTTTACTTTGTGGCGATGAGGGAGCAGATTGTGTAGATTCATCAGGTGTACTGTTAGATTCGATACCTGCGGCATCGGACTCTTCAATGATGATGATCTCTTCTTGTGCTTCTATTACTGCTTGTGTTTCTTGCTCTTCAGCCATGAGTCCACTTTATGATTTATAAATATTTTTGCAATACGGCAGGGATCGTAATTGATCCGTCTTCTTGTTGAAAGTTTTCCATAATAGCTACCATCGTCCGACCGACGGCTAAACTTGAACCGTTGAGTGTGTGAGCTAGTAGATTTTTACCTTCTTCTTTATAGCGAATCTTTGCACGACGGGCTTGGAAATCTCTAGTATTAGAGACAGAACTGATTTCACGGTAGGTATTTTGACCCGGGAGCCACACTTCTAGATCCACTGTTTTTGCTGCACCAAAGCCCAAGTCTCCCGTACAAAGAGTGACCAAACGATGAGGAAGTCCTAATGCACTTAACAAATCAGAAGCACAGGCTACCATCTCATCAAATACAGCATCACTTTGATCGGCGCGTGTGATAGCGACAAGCTCTACTTTATGAAATTGGTGCTGACGGATCATCCCACGTACGTCACGTCCGCCTGAACCTGCTTCTTTACGAAAACATGAGGTATAACCACTCATCTTAATAGGCAGCTCTGCAGAGGGGATGATCTCATCTTGGTAAAGGTTGGTGATTGGTACTTCAGCTGTTGGGATTAAATAGAGTTCTTCCTCTTCGATTTTGAACAGGTCATCTTCAAATTTAGGGAGTTGACCTGTTCCCTCTAATGCGCGGCGATTGACGAGCATTGGAACACTCACTTCCATAAATCCACGCTCGCGGTTGAAGTCCAGCATAAAGTTAATAAGTGCACGCTCTAAACGTGCACCCATGCCTAAAACAACCGAAAAACGACTCTTGGCAAGCTTAACCCCTTTTTCAAAGTCAATCCAACCGTTGGCTTCCGCGAGTTCCCAATGCTCTTTTGGAGTAAAGGTAAATTCAGGAGGGGTCAATACTTTTTTAATCTCAATATTGTCGTCTTCATCTGCTCCATCAGGAACATTTGCATCGGGAATGTTTGGAACACGCATGATAATAGAATCAAGGTTTTCTTCTGCAACCCGTTGAGTATTCAGTAACTCATTAAGGGTAATTTTGTTAGCATCAACCTCTGTTTTGAGATCATCTAAATTTTTCCCCGTTCTTTTATAGTGACCAAAAAGATCACTGAGTTCATTTTGTCTTGCCTGCATTGTTTCGAAGGCTAATTTGGCGGTTTTGAGGTTTTCATTGGCAGTTTTGAGTTCTGCTATCATTTGGGCAGATACTTTTTTGCGCATAAGCGCTGTTGCGGTTTCGTCAAAATTTTTCTGGAGTAGTTTTACATCGATCATATAGGCTTATTCCTGCGATTAGATTATGATCTATTATAGCCAAAAGAGGCTGAAATTAGCTCAAAATAGCCTTGGCCAGTTCAAACTGATTGGCCGTCATGATGTGTATTTTTGGATGCAGTGCTTTGAGATCTTCAAAGAGTTTTTTACTGAGTTCAAATCCAACTTTATATTCTTCTTCAACACTTACTAAAGAGGCTTTTTCTAGTGCTTCTACCCATGAGGAGGGAACATGGATTCCTGGGACATTTTCATCTAAAAATTTGGCAGTACGCAGTTTGGTAATCGGGAAATAGCCCAGAACTAGGATGCATTTTTCGCGCTCAGGGTTTAGAGCGTTGGCTTCTTCCATCATGGTTAACAATTGTTGTGCGATGGCAGTATCGTACACAGGTTGTGTGACCAGAGCAATCGCCCCATGGGATACTTTTTTGACCATTTTTTTCTGCAAAGCATTGGTATTCTTGGAATACGAGTCGATGACGGCAAAGGGATAGATCTCTTGGACGGGAGCGATAAGCTTTTGTTCCGCCATATCGGTACCGCTATTGAGGGTGGTGATAATATCCAGTAAAAGATTACTGTTTCCCTCGAATACCCCTTTGGAATGCGGTTGATCGGAATAGTGAGCGCTATCACCTGTGAGCGCTAAAATCGCACGCACACCTGATTCGTTGGAACCCAATAAATCACTTTGCAAGCCAATACGATTACGATCACGCATACTCATGGTAGCTAAGGTTGGTTTTCCAAAACGGTCTTGGAGCTTCATGGCCGCAAATAGGGCATTGTATTTGAGTTTTGCAAGTGGATTGTCGGTGGTACTAAACCCATCGACGAGCGAGTCAAGGCCAAGGGCTGCAATTTTTTCAATAGTGGGTGCAAACTGGGCAGAGCGTGATGGTGTTGTTTCTAGTGTGATGAACGTGCCGTGGCGAAGTTTCTGGATAAATGATTCGAACAAAAGGTGCCCTTAGATATAATTGCCTTATTATAACAAACTAGGATATGTGTTTTGATGAAACTATGTGTATTTGATTTCGATTCTACGTTAATGGATGGGGAAACAATCGATTTTTTTGCGCAAGCGATGGGAATAGGGGCTGAAGTCTCTGCTATTACTGAGCGAGCGATGAACGGTGAACTCGATTTTTTTGAAAGTTTGCAACAGCGTGTAGGATTGCTCAAGGGGCTTGAATTTTCCAAAGTCGAGGAAATTTGTCATCATCTTCCCTATATGAGTGGCGCTATAGAAACGATCGCTGATCTTAAGGCGCGTGGATTGAAAGTGATCTGTTTTAGTGGAGGATTTCGCACTGCGACATCCTTTGCAAAGAATATTCTGGGATACGATGCTGATTTTTCAAATGTATTGCATTCAAAAGAGGGAAAGCTTACGGGATTAGTGGGCGGAGATATGATGTTTGATTACTCCAAGGGAGATATGCTGCTTCGTTTACAATCATTGTTGGGCGTTACGCAAGAGCAAACGATTGTTGTCGGTGATGGTGCCAATGATCGGTCAATGTTTGCGCACGCAGGTACTCGTGTTGCATTTTGTGCCAAAGAGATACTCAAAAAAGAGGCCAATATTATCATCGAAACAAAAGATCTAACCCAAATTATTACAAAGGTATTTAATGCTTGAGAACTCTCTGTGGTTACGCTATAACCCTACTAAAACAATGCGTGAAGTATTAGCCCGTATTTATGAATGCAGTGCTGTTGAAATCAATGACGATGAGCGTATTTTATATGCTTCTTTAAAGCGTCATTTGACTAAAAAAGAACTTCGTATGATTATCATGAATGAAGCCGAAGTTGGCGCTGATGAAATAGCGGCTGAAGTGGGGATGAATACGGCTGAACTGAAAAAAGCACAGTACAAAGCCTATCGAAAAATCCGTCAAGAAAAAATCCGTCATGATGTAAAAGCAGGGCCACAAACTGAAGTGGTTGTAGAAGCAGAAAGCGAAGAATAACTGTCACATTTTGATATAATAACATGCTCTTTTTTTGAACTCAATGGAAATGAGTTTCATTAAGAATTTATATAGAATTATTCTAAATTATAATTAAAAAGGAATGACATGACAAAGTCAACTTCACTATTACTTGCAACGGTTATCGCTTTTGGTATGATGGCTACAACTGCCTCTGCTGATATCAGAAAAGGTCAAAAGACGTATTTAAAAACGTGTAAAACATGTCATGGTAACGGTACTAAAGGTGCTGCTATGCATACACAAGCTGAATGGGAGTCACTATTTGCTAATGGTGGTGAAAATATTGTTAAACAACATGCTGGCTCAAAAGCTGAGGGCTTTTTTACTGGAAAAGGTTTTGAAAATTCTGCACAAGACCTTCGTGACTTCTTATTCGAATACGGTAATGATTCGGGCAACGTTCCTTCTTGCGGCTAAATCCTATTTCATCTCTCTTAGGAGAGATGATCTCTTCCCTCTCTCTTTGATATTCTTGCCCTGATTTTTTCTATACTTTAACACTTCCTAATTAATGAACATGCTACAATCTATTTATTAGAGTCTATAATTGAAGGGTTTCAATGAAGATAGTGATTTGCGGTATGAGCGGATTTGTAGGTTCTGCTTTGTTTGATTTTTTGAGTTTACAGCATCATGAGGTTGTTGCTTTGAGCATACGTTCAAGTACTGCATTGGAAGCAATTGTCAAAATCTTGGATGGGTCTGATGTTATTATCAATCTTGCAGGGGCCAATATTTTAGGTCGTTGGAGTGCCGAGTATAAGAAGGTCTTACGTTCAAGCCGATTGGATACGACAGCTTCTTTGACGCATGCATTGACCCATTGTGTTCATCCTCCGCATACACTGATAAATGCTTCTGCAGTAGGGGTATACGATTCCTATCATCAGCATGATGAGCACTCACGTCATCTTGGAGATGATTTTTTAGCTTCTTTAGTCCAAGATTGGGAAGAAGCGGCACTAGGTGCTAAGACGTTAGGAACACGTGTATGCATTATGCGTTTTGGGGTTGTGTATGGAAAAGAGGGGGGTGCGATGGCAAAAATGCTTCCGCCCTTTGTGCTAGGTTTGGGTGGAAAAATGGGAGATGGATCCCAAATGATCTCATGGATTCATGTGCAAGACTTGGTGCGTGGATGTTTGTTTTTAATTGAGAATCAAGAGATGGAAGGTATCTTTAATCTGACCGCTCCTCAACCCATTTCCAATGTTCAGCAGACTAAGAAGATGGGAGAAATTCTTCATCGTCCGACCTTTATGAGTATGCCCTCATGGCTTGTAAAGTTGATCTTCGGTGAGGGATCGTGCGTGATGCTCGATTCCAAAGAGGTGTATCCAAGACGTCTTGAGGAAGCTGGATTTGTATTCAAATACCCTACATTTGACAGTGCGATGGAGCAAATTGTTCACGACCGAGCGTAAGAAGTGCTTGATCCAAATGATAAGGATTTAGTGCGACTTCACTAATGCTTTTAAACTCAAAATGGCTTTTAGTGTAGCAGACTACGGAGTTATTATTGCCCTTCAGCAGAGTATCAATTGCATGGGTGACAAATTGATAGGCCATGAGTCTATCGTACACGCTTGGATTCCCCCCTCGTTGGATGTGCCCCAAGACGCTGACACGTGATTCAAACCCTAGCTCTTCTTCAAACCATTGAGACACTTCCTGGGCATTTTTAAGCCCCTCAGATACGATTGCGATAAAATAATCACGTCCATTGCGGATTTGAGACTCAAAACATCCTTTGTACTCATGGATATCGATAGGAATTTCGGGGATAAGGCACACTTCTGCTCCTGATGTGATGGCGGATACAAGGGCTAAGTAGCCGCAATCGCGTCCCATGGTCTCGATTACAAAAGCACGTCGAAATGAAGAAGCAGTGTCACGGATAGAATCAATGGCATTTTTTATGACATTGAGTGCGGTATCAACACCTAGGCAGTAATCCGTGCCATTAATATCATTATCAATGGTCGAGGGGATACCGCAAAAGGCAATACCGGTTTCATCATGAAAACGTTCCATCCCGCGAAAACTACCATCCCCGCCAAGGACAACCAGTTTTGAGATCCCTTTTTGACGTAAGTTTTCAGCGGCAATGGCTCGATAAGACGCTTCTGAAAATCGTGCAGAGCGCGCAGAGCGGATTTTAGTTCCACCGCGTATCATGATCCCTGCAACGTCTTGGTAGTTAGCTATGCTTATAGTGTTATCGATGAGCCCCTCGTAGCCGTTATAGACAAAAAAAGGTTGCATCCCTTTGGCATACGAATATTCAACAAAGCGTTTGAGTGCAGGGTTCATTCCAGAGACATCACCACCAGAACAAAGGATGGCTATTTTTTCCATGTGCTGTCCTTTATGCTTGTATTAAGCCATGCAATGCATTGATTTGAGAGTTCATGGGTTGCTTGATTGAGCGCGATAACTCCACCCTTTGCATCTTTGGAAGGGGAGGGCTCAATGATAATAAAGCGTTTTGTAGCAATGGTTGTTTTGGTTTTTGGGTTAATGAGTCGATAGGTAATATCGATAAAGCCTTCGCTTGTAGAGTCGTCATGAAAGCGATGGTAAAATGCATTTAAGTCGGATTCCAAGAGCAGGTCAGCTGTAACGTTTGATGTACTCGAAACAAGGGTACTAAAGAGTTCCTGATTTTGCAAGGAGGAATACACTGCGCGGTCAATCATAGCAGAAGGTGTATCTGCCCATCTACTGTAAACGTAAGCCCCAATAGTTGAGGTTCCTTTGAGATAATAAAATTGTGTGGAAGCCAGAGACGTAATACTTCGCGTGCTAGAGAGCTTTAGTGTTGCGTTGACGGACTGAGTTACTTGCTTGCTTGGTATGTAAGATGGAAGAATCGTGTATTCATGTGTGCTAGGATGCATCGTAAAACATCCTGTCAAAAGTACAGATATAGAAATAGTTGTAATAAAAAACTTCATGGTTATTCTCCTGGTCCCAGATTAGGTTTGGATTGTTTAAAGAGCAGATCAGAAGGACTTTCCCTCAATGATTTAAGGGTGATTTCCATCTCGTTTTGTAAGATACGAGATTGAACCAAACGTTCGTTTAGCTCAACGGTGGACTGTGTAGCGATGGATTTGAGATCATAATCGCCACGCTCCATGGAGGATTCGATTTTTTCTAGGAGGGCATTGGTCTTTTTAGAGGTTGCTTCCCATGATTTCATGGTAGGGGATAATCGCTCACTCATCGTTACTTTAAAGGTATCCATAGAGGATTTAACGCTGCTGGCAGAATCACCTACTTTTAGCATTGCTTGATCAATGTTTTGACCTGTTTGAATGGAGTTTTTTAGGAGTAGATCGATTTCATCTTGATAGCTGTTGATACGTTGGGTGAGTATTTTCAAAGTCTTTAGGGTTTGAGAGAAGTTTTGCGTATTTTCGTCACTCATGATGGCATTGGTATGGTCGAGGGTTTTTGAAAGTTTGGTGATGACCGTACTGAGCGTTTCATCAAGACGCTTTATCAGTGATGGAGCGGTGGGGATAACAGCCAGGTCAGTATCGGAAGTAATCATAAGGGGAGAATTTTTATTTCCGCCATTTATTTCAATAAAGGCAAGTCCTGTGATACCAAAAAACTTAAGAGTTGCGGTGGAGTCTGTACGAATCGGGGTCTCTTTTTGGATTTTTAGGACCAGTTCTACTTCTTCGCTGTTGTTTGGATTGATTTGTATTGATTCAACCAATCCGACATCAACACCATTAAACTTTACGGCGGCTTCTGGAGCAAGCCCTGAGATGGACTCACTGATATAGACCTTGTAATGTCGGTAGTGGCTCTCATCGTCATTGTGTTTTCCAAGCCAAAATGCGAAGGCGATGAGCATAGTGGATAAGAGTAGTACGAACAGTCCTACTAGTGTGTAATTAACTTTGGATTCCATGAGTCTCCTTTTGAAAAAAATAATCGATACTTGGGTGATTAATTGCAAGCACTTCGGCTAGGGTCCCTTGCGCAATTGCTTTTGTATCCTCCAGCAATAAAAATCGATCAACGATAGTGTGTATGGTATCTAAATCATGAGTCACCATCACCACAGTAAGCCCTAATAGGTCACGAAGTTGTTGGATCAGTGCATCAAATTGACGAGAACTAAAGGGGTCAAGTCCAGAAGTTGGCTCATCTAAAAAGAGTAGTTTTGGATCAAGTGCTAGGGCACGGGCGAGAGCGGCTCGCTTGATCATTCCTCCGCTTAGTTGATTTGGATAGAGATGAATGGCGTGCGCGGGTAATCCGACAAGATCGATCTTGAGTCTAATGAGTTCTTGAATCAGTTTTGGGGGTAGATTGGTATATTCTTGGTAAAGTAAAGCGATGTTTTCACCTACTGTAAGGGAAGAGTATAACGCGCCTGATTGAAAAAGAACACCCCATTTTTGGCGCAGTATTTGAGCTTCTTGTAGGGAGAGATTCGCAATATTGTCGCCAAATATATGTATGGAACCGCTGTTGGGGGTCTCGAGCATTATCATTTCTCGCAGCAAGGTTGATTTTCCCGACCCACTGCCTCCTAGTAGTGCATAGATCTCATTTTCATAAACAGTACAGCTGATGGAATCATGGATGAGGTTTTCCCCAAATGCGGTGACAATCTCGCGTGCTTCGATGATGGGGTTCATAGTTTTAGCTCTGTCAAGAGAATTGAGAAAAGAGCATCGCACGCGATAACCAAGAAAATAGCATTCACAACACTTTTAGTCGTATACAATCCAATGCTCTCGGTATTCATAGAGACTTGGAAACCTCGATAGGTACCAACCAAAGCAATCAAAATGGCAAAAAACGGTCCTTTTGAAATCCCTATAACATAATGCTTAAGGGGTAATACGCCTTGTAAACGGTTGATGAATTCGGTATAAGAAAGATTGGCTTGAGTCTTTGCGATGACCATACCTCCAAAAATCCCAACAATGTCTGCGAAAAATATCAGTAAAGGTAAAACAATCATCAAGGCAATAATGCGAGGCCAAACTAAAAAAAGATAGGGATGAAATCCCATGGTCTTCATAGCATCTATTTCTTGGGTCATTTTCATGGCACCGATTTGTGCTGTGAATGCGGAAGCACTGCGTCCGGCGATAACGATTGCGGTGATTAAAGGGGCAAGTTCACGAGTGAGAGATATACCGATCATATCAACGATGAGGATGTCTGCACCGAACTTTTGCAGTTGTACGATACTTTGAAACGCGACGACAATACCGATTAAAAAAGAGCTAACGGCAATAATAGGCAAGGCATTAAATCCTGCAGTGATAATGTGAGAACTTATCGCGCGGTAACGAATCAGCCAAGGGCGACTGAGACTGTAGAGCAAGACGATAAAGACTTCTCCTAAAAATGCTAAAAATGCATTTATTCCCTGAAACCATTGGTGTGTTTCATACCCTAAAGAGTACAGCCATCCTCTAGCTTTAACAGCAGATATATCTTGGAGTGGTTGGTTGTAAAGCAGATTATAGAGCTGGAGGTGTTCTTCGCTTCTTCCTATGATTTTGGAGGGAAAACCGAGTGCATTAAACTGTTTAGAGTATAAATGGACAAGGGCTACTCCAGCAGAATCAAGCTGTGTCACACTGCTCATATCCCATTGAATAGGGGTATGAACACTGTAGGATTCAAGCGTATCGGCAATTTTGGCGAGATGATGGATAGTCCACTCTCCGCCACACACTATGAGAGTCTGAGAAGAATCCTGTATAATTGTAATGGTAGCATTCAATAAGCTTTTCATGGGTTATTGTAACATAAGGAGATCGAATTTTAGACACTTTGAGGTGTTTAGTAACTGTACAATGTGGACTGTGTATTGCTTTAAGCATAGTGATGACTACGAATTAAGGAAACAATTATGATACTCGTAAAAACTATAGGATTATGTTTAGCCCTCTCTATTACGGTATTCGCCGGTATTAACAAGCAGGAACTTGATAAACTCAAAATCGGGGCACTGCTGATCAAAGATTTAAAAACTAAGCACGTTTTGTATTCAAAAGATGCTCAAAAGAAGGTCAGCCCTGCGAGTTTAACGAAAGTGATGACCGTTATTTTAGCAATACAAAGCGGTAAGATGAACGATGCCGTTACGATTACGAGAGAAATGGTCAATGTCAAGCCAACGATCGCAGGATACAAGCGCGGGGATGTTGTGTTGATGGCAGATTTGGTGAAAGCCGCGATGATAAAATCCGATAATGATGCCGCAAAAGCGATTGCGATTACGGTAGGTGGAGACGAAAAACACTTTGTGGCAATGATGAACAGTAAAGCTCGACAAATAGGGATGAGAAACACTCATTTTAGCAATCCGTGCGGGTATGATGGAAAAGATCATTATTCATCATCTACCGATTTGTTGAAAATGGCCGAATATGCCATTAAAAGCCCAAAATTTAACGCGATCAGCAAGCTTAATACGCACACCTATTATGCACTTAACAAAGGTAAACTCAAACAATTCACAGCATATACCCATAATCGTCTCCTTAACCGCTATGAGTATGCAGTAGGGATTAAAACGGGATTTACCAACAAAGCAGGTCCTTGTTTGATCGCTCGTGCTAAAAAAGACGGGAAAGATTGTTTGATTGTGATGATGAACTCAAAGGTAGATCGTTGGAAAACCGCAAAAGTGATTTTTGAGCAGGTGTTAAACAGTTAAATGTTTCTCTATAAAAGCTTTATAAAATTCGGCTTTGTCTTCTCGTGTCATAGATGCATGGGCTGGTGAAGTAGAGGGAAGCAATACTTTTTTTATAGACATGTGTTTAAAATATTTTTCAAACAACTCATAGGCTTTCTTGCCCGTAAACCCAATGGCAATAATATTGGGATACGTTTGCAATAAAGCATCAAAATCATTTGGGACAATCCCTTTTAGATTACTGTCACTTGAATTTTCTCTTTCACAAGCACCAATAACATCCCATAAGCCGATTTGATGTGTCCTACAAAATGCTATCTTGGCTTCATTATCCAAAAGGGTTATGTGAAAAATAGTCTCCATGATGGGCCAAAAGGCATTACGCTTATGGGCATAATAAAAAGCGTCTTCAAAAGAGGCGATGCTGGGGAAACTGCCTAAAAACAAGATACGAGTATGGTGATCGATGATGGGAGCAAAAGGATGTGCATAGGAATTCATAACAAATACTCTAGCTAAATTTACCTTCCCCTAAACCACCATTTGCTACAATTCCGCCATTAATTCATGGGTATAGAACCCACCAAAAGGAACTGCATGAAGCGTGCACTGCTCAGCGTCAGCGACAAAAGTAATATTGTAGAATTTGCCAAATCTCTTAGCGGATTAGACTACGAGATCGTCTCTACGGGCGGGACATTTAAAATGCTTCGCGAGGCAGGAGTTGACGCTATCGAGATTGATGATGTGACAGGATTTCCTGAGATGTTTGATGGTCGTGTTAAAACACTTAACCCGTACATTCATGGTGGTATCTTGTTCCGTCGTGATTTGGATTCTCATGTGAATACAGCGATGGAATACGGTATCGTTGAAATCGATCTGGTATGTGTGAATTTGTATCCGTTTAAAGCAACGATTGAGCGCACCGATGATTTTGAAGAGATTATAGAGAACATCGATATCGGCGGACCTGCTATGGTGCGTTCTGCGGCGAAGAACTTTAGCGATGTTCATATCATTACCGATCCTAGTGATTACTCGGTACTATTAAATGCTATCAAAAACGGTACAGACAGTGTCGAGTTTCGTCGTAGCTTGATGATCAAAGCATACGAGCATACTGCGGCGTATGACAGCATGATCGCTAACTACATGAACAAGCGTTTTAACAACGGCATGGGCGAGAAGCAGTTTATCGTCGGAAACAAGGTTATGGATACCCGTTATGGCGAAAACCCTCACCAAATGGGTGGATTGTATGAGTTCGACACGTTCTTTAGTAAAAACTTCAAAACCCTCAAAGGGGAAGCGAGTTTCAATAACCTAACAGACATCAGCGGAGCGGTAAAAATCGCAGCTGCATTTGGTGATGAAAATGCGATTTGTATCGTAAAACATGGTAATCCATGTGGGTTTGCGATTCGTGAGAATTTGATGGATGCATATACTGAAGCACTGAAGTGTGATCCAATTTCAGCATTTGGTGGAGTCGTTGCAGTAAACGGTATCGTGACTAAAGAACTTGCGATGAAGATGAATGAGATGTTTTTGGAAGTAGTAATTGCCGGACGTTTTGATGAGGAAGCTTTAGCGGTATTTGAATCCAAAAAACGTCTTAAGTTGTTTGCCTATGGCAGTGATCATATTGTTCTTAGCAATGATGCGATTGATTTTAAACATATCGATGGCGGATTTGTATTCCAAGACGCAGATCGTGTGGGTGCTGATGAGGTCAAAAATGCCAAATTGGTCACAACCCATACGGCAAGTGCGCAGGAGCTAAAAGATGCAGAGATCGCGTATAAAGTAGCCTCATTAACCAAGTCAAACTGCGTTGTCTATGTCAAAAATTCGGCGATGGTTGCTGTTGGTATGGGGATGACGTCACGTGTTGATGCAGCCCGTTGTGCGCTTAAAAAAGCGGAAGAGATGGGTCTGGATGTTAGCGGTGCAGCATTGGCTTCTGAAGCATTTTTCCCGTTTCGTGATTCAATCGATGCGGCTGCGGGCGCGGGGGTTAAAACTGTTATTCAGCCGGGTGGTTCCGTGCGCGATGAAGAAGTCATTGCGGCTGCTAATGAGTATGGGATTGCGTTGTATATGACAGGTATTCGTCACTTTTTACACTAACAGTCCTTGCGTCTCTTTGGCGCAACTTTAAACCTTCATGTTCTCCCAATTATACGACTCTTTTTTTTAACCTTGATTGATTTTGACTCAACTTTTGTGTTATACTTTTAACACATAAAGTAATAGTAATTTTAATAGGATTTAAAAATGTCAAAAAGTTTATATACAACTCTAGAAATAGCAGCAGGTGCAAGCGAGGCTGAAATCAAAAAAGCCTATCGAAAACTCGCACGTCAATACCATCCCGATGTGAATAAAGACCCAAAAGCCGAAGAAAAGTTCAAAGAGATCAATGCGGCATACGAAGTGTTAAGCGATAAAGAGAAGCGTGCGAAGTACGATCAATATGGGGACTCGATGTTCGGCGGTCAAAATTTCCATGATTTTTCACGCGCGCAAGGCGGTAACGTTGATTTGGATGAGATTCTACGTAATATGTTCTCCCAAGGCGGCGGCGGTGGCTTTGGTGGCGGTTTCGGTGGAGGCGGCGGATTTGGCGGATTTGGAGGTATGGTAAACCTCGATATCGATGCGAATGTGACCGTTCCTTTTAGCGTAGCTGTCTTGGGTGGAAAACACACGATTAATCTCAGCGGCGATAGCTTTGACATCAAGATTCCTGCGGGGATAAAAAGCGGTGAAAAACTGCGTGTTCGTGGTAAGGGTAAACGTCAGGGGTCTCAGGTCGGTGACTTATACCTTCGTATTGAGATCTCTCCTAATCCTGAATATGAGCGTGAGGGCGATACTTTGGTAAAAACGTTCAATGTCCCGCTTTATGCAGCGCTGTTTGGGGGAAAAGTAATTATTCAGACTCTTGAAAAAGAGGTGACACTCAAAGTTCCAGAAGACACCAAAAATGGTCAGCGATTCCGACTCAAAGAGATGGGTGGGGTGAATCGTCAATCGGGCGTTAGAGGTGATCTGTATCTCAAAGCCAACATTGTTTTACCAAGTGTATCGAGCATTGATGCCGATTTGGTTGACCAAATGAAAAAAAATCTTCCGCAAGGAGAGTAGCGTATGCACCATTTTGATGAACCGGTCTATATGATCAGTATCGTGGCAAAGATCCTGGAAATCCATCCGCAGACACTTCGTCAGTACGAGCGTGAAAACTTGATATCACCCTCACGTTCGGATGGACGTATTCGTCTGTACTCACAGCGTGACATTGAGAAGATCAAAACAATTTTGCGTCTTACTCGTGAGCTGGGTGTTAATCTAGCTGGGGTTGATGTCGTGATGCGTCTTAAGACCAAGATGGAGGCTATGGAGCAAGAACTCATAGAGCTTCGTGCAGAGATGGAACGTGTGCGTAACAGCTCCGGTGTCCCTTTGGCAAAATCATTGGTAGCAACACGCAGTGTGTATGAAATGGTTATTTTCGAAGACGATTTTTTAAAGAAATAAGTATTTGAAACAGCAACCCCATATTGGTCGGCAAGTAGCTCATTTTAATCGTGTCAATGTTGAGGGTATTAAGGCTGTATTTTCAGACGATATGAAATACAGGTATCGCTTGAGTATCCCTTTTATAAACGAACCAGCCAGAACAAAAACTCTGACCGTTATCCTCAAAAATCCTTCGTCTGCAGATGCTATAAAAGCCGATAAGACGGTGCAAAATGTAGAAAAAGTGGTCTATAAATCTTTTACTGATGTTGGGCATGTTGAAGTGTTAAACCTGTTTGCGCTACGCGGTACGTACCCCAAAGACGTCATGGAATCCTATTTGAACGGTATTGACATAATAGGTTCGGAAAATAACAGTGCTTTTTCTCATGCCCTTATGCAAAGTGATTATATTGTTATTGCCTGGGGCGGTGCTTCTCCGATACGCAGTTCAGTGTATGATTCACGCGTAGAGAATGTGTTGACGATGATTCAGATACCAACGTTGTCAGGTAAGATTTACAGAAAAAAAGAAAAAGGTTCGGAAAAGTACCCTTTTCATGCATGCTATTGGCCTGATAACACAGACTTTAGCGTATGTTGATCTTGGCACTAAGAGGTAAGTGATCCGAATATCCCTCGCCTAAATGGTGTTTTGGATGTTTACGTGACTGTTGCCAACGGTACATTTTCCCCTTGTAAAAAAGATAAGGTTCTTCGAATCTTGTGAAGCTTCCGTGTACGTATTCCAAACCTTTTCCATCTGCAAGTGCTGGAGATATTATGATATTGTCTAGACCCTCTTTGAATTGTTTGTATTGATGACTCCATCGTTGATCTTCAGGGAGTTCGTACCATAGGTTATAGAGCACATCCTTATTGGATTTTAGAGATGAATAAGTGATTGGATTTTGGTCGTCATCGATGGTTTGTAGAATATGGTTTATACCTGTAATACCATCTGTATCATTGTGTTTTCTGCTTTTTACAAAAGTACGGTACTCCTCATAATGGGAATTAAAATCCCCCATGAGGACATAGGGTTCATTCGTATCCAGTTCATTAAGCCGTTTTTTGAGTACTTTAGCACTTTGTATTCGCATACTCTCAGGACCGCTTTTGGATTTCCAGTGGTTGACGAAGAGACGCAACGGCTTACCCTGTATGTCCACTTTTACTTCCAAAATATCTCGGTATGATCTATGGGCACCTACTGAACGACTCAGGGCACTGACGATGGGATAACGGCTCAGTAATGCAACGGCAACGGTGGTGTTTTTGGCACGGGCAAAGGCGTAGTGAGGGTAATACAATCCCTGTCGGTTAAGTTGCGCTTTTAGGTCTTTGAGGGCAGTTTCAGATTCGATTTCTTGCAAACCGATGATGTCTGCATTAATGTCATGGATGACTTTGGCGGTATTGCGTAATTTGATACGATACATGGCATCATTCCAGCCCCATGAGGTATTGGGGATGTATTCTTCATACTCGTTTCCATCATCGTTCATATCAAACAGGTTTTCAACATTATAGGTTGCTATTGTCACTTCAGTACCTCCCAGCAGTGTAAATACAGTCATCAGTACCCAGATGAACTTCATCCATTGATACCGTTAAGACGTAGTAGATGTTTGGTCTCACACTCACGTCCCATCATCTCTACAAAAAGTTCTTGCATACTCTGGCTTCCACCTTTTGCCAAAACAACCTCTTTGTATTTACGTGCAAGATCAGAATCAAATATCCCTTCATCGACAATGGCATAATACGCATCGGCACTAAGCACTTCAGCCCACTTGTAACTATAATATCCAGCACTGTACCCACCGCTGAAGATATGGGAAAACCCGTTTTGAAATTTATTATACGCAGGGGGTTTGATGAGTGCAGTTTTCTCTCGGATGGAATCAAGTAAAGTTTGTATTTCATCACCTTGGTACAGTTTGGAGTGAAGGGTAAGATCAAACAGTGAAAATTCAAGCTGGCGTAACATAAAGAGGGCACTTTGAAAGTTTTTGGCTCGGATGAGTTTAGCGATCATCTCATCACTGAGTACTTCACTCGTCGCATGATGTTTGGCAAATAGCTTTAGAACTTTTGGTTCATACGCAAAGTTTTCGAGAAATTGCGATGGGAACTCTACGGCATCCCACTCCACACCATTGACCCCACTGACACCATGCTCTCGAACACGACTTAAAACGTGATGCAATGTGTGTCCCATCTCATGAAACAGGGTGACTACATCGTCATGACGAAGCAGTGAAGGTGAAGTTTCTGAAGATGGTGGAAAATTACACACTACAAAGGCGCTGGAAAGATGGGTGCACCCTTTTGTATCTTCACAGTGAGATTGAAAATTGTGCATCCATGCACCGCCGCGTTTTCCTTTACGCGCTTCAAGATCAAAATAAATACGGGCACGTAATACATCATCGTCGTATACATCATATGCACTGGCTTTCTTATCCCACAGGACAGCGTCAACGTGCTCAAATCGAATACCGAACATTTTATGTAAAAATTCAAACATCCCTTGGATAACACTATTTTGCTCAAAATAGGGGCGGTACTCTTCTTCATCGATATCGTATTGTGCTTTTTTGAGGATTTCCCCATAATAGGCTGAATCGTAGCTTTGCAGATCGATTCCTTTTGCAATATTGCGCAGTTCAGATATTTCTTGTTTCGCTTGTGCTTGAGAAGTTTGGGCAAGTTCATTCAAAAAGTTTAGAACACTGTGTGTAGAGGGTGCCATTTTAGAAGCGAGAGAATATTCGGTATAACTTTCGTATCCTAAAAGCTGTGCCATCTCTTGACGCAACTTCATTAACTCATCAATGATGGCTGCATTTTGAGGTGCACGAGTCGTATAAGCTTTATACAGTTCTTGGCGAATGGTGCGATTAGGACCATAGGTCATGTAGGCAATATACGAAGGCATCTGTAATGTAAAGCGGTATTTCGTAACCCCATTTTCTTCAAAACGGGCATCTTCTAAATCACCTTGGGGGACACCTGTAATATCTGCTTCATCCGTAATAATTTTTTCATAGGCATTCGTGGCATCGAGGACATTTTGAGAAAAATCATTCGTCAGAGTACTTTTACGTAAATTGATCTCTGAGAGTCTTTTTTTACTGGCGTCATCCAAATGGGCACCTGAAAGCTCAAAACCTAAAATATTGAGATCAAGAATACGTTGTTGTTCAATGTTCAGCGTATCATATTCGTTGCTTTTGATTTGTTTGAAAGCATCATAGATTGCAAGATTCTGTCCAATAAAGTTTGAGTAATCGGTCAATATAGGTAACGCATCCGCATAGATTTTTTGCGTTTCTTCCGTATTTTTAACCGCATTAATATGCGATAAGGGGGTAAATAAAAGCTCCATCTCCTCTTCTATAAAATCAAAGGGTCTGACAAAATTGACGTACGTTTTGTGAGGTATGGCTAACAAAAGATCAATTGTCTTATGATTGTTCTCGATCAAAGTTTCAAGATCGGGGATAAAAGTCTCTAAGTTGAGGGTAAAATCGGCAAATTGGTTCATAATTTCTCCTGTAAATATGTTATTGTAGTAAAGTGTAGGAAAATTTACCCTATAATTTTGCAATTTGTTATACAAAAAAGGTTTTGTCATCATGAGTTCGATAATTAAATTATTACTGCGTTATATCTTTGTAGGGGCCCTTTCCTTATTACCTCTCATTATGGTGTTGATGGTTGTCAATTATCTCGAAGGTTTAGGGGTAAGCGCGTATCTTTCATTACATGACTACACGAATTCTTTTGAAATTACTATTGCACTCATGGTAGCGGTTGTTGCTTTATTTGCCATTTTGGGCTATTCCATTGAGAAATACGGTCGTTCTGTTTTTGTAGCAGTCATTGATCGTGCTTTTGAAAAGATTCCTGCGATACGATCGGTCTATTCAGTATCCAAAAAATTAGCCTCAATGCTCTCAGGTGGTGAAGAGGGTACGAAAAAAGAGGTTGTTTTGGTGGAATACCCAAAAGAAAACTTGTGGGTGCCCGCGTATTTGCTCAATCGTCATAAAAATATTTGCGTACTATTTATCCCAACATCGCCTAATCCAACAAGCGGTTATACGGTACTCGTAGATGAGTCGCTGATCAAAAAGACGACGCTTACCCTCCAAGAAGCATCATCTTTTATTATCAGCATGGGTGCTGATTTTCCACGTAGAGAAGAGATCGTAGACTTGATTCCTACCGCTAATTAATCAAACTCATCGTACTTAGGTTCCAACGCCCCAAAGTCACGCATGAGCTTTTGTGAGTATTGCGGTGCCTCATGAAAGAGACGTTTAAGCGCTTTGAACCCCAGTTCATACGTCAATGACGAATCAACAATCACATAAGAGAGATAAATCGTGTTTTCATTGATCGAAAATTGCAAGCGATCAAATTTATCATTCTCGCTGAGTAAAAAATCATAAAGAGATTCAATATTGTCTTGAGGAATTCTACAGAGGGCACAATCTGAAATTATGACTCCGTTATCATAGTAATTGATCTCTATTTTGATGTTTTTTGAGTCAAATTTCCAATTGCGCTGACTCCTACGAGAGAGCGGGACATTGAGTTTTAAAGAGTCTAAGATCTTTTCGATTAGATGGACGACTCCTGAGGGCTTGTAGCCTTCTCTTCTGCGTTTAGCAACATCAAGTTTTACCCCACATTGGGGGCAATAATCGTTGATTATTAATGCCTCATCGATCATGTTCTTACACGAGTTACATCGGATAATTGCGTCATGGTCCAAAGCGATGAATTTTTCCATGACTTCACTCAAATAGTAATAAGGCAACGCAAAACCGAGATTATTGGAGTTTTGTATGATAAACGTATTGACCCCGACAACTTCTTTTTTTTCATTTAGAAGAGGGCCTCCACTGTTTCCTGGGTTAATAGCCGCATCGAACTGTATGTATTCAATTTCTCCCTGAAGTCGCGATGCTTTTGAGACAATCCCCTCTGTTGTGGAATAGTTTAATCCATACGGGTGCCCAATCGCGATTACGATGTCTCCATCTTGGACGACTGAAGAACATATCTTGAGAGGGTGATGGGTGATTATCTTCGTAGGAGGACGGATAAATGCCAAATCATAGGACACATCATCATACACAACGCTACCGATACATCGGGGTAGATGTTTGGCACTGACGATGACCTCTTTTAGTCCCCCCACAACATGAGAATTGGTAACGATTAAATCCCCCAGCAAAAAGCCGCTTCCTGTGCCATATGGAGTGGATACTTGGATAATGTTTTCCATGGCATGATCGAGTATTTTTTGAGTAGAAACGCTCATCCTAGGACTCCAAAAAATCTAAATTTTTGATTTGAAAGTAAAAACTTTGACTAAAATTGTCCAAGTCCGTGTAGTTTAAGAGGTCACTAAAATTTTTAAGCCCTTTATACCGTTTTTTATAGGGGACAATCGCGCTATCAATGCAGTCGTGAATACGTGCCGTATTGAACTGGTTAGTAGAAGGGGTATAGAGACGTTCTTCTCCCATATCCTCAAAAAAATCAGATTCGTATACTTGAACGTGCAAGTGCATAAGGGTACGAAGCGTCGGATGAAGTCCATAGTTGTATAAAATATACAAAGCAACATAGCGATAGATCGCACCGATAACATAGCTGGAATGGTTGCTTTTGTACCATTTTACTTTGAGGAGAGACTCTTCTATAAATGAGGTGATCTCTTCGTGCATTGCCTGATCAAAGGGTGAAAACGTATAGTCTGCACGGTAAACCTGAGTTGAAAAGGTTTCAAGAGTCATCGTTCCAAGCTCGGATAAATAGGTGTGTAAATCGGCATTCTTATCTTCAGTGGATTTTTCATCATTCATAAAGTAACTGCCGACTTTTTCCGCGATATCCTTCGCCATCTTTTTACGTGGTATGAGAAGATAATCGAGCTTTAGCAATAATGCGAGGTAGCTAAAAGAGACCATTCCAGTATTGTCGTTGGCCAACAATCCCTCAAGGCTTTTTTTGGTTTGATCGATCCATCTAAGCATCCAGCCATGAAGATGTATGTATTGGTCGTGGGTTAAATAGCGGACATGATCATTTTCAAGTAAGGTGATCTCTTTAAAATCACCGGCAATCATCTCTTTTTCAAAATCAGCATTAAGGGCGATTTCACGAAGAGGAAAAAAGACTTTATGCGGAGTGATCGTGGCATTGTCTAAGTGAAGCTTGAGGGTTAAAATCCCGTTTTGATTACAAAATCGTACATAGGTGAGCTGAAAATTCCGTTCTAAAAAACGTCTTTTAAGCGCTACATGCAAATCTGCAGATTTGGCGATAAGCGCGGTAGCGGTAAACAGTTCTTCTGTGACGATTCCACGGATAATGGCACATCCTTGCAAGAGTTCAAAGATAATCTTATCATCGTGTACCGTGTACGTAAGATGCTTTGAATCGCCTATATGCGTCAGTGAGGAGAGAAAATATTCATATCCTTTTAACCGCTCTCCTTGGACAAATGCTTTGGAAGCTGTTTCAAAAAGTTCATGCTCCTCAGGATTGGGAAGAGAATGTACCCCCCGCCCATAATGGGGCACATAAGGAGTAGCTGGAGGGTATATCCAATCGTGCAATTGTGAAAAAAACTCCACACCGTTCCTTTTGTGTAAATTTTAATGGATTAAGTGTAGTCAAAGCAACCTTAAAGCGACAATAAATTATAATACGCGCAATATCATGAGGGGGTTTTATGGGTTATAAACGTGTATTAGTGAAGTTTTCCGGCGAAGCATTGGCTGGCGAAAACGGTTATGGCATCGATACAAAAATCCTAAAATTCATTGCGACTGAAATCAAAACTCTTGTTGATGCAAACATTGAAGTTGGAATCGTTATTGGCGCGGGAAACATCATTCGTGGTGTTACTGCAGCTGCTGATGGTGTAATCAGTCGTACAGCAGGCGATTATATGGGGATGCTTGGGACGGTTATCAACTCAATCGCACTTCAAGAAGCATGTGAACATGAGGGGATGCTCGTTCGCGTCCAAAGTGCTATTAAGATGGAGCAGATCGCGGAAGCCTTTATTGTCCGTCGTGCTGCGCGTCATTTGGAGCGTGGTCGTGTTGTCGTATTCGCAGCGGGTACTGGAAATCCTTTCTTTACAACCGATACTGCAGCAACGCTTCGTGCCGTTGAAATCGGAGCCGAAGTTATTATTAAGGCTACCAAGGTCGATGGCGTGTATAATAAAGATCCTAAAAAGTTTTCAGATGCTGTCAAACTTCCGACTCTTGGATATGATCAAGCACTTCAAGATCATATTAAAGTCATGGACGATACGTCAATCGCGTTGGCAAAAGAGAACAAGCTTCCGATCATCGTATGTGATATGTTCACGCAAGGTAATTTATTAAGCATCATTCAGGGTAATTTTGATAATTGCTCTATCGTTCAATAACCATACACAAAGGGAAAACATGAGACTCGAAAAACTAACTGCAAAAGCACTTGAAACTGCAAATATAGACCGTTACCAATTGGCACTTGCTGTCGCTAAGCGTTCAGAGCAACTTCAAAACGGTGCATCATCAAAGTTAAATGTTGATTTGAAAAAGATGAAAGCTGCTGATGTTGCTTTGATGGAGATTGCTGAGGGGCATATCTCTATCAAAGGTTTTACAGATAACGCGTAATTTTTTACTAAAGCTACATCGTTGAATCAAATCGATATTGAGAAAGTCAAACAGATTAATGATGTGGAACGTGCTATTGCACACCTGCGTTCCTTTATAACTTCTCCCGCCGTTGAACGCGCTTTCGCACTTTCCAGTACCGCACATGAAGGCCAGCTGCGTAAAAGCGGTGAAGCATATGTCGTCCACCCTGTATTAGTAGCAGCACTTGTCGCTGAATTGACCGGGGATGAAGCGATGGTAGTTGCTGGATTACTGCATGACGTCGTTGAAGACACACAAACCGGTATCGAGGCTATCAAAGAGGATTACGGCAATGATGTCGCCCACCTCGTAGAAGGGTTGACGAAGATCGATATGATCCGTGATTCCGAGCTCATCCCTTCTCATTCAGATCAAAAGCTGGTCGTATCTGCGTTAACGTTTCGTAAAATGCTGCTGGCGTCGATTGAAGATGTCCGTGTCCTCGTCGTAAAACTATGTGATCGTCTGCATAATATGCTGACACTGGATGCTTTACCTGAAGCCAAACAGCACCGAATAGCCGAAGAAACATTGGTCGTTTATGCTCCTATCGCACATCGCTTAGGGATATCTTTTCTCAAAAACCTTCTTGAAGATTTGAGTTTCAAATATCTTTTTAAAGAAGACCAAGCGGCTATTCAAAAGTATTTACAAGATAACTATCGCTCTATCCAAGGGCGACTCAATGAGTTTTGCACCAAGCTCTCTCAGATCATGCTCTCTGAGGGGTTATGCAGTGACGATTTCGAAATCCTGAGCCGTGTCAAGCATGATTATTCTATTTATTTAAAAATGCAGCGTAAAGGGATTGGAATTGATGAGATTCTTGATCTTTTAGCCGTTCGTATCTTGGTTCAAAAACCGATTGACTGTTATCGTGTTTTGGGAATGGTTCATTTGCATTTTCAACCGCTCAATGCGCGCTTCAAAGACTACATCGCTATTCCAAAAGAAAACGGCTATCAAACAATCCATACGACGGTATTTGATGAAAGCGCTATTTTCGAGATTCAGATCCGTACGAACGATATGCATGCGACTGCTGAATTGGGTGTTGCCGCGCATTGGAAATACAAAAGTGGCGGGAACAATGCTATTAGTTTAGATTGGCTGCATAATCTTCAATATCAAAATGAGTCGGTAGAGGCATTTTATGAGCTGATCAAAAATGACTTATACAGTGAGGACATCAGCGTATTTTCACCAAAAGGTAAAGCGTTTACGTTGCCTCGTGGGGCCGTTGCGCTTGATTTTGCCTATGCGGTTCATACCGCTGTGGGAGATGGTGCTGAGGGTTGCTTGGTTAATAAAGAAAAAGCGAGCCTACTGAGTGAACTTCACAATGGTGATATCGTTAAAATTGTGACCTCAGGCAGTCAAAAAAAGATAACACGGTGTAGCTGGATTGATACCGTGAAGACATCGCGGGCAAAGTCAAATATGCGTGCAAACTGCAATCATCGTATCCGTACAGTGGACGCCCAAAGCGGGATCAATATTCTTAGCCTGATCTTTAAACTAACTCCTGAAAAAATAAGTGAAATTTTACAAGATGAGGGGTTAGATGATCAATGTTACCGAATCCCAAGAGAGTTTGACTTTTTAAAAGAGGTCATCCATCGCATTGAAGATGGATTGCGTGAGACCAGCCGTTTTGGAACCTTTTGGAGTCGAAAACGCTTTAGACTTAAATCTTTTGTATATGCTTCAATAGAGGTGCTTTCAAATCAAAATACTTCGGACGCGGTATTTGATTATTGTTGTCATCCTAAATCGGGAGATGAGATTGTGGGCTTTATGATTGATAGTAAAGCACATATTCATCATAAAATGTGTAAAAATGCGGCTACGATGATTGAGAAGCATGAGCCGATGGTATTTGTACGATGGATGCAGCAGCAATTCAATCGTTATCATCTCATTATTAGTATGCCAAATGCCCAAGGTTCCTTAGCAGAATTGCTAACGTATATAGCAAAAATGGGTGCTGATATCAACAGTATTGAGCTTGGAAAAGAAAAATCTGAACACACCCAATATTGTGAGATGGAATTTCAAACATTGGAAAATGATTTAAACCGATTGAAATCAAAGCTGGAAAAAAAAGGAAAAATCATACAATTTTTTCGGACCGACGATGCGTACCGAAGCCAAGGATAAAAGATGATAGAAGAAGCACTAAGAGAGATTAAACGAGGAACGGCGGAGATTATTGACGATGCCCGTATTGAAACACTGTTAAAAGCCTATTATGAAAAGGGGACAAGCTATACGGTTAAAGCCGGATTTGATCCCACCGCACCTGATTTGCATTTAGGGCATACGGTATTATTGCATAAATTGGCAACCTTTCAAAAATACGGCGGACACGTACAGTTTTTGATTGGTGATTTTACAGCACAGATCGGTGATCCGACCGGAAAAAGTGAAACCCGTAAAAAATTGCTTCCGGCACAAATTGCCCAAAATGCACAAAGCTACAGAGATCAAGTGTTTAAAATACTGGATCCTAATAAGACAACAGTCGTCTTTAATTCTGAATGGATCAATGCTCTTGGGGCTGCAGGGATGTTAGAGCTTACGACTACTTTCAATGTTGCACGTATGCTTGAGCGTGATGATTTTGAAAAACGGTATAAAAATAATGTATCAATTTCAATTAGTGAGTTTTTATACCCATTACTTCAAGGCTATGACAGTGTTCATCTTAAAAGTGATGTTGAGATTGGCGGAACGGATCAGAAATTCAACCTATTGATGGGGCGTCATTTACAGCGTGCCTATGAAGTGGGAAAAGAGCAAGCGGTATTGATGATGCCGATTTTAGAAGGGCTTGATGGGGTTCAAAAGATGTCGAAGAGTCTAGGTAATTACATCGCGGTAGCCGATGAGCCTAACGATATGTACGGTAAAATCTTGAGCATCAGTGACACTCTGATGTGGCGATATTATGAACTTTTAAGTGCTAAGACTCTCGTAGAAATAGAATCACTTCGAAAGGGTGTGGAGGATGGGACGCTTCATCCTAAAAAAGTAAAAGAAGCATTAGCTCTCGAGATTACGCAGCGTTTTCATTCTGAAGCTCAGGCGCAAGAAGCAGCCAACGAGTTTCAAAGAGTCCACGCACAAAGCGAAATTCCCACAGAGATGGACGAATTTAGTTTTGAGGGGCCTGTTTGGATTGCGAAATTATTAGTGGATTCAAAGCTAAGTCCATCTACTTCTCAAGCACGTCGAGAGATTAAGCAAGGCTCTGTTAAAATTGATCAAAATAAACTGAGTGATGATCAGTTGCAACTAGAAGCGGGCGAATACGTCTTGCAAATCGGTAAGCGAAAATTTGCCAGAATAAAGGTATCCAAATGAGTTTTAAGCCACTTAAAATCGGTAAATATACTATTCCTGTTCCTATCGTTCAAGGTGGAATGGGTGTTGGTATCAGTTGGGATCAGCTTGCTGGAAGTGTTTCCAAAGAGGGTGGTCTTGGAGTTATTAGTTCCGTGGGAACCGGTAACTATGATAATAAATCGTATTCCGATAGATTGGTTGCTAATAGACCATTAGAGGTTGAAAATTTTTATTCTAAAAAAGCGCTGTTTGCTATTTTTGAAAATGCTCGTAAAATCTGTGGCGATGCACCTTTGGCATGTAATGTCTTACATGCCATTAACGATTATGGACGTGTTGTTCGTGATGCATGTGAAGCTGGAGCAAATATTATTATAACAGGTGCGGGATTGCCAACCAATATGCCTGAATTTACAGTAGATTTTCCGGACGTAGCATTGGTCCCTATCGTCTCTTCTCCAAAAGCTCTTTCTATTATTTGCAAACGATGGCAAAAGCGCTATAACCGCTTGCCGGATGCCGTTATCCTAGAGGGGCCAAAGAGTGGTGGACATCAGGGATTTACCTATGAGCAGTGCGGAATGGATGAATATCAGCTTGAAAATTTAGTGAGACCGGTTGTCGAAGAAGCGGCATTGTGGGGTGGAATTCCCGTTATTGCTGCTGGCGGTATTTGGGATAAAAATGACATTGATGAAATGATGACGCTGGGAGCTGCAGGGGTTCAAATGGGGACACGATTTATCGGTACTTTTGAATGTGATGCGCACCAAAATTTCAAGCAAGTATTATTAGATGCAGGTGAAGAGGATATTACGTTGATGAAGTCACCTGTTGGGTATCCCGCACGCGGTGTACGTACCAATCTTCACGGTCTCATCGATACACGCACGGGTCCCGCCATTAAATGTATCTCTAACTGTGTTGCTCCATGTAATCGAGGTGTTGAGGCTAAAGAAGTGGGCTATTGTGTTGCAGACCGTCTTAGTGATGCGTATTTTGGAGATCTTGAGCTAGGATTATTTTTCTCAGGGAGTAATGGATACCGTATTGACAAAATCATCTCCGTCAAAGAGTTGATGGAGAAATTGACACAAGGCGAATAAGTTTTGAAGTTGGGCCATCTTTTATTTCTTATTTTACTATTGTTATCTTTCAACCTTTTAGCGGCAGATGATGTTTCACGTCTTGAAGTGGCTAAAAAAGCGCTTCAAAGTAATGACGAAATTGAGCAGTTTCGTGGTTACAATGAATGTAAAACGATCTATTTACGTGCGAATTTAAACAAAGATACAAATTTGGCACGAGATGCCCTTGGCGGAATTGTCAAGGGTGGTGAAGTACTGGGTATTGATGTATCAAAGTACAAAGCAGAACTTGCAAAGCTGCAACCTGCAACTCCTATAGCACCGGTTTCTATTGTTCCAGTTGCGGTGATAAAACCTTCGGAAACATTGCAAAAACCGCTTGTATTTCCCAAAAATTTTATGAAAGTACCCACTGTACAGACGAAGGAAGCCTCTAATAGTTTCTTAAAACCTACTTCTGCTCAGTTGTTTAAGCTTGCGGAACCGACGAAAGCTGTAGATAGCGAACCTGCAACGCGTCACCGTTTATTGGATACAAAATGGAAAGATACCGGATTGGAGTTGGTTTTTGATGCTCCGGTAGATGTCAAAGAGATACAACTTTCAAAAATAATCGAAGCGGACAAACAACGTTTTCGTTATATTATTGATATTGATTCAGCAACCTTGTCTCAAACAAAAATACTGGAACATAAAAATATTAATCAAATTCGTATAGCCCAATACGATTCCAAAACACTGCGCATGGTTATTGAACACAATCAAGCTATCATGATTAAGCCGGTTGCTACAGGTTCTTCTATTTATATTGATTTGTCATTGCAAGCTATCACCAAAGAACAACCGATTACTCCTCCTGCTTCGATTTTAAAGCCACCGGCTTCTGACCTACCGCCATTGATTGCGGCACTGCCTCCATTGGTAAATATTACACCTCACGATCGTAGTAAAAAGATAATCGTAATTGATCCGGGACATGGCGGTAAGGACAGCGGTGCTGTTGGAAATGGCTACATGGAAAAAGACATTGTGTTGCAAATATCACTTGAACTCAATGAACAGCTAAAAGCGATGGGCTATACGGTGTACATGACTCGTTCTAATGATACGTTTATCGAGCTCAAAGACCGTACAAAATTTGCTAATGACAAAATGGCAGATCTATTTTTATCCGTGCATGCCAATTCTATTCCAAAAACTTCTGATGTCAATGCTGCTTACGGTATTGAAACTTATTTTCTCTCTCCTGGACGCAGTGAACGTGCTATGCGGGTTGCTGCTTTGGAAAATTCTGAAGACATGGGAGAGATGGGTGCTTTTGGAAAACTCAGCTTCTTAAACGTACTCAATACCGAAAAAATCATTGCCTCCAATAAACTCGCGATTGATATTCAAAAAGGTGTTTTAAACAACTTACGCAAACTGTATCCAAATGTTAAAGACAACAGTGTGAGAGAAGCCCCTTTTTGGGTCTTAGTAGGAGCGCAAATGCCTGCTATTCTTTTGGAAGTAGGTTATATCAGTAATCCAGAAGAGTCTGCTCGTATAGCTGATAATAAGTATCAAAAATGGATGGTCGAGGGGATGATTGACGGGGTTAAACATTACTTTGCGAACAATCTATAGGTATACTGACAATATTTCTTATTACAATCAACTGCGATTTCCTTGGGCTAAAAGCTATAGTATAATAATTTTTTATGCTAGAATGTACTAAATATTGATTTATTAGGATATAGGATGAATAGCATTGACTATTATATAGAAGATATCCAAGCATGTATTCAAAAGTTTTGTATTAATATTGATCCATCAGAACTGACCAATACCCATCATGATCTTTATACGGATGCTATTACTGAGCATAAAAAACTTTTTATAGATTTGATGTTCTGTACCTCTGAAGATGAAATAAACTTCAAAACAGAAGCAATGATCAGCTATGCAATTGATCATAATATTTTATATATGTTTATATACGGAGAGCTAATCACTCTTGCCCGTTCATTGCTTGGCAAGCTCATAGAAGAAAATAATTGTGATGATCTAACATTAATCAATCGCCATTTTGTAGCTCATGAAGAACGTATTGCAACACTTTACCTATCAAAATATTTAGAACAGATGCACCATAAATATGATCTTCGTATATCTCATGTTTTACAGCTTGAAGATAAAAAGCTGATGATTCATTATGAAGATCATTTACAATGGATGAAAAGACTCATAACTTATGTAGAACATTCTAAAGATGCAAATTATCCTGAACTTTGCCACACTAATTGTGAATTTGGAAAGTGGCTGCATTCTACTACCCTTTCGTATTTAATAACAACTTCTCATTATAAAATCATTGAAAACTTGCATGTTAATTTACATGATTTGGCAGCCAATGTGGTTAAGTACGCTCAAAAGCAAGATTTACAATCTGCTACCCTTATACATTTTATTCAGAGGATCGATTATACTTCGCTTGAAATCGGTAATGAAATTGCAATTTTAAGTGAAATAGAAGTCAGCTCAAAAGATTCACTGACAGATCTGCTCTCAAGACGCTTGTTTGATAAGATTTTTACTAATCAACTTGAAAGTAGTCATGCTGCAAATAAAGATTTTACGCTGATACTGTGTGATCTAGATCATTTCAAATACATTAATGATACCTATGGTCACCTTGCAGGGGATAACGTTTTAAAAGATTTTGCAAACTTATTACGTGAAACATTTCGTCAATCTGATTATCTATTTCGTTTTGGTGGAGAAGAGTTTTTGATTCTTCTTCCATCTACGAGTGAAGATGCCGGCTATGCTTTGGCCAATAATTTGTGTGAAGCTACCAGATTACGAGAAGTAAACTCTGAGGGTACAATAATTCATTATACACTTAGTGCAGGGGTATTGTTTATACCTTATGATAGCTCACTAGAGATTAATGAGAATCTTCTTAAGAGTTATCTCAATAAAGTTGATGGAAAAATGTATCTGGCTAAAAAAAATGGGCGTAATCGTATCGAATAATATAGGAATTTCTTTTGTTAGATAGGATAAAATATATCTTACTTTTTAATGGAGAATCTTATGAGAAGATCATTTTTACTTTGTTTGGTCATGGCAACTTTGGCATTTAATACGCAAGCAGAAGAACTGCATCATACTAAGTTGGGAGTACATACGGGCCCCTATTTTGAGCCTAAGCTCATTATGACTCTGGGTGATACAATTTCACATGGCGAGTCAACCTTGAGCGGAGACACAGGTTATGGTATCGGTTATGACTTAGGCTATTCATTTACCGAAAACTTTGCACTGGAACTTGACGGGACCTATTCAAAATCGGATGTTAAAGAAACTGACTCGATAGGCGATACACAAACTGATAGAGCATCGTTTTATACCTATGGCGTGAATGCTGCTCTAAGCTATCCTCTGCACAAACATTTTATTATTCTTGGAAAACTCGGTTACGGCTATGAACATGAAGATCTTGGAAAATTGGGTATCAAAGGTTCGGATCATGGTGCCAACTGGACTGCTGGTGTTGAGTATTCATTTAACCCGCATGTAGAAGTTTCATTTGAATATGAAGGTTCGGAAATCAAAAGTGCACGTGGTGACAGTCTACAGCTTGGTTTGATCTATAAATTCTAATTTACGGCATTTGTGATTATTGAAGTAAATAATGGTGGAGCGGGAAACGAGACTCGAACTCGCGACATTCAGCTTGGAAGGCTGACGCTCTAGCAAACGGTATTTAGTCCTTAGATGAGACTTCAAAATAATCATCTTTAAAGAGATGTAGTCCATTACTTTTTATAGTTTCTTCTATAGTATAAAATAGTCGATTGTTTTTCATAGATTTTTTTGTTTTAATAGTTAATAAAATGGTTTCAAACTCCGGTTTTGTATACATTTTGACCTCTTCACCATCAATTGTTCTGAGTTGGGCATAAGGCATATAGTTCATTATCATTACTCCAATTTAAATATGAACGTAAGTGTAGCTAAAAAAAAGTAAATTTAATATAGTATTGATTAAAATTTATACAAATAAATTTATGCAAAATCTAAAAATTATGGTAAGTATTTTCAATCGCAGGCGGTTTAAGTATCGATATGCTTGCATAGCAATTTCATACAGATTTAGACAGACAACCTTCAACTAGAAATTTGGATTCACATACGATATCATTACATTAAAATAAGGAGTCTCCATTGAAGCTTATCTCACTTATCATCGGTTTGGCATTAGTAATGCCAGCAACTAGTCTAGCCGGAGAAATTGTAAAAAAAGCTAGTAAATACGATGTTGAGACGACAATGAATCGTTTCGAATTGTTGTTGAAGAGCAAAGGTATGGAGATATTCGCTAGAATTGATCACAAGGCTAATGCCACAGAAGTGGGTATGCAGATGAATGAGAATAGTGTGATTGTATTCGGAAAACCTCAAGTAGGAACAAATATCATGCTGATGGACCCTGCTGCAGGACTTGATTTGCCCTTGAGAGTAGTGGTCTATGAAGACAGTGATCATCGCACATGGATTGCGTACAGAAATCCTGAATCATTTAAACATGATTTTGGCCTCGACCAATGTAAAACCATTGATCAGTTAAAATATATCCTTGAAGCATTAACTTCACAGGTCCTTCAAAACTAAACATCATCACGATGATTCTCTTGATAAGGTTCAAGGGAAAAAATGGCGTAATAAAAATTATATGATTACAGTTAATTTGTTGAATAGGTGTTTGCATTGAACTAAAAGGTGGAGCGGGAAACGAGACTCGAACTCGCGACATTCAGCTTGGAAGGCTGACGCTCTAGCCAACTGAGCTATTCCCGCGTAAAAAACATAATTTATGATTGGTGGCGGACGAGGAGAGATTCGAACTCTCGGTACCGTTGCCAGTACGTCTCCTTAGCAGGGAGGTGGATTCAGCCGCTTTCCTACTCGTCCATTTGTAGTAGGTCGCAATTATACTGACGTATAAATAACAAGTACCTTAAAGTAGGGGTTTTTTTAAAGTTCTCTTAGGATAGATTCTACTACTTGGGCTGGGTTTTGAGCTTTATAGATTGGGCGTCCTACAACGATAAAATCCACTTTTTCATCGTGAGCCGTTTGGATGGTTGCCACACGTTGCTGATCTCCTGCATCTTCACCAAAAGGACGGATACCGGGAGTAAGTGTTATAAAGCCAGCAGCGGTAAGGGATTTAATCGATTTACTTTCATAGGCACTGCATACAACACCATCAAGTCCTGCTTGGTGAGCATCTTGTGCGAACTGATCAGCTTTGGCAGCAATTCCTTTTTCATAAACGTGGGTAAACTCATTTTCTTCAAAAGAGGTGAGGGCGGTTACGGCTAGAACCAATGGACGGTTCTTGTAGGATGCTATTCGTGCCATTACTTCACGCATTGCTTTTGGACCTGCAGAAGCATGGATGTTAAACATATTCACACCTAGCCCCATGATGGATTCAGCGGCATCGGCCATGGTGTTGGGAATATCGTAGAGCTTAAGATCCAAAAAGATCTTAAAGTCGGGATTGATAGATTTGATCGCATGAATGAACGGTTCTCCATCGCGTATGTAAGAGCGAAGACCTACTTTTAACCATATCGGATACGCTTTTATCTTTTCAATAAGAGCCAAGTTTTCGTCCATCGAAGGTAAATCAAGTGCGACACAAAGTTCCATACTATCCCTTTAATCTGAGTGTAAAAGTATATCAGAGGCTCATTGTTAAGAAGATAATAAAAGTGTTTTTAGTTTTATTTACAATACTTTTATAAATCCATCTCTTTTGGGACGGAATTCTATTAGATCACTTAATTGTAACCCTCTTTGTTTTCCCCATGAAATGATGGAAGTGCATTTGTGCATTTTTGCGTAGTCGCATAGGTAGTCGATCATTTCACGAACATAATGGGTATGATTATCGCTTGCTACTAGATCATCGATCAGTAAGTAACGTCCGAGTTCGAGATTCTCATGAATGCTGACTCCTGCATAAACGGCGAGTTCCCCTCGCTGGTATGCACCAATAGGTCGATAGGTTTGAGGATGCTGTGCCGTAATATAGGTCAAAAAATCGTCTTCAGTTAAATCGATACGAAGGGTGGTAAGAAGGTGATAACCCCCCTCGAGTTCACTGGAGGAGAGTTCACGAAATTGCATTAGTTTTCCAAAGAGGAGAGTTGAACGGTTATTTTTTCAATTTTGTCTTGCGCATCCGCTAAACCATTACGATTTTCAGTGATAACGGCTTCAGGTGCATTGGCAACAAAACGCTCATTGGAAAGCATACCTGTGAGTTTATCGGCTTCTTTTTGCAGTTTTTCACGCTGTTTTGTCAAGCGGTCAATGATCGGGCTTAGGTCAATGGCATCGGTTGGTAGGTACACTTCGACGCATTCGCCTATGTCACTGATGGAGTTGTTTACTTTGACATCGGTGAATTTGAGCGCTTCAACTTTTCCAAGTCGTGCGATGAACGGTTCCATCATAGAGTGGTCACCGCTGCATTTGACATACGCCAGAGGGATTTTTTGATTCCCAAGGTCCACGAGTGTTTTCGCACGGCGAATGGTTATGATCGCATCCATGATAATGGCAAACTCGGCTTCGATTCCCTCATCCGTAGTCGTGTTTTCTGGGTATTGCATGACCATGATAGACTCACCCGCTTCAAGCGTTGTTCCTGAGAGCTCATGATAGAGGTATTCGGTGATAAACGGCATAAACGGGTGTAGGAGCTTCATAGACTCTTTAAAGATACTTCCCAGCTCCTCTACGCTGTCTTTGCTCGCTTTCCCAAGCTCAATGCCCCAGTCACAAAACTCATTCCACAAGAAGCGGTAGAGGACCGTAGCGGCATCGTTAAAGCGGTATTCGTCTAAAAAGGCGCGTGTCTCAGCAGTGGCCGCATGGAAGCGACTGAGCATGTAGCGACCCAACGGTGTTGTGATCTCTTGATCTTTTAGGTCTTTGAATGTCGGAGTATTCATCTGTAAAAACTTGCTGGCATTGAACAGTTTGTTGGTGAAATTGCGGCTTTGTTCCAATCGATCGTTACTTAGACGGATGTCGCGTCCTTGTGCTGCAAGGACGGCGAGGGTAAATCGTAATGCATCCGCACTGTATTTTTCGATCATATCCAGAGGGTCGATGACATTGCCCTTGGACTTGGACATCTTTTGACCGTTTTCATCACGAACAAGCGCATGCAAATAGATGTGTTTAAACGGCAGTTCACCCGTAAAGGTCTCTCCCATCATCATCATACGCGCTACCCAGAAAAAGAGGATGTCAAATCCGGTAATCAAAAGACTGTTAGGATAAAACTTCGCCATGTCTTCGCTTTGGAAAAGGGCATCGGCAGTAACGTCACCATTTCCCCAGCCTAATGTTGAAAATGGCCATAGAGCGGAACTGAACCAGGTGTCCAAAACATCAGGGTCTTGGGTAAATGAGGTGCTCGCACAATGTGGACATGTACCCGGGTGTTCTTCAAGACTTGCCCATTCGTGATCGCAATCGTTGCAGTAAAAAACCGGGATACGATGTCCCCACCACAGCTGGCGAGAAATACACCAATCACGTAGTTCTCCCATCCACGAGTTGTAGCTGTTTATCCAATGAGGAGGGAAAAACTGTGCTAGCCCTTCATTGGTTTTATCAATAGAACCGCGTGCGATCTCGTTACGGACAAACCATTGTTTTGAGATATAAGGCTCTACGATGTTTTTACAGCGATAACAGTGTCCTACTTGGTGGACGTGATCTTCGACTTTTTCAATAAATCCTGTTTCGGTGAGACGTTTTACGATGACCTCACGTGCTGCAAGACGCTCTAGTCCTTCAAACTCACCTGCATGCTGATTCAGTATTCCTTTTTCGTCAAATACAGTGATGAACTCTAGATCGTGACGTTTTCCGACTTCGTAGTCATTAGTATCATGCGCTGGGGTTACTTTGACCACACCGGTTCCGAACTCTTTATCTACGTGGGTATCTGCGATGATCTTGATATCACGGTTGATGAGAGGCAATGTGACACTTTTCCCGATGAGGTGGGTATAGCGCTCATCATCAGGGTGAACCATGATAGCCGTATCCCCAAAATAGGTCTCAGGACGCGTTGTAGCTACCGTAATGTGGCCGCTGCCATCGCTGAAGGCGTAGCGCATATGGTAAAAATGGCCTTGATGCTCTTCGTGCTCCACTTCGATATCACTGAGTGCACCATCGTGTGTACACCAGTTGACCATGTAGTTTCCACGGATAATAAGGTTTTGGTTGTAGAGATGGACAAATGCTTCTTTGACTGAGGTTTTAAGCCCCTCATCCATCGTGAAACGTTCACGGCTCCATGCAGGAGATACTCCTAGCTTTCTTAGTTGAGAGACCATGATCCCGCCGCTTTCTTCTTTCCATTCCCAAACACGTTTTAGGAAAGCGTCACGTCCGAGTTCTTCTTTGGTCTTTCCCTCAGCAAGGAGTTGCTTTTCAACAACGTTTTGAGTCGCAATACCGGCATGATCGGTTCCCGGCTGCCATAGAGTTGCATACCCATCCATACGTTTGTAGCGGACGATGATGTCTTGGAGGGTAAAGGTAAGACCGTGACCGATGTGTAAACGTCCTGTGACATTGGGTGGAGGCATCATGATGGCAAAATGTTTGTTGGGTTTTACGATGGCTTTGTTACCATCCACTTCAAAAAGTCCGCGATTCTCCCACAGTGGGTAAAAAGTTTCTTCGATATTCTTGGGATCGTAATGAGTAGATGACATAAAGGAGCCTTGAGCAAAAATGTTTGCAATTATACCAAAATTTAGAGGAATAGAATTTGCTAGAAATATCTAATTCAGGTAAAGGATACCACCATGCAATACAATGTAAAATCTACAATTTTAGGCTTTGACAAAATTTCAAAGGTAGAATTGAGTGAAATTGATGAGCTTTTTTCAACCTTAAAGAGTTGTGATGATGAGAAGACGAGCTTCACAGTCGTAAATCCGTATATGCTTCGTGAATATTCTTTTGATGTACCCAAAGATATTCGTGAGTTGTTGGACATCAACGAGGATTCAAAAGTGGTTGTATATAATATGATGATCGTTCAAGATCCGCTTGATGAATCACGTATTAATTTTATGGCACCGTTGATCTTTAATCAAGGCAATGGGTCAATGGCACAAGCCGTTTTAGATTCGGATGTCCACAGTGAGTTTGGTGTGGCTGTTTCGTTAAAGACATTTCGACCATAATATCGCCTCCATAACGAGGTATAAGGAAAACTTTGCCTCTCTCTCGCCTCAATCCGCAGCAATATACTGCTGCAACCGCTTCCTATGGCCATAATCTCATTATCGCCTCTGCAGGCACAGGTAAAACATCCACAATCGTAGGCCGTATAGGTTATCTCCTTTCTCAAGACGTTAAACCCGAAGAAATTATGCTGCTGACATTCACCAATAAAGCAGCGGCAGAAATGGTAGAACGTGTGGCAGCTATTTTTGGTAAAGAGGTTGCCTCAAAGATTGATGCAGGGACCTTTCATGCGATTAGCTATCGGTGGTTAAAGCGTAAAGAAGGGAAGGTTGTTCTTAAACAGCCGCGAGAGCTTAAAACTCTTTTTCGAAGTGTCTATGAAAAAAGAATTTTTACCCATATAGATTGTGCAACGCCTGCCTATGGGGCGAATTATCTCTATGACGTTTATTCGTATTATCAAAATACAGAGATAGCGACTAATTTTGAGGAATGGATACTTACCCGACAAGATGAGCATGCTGTATATGCGGCCATTTATGCAGATATCATTGATGAATTTGAAGCTCTTAAAAAAGAGTACGGTTTTGTCAATTTTAATGATCTTCTTTTGTTGATGCGTACGTTGGCTTCGGAAAATGATTTAGGCTATAAAGAAATTTTGATTGATGAATATCAAGATACCAATGCCCTTCAAGGGACGTTGGTTGAAGCGATGAAGCCACCCTCTTTGTTTTGTGTGGGGGATTACGATCAAAGTATCTATGCATTTAACGGAGCGGATATCTCTATCATTGGCTCATTTAGTAAAAAACATCCTGATGCACAAGTGTATACTCTCAATAAAAACTACCGCTCAACGATACCAATTCTTTCTTTAGCCAATAAAGTCATTGCGTATAATGAGCGTATTTATCCAAAGGCATTGGAAGTCACACGGACCCAAGAGGCGCAAAGCCCTGCCTTGTTAATCTATGAAGAACTATTTGATCAATATCACGGTATTGCACGTGCTATTGGTGATTCGTCCACCAATCGAGAAGAAATAGCCGTTATTTTTCGTAATAATGCTTCTGCAGATGGAATAGAGGCGACGTTACGGGAGCTTGGAATCGCATGTCGAAGACGAGGCGGCGTGAGTTTTTTTGATTCCAAAGAGATCAAAGCGCTTTTGGATATTTTCACCCTGATCGTCAATGAATCTGACATGATGGCGTTTATCCACCTGTTCGATTACGCAAAAGGAATCGGAAGCGCCATCGCCAAAGAACTCTTTATCGCACTGCAAAAGCTGGGTAATGGATCATTTTTACGAGGGCTTTATAATCCTGATACATCGATTACGAATCCATTTGAAAAACGACGGCTGAACCATCAGTTAGGATTGTTTGATGATTATTCGGAGTTGGGAAGTGCCGGAAGATTTGCAAAACTTGGATTAGATCCGAACTTTATGTCTAATCCGATCTTAAAACATGCAAAACTAACCAAAGAATCGGCATCCTTTTTACACGATCTCTTTATCCTTTTTCGAAAATTGAGAGATGTTAAAGAGCCCAAAGAAGCTGTGCAAAAAATTGCAGTGTCATCCTTGTACGCACATGTTATCGAATCACTATCGCATCGACGTGCCATGACGGAAAATGGTTCAGTAGACGAAAAAGTAAAAGAAGAGTCCAAAGAACGGATTCGTCGTAAATGTACTCTTTTATTTGAGCTTTCCAGACCCTATAAAGAGCTTGAGCGATTTTTGAATGCGATGGTGTTGGGTTCTCAGGATCTAACGCAAGGAGAAGGGGTACATCTTCTGAGTATTCATGCATCCAAAGGATTGGAATACGAAGAAGTATATGTCATTGACCTCATGGATGGACGATTTCCAAATCGAAAGCTAATGAGCCGTAGTGGCAGTATCGAAGAGGAGAGACGGCTTTTTTATGTGGCAGTGACCAGAGCAAAAGACCGTTTGTTTTTGAGTTACGCAAAATACGATAAGATCAAGCAAACGAGTTTTGTCCCCTCACAATTTATTTACGAAGCTGGCTTGATTCCACCAGATGAAGCGTATACGAAGATGATTGAAAAAAAAGAGGTTGAATAAACCTTCTTCTTTTTAATGCCGCCCTTGAACGGCATCTCCCATGGACCACATCGGTAAGAAAATTCCCAGTGCCAGCAAAATAACCATACCCGCGATCATAAAGAGCATAATTGGCTCGATTGCTTCGGATAGACCGTCAATAATAGCATCAAAGCGCATTTTGTAATACTCCATGACTTTCTCAAGCATGGCATCCAGAGAACCGCTTGATTCTCCGGCCGATATCATTTGGATAATCATGTTTTCAAAGAGCTTTGTTTCTTTAAGTCCCGAATGCAATGACCCTCCCTTTTCAACGGTTGAACGGACGATAAGTAACCGTTCTCGTAAGGGGAGGTTGTCGATCATAGCGACAGATGTTTCTAGTGCTTCGGCAATTGGGATACCAGCGCGTACGAGTTCTGAGAATACAAGGGTAAAACGACTCAGAGTGGAAAACATAATGATGTTTTTGATCAAGTAGAGTTTTAGAAGCGTTTGATGCCATTTGTACTTAAATTCTTGGTTGTGATCTAACATGTAGCGAAATGCCATGAAAAACGCGAATAATCCTGCCAGCACATACAAACCATAGGTATTAAATAGATGTTCTAAGAAGAGGAGAATCAAAGTAGGCATTGGAAGTTCTGCCCCAAGCTGTTCAAAAATAGTTTTAAACTGTGGAACAACGTACGAAATCAAAATCGTAAATGCAACTGCCATCGCGATCATGACGTTTCGAGGATAGGCCATTGCTTTTTTAAACTTGATGATATTACGTCGAATCTCTTCAAGCATGTCAGCGAGTTTATGCAGGGCTTCTGCCATATTACCGGTTTTTTCTCCCAGTTCGATCATGGCTAGAGAGAGTGTTCCTAGTTCAAAACTGTATTTAGCAGCTGTATGGGAGAGACTAAGTCCAGAGTTAATATCTTCTGCCATTCCATCTAAAACAGCTTTGAGTGTTTCATCATTGGTTGCATCTGCAATTTCATGCATCGAATCATGAATAGAAATACCGGCATTCGTCATAACGGCTAATTGACGTATGGCGGCGATAAGGCTATCGGGTTTTAATTTTCGTTTTTTAAAATTTGCCAACAAATTGTCTTTAAAGGCTTTGAATTGATCCTCGAGGGGAGCGGCTGTTTCAACGGCTTTTAAAATCATGCCAGAGTGTTTTATTTTGGCAAGATATTGTGCCTCTTTTTTATTTTCAGCATACACGCCATGATCGGTTTTTTTACCTTTACTTAGAACGGTTACGAGAAAGTACTTCATCCTTTGGCCACCTTTAATATTTCATCTATTGTTGTGATACCTTCTATGGCTTTATTCATCCCGTTTTCAAACATTCCCATAAAGCCTTCTTCTCTTGCTTGCTTAAAAATATCGTCTTTAGCTGCTTCACGAGCGATCATGCTTGATATTTCTTCCGAAATAACCAATACTTCACAAATCATTTCACGTCCCATATATCCGGAACCATTACACTCTTTACAGCCAGCCCCTGTATAAAAAACAGTACCAGCAGGGATAATGGCAGCGTATTCTTCTCTTAATGATGTGGGGATATCTGCTTCTTTTTTACAGAAGTGACAAATCTTTCGAACCAACCGCTGCGCTTGTATGGCTACGACTGCCCCACTGATAAGATAGGGTTGTATCCCCATATCGGACATACGGGTAATTGCACTGATTGCATCATTGGTATGCAGGGTCGAGATAACCATATGTCCTGTAAGTGCGGCTTTAATCGCGATTTCAAGCGTTTCATGGTCACGAATTTCTCCAATCATAATCTTATCAGGGTCTTGACGTAAAATAGAACGCAGTGCATCGGCAAAAGAGAGGCCTACTTTTGGATTGACTTGTACTTGTTGAATCAGATTCATTCGATACTCTACGGGGTCTTCGACGGTAATGACTTTGTCTTCAACGTTTCGAAGCTCATTGAGAGCACCGTAAAGTGTCGTTGTCTTACCACTTCCTGTAGGCCCAGTGACAAGAATAATTCCAAAAGGGGATTCGAGTGCTTTAATGAGTTTTTTGTAGCTTGCTTGATCCATTCCTGATTCTTCCAGCCGTACAAGCGCTTTGGTTTTATCAAGAATACGCATAACGATGGATTCACCATATAAAATAGGTAAGGTAGAAATACGAAAATCAAATTCGGCTTCCATGACCAGCGCGGAAAAACGCCCGTCTTGCGGTTTTCTACGCTCAGCAATATCGAGGTTTGCAAGCAATTTAATACGAGATGCAAGCGGTGGATAGATATCACGGTCAAAGATAAAAATCTCAGTTAGTTTACCATCAATTCTACCGCGAACAACACAGTTTTTTTCGGTTGGTTCAATGTGTATATCACTCGCACGTGCTTTGGTACATGCTTTTAAAATAACGTCAATAAGCTGTAAAATGGAAGAAGCTTCTTGTTGTTCTTCTACGCTGCCAATACTGCGTAATTCATTACGAATATTATTGACAAGTTCTTTAACGCTGTCTTTTAGCTCAATCTTGAAAAGATAAGCTTGAATTTGCTTTTCGGTTGAAAGCGCGACTTGCAATGATTTACGCGGGAAAAGACGTTGAATGGACTCTTGCGCTTCAATATTAAGAGGATCGCAAAAAGCGACTACAACGTACATATCATCTTGTGAAACTGGCAATGCATTGAAGCGTTTTAATTGGGCCGTAGAAATTTTTTCAACTAAGCGATAATCCATATCTATGGAATCTAAATCAATAAAAGCTAATTCTAGAGCTTCCGCGAGAAGGTGTAAAATTGAAGACTCATCCAAAAAATGGTAATTTTTAATAATAGAGACATCGTATTGACCTGTTCGAATGCGCTCTACCACAAAACGTTTCACAAAGTTGAGAGAAATCGCTCCAACCTTGGTTAAGGTTTCTAAAATAGTGTCGTCTTGAACACCTCTTGAAATCAATCGATCAATTTGCTGTTGCGAGATATGGGTTTTTTCTAGTAAATCATGCGTAATGCGATCCATATCAGCCTCTTTTATTGATATACATGGTGTTTTACTAATATTTTATCATAGTATTCATCAATGGCGAATGTTTTAACACTATCGATTTGAATCGTATAAAGTTTATAACTTTGTCGTGGATTACTTGTATCGGTATATTCCTTGATTGTATTGCTTGTTTGAGGGTTCTTACAATAGTAATCAAAAACTCTAGAAAGCAAATGCGAACTAGCCGGCAATTTGAGTTGTTTCAGAGGATAACTATCATAAAGGGATTGTATAAGAAGCCTTTTTTGCAGTATCAAGAGTGAAAAGTAGGAAGCATTAGCCCGTGCTTCAGAACTTTGATTGAGGGTTTTTATGGGTGTATTTAGGCGATCAATTTGATCTGCATTTAAACATGAAAAAGCATATAAAGAAGTTGATGCTTCGTTTGGTTGAATAAGTTTAAAGTTTTGCACTCCTAAAGCACATGCCTGGATGTATGCACCTTTTTGATATAGCTGGAGCATTTGGGTAGTAACATCAGCATTAAGAGTACAAAGAAAGAGTAGTGGGGTGAAAAATAATTTTATCATTTTGAATACTCTTTGGTTAAGGTGTTTAAATAATTTTTAGCGTTTTGTGAGTTAGAATTAGAAATATACAGCTGAAGTGTTTTTTTAGCTTGATCTTCTTTCCCCAGTTTAACCAATGATTTAGCAAAAATAAGCCAGCTCTCATCCATGGTAGCATTTATGCCATTTGTCTTTAACGCATAATTATAGGACTCTGTGTAGTTTGCATGATCATAATGGTATCGTGCAATGTAAAGCCCTAGATTTGGATTGGAATTATTTTTAAATCGCTCTTCAAGCTCATGGATATCAAATGCAGCATCATCGCGTTTTATTGAGGTTAATTTTCCTTTTACGACAGGTACTTGTGGAGGTTTTACTATGGGAGGTACTGTGTCGGTTTGTGCCTGTACTTGTGCTAGAGGGAGTGACCTTTTAATGGGGACAACAGGTACGGGAGTAGTAGGGACACTCTCAACTAGAGGGGTAGATCCACTCATAGATTGTAAAAACTGCATTGATGGTTCTAGTAACATGCTGTTTTCATCGTTTATGGAAGGAACAGGTACGGGTGTTTTTACTTTTAAATCTTCTTTTTTTGATGTGACCATGGGTATCGTTGTTGTTTTATTGAACATTAAAAAAGAGAATGTGATGATGGAAATAATAATGACAGCCAATATCGCAGCATAAGGAAGTATACTTTTGATCTTGTATTTCAGCCAACGGTGTTCTAATTTTGAAATATCAAGCATTAATAAGTCCAGTATGAATGGCAGCCATTTCTATGTATTTTGTACTGAGGGAATTGTATTTTATTTTACTAGGATTATGCTCTTCATACCATGCATAGAGACTAAATAGGGCAAACATAAGTTTGTTGGATTCGCGGTAATTTCCACGGGTTAACTTGCTGATAAGTTTAATATTTTTCTCATTAATCATGTTGGCTACATCGAAGCAGTTGGCTTTGAGAAGTTTTTTTTGTATGTATATTTTAAGTTCTTCATGAGAAGCATTTTGAAGTTCAATACTTTCCCAAATACGAGTTTGAAAATGTTCTTTGGCAATGATATCTTCATTGTCAGTTTTATGTAATGTGATGACAAATTTCAATGCACGGGCATCTGAGATCAGACGAATTTTTTCCATTAATGCCGCACTGTATAGCTGTGCTTCATCTAGTAATACAATAGGGATAACAGGGAAGTTTACTGCAGAGGAGAGTTCTAAAAATCGCGTAAGAGTGAGTGCTTCGCGACTGGCATACGAGTATACTTTTTGAGCCAATACGCGTAAAAAATCGTCTTCATCAATGATAGGGATATCAATCATGCATACTTTTTGATGTTTTGAGAGGTCATGATGGAGTTTATGTAAAAGCATGCTTTTACCTGTCCCTGGTCGTCCATACAGCAAAATCATTTTAAGGGGTTTTTGGACCGATGTTTTAAGACTTTGGTACATATGGGATACGCTGTCAATTTGAACGTAGTCCCTTGGATTGACTACGTCTGTAAACAGGTCACGAGGTTTTGAAAATAGAGAGGGCTCCATGTATTATTTGCTAGATTCTTTCATCTCTAAAAGCTCTTTTTCAAGCGTAGGTGTGATACGTTGATATCCTAAGTCAGATAAACCGACTTTACTGTCTTGTTTTTGAATAATATGAGGTTCTATGATCATTACGATTTCTTCGGTTTTTTTACTGGTTGTTTCAGTTTTAAAGAGCCAGCCTAAAACAGGAATACTACCCAATAGTGGAAGTCTATTCCCATCAGTCACCATTTTTGAACTGATCAAACCACCTAAAATTACACGGCTTCCATCTTTGACACTTATAACAGAGGACATCTGTCTACGGGTTAAGTCAGGAGGCATTTTACGATTTGAATTATCAGCTGAAATAGTTCCAACAGCTTCAGAAAGAGATGGATTTATGCGTAAGGTTATAGTACCATCATTTGCTATTTCAGGAGTTATATCCAATAAAACACCTGAAAAGACAGAGTTAATGATTTCATTGTCTGTTTGGGTGGTAGCTGTTCCAGTTGCTGTGGTTGAATTTGTAATTTTATAAAAAAGTTCGGTTCCTGCAGTAATAAGTGCTGTTTGATTGTTTAGTGTTAAAACTTTTGGGTTAGAGATAGATGATACATCACCTTGGGTTTTTAAAAATTTGATTACTTGATCAAGACTACCACCTGCGCTAAGGGTAAAGGTCTTGGTGTCTGGTGAAGTGTATGTTTTTTCCCAATCAAATCCCAGCTCGACCTTTTGAAGAGCATAAAGTTGTGCCCAATCTACCCCAGTAGTTGACCCATCAGAAAAGGTAACACTGTACATCTTCACATCAATGAGTACCTGTGTTTGCATCTTTTTTTGAAGTTGATCGAGATAGGCATCCAATCGTTTGAGTTGCTGCCCAGTTGCACTGACCGTTATGAGTCCTGCATGCTTATTAATCATCGGAATCGATGCTTTATAAGTGTCTTCTGGTCGGTTTAGTACATTGGCAATTTCTTTATCAAGAGTGTCCCAAAACAGTACTTCATCACTGGAAGTTATATTGATACCTGATACGGAAGACGCACCACCACCAGCTGCTGCACCACCAGCTGCACCAAGCTGCACCACCAGCTGCACCACCAGCTGCACCACCAGCTGCACCACCAGCTGCACCACCAGCTGCACCACCAGCTGCACCACCAGCTGCACCACCAGCCATTCCTCCTCCACTTAAGGATACATTAGCTTTTCCCTCGCCTTTACGCTGAGAGATGATATAATCAATATTGTACGTTTTTGTAGAAATATATGAAATTTTTAATACATTGTTTTGTAACGTATATTGAAGTCCATTTTCTTTTATAATTAAGTCTAAAACTTCATTAATAGTCAAATTTTTAAGGTAGGTTTTGTTCATTTGTTTGAGAAGAATTTTTTCAGCCTCAGAATCAGCAACAATAATACTCATTCCACATTCATCACTGATTTGATCAATAAAGTCACCGATACTGGTTCCTTTGATGGAGGCAATGTTGAAGAGTTCATAGGTACAGTCTGCATATGCTGATGTGCTTAATAGTGTAGCTGTCGCAACTGATAATAAGAATGCTCGTGCATTTGATGTCAATACTGGTCTCATTTTGCTTTCCTATTTGGTATTAATTTTGATATTGTTATTTTGTTTACTGATAAATAAGATCAGTTGTTGACCCTTGCTACCGGATAACAAAATTGAGCCTGGCTTGATTTCGGCCAAGGTATAAGCTCGAATAGGATCATTCAAGCGATACCACTTACCATTTATTAGAGCCGATTTATTCATCAATCCTTGCAATCGTAATGGTTCCTCAACAACTTTAGGAAGCAAAGGCATACCAGGAAGCCCTCCGAGTTTTGGCGGTGCTAACATTTTTATCATGCCGTCTCCTGATTTAGGAGCTTGGGCGGTGTATTTCATAGGATCATTTAGTGAGTTTATGTATCCATCTGCAACACCGATTCTTGAAGGAAGAATGGCCTGAATTTGTTCATCCACCCAAGCCAGTTCTTTATCGCTTTTTGATTGAAGCACGGTAACATTTCCTAAAGAGGGTACGCTCATTGGTGTGTTGATGGAATTAGATGCTTGAAGCATCAGCGTAAAGAAACTAGAGATGATTATAAATGTCTTCATTGTCGTACAATCCCCCACACTGAGATGTTGAGATCACTTGTCAGTTTTTTATCTGCATCCATGTGCATGTCGTGAAGATCAACAACAAGATAGCTTTGTTCCAATGCATTAATAAATTTGAGAGTATTTTTATAAGGTCCCTCTGCTTTGATACTGATATCTAATACATGGCCAAATGAACTATTGTCCATTGTGAGGGTATTCCCAAAGTTCAGCAGTTTTACATTATACGCACGGGCATATTTTGAGATAGAGTCTAAATATCCACCCCATGCTTTTTCATCATAATAGAGCGATGAAATTTGTTCAATTTGATCTTTTATATAGCTGTTATATTGTATATAGTGTTGCTCATCCATTTGTATGGCTACGGTTTCTTGTTCAAGCTGTGCGATTCTTTCAATAGGATTGATTTCTAAATAACCTTTATCACTTGAGAGATCACTTTCCATCTTGATGGCTTTTTCATGCGAAATTTGAAATGATGCTTCAGAACTTTCCCATAACAATAAATAAGAAAAGGCAAACAGTGATGCGAAGATCATTACGAACATCATTGTTTTATCACGTTCACTTTTTAAAGAAAGCATCTGATCTAGTGAATAAAGGTAGTTTTCGATATTAAATTTCATTTCAGTACCGCCTTAAGTTCACTGAGATAAGACTTTTTAGTTTCATCATAGGATATAAGTTGAAGATCAAAGGTGAAGCTATCTCTTTTAGAATCGGTAAGATATTTAAGAAGTGCGGTTATGTCTTGTGTCTTAGCAGCGGTTAGCATGAAAGTAAATGTTTTATCGGTTGAATTGCTGTCTTCAGTGTACCCCATAGATTGCAATTTAACACGATATTGGTTAAAGCTACGGGTAAAATCAGCTGCAATTTTAGCTTTCATAGGATAGTTTACTTTTTTATCATGAACCTGAGTTAAGGTGTCTTGCTTTTGTTTATACGCTGTTTTTTGCTCATCTAAAAGGGCTTGAGCTGCATTTTTATTGGCTGTTTTTAAATTAATGATTTGTTCTCGAGTGGTTTTTTCAATATGTACTTTTTCATATTCTTGATTCATCAGAGCATAATGAAACTCTTCCACATATGAAAGTCCCCAATAGGTACCTGGATACAGTAATGCTGCAGCCAAGGCAGCGGCAGTAACCAAAATAAGTTTGCCACTGTCACGCTTAGCAAAAGGTGGTGGACGATGGAATAGGGTGAAATTACACTCATAACGCTCTTCGGATTCAAGACGTGCATACAAATGCATTAATTGATGGATTTGGTCAACGACTTTATCAGCAGTTTTAAATCCGTAATCAAATTCAAATGGATGTGCTTTTAGTCCGAGATAGGTTTGCGCATATTCATCAAGTCCGCTGATACTGCCAACGGCTGTACCTGTATAAATGGCATCAAATTGTTTGATCTCAAAAGCACGTTTAGCATACGTGATGACATCATTGATATGAAGAAATATTTCTCCAAAGAGCTTGAAAAAAGCTTTTTGATAGTCTGAATTACTCGGGTTTAGCCCTTGCATCGCTAAGATATTTTCAAAACTTGCTAAATCAATAATTTCACCTAATATCTCACAAAAACGCTCATGCATTTGTTTTAAAGAGTATTTGAGTGATTTTGTATAGACAAATTCTTGATCTCTGTAAATCGTTAAGAAAGCGTCATTTTCTTGAAAATAGATAAAGGCGTGTGTTCCGCTAAGATCTAAAATTTCTTTTACATAGAGTGATTTTAGCAATAAGGGAACGGGTACGATTTGATCGATGTACTTTATAGATTCTACAGCAGGAGCAAACTCTTGTTCTAAGGTAAGAGGATCTACGATAAATACATGGTAAAAACGTTCACTCTCAGTAGAGTTATTAATGGCTTCAATGTATTGAAACTGGTATTCAACGGCTATATCAAGAGCTAGCTCTTCATAGACTTTGTTTTCTAAGGCATCGTATATATCATCTTCAGGAACATTTTTACTAATACCGATTAAAGCGGAAATAAATCCTTTTGTATTTAAAAAAGAGACTGCATATTGCTCTTTAACAAATGACGGTGAAGCAATGCTGGAAATGCTGTTTAACGTACCAACATAAAAGTCTTTCCGATAGGGATTGGCTGATATGATAGTTGAAAACGTTTGCTGTTTGCTCATCCTATATTCCTATTTAAAATGTATCAAAACCATACCACAAAAATCATTTTCTCGATACAACTCAACACGATACGTTTTTGCATCTTTATCGACTGCATACTTTGGATCAAAATCTTTTAGTGTGACATGTATATTACTCTCATCTTTTTTACCCTCGCGCGTAAAACCGATGATGTTTGTCCGTGTTAGTGACTTATTAATAATGCTAACATCGGCAGTTACTAAGTATTCTTTAGCAAAATAAAGTTTTTCTTCTTTACCATCGATTTCTAAGCTAAGGTTGTCTTCACACTTTGCTTCTGCATGAATACTACGAGATAGGGTCGAGACCTTTTGATTGCCTATATAAAGATTAAATTTTCCACCATCTTGGAGTATGCCACCAAGTGGATGGGTGAAATTGAAATCATTGCGTTCCGATTTTAGCGGAACAAAACTTAAATCTGTTCTTAAGTTTTCTAAATTCAGATTAATATTATTGTTTATTGTAACATTCCCGTTAATTCTAATGATTTCTTTTAATGTATCTGCAGTTAGTTCAAAAGGACGTTGATAGCCTATCCCCATGTATTTCATGTATCCCTCAATCGCACGTAGTTGATAGAATACTTTTTCTTGTAATGTAGGTAAATTTTTAGAAGTCTCGATTGCAAAGGCCGGTTTGTTATGATTTACAGCAAAAAAAGTCAAAGAGTGTCTCATCGCTTCATCATCATCACGAGTGTTGGTATTACGTACATCAAAACAATGATAGTTTTCTATGAGTCCACCATTTAGTTCTTGACTGATAATAGATGCTATTTGATTCATATCTTTATAGATATGATCACTGTCAAGGGATATTTGGTCTATAACGCATGTTTGTCCCCATGCTCCAGGGTTGAAGATATGATCTTTGTACTCTTTACGGTAATATCCGTGTCCGTCATGTAAGTTAAGGATAAGATCCACTTGTGGATCGGTAATGATTTTTTTGAGTTCATCGACAATGGGATAATCTTTATCATTTTGGTCTATATCAGCAAACTTACGGTTCATGTCACCATTAATACCGCGACTGTTCATCATAATACTTTTATGATTTAAGTTAGGGATGACCCATAAATTTCCTTTTGTTATGGTGTAGTATTGAGCCAAAATAGAGGCTGCAAAGTAACTGCCAGGCTCATTTCCGTGTATGCCACCTATAACAAAAAGAGTAGGTCCATTACCGGTAGATCCTTCATGCTTTACAAGTGTAAAAGGAAGGGCTTGGCTAAGTGTTGTCAGTAAAACAAGTGAAAGCAAGAGCCGCATGCTATTGCTCAGAAATAATAGAAATGGATTGGTCACTATTGAGTAAGATCATTAAAGATTTTGGCCCTGAAAAGCTATGGTTATCACTGCTATAGGTTTCATCAAAGGTAACCATAAATAAATTGGAACGTTCACCAGGATAAGGGATAATATTCAAGTTTGTAAATAGGATCTCTTTAGATTCTTTTTTATCAAAAATACGTTGTTTATAATTCTTAAAATCATAGTATTCCATCCCGTCATTACGCATAAATGTGGTGTCATAAAAGGAGAGATAGGCTTGGAAATCATTATATTTCCATGCAAATCGCCATTGATACAGCTGTGACAATATAGTTGCGTAAGGTGAGTTCGGGTGCTCTTTGAGTTTTGAATCTATTAGTAACAAGGTATTTTTATAATCAATTGCTTGATCCAATCCAATCAACTCATCATTATTGATAGCGATACACCCTTTTGTGAAACTGTCTCTATCACCGTCAGCAGGAACTCCATGTATCCAGATACCAGAACCATTTTTACCACGTATACGATCATAAAGATTAGGGTAGGAAGTCACAAAGGCCATTGGTCCATAAAATGGGTCAACGGTATTGAGTTTTTGAGTGATGGTATACACGCCAATCGGGGTTTTCCGGTCCCCTTCGTTTACTTTGTCTCCATCGTATTTTCCCGTAAATGCGGGTATGGTTTTTAGAAGAGTAAACCGCTCATTCTTATCTTTTCGGTACAAATTTAAACTGGCGTGATCTTTTCCACAAATTAAAAGAGTATTGGTGGATTCATAGTATCCAAAACGTAGATCTTTTTGGGAAAGTTTGGATTGCCAGTAAGTGGTATCGCCTATTCCGCGATCGATTTCTTTGCTAATTGCATGCATCCCGCCACTGCGGTAGAGATCCATTACCTCACCTGAATAAAGAGAAGTGAGTAATAGGGAAAGTAATAATACTTTAGTTACCATTCATATCCTAGATCGCTTAAAAACTTTTTATCGGTACTCCATCCTTTTTTAACGGAAACGAAGAGTTCTAGATAAACAGGTTTTGAAGCAAGGCGTTCTATTTTTTCACGAGCATTCTTACCGATACGCTTAATAGCTACACCGCCTTTTCCAATTATGATCCCTTTTTGGGATTCTTTTTCGACAATAATGGTAGCGCGTATATGCTCTGTGGGTGAATCTTCATCTATTTTGTCAATTAATACGTCAGATTCATACGGAATTTCATCGCTAATGTTGTCAAAAATGGCTTCTCGTATAAATTCTTTGTAAATGGTACGTATCATCTCAGTCGTAATATTTTCAGGATCATAAAGATAAGGGGATTCGTTGAGATGTTTTACGATGGTATTAAGCAAATCTTCTTTACCTACATTTTTAGTAACAGACATTGGAATCAGGGCTTCAAACTTATCGCTGTATTGATTATACTCGCCGATCTTTTTTAAAAGATCACTTTGTGAAATCTGATCGATCTTGCTAAGAACGATTATATGCTTTCGCTTCTCTCCATTGATTTCTAAAAACTTCTCATAAAAGCTTGTTTTGTCGGATGCCGGGGCCAAATAAACAACAATATCACAATCTCCGATAGCTTTCAAAGCCTCTTCGAGCATGTACTGATTGAGTAGTTTTTCGGCTTGATGAAGACCGGGAGTATCCACAAATATGATTTGATCATCATTGTGCATAACGATGGCATTGGAGCGTTTGCGTGTAGCGTTGGCTTTTTGGCTGACTAGGGCAATTTTTTCGCCTAAAATCCAGTTCATCATCGTACTTTTTCCGGCGTTAGGACGCCCGATAAGAGCTACGAATCCGGCCTTACTCACCTTTAATCTCTACGTGAAGGGTTGCGTGGATACTGTGACCTAATTTTAAATCGAGATCATGCATTCCGACCGTTTTGATGCCATGCTTAGCATCCAATTCTTTTTTATCAATTTCGATACCGTGTTGCTCTTGCAGTGCATGAGCAATTTCATCTTTGGTGACAGAACCAAAAAGGTGACCTGTATCTCCGAGTTTTTTAGCTATGACTACTTTGATAGATCCCAAGGTAGTTTTGATGGCATTTAAACGTTCAATCTGGGCTGCGTCATTGGCTGCTTGTTTGCGTTGATCGGATTCATATCGTTTTAATACTTCATTGGTTGCAGCGAGAGCAAGTCCTTTTCCGATGAGAAAGTTTTTGCCATAACCATCAGCTACATCTTTTATCTCTCCGGCTTTTCCAACACCTTTGACGTCTTTGGTTAGTAATACTTTCATAATGCTCCTTGATTAACCACGAATAATTTTGCCGTTGTAGGCGACGATACCGCCATAAAGATTGATAGCTTTTAAATAACCCATATCGGTAAGAATACGTTGACAGTGTGCGCTTCTGCTTCCAACATGACAGTAAACAATAATGTTCTCATCCATGCTTAACTCGGCTTCGGTCAATGTCTGGAAGAAGTTGCTGGTTGGTACAAGGACATCGGTTCCCTCAATTCGATTGGATTTCCACTCCATCCATTCGCGTACATCAACGAGCTTGAAATTAACCATGCCTAATTCACGTGCTTCAAAAAGAGATATTAGCTCATCGGCATCTATATTTTGTTTTTTAAGTAAATATTCACATTCTTCTACGGTAAGGCCACGCGAATGTTGGTGCGTTACTTCTTGAAGTTCTTCACCTTTGGCTTGTGCAGCTGCAAATTCAGGGGTACAAAAAATTTGGCAGTGACAAACACCATCAACTGGAATCTCATGCTCCAATGCAGGTTTACATGGGCAGATACGGTCTTCCTCTTTGTTACCAGTGATAAAGAAACAAGGGCAATAGCGCTTTCCATGCATCATTTTATTGCGTGTTAAACCAAGTTGAATGCCTTCGTTAATCTCTGCATCTGGATTGTAGACAAAACCGAATTGGCTACAGACTTTATCCGTAAATTTAATAGTTTTTTCAAGTTCCGTTTTGAATTCAATCGATTCTGGATCAATTTTAGTGATTGTTGTACTCATGGTATATCCTTATTTGTTTTTTCGCGCTTTTCCAGCGATGATAAAGCGTAATGCATTAAGTTTAATGAATCCGCCAGCATCTTTTTGATCATAGACAGAATCTTCTTCGAATGTACAATATTCAGGATTGAATAAAGAGAGATCCGAAGTTCGTCCGACAACGTATACACCACCTTTATAAAGCTTCAATCGAACGTTTCCTCGAACGTTTTGTTGAGTTTTATCAATTGCGGCTTGAAGCATTTCGCGCTCAGGAGCAAACCAAAATCCATTATAGACAAGTTTTGCATAGCGTGGCATAAGTTCATCTTTAAGATGAGCCTCTTCACGGTCTAGTGTTAATGATTCTATTGCGCGGTGTGCTTTGAGCATCAATGTGCCACCCGGCGTTTCATAGCATCCACGACTTTTCATACCAACAAAACGGTTTTCAACGATATCAGCACGTCCGATACCATGACGTCCTGCAATGATATTAAGTTGTTCAAGCATGACTGCAGGGGACAGTGCCTTACCGTTTAAGGTAATTGGATCGCCTTTTTCATAGCCTATTTCGATGTATTCTGCTTTATCGGGAGCATTTTCAGGGGCAGTTGTCCAACGCCACATACTCTCTTCAGGTTCAGCGGAAGGGTCTTCAAGAATACCACCCTCATAAGAGATATGCAGTAAATTTGCATCCATAGAATACGGAGATTTTGTTCCACTCATCTCAATTTTAATGCCGTGTTCTGCTGCATAGGCAAGCAGTTTTTCTCTGGAATTAAGATCCCACTCACGCCATGGAGCGATGATGGTAAGAGAACTGTCTTGGCCTAGGTAGCCCATTTCAAAACGGACTTGATCATTTCCTTTTCCTGTAGCTCCATGACTTACAGCATCTGCACCTGTAATACGTGCAATTTCTGTTTGGCGTTTAGCAATCAATGGGCGTGCAATAGACGTTCCTAAAAGGTACTCTCCCTCGTAAATTGCGTTGGCACGAAACATCGGAAAAACATAATCACGTACAAATTCTTCACGTAAATCTTCGATGTAAATATTTTCAGGTTTGATCCCAAGTGCAATTGCTTTTGCGCGTGCAGGTTCTACTTCTTCACCTTGACCGATATCGGCTGTGAATGTTACAACTTCACATTTGTATTCATCTTGTAACCATTTAAGGATAACGCTGGTGTCAAGACCGCCGGAATAAGCTAATACTACTTTTTTGACCTCTTTTTTCATTATGATTCCTATGAGTATATTTTCCACAAATGTGGAGTAAATAGCGCGATTTTAGCAAAAAATAGATGAGTGTGGGGTTAAAGTTTTAGATTGAGGGAAGATGAAGGGGTGTTTTCGGTAGCTTTTAGAAAATCGATGGTATTTTTGAGCTGTTGCAGTGAGCTAAGAGTTGAGGACTGCTCCTCCTCTAAAAGGCTTTTTGCATGATTTAATAAATAGGCGGTTTCTTCCATCTGCACAAGAGTATCCATGCTTGGCATCTCGTCAATAAGCTTGTTTAGAGTTTCAAATTCTTTTAGAATTATGGCTTTTTTAAAGTTGCTAAGCCACATTACTGTTCTCTCCACGCTTCTAAAAGTCCTTTCATGACTTGATTGACTTCATCAAGTTTTGTACTGTCGTTATGAATATTAGCTTCCAACAATAGCTGTAGTTGATGTCCATACAGTCCTGCGAGATAATGTGCCACATCTCCTTGCTTGTAATCGAGAATGTCGATGAGTTCGCTGATAACAGCATTTGAACGATTGATCCAATAAGTACGTCGTTCAATGTCTGCATCATTAATTGAGCGTTTGGCTTGCATGTTGAAACGTAAAACTCCTTCATACATCATTTGGATGAGTTTTTCTGGAGATTCCACCCCAATATTATTTTGAGCATAGGTGTTATAGGCAAGATTGTTGTTATACATAAAAATATCCTTAGTTGTACTTGTTTGAATTTGAAAAATACGTAGGAACTACCCTTTTATATCGAAAAGGATCCCTGTCACTTCTTGCATTTTTGGTAATAGTTGTTCTGCTTGTTCAATAGGAAAACGTCTAAGAACTGCATTTCGCTGTGTGTCGATAACGGAAACAAAAAAATCTTTGGATGTATTATCAAATCCAAAACGTAATGTGGTACTAAAGGGATCAAGAGATTTATTGAGTTGTTCAATAAGTGAGTCCATTTCCTTCTGAGAACTTATTTTTGTAGTTTTATTTTGAACTTCTGTTTCAGATACTTTGTCCTGAGCAATTTGCGCTTTTTGTATTTGTTGAACACTTTGCTGCGCAGGAGCTTCTGTTGGTGCTGCTTTTGCAGTGGCCATTTGAGTTTGCTGCACTTTCGCTACTGATTGTAGGATTTCCATAATGCTTCTCCTTGGACGCGATATGCGTATTTATTCTTAGTAAGACTAAATCGGCTGCGTAAATGAAAACTTTAATTACAAATCGATTTTACTATGCTACGCTTGCATTTATGAAACGTTATTGGAATCTTTTACGTACCCAGCCGCTGCTTGCAAAGCTCTCTCTCATTCAACTTATTGCTTATTTTGGAGCGTGGTTTAGTAATGTTGCTATTTATACTTTATTGATTACTCTCAATGTGGATGCTTCGATTATTGCTTTTGTGGCTGCATTGCATTTTTTTGCTGGAGTGTTACAAGCTCCTTTGAGTGGCGCTCTCATCGATAAGATTTCGCCTAAAAAGTTAATGATAGTGTTGACTGTAATAGAAATTAGCTGTACATTGATGCTGATGAGTATTGATGAAGTCTCAAAGTTACCGTTGTTGTATGTGCTGGTATTTGCTCGAATGGCAGCGGCAAGTTTTCAGTTTACCGTAGAGATGTCACTTTTGCCACGGATTCTCAGTGGGAAGGCTTTGCAAAGTGCCAATGAAATACACTCTATAATCTGGTCATTATCGTATACGTTAGGGATGGCTTTAAGCGGCCTCTTGGTGTACAGTGTTGGGGTAAAATATGCTTTTTTATTGGATGCATTGCTCTTTGTGATTGTATTGCTCCTTCAGATGAATTTACATTTTACGCTCGAACAAATCAAAAGTACATCACGTTTTATGACGATGATGGGGGATGCTTTACGTTATATACGAAAAGAACGGATTGTTTGGCATTTAATGCTGCTGCACTCGGTGGTATCGTTTACTACCTTTGATGCTTTGGTTGTGTTAAGTGCTCAAAAGTACTATATGAATATTATTGCTATTTCGTTAGGCATAGGGTTGGTACATGCTGCACGGGCAGTGGGATTGGCTATTGGACCACTGTTCTTGGGAGAATGGGTGAATATTAGACGATTGGAGTTTTTGTTGCTTGCTGAAGCATTGGCTATTGGAGTATGGGCATGGGCTATGTCTGACTTTTATGCTTCGTTGGCAGCATCGGTATTGGTTGGCTTTATGACAACGACATTATGGTCCTACACGTATACACTGATACAAAAACATACGCATCCTGAGTATTACGGACGGGTAGTTGCGTATAATGACATGATTTTTTTAGGGGTTGGAGGATTGGTTTCTTTGATGATCGGATTTTTGGTAAATATGGGGTGGACACTTGAGTCCATTACAGTGCTGTTGGGCAGTGCGTTTTTAATTGCAGCTGTTTACTACCGATGGTTGCGACAACATTATGAACTTCAGGAGATTGAATAATGAGACAAACAATATATGTCTATGATGGTGGGGAAATCGATTTATCGCTTGTGACGCGTTTGTACCCTGCGGCACTGATTAGTGCAGGGGGTGAAAGTGCCTCGGTATCATTGGAATGGGCGGATATGAAAAAAGAGCAGGTTGTACTTGAAGCCTATGTGCTCATTTGCGATTTTGATCCTGTGGGAGAAGTACCTGTCAATCGCGTGGAGATACGATACGAAACGAAAGAAGAGCTTTTTGCTGCGATGAACGATATTGCTACTCTTGTAAAGTCTTGAACACACTTTCTCTTAAACGCCGCGTTATTTCACTGGCCATTCCGGCCGCTTTAAAGCAACTTTTGGACATTGTACAGCTTCTTATCGATATGTTAATGGTGGGAACATTAGGCATTGCCGCATTGGCGGCGGTGGGTTTGAGTATGCAGTTTATGATGCTGATTCAGACATTGATGGGAATATATGTGGTAGGTGGAAGTGCCGTAATCTCACGTTATATCGGAAGCGGTCGATCCAAACGAGCCGGCAGTGTTGCTTATGTCACGGCAATCATGGCATTCGTCCTCTCATTTGTGATTATGACGATCGGTTATTATGGATCTGAGAGTTTTTTTCGTTTGATGGGATCCGATGCTGAGGTTATCAAACTGGGGAGTATCTATTTTGGTACTTTATCTCTGGGGATGCTTTTGATTTTTATGGATACGTTAGCATTTACGGTTCTAAGTGCTGCGGGGGACACCAAGAGCTCTTTGTATATCAAGATTTTTTCAGCCACGTTACATGCGGGCTTAAACTATCTGTTTATCTTTGGTCATGGCGGATTTGAACCAATGGGGATTGTGGGGGCGGCGTATGCGACCTTGTGCGCTTATGGCTTTAGTTTGTTCCTATACGGATGGTTATTTTATCGGACGAAAAAGATACGGGTAGTCGCGATTTTTCATTGGAGTGATGTTAAGCGTATTGTCACGATTGGATTTCCGGCAGTGGCGGAGCGTTTTATCGGGATCAGTGCTTTTTTGATCTTTGTGTGGCTCATCGCTTCGTACGGGACACAAGCGCTTGCCGGGTATCAAGTGGGGGCGCGTATAGAAGCATTTGCGTTTATGCCCGGATACGGATTTTCAGTTGCAGCAATGGTTTTGAGCGGGCAGTATCTAGGCGCGAAGCAAAAAGAAAATGCGTATGCAGCGGGATTGCTGAGTATGAAAATAGCAGCCATTTTTATGGGAAGTGTTGGAGTTGTTTTAGTCATCTTTCCCCATTACCTTGCCCATTTTTTTACAAAGGATACTGAAACAATCGAATCGGCGACACTTTATTTACGCCTTGTCGGAGCGACTCAGATTCCGCTTGCGGTTACGTTTGTCCTCAGCGGAGCATTGCGCGGTGCTGGAGCTACTCGTATGACATTGCGTATCAGTACTACTTCTATGTGGTGTTTTCGAATCTTACCTGCATGGTTAGTCGTACATTATGGGATGAGTATTATAGGTGTATATTTGGCAATGGCCATCGAAACATTTATTAAAGGGGTATGGTTTTACAGAGTGTATCGTCAGCGAAAATGGTTGGACGAAAAGATTTAATAGGTGCTTTTGGTATAATCTGCATATATAAAGGTAGAAGCGATGAACCACTATTTAATGACCAATTCACTGTGCGGTTTGTATATCACTGAAGACGCTAATGGTTTGTGTGCCGGTTTTGCGACAATAGGGGCCTTGGGGATGAGCACATGGGTGTGTGAAATCGCCTCAGATACTACGCACCCCTATGCTACTATCGATAAGATACTGCATCTTTTGTTTGTTGCTTCAGCGCATACAATAATTATTGGTGCTTCTTCACCTGCATTGTATGAAACACTCAAACATCACTTTGAATCGTTTGAGGTTATTTTTGAGTCTTCACCTCTATCCTCAAATCAACAAAACGAACTTTTTGAATCCGTATTTTCTTTGCGTACACTTCTAAACCCTATTGATCATTTAGGTTTGGAAGAATCTGCCCATGCAGCGATGGCATTGGAAATTTTGTGCATGCATGTAGGCGATAGTCATTTTCTCCCCTTAGCTACCCCTGGTGTTTTACGAATGGATGGATTGCTTCAAATGGGGAACAATCCGCTTGAACAGCTTGAAATGGTATCGCATGATGAACGCGAGGCGAGTATTGCCAAATTGTTTTTGAAGATGCGCACGGATGTAGGTAAGGAACTGGGACGGTTTCGTTTTGGGCTTCCCATTGTGAACATCGATGAACTCAATGAGCGGTACAGTCGTATTGAAAAACTGCGGTCCCATTGTGATTATGTGGATGGGGAATTGGCACTGTTGCCAAATATATCGCAAACTTGGGCAGTTGTTCGCATGCAATCGTTATGGGAGAAGAACTCACAGCAATTATGTAATGGCTTAGAGCAGTTGGCAACACTCAATGAATATTTGGAAAAACACAATGTAGATATACCGCTCATCACAGCATTGGAAATTCGAGATTGGTGTTGTGAGTTTAAAAATAACTATTACAGAACGAAATGGCTTAAAGAGCAGAATGTATTTATACATTCGGTATTGGTGTTTATAGCGCAACTGGACGTAACGGTGACTTCGGCAATGGTTGCCAAGCAATACGGTCTTTGCCGTCCAACACTGGTGAAAACATCGAACACTGAATCGTTTATGCAAGTGATGGGACTACGGCATCTTTTGGTAGAGATTCAGGGTAATGACTATGTCCCCAATGATATTGTGATGGGAAATCGTGATTATCTGGATATCCCGTATCCCGATACGGTGATGCTTGACCCAAGAGTGCATGATGGGGCAGATATCAATGGAGTTTTGCTGTATGGTATTAATTCCAGCGGTAAATCCTCGCTGATGAAAAGTATCGGAATAGCAGTGGTGTTGGCGCAGGGAGGCTTTTTTGTCCCGGCCAAAGCGATGAAATTCTCCCCTTTTGAGGCACTGTTTACCCGTATCCTCTCGCGTGATAATGTGGTTAAGTCACTCTCGACCTTTGGTGTGGAGATGCTGGAACTTAACAGTATTTTTCACAAAGTGACACCTAAGACACTGGTTTTAGGTGATGAGATCAGTCATGGTACGGAAACACTCTCGGCAGTTGCTATTGTGGCGAGTACTATTTTACAGCTTACTCAAAAAAATCCTCTTTTTATACTGACGACCCATTTGCATCAGCTCTCGATAGTAGAAGAAGTGACGAAACTTCGAAGTGTTGTAAATCTGCACTTGAGTGTCCATTATGATGAACAAAGTGATGATTTGATCTATGACCGTGTATTGCGTGCAGGGCGAGGCAGCAGTGTGTATGGACTGGAGTTTGCACAGTCACTGCACATGCATGAGGGCTTTTTGGCCGATGCGAAACGAATCAGAGAAAATCTGGCGCATGAATTTGATGGACTTGAACTGCGGCGTCAGCTCAAATCTCCGAAGGCAAAATCAATGTATGTAAGATTATAATTCGCATTCATGATTATTATTGAGGATATACATTGACCGTTATTGAACTTTTTAAACAATTTATCGAATCCAAAAGCCAGACTCCCGATGATGGAGGGATGCTTGATTTTATCGAAAACTATTTGGCCGGATTTACCGCGATTCGTATTGATAAAGAAGGGGTGAAAAACCTTTTTGCGTATCGCCGTTTTGGTGAGGGTCCTCATTTGTGTTTTGCAGGGCATGTTGATGTGGTTCCTGCAGGAGATGGCTGGACGACTGATCCCTATACTGCCACCCAGATCGATGGATACATCTATGGACGTGGTGCGCAGGATATGAAAAGTGGCCTAAGTGCTTTTACGCAAGCACTCAAAGATGCACAGCATTTTAATGGGACACTCTCTATCTTGCTCACTTCAGATGAAGAAGGCCCTGGAAAATATGGAACGGCGGTAGTGTTAGCGTATCTCAAAGAGCATAACCTATTACCTGACGCTGTTGTGGTGTCGGAACCAACGTGTGAAAAGACTTTTGGAGATGCGATCAAAGTAGGGCGACGCGGTTCGATCAATGGTGTATTGGAACTGCAGGGTAAACAAGGGCATGCCGCATACCCTGAAAAAGCGATCAATCCAATCCATCAGATCGCACTGGTCTTACCACAAGTAGCCGGTGCTTTTTTGGATCAGGGAGATGAGTATTTTGCTCCAAGTCAGCTGGTAGTAACCGATATACGTTCGGGTATTGAGACGACCAATGTCTCTCCTGGAAAATTGAAGATGATGTTCAATGTCCGTAATTCGACGAAGACCGATAAAGCGGCTATCGAAGCGTTTATCGCGCAACATTTCACAGGCCTCAATTACACATTGACACTTGATCAATCAGCAGTACCTTTTGTGACCGATGCGGCTACGCGTATTGTTCAAGTACTGAGTGACTCGATACAGGATGTATGCGGTATCACCCCAAAACACTCTACAGCAGGTGGAACATCGGACGCACGTTTTATTGCGACGTATGGCATTAACGTGATCGAATTTGGGGTTATCAATGATACAATTCATGCACCCAATGAACGAACATCCATTCGTGAAGTAGAACAGTTACATCGTGTGTTTAGTCGTCTTATCGAACAGTTTTGATACAAAAGGATACGTTATGAAAAAGATATTTTTTTTACTGATGTTCAGCATTAGCGTATTTGGGGCAGAGATTGCTTGGAATACTTCGTATGATTCGGCACGTGCAAAAGCGAAAAAAGAGTCCAAACCGTTGATGGTACTCATTACAAGCGAGGATTGCCGTTGGTGTCGTAAACTGGAAGCTACAACACTGCAAGATGAAGAGATCATCTCACGAATCAACACTCAGTTCCAAGCGATCAACGTGACCAAAGACAAGAGCGTTTATCCAAAAAGCCTAACGGCGAAAATGGTTCCTATGAGTTATTTTCTCGATCCTAGCAATGGAAAAGTGCTCTACTCGATTCCTGGTTACTGGGAGAGTGAAGATTACCACTCAGTTCTCGATGACGCTTTGCGTAAATACAAAAAATAAAGGATTCACATGATGACAATAGTACAAACCCCAGATGCACCTGCGGCAATAGGACCGTATTCTCAAGCGATGATCGCAAACGGTATGGTATTTACCTCCGGTCAGATCGCTTTGACGCCTGAAGGTGTGATGTTGACCGGTGATGTAAAAGAGCAATGCGCACAAGTATTGAGTAATCTAAAAGCAGTTTTAGAAGCGGCAGGAAGTTCGATGAGTCAGGTTGTAAAAACGACTATTTTTCTAGACAACATGGATGATTTCGTGGCGGTAAATGAACTGTATGCAGCGGCGTTTGGAAATCATAAACCGGCTCGTTCGACGGTTGCGGTAAAGACATTGCCAAAAAATGCATTGGTTGAGATTGACGCGATAGCGTTGGTCGGATAACTCACATAACAATAATAGGATACTAGCATGGGAAAATTTTTGCAATGTGAATTCTTTACATTTTTGAAGTTGCTAGGGCTATTAATTGTTGTAAATGTAATAGTAAAAATAGTAGGAGTAGTTTTATATTCAAAAACTATTTTAATTGCTAGTATATTTGCTATTGTAGTTTATGCATTACTTTTCATTTGGAAGTTTATCCGTGTGCTTATTAGCTCTGATATTACTGAATACCAATGTACAAGAAGTGATACATTAAAAAAAGCATTCGTGTGGCTTTCAAATATTGTTTAAATTACCAGGTGTAGATATTAGCGCTTGTTAATAGTGAGTTTACGTATGCTATAATGCGTATAAATAATGCGCATAGGAAAATATCATGACTGCTTATTACAATCCAAATGCTCCGAAAAAATCAACAAACCTTAGTATCAACAGTGACCTTATCCAACAGGCTAAACTGCTAAAAATCAATCTTTCAAAATTGCTTGAAGAAAAGTTGGCGATAATCATTGCCACGCAAAAAGAAGAATTATGGCTTCAGGAAAATAAAGAGGCTATTGAAGATTATAATAAACATATATCTCAAAAGGGATTGTTCTCGGATCGTCTGAGACGTTTTTAATGGCACAGTTTGATATTCATCGAAATAACAATCTAGAAAGTGCTCATGAATTCCCCTATTTACTTGACATACAATCCGATATTCTATCGGGCTTGGATACAAGAGTTGTTGTTCCTTTAAGTGAAAACATAAAAGCGATTCAACATCTTAATCCAGTCTTTGAGATTGAGAATAAATCGTATGTGCTGTTAACGCAGGAGCTAGCTGGCGTGCATAAATCCGCACTTGGGGAAAAGTGCAGTTCCCTAAGAGACAAGCGCAGTGAAGTTATAGCTTCGATTGATTTTATGGTTAGCGGATTTTAGTTAAGACTTTTTCCTCATATACTTTCAATCCCCCCAGCAGCCATAAGGTTGCTTTTTGGGTGAACAGATCACTTTGTAGTATCGCTTCTTTTGCCTTTGTACTTGAGAGATCAGAGATCGCACGGCTAAGCTCATCGGCACTGGCAAGTTTGTTGTCAAAACGTCCACGTGTGAGATTGGCGTATTCTTTAGAAGCTTTGACCTCCATTTGTGCACTGTGCAACATACTCTCCAAAGTATTTAGCCTGTTTAATATTTTAGTTTTCCCACCCGCCACCGAGAGCTTTGTAAAGGCTAATAGTAGTAGTGAGAACGTTTTGTTTTGATATGATTGCCTGTTGTTGAGCTGTAATCCAATTTTGTTGAACGAGTAAAAGATCGGTGTATGAATAGGTGCCTACTTTGTAGCGTAATTGGGCTTGTTCAAACGCTTTTTTGAGGGCATCGGCTCTTTTTTGATTAAAGATCACTTGCTCTTTAGAACGGGTGTTTTGAGCCAGTGCATTGTCGGTATCGTTGAGAGCGGTTAAAACGGTTTTTTGATAGAGCGCTACACTTTGGTTGTAATCCGCACGGGCAATTCTCATTTGTGCATCGATGAGTCCTGCGGTGAAAATAGGGATGGAAGCCACGGGCGTGACTTGCCACAGTCTTGTTGGATCAGAAAACACTTTGGATAGGGTATCGCTTTGAACGCCCAGCATCGCGGTGAGGCTGAGGGTTGGGAAGTAAGCTGCTTTGGTAATCCCAATCTTTGCATTGGCTGAGATGAGGTTTTGTTCTGCAGCAGCAACATCGGGTCGGCGTGTGAGAAGCTGGCTTGGTAAACCTGCGGGAACATTTGGAACGTTGATGAACTCTATTCTAGAAACAGCGATATTTTTATTATTTTCTCCTAACAATGTATTAAGAGTAGTCTCTTCGGCTGTTCGTGCCGCCTGTAGCTGGGAGAGTGTTGACCGAGATGCTTCAAGCTGTGCGGATACACTAAGCCATTCTGTTTCTGAACTGGCTCCCAGTTTATATTTTAAACGGGTATTTTTTTCGATCTCTTCGCTTGCGGAGATATTCTCCTGGGCTAAACGTATTTGATCATTGAGAGAGGAGAGACGAACATAGGATGCACATACACTTGCCGACACTGTTAATTGAACACTGCGACGATTGTATTCGCTAGCAAGCAGTTGTGAGCGCGCGGCATCGGTTGTCCGTTTTACTTTACCATAGAGATCAATTTCGTAGCTTGCCATGCTGAGGGACGCGGCATAGGTTGAAAATGTACCATCTTGTTGGAACCGATTGGCCATAGGATTTTGCGTCGTTTTTTGATCAAAGGACATTGAACCGTTGATATGTGGATAGAGATAGGACTCGGTTTGATCAAATTGACCTAAATACGCATCCATTTGCGCTTGCGAGATAGCGATGTCGTAGTTAGAGATAAGTGCTTTACTTACAAGTTGTGTAAGTACAGGATCATGAAAAGATTCCCACCAATTTTTATCAATGATACCTTTTTGGAGGTCATTTTGGGTGGAATCACTATTATGGAATGCATCGGGAACGCTGCTAGCAGGTTTGACATAGTCGGGCCCGATAGTGCACCCGCTGACAAATAGGAGCGATGCAAGTGAGAGATAGGTATTAATCTTCATTGGTTTCCCCTTTGTTTGGTGAAATTTTTTCTTGGAATGTCGCAACCCAATAATAGAGGTACGGGATAAAATAACGCTCGATAAACGTAGCGGATAACATTCCGCCAAACATCGCAATACCAATAGAAAAACGTCCAGCTGCTCCAGCACCTGAACTGAATATAAGCGGTAGCATCCCTGCTAAAAAGGCAAAAGAAGTCATCATCATAGGACGATAACGCAAACGTGCCGCTTCCATCGCTGCATCGTAGATATTTTTGCCTTCATTGCGCTGTTCCTCGGCAAATTCGACCACCAAGATCGCATTTTTCGCCGAAAGAGCGATGAGGGTCAGTAGCCCGATTTGGAAAAAGACATTGTTATTTAGCCAAGGAATGAGCCATACAACAGCATAGGCCCCCATAATACCATACGGAACTGCCAACATGATAGAAATCGGGAGTGTCCATCGTTCATACAGTGCAGCCAAGATGAGATAGACTAGGATCAAAGCGATTCCCATGATGATAAGTGCTTTGGAACCCACCAGCTTTTCTTGCAAATACAGCCCATCCCAATCGTAACTTGCAGAGGTAGGCAGTACTGTATTACCGGCTTTTTCAATAACTTTGATGATGTCTCCTGAGCTGTATCCAGGTGCAGGTGAGCCCATGATCGTGGTACTCAAAACCCCGTTGAAATGTTCTATGGATGATGGAGCGCTGGACATGGTTACCGTGATGACACTTGAGAGAGGTATCATCTGCCCCGATGATGAGCGAACCCATGCACGTCCTATGTCTTCAGGTGTTGCTCTGTAGGGAGCATCGGATTGCATCTGTACCCAGTACACCTTACCGTTTTTATCAAACTGATTGATGTACATGGTACCAATAGAGGCTTGCAATGTTTGATAAACATCAGCTATGGAAAGCCCCAGCATCTTGGCTTTTTCACGATTAACTTCAACTGCCAGAGTAGGTGTTGTGATGTTCATTGTGCTAAACGGGTTCTTGATGCTTGGTTCACTGCGCAATGTATTTACAAATGCATTCGTCGTTTGAGCATGTTGTGCTACATCATTGTCACCCGGTTGCAAAAGACGCAGGCTGAACATATCCGAAGGTCCCATTCCTCGTATCGGTGGAGGAGGCATTGCAAATACTTTGGCTTCTTTAATGCTTCCCAATTTTGGTCCAAGAGAACCTAATACACCAAAAATCTGTAACTCTTTAGATTTACGCTCATCCCATGGTTTTAGACGGGAAAAAATAACAGCGGCATTGGGTTCTTGAGAAAAGGTCAAAATATTCAGACCGGTAATAGCGGTATATTTTGATACCCCTTCTTCTTTTGCCAAGATTGCTTCAACTTCTTTGACGACTTCTATGGTACGGTTTGCGGTCGCACCATCAGGTAAGACGATTGCCGTGATAAAGTAACCCTGATCTTCCATAGGCAAAAAAGCGGTTGGAAGTGTTTTATGGAAAAAAGCGATAAAACCATAAGTAGAGAGATAGATCACCAAGAAGATGAGAGGTTTACGAATCATCCATCCACTACGACGCACATAGTTGTCGGTCATCTTTCCAAAAATGCGATTAAACCATTGGAAAAAACGTGCAGGCTCTTTGTCGTGGTGTTTGAGAATCAAAGCACCGATTGCAGGCGCAAACGTCAGCGCCATAAATCCTGAAAAAACGACGGAGATAGCAATGGTAGCGGCGAACTGTTTATACAGCTGTCCGGTCATTCCGCCCATAAAGGTTGCCGGGACAAAAACAGCACACATGACGAGGACGATTGCGATAACGGGACCGGAAATCTGCCCCATTGCTTTGATCGCTGCGGCACGCGGTGAGAGTTTTTCAGTTTGAAGTATCCGCTCCATGTTTTCGATTACGACGATGGCATCATCGACGACGATCCCGATGGCAAGTACCAGCCCAAAAAGGGTGAGGGTGTTGATCGAATAGCCCAGCAGATACATCCCGATAAACGCACCCGTGAGAGAGATCGGAATAGAGAGCACGGGGATCAGTGCTGCGCGGGTACTTTGTAAAAAGAGATAGATGACCAAGCTGACCAATACAATAGAGGCAAAGAGGGTAAATATGACCTCTTCAATGGATATTTTAACAAAATCGGTTGTATCGTAAGGGATATCGTAGTCTAGCCCTTTTGGAAATTTATGGGAGAGCTGTTCTATTTTGGCAGCAACTGCAGCAGAGGTATCGAGTGCATTGGCATTGGTATCGGCAAAAATACCGATAATAGCAGCTGCATGTCCATTAACACGTCCAAAATACTCATAGTTTTGGCTTCCCAATTCCACGCGTGCCACATCTTTAAGCCGTAATGTAGACCCATTATTTTTAGCACGTACGATGATGTTTTGGAACTCTTCGGGTGTTGAAAATCGCCCTTGGCTAGTGAGCTGCATGGTCCACATCTGCTCATTAGCAGTAGGAGCTTGCCCTAAACGTCCGGGAGAAACTTGGAGGTTTTGATCTTTGATCGCAGCTGCTATTTCGGCAGAAGTAACCCCTAATGAGGCCATTTTATCAGGGTTCAGCCAAACGCGCATCGCATAATCACGCTGACCGAAGATCTGCGCCCGTCCGGCACCTGGAATTTTTTTCACTTCATCGAGTAAGTTGCTAGAGATGTAATTGCTGATCTGTGTCGAGTCATAGCTTCCATCTGGAGAGGTGATAGCAACGATCAGTAAAATATCAGAGGTTTTTTTCTGAACACTGACACCAAGATCACGAGTGCTTTGTGGCAGTTGAGCGATGACCGAGTTAATGCGGTTTTGGACATCGACAGCAGCCATGTCTTGATTCACACCGATATTAAACGTACAGGTGATCGTAGCGCTTCCCGGTAGTGCCGCGGCTTTGGAACTCATGTACATCAGTCCATCAGCCCCGGATATTTGAGATTCCAGTGGGGTTAAAATCGTATTGGCAATCGTTTGAGCATCCGCACCGGGGTATTGAGCACTAACTACAACAGTAGGAGGGGTAATATTGGGCAGCTGAGAGATAGGCAGCCCTTTGATAGCGGTAAAGCCCAACAGCATGATAATCATGGCAATAACGGCCGATAAAACAGGTCGCTGGATAAAATATTTGCTAAACATACTTATTTCTCATTCACAATGATTTGGGAGCCCGGATGCAGTTGCGTTAAGCCATCGGTTGCAATCTTTTCTCCCATTGTGATACCACTCTCGATTAAGACATCACTGCCAATCCACTGCGTCGCTACAACAGGTTTAGCGGTAACGGTGTTATTGGCTTCGATGGTGTAGACGAATTTACCTTTTTCTCCGGTTAGAAGCGTTTTTTGAGGAACATAGAGGACATTTTTCCACTCCATCCCTTTGACTTTGACATGGACAAATTGACCCGGTAATAGCATATGGTCACTGTTGTCGATGTTTGCACGATAGCTGATCGTACCGGTTGCTGGATCGATGAATGGGGCTATGAAATTTATACGCCCTTTTTTAGTGATAACCGTCCCATCCCCCAGTGTCAGTTCAACCTCGTATTTTCCATCTTTTGGGGCGACCAGTTTACCGCTTGCTAGAGCATTTTGGCGTGCGATTTTTTCATTCTCACTAAAGCTAAAGTTGATATACATCGGATCGCTTTGATACATCGTGGTCAATAGCCCGTTTGCTCCAGCGGCGATATAGGTTCCCACATCCATCTTTGACTTATCCACATAGCCGCTCATGGGTGCTTTGATCGTCGTATAGCTGAGATTGAGTTTGGCTTGTTCCAGTGAAGCCTTAGCTCCTGAGAGTGCTGCCGCCGTATTGCGCTCATTGGCCGTTGCGGTATCGAGATCTTGAGCACTTGCCGCATTTGCTTGTACCAGAGGTTTCATGCGATTTAAAACAGCAAGGGCATTGGTATGATTTGCAGAGGCTAATTCATAAGAGGCTTTGGCACTTTCAAGCGCGTTTTTCAAATCAGAAGGATCGATGGTAAATAATACGTCTTCTTTATTAACCTTTTGCCCCTCTGTGTAGACGCGTTTTTGTAAATAGCCGTTTACACGTGCATACACTTGTACGGTATTAAATGCCATTGTCTGACCGGTTGCTTCGAGTATCGCAGGAAAATTGCCTGATTGTACGGTAGTAACACTGACAGGGACAGGGCCCTCGGGCGGTTTTTCCATTCCGGCAGCTTTAGGACGTTCGCATCCAGCCAATGCTAAGAGTATAATAGACGAGAGTGCAATAGTGGTAACATGGTTCATGAGAGTTCCTTGGAGGTGTTAGTAGGGGTATTTAATGTTTGACACATAGTTTGTAAAACACGCAGGGTGATTTCGAGCTCTTTGGGATCGATGTTTTTATGGACATAGGCGCTTGCTTGACTCAAAACACTCATTGTAGGGATTTCCAATGCAATTCCTTGGGCAGTGAGGGTAACGAGATTGCATCGTTTATCTGTTTTATCCGTAGAGCGTTGAATCAAAGAGCGTTTTTCCAAGCCTGCGATGAGGCGTGTTACACTGGTCTTATCTTTTCCGACAAAATCCGCGATGTTTTGCTGTGTCGAGCTTTTTTCTTTCCACAGCACGACCATCACTTTAAACTGTTCGATGGTCATATCGATTCCATTATCTTCCAAGCGACGGGATAAAAATGCCCGTGCACTAAGAGCTGCTTGAGTGGTAAGACACCCCAAGGTGAGTTCAGTGGGACATTCACATCGATTCATATTCTCTCCTATAGTTGACTATGCAACTAAATCATTTAGACATTGTAGCTATGAGCTATTTAAATGTCAATAGTCTGGAAAGGTTTAGTTGAGATAAGTAATTAACTCAGACAGTTCAGAGCGATGCAGGGCAGGTTGTTGATTTACACGATACCCAAATGGCAGTAACATCGCAATCCCGTATACAGAGGTATCAATACCCATGATTTTTTCAACAGCTGCGCTGTCAAACCCCTCGATAGGACAGGAATCAATACCAATGGAGGCTGCAGCAGTCATCATATTCCCCGCAGCAATATAGACTTGTTTAGCTGACCATGCGTCTAACACATCATCGCTGCGAGGATCGATCCACTCTTTATACATGTTACGAAAACCATCAGGATAAGAGAATTTATCAAATTCACTTTGGATATAGGTATCCGTTGAGCGTACATTTTTCTTATAAGCGATTACGATAAGTTCAGAAGCTGTAGTGACTTGTTGTTGTCCCCATGATGCCTGGCGAATAGATTCACGCATCTCAGGATTACGTACAAGAAAAAAATGCCAGTGTTCCACTCCAAATGAACTAGGGCTTAAACGCCCAGCATTGAGGATGAATTTCAAATCATCAGGAGTGATTGACTTCGTAGTATCAAATAGCTTGCATGCATGACGATAATGCATTGCCTCATCAAAGTTGTTTCGCATTTTAGTGTCCTTGAGGGTAATTTCAGGAGAGATTGTATATCATTGTTTACTTATGTCAATTACATACTAAAAAGTACCATACTATACAAAAGGTAACTATATGGATCAGGAAAAAAAGTATAATTGTCCTTTTGAATTGACGCTTGAATTGATTGGTGGAAAGTGGAAAGGTCTGATTCTATGGCACATTCACGAAAAAAAAGTACTTCGTAACGGAGAACTGCTTCGTCTGATTCCAAAAATCACTCAAAAGATGCTGACTCAACAACTTAGAGAGATGGAAGAAAACGGCTTAATACATCGTGTGATTTATGAACAAGTCCCTCCAAAAGTCGAATACAGCTTAACCGATCATGGAAAGTCTCTTCGCCCAATACTCGATATGATGCTTTCATGGGGAATAGAATACGCACAAGATAAAAATGTCTTTATTGGGTGCAATTCGAAATAAGATAGTTGCGATTTAGAGACGGACTTCCTGCTATAATTCTACTAAAGCTCTAAAGGAAAAGACCATGCTAGTTACTAAAAATTGTATTGTGACCATCGATTATCATATCAACGATACTGAGGGAAATCTTCTGCATGAAGAGAAAGAATCTCTTAGTTATTTACACGGTGACTACGGTCAGCTTTTCAACGGTGTTGAAGAAGCCTTAGAGGGTAAAAAAGTGGGAGATACTTTTAAAGTAGCTCTATCGTCTGATCAGACATTTGGTGAATACGATCCTGAGTTGCTTGTGACTGAAAATATCAGTGAACTTCCAGCGGATTTACATGTTGGTATGGAAATCGATGGATACATGGAAGATGATGACGAGGATGTCATTATCTATACGGTAAAAGAGATCAAAGGTAAAAAAGCAATAATGGATGGAAACCATCCCCTAGCCGGAATGGATCTCGTGTTTGAGGGGACTGTCTTAGATATCCATGAAGCGGATGCAAAAACGATACAAGAAGTGTTAGAAAATGACACCTATGAAGTCTAATTAGACTTTATACTTTTACTTTAAAACCTATTTAACCGATAGAGAATCACCAAAAAACAATTCTCTATTGTTATCAAAATTAGTTACGAGTGTTTGAAAACACTCTGCCATTTCGCGAATGGTCTCTATATTGGGTTCAATATATACCTTATTCCCTTTTTTTTCAACAGAGATAATGTTGGCTTCTTTAAGCTCTTTGATATGTGCAGAGATAGTGGGAAGTGAAAAGTTAAAATGCTCCGCAACAGTGCTCACACACGTTGCGATAGGATTCACTTTGACACCTGGCTGCACTTTATCCAGAGAACACGTATATCCTCCCGTAAAAACATTTTTGAAGATCATAAAACGAGTTTGATTGCTAAGTGCTTTGAAAATTTTTAACTTTTGATCCATATCGAGCATATATTTCCTTGACAAATTCAGTGACAGTATTGTAGCATAACAAATAAGTTAGCTATTTAGCTAATAAGGTTATTAACATAGTTAGGAGTACGGGATGAAATTAAACGTTATATTGATGCTTGCAGGTCTGATGATAGGCTCATCACTTATAGCAGGACAAGTGGAAACGGATAGACTTGTTGCTGAGGCAAAGAAAGAAGCAGGAGAAATGTCTCCTAAAGAGTTGAAAAAGTTGATTGACTTTGAAGAAAACGTGATTGTAATGGACGTACGTGAAGAGAGCCAACGAGCAGAAGGTGAGATTTACGCAATAACGACTATAGCATTCACACGTGGAAACCTGGAATTTGAAGTGCTTAATAAACTAAAAGATAAAAATGCACTTATTGTGACCTACTGTCGTAGTGGTGGACGAGGTGCATTGGCTGCTCAAAGCCTTAAGAAGTTAGGTTATATCAATGCAACAAATCTACAAGGTGGATTAAAAGGATGGGCCAAAGAAGGTTATCCCATAGAAACAGGATTAGGTATTACGACGCTGGCTAAAGAACAATAATAATAGTATGTGTTTAACTTTTTAAGCATCTTTTCTAGGATGAAGCTCTAGTAGGTGTCGCTTAATATAGATTGTTGTATAATCACGAAGCTAGATTATAGGTCAGATTTGACGTATATTGATACGTAAACTTATGGATTGTTGTAAGTAAGTATTCCATTTTAATTTAAGCTTAAATATTATTTCGCTACAATTCGCAACTTTTTGTAGACTGACAAAGTAAGGAACAGTAATGTACGCAATTATAAAAAACGGCGGGAAACAGTACAAAGTTCAAGAGGGTGATATCCTTTTGTTCGATAGAATGAGTCTTGAACCAAAGACTACCGTCGAAATCAAAGAAGTTCTTGCCGTTAATAACGGTGAACTTAAAATGGGTACTCCATATGTTGAGGGTGCTGTGGTTACCATAGAAGTAATTAATGAAGGTCGTGATCGCAAGGTTATTATCTTCAAAAAACGTCGTCGTAAAGACAGTAAAGTTAAGCGTGGTTTCCGTAGAGATCACACACGCGTTCGTATCGTTAAGATCGCTGCGTAATTATAAAGTAGGAGGACAGCATGGCTCATAAGAAAGGTCAAGGTAGTACACAGAATAACCGCGACTCAGCGGGACGTAGACTCGGTGTCAAGAAATATGGTGGTGAAGTAGTACGTGCGGGTAATATCATTATCCGTCAGCGTGGAACAAAAGTTCACCCTGGTAAAAATATCGGTATGGGTAAAGACCACACTTTGTATGCATTGGTTGATGGTGTTGTTTTATTTCACCGTAAAGACAAAAAGCGCAAACAAGTTTCTGTCGTTCCTGCCGCATAATTTTCCTCAATCGGGCATCTGCGCCCGATTTCTCAAGTTTTTCCAATAATGTATTTTCTTAATAGTGTACTTTTCGATCATAAGTGTATGGTTAAGACAATAACTTCAGCCTCGTTCGAGGCTTGCTTTAGTGCCATGGCGGCCAGCATAGCTAAAGGGATTTTATTCCTTTGGCGTTCCAAAACAATGACAAGGATGATGAATGTTTAGCGATAGCGTAGTAGTAACTGTTTCTTCGGGTAAAGGTGGAGCAGGTTGTGTCGCGTTTAGACGGGAAAAATTTGTCTTGCAAGGTGGGCCAGACGGTGGTGATGGCGGTAAAGGTGGGGATGTTTATTTCAAAGTAGATAATAATACCCATACATTGGCCAATTTCCAAGGGAATAAAACACTCAAAGCAGATAAAGGTCAACCGGGTTCAGGATCGAACATGTACGGGAAATCCGGTAAAAGACTGACCATTGTTGTTCCACCTGGAACACAAGTGGTGGATGTTGAAACGGGTGAAGTACTTCTTGATTTATTAACCAATGGTCAAGAAGTACTATTTTTGACTGGTGGTCGTGGTGGTCTTGGAAACGTTCACTTTAAATCATCCATCAATCAAAGACCGATGTATGCACAACCAGGTGAACCTGAGACAACGCGTATTGTCCGATTGGATCTAAAGCTTATTGCAGACGTAGGATTGGTAGGATTTCCAAACGTTGGAAAATCAACACTTATCTCTACGGTATCGAATGCGCGTCCAGAAGTAGCAAACTATGAATTTACGACATTGACACCAAAATTAGGTCAGATCAATATCGGTGAGTTTGATTCGTATATCATGGCAGACATTCCTGGGATTATCGGCGGGGCATCTGAGGGAAAAGGTCTTGGTCTCAAGTTCTTACGCCACATTGAACGAACCAAAACATTGCTTTTCATGATTGACTTGGCTTCATATCATGAGTTGCAACATCAGTATGAAACACTTAAAGAAGAGCTGGCAAAATTTTCACCTCTATTGTCAGAGCGCAACTACGCTATCGCATTGACCCGTGCGGATGCAATGAGCCCTGAAGAAGCAGTTGAAAAAAGTAATGCCTTTTTAAAGTTGCTTAATCTTAATCCTGTTAAAAAAAGCCGTTTTGGATTTAGTGAAGAGTATCCGGTATTTGAGCAAGAGAACTTTGATATAGGTTTCCGTGACTCTTCATTGCCATTTTTTGTGGTACCGATATCTTCAGCGATTAACTTGAACATTAAACCTCTCACCTATGCTCTTTACCATATGGTACAAATCGAGCGTTAATGAAACGGTTGGTGGTAAAAGTCGGCAGTGCCGTTTTAAGCGAACAAAACCGTATTGCCAAGGAACGGATGAACAATCTAGTCGATTTTATCGCCGAATTAAAATCCCGTTATGAAGTGATACTCGTATCTTCAGGAGCGGTTGCTGCTGGCTATACGGAACTTAAACTCGATAAAAAAATACTTGCGAATAAACAAGCGTTAGCGTCCATAGGACAGCCGATCTTGATGAACAAGTATAAAAAGATGTTTGAACATCACAACATAATCCCTTCTCAGATTTTGGTCACTGCTGCTAACTTTAATACTCAAGAAGAGTCACAAAAAGCAAAAGACACTATTGAGACATTGTTGCAAAACAATGTCGTACCGATTATCAATGAAAACGATGCGACTGCTACGGAAGAATTGGTTTTAGGAGATAATGATCAGCTTTCTGCGTATGCAGCGTATCATTTTGATGCGGATTTGTTGATCATACTTTCAGACATTGATGCGTATTACGACAAAGACCCTCGTGCGCATGAAGATGCAAAAGTGCGTTCACGCATTACAGCCATTGAACCTGATGAACTTTCGCGTGAGGTGACACCAAATCATAACTTTGCAACGGGTGGGATCGTCACCAAGCTAAAAGCAGCAGATTTTTTACTCAAACGCGGCAAAGCAATGTTTTTAGCAAGCGGTTTTGATCTAACGGATGCGAAATCGTTTCTTTTAGATGATGTTCATACTGGCGGAAGCCTCTTTAAAGCGAACACACTTTAAATGACCCGTATTATCTTTATGGGTACACCCGATTATGCGGCAGATATTTTAAGAACATTGATAGATGTCGATGATATTGAAGTGGTGGCTGTTTACACTCAACCCGATAAACCGGTGGGTCGTAAAGCGATTATGACCCCTCCTGTGGTAAAGGTTTTAGCAGAAGTATCACATATCCCTGTCTTTCAACCAACAAAACTTAGAGATACAGCAGTAGTTGATGAATTGCTCACCATTGAGTGTGATATGATTATAGTTGCAGCATACGGTCAGATTTTGCCAAAAGCCATTTTAGATCATGCTCCTTGTGTCAATCTACACGCATCCATTCTTCCTCAATATCGTGGAGCCAGTCCGATTCAGCAAAGTTTATTGCACAATGACACCCAAAGCGGTGTTACGGCAATGTGGATGGATATAGGGCTTGATACCGGGGCGATCATCAAAATTTCAACCGTTGATATTTCCCCTGATGAAATGGTAGAAACATTATATGCCTCACTGACTAAAATCGCTTGCGAATTAACCGTTGATGTGATTCATAATTGGGATCGAAAAACGGTGGCTCCTCAAAATGATGCACTAGCAACGCATTGCAGTAAGATATCTAAACTAAATGGATTGATAGCGTTTGAAAATGCGGGTGAGATTTACAATAAATACCGTGCATTTACACCATGGCCGGGTATTTATTTGGAGTCCGGACTCAAACTCAAAGAAATGAGATTGGTAGAGGATAAGAGTCGTGGAAAAGCGGGTGAAATCCTCTCTATCAAGGCTGATGGTATTATTGTCCAATGCACTCAAGGATCATTGTTGTTGACCATACTTCAAGCTCCCTCAAAACAGGAAACTTCAGCGATAGCATATTTAAATGGAAAGCGACTTGGGTGTGGAAATATACTGGTTTGATGAACTAGAGTCAACGCAAGCGTATTTAATCCAAGCGCTAAAAGCAGATACGTTAAAGGCTCCTGTTTGTGTAGGAGCTTCTTTGCAGACTGATGGTAAAGGGAGTCGTGGTAATACATGGATCTCCAATGCAGGTAATCTTTTTATATCCGTTGCTATTCATCGATCACAGTTGCCAAATGATTTAAAACTCGAATCCTCATCAATTTATTTTGCTTTTATTATGAAAGAAGTCTTAACGTCTTTAGGTTCAAATGCGTGGTTAAAATGGCCTAATGATTTTTACCTTGGTCAGCAAAAAATGGGTGGCGTGATTACAAATTTAGTGGGTGAATCTCTTGTGTGTGGGATCGGAATGAACCTCTCCAATGCACCTGAAAATTTTTCAAAAATGGATATTATGATTACCGCGCAAGAATTAACAAATAATTATGTTAGAGAACTAAAAAAGTTTCCAACATGGAAGCAGATTTTTAGTAAGTTCGAGTTAGAATTCAGTAGAAGTAAATCTTTCACAACGCATGTGGAAGAAACTATTTTTGGATTAAAAGATGCCATCTTGTTAGAAGATGGTTCCCTTGAATGCAATGGGCAAAGGATATTTAGTTTACGATGAGCGAAGTAATAGTTATTGCAAACCAAAAAGGTGGTGTTGGTAAAACAACAACTGCTGTAAACCTAGCTGCTTCTTTGGCAGTTGCTGAAAAAAAAGTACTACTCATCGATGCTGATCCGCAAGCAAATGCGACAACTTCATTGGGCTATCATCGTAACAACTATGAGTTTAACATTTATCATGTTCTCATCGGTGCTAAAAAACTGCGTGAGATCATTTTAAAAACAGAACTTCCGAAATTGTTTATTGCACCCTCTAACATTGGTTTGGTCGGAGTTGAAAAAGAATATTATGATGCGGCCAATGCAAAAGGGAGAGAATTAATTCTCAAGCGAGCTATTGCACAAGTAAAAGATGAATACGATTATATTATCATTGATTCGCCTCCAGCACTTGGGCCAATGACGATTAATGCACTTAGTGCTTCTAATTCTGTGATCATCCCGATACAGTGTGAGTTCTTTGCACTGGAAGGTCTGGCACAACTGTTAAATACAGTCAAACTTGTACGTAAAACGATTAATCCGAAATTGAGTATAAAAGGCTTTTTGCCAACGATGTACAGTGCTCAAAATAATCTTTCACGCCAAGTATTTGCAGATCTGAGTCAACATTTTCAGACAAAGCTATTTAAGTCACGTACAGATGAATACATTGTAATACCGCGTAACGTCAAATTAGCAGAGTCTCCGAGTTTTGGAAAACCGGCGATTCTTTATGATGTAAAATCAAGCGGATCTTTAGCGTATCAAGATCTTGCTCACGCAATTATTGCTTAAGGATCGTACATGGCAAAAGCATCAGCACTGGGACGAGGTCTAGGCGCATTATTAAGTGAAATAGAAGAAGCATACGATAATGAGCTTCCAAAACGAAATGGGTTCGAAGAAATCTCTATTAGTGAAGTTCGTGCTAATCCCTATCAACCGCGTAAACATTTTGATCCTGAGTCGCTTGCAGAACTTAGTGAATCCATAAAAACTCACGGCCTTTTACAGCCAATCGTTGTTAAAGAAACGCTTGATGGTTATGTATTAATCGCGGGCGAACGACGGTTACGTGCAAGTAAGCTAGCAAAATTTAAAACCATTAAAGCCATCATTGTCACCGTGAGTGATGAACAAATGCGCCAGCATGCCTTGATTGAAAATATTCAGCGTGATGAGCTTAATGCGATTGATTTAGCTCAAGCCTATCAAGAACTGATTGAAATACATGAGTTGACACACGATCAGCTTTCTGGAACAGTTCATAAAAGTCGCACACAAATTACCAATACCTTACGTTTACTGCAATTAAGTGACAAAGGGCGTAAAGCCTTGATTGAGGGCAAAATAAGTGCCGGTCATGCAAAAGTGGTTGTAGGAATGGACGAAAATGAACAATCAATGATGATTGATTCCATTATTGGGCAAAAGCTCAGCGTACGTGACGTAGAACAAATGGCTAAAAATATGAAAGTTCCAGGTCAAGCACCTACGAATCATAATCCTAAAATAAATGCACTTGATTTTGACACATTGCAAAGTTACTTGGCAGACCTAGGTATTAAAACAGCTAAAAAAGGGTCAAAATTAACCCTTGAATTTGAAAATAATGAACAAATTGACTCATTTTTAGCCACACTTTCTTCATAATTCCCACCATTTAACTATCCCTTCAATTTAGAAGTTGTATAATCACGCAACTTTTAGGAGGTGGTATGTTAGATATAAGTCCGATGTTGCTAGGCAGCACACTGATTGTCTTCCTGTTCCTTATTGCCGCTCTAAATAGTTTACTTTACAAACCTCTCTTCAACTATATGGAAAAAAGAGATGCAGATCTTAAAAAAGATCTTGAGCAAGTTGGAAACAATGATGCTGAGATTGCTGCATTTCATACACAAGCGGAAAAGATTATTAGTGATGCTAAACTAGAAGCGCATGTAATAAGAGAAAAAGTTGTTGCTGAAGCCAAGGCGTTGGCAAACAGCAAGATAGAGGCAAAACGTGCTGAACTGGCACTAGAATATGCTAAGTTTGAAGACGCTATGTCTGAAGAACGTTCACGATTGAAAGAGGCGCTTCATGCAGAAGCTCCATCTTTCCAAGCTGCTGTATCAGCTAAGCTAAATCAGATTTGAGGAGATAATATGGGTAAATTATTGGTTACTGTATTAATGCTCAGTGCTTATCTGTTTGGATCTGACGCTGTGCATGAGGGTTCTACGGATATTGTACAACGTACCGTTAACTTTCTTATATTCGCAGGGATTCTTTATTATCTATTGGCAGAGCCGCTCAAAAATTATTTTGGCGGTAGAAGTGCAGGAATCGCGTCTGAGCTTGAAAAAGTTCAAGAGCGTTTGCGCGAGTCAAAACGATTGAAAGATGCTGCAGAGCACAAGATTGACGATGCTAATCGTTTCGCACAAGATTTGAGTGAAATGACTAAAAAAGAGTGCAAGATCCTAAGTGAAAAAATCATGGCACAACATGAAGTTGATGTTGAGATTGCACAAAAGCATAACAATGCGTTAATGGATCTTGAAAAACGTAAAATGGTACGCGAAGTAGTTGCCGAGGTAATGGGCGACGTCATGCGTGCTAGTGATACGGCTATGGGTAAAGATGCTATGACAGACATTTTGAAAAAGAAGGTGGCCTAAATGCAGGAAGAACTGATCGCAAAACGTTATGTTCAATCTCTGATGACCGTCTTGGATGAAACTTCATTGGATAATGCAGCAGAACTGTTTACGGTTTTAGCGACTGCTTTTAATGACAGTAAATTCCTTCAAGTTATGCGTAGCAATGATATTACCGTTGCATCTAAAACAAATTTAGTGCTTGGTATGATTGAAAGTGCTAATAGCCTTGAAATCAATAACTTGATTAAATTATTAGGTGAAAACGGAAGATTATCGTTAATACCAGCAATTTCAAAAGATTTAAAGCGTCAAATAGCTTCCAAGAAACGTGTTTATAATGGCCGTATCTACAGTATTTCTGAAATCAAACAAGATTCGATTGATGCAATCGCGAATGATTTAGGAAAGAAAATGGGAGCTAAAATCTCATTACAGTTTGTTCCATCAAACAGTGATGGCATACGGGTTATTGTAGATGATCTGAATGTTGAAATTGATTTTTCAAAAAGCCGCCTTAATGCTCAGATCGTTGAGCACATTTTAAAAGCAATTTAACCCTCACGAAAGGAGATATAGTGGTAGCAAAAGTACAAGTAGATGAAGTAAGTTCGATTATTAAAGAAAGAATTGGTAACTTTGAGCTTAATGTAGATATTAACGAAACCGGTAAAATCGTCTCATATGGAGATGGCGTTGCGCAAGTTTACGGCCTTAATAATGTTATGGCTGGAGAAATGGTTGAATTTGAAGACGGGACTCGCGGTCTTGTTATGAACCTTGAAGAAAGCGCTGTTGGTGTTGTTATTCTTGGTAAGGGAGTTGAACTTCGTGAGGGAATGTCTGTAAAACGTCTTGGACGTTTGTTGAAAGTTCCTGTTGGTGATGCTCTTCTTGGTCGTGTTGTAAATGCACTTGGTGAGCCAATCGATGGAAAAGGTCCAATCGAATCTACAGAATCTCGTTTTGTAGAAGAAAAAGCACCTGGTATCATGGCTCGTAAATCAGTTCATGAGCCAATGGCAACTGGTATTAAATCAATTGACGCACTTGTCCCAATCGGACGTGGTCAACGTGAGTTGATCATCGGTGACCGTCAAACAGGTAAAACAACGATCGCTCTTGATGCTATCATGAACCAAAAAGGTAACGGCGTAGTTTGTATCTATGTTGCTATCGGACAAAAAGAATCAACCGTTGCAAACGTTATTCGTCGTCTTGAAGAGAGCGGCGCGATGGAATATACTATCGTTGTTTCTTCTTCAGCTTCAGAAGCTGCTGCACTACAATTTTTGGCTCCATATACGGGTGTAACAATGGCGGAATATTTCCGTGATTCAGCTCGTCATGGTTTGATCGTTTATGATGATCTTTCCAAGCATGCAGTTGCATACCGTGAGATGTCATTGATCCTTCGTCGTCCTCCGGGCCGTGAAGCATATCCAGGGGATGTTTTTTACATCCACTCTCGTTTGTTAGAGCGTGCTGCTAAGTTGAGTGATGAGTTGGGTAACGGTTCTTTGACTGCTCTTCCAATCATCGAAACTCAAGCGGGTGACGTTGCGGCGTATATCCCAACAAACGTTATTTCTATTACTGATGGTCAAATCTTCTTGGAGACTGACTTGTTTAATGCAGGTGTTCGTCCTGCGATTAACGTTGGTCTTTCGGTTTCTCGTGTTGGTGGTGCTGCTCAAATCAAAGCTACTAAACAAGTGGCTGGAACATTGCGTCTTGACCTTGCACAATATCGTGAACTTCAAGCGTTTGCACAGTTTGCTTCTGATTTGGACGAAGTAAGCCGCAAGCAGCTTGAGCGTGGTCAGCGTATGGTTGAAGTATTGAAACAGCCTCCATATTCTCCACTTGCTGTTGAAAAACAAGCATTGATCATTTTTGCAGGTAACGAAGGCTATCTTGATAGTCTTCCAGCATCCGCTGTTGTTAAATTTGAATCAGATTTATATCCATTTATTGAAGCTAGCTATCCACAGATTTTTGAAAGCATCCGTGCATCATCAAAAATCGATGACGATACTATGGCAACAATGAAAAAAGCGCTCGAAGAGTTTAAAACTACTTTCGTTGCGCAATAAGGATCTTTAATGGCTAACTTGAAAGAGATTCAAAGACAGATTAAGAGTGTTTCAAACACGCAAAAAACTACGCGTGCAATGAAACTCGTCTCTACGGCGAAACTTCGCCGTGCGGAAGAGTTAGCGAAACGTTCACGTCTGTTTGCACAAAAAACGAATCAAGTCATAGCTGAAATCGCAAGTCGTATTCATTGTAACAAAGTTGGCGGTCTTGATAGCCGTTGTTTTGTTCAAAATGATGCGCCTAAAACGATCGATATTATTTTTGTTACAGCTGATAAAGGTCTTTGTGGTGGTTTTAACCTCCAAACGATCAAAGCGGTCAAACGTTTAATCAGTGAGTATCAAGAGAAAAAAGTAAACATCCGTATTCGCGGTATCGGTAAAAAAGGGATTGAATATTTTAATTTTAATCAAGTTGAATTACTTGACGAAGTTAAGAACCTCAGTTCTTCTCCTGATATGCAGCGATCCAGTGAGTTTATGACTCGATCGATCAAAGATTTCAAAGACGGTATCATTGACGGTGTTTATCTTGTGTATAACGGTTACAAGAATGTTATTACTCAAGAGTTGCATGTTAATAAAATTTTACCGGTTGATGTAGCAGACTATGATTGTGAAAAAAGCAAGAACAGCGTTCTTGAACTGGAAGCACATGATGAAGAAACGATGCTTGATTCATTGGTTACAAAATATGCTGAATTTAACATGTATTACGGGTTGATTGACTCAGTTGCGGCTGAGCACAGTGCACGTATGCAGGCTATGGATGCTGCAACCAATAATGCAAAACAAATGGTTAAAACGTTAAGCGTCAAGTATAACAAAGCAAGACAAGAAGCGATTACGACTGAACTTATTGAGATAATAAGTGGCGTTGAGTCGATGAAATAATGATGGAGGAAAGAATGATTGGTAAAATTGCTCAAGTAATTGGTCCTGTTGTTGACGTTGATTTTGAAGGTACCCTTCCTGCAATCAATGAAGCAATAGAAGTAAATGTTAGTGTTGATGGAAAGACGACTCGTCTTGTTCTAGAAGTAGCTTCTCACCTTGGTAATGGTCGTGTTCGTACGATCGCTATGGATATGTCTGAAGGTCTTGTACGTGGTCTTGCAGCTACGGCTACAGGTGCACCTATCAAAGTTCCAGTTGGTGATAAAGTACTTGGACGTATTTTTAATGTTATCGGTGAAACCATCGATGGCGGAGAGCAAATCGTTGATTGTGAAAAATGGTCTATTCACCGTTCTCCACCACCATTGATTGAACAAAGTACTACTACTGAGATGTTTGAAACAGGTATCAAAGTTGTTGACCTTCTAGCACCGTATGCAAAAGGTGGTAAAGTAGGTCTCTTCGGTGGTGCTGGTGTTGGTAAAACCGTTATTATCATGGAATTGATCCACAACGTTGCTCACGGGCACGATGGTCTTTCTGTATTCGCGGGTGTCGGTGAACGTACACGTGAAGGTAATGACCTTTATCATGAGATGAAAGATTCTAGCGTTTTGGACAAAGTTGCACTGTGTTACGGTCAAATGTCTGAGCCTCCAGGAGCACGTAACCGTATCGCATTGACTGGTTTGACAATGGCAGAGTATTTCCGTGATGAAAAAGGGCTTGATGTATTGATGTTTATCGATAATATCTTCCGTTTCGCACAGTCAGGTTCTGAAATGTCAGCGCTTCTTGGACGTATTCCATCAGCTGTTGGTTACCAACCGACATTGGCTCGTGAAATGGGTGCATTGCAAGATCGTATTACATCAACAACTAAGGGTTCTATCACTTCGGTTCAAGCGGTATACGTACCTGCTGATGACTTGACAGATCCGGCTCCAGCTTCTGTATTTGCTCACCTTGATGCAACAACAGTTCTTAACCGTAAAATCGCTGAAAAAGGGATTTATCCTGCGGTTGATCCATTGGATTCAACATCACGATTGCTTAGCCCACAAATTGTTGGTGAAGAGCACTACGGTGTTGCTCGCGGTGTTCAAAAAACACTACAAAAATACAAAGACTTGCAGGATATTATTGCGATTCTTGGTATGGATGAGCTTTCTGAAGAAGATAAGTCTGTTGTTGAACGTGCACGTAAAATCGAGAAGTTCCTTTCTCAGCCTTTCTTCGTTGCGGAAGTATTTACAGGTTCTCCAGGTAAATACGTTAAACTCGAAGACACTATCAAAGGATTCAAAGGAATTCTTAACGGTGATTACGACCATTTGCCAGAAAGTGCATTTTACATGGTTGGCGATATGAATGAAGCGATTGAAAAAGCTGCAAAACAGAAAAGCAAGTAATTGCTTTTCATCCTAAAGGATAGATAGTGCATACTCTAGAATTAGAAGTGCTAACACCAAGTGGACCAATTTTCAACGGTGCTGTTAAAAGTGTAACAGTCCCTGGTGAAGAGGGTGAATTTGGTGTTCTACCTGAGCACGTGGGATTAACAACACTACTACAAGCGGGTGTTGTTGATATCATTAAAGAGAATGGTAAAAAAGAATCAATCGTCGTAAACTGGGGTGTTGTACAAATTGCTAATAATTTGGTAACGGTTCTAGTTGACGGTGCTGTCGCTATCCGTGGTGACAGTGAAAGTGAAGTTGCAAAAGCTCTTGATGAAGCAAAAGAACTTATCGCAAGTGTTGCAGATTCAAGTCCATTAATTGCCTCTGTTTCAGCGAGAATTGAGTCAGCGGCACATCATCAAAATCACTCACATATGCTCTAACTGCGATGTTTGAGTCTCTTTCAAATTTTATAGACAAAAGTCATCCAGTAACACTTGGCGTGTTATTGGTTCTTTTCGCCTATCTCATCATTATCAATTGGGTTTTCTTTTATCGATGGTTGGCGTTAAACCAGTGGATATCACAAGAAAATGAGACATTAGAATCTCTTTTAATGGGTTCACAACGTCTTAATGATTATGCATTCCTCGCACCATTTTTAAAATCTGATTCGAATAACTCAAAAGCATTGTTTGATTTGGCACAATTTGCGGCTACTAAAGAGGCAACAAAAGGGTTAACCATACTATCAGTGGTTGCATCAACAACACCGTTTATTGGTCTTTTTGGAACGGTTGTTTCTATTTTAGATACGTTTAGCAACATTGGTCAAGCAAGCGGTACGATGAGTATAATCGCTGCAGGCGTTTCGGATGCACTTGTTGCAACAGCTTCTGGGATATTTGTAGCTATATTTGCTTATAGTTATCATCAAATATTAAAACGTCAATCGTTTGAAGTTGTAGGTCTTATTCGTATGCAAAGTGACTCTTTGCTTTCTAAAGCTGATTGATTATGTATGATTGGGACGATAAACCGGAACTCAATATTACACCACTTGTGGATGTGATGTTGGTTTTACTAGCTATATTAATGGTCATATCGCCCAATATCATTTATGAAGAGTTGATCAATCTTCCAAAAGGTTCAGCTCAAACAGAAGTAAAAGAGAAGAAGAAAATTGAGATTCTCATTAATGATGCTAAAGAAATAAAGGTTAATAATCAAACCTTTGATTATTTGACGTTTAGTGACAATTTTAGATTATTTGCCAATGATTTTTCTCCCGAGACAGTTGTTCGTATCAGTGCGGATCATAAGCTGGACTATGGTGATGTTATGAATGTGATGAGTGCAGTAAAGCGTTCAGGTTTGACCAATATTTCACTCGCAACCAGCGGTTGAATTCATCTAAAAATTATTACAAGAATATTTTTTACATGAATTTACATTATCAGCGATTCTTTCTTCAAAGTGGTTTGATCACTTTTTTTATCTTGGTGTTAATCTTTTCCTTTTTTGTTAGTGGAGTTTTAAATACTACCAAGCCTGATGCGTTTGCGATGACTAAAAGTGATGTCATATCGATCTCATTAGAGGATAAACCTTCTTTCGTTTCTACAAAAGCCTCTGTGCGCAGTGAGCCATCAGCAGCGGAACCAGTGATTGAACCAAAAACTCTGGATGAAACCCCACCTGAAGAGAATGAAGTCAAGCCAGTTGTACCTGAAATTAATGATTTATTCGCAACCGTAAAAGTAAGTAAAACTAAGCCAAAAACACCCGATAATACTCGACAGCTTTCAGAGTTAAATGCATTAGAAAGAAAAGTACTAGAAAGCAATCGTGATTCAAAGATTTTTGATAAAGTCAAAACACTTGATCTGGCTAAATCTGGTGTCAAGATGATGGCACCATCCAGTGGACCCGCAGTAAATGAATACAATGCCAAGATACAGGGAATCATATATGCTAACTTTCATCCTGCAAGTGGGACTGAAGGGTATGCTGCCCGAGTGCGTATTAGCTTAAGCCCTGATGGCCGTTTGTTGGCTTATCGTGTGATATCATACTCAGGTAGTGCAGTTTTTAATGCTGAAGTTGATTGGCTTAAAGAACGATTACGCCAAGTAGGGCTTCCTCCCCATCCACAAGGGCAAGAAGCTGTATTTGAGATTATATTGACCGCAAAGGAATAAAATGCGTTATTTATTAATACTAACATTTTTCATCTCAGCTCTTTGGAGTGCTGATGCCACATTGGAAGTGACCAAAAATGTGGGTATGTTACCAAAACTTGCAATAGAAGACGCTAGCTCCGTGGGAAATGATTCAGGAACACGATTTCATAAAATGCTGAGTGCGGATATGAATGTTGTGTCCTTATTCGACGTCGATGATCGTTATGCAACTCAATCGTTTGATAATCCCCAAGCGGCTGGAATTCATAAAGATGCTGTTTACATTTTACGGTATCGTTTAGTACCTGATGGCAGTGGCGGATACAGAACAGATGTAAAGTTATTTCAGAACAGTTTAGAGCTTTTTAGTAAAATATACTATTTGAAACAAAGAGAAATGTTGGTGTTTCTAGCCCATTCAGTTGCGTATGACATTAATGCAAAAATGGGAGGAGGACCTCTGGAATGGATGAAACGAAAAGTCCTTTTTGTTCGTCTAAGTGGACCGAGACGTTCGGATATCGTAGCTGCAGACTATACTTTATCGTATCAAAAAGTTGTTTTGAGCGGTGGAATGTATGGTTTTGTAAAATGGGCAAATCGTGAACAGACTGATTTTTATTATACGTCTTTAAGTGATTTTCATCCTACTATTTATAAGGTAAATTTAGCAACGGGCAACAGATCACCCGTTATCTCTTCAGATGGAATGGCGGTGTGTTCAGATGTCAGTGAAGACGGCAATCGTTTATTGTTAACATTGGCACCTAATGGACAGCCTGATATTTATCTGTATGATGTGCGTACTAAAACAAAAACACGCCTAACGGATTATTCGGGTATTGATGTCAGCGGTCAGTTTATGGGTGAGGATCGAATTGCATTTGTATCAAACCGTATGGGTAGCCCGAACATATTTTCTAAAAAAATTAGTGAAAGTGCTATTAAACAAGTCGTTTTTGAGGGTAGAAATAATTCAACATGCAGTACCTATCGTGATTGGCTTGTGTACAAGGCGCGTGAGGGAAGAGGTGCTTTTAATTTGCATCTTATTTCTTTAAATAACAGTTCTATTCGTCGTTTAACAAGCAGTGGAGACAATGACTATCCGCGTTTTTCACATGATGGTGAAGCTATATTGCACATCAAACATGAGGGTTCACGCAGTATGGTGGGGATCATTCGTCTTGGTGTGAATAAAAGTTTTAGTTTCCCCTTGCATATTGGTAGAATGCAATCTATTGACTGGTGATTTACCTTTTTTAGGTATAATGTTCTAAATAATTAAAATTCAGGGGTAATGAAATATGAAACGTATAGCATATTTAAGCGCTGTGTTAGCAGCATTAGTATTTAGTGGATGTTCAACTAAGGAGCCTGCAATCGACGCAACAGCAAATGCTGCTGGAAATGGTAGCAATGGCGGTGCATCTAGTGGTCAAACTAGCGGTACTAACGGTTCAGCTGTGATTAATGCAATTACTAACGCAAGTCCTGCAGACAGTTCTGCAAATGGTTCTGCCGGTTCACAAATCGTGAGTGTCTATTTTGATTACGATAAATACGATATTCGTGAAGACATGATGGGAACGGTTAAGGGTAATGCAGATTTATTAAAAAACAAAACCTTTAAACTTGAAGGAAATTGTGATGAGTTCGGTAGCGATGAGTATAACTTCGCATTGGGACTTAAGCGTGCAAATGCTGTTAAAACAGCTCTTGTAAATGAAGGTGTTGCTGCTGATTCAATCAGTATGGTAAGTTTAGGTGAGGGTAACCCTACTTGTACCGATAAAACACAAGAGTGTTGGGCTAAAAATCGTCGTGTTGAAGTAAAACTTCCGTAAATGCGCCTTTTCGTTAGTCTTACGTTCCTCTCTACCTTATTACTCGCAGCCGAGCCTTCAGTGTTCGGTGCGGGTAACCTCAATAATCCTCAACCTTATGGTCTTACTGCTGAAGAAAAACTGATTCTTGAAAACAAGCAAGAAATTCAAGCTGTTGTCCAAAAAAACAACATGCAAAATGCAAAAGTTGATACGGTAGCAGAACGTCTGGATGGTCTCCAAGCCATTATAGAAGGGCTTGGACAGTCAGTTAATGAGCATAAGATGTCACTTCAAAAGCTCACTGAGTCCTCTGCAGGTGATGAAAATGTTTCTGCTTTTATCAGTGATTTGCGTCAGCAAACGGCGGTCAACGGTGAAAATATTACTCAGCTTAAAACATTACTCGAAGAGCTTTCGCATGTGGTAGATTCGATTAATAGTGCCTATGTCAGTAAGGAAGAGTTTTCAGCATTGGTAAAACAATTAAAGTTGACTCTTCCTACGAAAACAGAAACCAGTAGTAATATGGATCCAAAATCACTTGAGAAAAAAGCAAAAAGCTTATTTGATCAGAGAAAGTTTGCAGAAGCGCAAACTTACTATGAAGCGTTGATCCAAAAAAAATATAAAATTGCTGAAGCCAATTTTTGGCTTGGAGAAACCTATTATAAGCGTCAAGATTATAAACAGGCAATTTCTTATTATAAAGAAAGTGCATCGCATGATGATAAAGCATCCTATATGCCAACGTTACTTTTACATACGGGTTACGCAATGGAAAAGACTGGGGATGTGACGAGTGCAAAAGCATTTTATAAAGCAACAATAAGTAAATACAGCAGTAGCGGTGCTGCTAATGAAGCGCAAGGCTTACTCTCTAAGCTCAAATAGCTATATGGGCGTTTTCAGGCTAAGCATAGTTAATTGTGCTAAAATCGCATTATCTTAAAATTTGTAAGGGAAATCAATGGCAATTGAAGCAAATCAGATCGTTTCGATCGAATATGAAGTACGTGACGGACAAAATGTAGTAGACAGTAATGTGGGTGGCGCGCCACTCGTATTTATGTTTGGTAAAAGTCAAGTTATTCCAGGTCTTGAATCAGGAATTGCAAATATGAAAGTCGGTGAAAAATCTGATGTATTGGTAAAAGCTGCTGATGCATACGGTGATTATAATGCAGATGCACAGCAAGAGCTTCCACGTGAGCAATTTGCAGGTATTGATTTGAATCCAGGGATGACACTTTACGGTCAAGGTGAAGATGGCGGTACGGTTCAAGTTATCGTCAAAGAAGTGAAAGAAGAAAACGTTATTATTGATTTCAATCACCCATTAGCGGGTAAAGATTTGATGTTTACAGTAACCATCAATAATGTTCGTGATGCATCTGCTTCAGAAGTTGAGAGCGGTATTCCTGCTGAGAATGCTGTTGATAATAGTGGAAGTTGTGGCACAGGTTGTGGATGTCACTAATTTTCTAACTGCCTCAAACGCCTCTATTGAGGCGTTTAAGACTGCAAATTTATTAAAAGCTTTATCGGTTAATGCCATGATTATTGGTGAGCATGGAACCGGGAAACTCACACTCGCACGTTATATACTCCCTAATGCACCTATTGTCGATGCCAGTCATTTTGAAGAACTTCTTGAGGCTATTGAACGAAACAGTGAAATTATTATTCATCGTCTTGATGATGTAGCTAATCTTAAACGTTTGATTGATACGCTTAGTAGAACCAAAACGAGAGTTGTTGCAACGGGCGGTTACCGCTATACTCAAGAGCAGCTTGAAGAAATTTTTTCTATTCGCTTGGTATTACCACCACTAAATCAACGGCACGAAGATATTGCGATTTTAGTCAATTTGTTTGTAGAAGAAGCCAAAAATACATTTGGAAGAACTGATGGATTAAACACGCAAGACTTTGTTCCTGATGTTTCAGAAAATGCAATCTCATTGCGACGGCAGGTTTACTTGTATTACTTACTTAGTAGTATTAAGGAAAATGATTTAATGGATATTATTGAACACTTTTTAATGGATCAGTTGGGAAGTAATAATGATTATCGAAAGTTTTTGCATTTGTATGAAGTACCGCTGATTCGCGCGGGTATTAAGCGATTTAAATCGCAGTTACAATTGGCAGATAAGTTAGGACTCAACCGCAATACATTACGTAAAAAAATTGCTGACAACAGCGACTATCAATTTGATTTAAAGGATATTTAGTGGATCACAAAAGAATAGCGATGATTTTCCCAGGTCAGGGAAGCCAGAGTATCGGTATGGGGAAGTCATTTTATGAAAACAGTTCTGTCGCACGTGAAATGTTTGAAAAAGCAGGGGAGCGTATCGGAGTTGATTTCACAAAACTATTGTTTGAAGAAAATGACCAGCTGGATAAAACAGAGTTTACACAACCCGCTATTTTGTTGATCTCTTTGATCGCATACCGACTGTTTCAAGAGGCGATGCCAACAAAGCCTGTTATGTTATTAGGGCACTCCCTTGGTGAGTTCAGTGCTTTGAGTGCTGCGGGTGCGATTGATTATGTTGATGCAGTTGAATTGGTCCATAAGCGTGGAGCTTTGATGCAAAGTGCGTGTGAAGAGATTGATGCTGGAATGATGGCTATTTTAGGGTTAGAAGATAATGTTGTAGAAGAGCTTTGCGCTACGGCTAATGCAGCAGGTAAAAAAGTGTGGCCTGCCAATTTTAACCAAAACGGTCAGCTAGTAGTTGCAGGTTTAAAATCTGATTTACAGTCTATGGAAGCGACGTTCAAAGAAGCGGGTGCAAAGCGTGCATTGTTGCTCAATATGTCCATAGCTAGTCATTGCCCACTTCTTGCCCCTGCTCAAGAGCCTTTGGCGCAAGTAATGGAAAAAATGGTGAGTGATACGTTTATTGCCCCGGTTGTTTCCAATGTTACGATACAAAAATACGCGACTAAAGCAGATGCGGTAGCATTGCTAAAAGATCAGTTGGTCAAACCGGTACGCTATAAGCAATCGATTGAAGCCATTGTAGGTGAAATCGATATTATGATCGAATTTGGAAACGGTGCTGTTCTCAAAGGGCTTAATAAACGTAATGCTCCTAATAATGAGACATTTGGAATATCGGATATGGAAACGTTGGCAAAGGTATGTGAAGCGCTCAAATGAAGGTCGCACTAATACAATTTGCACCCAAACTGAATCGTTCAAACCTGCAGGAAGTTCTTGGGATTATAAAACAACATCATGATTCTAATGTTGTTGTACTTCCGGAGTTGGCATTGAGTGGATACATGCTGCAAGACAAACTCTTTGAAGATGCATGGAATGTGGATGAACTGCATGAACTTTGTAGTGCCAGTGTGCAATGCGATATTGCTATTGGTGCGGCTATGTGGGATAATGGAAAAGTGTATAACAGTGCTTTGTATTTTGCTCAAGGTAAACTGGTTCATATCCATCATAAAAATCATTTACCTACCTATGGAATGTTCGAAGAGGGGCGTTATTTTGCCTCAGGAGATGAGATTACAAGCTTTGAAACCACTAATGGCAGAGCAGCTATGGTGGTGTGTGAGGATATGTGGCGTCCGCAAACACTAGCGTCTCTAGCTGATTGTGATCCGGATGTTATTTATATTTTAGCGGCCTCTCCTGCACGCGATTTTAGTGATGAGGGTTTACTCATTGAGCGTCAGTGGGATGCATTACTCAAATCATGTGCTCTTTTGACCCATTCATATGTTGTCTTTGTCAATCGTGTCGGATTTGAAGACGGTCTTGGATTTTGGGGCGGAAGCCGTGTGATTACCCCTTTGGGCCAGAGTGAATACACACTGGCTCTTTTGGATACCGAAGAAAAAGTAGTTACTCTAAATCATGGGCTTAAAAAGCTTCAGCGTTACATCGTAAAACACACATAATAGAGAAGAAGTAAAGGATATAGAATGAAAATAGCCATCATGGGCGCAATGCGCGAAGAGATCGATCCGATTTTAAGTACGGTTGAAAAATATACTACTACCGAATATGCGGGAAATGTGTTTTATGAGTGTACCTATGGCGGTCATGAACTCGTCATCGCTTATTCAAAAATAGGCAAAGTGTTTTCAGCGATTACGGCATCAGTGATGTTGGAGCGTTTTAAAGCCCAGACGCTTTTGTTTAGCGGTGTTGCGGGTGGAATCAGTAAAGAGTTAAAAATCGGTGATTTGGTAATGGCCAGTGCATTGTGTCAGCATGACGTTGATATTACGGCATTTGGTCATCCAGCAGGTTTCATCCCTGAGGGAACTTTGATGATCGAAGCCGATGCGCAACTTCGCTCATTGGCATCTCAAGTGGCGGTGGACATGGGTATCGATTTGTACGAGGGGATTATCGCTACGGGTGATCAGTTTGTCGCCAGCAGTGAGCGTAAAACATGGATTGAGCAAACATTTAATGCCGATGCCCTAGAGATGGAAGGTGCAAGTGTTGCATGTGTCTGTCAAAACTTCGGTGTTCCATTTTTTGTCCTGCGTGCGATCAGTGACACAGCGGACGGTGGAGCAAGTGAGGATTTTGATGCCTTTTTGAAGACATCAGCACAAGTAAGTGCCAAGTTTATTTTGGACATGGTAAAACGCCTTGGCCATTAAGCTCAGTAAAAAGATCATGCGCCGTATGGGTCAAACCAATGCGGCATTTAATCTCATCGAAGAAGGGGATAAAATCCTCGTTGGTCTAAGCGGCGGAAAAGACTCTCTCACGATGATCCATGCCCTGATGGAGCAGCAGCGACGTGCTCCATTTTCGTTTGAACTTCTTGCGGTGACCGTGACGTATGGTATGGGAGAAGATTTGAGTGCGTTAGTAGCGCATTGTGCCCAATACAACATTCCCCATGTTGTCCATGAGACCAATACCTATGAAATCGCTGGGGATAAAATTCGTAAAAACTCTTCGTTTTGCAGTTTCTTTTCTCGCATGAGACGAGGGTCACTGTACAGTGCGGCGGCAGAATATGGATGTAACAAGGTGGCCTTGGGTCATCATCTCGATGATGCGGCTGAGAGCTTTTTTATGAACATGATCTATAACGGCCATATGCGTGCTCTCGCTCCTAAATACAAAGCCGAAAATGGGCTTATTATCATTCGGCCATTGATTCAGTTGCGTGAACGTCAACTGGCGGCATGTGCGATTGAAAATGAGATGCCTACCGTTGGGGATGAAGCGTGCCCATCGATGCGATTTGATGTCAAAATGCCTCATGCCCGTGCTAGTATGAAAGCGATGCTAGGAGATATGGAGGAAAAATACCCCGATCTTTTTGTCTCCATGAACGCGGCTTTCGGACATATCAGTGACGAAACATTTTTTGACCCGAAGCGATTTAGTATATAAGTTTTAACACTTTGTGATCGGCACGGCTCAGTGAGAGGAGATCGATCTCACTACGTGTAAACCATTCACACCCTTCGTTTACATAGTCAGTATCAAATACATATATCTCGGCTTGCAGGGTAAAATGACTGTACTGCTGTGTAATATGTCCTAAAAGTTTTCCCTCGTTATTCTCTAGTTCTTCATATTGCATAAACCCCCATAGACCATGTAAAAAACGCTCTTTACGCTGATATAAGGCGAACTTGTCATTATGTTTGTACACAACGATGATACGCTTACGCGTTGGTTTGATTTTTTTGACTTTTGGTTGAGGGTAGAGTAAAGGGCTTACTTTACCTTTACACCCTTGTTCAAAAGGGCATACCTCACATAACGGGTTCTTTGCCAGACATACTAGCGACCCAATATCCATCATCGCTTGGTTGTATTCAAACGGATATCGGACATCAAAAAGCTCGTAAGCTGCTTTCCACAGCTGTTTTTCATCACGCGCTTCAATAGCGAAATAGCGATGCAGAATGCGTTTGACGTTGGCATCTAAAATCGGAAGAGCTTCTTGGTAGGCAAAAGCACTGATGGCATGGGCAGTTGAGCGACCAATCCCTGGTAATTCGAGCAGTTCGGATGCATTAGTGGGTAATATGCCTTGACACTGTTTGGCAGCTGCATGCAGGTTTTTAGCACGGGTGTAGTAGCCTAAACCCTCCCACATCTTAAGAACATCATCCAAATCACTGTGTGCTACATCTAAAAAGGTAGGGAAGCGTTCTAAAAATGGAAAATAAAAACGTTCCAACACGGTTTTGACCTGTGTTTGCTGCAACATGATTTCACTCAGATATATTTTATAGGGATTGTTGGTGGTACGCCATGGTAAGTTATGTCTTCCATTGACTTCGTACCAGCGTTGAAGTGAATTGTGAATTGTATTTAGCATCAAATATTGTATCAAAATGTCTTATAAAATTCATAATATTTATTACTGAAGGTTTTAAGTATACATAGAGTATAATCCGCTCAGAAAAAGAATAACTCTCATACCGCGGAATAGAGCAGTCCGGTAGCTCGTCGGGCTCATAACCCGAAGGTCGTAGGTTCAAATCCTGCTTCCGCAACCAACTAAAAACTTCCACTACAAATATCTATAAATTCATTTAAAAATTCCATTGTTTACTATAGGATACTTAAGCTCAACGATCTGTTGATAAGGTACATAATTTTTGAAATTCTTCTTTAGTTACAGGTTTAGAAAAAAGATATCCTTGGTATAGATCACAATTCATTTCTTCCAAGATTTTTCTTTGGGATAGCGTCTCAACACCTTCTGCAACGACTGTAAGATTTAGATTCTTAGCAATGTCCACCATTAATTTAATCAGTAGTTTTTGTTTTGCTTCTGAACATTTATCCACAAATGTTTTATCTATTTTAAGCTCTACTAGGGAAATTTCACTTAAATAGCTTATAGATGAATAACCCGTTCCAAAATCATCTATCGAAAAAGCAATACCATACTCTTTTAACTGTTTAATCGTCTCTTTTAAACTGCTTAAATTATCCGAAGAACTTGTTTCGGTGATTTCAAATATGATTCTAATTTTACAATTTGGCTCTATATACTGATTGTAGGTTTTTACGACCATGTTGACAAAATCTTTATTAAGTATTTGTCTCATGCTGATGTTTATAGATACGGTTTGGATCGCTAGATCGTTTTTAGACCACTCGTTTATCGTTTTAAAAGCCTCTATTAATATATATTCTCCCAGTTCAATGATATAACCCGTGTCTTCTGCAATGGGTATAAAGACATCCGGTCCAATCGCTCCTAGTTTAGAATTATTCCACCGAACAAGAACTTCGCAGCCAATCACTTTGTCGTTAGTATTTACTTGAGGTTGATAGTTTAAACTGAGTTCTTCATTTGCAATAGCAAAGTACAGTAGCCTTTCAATCTGAAGTTTATCTTGAACCAGGGCATATAGATCTTCAGTGAAGACAATAATTCCGTCTCTTCCATGATATTTGGCTTCATACATCGCCATATCTGCTTCTTTTAAATACTTTGCAGGATCAACACTACTGTTATTTAAAACGCTTACGCCTATACTGGCACTGATATGCAGGTGATTTTCTTTGATTATGTATGTCTGTTTGATTTCACTAAGCAGTTTTTCTGAAAAAAGCTTAGCACTGTTGAGACATTCATCTTCAGAATCGTAAACATGGCTTAACACACAAAACTCATCACCACCCAAGCGAGCAACATTGTTGTCATATTTATTGGATAACATCACCATTCTTCGTGCAACTTCACGTAATAATTCATCCCCAATATCATGTCCAAGAGTGTCATTAACCGTTTTAAAATAATCGAGGTCTATTAGTAACAAGTAGGAGTACTTGTTTCCAAACTCTCTTACGGAGCTCTCGAGGATTTCTAGGAAATATCTTCTATTGCCCAGTTTGGTCAATTTGTCATGGTACGCTTGATAATTACTTTTCACAATATAGTCATTTGTATTTTTAGCGGCATACAGTAAGACGGTTGTCAAAACAGCAGTAAAGAAGGCCAATATATACGAAAAAAGTTGCCCAACAACCAAAAAGTAAATGGCAAGCGGTAACATGATGGATATAACGGTAAAGAAAAAAAGTTTTCTTTGGGATGCTAAGAGGGTAGCTGCAACAACGCCGCTTCCTATTTGTGTCGCTATGGTGATGTAATGCATCTCAAGGTTGTCGCTTGAAATATAATACACGAACATTAAACTCCATGCTACAGAGTAGGTAAACATAAAATATCTGATTTTAGTAAGCCAAATCTCTTTTTGTACTATGGTCATGTTAATACTAAATTGTTTATAAAGAGAATAGCCATAGACAGGTAGAATGAGTATCATCAGAACCAACCAGATAGCTTCATAGACCATGGATGTATAGAAGTAACCCATGAGTAAATACCCAGGTGCTGTGAAAACATTTAGCGCGATGATGATGAGAATTTGTCTATGCATAAATTTATAGAAAGTAAGATTTTCGCTAACATTCATTTCTATTCCTTTATGATTTCTAGTAATATTTTAGCCGAATTTTACTAGAAAAATCGACATTAATATCTTATTTAATGTGGATAGCTTTATATGATAAATAGATTTTACTCAACGTTCCAGGTATCACCGGAATATAAAAGTTTATGGAAGTCTGCAGGACCTTTTTTGGCTTTGACTTCTGCTATTTGGGCTGTTAGTTGTTCGTTGTATATGACATCGTTTACTGCATACAATACCCCGTAGAGTTTTGGCATTGCTGGGTTAGCATCGATAGCCACAAGTAATGAAGCAAGCATCTCATTGGTTTTGTCATGTACCAAACAGTCAGCTTCCGTGTAAGTCCCACCCAACTCGACGACTTTTAGTGTGAGGTGATCAAGGATAATGCCTTTTTTGATATCACCTCCAAAGATCATAGGATTTCCATGGGTAAGTATGATTGAGTGGTCATTACGACTTTCTTTATCTACATATTGCGAGTGACAGCCATCGTTAAATATGACACAATTTTGATAGATCTCTATGAATGAAGTACCTCTATGGGCTTCTGCTTCTAGCATGATCTCTTGCATGTGTTTGGAGTCGCTATCCAAGGTACGCGCGATGAAAGTCGCACTCGCACCAAAAGCAAGTTTTGCCGGGCTGAATGGGCGGTCCAATGAACCGTATGGGGACGATTTGGTAATATGCCCTTGTTGTGTTGTTGGAGAATACTGTCCTTTAGTCAGTCCATAGATCTCATTGTTAAATAGGACAATATTCATGTCCACATTGCGTCTAATCGCATGAATAAGATGATTTCCCCCGATAGAAAGGCCGTCTCCATCGCCTGTGATGACCCAAACGCTCAAATTGGGATTGGCAGTCTTAATCCCAGAAGCAACAGCAGGAGCACGTCCATGAATGGTGTGGTAGCCGTAGGTATTCATGTAATATGGAAAACGGGAAGAACATCCAATACCTGAGACAAAGACGATGTCCTCACGTCTTCTGCCTATTTTGGTCAATGCAGTTTGCATAGCAGATAAAATGGCATAGTCACCGCATCCTGGACACCACTTAACTTCTTGATCGCTGGAGAAGTCTTTTTTTGTATAGGTTAGTTCTGTATTTTCACTCATCTTACACCTCGTTCAATGCTTGCGTAAAGGCAGTTTTCAATTCTGATATCTTAAAAGGTAATCCCTCGACTTTGTGATAGCTAATGGCATTACAGCCATACTTTGCATTGATGATATGTACCATTTGGCCCATATTCAGTTCAGGGACTATGATTTTTTTAAAGTTTTTAATAACTTCCCCTACATTCTTGGGCATTGGATTAATGTAACGAAGGTGCATCAATGAAATCTTTTTTCCCTCTTTTTGCAATGCTCTCATGGCCATTTCAACAGCGCCATAGGTACCACCCCATGAAATGATGAGCAGGTCACCACTTGCTTCACCTTCAATCTCTTGTAAAGGGATGTTTTCTTTTACTGCTTCAATCTTATCGCGGCGTGTATCGCTCATCTTTTGATGATTGGCAGGATCGTAGGAGACATTACCCGTTTCAAAATCTTTTTCAAGCCCTCCAACTCGGTGTTCTAGTCCAGGCATTCCGGGAATGGCCCAATCTCTGACGTGCGTTTTAGGGTCACGTGAAATCCAGTTCCAATTCTCTGTGTCAACTGTTTTTGGGTCAAGCATTTTATGATTGATCTGTGCGTAATCTGTATCAATATCAGGAATCTTCCAAGGCTCTGTCCCATTTGCAATGTAGCCATCCGTGAGCATGATGACAGGGCTCATATGTTCTAACGCTAAACGGCTGGCTTCATACGCCATATTAAAACAGTCATTGGGTCGTGATGCTGCCACGATAATTAGGGGAGCATCACCATTTCTGCCATAAAGTGCTTGAAACAGATCAGATTGTTCTGTTTTGGTAGGAAGCCCAGTAGAGGGACCACCACGTTGAACGTTTACTATGACCAAAGGCATCTCATAGCTAATTGCCATACCAATAGCCTCAGCTTTCAGGGCAATTCCTGGACCTGAGGATGTGGTAATGGCCAAGGAACCTGCAAGACTCGCACCAATAGCCGCGCAGATGGCGGCAATCTCGTCTTCGGCTTGAAAAGTCTTGACGTCAAACTCTTTGTACTTAGAGAGTTCATGTAAGATATCTGAAGCCGGCGTAATAGGATAGCTTCCTAAAAATAAGGGTAAATTGGCTGCTTCGGCCGCTTTGATAAAGCCCCATGCAGTTGAAGTGTTTCCATTTATTTGGCGATAAATTCCAGGATCGACCTTGGCGCTGGATACTTTATAGGTTGAGACAACTTCTTCTAGTGTTTCTGCAAAATGGGCTCCTGCTTTCATCGCCGTTTGATTCGCCAGAAGAAGTTCGGGATGATCACTAAATTTATCTTCAATCCATTGTAAGGTTGTCTGCATTTCACGGTGATACAAGAAATACGTCATTCCTAGTGCATAAAAGTTCTTACAACGTTTTTTACTTTTTGTGTCGAGCTCAATATCCTTGAGTGCTTCAATGGTTTGAGAGTCTATGGGCACTTTGATTACTTTATAGCCATCAAGTTCACCACTGTCTATAGGATTGGTTTGAAAACCGGCTTTGGCAACTTTGCTATCTGAAAAAGCATCAGAGTTGACCAATAAGGTGCCACCCTTTTTTAGATCTTTGAGATTAACCATAAGTGCAGCAGGGTTGAAGGCAACGAGCATATCAGCTTCATCTCCAGGAGTGAAAATCTCTCGAGATCCAAAGTGTATCTGAAATCCTGATACCCCAGCAATAGTCCCTTGAGGTGCCCTTATTTCCGCTGGATAATCAGGGAAGGTGGCAATATCATTACCCATTATGGCTGATGTATTTGAAAACTGTGTACCAGTGAGCTGCATTCCATCTCCAGAGTCACCAGAGAAACGGATTACGACACTTTCAACTTCTGTAAAGGCACTCATGTATTACCTTTTAAAATTTTAGGATAGATAATAGTATATTAGTTTTACTTATTTAAATATAAGTATTTTTTCGGTTAAGCTGAATACAGATGGATATAAGAAGCATCACTATTTTTTGACATTGTTATTAAACAAATAACAGACAATTTTAATACTATAATTACGTACATTAAAAAGAGGTCTTATGGTCACAGTCGATTCAATTTTTACCGATACGATTGAGATCAAGCAGTCCAAATTTTTGGCGTTTTTAATGCCGATGGCTCTTTATGAAGAAGAGATGAAGCATCTGCGCCAAAACCACCCCAAAGCAGTCCATTTTGTCAGTGCCTATCGAATGCTCAATGAGTTGGATCAGATCGTCGAATACAGCGGCGATGACGGTGAACCAAAAGGGACATCGGGTAAACCAACTCTGTCTGTGTTGCAGGGGCATGAGCTTATCAATGCCGCGATCATTACAGTACGCTATTTTGGCGGAACGAAGTTGGGGCCAGGGGGATTGGTGCGTGCCTATGCCGAAGCTGCCAATACGGCGGTAAGTACAGCATCACTACGACCATACGAAAAACTGTATCGACAAAAAATTCAGTGTCTGTATTCGGTTATATCGAAACTCGAATACGAAGCGATACAACAGTGTGTGGTAATAGTGCACAAAGAGTTTATCACTGATGGAGCCGTTGTGGAGATTGAGGGGACTCAAGAGCGATTGGGTGCTTTTAAAGATGCCATGGGACGGATGATCTCTATACTCTAATAGTTACCCTTTACTCCAAAGCTTCTCATTTAGTTTCAACTCTTCCACTAGACCGATGGTATTGTTCAAGGTACTAACATATTCCATGACTTGCTTATAATCCAGTAGCGAGGTGAAAATAGCGGGCTCAAAGAGATCTTTTTTCGTAGCGATAGCAATATGGATATGATTATGTACAAAGGAGATGAATAAGGGGTAAGAAATCTTTTTTTGAAATTCTACGATCCGTTTCATCATGGAGTGCGTAAGAATATAGCGTGCTTCGATGGGGTCGTTTCCGTAAACCACAAACTTCTTTTCAAATTCAGGATCATCGAGTTGGATCACATCATCTCGTGACATGTTCTTAGATTGCAGCCATCCTCCGATGAGGTTTCCAAATGTTTTTTCGGCGAGATCGGGGAGGATGATGGTACGGCTTTTGAAATGTTTGTTAAACTCCGCAACGAAAAACTGTCCGCGAAAGAGGGTGTGCCATTGGGTGCGCCCTTTGGCATCTTTGGTCTGATACTCGGCATGGACATCTGAAAACTCCAGGTTAACACCCTCAATAGAACCTTTGACGTAATCATTACCGCTGTAGCGATCGATGTCATGTTTAAAAAGGGAAGAACGGCTAAAAAGATGCTGTGAGATCATGAAATCAGGGTTGTAAAGCAGATGCGAATCAATAGCGGCGATGAGAGGCGTTATGATCTTGGATTTAAAATCTTTGGCGTATCCTTTGATCATAAAACGATAGGTGATGGAGGCGAGTGCGGCAAAGCCGATGACGATTCCCATCATCAGGGGATGAAGTAATCCGAAGTTTTTGCCCATCCATATCACAGTAACTAGAAAGGAAACTGCCCCCATCGCTCCATACCATTTGAGTTGAGAGAGAATATGAAGACGCGTTTTTTCTAATTCGCTCAAAGAGGGATACAGCTCTTTATAATAAAAGTCTGTTAACTCAGAGGTTGATTTCATTTAGTGAAAAGGGCCCCTACGTCAACATTTGCACGTTCATTGACGGTGATTTCAAAGACTTTTTTAGGCTGTAATTTCATATACGATGCCATTAGATTGGTAGGGAACATTTCAATGGCATTATTGAGATCGGTGACCGCTTGGTTGTAAGCACGGCGGGCAGCGGAAATTTGCTCTTCTGCTTCGTTGAGTGAGCGCTGCAGATGCATTACGTTTTCATTGGCTTTGAGATCAGGGTAAGCTTCCATAGCGATGTTAATAGCCCCTAATGCAGAGGTGAGTTTTGCATCCAGTGCTATTTTTTGATCATCCGTGATTCCGGGCTTCATAGCGGATGCACGAAGTTCGGTTATTGTTTCCAGAGTCGTTTTTTCATGTTCCATGTACTGGGAGACGGAGGCCACGAGATTTGGGATGAGGTCAAAGCGTTTTTTTAAAACTGCGTCAACACCACCGAAGATGTTATCGACTTGATTCTTTTTACTGATAAGAGAGTTGTACATCAAAACTGCGATCACAGCGATCAGGGCAAAAATGATTGAAATTGTATTCATATGAGTTCCTTGTGAAATATTCCTCTATTTTAAGAAAGTTTTCCTAAAGAAGGAATAATGCGTTAATTTTTGATTAACAACAAATGGAGCGTTTCATGTTACACTTTGCCTATATTTGATGTAAAAAGGATTACTATGTATCGGCTGTTTTTTACACTGCTCCTAATGACTTTAGGTGTATTTACTGCTTTTGCAACAGGAAATGAAGTTCATGAACCCTCATCGCTAAAAGCACAAGACGGAAAAGTAGTTTATATTCCCATATCACCTACTGTAAATCTCATTGATGAGTCAAAAATTCAGCAAGAAGATCAAAATACTACAGGACTTGGACAAGCGAGATGAAGAAAGAAATTTTATATTCGGTTATAGCTCTTTTAGTTCTTTCAGGCTGTTCAACGATTTCTCAAAACGATGTATTTAACGGTGTCAAAAAAGAGACCTCCAAAGAGCTTCAATGGATCAAAACACCCCAAGAAGCTGCGATAGTACGTGAAAGTGTGAATGATCTTCTCGTAAAACCTCTAAGCCAAGACACTGCAGTACACATAGCACTGATCAATAACCGCTCGTTACAGCAAACCTATGCGCAAATCGGGCTGGCTCAAAGTGAACTGGTACAAGCTGGGCTGATGAGTAATCCGTTATTAGGCTACTCAATTGGACATGCCGGTGGTGTAACACGATCGACGTTAAGTCTGGATGTTGCACTCTTGGACCTTCTTTGGATACCGCTTCGCAGAGACCTTAGCGGTGTGGCGTTGGAAGAGACCCGATTTAGCGTAGGGGATGAAGTCTTACGAACGGTAAGAGAGGTTAAAAAAGCCTACATTGATGCTTTTGTAGCGCAAGAAAAGTTGGCTTTATATACTAACTTGTTGAAATCACATGAAGCCTCTATCCAGTTAGCGATTCGTCAGTATACGGCGGGGAATCTCTCAAAACGGAACTTACTCAAAATACAAGATACCTATGCTCATGCACGGCTTGAAGCAATGGATCTCAATCGTGAAAATGTGATGGCGCGTGAAATGTTGAACCGAATTTTGGGTCTCTATGGTAATCAAACAAACTACACCTTAGATAACACACCTCTAGGACTTGGAACCCCGACATCGGATGACAAAGGGTTGGAGACAAGAGCTATTAAGAAGCGTTTAGACATGAATGCTGCCATAAAAGCGGTAGATTATGCCGCACGAGATGCTGGGTACACCCAAAATACCCGATTACTGAATGAGATTGAATTATCGGCTGAAAGTGAAAAAGAGACGGATAGCCAGAGATTCAACACTTTTGGGATAAAAATTCCGATTCCTATCTTTGATTTTGGGCAGGGACGTGTAGCAAAAGCGCAAGCAACGTATAATCAAAAAGTACATCATCTCTATGAAATGGCAGTAAACATTCGATCGCAAGTACGAGAATCGTATGCAGCGTCACGTTATACTCATGATAAAGCGGTTGAAGCAAGTGACGTAATTGTCCCCGTGAATCAACAAATATTAGAGGAAACAAAGTTGTTTTATAACGGTATGCTCGATGGGGTGTATGAACTTTTAGAAGATCAACGTCGTTACAGCGAAGCTAAAATGCAATCGCTCGTCTTTGCAGGGGAATATAACAAGGCGCAAGCCGATTTAGAATATGTATTGGGTGGTGATAGTAATGGGACAAAATAGACGAGATTTTTTAGGGCTTGGTGCGACATTACTGGCATCTGCTGGTTTGGGAGCTTCACTCAAAGCACAAGAACACGATCATGGAGGACATGGTGAACACTCCTCACCAAAACGACAGCTGACAATGGTCGAAGATCCCAAGCGTGTTCTTTCACCTGCTACCGTTATTACACCGCATGAGGGGAAAAACTATAATCCTGTTGTGACACTCAATGGCTGGACATTGCCTTATGAGATGAAAGAGGGGGTTAAAGAGTTTCATCTGATCGCCGAGCCAGTGGTGCGTGAGTTCTCACCTGGGATGGTCGTGAATTGCTGGGGATATAACGGTACGTCACCCGGACCTACTATTGAAGCGGTTGAGGGGGATCGTGTCCGTCTTATCGTCACGAATAAATTGCCTGAACACACAACGATCCATTGGCATGGGTTGATACTGCCTAATGGTATGGATGGGGTAGGGGGACTGACTCAGCCTCAGATTGCGCCTGGTGAGACGTTCGTGTATGAGTTTACCTTAGTGCAAAGCGGTACGTTTATGTATCATCCTCATGCTGATGAGATGGTGCAAATGGCGATGGGGGCGATGGGTATGTTTGTGATCCATCCTAAAAATCCAAAAGAACACCGCGTCGATCGGGATTTTTGTTTTATGCTGGCGAGTTACGACATTGCTCCGGGTACCTATACCCCAAATCCCTCGACCATGACCGAGTTTAACCTCTGGACGTTTAACTCTCGTGTCTTTCCGGGAATTGATTCGATGAATGTACGTGTTGGGGATCGGGTACGTATCCGTGTGGGAAACCTCACCATGACAAATCATCCTATTCACATGCATGGGCATACGTTTGAGGTGACCTGTACCGATGGCGGATGGGTACCCAAAAGTGCACGTTGGCCTGAAGTGACCACCGATGTGGCGGTAGGACAGATGAGAGCAATAGAATTTGTAGCGAAGCACGAGGGGGATTGGTCTATTCATTGCCATAAATCGCATCACACGATGGGACCTATGGGACATCAAGTTCCCAATATGATCGGAGTAAAACAAGATGATTTGGCGGAAAAGATCAGTGATTTACTGCCTGACTATATGTATATGCCCATGGGCAAAAACGGCATGGCAGAGATGAGTGACATGGCAGAGATGGGAATGGCCTTGCCTGAAAATACGTTGCCGATGATGAGTGGTCAGGGCCCATTTGGTCCTATCGAGATGGGGGGAATGTTTACGTTGGTAAAGGTGCGTAAAAATCAGCCAAAAGGAGATTACTCCGATCCAGGCTGGTATCAACATCCTTCAGGGACTGTGGCAGAAAAAAGATAAAAGGGCTAGTTAAGGGTAAAAAAGGATAATTCGATAATGGTTATTGTTTTTATCTAAAGGTTATAAAATGGAAGCTCTCCTAGAAGCATTTTGGGGATTAAGTGTTGATATGGGTATTTACATCTTGTTTGGTTTATTAGCCGCAGGTGTTTTACATCAGTTTATTCGTGAAGAATGGATACAAAAACATCTAGGGAAGAATACGCAAGGCAGTGTCTATAAAGCGGCACTCTATGGAGCGCCTTTGCCATTGTGCTCATGCAGTGTTATCCCTTTTGCCGCAACACTTCAACGCAACGGTGCTTCCAAAGGGGCGACTCTTTCTTTTTTGATATCCACACCCATCACTGGAGTAGATTCGATTTTGGCAACCTTTGGTATGTTTGGAGGAGTATTTACCCTCTACCGTGTTGTCAGTTCAGTGATTATCGCTATTGCAGCAGGATTACTGATGAATATTTTTGAGCCTAAAGAGCTTATAAAACCCAAAAAAGCTTTTTCGTTTAGTGCAACTGCACCTGCTTCTTCTCCAAAAGTTTCTTTTGAAAATACGGATAAAAAACAAAATAAATTTTCCTTGTATGATGTATTTCATTATGGTTTTGGTACCCTTTTAGGAAGTTTTAGTAAACCCCTTTTTTGGGGTCTTCTTATTGGCGCATTTATCACAGCTGCGATGCCTACAAATTTACAGCAATTTTTTGGGGATAATCGTCTTCTTGGATATATTATTGCAGTAGCGATTGCAGCACCGATGTATGTGTGCGCAACGGCATCTTTACCGATTGCCGCATCGTTAATTTTAGCAGGTGTATCTCCTGGAGCTGCTTTTATCTTTTTAAGCGCAGGGCCTGCGACGAATACCGTTACGATGGGAGTGGTCAAGTCGATGCTAGGCATGCGAGCGCTAATCGTCTATCTGGGCGTTATTCTTGGGGGAAGTATTGTGTTTGGGGCATTGATAGATATAGGATTTGATTCTCTAAGTGTCGGGATGAATGTGGATATGAATGAGAATCATGGTCTGCTTCAAGAAAGTGCTGCGGTGATGATGCTGGGACTTATAGGATGGAACTTTATGAGCGGATGGTTTCAAAAAACGGATAAAAGCTGTGGTGGTGGTTCCTGTTGTTCGTAAATTTTTACATGCAGATTAAAATTGGAGGTATAAAGTGAGTAAAATAATCGTATTAGCATTGTTGGTCACAGCAGTATTTGCAGCTGACGGGATCAAAGATAAAAGTAACAAAGAAAAAAAAGTGATAAAAGAAGTTGTAAAGGCTGATACAAAAGAGGTAAAGAAAAAAGAGGTTCGTTTTAAGCCAAAAACATATCCTAGAGGCAATATAGCAACTCATTGAATGGGATTGATTACTGAGCATATATGAATAAAGAGTGAAATGATATGTTGATAACGATATGAGTGAGAGATGATGTGGCGCAGCCGACGAGACTCGAACTCGCGACCTCCTGCGTGACAGGCAGGCGTTCTAACCAACTGAACTACGGCTGCACAACTATGTATATGGTGGGAATTACAAGACTCGAACTTGTGACATCTACCTTGTAAGGGTAGCGCTCTACCAACTGAGCTAAACTCCCGAAGAGTAATAAGAAACTAAAATGGCGCAGCCGACGAGACTCGAACTCGCGACCTCCTGCGTGACAGGCAGGCGTTCTAACCAACTGAACTACGGCTGCACATTTTGACTAATGGTGGGAATTACAAGACTCGAACTTGTGACATCTACCTTGTAAGGGTAGCGCTCTACCAACTGAGCTAAACTCCCATGTCTTTTTGAACAAGTGGCGACCCCTAAAGGATTTGAACCTCTGTTCTTACCATGAAGTGATAATGTCCTTGGCCACTAGACGAAAGGGTCACTTAAAACTATATACCATGGTGTCCCGTGATGGATTCGAACCATCGACCCCTTCATTAAAAGTGAAATGCTCTACCAGCTGAGCTAACGGGACCTCGATCAATCTCCAAAAGCGGTGATTGTGAGGGCGAAATTATAGGCTAAAAGAGCTGTATTGTCAAGCTAAATTTGTTAATGGGCAAAAAACAATTCTTTATCGCTATTTATGAGCATTTTTACGGCCATCAAAACACTTTGTTCCTGAATGTATCGACGGTCTCCATGGAACATAAATCGCTCTGTATGGACCTGTGTCTTGGTACGTGCACTGATGTATACGGTTCCTACGGGTTTTGTCTCTGTCCCCCCTGTTGGACCTGCTATTCCGCTAATGGCAAGTGTATAATCGGCATAACTGACGTTCATAGCTCCCTCAGACATCTGGTTGACCACATCAGCACTCACCGCACCATGAATTTCAATCGATTCATCGTCAACGGCCAGCCAATTGGCTTTGAGAATATTATCATACGTGATAAGAGAACCTTCATACATCGATGAAGCACCACTGTGAGCAGTAAAATAATAGGCGAGTAAACCACCACTGCAACTCTCAGCAAAGGAAATTTTCTTATTACTTTTATGGAGGCGTTCGATGATAAAGGCGGCGATATTACCGGCTGTGATAACTTTATGACTCATAAGCCCCTTGGTAGAAGCGATGAATTGAGCGAGGTTTCCATGTTTGCGTGTGTATATTTTGAGTTTCAGCCACCCATCAATGAGCTCACTGAATTCTAATCGTACATCAAATGTTTGGGATAAGGGTTCTAAAAGAGTCTGTGCACTGGAAATGTCTTCGTTAAAAATATGAATGACGGCATTACGATGCTCATCTTCGATGAGTATTTGCGGAAGGGGTTTACCTTCATGTGCTTGAATAACGTTGATATCCGAAGCGTTATAGTTAAGGAGATAACTCCCGTTTTCTATGATGCTCGCACGAGAGGGGATGAGCATTTGTTCTTTGAGAATTTGATTATCAGCCGTTACAGTACTGAGCAGTTTACCAACGATGGTAAAAGTACTTTTTGTAGTGATAATAACGACTTTTGATTCGTGCTTTAAGAGCTCTTCGAGATGGAGGAACAACCCCTTGTCGGATTCATCAAAATACGAAATAGAATCAATCGTAGCCAGGGTTGATTTGAGTGTTCGTAAGATGTAACGTTCGTACGCTTCATTGAGGGTGAGTCGATTGCCGACAAAAATGATATCCCGTTTCATGTATTTCCCAATAATGAATTTAGGATAGTATAGCATAGCTGTCCATATGACAGCAAAAATTAATCCCAAAACAGCTATAATTCGCCACTTTTATACGCATATTTTAAGGGATAAGATGGATTACAAAGATACCCTCCTACTACCTCAAACACAATTTCCGATGCGCGGAAATCTAGTGAACAATGAGCCACAACGTTATGCTGCGTGGATTGCCAAAGATATTTATGGCAAAATGAAAAAAAATCGTAAAGGTGCACCTACCTTTACTCTGCATGATGGTCCTCCGTATGCAAATGGGCATACGCACATCGGGCATGCACTTAACAAGATTCTCAAAGACATTATCGTCAAATACAACTATTTTAACGGCAAATCAGTCCGTTTTACTCCGGGCTGGGATTGTCATGGTCTTCCAATTGAGCAGCAAGTTGAGAAAAAACTGGGCGGAAAGCAAAAAAAAGAGCTTTTAAGTAAGGCCGAAGTCCGTAAGCTTTGCCGTGCTCACGCAGCTGAATTCGTGAACATACAGCGTGAAGAATTCAAAAAACTGGGTGTTATCGCGGATTGGGATAATCCGTATTTGACGATGGATTATAGATTTGAAGCCAATATTTACCGAACTTTGTGTTCTGTAGCGAAAAAAGGGCTTTTGATAGAGCGATCAAAGCCGGTGTATTGGAGCTGGGCTGAGCGTACGGCTCTTGCCGAAGCTGAAGTTGAGTACGAAGACAAAGAAGACTATTCGATCTATGTCGCGTTTGAACTTTCGGATGAAGCAAAAATACGTGCAGGAATCGAAGGCAAAGCCGCAATGGTCATCTGGACGACGACACCGTGGACACTGCCTGCAAATACGGGTATTTCACTTCATCCAGAAGAGGTCTATGTACGTACAGCTGATGGGTACATTGTCGCGCAAAAACGGTACGAAGCGATGTTGGAAGAGGGTGTCGTAACGGGCGCCGTCGTCCAAAAATTCGAAGCGAAAAAACTGGAAAACCTGTATGCCATCAATCCGCTCAATGGACGTGGTTCTCATCTGGTACTGGGCGAGCACGTTTTAATGGAAAATGGTTCGGGTTGTGTTCACACGGCACCGGGACATGGTGAGGATGACTACCGTATAGGGCTTGTGTACAATCTCGAAGTCGTGATGCCAGTCGATGAGACGGGATGTTATGACAATACCGTTGTCACGGAAAAACTCCTTCCAAATCCGCAAGAGTTTGTCGGCACGCATATTTTCAAAGCCAATGAGCCGATTATTGAGCTATTGGGGGCAAGTGTTCTTAAAGTCTCGAAGTTCCGTCACTCGTATCCGCACTGTTGGCGCTCACACACTCCATTGATCTTCCGTGCGACGAAGCAATGGTTTATCAGTGTCGATGGAACGCCTGAGGGTGAGACAAAAACATTGCGTGAAATCGCTCTGGATGAAGTGGCAAAAACTGCTTTTTATCCTGAGACAGGCCGTAACCGTCTTAATGCTATGGTTGAAAATCGTCCTGATTGGTGTATCTCTCGTCAACGTGACTGGGGTGTTCCTATCGCATTGTTCCGTGTCAAAGAAACGGGTGAAGTGATTTTGGACGAGAAAGTCCTCAACTTCACAGCCATGATCTTTGAGATGCACGGCAGTGATGCATGGTACTCGATGAGTATCCCTGAGTTGCTCTATCCGGGATGTCCTCATAAAGCGGATGAGTTGGAAAAAGTAACCGACATTTTGGACGTATGGTTTGACAGCGGTTCGACCTGGAATGCGGTACTAAAATCACGTAACTACGATGCGGGAACGTATCAGGCTGATTTGTACATCGAGGGAAGCGATCAGCACCGCGGATGGTTCCAGTCATCCCTTTTCCTCAGTACGGCAGTAGAGCATATCGCACCGTATAAAGCACTTCTGACTCACGGGTTTACTGTGGATGAGAAGGGCGAGAAGATGTCCAAATCAAAAGGGAATGTTGTTGCTCCTGATTCGGTACTCAAAGAATACGGTTCAGAGATCTTGCGTCTGTGGGTTGCAATGAGCGACTACCAAGGCGATCTGAAGATCTCAGGTAATATTCTCAAACAAACCTCCGAGCAATACCGTAAATTACGTAATACCTTTCGTATTATGTTGGCAAATATTGACGGACTGGAGAGCATTATCCCCTACAGTGAGATGGGTGAGATCGATAAATGGATCGTTTCTAAAGCTAAAGAAGTATTTGATGAAACGCATCGTCTTTTCGGTGAGTACAACTTCGTTCATGGTATGAGCGGTTTGAACTATTTCATTGTAAATGAACTAAGCGGTGTCTACATCGATATCACCAAAGATCGTATGTACTGTGATGCTAAAGATTCGATTGAACGTCGTTCATCTCAGAGTGCGATGGCGATTATTGCTCGCTCTATGCTGGGCTTGATTGCACCTATTTTGACCTACACAGCGGATGAGATTTTTGAGAATGCTCCTGCAATCTTACGCGGGGATGCCAGTGATATTTTTGATATCACGTACAGCTCTATCGACCCTGTGCAAAGCGATTGGGACTATACAACGATGAATGTGATTCGTGAAAAGTTCAATGAAGTCGTTGATGGATTGAAAAAAGAGAAAATAATTAAAAATACGCTCGAATTAGTGATCTCTACGAAGTCAACGTGTGCAGCATCTGCTAAAAAAGCAGATATCGAAGAGTTTTTGGTCATCTCTAAATGGTGTGCTTGTGAACTTAAGGATATTCTAGGAACCTTTGAAATCGAAGGGGATACATTTAACATTGCCCGCGCTACCAAAGCGAAATGTCCACGTTGTTGGAAATATCATAGCGTTGATGAAGAGACAGCATGTGAACGTTGTGCTTCGGTAGTTGGCGCATGATAGACGTAACCCAAAGTGTCCCGATGAGTTTTATTATTGAGACCATTGGTGTTATTTTTGCGATGATCGCAGTGGGTATTTTAATGGTTAGAAAAGCTAAACGAACAAAGGAGAACGGATGATTACCCTAAAAGAAGCGTTAAAGCTCTCCAAAGAGGAGATCGCTGCTCTTAAGGAAGAACTTAAAGCCAAGATTACTGCGTATCCTGAGCTCAATGGCTACATCGATGTTGAAAACATCGGTGAGGGGATTCCTATTGCTATCAAAGACAACATCCAAGTGCAAGGCTGGTCGGTAACTTCAGGATCCAATATTCTCAAAGGCTACATCGCTCCGTACAATGCAACCGTGATCGAAAAGCTCATAGAGCAGGGTTTTAGCCCATTTGGACGTACTAACATGGACGAATTTGCGATGGGTTCTACGACGGAGAGCAGCTGTTATGGCAAAACGCTTAACCCTCGTAACCACAACTGCGTCCCAGGTGGAAGTTCGGGTGGATCAGCTGCTGTCGTTGCAGCAGGATTGGCGATTGCGGCATTGGGCAGTGATACGGGCGGATCGATTCGTCAGCCTGCAGCGTTTTGCGGCATTGTTGGGATGAAACCTACCTATGGCCGTGTTAGCCGTTATGGATTGGGTGCGTATGCAAGTTCACTCGATCAAATCGGACCGATGACCCAAAATGTCGAAGATGCCGCGATTTTATACGACATGATCCAAGGACATGATCCACGAGACTCCACGAGTGCCGATCGTAATGATGGTAAAGTCAGTGATAAATTGGATGCCAATGTTAAACTGAAAATCGCTATTGTCCCTGACTATGTCAAAGATGCTTCGTTAGATGTGCGCAAGGCCTACACAAAAGCGGTAGAAGCTCTCAAGAATGCGGGACATACGATCATCGAAAAAACACTGATGGATCCAAAATACGATATATCCGCCTATTATGTCACCGCAACGGCGGAAGCTACGACAAACCTTGCCCGTTATGACGGTATTCGTTACGGTAATCGTGTTGAGGGTGAAACTTTAAAAGATACGTTTTTACAGACTCGCTCACTAGGGTTTGGTCCTGAAGTACAGCGTCGTATCATGTTAGGGAACTTTGTCCTTTCATCAGGATATTATGATGCGTATTATGTCAAGGCACAAAAAGTACGCTCTTTGATCCAAGAAGAGTATAATAAGATCTTTGAAGAAGTGGATCTTATTTTGACTCCGGTAGCTCCGAGAACGGCGTACGAATTTGGTGCACTGAATGATCCGCTTGAGATGTATTTGAGCGATATTTATACGATTTCGGTCAATCTTGCGGGTCTTCCTGCGATCTCTTTACCTGTCGATACGGCAGAAAACGGTATGCCTGTAGGGCTTCAGCTTATCGGTGCTGCGTATGCAGAACAAACATTATTTAACGGGGCATTGAGTCTCGAACAACACCTGAAAGGATAATCCATGAATATACGTAAACGCGCACTCACGTTTGAAGATGTACTTTTGATTCCAAAATACTCTGAAGTTCTACCAAAAGAGGTAAACCTTAAAACAATGCTAACACGTAATATTGCTTTGAATATTCCGATGATCTCAGCTGCGATGGATACGGTGACGGAATATCGTGCCGCTATTTCAATGGCGCACTTGGGTGGTTTGGGTGTTATTCATAAAAATATGGACATTGAAGCACAAGTCAAACAAGTCAAAAAAGTGAAAAAATCGGAAAGCGGTATCATCATCGATCCGATTTTTGTTCATCCCAATGCAACCCTCGAAGAAGCAGAATCATTGATGATTGAATTTAAGATTTCAGGTGTTCCAGTCGTTGATACGCACAATAAACTTTTGGGTATTTTGACGAATCGGGATATGCGTTTTGAAAAAGATCTCACCAAGCTTGCCAGTGAAGCAATGACTCCAATGCCTTTGGTCACGGCAAAAGCAGGGATAACCCTCGCAGAGGCTGAGCAGATGATGCACATCAATAAAATTGAAAAACTGCCTATTATTGATGATAATGGATCTCTTAAGGGTTTAGTGACGATCAAAGACATAAAAAAGCGTATCGAATATCCTAATGCAAACAAAGATGATTTTGGTCGTTTACGTGTGGGTGCTGCGATCGGTGTTGGTCAAATGGATCGTGCTCGTGCACTGGTTGAAGCAGGGGTAGACGTATTAGTTCTAGATTCAGCACACGGTCACTCTAAGGGGATCATGGATACGGTTAAAGCGATCAAAGCAGAACTTTCCGTTGATGTCATTGCGGGTAATGTCGCAACGGGTGAAGCGGTTCAGGCATTGATCGATGCAGGTGCAGATGGGGTAAAAGTAGGTATTGGACCGGGTTCTATTTGTACAACTCGTATTGTAGCGGGTGTGGGTGTCCCACAAATCTCTGCGATTGATGAATGTGCGGCTGTTGGTCGTGCAGCGGGTATTCCTATCATCGCTGATGGAGGAATTCGTTATTCGGGTGATTTGGCAAAAGCGCTTGCTGTGGGTGCTAGTTGTATTATGGCGGGCTCATTATTAGCAGGGACGGAAGAATCACCGGGTGAAACGATCATGTTCCAAGGACGTCAGTATAAATCGTATCGTGGAATGGGCTCAATCGGAGCTATGACCAAGGGATCAACGGATCGTTATTTCCAAGAAGGGACTGCTGCGGACAAACTGGTACCTGAGGGAATCGAGGGACGTGTTCCTTATCGTGGTACTATCGCATCGGTAGTACATCAGATGTTGGGTGGATTACGCGCATCCATGGGATATTGCGGTTCAAAAGATATCGCAACCTTTTGGGATAAAGCTGAGTTTGTTGAAATCACCAGCGCAGGGCTAAAAGAATCACACGTACACGATGTTATCATCACACAAGAAGCACCGAACTACCACGTTTAATAAAAAAGGGTAAACATGCAATTGCAAACAGAAGCACTTCACGCGGGTTATGAAAAAGATGGACAAAGAACGATGGCAGTACCCATCTACCAAACAACTGCTTATGAATTTCGAGATGTAGAACATGCTGCCAATCTGTTTGCACTCAAAGAGCTTGGTAATATTTACACACGTTTGAACAATCCGACAACGGATGTTTTTGAAAAGCGTTTTGCTACCTTGGAAGGTGGCGTTGCAGGTCTTGCTACTGCCAGCGGTATGGCGGCTATTTTTTACGCGATTGCCAATGCCGCAGAAGCTGGCGATAATATAATCTGTGCTCGACAGATGTACGGCGGATCGTTGACACAAGCATCGTACACACTAAAACGTTTTGGAATCGAAGCACGTTATTTTGATGTGCAAAACCCTAGTGAAATCGAAGGTTTGGTGGACGCTAAAACCAAAGTGATCTTTTTTGAGAGTTTGACTAATCCGAGTATTGATGTTGCCGATATCAGTGCGATTACGGCTATTGCAAAAAAACACGGTATTTTAACCATCGTTGATAATACGGTTGCAACTCCTGTACTGTGCCGACCATTTGAACATGGTGTTGACATCGTCGTACACAGTGCGAGTAAATACACAACAGGACAGGGCCTAGCGATTGGCGGGATCTTGGTTGAACGCCATGATTTAGTAGATTTTATCCGTTCTAACGCTCGTTATCCACAATTTAATGAAGGCGATGAGAGTTATCACGGATTAGTCTATGTTGATGTACCCCTTCCATTGTATACCCTTCGTGCGCGTTTGTCTCTTTTGCGTGACTTGGGTGCGGTGGTTTCTCCGTTTAACTCATGGTTGTTTATCCAAGGGATTGAAACCTTGTCATTACGTATGCGTGAACATTCCCGCAATGCACAAGCGGTTGCAGAGTTTTTAGAAGCGCATCCAAAAGTGCAAAAAGTCAATTATCCAGGACTAAAAAGTAACAGTAATTATGCCAATGCGCAACGTTATTTTCAAGACGGTATGTCCAGCGGATTATTGAGTTTTGTCGTAGGGAGCTTGGAAGAAGCTAAACAGATAGTTGATGCTACAAACCTCTTTTCATTGGTCGTTAATATAGGAGATTCTAAATCGATTATTACCCATCCAGCATCCACGACACACCAACAGCTTAGCGGTGAAGAGTTAATCGCATGTGGTGTACTTCCAGGGCTTATTCGCCTTAGTATCGGATTGGAATCCAGTGTTGATTTGATCAATGATCTTAAACAAGCATTAGACGCGTAAAGAGCCTTATGTTAAATCTGAAAACGAAAACGGAACATTTTACGAACCCTCTGTATTTAGAGAGTGGTCGTATTTTAGAACCGTATGACATCGTTTTTGAAACGTATGGCACGCTTAATGAGGCCAAAGATAATGTCATTGTTATCTGTCATGCACTGACGGGATCGCATCATGCGGCAGGGACGTATGAGGGTGACAACCGGCCGGGATGGTGGGATGGTCTGATAGGTTCGGGAAAAGCGGTCGACACCGACCATTTTTTCGTGATCTGCCCCAACGTCATCGGCAGTTGTTTTGGTTCAACAGGGCCTATGTCACTGCGTTATCCGTACAATGAACCTTACCGATATAAATTCCCGGTGGTCACTATTTTAGACATGGTAAAAGCACAGCGTATTTTGTTTGATCGACTCGGAATTCATGAAGTGCATGCCATCATCGGTGGATCGATGGGGGGAATGCAGGCGCTTGCTTTTGGTATCCTTTTCCCTAATTTTGCGAAAAAAATTATTGCAATGGCTACAACGCATGCGACGCAAGCTTGGGCGATTGCTTTTAATAAAGTAGCGCAAGAAGCGATTTTAAAAGACCCCGAGTTTAAACATGGCTATTATGACCCTAAGGTAATCCAGGAAAATGGTCTAAGCGGAATGGCGATTGGACGTATGGCAGGTCATATTAGCTTTTTGTCGCCACAATCGATGGAACGAAAGTTTGGACGCCAGTACAAACGAACGGATGGATTGTATGAGCTGTTTGGAAAATTTCAAGTTGAATCGTATTTGGAGTACAATGGGTATAACTTTACAAAGTGGTTTGACCCCTTGTCGTATTTGTACATTACCAAAGCCATTAATATCCATGATCTTTCCCGAGGGTTTGATTCACTCGAAGAAGCTTTGGATAAAATAGTGTGTGAGCTGTATTTGATCGGATTTGAGAACGATATTCTCTTTTTACCCTCCGAAATGGAACATATTGCCACAACCATGAGAGCATGTGGCAAAGAGAATGTAGATTACATTGAGATCCAAAGTGACTATGGACATGATGCTTTTTTAGTTGAAATTGAGAAATTTGATCAGTATGTAAGGGATGCACTATGTTAGAAGAAGAAAGTTTTGAAGATAAAATCACGAATGCCAAAGCAATCCTAGAAAAACTCATGGATCCTGCCTTGCCAATGAATGAAAGCGTGAAGGCATACGAAGCCGGAATGAATGAGCTTAAAATTGCTGAAAAGATGTTAGAACAAGCACAACTTCAAATCCAAGTTATCAAAAATCAGGATCAATAATGCGTTGCGCTATTTTACAGCTTCCTTCTATTGGTATGGGCAGTAAGACGCTGGAAAACTACACCAAAGCAGCCCACCAAAAAGGGGTTAAGCTGATGCTGTTGGGAGAATACCTCCTCAATCCATTTTTTAAAGAATTGATCACTACTCCAATTTCAATGATTGCCGAACAAAGCGCTCATCAGATTGAAACCTTAAAAGTACTTGCGGCTAAATATGATATGGTGTTTATAGCACCTATTGTAACCGTTAAGAAAAAAGAGTGTACGAAAATGATCGCTAAGATCAGTGCACGCAGTATCGCATACTATCCACAGCAATTTTTGATCAATTATCCTCATTGGAATGAAGAGGCATTTTTTGTTAACCCTATTGAACCGGTTAAGCCGCCCATGATGTTTTCGATTGATGGCTTTAAATTTGCAGTTATGAGTGGATTTGAAACACACTTTGATCCAATGTGGGATGCAATCAGCACTAAAGGAATTGATGCTGTATTGTTACCAAGCGCCTCCACGTTTGACTCTCACAATCGATGGCGTGAGCTCATTAAAACCAGAGCTTTTACGCATAACTGTTATATTCTTCGTGCTAATCGTGTGGGTGAATACCACGATGAGGCACATGCATGGAAGTTTTATGGCGATTCGATGTTTGTGACTCCTGATGGAGATGTTGAGAGTGACTTGGGCAACACAGAAGAGCTTTTGATTGTGGAGCTAGAGCGTAAAATGATTACTGAAGCTCGAAGAGGGTGGAAGTTCAAAGAAGCACTCAAAAAAAGGAGAATCCTCTCATGATGCATTATTTTCACAGACAAGTCCAGCTATGGGGTGAAGAGACACAACTGCTTTTACAAAGCAAGCGTATTGCTATTATCGGTAGTGGTGGATTGGGCTCTTCGTTAGCCTTTGCACTAGGGGCTACGGGAATCGGCGAAATTCATATGATTGATTTTGATACGGTAAGTCTGCATAATATTCATCGTCAAATAGCCTTTAAGATGGGCGATGAGAATAAGTTCAAAGCAGATATTACAGCGCAGCTGATTGAAGAGCGTTGCCCGTATGTTAAAAGTCATGCGCATGTTTGCAGTTTCGAAGAGTTTGTTCTCAAAGGCATCGAGGTCGATCTTATCATTGATGCAACGGATAATCTTCCTACCCGTGCTGCTATCAACACCTATGCCAAAGAGATACACAAACCGTGGGTCTATGGCTCAGTAGAAGCGTTTAACGGTCAGGTCTGTTTTTTTGAGAAAGCTTCATTTACGGATGTATTCAAGATCACTCAAAAGACACCGGCAGGGATTGCGGCTCCTATTGTCATGCACATTGCCTCGTTACAAGCGAATTTGGTACTACGCTACTTGGCGGGACTGTCGGTTAAAAAAGATCAGTTGTCGTATTTGTTTTTCAATGAAGAGGGAGAGTTAATAACTCAAAAGTTCATGCTCCCTCAATCAAATGAATAAACTACAGTGCTGAAATGTGCTTTGCGAGGGCTTTGATCTCGTCAGAACTCAATGATTTAGCCTGTCCTGCCATTAGGCCTTTCATCTCTTTTCCATACGTACCTGCTTGATACCCGTGTAAAGCTTCTTCAACCTTTGAAGCAGACCATCCTGCAATCACCTGTGATTTTCCAAGTGCCGGCTTCTCTGCTTTCGCTCCATGACATGAGGCACATTTTGTACCATACAAAGCGCTCGCATCTACTCCTGCATGTTTTGCTTGCTCTTGAGCTGGCTTTTTAGCTTCTTTTACTACTTTTGGCGTAACAGGTTTTTTAGCTTCTGTTTTGACCTCATTTACAGGTTTAGTCTCAGCTGGTACTGAATCTACTTTGGCTTGGGGAGAAGGCTCTTCTGCAACTTCTGGAATAACAGCTTGTGGTTCTTCTTTAGGTGTTGTTACTGCATCCTCAGCTATTACGTCGCTGGTTTGAGCAGAAGGGGACTCTTGTGTAGGTGCAGTATCATTACATCCAAGTAAGAATAGTGTACAAAGTAAGGGAATGATGATTTTCATGGTGGCTCCTAATAATTTAGGAAAATTGTACACTATAAATTTAGTTTTTAAGTTGATGTTTTTTATTGGAGAGGTTAATAGGAGGAAAAAAACTCGCTTTACACCGAAGTGCAGAGCGAGTTAGGAAAGCTAATTACTTAGCAGCTTCTACAGGCGCAGCAGCTTCTTCAGCAGGCATTGCAGCATCAGCAGCAGGTGCAGCAGCTTCTTCAGCAGCAGGCATAGCTTCAGCAGCAGGTGCTACTTCCTCAGTTGCAGCAGGTGCTGCCTCAGTAGTTGCAGACTCATTGCTGCATCCGATAAACATAGCAGCTAAAAGCATAGCAGAAACGATTTTCATCATGTGTGACTCCTTAAAAAATATGCTGGAAGTATACACTCACTCCAACTCTTTGTCAAGAGTTTTTTCAATATTTTGCATCATTTTAGAGCAAAGTCCTGTTTTAGGGGGTTTTAGAATGTTATTTTTTTGGTTAAAACGTGTAAAAAAGGGTATTGAAAAGCTATTTTGAGGATAGATTTGAGAGGTTTTTTGAATTGTTTACCTGCTGTTGTCTTTTTAGAGGTCTGCTTTTGATGCATTATTCTTCTCTATATTAGTAGCGACTTTATTTCGTCCATCGGATTTTGCATGATAAAGTGCATCATCAGCATCTGCAAGAACCTTTAATATTTGATCTTTATTACCGACTAATGCGCTTGAAACACCAATACTGACCGTTATGTTTTCAGACGTAGGTGATGATTTATGGGGCATTTTAAAATTTTCTATGTCCTGACGTATACTTTGTGCAATCGCATACGCACCTTCCATGGAAGTATCTGGAAAGATGACAACAAACTCTTCTCCTCCATATCGTGCAACAAAATCGGACAATCGACTTGCGTTATGTATGATTGACTGTGCGACTTTTTTAATGACATCATCACCTTGTACGTGGCCGTAAGTGTCGTTATAGAGTTTAAAGTGATCAATGTCAATCATAATGATGGATATGTTTTTTTCTTCTCGTTTAAGCAATCCGCCCAAGGTTGTTATAAACTGATCCAAAGAACGTCTATTCTGCAACATGGTGAGTGGATCGGTTAATGAAAGACTTTCTAGGGATTTATTTTGTTTGATGACATGTTGAATAAGTGAATTAAAATGTTTGGTCAGATCTGCAAACTCATCGCTTGTTTTGGATTGTTGATGAATAGGTCTGAATTTTTTGTTACGTATGATCCAGTGCATTTGTTTACGAAGTCTATAAATTGGTTTCAAAATAATGAAATGCATAAATGAAAAAGCGCCTATAGCAAAAAATACTCCTAGGCCTATACAGGTAAATAAAAAATTTCGCAGGCTCTCTTTTAACATTTTACTAATCTGAATTTCTTGCGTCAATATTTGACTTGCGGGTGTTATTGTATTGTCTGCGATTGTTTTTTCTAAAGCATTATAGGTAGGATAAATATCATAATAAATAAAGGATGTTATAGTGATACCAATGATGAGTGCTTGGACCAATAAAAAGAGCATAAGCTTTCTAAATAAATTCATTTTCCCCTCATGGTATTATATTATTTTATTATAGTATACGTATTATCACCTTGAGCTTTATTAAAGATCTTTTGTATTTTTTTTAATCAAGTTATTATTTCAATTTGTATCCTCAAATCTTTTGTATATAATCATGATTATATAAATCAAATGAATCGAGTTATTTATTATGGCGTTTAAATCATCCAAGTTTCTCTTAATCTTACTGACAACCGTATTTTTATGTATCCCCTCATATGCGGTTCAAAGTATCCCTGTCTTGTGTTATCACCGCTGCGGTGCCGAAGTCAAAGACTCGATGACAATCAAAACCAAAGATTTCGCTTCTCAGCTGGAGTGGCTTATTAAAAACGGTTATACAGTGATTACCTTGGACACTGCGGCGCGTTATATCAAAGGGGAGATTAAATCGATCCCCGCAAAATCAATCGTTATCACTGCGGATGATGGCCATAAAAGTGTTTACAGCGATATGGCTCCTATTATCAAAAAATACAAAGTTCCTGTCACTTTGTTCATCTATCCAAGTGCTATTTCCAATGCCAAATACGCGATGACATGGGATCAGTTACGAGAGCTGGAAGCCACAAAACTGTTTCATGTAGAGTCACATACGTATTGGCATCCTAATTTTAAACGAGAGAAAAAATCACTTTCACCTGAAGAATACGCAAAATCAGTGCATACGCAATTGTATAAATCTAAAGCGACTTTGGAGAAAAAAATGGGTCACGGTATCAAATATTTGGCATGGCCGTTTGGTATTTACGATAAAGATCTGTTAATCAAAGCAAAAGAGGCGGGATACGATATGGCTTTTTCGATCGACAACCATCATATGAAAGCAGGTCTTGATAACATGGCACAACCGCGTTATATGATTATTGACGGCTATAACTTGAAACGATTGGAATCGATCAGCAGCGGGAAAGAGGATAAGTAAAAAATCGCTATAATATAGGATTAAATATCTCATATTAAAGATCGTCCTTTGCATTTTGAACCTTATCCATTTGAAAAACTAACTTCTCTGCTTGAGGGGATCACTCCCAATCCAGCGTATTCTCCTGTCGCACTGACTATCGGTGAGCCGCAGTTTGAAACGCCTTCTTTTATCCAAAAATCCCTAGCAAAACACTCTGAAGATCTACGTCGTTATCCAAAGACTGCTGGAGAAGCAGTTCTTAATGAGTCTATGCGCAACTTTGTCAAAAGCCGTTTTGGTGTCGAACTAAAAGCCAATGAACTTATCAGCAGTTTTGGAACACGTGAAGTGCTCTTTAATTTTCCTCAGTATTATCTGTTTGATAAGCCTAATGCAGTGATGGCGTATACCAATCCGTTTTATCAGATCTATGAGGGGGCGGCGGTTGCGTCACGTGCGAAAGTGATTCATCTGAACTTGACCCAGCAAAATGCTTTTAAGCCATTAATCAATGAAGAGGAGCTGGCAAAGTGTGATTTAGTCATTTTGAATTTCCCTAATAATCCGACGGCTTCGGTATTGTCGATTGATGAGTTGGGAGAGTGGGTCAAACTTGCGCTCAAGCATGATTTTTGTCTTATTAACGATGAGTGTTACAGCGAGATTTATACGGCTCAAAAAGTCCCATCACTGCTAGAAGCATCAGTGCATGTCGGGAATGTCAGTTTTAAAAATGTACTTGTGATCAATTCGATTTCTAAACGTTCTTCGGCTCCGGGATTACGCAGTGGATTTATCGCTGGGGATGCGACGATCTTAAAAGGATATGCACAATACCGTACTTATGTGGGGTGTGCGTCTCCATTACCTCTTCAGGCAGCTGCGGCAATGGCGTGGGCGGATGATAAACATGTCCAAGTGGCACGTGAAGTGTATGCACAGAACTTTAAAGCGGCACGTGAGATACTGGGAGTTGAGACCTCGGATGCGACATTTTATCTGTGGCTCCAAGTCCCTAATGCTCTGGAATTTACCCAACGACTTTATCGTGATTACAACGTAAAAGTGTTACCGGGAGAGTTTTTGGCCCGCGCGGATCAAAGAGGCGAAAATCCGGGTATCGGTTATATCCGTATTGCATTAGTCGAAGAAACCACCAAAACAATACAAGCGCTTATGCGAGTCAAGGAGGCACTCAATGGATGAACTCAAGGAAAAGATTTATAAGGCACAAGAAGCAGGTGATATAGCGGCACTGTATGTTCTCGAAGCACAGGCGCATGAAGTGTTTGATGATGATACATTGATGGCGTATTATGCCAATATCCTGGATCTTGCACTGGAGCGTATGACCAATGCGCTAGAGAACTTAGAGCGTCTGGACATGAATGAAGTCCAGGACTTCGCAACACTTCGTGCTTTGTACGAGTATGCTATTGAGCATTACAGTGCAGGGTCGGCTAGCGATGCGAGTGCTTTGTTTGAAGTTATCGGCGGATTAAGCAAAGATGAGCCGTTTAATGAAGCGATGAAGTTACACCGTGCAGCGTGTGACGCGAAAATCCCGTTCGATGATTTTATCGATGAGTATGTGGACATGAAGGCGACGCAAGAGGGTGGAAAGTTTTACATCAGTGAGTTCAAAAAATGCATTGAAACAACGGGGGAGACAGAATGAAAGTACATTTTATCGGTATTGGCGGAATCGGAATCTCCGGATTGGCAAAATACATGCGTTTTGGCGGCCATGATGTTAGCGGATCGGATATGAAAGAGACCCATATTACAGAACGTTTGCGTGATCGTGACATCAGTGTGATGATCGGACATGATACCAACAATATTCCTGATGGATGTGAGCTGGTTATCCACTCAGCGATCATCAAGCCTACAAACTCGGAAGTGGTCGAAGCACAGCGCCGCGGGATTGAAGTATTGCACCGTCGTGACGCATTGTTGCGTATTTTGAATGAGAAAAAAGTGTATGCAGTGTGCGGTGCTCACGGTAAGAGTACGACGACGGCTATTTTGGCAGCTATCATGGACGGTAGTGCGATCATCGGAGCGGAATCCAAAGGGTTTGGTTCCAATGTCCGCTATGATGGTAGTACGGATGTTTTGCTGTTTGAAGCAGACGAGTCTGATGGCAGTTTTCTCAATTCCAATCCATATTGTTCCATCGTTACCAACGCAGAACCTGAGCATATGGAGTACTATAACTATAATATGGACGATTTTCACAATGCCTATCGCCGTTTTATCGAGATGGGAAGCGTACGCGTTATCAATGCGGAAGATCCGTTTATGGCAACATTGACGTGCGATGCGCTTCGACTCTATCCAAGTACGGATATCACCAACATCACCTATACACTCATCGATGATGAGCCGTATACCCGTTTTCATCTCAAAGGTTTTGGTGAGTTTGAAGTATGGGGCTTTGGGGAACACATCGCGATGGATGCGTCACTGGCCATCATGGCGGCGGCACAGACGATGAGTATCGCATCGATCCGTGTTCATCTGCTCAATTTCCGCGGAATCAAAAAACGTTTTGATGTTGTTTTCAAAGGATTAGACTGTGTCATAATCGATGATTACGCGCATCACCCAACCGAGATCAAAGCAACAATGCAATCACTCCTAACCTATGCACAGCTCAAAGGCTTTGAACGTGTTACGGCTATATGGCAGCCGCACAAGTATTCTCGTACGATGGATAATTTGCAAGCGTTTATAGAGTGTTTTGAAGGTGTGGATGAACTCGTGATTCTCCCGGTATGGGCAGCGAGTGAAGAACATCAGGATATCGATTTCGCAGGTCATTTTTCACGCTATAACCTTATCCTCGCAGATAAACTTGAGCGAGAGGGAGATACCATCCAAGTGATCGTTGGCGATGAGGTTCTCAAGACGTATGATAAAGATCTGATCGTCGGTTTTGGGGCAGGGGATTTGACGTATCAATTGCGGGGGATTAAGTAAACGATGGGATACTTACTCTGGTTTGGTATCGTTGTCATCGCTTTTATGTGGATGCACTTCTTTACTTCATTGAGCTTTCGTCAAAAATGGATCACTCTTCTGCTATTGACTCTGATTATTGCCAATGCGATTCTTTATAATATTATGAAAGACTTGGAAAGCAAACACATCAATGAGATGCAGCTCAAATACACCAATGGTGAAACACTGCGCTGTAATGGAGTGAATGTGAATCGTGAAACGTTTGGTTACAGTGTCGGAACGCAAAGTTTTATCGGTAATCAGGGAACCCGTTATCCTAATCAGATCTTTAGTGCTGCTGAGTGTCGATGAGTCATCTCTCTGCCAATCTCTCCGAGCTTTTCGGCAAGCTCGACCTCATAGCTCATCTCTGGGAGCTTGAGCAGTTTTTTGCACGTCCTCAAAACGTTGCTATCCCAGGAGATCAGGAACGCCACTTTCGCTATATTCAGGCACTTGATCTATTAGAATTTAAAGCACCTTCCAAAAGCATCGCATTTGAGACCATCATCAACCATCTCAAAAAGCAGGGAGTTTTGCGTTTTGAAGATATGTATGAGCTTATCAAAGTAGTCCGCTATTTTCGCACCCTTCGTAATAAAGAGTTTGCAGGTCTTATCGGTGAGTGGATGGAGACAATCCAAATCCCTGAGCCGTTCAATGAGATCGACGACTATTTTGATGAGACGGGCAAATTTATCGAATCGCGTGATGAAGAGCTGTTTAAAATTGCTCAACGGATCAAAGCGATCAAGACCGAGATCAATGAGTCGATGAAACGGCTTGTATACACCCAAAAACTGGCTCCCTACCTCGTGGATACCCAAGTGCACTATATCAATGACGAAGAGTGTCTGCTGTTGCGTGGTGGATTTAATCATGTGTTCAAAGGGGCGGTCATCGGTCGTACGGCGGGGGGGTTTTTCTACGTAGCTCCTGATGCAATCCTACGCTCCAAAGAACAGCTGCGCCATGTGATGCAAGACCGTGAAGCAAAGCTCTATGAATATGCCAAGCGCTTTTCAACCAAACTCCAGCCATTGACACCGTTTATAGGTTTTATCGACCGTGAGTTTGAGCGGTTTGATCACTATCAGGCGCGTGTTTTGTTTGCGAGGTCTAAAGGGTATGCGATCCTCAAACCGCAAAGTGACAACAAGATCATACTCGAAGAGTTCTCTCATCCTGCATTGCATAAACCCAAACCGGTCAGCGTAGAGTTCAAAGGAAATCTGCTGATGATCACCGGGGTCAATGCCGGTGGTAAGACGATGTTGCTCAAATCGATCCTCAGTGCCTGCGCGATGGCAAAATATCTCATCCCGATGAAACTCAATGCACACAAATCCCACATCGGCGGATTCAAACGTATCGAAGCGGTTATCGACGATCCGCAAAGTGTCAGTAACGATATCTCGACCTTTGCAGGACGGATGGTGCAGTTCAGTCATCTGTTTGAGCATAAAAATGCCCTTGTAGGAGTGGACGAGATCGAGTTGGGTACGGACAGTGACGAAGCGGCGGCTTTGTTTGCTGTCGTGTTGGATGATCTGATAAAGCGGGGTCAGAAGATCATCGTAACCACCCACCATAAACGTCTTGCGGCATTGATGGCGGATCGTGATGATGTGGAGCTGTTAGCGGCCATCTATGATGAAGAACACCGCGTTCCGACCTATGAGTTTCTAAACGGCGTGATCGGAAAGAGTTATGCATTCGAGACGGCTTCACGCTACGGTATCAATCAAAACATTATCAGCCGTGCCAAAGTGCTGTATGGTGAGAATCATGAGAAGCTCAATATCCTCATCGAACGCGGAAGCGAACTCGAACGTGCTCTTAAACTCAAGAACAAAGAGGTCGATGAGCGATTGGACTTACTCAAGAGTCAAGAACTCGCGCTCAAAGAGGCACGCGAAACGCTTCGCAGTGAACTCGATACTGAGAAAAACCGTCTGCGTGCACTGTATGATGCGGCGACCAATGAGGCCAAAGAGGCAGCACGGGGCATGGACATGGCAGCCATCCATCGACAGCTCAACAAAGCAGCCGCAATGATCCCCAAAGATCAGCCTCTAAAAATTGCTGAGCCTGAGCCAATCGTCTTTACGGTAGGGCAAACGGTGAAATATCGAAATCAACGCGCAACGATTGTGAGTATTGGAAGCAAAGATGCGATGATCGAGGTTGAGGGAATGCGTTTGCGTGTTAAGCTCTTCGATCTTAAACCCTCAGGCAATCTTCCTAAAAAGCTAAAGACGACTCATACTGCCAACATCGAGCAAAAAAGCGGGCTCAAGCTTGACCTGCATGGTCTGAGAGGCGAAGAAGCATGCGAGCGCATGGACAAGTTTCTCTCGGATGCACTGCTTCAAGGTTTCGATGAGGTGATCATCTATCACGGTATCGGGACGGGGAAACTTTCCTATGCGGTCAAAGAGTTCTTAAAAGTCCATCCAAGCGTACTAAGTTTCACCGATGCCCCTCAGCATCTTGGGGGATTTGGGGCGAAGATCGTACGGCTATAAAAAAGTGGACTAAGGATAGATAGTGGCGAATAATTGGAATATCCCATCATGGCTTGAAAAAGAGGTGCGTGAACGTGATAAACGATGTGTTTATTGTGGTGTTGAATTTACATCTGTAAAAGTTTCTAAAAAAACAGCTGCCAGCTGGGAACATATTATTAATGACGCAAAAATTATTACGAAAGAAAATATTGCGCTATGCTGTTGTGGATGTAATGCCAGCAAAGGGCAAAAACAACTTTCTATCTAGTTGCAAACACCATATTGTCAAGAACGCGGCATTAAGCCAGAAACAGTTGCCCCGATAATCAAAGAAGCAATTAAAAGCGGATTATAAAAGATTTCCTAAAAACATTGTATAATTCTTTAAAGAATAGTATAAAGGATTAATTATGATTGCATACAGTCGTGAAGAGATGGTATCGGTTACTGATCTGCTCAAAACACTGCGTCAAACATTGGATAAAATTTCCCATCACAGTGTCGAAAAGATTGCCGTGATGAAAAATAACCGCCCTGAAGCGGTCATGCTGAGCATCGATGAATACGAGCGTATAAAAGAATTAGCAGATATGGCAGAACATATCGGTTTGGCAGAACTGATCCGTGAGCGTAAAGAAACTCCAAAAGAGTCCTATATCCCATTTGATGATGTAATGGCAAAAGCGGGCATTGTCCTCTAATGGCATACACGCTCAAATTTCATCCAGAAGCCGAAAAAGAGTTTCTAGAGTTGGATAATGGAGTTCGTGAACGCGTTGCTAAACAGCTTGTGAAAATTTCTATTTCTCCTGAGTTAGGAGAGAAGTTAGGAAATAGAAGCGGAATTGATCTCTCTGGGTATCGAAAGATGTATGCCGAAAAAAAGAAGATTCGGATCGTCTATGAAGTGGTCGAAGAGGAAATTTTGATCCATATCATGGCGATCGGTGAACGAGACGATATGGCGGTGTATAAAACGGCATTGAAACGATTAAAAGAAAAAAAATGAAGAGTAGGGTCAAGTGATCCCCAAAGTCATTAATTAGATAATTTAAACAAAAAGAGAAATAATGCACACATTTCAAATTTCAGAGTCACTGTTAGAGAATTTTAAAAATGACAAATTAAGCGATGTTAGAATCAACTTTTTAATAGCACAAGCCAATGAACAGCTCGAAGAAATGGCTCAAAACAAAGAGCTCTATGACAGTTTTTTAAAAAAAGTGAATGCACCTGAAAAGATAGACAAGATCATTTTGTGGATACTTCTGATGTCCAATGAAACAATAGGCAGTAAATACATAAGAGAGTTCAAAAAAGATTTTAGGAAATTTATCCCTGTTAGCGATCTAGCCGATCTATTGCTCCACGTTGTTTATCTAAAAAAAGTCAAAAACATCGAGTTGGATGGATTGGACTATTTGTTGGAATACGAAGAAGAGGGGATCGAAGTGATGGATCAATATGCTTTTACGAATGTCTTGCTCTACATCCAAAGATCAAAAGAAGCTCCAATGGAGTTTTAAGCTCAGGTGATACTGAGCCCTAGAGGGTTGATTACGACGAACAGCTGACATGAGATATGCCTGCGATGTCAAAGAAGTGGGAAGGTTTTTCCCGATAATATTTCTCTTCTATCTCAGCAGATTGCTCATCGTATGGGTTTGTCATAACCTCTTGCAACTCTCTGATAAGCGTATAGTCTCCGGTAGTGGCTTGTTGATAAGCGGGTACTAAAAACCATTCTCGCAACGTGTATTTTGGGTTAATACGTTTCATCTGCTGCGAGAGCTTCTCGCGAGACTCTGTGGTAGTGGCATTGATGAGTGATTTCCATTTTTCCAGCCATGCTGACCAGCTCTCTAGTAGTTTTTTATCAAGAAACGTCTCATCGTAAAAGCTTCTCAGCAGTGGACTGATCTCCTCAGGTACCGATGAGAGCTCACGAAAGAAGATCGTATAATCAACGTGAGTCTGGACCATGAGACTAAAGAGTTCTTGGACCAGTGCGGCATCATAGGTGGAGAGACCCAGTTTTGAAGCCAACATTGTTTCCATTTGCTCCAGCATGATCTTGGAAAAACCATGGTCGATCTCATCCAGGCGGCTTAGAACCTCCGGATTTGACTCTATAAGCGGTTTGAGTGCCGAGCAAAACATGTGAAAGTTACGTTGGGCTGCCTGAGGCTGATTGAAAAATGAGAAGTGGACTCCCCCACCTGTCCATGGCTGATATTTTGGATCAAACATATCGATAAATCCAAATGGACCGTAATCGAGGGTAAACCCTCCTGCGGCCGTGTTGTCGCCGTTGAAGTTTCCTTGGCAGTAGCCTACACGAATCCAGTTTGCCACCAGAGAGGTGAGGCGGCTGCGAAACTGGGTTGCCAGCATGAGTACCTTTTCCTCAAGAGGTAACTGCGCATCGATGGCGTCGCTGTATTCACGCTCAATCAAATGTAATACGATCTGCTCGAGCTCTTTGTGAGCTTTTGAGTGCTCATTTTTACGCGCACGACGGCCAAAAAGTTCGAGCTGACCCACTCGTAGAAACGAAGGAGCTACCCGTGTGGTGATCGCGACGTCCTCTTCGATCATCACTTCGGGGTCTCTGGAATACGATCCTTGGTTAAACCACGGACGTTTGACCTTTTCTGTTTTAGAGGTGTACAGAGTCAATGAACGTGAAGTAGGTATATCCAATGCATGCATATGCTCTTGTGCTAAAAACTCTCGTATACTTGAACGCAATACTGCACGCCCATCGGCTCCGCGGCAGTAAGGCGTTCTACCGCCCCCTTTGAGCTGCATTTCCCACCGTTTACCGTTGATATTGGCCTCAAGGATGGAAACAGCACGACCGTCACCATAGCCGTTCCCTGTTTGGAAGGGGCACTGATTATAGTATTCGGTCCCATAGATGGAGAGAGCATATCCTGTCGCCCAACCTGCCGTTCGAAGCGGTTGAGGTACATTGGATGTATCGCCGGAGAACATTCGCATGAAATCCTCATCTGTAGCTAGTGAGTCATCAAATCCCAGTTCTTTAAAAAATGTCTGACTGTGCGCTATATACTGCGGCTCTTTGATGGGGGTAGGATTCACGGGGACATAGTGGCCTGAGAAGACCTGTCGTGGAGAGTGATCGACTCCGTTTGCTCTTGCCTCAGGGTCCGGGGTGAGGGTATTTAGAAGCGAATAATCTGCCAAGCGTGCTAGATCATCCAGTGTTTTTACAGGTGCTGAAGTGTCATTCATGGCGTTCATATATCGTCCTTGATGTGTATTCTTTGTGTAATTAGAGGAATTATATATAGGGAAGGTCAAACAAGAGATAGCAAAAGAATCTAATCTTTTTGTGCAAGATTAGGGAAATCCTTATGATCAGACGATCCAATGTCTGATTGGAATTCTCATCCTGATACGATAGCGTATCAGCGGAAAGACGACAAAAGAGGTCCCGATGGTCATGTAGACGGGCAGTAACAGACTCTCCAGTGTATAGTGTTCGATCCCGAAAACAGCGATGAATGATCCCAGAAAGAAAAATATCCATGCCAGAGGTGCTTCTTCTTCGGGAGCTCTTATAACAAAACGCAGTGTCGGCAAGAGGGCGCAAAAATCTGCGGCTATGGCGATGACCGTGGGTAAGACTCCCGAACTGTCTCTAAAGATGAGCCAGACCACGATGGCGAAGAGTCCCACAAGTAGTGAGAACTTTTCAAGTATGTCTGGTTTGAAATACTCACCCTTAAAGAGGGTCAATATGAAAATCAGCGTCGGATTGATCCAAAAAATAACGGTGAGCATCCGGGTGACCTGATCGGCGGTGTCGGGGGTGATCAGCCAAAAGGCAAAACCGATCACACTCCAGATAAACCACGAAATACGGTTGGGCTTGACGGTACCTCTAAAGATACTGATTGTATAAGGGACAATGGAGGCAGCTAGAATGAATTGGGCTAAGAGACCAAAGTAATAGGGTTCAAGCATCTATAAGACGATACATTCGATTTTTTCAAAGATAGAATCGAGTCCATGGGCTACTTTAGTGGCGGTCGTAACAGAGTCCGAAGTGTTTGTTAAGTCTTCGATGATTTGCTTTGCAACCTCGGTGATCGTATCAAGCTGGACATGCAATGCGTGTACATCTTTAGTCTGCTCTTCGAGTGCTTCAACATCAAAGTTCTCTAATAAAGTTGCTAGCTCTTCATGTTTAATGATAACGGGTGAATGTTCCGCTCCTAGTTTGGTATGTTCTAGATAGGTCGTGATTTTGAAATAGATATCCTGAATTGCGTCATACGATGAATTGTCGAGTGCCATGGTCTGATCCTTTGTCGTATTATATATTTCCTCCAATTAATCTAGTAGCAGTATAATTCCTTATATAGGAGAATTAATGAAAAAAGTTCTTATTCTAAGCGGTGCAGGGATCAGTGCCGAAAGCGGTATTCGTACCTTTCGTGATGCGGATGGTCTGTGGGAAGAATACAATGTCATGGATGTGTGTTCAGTTCAAGGCTACGCGCGTAATCCAAAACTGGTCGCCGATTTTTACGATGCACGACGACATGACCTGGAGTCAAAATCTCCAAACGCTGCGCATGAGATGGTGGCACGAATCAAGGCTAAATACTCTCACCAAATCGATGTATTAACCCAAAATGTTGACGATCTGTTTGAACGTGCCGGTTGTGATGAGGTATTGCATCTGCATGGGACATTGACACAACTGCGTTGTGAGGATTGCGGGCGAGTTTTTAGCATAGGATATGAGTCTCAAATAGGAGTCGTGTGTCCTGGATGTGAAAGTGACCGCATCCGTCACAATGTCGTGATGTTCGGAGAAGCGGCACCGATGTATGAAAAGCTCCAAGAATCGGTTGAGGAGTGTGACCTGCTTGTGGTGATCGGAACAAGCGGTCAAGTCATCAATGTGGCTGCAATAGCACAATGGTTTGATTATTCGATTTTGAACAACTACGATGCTGACCCGATGTTGGAGCGCCATTTTAAGACGCATTATATTGAGAAAGCGACGACTGCCGCATCGAAGATCGAGGCGGATATAGAGACGTTTCTAGATGAAAATGAATGAGGTAGTATTTTATTGATGTAATAATTCAATAATACTTGTGTATAATATTCCGTAAGATTATACGGGAGATTACGATGGTAGCCTATAAATCAAATGAGATGATGAGTTCAACTGACGTAGCGAAAAACTTCGGAGCGGTACTTTCAAAACTCTCAAATCACGAAGTCGATAAGATTTGTGTATTGCGAAACAATAAACCCGAAGCAGTAGTACTCAGTGCACTCGAATACGAACAGCTTAGTGATTACCGATATTGGAATACTTTGAGCGAGAAAGAGTACCTCCAAAAAGCATTGGAAAGTAGCGAGAAGTCGCGGAGCTTTACGATTGAAGAGGTAGATGCGTATTTGCAACGGGTGATAGAATCACATGAACGTTAAGCTTCAGTCCTCTTTTATTGCCAAACTGCGTTTTGTTATAGAGAAGATTGCCGAGGACAAAAAGAGTGCAGCTCATACGTTTCGACGAGATATTTTGCGTGAATGCCAAAGCCTGAGCGATTTTCCCTATCGTTGTCGTCGCTTTATCCACTACAATGACGATAATATTCGTGATATGATTTTTAAAGGCTGGACTGTGATTTATAAGATCATGGATGATGAGATAAAAGTATTTGCATTGACAAAATACGAAGATTACAAAGACGAGTATAACCTATGACCCATACCGAATATCAAACCGCCGTTGAGCAACTAAAAAAATATTCCTATCACTACTATGTCCTTGATGACCCCATCACAACCGATGAGGAGTATGATCGTCTCTATCATATCGTCGTAGGGTATGAATTAGCACATCGTGATGAGATTATTACGGATTCACCGACCCAGCGTGTAGGCGATCAGCCTCAGGATAAGTTTGACAAAGCGCATCACTTGAGTCGTATGTGGAGTTTGGAAGACCTTTTTAACAAAGAAGAACTCGATAAATGGGTTGAACGCATTAGCAAAGTCTATGGAGATGTGAAGTTTTACAGTGAGCCGAAGTTTGACGGAGCGAGTTTGAATCTCATCTATGATGGGGGCAGGTTGGTTCAGGCGATCACTCGTGGGGATGGGACACTGGGGGAAGATGTCACCCAAAATGCCAAGACGATACAGAGTATTCCTCTGACCATTGACTACCAAGAACGTATCGAGATACGTGGTGAAGTGGTCATCTTTAAAGAAGATTTTGAGAAGATCAACGAAGAACGGCTCAAAAGTGGTGAAAACCTGTTTGCCAATCCGCGTAATGCGGCGGCTGGGAGTCTGCGACAGCTTGATACCCGTATTACCGCCTCTCGACGTTTGGTGTTTATGCCCTACGGTATCGGTGCAAACGCATTAGAGATTTTGAATTTGAGTGAGCGGATGGAATGGGTCTATGCACTAGGTTTTCGTAATCCTCATATGACGCATATTTGTGTCAGTGCCGATGAGATAGAGAGTTTTTATCATCAGATGCGCATCGCACGAGATGATTTTGCGATGTTGCTGGACGGGATGGTTATCAAAGTCGATTCGATCTCCGTACAAGACGAGCTTGGATACACGGTAAAGAATCCTCGCTGGGCAGCGGCGTACAAATTTCCGGCGATCGAAAAACTCACAACACTCAAAGAAGTGATATTGCAAGTGGGACGCAGCGGTGTTGTCACTCCTGTTGCCATTGTCGAACCTGTTGATATCGAAGGGGTAACAGTAGAACGCTCGACATTGCACAATTTTGATGAGATCGAGCGTAAAGACCTGCGTATCGGGGATAAAGTTATCATCCTGCGCAGCGGTGATGTCATCCCAAAAATTGTCAAAGTAATCACGGCAGATCGTGATGGAAGCGAGATAGAGATATATAGACCTAAGAACTGTCCTGTGTGTAACAGCGAGCTTCTCGATGAGGGGGCATTGATCAAATGCCAAAATCTCGATTGTGAAGCACGTGTGGTCAACTCGATCGTTTATTTTGCTTCCAAGCCGTGTCTTAACATCGACGGCTTAGGGGATAAGATCGTCCTGGCACTGCATGAAGCCGGATTGATTCGGGAACTCATCGATTTGTTTAGTTTGACACTCGAACAGTTGTTGAGTCTCGAAGGATTCAAAGAAAAGAAGAGCCAAAATCTCCTAGATGCGATTCAAGCCGCACGTGGCTGTGAGTGCTGGCGATTTATCAATGCGTTGGGGATCGAACATATCGGAGAAGTAGCTTCTAAAACACTGTGTCATGCGTTTGGAACTTCTTTTGATACAGCTTCGAGTGAGGATATTTTGGCACTTGAGGGATTCGGGGTAGAGATGGTGGAATCGGTGTTGGAGTTTGTTCGTGTCAATGGTGCGAAAATTGATGCACTAAGAATGGCACTCTCACCCGTAGAACCAGTAAAAAGAATCGCGGTTGATAATCCGTTCAAAGAGAAAACAGTGGTAGTGACAGGGGCGATGAGTGTCCCACGTGATAGTATCAAAGCAATACTCGAAGGTCTAGGGGCAAAAGTCGCTTCTTCTGTGTCAAAAAAGAGTGATTTTGTCATTTATGGCGAAGATGCGGGAAGTAAATATGATAAAGCGGTAGAATTAGGTATTGTATTGCTCACTGAGAGTGAATTTAGAGAGAAAATTTCTGCCTTATAGAGGCAAGCTTTAGTGCCACAGCGGTTAGCGTAGCCAAAGGGATGAATTCCTTTGGCGTTTAATAAGGAATATAGATGAGACTAGACAGTTATTTGGTAGAGTTGGGATTAGTAGAAAGTCGCAATAAAGCGCAACAGTTGATAAAAGACCACGCAGTAAGTGTGGATGGAAAAATCATCGATAAAGTCTCGTTTGAAGCGGATGAGACGATGACCGTCACGATGGCGAATAACGCGCAATATGTCAGTCGTGCCGCTATCAAACTCAAAGGAATTTTACCGTTTACGCAGTGGGAGTTGACGGGGTTAAATGCTCTGGATATCGGCTCCAGTACGGGAGGATTTACGCAAGTGCTGTTGGAAGAGGGCATTGCGCATGTGACCTGTGTTGATGTCGGAAGTGATCAGCTCCATCCCAGTTTACGCAGTGACAGTCGTGTCAGTGTTTTTGAAAATACCGATATACGTACTTTTGCCCCTGAAAAAACCTATGATATGGTCACGTGTGATGTTGCTTTCATCCCTTTGGAATTGGTGCTTGAATCGATTGACCGCTTGAGTTCTCGCAATATTATTATCTTGTTCAAGCCGCAGTTTCAAGTGGGCCGCGATGTAAAACGGGATAAAAACGGGGTTGTCAAAGATAACAGTGCTATCGGAAAGGCGATGATTAAATTTGAAGATACCTGCTCACTTTTGGGATGGAAGCTGATCGCCAAAGAGATTGCGCACATCGCGGGCAAAGAAGGTAATCAGGAAACGTGTTATGGCTTTATCAAAGGTTGAAGCCATTGCCATTGGCGGATTTGATGGAATGCATGTAGGGCATAAAGCCCTGTTTGATCAGTTGGGTGAGCACGGAGCCATTGTCGTAATCGAAACAGGATATGCCAATCTGACACCGGGATGCGAGCGAGAAAAACATACACACTATCCAATCTTTTATTATCCTTTGGATGATATTCGTCATTTGGAAGGCGCTGAGTTTGTTGAACACCTGCTCGTACAGTTTCAACATTTACAAAAAATAGTGGTCGGATATGATTTTCATTTTGGAAAAGATCGCCGTTATTCGCATCAGGATTTAAAGAACTTTTTTACAGGTGAAGTCTGCGTGGTCGATCAAGTGACGATTGATAATGACTCGGTGCACTCTCATAAAATCAGAGCGAAACTGCAAATCGGTGACATACGCGGGGCGAATCGATTCTTGGGACACAATTATTGCATTAGTGGAATGGTTATAAAAGGGCAGGGAATCGGTAAAAAAGAGCTGGTTCCTACTCTAAATTTGGATTGTAAAGGTTTTTTACTCCCTGAAGAAGGGGTCTATGCGGCGTTGACCCGTATCAATGATGAAGAGCACTTTTCCCCATCTGTGGTTTTTCTAGGACATCGTATTAGTACGGATGGATCGTATGCGATAGAGAGTCACATACTAAATAGAGATATTGAACATACCCACCGTGCCACCATCTGTTTTACCCGTTTTATACGTAAAAATCAAAAGTTTGAAACCTTAGAACTGCTTAAAGAGGCGATCCAAGGGGATATTTTAAACGCTAAAAATGAACTTTGTCATTTGAGTTTATAGGAATTTAAACTCAAAGTCACTATAATCACGCCAATATTACCCGCAAAGGAACGCTAACTCATGGGCGAATTGTTTACTTTCTTTGGTCTTTATAACGACCATCATGCTTTTATTTTTCTAACACACATGTTGTTTACAGCAGCGATCGTGATCATCCTTGCACGTATGGCAACGGCTAATCTTCGTTTGGTTCCAACAGGGACACAAAATGTTTTGGAAGCGTATCTTAACGGCGTTTTGGCCATGGGTACAGACGTTATGGGTAAGACAGAAGCACGTCGTTATCTTCCACTCGTTGCTACTATCGGTCTTTTTGTTGGTATTGCTAACGTTATCGGGGTTATTCCTGGTTTTGAAGCACCAAGTGCTTTCCTCGACTTTACTCTTGCTCTTGCATTGGTTGTTTTTACGTATTACAACTTCGAGGGTATTCGTCGTAATGGATTGATCACGTATTTCAAGCACTTTATGGGTCCTGTATGGTGGTTGGCGTGGTTGATGTTCCCGATTGAGATCGTATCTCATATCTCTCGTATCATCTCATTGAGCTTCCGATTATTCGGTAACGTCAAAGGGGACGATATGTTCTTGATGGTATTGTTGATGCTCGCACCTTGGATCCTTCCAATCGTACCTTTTGCACTTCTGACATTTATGGCATTCTTGCAAGCGTTTATCTTTATGATGCTTACATACGTTTACCTTGGTGGTGCAGTGCTTCTTAGCGACGATCACTAAGCGGCTTCTCATGAAAACCCGCAACACACATGATTCACTTCTAAGCTTCCTCGGAGGGGCTTCGTGGGCATTTGCTATTGCAGGCACTTGGGTAACCTTCCAATCTTTTATCTTCTTGGGCGTTATTACTGCGTCATTATTCGCTTTTCTTTTCCTATTTATCGCTTTGTTTGCAGTTGTCATTTTAGAAAATCTCTCATTATCTCGAGATCGTCATAATGAGTTGTTGAAACAGACCGCATTGCTTACCAAGATCAGTGATGCACTTACTGTGGACGCGTCTCAACCTCAAGAGTGAAATCGTATTTAATTACCGATCCAACGTTTTATGGCAGTGATGCCAATTCTTTGGAATCTGCTTTTGATGTTATTTTGTCCCATTTTCTGCCCGATTTTGTCTTGTTTAGAGATAAACAAACTACCCATTATGCATCGTTAGCATCCATATTTGTTCAGACATGTATCGCGTATAAAATTTCAAAAATACTTATCCACAGTGATTATATTCTTGCTCACGAACTTAGAGCACATGGCGTACATTTAACCTCAACAGAATTTGATCTTATTGCTAAGGCAAAAGATTTAAGTTTGTATGTCATTGTAAGTACTCACAGTCATGAAGAAGCATTAAAGGCCCAAGAACTTGGAGCGGATGCGATAACCTACAGCCCTATTTTTCCTTCTCCGGATAAGGGAGAACCTAAGGGTTTAGAGGATTTAAAACAAATAGTGGATAAAATAAGTATACCTATTTTTGCATTGGGGGGAATACTTTCCCAAGAGCACATAACCCAAGTTGAAGCAGCCGGTGCCTATGGATTTGCTTCAATAAGATATTTTGTATAACGAGGAACTATTAGTATGTTTGAAACAGTCATCGGACTAGAAGTACACGTCCAGCTTAACACCGAATCTAAACTTTTTTGTTCATGTCCTACGAGCTTTAACCATGAGCAAAATACCAACACCTGTCCTACGTGTTTGGCGCTTCCTGGGGCATTGCCTGTATTGAATAAAGAAGCACTGCGAAAAGCGGGAATGTTCGGTACGGCGGTGGACGCTACGATCAACCGTACTAGTTTTTTTGACCGTAAGAGCTATTTTTACCCTGACAGTCCGACAGCGTATCAAATCACACAGCTTTATACCCCTATCGTTGAACATGGTAAACTGACCGTTGATTTTGAAGATGGCAGTCAAAAAACGATCCGTATCAATCGTGCGCATATCGAATCCGATGCAGGAAAAAATATCCATGAGGGACCTATTTCCAAAGTCGATTTGAACCGTGCGGGAACACCACTCGTAGAGATCGTTTCAGAGCCCGATATGCGTTCGGCAGAAGAAGCGATTTTGTATCTCAAAAAATTGCACTCGATTGTTCGCTATTTGGATATCAGTGATGCGAATATGCAAGAAGGATCGTTTCGTGTAGACGTCAATGTCTCGATTCGTCCAAAGGGTGATGAGAAGCTTTATACTCGCGTAGAGATCAAAAACATCAACAGCTTCCGTTTCATCCAAAAAGCGATTGAACTCGAAGTTGCACGTCAGCGTGAGGCATGGGAGGACGGATTGTATGATCAGGAGATCGTTCAAGAAACCCGTCTTTTTGATCAGACCAAGCAAGAAACACGTTCTATGCGCGGTAAAGAAGGAGCGGCGGATTACCGTTATTTCCCTGAACCTGATTTGCTCAAAGTCGTGGTAGATGATAGCATGTATATGACGATGCGTAATATCCCAGAACTTCCGGATGCGAAAAAAGAGCGCTTTGTGAGCGAGTTTGGGGTACGTCCATACGATGCGGCGGTGGTTACGGCAACATTGGAAAGTGCTCATTATTTTGAAGCGATGTTGGCATGCGGTATTACAGCACGTAATGCAATCTCGTGGCTCACGGTTGAGTTACAAGGACGTCTAAGCGGCGGGATGAATGCTGTTGACAGCGTTGTGGATGCTGTGACGCTTGGAACATTGGTCAAGCGCATCGAAGAAAATATTATAAGCGGTAAAGCGGCCAAAGAAATCTTGGATTACTTATTGGCCCATGAGGGCGGCAATGTTGATGAGATCATCGAAAAGCTTGGTCTAAAACAAGTGAGTGATACGGGTGCGCTTGAAACGCTTATCGATGAGATTTTAAATGCGAATCCTGAAAAGGTTGCTGAGTATAAATCCGGCAAAGAGAAATTGTTTGGCTTTTTTGTGGGTCAAGCGATGAAGGCATCCAAAGGTTCTGCAAATCCTAATACCCTCAACGAGATACTTCAAGCCAAACTGGCACAATAAGGATTACCATGGTGGGTCGGTGGATTGTTGCGTTTGCCTTTTTCCTCCATTCGTATCCTCTTTACCGACATGCTAAAAATTTTGCCTATAATCTTTTAGAAAACGCTCACTCATCCTATAAAAAATACTTTGATTATGGGATGATCGCATTGATTTTTCTCAGTGTTTATATTTTGATTCGTCAAGTTAAACATGAGATGTCCGTTGAATGGCTTTTTTTTAATAATTACATCATTTCACTTATCTTTTTGGTTGAGTATCTGATGCGTTTATGGGTACATAGCGATAACTCCCAAGTGGTGATTGATCAATATGAGAATGACCTTTTCTTGCATCGTCCATTTTCTCCGTCACAGGCGTTTAAAACGATTTTTAAACAAAAATTAGAGTTTGTTGTTTCACCTCCCGCTGTTATTGATCTGCTGGCTATCATGCCATTCTTTCATGAATTGCGTATGTTGCGTATTTTTATTCTCTTTCGTGTTTTGAAGCTGTTTCGGTATGCCAATAGTTTGCGCCGGCTTATTTCAATTCTTGCGTCTAAAAAATTTGAGTTGTTGACGCTTGCTTTGTTTGCGCTGATCATGATCATGGTCTCCTCGGTGCTAATCTACGTCATGGAGGCTAATAATCCTGATTCTCCTATCAATACCCTTTTTGAAGCGCTGTATTGGTCGGTCGTTACGATATTCACCGTTGGGTATGGAGATATGGTTCCAGTGACTCCTGAGGGGCGAACAGTGGCGATGATCATCATTATTTCGGGTATTGCAGTTATATCGTTTGCAACATCGATTATTGTCAGTGCATTTACGGAAAAGCTCGATGAGATCAAAGAAGAAAAGATGATTGATGACGTGAGTAAGCTGGGCCGTTTTTATCTGGTTTGCGGTTATGGAGCATTAACAAACGAAGTGGTTCATCGACTTCGAAAAGAATCCAAACAAATTGTTGTTTTGGAGGCTGATGGGAAAAAAGCCAAAGAGGCTCAGGACGATGGAATGTATGTTCTGAATTTTGATTCTGCTTCACTGCATACGTACAGCACTATCCGTATCCATTTTGAGCGTCAAGTTATAGCAGTCATATTGCTTCAAGACAGCGATGTGGCAAATATCTATACGGCATTGACGATTCGTGAACTGGATAAAAAAGTCCCATTGCACTCGATTTTACATAAGCCTGAGAATCGTAAAAAACTCTCTATGGCAGGTATTCATGAGATGGTAAACCCTCATGAACTGGTTGGGTTTATGAGTAAGATGATCAGCAATCAGCCAGTAGCATTTGAAGTGATTCATGCCTTACGTTCTGAACGGGGAGGAACGGTTATTGAAGAGATGGTTCTTGATAGTGCGATGTCAAAGCGATTTTTTGAATTATTGCTTCATCCCTTGTTCCATCAGCGTCTCAGTATGTTGGGGATCTATCAAAGAGCGTCTGAGACATTTGCCTTTAACCCACAACCTTCTTTTGAGATTCAATCGGGGGATATCGCTATTATTGTGGCCAATCGTTCACTGGTCGAAGAGTTTCGCAATCTTTTACATCGAAAGACGATGAAATGATGTACCGTAGTGCCGCTGTTTTTGGGTTTAATGAGTATTCACGCCAAATTGCCTATCAAGTGCGTAATATTTATCAAGACTTCGCCCTTTTCGTCATAAGTGAAGAAGAAAAAAAAGCAGCGATACAAGCAGGTTTTTTAGTCGAGATGTTTGATCTAAGTGAGGATTGGCATGGAATTGAGCAGAAGTTTGATGTTAAAAATCTGATTGTCTTTTGTGCATTGCCCAATGATGCCGAAAATGTGTTTTTGACGATTTCATTGCGGGCTACTTTTGACAAGCTCAATATTGTAGCATTGGCTCAGGATAATGAAAGTGCCATCAAGATGAAAAGCGCGGGAGCCAACAAAGTATTGCCAAGTTTACAGCTCGCCGCCAATGTTATCTCAGACATGCTAGAAAAGCCTGTGGTGACCAAAGTACTGCATGATGTATTGTTTGAAGACAGTTCACTTAATGTCGTTGAGATAGAAGTGACACGTCATTCTTCATTTGTAGGAAAACGTCTGCATGAGATCCATTTTAAAAGCCAATACGATGTCATTTTGTTGGCGATCGTAGATCATGAGATGGGAACCACCTTTAGTTTTGCATCCAAAGGGCACAATCATCACATTGATGCGGGAGATGTTTTGGTGGTGATCGGTTATCAAGATAAACTGAATACATTAATAGATGCAGTAAGGAGACGACATGTCTGAAGTAGGAGTCATCGGTGCAGGAAAATGGGGTGAGGCTCTGGCATTTGCACTGAGTGAAAAAAATGAGGTGATCATCACCTCACGCACTCACAGAGATTGGAAAAACTTTCGTCCTCTTGATGAAGTTTTGGCCTGTGAATATCTCATCATCACGGTACCGGCTCAACAGGTTTCTGGATGGCTCAAAGAGCATTTTGTCTTTTCGGGGCAAAAGATCTTGGTTGCGGCCAAAGGGATCGAAGCTTCCAGTGGAAAGTTTCTCAATGAGATCTATACGCAGTATGTTCCCTCAGAAAATCTGGCATTTTTGTCGGGTCCTTCGTTCGCATCCGAAGTGCTTCAATCACTTCCTACGGCATTAGTAGTCAACTCACAGAGCCAAGAGACGGCAGAGGTATTGGCGTCATTGTTTCCAAAGTTTATTCGTACGTATATCAGTGATGATGTTATCGGTGCTGAGATTACAGGTGCGTATAAAAATGTCATTGCAATTGCCGCAGGTATTTGCGAGGGGCTTGGTCTTGGTAAAAATGCGGCGGCATCACTCATCTCTAGAGGATTGGTTGAGATGCAGCGTTTTGGTACAGTATACGGAGCAAAAAATGAGACCTTTTTGGGTCTAAGCGGTGCGGGAGATCTGTTTTTGACAGCGAGTTCATCGATGTCGCGTAATTACCGCGTTGGTCTTGGATTAGCAAGTGGTAAAGCAAAAGAGGCCGTTTGTGATGAGATAGGTGAAGTGAGCGAGGGGATCGGGACAGCGTACGCACTGCATGAGATTGCCACGCAAAAGTCGATCTATCTACCGATTGCCTCAGAAGTATATGCCATTTTAGAGGGTAAATCACCGCAACAAAGTCTAAAAGATCTGTTAGAGCGTTAATGATGGACATGAGCAGTCAAATGAGTCGTTTTCTGATCGCATGTATCATAGCCGTAGGTGCATTTAGTATGGCATGGGTATGGCTTACTATGACGCAGGCCTTGCTAGTGGGATCGATTACACTGTTGGTTGCTTTGTGGACGAATGAAGCGCTACCCATGGGTGCTGTTTCGTTACTCCCTATTATCATGTTTCCGGGATTTGGGATAATCGATACTAAAACAACTGCTTTTGGATATGCGAATCCGATTGTCTTCTTATTTTTAGGTGGTTTTATGCTGGCCATTGCGGTTGAGAAAAGCGGACTGCATCGATGGATGGCCCATCATCTCTTAGAGCTGTTTCCCAGTAATGCCAAAGGGGTTATATTTGCGCTTGCATTGACATCGGCATTGTTAAGCTCGGTTCTTTCAAACACCACCACGACGCTTTTAATGATTTCAATGGGACTTTTTTTATCCGACATCCCTAAAATACAAGTTCGTTATTTACTGGCAATTGCTTATGGTGCGAGTGTTGGTGGGGTTATTACCCCTATTGGAACGGCTCCGAATCTGATTTTACTGGGATTGTTGAGTGAGCATTCACTGCCTGCAATCCCTTTTGTCGAATGGATTATGCTTGTAGCTCCTATGGCGTTACTGATGTTGATTATCATGAGTTGGATTTTAGGATTTGGATTGGAAAATGAGCCTTCACAGGCAACTGAATCATACCCTCCTCTGAGTGTACCGCAAAAGAAAGTATTGATTTTATTGGTTGGATTGATGAGTGTATTGTTGTTGAATGCTCCAATACAACCTTATTGGGATGGGTTAGGGTTGGCTGAGGAGGGTGTAATGCTGGGCTTTGGCTTGATACTGTTTGCACCCAAGATGAATCTATTGGATTGGGAAGAGGACAGAGCAAAGATCCCTTTTCGCATTATGTTTTTATTCGGGGCAGGATTTGCAATTGCGCGAGCATTTTCAGATACGGGATTGGCAGATTTGACTGCACATAGTCTAGGATCGTTAGGATCGCTTTCGCCTTGGCTAATCTTGTTAGCAGTAGCGGCATTGATCACTTTTACCACAGAGATCACCTCCAATACCGCGCTTATTTCGGTTATGTTGCCGGTTATTTATTCCTTTACGATTCAAAATCATCTTGATCCGATACTGTTTATGATGGTGGCAACGATTGCATCGAGTTATGCATTTATGCTGCCTATTGCGACGCCACCCAATGCCATTGTGATGAGCAGTGGGATTATGAATGTAAAAGAGATGGCACGTTATGGGTTTATTTTAAATATTGTTGGTATTGTGTTAATCGTACTATTCGCAACCTTTTATTGGCGTTACGTTATCTAAAAAATTAGGAGAAAAAATGTTAGTACACATTGTTATGTTTGGATTTAAAGACGAAAACAAAGAGGCAAATTTAGACCGTGTCAAAACGATGTTAGAGACACTTCCAAGTAAAATCGAGAGTTTAAGATCTATGGAAGTGGGCATAGACGTGAGTCGTAGCGAACGTTCGTTTGATATGGTATTGGTCTCAAAGTTTGATGATCAGGCAGGTTTGGATGCGTATGCACCACACAGTGCTCACCAAGAAGTAGTGAGTGTGATCAAAGAGGTAACGACTGTATCAAAAGTTGTTGATTATATCGTCTAAGCGTTTTTAAGCGCTTCGATGGCTTCTTCTTTTTCCTGTATGGTCAGTAGTTCTTCCACTTTTTCCTCGTAAAGTGCTTTGGTCTTTTCCAATTCATCTGCAAGAACCGTAATCCCTTTTTTCTCATAACATTTTGGATCCGCTAAACAGGTGTTGATCTCATCGATTTGTTTTTCGAGGGCATCGATTTCTAGGGGCAGTTTCTCGAGTGCTTTTTGTTCGTTAAAACTGAGTTTGAATACTTTTGACTTTTGTGTTTGCACTACCGTTGGGGTTGCTACTTTAGAAAACTCGGCTTCCATAGCCTCCATCTCTTGAAACTCTTTTTCATCTTCGAGGTATTCACTGTAAGGTTTATAGCTCTCTTCGATGGTTCCATCCCCTTTGAAAATAAAGAGTTTTTTAGCGATTTTGTCTACAAAATAACGGTCATGGCTTACTAGGATAACGGCACCCGGGAAGTTTTGGAGTTTTTCTTCGAGGATATTGATCGTAGGGATATCGAGGTCATTGGTCGGCTCATCGAGGATGAGGCAGTCCACTTTTTTGGTAAACAGTAGTGCCAGAGCAACGCGGTTTTTTTCACCGCCGCTGAGGGTTCCAACTTTTTTATCGAGAAATTCTCGTGGGAATAGGAAGTTTTTGAGATAGCCGTAGACATGGTAATCTGTACCCTGTGCATCGACACGGTCGCCGCCGTTGGGACAGAATGTCTCGATGAGGTTGAGAGAATCGTCCAGCATCTCACGGTGCTGATCAAAATAACCGATGGTGATCTCACCCATCTTGATGATGCCCGATGTCGGTTTTAGACGTCCTAACAGGGCTTTGAGGAGGGTTGATTTTCCACTTCCATTTGGTCCCACTACTGCGATGACGTCTTTTTGCAAAATACGGGTGGAGAAATCTTTGATCAGTACTTTATCCCCAAGCGTCAGCCCCAGTTTTTCTACTTCAAACAGCATCTTTTGGCGATTGATACTGTCGGATCGGTTGAAGTGTTTGGCTTCACGTTCCAGCTCTAAACGCATCTTATGGATTTTACTGGGGTTATTCTTGGCATCTTCACGCAGTGCCAATACGCGCTGTTTACGTCCTTCATTACGTTTGAGTCGTGCTTTTACACCGCGTCGCAGCCACTCGTTTTCGGTTTTAAGAAGTTTGAGCATATTGTCATGCTGTTGCGCCATGGTTCGCAGCAGCTCTTGTTTTTGCTCCAAATAGTTGGTATACCCACCTGTGAATTCTCGCAGGGCGCAGTCTTCGACCTCGATGGTTTTAGTCGCGATTTGATCGATAAAATAACGGTCATGGGAGATAAACAGCAGGGTAAAACGCTCTTTGAGAATCAGTTCCTCGAGAAACTCGACCATGTAGACGTCGAGATGATTAGTAGGTTCGTCGAGCAGGAGTATATCGGGCTTGAGTAAGAGTAGGGAAGCCAGTGCGACACGACGCTGTTCGCCACCGCTTAGAAGATCGACGTTTTTAGATTCGTATTCGGTGAGCATAAAGTGGTGCATAATGCGTTCAATTTTATCGTCGAGATTCCATGCATTGTGATGATCGAGATAGCTCGTTATACGGGCTTGCTCATCTAAGAGAGCGGTATTGTCGTATTGGGTAGCTAATAGGACGGAAATCTCATCAAAACGGATCTTGGAGGTACGCAGCTCGCCCAGCCCCGCTTCAACGGCTTGGCGGACGGTGTGGGATGGATCAAATTTCGGCACTTGTGAGAGCATTTTGATCTCGATGCCCTGACGGGTGATACGCTCACCGCCATCGGCATCCAGAGAGTTGTTGACCAACTTCATCAGCGTCGATTTTCCACTGCCGTTTTTTCCGACGATAACGACACGCTCACCCTCATCGATGTGAAAGTTGATGTTTTCTAAAATTTTCTGCGCTTCGTAGTGTTTACTGACGTTGAGTAGATCGACTAATGCCATGGGTTATTCCGTAGGTTCTGGGATGGTAAAACAGGTGGTGCGTGAGAGATACCATGTCGCAATGGCATAATCGGTGTATTCATACTCGCGTTGGGAAACGGGGATAGAGTCATTGCGTAGCTTTGAACGCAGTATCCCAAAGAGGATATAGCCTAACAATAATATCCCAATAGCAATGAACCAATCGCTCACCCACCATACGAACAACGCAATTACATAGGTTCCATAGCTTAGACCCCATCCTAACATGCGTGCCAGTAAACGGCATTTACGTGTTGGGAGCGTAGGGGTGGGATCGATATGAAAGGTAAAAGGCTCTGTATTCATGTCTGTGATTATAGCTGACGTGAGCTTTAACCCTATTTTTAAACGCTCAGCCATTTAGAGAGGATATTTTGCAATACGATTTTATCGATGGGTTTCGCAATGTGATCGTTCATACCGGCATCCGTTGCCATTTTAAGATCATCTTGTAGTACAGCGGCACTTAGGGCGATGATCGGGAGACTTGCAAAGCCTTCCAGTTTACGGATTTCTCGTGTTGCTTCAAATCCATCCATTACAGGCATCTGTAGATCCATCAATACTGCATCAAATACCTCTTTTTGAACCATTTCGACTGCTTCTTGGCCATTATTAGCAATGCTGCAGGTAATTCCCATTTGTTTGAGTCGTTCAGAGGCTACGAGCTGGTTGAGGTCGTTGTCTTCGACTAGCAAGAGGTGAATAGTTTTTTCACTTGAGAGGGTATTGGCCTGATCATTCACTGCTGTCGTATGGGTGCTTTTAGTAGAGGAGTCAACTACGAGGTTAAAGCTAAAAGTACTTCCCTGATTTGGTTTACTTACGAGAGTGATTGTTCCTCCCATGAGTTCGACGAGCTCTTTACTGATCATGAGGCCCAGCCCAGTCCCCCCAAATCTTCGGGTAAAGGAGCTATCTGCTTGTGTAAAGGGGGCAAAGAGCTTTTTTTGTTGATCATCAGATATTCCGATTCCGCTGTCAGATATACTGAAGGTTACTGTATGACGATCTCCTTGTGGTATTGCGCTTATCGAAACACGAACGTATCCCGATTCGGTAAACTTCAGAGCATTTCCAACCAGGTTGTTCAAAATCTGCTGTAGGCGTAATGAATCTCCTATAATCTCTTTTGGAACGTTATTGTCGATGTGTATTTCAAAAGAGAGTTGCTTTTTTTGCGCTTTATAGGTGAACAAGGCACGGACATTATCCAAAACATCACTAAGGCTCAATGAGGTTGATTCGAGGGCTAACATGTGTGCTTCGATTTTGGAGTAATCCAAAATACTGTTGAGAATACCAAGCAGTGCTTTGGAAGCGGTTTGTGCTTTGGTGAGATAGTCTCGTTGCATCGGCTGCAAATCAGTTTCTAGAACTAAGTCGGTTAATCCGATAACTCCATTAAGCGGGGTACGGATTTCATGGGACATATTGGCTAGAAAGTCACTTTTTATTTTGTTTGCATTTTCAGCGGCTTCTTTGGCAATATTGAGCTGAGTGGCTGTTTTGGTTAATGCGATATTTTGATTCTTTAGACGTTCTTGGAGGAGGACATGTTGTGTGATATCATGAACGGTACCGCGGGATTGTGAGGGTGTTCCATCAGGATGGTAAAAGTTTTTTCCCTGTTCACGGACGTACTTGATTCGACCATCTGTCATCAAGAGCCGATGAACATAGTTATAGACCGTATTATGTTTGACTGAATTTTGATAGGCGGTATTGACGAGCTCACGGTCCTCTGGGTGAATAGCATTTAAAAATCCCTCATAAGACGGGTCATGAACGGCTGAATCAATTTCAAATAGCTCATAGATTTCGTCTGACCACTTCAGATCTCCGGTTTCCAGATTCAGATTCCAGCTCCCTAACTTGGCAATTTGTTGTGCTTCGTTGAGGCGCTGGGTGATTGTGGCCATGTCTTGAGTATAAGCTTCATTCTCTTGATACGCTTTATCCAGTTCCTGATTTTTGAGCTCCAGAACTTTACGATTGCTGTAAAACGATAAAAGAACTATCAGAAAAAATAGGTTGAAAAGGGCACTGCTTACTAAAATAATAAGAGAAGGGTGAACAAAATAATTGAATAAGGTGATGTACATGGCAAGGATAAACAACCCTATTATAACGGGTTTGTTTAAGAGCTCTAAGAGAATACAAGAACCATTGAACGGTTTAAAATTTAACACGTATACTCCTTAAAAAAATTCAAATCCATCCGCATCATCTAAAGGGATCTCTTCGGCTGGCAAGAGAAAAGATTGCACCATCTGGATGTTGGAGATAATGGATGCATCCATAAAGTTGATAGAAGGAGCCCCTTCATAAAAGATGCTTTTAAACCAGATTATCAGATCGTTATTAAAACTTTTGCACAGGGTTGACATTTGAGCCGCCATGTCTATAAATACTTTTTCATCTCTTTGGATAATGGAAATTAAATCACGAATCGCTATTCCAAGGGTTTGAGTTTCGCTGTAAAGCATCAGGATACTAGAGGTACGTTCAAAAGCGCTTATGATCTGATCAACGTCGTCGCGGTTTAGTTCATTACTGCCCATCCACATAAATTGCGTTGCGAGTTCATTGAGCCTAAGTTCAAGGGAAGTGATGTCTTCTTCTTCCATAAAAGTAAACTTTTGAAGTGCTTCGTTTTCTTTATGGTAAGTGGCCTTTACGGATGGTATTGCATCTTTAGCAACATTTTGAATTTCTGGAGCGAGTATTTGGCTAGACTCTTTGGCAATTTTGAATGAGAGAAGATTGGCAGAAAATTCGTATGTTGAATTTTTGAGATAACTTTCTATGAGTTGGGAAATCTTAGCTTTTGGGAGAATATTGATATTGGTGATGGAGAAAAAATAGTACTCTTCGTTTTCTTCCATAATGATTTGGGGCTGAACTTGGCGCGAGAGCATCACTTGTCCCAGTTGATACATAAATCGGATGAGATCACTCAAAAAATTGCTTCTAACGCTATTTTTGATGCTGAGCATTGATTCCCATAGCTGCGTTAGGTCCTCTTCGTTTTCAATGAGGTAGGTAGTTTTATAACAAAAGGTAGCATTAGTAAAAGGATTAATACTTTTACTAGAAGATACAGGGCTTGTATCATTTTTCATCATATTCATATAAAGCTGAAGACGGCGTTTGAAAACATCGGGCTGTATCGGTTTAAGAAAATAGTCTTTTGCACCGTTTCGAAGTGCCTGTATCTGATTCTCTTCATCCCCCTGGGTAGAAACTATGATGATGAGAGCATTGGGGAGTATGGAAATAATATGTTTAGTTGCATCAATCCCATTCATTTTTGGCATTAAAATATCCATAAAAATCAGGTCAAATGGCTGCTCTTGACACAAAGTAACTGCTTGGATGCCGTCATTGGCAGTTTGAATTTCTAGGATGTCACCATTTTGCTCGCAATACTGATTGATATAGGCGGCTATAAGTGTCTGGTTGAGACTTTGATCATCTACTATAAGTATCTTTTTATTCAGGAAGTTCTCCTCGCATCTTGTCGACTGTCCTAAGTGTTTCTTTTTTTAGTTCATAAAGGCGTTGAGTCTTTTGCTCAAAAGTGAGCGTATTCAAATCTGTTTCAAAGGCTTCGCACATAGTACCCAAGGTATCTAGAAAAAGGTTTTTAGCAATTCCTTTGAGAGAATGAATTGTCATTTTAAGTGTTTCTGGATCATCATTATAGCCATCAAATTGAGGTAATAGGATATATGTATTGGCAATGAATTTTTTAAAAAGTTCAAACACAATTTCTTGTGGCAAGTCGATCTTGGATGCGACATAGGCGTTAAGGGATTGTGCGGAAGGTTGCGTTTTCAATTACTGCTGTATATTTTGGAAATAAAGAAGCAATGCTTCATAGTCAATAGGGCGGCTGTGCCAATAGCCTTGGACAGCATAACAGCCGAGGGAATTGAGCGCATCAACTTGCTCGCGCGTTTCGGTTCCCTCAGCAATCGTGTTAATGCCAAAGGATTCTGCCAGTGTAATAATCGCTTGGATGATCGCTCTGTCATGCGGATCATCGATGATGTCATCGACAAAAGACTTGTCGATTTTCAGTGTCGAGACCGGGAATTTTTTGAGATACGACATAGAAGAGTAGCCAGTACCAAAATCGTCAATGGAGAAGGTGACGCCATGGGAACATAAGTCTGTCATTTTCTCAATCGCCATGGCAGGATCGTTGACAAGGGCACCTTCGGTGATCTCAAGCTCCAACTGCTGCGGAGGAAACCCTGTTTGTTCCAGCAGCTCTATGACCATAGAGTTCAAGTTGTTATGACGGAATTGTACAGGAGAAAGGTTGACCGATGTTTTTGGGACAAAACCGATGATTTTTGAGATTTCCATCATCGTTATCAAAGATTCTTTTAATATCCATTCACCCAAGACGATGATAAGATCAGTCTCTTCGGCAATGGTGATAAATCGCATCGGATTCATGAATCCCAATGTCGGGCTTTTCCATCGTACTAACACTTCCAAGCCTAGGAATTTATTTGCTTTGCTGTCCCATTTTGGTTGGTAGACGAGGAACAGCTCATTGTTGATCATGGCTTTTCGTAAACCATTTTCGATCATAAGGGTTTCATTCGCAAAATCGCCGTGTATGGGTTCAAAAAACAGATGGGTATTTTTCCCCTGAAGTTTTGCACCGTACATAGCGATGTCCGATGCTTTGATCAGTGATTCGGCATCATCACCGTGTTGTGGATAGAGTGATACTCCCATGCTAGCCGTCATGAAAATGTCGTCACCTGCGATAAAAAACGGCTCTTTAATAGCGTCATGAATCCTTTCGATAAACATCTCTATGGGGTGTTGTGTATCAGTAAAATCGGTAATAATTGCAAATTCATCACCGCCAAAACGGGAGACAAAGGTTTTATGTCCATCAATTAAAAGTAAACGTTCCGCTAAGGTTTGCAGCAGAGTGTCACCTACGGTATGCCCTAAAGAGTCGTTGACCATTTTAAAGCGGTCCAAATCAATGTAGATAAGCCCAAATACCTTATTTTCTTTGCAGGCTTGAATGATATGGGCATCCAATTTTTCTTTGAAATAATGACGGTTTGGTAGGTTGGTGAGAGCATCATAGTGGACCAGCTGTTTAATATGCTCCTCGGTAGTTTTACGTTTTTCGATATCTTCGATCACCGCGATGTAATGGGTGATTTTTCCATCGGTGTCCATGACTGGGGATATGGTTTCGTAACACCAGTAGATGGCACCGTTTTTCTTTCGATTTTTGAACTCACCTTTCCAGGTTCTTCCATCCGAAATAGTAGACCACATCTCGCGGTATAAAGCAGGAGTATTGAGGTGAGATTTCACTACTTTTGGTGTTTTCCCCAAGAGTTCAATAAGCTCATATCCATTAAGCTGAACGAAGGCTTGGTTGGCGTATTCAATAACGCCTTTTGGGTTGGTTATGAGAACAGCATTATTGCTTTGCTCGAGTGCCTGGGTGCGTATGTCTAAGTCTTTTTGATTTTTATCGTTTTCGCGAACACTCGAGAGCAGTCGGCGTCCTAGAAACAAGATACCTCCCATTCCGATGAGCCAAAGGAGGAGATGGGTGATGATCAGCTGTTGAAAGTGTTCCTTTTTTATCGGGTCGTATTTATCCAGAGGAATAGCAACATCGATTGCCCCACGAACCTCACCGACCTTGATCCCGGTCCATGCATGGCATTTTATACACCCTTGTTCCATGTACATAGGTTGCATAAGCCGCAGGTGTTTTTTCCCCTTCATCATGGTAAATTCTTCGACTTGTGTCTCACCGTTTTGGAGTTTCTCCAATGCGTTGGATTCCCATGCATCCGGGGCATTTTGGGGATTCATATAGAGTTTGGCTGTAATGCGTGTTTTGATATCGTAGAGGTTTGAATAGTCGTGCATAATGTCGCGTAGCATGGTGGCAGGATTATAGAGAGTGAGTGTCTTACCGCTTGAGGTGGTTACATCGCGATCTTCGACCATAGCCATAAAGGGACTTGGCTGGGTGTTTTTATCAACGATGAAATACGCTCCGCCATGACGAGTCGCCCACAAACGAAATGCTTTATCTCGATTAAGATGGGTTGTTGCTTCAATTTTGGCAAGTTCTTCTATGTGGTTTTGGATATGTTGCATATTCCAGATTGCTGAAACCAGAACCAGAAGTGTGAAAAAAAGGAGGATGAAGGTAAAGTAGCGGGATAAAAGAGTTGACTGACTTTTACTATTCATTTATATCCAACCACAATATTATAAGATTTTTATAATATTTATATCTTAGTGTAGTTTAATGAAATGCAATCTTAAATGTGACAATAATGTTACTTGGTGTGCATATTAGTAACATTTAGCGTATGGTGAGTTGGTGACTGATTGTTCTCACACGACAGTGTCCCGCTTATTTCAGGGGATTTCATCACGATACCTGATGGAACTTTGACTGAGTGTAACTGTACAGCGGTTTGTTTGTAGTTTGGCTCTCCTGATTTTGGGCAAAAACTGCTGGCGGTGAGTTGGTTGATAAGCTGGGTGTTAAAATGAAAGGGAACAAACACATCTCCCTCACGTACCGTTTGGGTTACACGAACCACGATGTCATCCACACGTCCCCGTGCTGAACTGATACTGAGGCGATCACCGCTTTTGACTTCCAGCGCCAATGCGTCCGCGGGATTGATATCGACCCACGCTTCGGGTGCTAAATCGTTGAGTATACCGATGTCGCCCGTTTTGGTACGGGTGTGCCACTGCTCTACGGTGCGTCCTGTGTTGAGGATGATCGGGAATTTCTCACCTGTTGGTTCTTGAAGTGGTATCCATTCCAGAGGCAATAATTTGGCTTTGCCATCGGTGGTGCGAAATGCGATGTCGGGAGTGTACAGACGCGGGGAGCCTAGGGGGAACTGTTCATTACACGGCCATTGAATCCCACCATGCGTTTCGAGCATCTCATAGGTAATCCCTGAATAATCACACAGCTGCCCACGGCTGACACGCTTCCACTCTTCAAACGCATCGGCGGGGGATTGCCAGTTGGGATACAGCATCTCTTGAACCCCTTGAAAATAACTGCTGAACTCCAGGAAGATATCAAAATCACTTTTAGCGGTTCCCGGAGGATTGACCGCTTTGTTCGTACGGTTGCATCGGCGCTCACTGTTGGTATAGCTTCCCTCTTTTTCGCCCCACGTCCCCGCAGCGAAGATGACGTCGGCGAGTTGTGCCGTATCGGACATAAACGCGTCTTGGACGACCAGTAACTCAAGTTTGGCCAGTGCTTTGCGCAGGCGGTCTTGGTTGACGAAACTCACCAGTGGGTTGGTAGCGACTACCCACAGTGCTTTTATCTCGCCACGCTCGATGGCTTCGATGATCTCACCGTATTTGTAGCCACGCTGACGAGGGATGATATCCAGTGGTACATTGATGATGTTGGCGTATTCTTGCGCCGCTTTTTCATCGCCATAGTTGCGGTATCCCGGTAGTGAGGAGGTAAACCCTGTCTCGCGTGTTCCCATCGCATTGCACTGTCCCGTGATGGAAAACGGTGCGGCTCCCGGACGACCGATTTGTCCCGTGAGCAGATGTAAGTTGACGATGGCACTGACGGTATCGGTTCCCATGTACGATTGATTGACCCCCATCGTCCATGCGCTCAGTACCGCGTCGGAGGATGCGTAAGAGCGTGCGATCTCATAGAGAGTCTTGACATCGATACCCGTGATGTTGGCGACCTCTTGGGGAGGATAGTTTTCGAGATGTTTGCGTAGATCACCTAAGCCTGTTACATTGGCTTTGAGATACTCACTGTTTTCCCATCCTTGCTCGAGGATGATGTAGGCTAGACCATTAAAAAGCGCCAAATCGGTACGCGGTTTGAGTGGGATAAACATATCGGCCATCTGAGCGGTTTTGGATTTACGCGGATCGATAACGATGATCTTGGGTTTGTTGGGATTTTTCTCGATGTGCAGTTTGAGGATAGGGTGGTTATCGGAGATGTTAGCGCCGACCAAGACGATGACATTGGCATGCTCGAAATCCTCATACGACCCCGTTGGACCATCCGAACCCAGAGATTGTTTGTACCCCATAACAGCCGATGCCATACACAGCGTCGTGTTACCATCGTAGTTGTTGGTACGCAGACCAAGCTGGACGAGTTTACCCAGCGTATAGAACTCTTCGGTGAGCAGTTGTCCCGTTGAGATGACCCCGATGGCTTGGGCACCGTAGGTGTTTGTGATCTCTTTGAATTTTACAGAGACTTGGGTGAAGGCATCGTCCCACGTGGTGTTTTGCAGTTTTCCATTTTTACGGTTCATCGGAGCCAAGATACGATTGGAGGAGGTGATCATCTCGTGTTCGCTCAATCCCTTGGGACACAGGGTTCCCATGTTGACACTGTGAGCCGAGTTGCCTTTGGTATAGACGGCACGTCCATCTTTTACCCCGATGTACAATCCGCATCCAACCCCGCAGTATCCGCACGTAGAAAAGACCCATTTGTCCGGTTTTTTGGCATCGCTGATACGGCCAAACATCGGATCATCGCTCATGGCATACTTAGCGGTTTTGATGTCCAGACCTAGAAAGTTTTTGATGCTATTGAACATATTAATTCCTTTGTGCACCGACAAAAAATCCGCCTGCCATTTGTAGAGGAACGGTTGTGGTGTAGAATAAGAATCGATCCATGAGTTCACTGCAGACCAATAGCACAAAGCCAATGCCCAATGTGATAATCGCTGGGATTGTAAGATCAGATGCGATAAACAAAGTTGCCAATAATGGCAAGACCAATGCCCCTATGCTAAACATGATCCAGCGCAAGCTATGAATAACAGGAAAATGCTCACGGTAGAGACGTAACGTCTTTTGCAATTGCGGTGTTGGTGATGATTTGAGTTCATTGTATCCGCCGAGGGTAAAAAAGCCATGGATAACTGCAAGTATCATCGCACTGCTCAAAAGCGGCGTAGCCGAATCACTGGAACCAGCAATAATCAATGCCAATGAGATCAGAAACAGTCCGCTGTAGGCTGTCGTAAAGAACTTTTGATTGGTCGAAAACCGATCCCATGAAGGACGGGCAGGGATACGGTAGATCATCGCTTGGGCATGGATGCCGTAGATGCCGACCAAGAGCGTCAAGAGCTCAAAACCCAAACGGAACACTGTCGAGATATCGAAAAAATACAAAGCGACATTAATACTCATCAGTCCTGCAAACGCACCCAGTGCAGCGGCTTCACGGCTCAGCCAGCTGGTTTTGAGATTTTTCATTGCATTCAGAGCTTTGAGAGGACGCCCAAGATGCAGTGCGGATAAAGGCAATCCAAGAGCGGCAGGAATAAGAGCCAGTAGTGCTAACATCCAGTTGGGTTTAAAAAATCCAAACAGTGAGAGGATATCGCCGATAAACAGTGCACCAAAAGCACCCAGTGACATCTGAGTCAATACCGTCATAAAGACCAGTGGCAGTTCACCGTGAGCGGGTTTGAGATGATGTTCATCGGCTTTTAGCATCTCCAGGGGCATATTTTCTGGCAAGGTAAAACGGGTAGTGGAGTTGGTTAAACGTGCGTCGGCTAGATGAGGCATGTTTCCTAAATCATCAATATCTTTTTCCATCCATTCTTGAATGTTCACCGCTTCGATCTCGATAGCACCTGATGGGCATGCTTGAACACACGCCGGGCTTTGATCTACTGCGAGACGTTCGTGGCACATATGGCACTTGGTGACGATGTGACGCTCTTCGTGGTAGGTGGGTACACCGTATGGGCAGTTCCAGGTACAGTATTGACATCCGATACAGCTGGGATCATCGTGGAAGACGATGCCGTTGTCGAATTTGATGTAGCTGTTGGTAGGACACCCGATGAGGCAGGCAGGATCGACACAGTGGTTACAGCTCATGGAGTTAAACAGCAGCAGGGTGTCTGGGAAACTTCCCCCCTCCATCTCTCCTACACGGCGCCATTTTATATCGGCTGGATTGTTGTTTTGTTCATTGCACGCGACTTCACAACAGCGGCATCCGACGCATTTGGTTGCATCAAAATGAAATCGGTACTGTTCTCCCTCTTTGAGGGGTGGAACGTCGATGGAGTAGTTTCCGCATTGCATCCCGGTATCGGCTTTGTAGCCGATGAACGATTCCAGCGGTGTCGGGGTATCGCTCATATTACTGGTCACTGCTTAGATTTTTGAGTTCGACGACGATTTGGGTAAAGACCTCAGAGCGTTTGAGAGGGCTTGGTTCGACCATTTTTTCTAAAATATGAGCATACTCTGAAAGCTCTGGTGCTTTGTGACGGTAGCTTTTTTTCTCTTCGGCCAACGGTTCGTCGGTATCGTAGGGATTTGTACCGGTGATACCGTGAATAATTTTGGTTCCAAACTCAAATATCTCATCGATCTCACGGTGTGAACCGCCGTGTTTCTTGAGATTAAAGGAAAACATACCATCGGGAGTGTTTTGCAAACGCATCAAACGATTCCAACGCATCAAAAAACCGATCGCGTGATTGCTGTAGCGTACTTGCAAACGGGCGATAAACTTTTCTAAACTCTCTTTTCCGATACGCTGATCGCGATATTGGCGCATGAGTTCGGCTACGTATTCACGAGCATGTTCAAGTACGATTCCTTTTAGGAGCAGATGTCCCTCTCCTCCCTCACCGCTAAGCGTTCCGCCGATGAAGATGTCAACACCCAGTACGGTGACACCGTTATGCGGGGTCTTGCACCCTACAAAGCCTAAATCGCCTGCACCGTGGATTCCGCATCCTTTAATACACGCAGACCAGTACAGACGCATTTTGGCATCCGTAATAGGCACTTCACGCGCTAGATACTCCCCCATCTCAATGGCGTCAGGCTTGTTGGGGATAACACCAAAGGGGCAATGCTCCGTTCCGGCACACGCGATGAGGTTTGCCATATACGGGGATGGTCGGTTAGGGTATTTGACAAACAATGGGGACTCAAGAGCTGCTGACTCATCACGAATACCTGTGATGATGAGGTTTTGCTCGATGGTAAAACGCAATGCTCCATCTTGCGCAGCGGCAACCTCTGCGGCATCGGCTAAATCGCTTCCGCTGAACACACCGCTAGGAACGGCTGCGTACAGAGCAAAGCTTCCGTCTTTTAGAGCAATTTTACCGTAATAGTCTCCACCCTCTGCCGCACAAAGGGTTTCGCCGCTAGAATGCATCGCGAAACCAAGCTGTTTTTCAATCGCATCGCGAAACTCATCCATCCCTACGGCGTCTATAAGAAATTTGAGACGGTTTTTGTTACGGTTATCACGGAATCCATAGGTCTTAAAGAGACTTGCAACGGCCACAAATACGTCTTTGGCTTGTGAAGGAGTGACAAACATATTGGCATCCTGTGCCAAAAATCCGACACGACCTCCTAAAAAGAGGTTAAACCCATACACACCGTCTTTTTGTGCGAGGGCTAGGGCAAAATCTTGACCGAAGATATTACAGCGGTTGGTGAGAGAACCGCTGAGTCCGATATTGAACTTGCGCGGCATGGTGGTGATCCAGTCTTCGTTTTTCAAAAATACGGCTTGGATCTCGTTCATAATCGGTACACATGGGATTATGTTGTCCATCGCCAAACCATCGAGCGGATCGATGATGATATTGCGAAAATTATCGACACCTGTTTGATAGCTGGTGAGACCTACACTTTCTAAAAGAGCCAGTGCTTCGGGCAACTCTTCGATGGTGACGTAGCGCAGTTCGATTTGCATGCGGGTGGTGATGTCGATGTAGTCTTTTCCAAAGCGTTTTGCGACATCGGCTAAAACACGGGCTTGTTCAACGCTTAAAATTCCGCCTGGCACACGTACGCGGATCATAAATCGTCCAGGAGTAGCAGGACGGTCAAAGACGCCGAAGCTTTTGAGGACGAAATCTTTGTCTTCCTCGGTGATGGAGTCGTATCCTGTTTTGGAATAACCGATCAGTCGATCCCATGCTTCGGAAGCGCTAAAAGAATCTTTGATCGTCTCGATTTTATGGCGCTTGGCGCTACGTGCTTCATTAGCCTGCATTAGCGATGTCATGGGTAGTCTCCTTGATCTCATGGATGTATTTTGGAAGTTTAGATTCGAGTGCGACCACATCGCCAAAAATCATAATAGCAGGTTTGGGCGCTTTTTTAGCGGCACTTGCCAGATCGTTTAGGGTGGTGATAATCGTACTTTGGTTTGCACTGGTCGCATTGGAAACGATGGCAACGCTCATAGAGGGGTTGATCCCCTGTTGCAGTGCTTCTGTGGTGATTTGTTCGGCACGGCTTAGTCCCATCAATAAGATCGTAGTATGACTGGGCATACCCAAAAGCGGTATCCAGCCTAAGTTTACACGATCTCCTGCCAGATGTGCAGATACGACCGACATCCCTGTTGCATAACCTCGCGCGGTTGGAGCGATACCTGCGCTTAAGGGACCGCTGAGGGCAGAAGAAATACCTGGAATCACTTCAGTGTGAATGTTACGTTCCATAGCATAGATGGCTTCTTCGGTTCCTCGACCGAAGATATAGGGATCACCGCATTTGAGACGTCCGACACGTAAGCCTTGCAGAGCATACGATGCTATGATGATGTTGATCTCATCTTGGGTTGAGCTGTGAGCTCCTTTTTCTTTTCCGACGAATACCACTTTGGTCGATGTCGGAATCAAATCAATGATCTCTTGGGTGAGTAAATGATCGATGAGAGCGACATCGAGCTTTTGGATGGTCTTCAGTGCTTTGATGGTGAGTAAATCGGCATCACCGGGTCCGCATCCGATCAAGTAAAGAGAGCCATTCATCATTTTTTCCTTTTAGGACTTTTTTATATGGAAATGATAGTGTAAAATGTGGAAGCATATTGCAATACAGTGATTAATTTTTAAGCATATTTTTACTTTATTTAAAGAAAAAGGGATTGTGTAATTTCCTTAGAAGCTTTTGCGTTATTTATGTAGTATAATATTTATAATTCATTAATAAAAAGGGCATGTCATGAAGGACTATCACACTATCATCACTATTGATGCTCGGATTCGTTCGGGAAAGCCTACAATTCGTGGTATGCGTATTAGCGTGTATGATATTCTCGACATGCTTGCAAACAAAATGAACTTCGCTCAAATTATCGAAGATTTTCCTGAACTTACAGAAGAGGATATTTTGGCTACATTGTCTTATGCAGCAGACAAAGAGCATAAACTTTCGGTTTGTGCATGAAGCTTCTTTTCGACCAAAATCTCTCATATCGTTTAATCCAAAAAGTCATTGAAGAGTTTCCCCAGTCAATACATATTGCTGCATTACACTTAGATACTGCATCGGATTTTGATGTGTGGAAGTATGCTAAAGAGAATGGTTATGTTATTGTCAGTAAAGATTCTGATTTCAATGAACTGACTACGTATCATGGATTTCCTCCACATATCATCTGGCTTCGGACTGGGAACAGTTCGGTCGAAAAAAATGGTGAGACATTATTAAAACATGCCGTTCGAATTAAAGCGATAATAAAAGCTAATGAAATAGGCATTATTGAGATTATAGGTTAGCTTAAAAAGGGTTTTTGATGGCACTTTTTCCCATGTTTGTGGATTTGAAAGAACAAGATATTGTTGTGATTGGTGCAGGTGAAGTTGCTTTACGAAAGCTTGAGCAGTTGGTTAAATTTATACCAAAACTAACGGTTATCGCACCCGTTATTCACGATGAGATCAGAACATTGAGTGATGTACACAAGATTGTTTTGCTAGAGCGTGAGTACAAGATTGAGGATTGTGATAATCGTTTTTTGGTCATAGGGGCATTGGACGATATAGGAGAACAAGAGAAGATATACACAGCATGTATAAAAACCAAAACACCGGTCAACTGTGTTGATTCACCGCTTTTGTGTTCGTTTATCTTCCCAGCGCTGATTGTTGAGGGGGATTTATGTATTGGAATCAATACATCGGGTAAAGCCCCTGCTGTTAGTTCTGCATTGCGGCAGTTTTTGACCAAGCTCATTCCGCAAGGTGTTCATGATCTAATAGAACGTGTCCATAAAATTCGTCAAACTGAGAGTGTAGGAAAAGAGAGACAGGAGAAAATCATCGGCATATGCCGTGATTTTTTTAAGCTATAGCACCTATTCGGGTGTTTACTACATTCCAGTTAATATTTTTGAAAAACGCATCTAGGTATCCTTTTGCATTGGAACCAAAATCCATTTGATACGAGTGCTCGTACATATCCAATGCCAAAATGATCTTAGAATCCCATAGACTGTGCATATGATCCCATGACCAAACGTTTTCAAGGCGTTTAAGTCGCTCATTGTAAACCAAAAATACCCATCCCGATCCGCCACTTAGGGAGAGTGCGATTTTTTTAAACTCATTTTCCCATTCGCCTACGGTACGAAACGAGGATTCAAGCATGCTTTTTAGTTTACTGTTCATCGTTCCAGCAGCTCCAAGAGCATCAAAATAGTATTCATGCAAGATCATCGAGTTAAGTGCAACCATTTGCTCACGCTTGAGTGCACCAAATTCAAACGGGTTAGCAGAACTGCTAAGAGCTACGATTTTTTCTTCAATAGCGCGTGAACGTTTGACGGCTCCCGCATAATTGTTGTCATGGTGGGATACGATCATTTTCTTGGAGATCCCGTCGAGACTTTTTGGGTCAAACGGGAGTGGTTTCGCAACCAATAACTCGCCTTGAACTGCTCTAGGTGCAGGTGTGGATACCGTATCGGCTGCAGTGGCAGCTGTTAATCCGCTTGCTAAAGTAGCAGCGCTTAATGCCATAAAATCTCTTCTTTCCATCGTGTAATCCTTGGGTTAATTAATACATTGCATGCTTTATAGCAGTAGATACTATAAAAAAAACTTAACTTTAAAAAAGTCAATCTTTAATTAAAGGGGTAGGCTCTCCATAAAAGTAGCCTTGTAAATGGCTTAAGGAAAGATTTTTTAGATAGTTATTGACACTCTCATTGTGAACAAATTCGGCAACGGTTTTGATATTGAGTTGGTTTGCAAAATCGATGATTGTTTTGGTAATGATTTGTGAGGTTGTGTCGGTATCGATATTATAGATGATGGAGCCGTCTATTTTGATGTAGTCAATATCCAATTTAGTGATGTAGACAAAATTAGAATACCCTGCACCAAAATCATCGATCGCGATTTGGACACCGTAGTGTTTTACCTGAGTAATAAAATCGCTGATGATCTCATAATTTTCGATTCCCTCGGATTCAAGGATCTCAAAAATGATACGATCGCTATAGGTACACTCTTTTATCTTATCGATGATATAGGCATTTACATAGGGATCATTAATGTCTTCAATTGATAGGTTGACTGAGCATTGCAACTGTGGGTGATGCGCCATTTCTTCAATCACTTTGTCCAACATAATGGTGGTTATGTAATGGTAAAGTCTGACTTTTTTAGAGATTTCTAAAAACTCTATGGGAGGGATGATCGTACCGTCTTTTTCAATGATACGCACCAATGCCTCGTATTTTTCTATTTTGAGTGTTTTAGCATTGACAATGGGTTGGTAAAAGGGGACGACTCTGTTGTCATAAATGGTATCCCGTAGTCTTTTAATCCATAAAACATTATTTTTATAGTCCTCTTTGATATGCAAAGACTCGTCATAATAAAGGTAGTTTTTACGTCTTTTTTTAGCCAACTTAAGTGCCATGTCTGAGTGTGCCATAACCTCTTTTTTATCGATACGATAGAGGCTTCCAATGTCTGATCCTGCAATACCGATAGTGACGTTTAAACTGATTTCATGATCATCGATGGTATAAACTTTATTGTTTAAAGCATGAGATAAATCAGTAATACACTCATGAATTTCAACTTTACTGCAGTTGCTTTGAACGAGAATGACATATTCATCTACGGGGAGTTTATAGACGGTTGCATTTTTCATCTCTTTAGCATAGTTAACCAATTCAACAGCAAAAGAGTGTAGAAGTTGATCTGCAATCGTATGTCCATAAAAGGTATTGACCTCTTTGAAGCTGTCAATATTGATCAAAACAAGGTTAAAAGAACTATCTAGTGCGTCAATATCATTTAAGAGTTTGGTTCGATTTGGAAGTTGTGTGAGAACATCGTACTTCGCTTCCATCAGCTCTTTGTTCAGTTTATGCACAGCGGTCATATCACGGACGTTAATGAGAATGCTGTATATATTTCCATCTTTGTCATGTAATGCTTGAACATTTTTAGAGATATGAACGACAGAGCCGTCTCTGCGAGTAAAAATGGTTTCTTGGTCATTGCAGTAGCCAACGGCTTCGATACTTTGCATACAGGTTGCGAAGATGGTGATATCACCCAAATAATTGCCTATAGGTGTTGCGTGCAGTTCCTCTGCACTATAGCCTAGTAGTCTGCAAAATGCAGGGTTGACATACTGAATGTAGCCGTTAGTATCGATGGTAAAAATACCATCTGGAGAGTGTTCAAGAAGTTCATGCAGTTGGGTGTTTTCGAGATTATAGGTATTCATTCAACACAAACCTTATAGAAACATCGTTTTGGGAGAACATCATATGCTCTATATCTTTAAAGTAATATAAAATTCTCTTAATTATCTCAAAGAAAGAAGTGTAAGGTAATGTAAGTAAACAAGGTCTTTAAGGGGATAATGAATGAGAAGAATTTTTGAAGTGTCCCCAAAGTTTTAAACGCTAAAATGCGTACATGCAAAAAATCATTATTTATCAAAAATATTATGGCTCAATAGAATTGGCAAACACACCTGAAGCGGCGCGTGTTTTTTCAAAAGTAAAGAGCGCTCTTGGCGCTGGTAAAGTGATGGAAATCGGCCTTCTTTTTCCCCATTACAAACTCAAAGCGCTGACGAGCTATCAAAAAGGGAGTGCACGGCAGGAACTAGAAGACATTGAACTGTACATTCAGTTGGGAACCCTCCTGAAATTTGATGTTACCGATGCAGTGAAGCTCAAAAACTCTATCGAGCTTACGAATGATATTGCCCATAATCACTACAATATCACTAAGCGACTGACCTTGATCAACAAGCCAAAAATGACACCGTCCAAAGAACATTATTTGTTTTGGGACATTGAAAACTTCTCGAATATTGGATCAATGTTTAACGATGTGATTGAAAAATATGACATCCCTGATAATCGCATCTATGTGGTTGCTAATCCTGACTCTTTGTATCTCTTTAAAGCGGAGTGGGAAGCGGATTTGTACGACTACAAAAAAACGCTCAATTCGTTTAATTTCACAAAATGCGATCATGGAAAAAATGTAGCTGATGATGTACTGCTGGCGAGTTTCAAAGGGCTAACATTACGCAATGCCAATGTCTATTTGATGACGTTTGATCGTGAGCTTAAAGAGCGTTTCACCGAGGCTACAGATGTCACTAATAACCTCTTTATACTCGAAAAATAAATTCTTTTAGGCATCAAATGAATCCACTTATTACTTTATTGCATGAAAAAACCGGCATTTCAAAAACCAATATCGAATCCATACTAAAACTCCTCGAAGAGGGGTCAACCATCCCTTTTATCGCCCGTTATCGTAAAGAGATGACGGGGGGTGCGACCGATGAGCAGCTGCGTGCGTTTGAAACACTGTATGCTTATTCGAAAAAATTGCTGGAGCGTAAAGAAGAGATCATGCGCCTCATCTCTGAGCGTGGGACATTGACTCACGAGCTTAAAACGAGTATTGAGGCGGCTCAAACGCTTCAAGTGCTGGAGGATATCTATCGCCCGTTCAAGGAAAAGAAAAACACTCGTGCGGCATCGGCGATCGCTGCGGGATTGGAGCCACTGGCTAATGTTCTAGAGAGCGGTCGATTAGAGATGGCAGAATTTAGACGCAAAGCACAGGAGTTTGTTAAAAATTCGGTTAAAAGCATTGATGAGGCAATCAAGGGGGCACAAGACATAGTAGCAGAGCGCTACAGTGATGATCCAAAAGAACGTGACTATTGGCGCAAGCAACTGGAAGGGTACTCTTCGTTTGAGATCAAAGCGGCTAAGGGGCTTAAAGAGGATGGATTGTTTGCCAAACTTGCCTCAAAGCAAGAACGCATTGGCTCTATTCCCTCACATCGGTATCTCGCTATTATGCGCGGAGTCTCAGAAAAAGAGCTGACCGTCAAGATAACACACGATATGGATCGGGTCGAAAATGCGATCAAACAGTATCGTATCCCCAAACATGCTGCAAGCAGTGGTGAACTTTTACTCGAAGCGTATATGGATGGATTCAAACGGCTGTTATTCCCCTCTTTGGAGCGGGAGATACATGGTGTTATCAAAGAACGTGCCGATATTCAAGCCATTACGACGTTTGGCAAAAATCTCACACAGCTGTTAGGCTCACCGCCTGTTACCAAACGGGTGATATTGGGGGCAGACCCTGCGTACCGTACAGGATGTAAACTCGCGGTGGTAGATGAGCACGGAACCTATCTCGCTCACAGGGTTATCTATCCAACGCCTCCAGTGAGTGATTATGCCGCATCGGCAAAAGTGATCAAAGAGCTGGCGCAAAAATACAATATCACAGGTGTCGCTATCGGAAACGGCACAGCATCCAGAGAGACACAGGAATTTTTTGCTCAAGTCAATCGTGATGAGGGACTCAATCTCTCCTATACGGTCGTCTCGGAAGCAGGGGCATCGGTCTATTCCGCCTCTAAAATCGCTCAAGAAGAATATCCCAATCTGGATGTGACGATACGCGGTGCTATCTCGATTGCACAGCGTTTGCGTGACCCCATGGCGGCATTGGTTAAAATCGATCCAAAATCGCTAGGAATCGGTCAGTATCAGCATGATGTCGATCAAAAACTTTTGGAAAAGAAGCTCACTGAGGTGACCGAAGATTTGGTTAACCGCATCGGTGTTGATCCTAACAGTGCGTCAGTGTCTCTTCTATCGTATGTAGCAGGGGTAGGCTCAAAGATTGCACGCTCAATAGTAGAACACCGTGAAAGTAACGGCGTGTTTAAAAGTAAAAGCGAATTACTCAAAGTCAAAGGCTTAGGTGCAAAGGCGTATGAACAGTGTGCAGGATTCTTTCGCATACGCGAAGGAAAAAGCATCCTTGACAACACCGGAGTGCATCCTGAGAGCTACGGTGCGGCACAAACACTTCTCAAAGAATACGATTTGCCCTCAATAACAAAAGCTCAGATGAATGAGATCGCTCAAAAACTAGGGGTAGGGGAAGCGACACTGAGTGATATTATCACTGAACTACGTAAACCTGGATTTGACCCCAGAGAGACACTGCCTCCGATCATGTTTCGATCTGATCTAACCGATATCAAAGAGCTCAAAGAGGGGTCGATTGTCTCAGGCGTGGTACGTAACATCGCTGATTTTGGGGCATTTGTGGATATTGGTCTTAAAAATGACGGATTGATCCATATCTCACAGATGAGTGAGAAGCGTATTGCGCATCCTCTGGAAGTATTGAGTGTCAATCAGCAGTTGAGCCGTATACGCGTAGTTGAAGTGGATGTGTCAAAAGGCAAAGTGGCACTGAGTCTAAAAGAAGCGTAATTCTATTATTTAGACAGCAGTGCAATAAGTGTTATAGCTTGGGTGAGCAGTAACAGTAAAAAAGCAGTTTTGTAAAAGGTAAGCGGTGAGCGTTCGATGAGCGGGACCCCTTTGGTAAAAAACGGTTTTACTCTCTCAGGTGACTTGAGTTCATGGACAAACTCTGAGTAGTGGCCATAACGTTCATCAGGATTGATAGCGATGGCGTGCATGATGATCGAGTCTAGCCATGCGGGGATATTGCTGTTGAGTTTGACAGGGCGTTTGGCAGATTTAAACGTCGGTGTTTGAAACGGTTCGATCTCGCCATAAGGCAGTATCCCCGTTAATGCCCAATACATTGTTATACCTATCGAGAAAATTTCGCTTGCCTCATTGATAATACCGCCTGTAAAACGCTCAGGAGAGAGATAACTGGCGGTTCCCGCACGCGAGTTGAGTGAAAATATCTCAACGATAGAACCAAAATCGACCATTTTGAAATCAACTCCAGCTTCTCCCTTTTTCTTTGTAACGATGATGTTTTCGGGTTTTATATCACCATGCACTAACCCCAGTTGCAGTAAATGAGCTTCTGCATCGTGCAAAAAGATACCAAGAGAAATAGCACTGTCGATAGAGATAGGGCGGTTAATAAGATACTCGCGTAAATTGATCCCCTCGATAAGCTCCATCATGTAATAACGCATAGTACGATTCTCAGGTACCCATGCATGACCAAAGGCTTGATGGGTAATTTGTTTGGCATACCACGCTTCGCGGACGAACTCATCAAGGGCTTGCTCATCATCGGCAGCCATTGGAAATTTCATCACAAAGGTATCGTCATCTTTAGCTACTTTCCAGATACGACCATGCTCCATCATAGGATTCAGTAGCGTATAGCCATCGATTATTTGACCTGACTTTAGTGTTTGGGGAATAGGAAGTTGAATATTTTTGATGGCATGCAGCGGATCAAGTGCCTCTAGTCTAAAAATTTGCAGACTCATGTCATCACGGTCATCGTCTTTGGCAAACTTGGATACATGTTGAACGATGCTTTTCGCCCCTAACCCTTTTTGTAAAAGTTCTTCAAATGTATGGTGTTCGATGAGATTATAAACACCGTCACTGCACAAGATTATAGTATCTCCCACTGCTACAGGTGTTGAGGTGATAACCAGCTCCACATTTTCGCTCAGACCGCACGCTTGGGTGAGGACATGTGACATATGTTCATCGTCCATCGTGTGATCCGTAGTGAGCTGTTTGAGTTGCCCTTCTAGTGTCAACATATAGACGCGTGAATCTCCCAGATTGAGGGTATAAAGAGTATCCCCCTCGATGACGGCAAGACATAAAGTCGTCAGCAGTTCGATACGTTCGTATTGTGTCATTGATTCGGTAAAGAGGAGGTTGTTGATATGACGGGTAAAGACTTCCATGGTTTTAGGGACAGTCCATGCTTTAGGACGTGTCTTGAACTGATCGATGAAAAACTTTACGCATTGGCGTGCGGCAGTACCGCCTCGTCGTGCACTTCCGACACCATCACATAAAACGCTGACCAGCAAGGTATTATCGATAATACTAAATGCACAGGCATCATCCCCCTCATAAGAGGGCTTTGGGAGGATGAATTCGGAAGATTGTACTTGAAGCATTTAAAAACCTTACTTTTCTTGAATTAGATACGTGCGCCTGATACTGCACCCCATGTAGTTCTCCAACGTGTTTTGACCATAGAGATCCCAGAGATAGCAAGCATCACAAATCCTGCAAAGATCAAGAACCCTGCAGTATAGCCATCAAATGCTCCTTGTGACCAACCAAATGTTTTGATCAACGCTGATCCGCCAAGACCGCCCGCCGCACCGATAAGACCCGTCATAATCCCGATGTCTTTACCAAAACGCTGTGGTACGAGTTGAAATACTGCACCGTTAGCCATACCAAGATTCGCCATAATGAGAAACATAACCGTAATAGCTGCCCAAAACGGAAGTTCGATCAAAGCGCTTAGCAGTGATAAGATCACAATGCTACCATAAAAGACATAGAGAGATTTGATACCGCCCATTTTATCCGCAACCGCTCCACCAACAGGACGAAGTACCGCACCTGCAAAGATACAAAGAGCTCCAAAATATCCTGCCATGACTTTGACATTGTCTTCGTTTAGGATATCCAGACCGATTGCACTCATATCCGCTTGATAGGTGTTCATCAAATAGACTTTCATGTAGTTGGCAAATCCTACGAATCCTCCAAAAGAAACGGCATAGAAAAGGTTAAACCACCAAGTATCACGATCACGCAATAATTTCATGTAATCGCCGAATTTTTTAGGATTTGGTTTGTACACACTTGCTGGAGCATCTTTTGCCAAGAACATGTAGGCAACCAAGATGATGGTAGACAAAATACCGCCAATCAAAAATACCGAAGGCCATCCCCAAATCTGTGCGATTTTAGGCGCAAACAAAAAGTCGATGACAACACCGATGTTACCGGCACCTGCAAGACCTAAAACAACCCCTTGAAGACGTGGCGGATACCATTGACCCGCTTGCGGAAGAGCAACCGCAAACGATGCACCGGCAAAACCAAGACCAAGCGCGACTAAGAGTAGTTGATTATAGGTAATCGCGTCTGATTGTGCAAACGCGAAAAACAGAGTCGCAATAACAATGAGTTGAGAACCAAGAGCCGTTTTCTTTGGCCCGAATTTATCCACAAAGAATCCTAATAGGATACGTAATAATGCTCCTGATAAAATAGGAAGCGCGAGCAGGGTCGCGATTTGAGCATCATTGAGAGCATTTCCAGCGGCAGTTAGTGTCTCATTGATCTCTGTTGCCAATGGACCTAACATCGTCCACATCATAAAACTAAAGTCGAAATATAAAAAGCCAGCTAGCAATGAGGGCCAGTGTCCTTCTTTTTTTAATTCTCCAAATTTCATACTTTCTCCTGATTTGAGATTTATTTATCTGAAAAGTTTACACTAATGTCTAATGCTTTTTATTCAACTTGTTGCTTATATTTTAAGCATGGCTATATGATTTCATATGTTAGATATAATAATACAAATATAAGTGAGGTATCAATAAATGAAAAAAATTAGTTTGACTATAGTAGCTCTCTTGGCAGCATCAACCGTGAATGCTGGAAGTATTGATGGTAGTGCCGTTATCGGTAGTATGGTAGGTGCTGGCGTTGGATCTGCTGTCGGTTCATCTATTGGTGGAAAAAATGGGGCTATCATTGGTGGTGGTGCCGGTGGAGCTCTTGGAGCTGCAGTTGGATCAAGTGAGCGTGAGAGAGTAGTTTATGTTGATGGCCATCGTGATAATGGTAAACACAAAGGACACCACAAGCACCACAAAGGTCACGATCACGATGATGATTAAGGGATAGATGTATCTTTTCGTATTCTAAATCGCTTAGTCTTGGTATTGGGAAGATCGCTTTGGGAAATATAGCGTATTTGATACTCTACCATCAGTAAAAACGGGTTTAAAAAAGAGGTCAAGCTCTGCTCGTGAAGATTTTCCATACCTTGTGCATTTAAGAGCTCTAAAATCGTGAGGGTTGATTCCATCGTTGAGAGACAAAACTCTTTGGGTTGTTCTTTAAATTGGAATTGCGATGTTTTAGTATGAGTAAAACTCAACTTTGGCAAATCTTGCAGATTTCGGCTTAAACGCAGTATTTTGACCGAACAAGGCCACGTCGAGTCGATGATAAAAACAACCAATTGACGATTTCCAAGCTCGATTTTTTGAGTATTCAGGTGGAGACTTTCTTCTCCTGGATACAGAACATAACAACAATTTTGTGGGTCATCTATGAGAGCATTGATAGCTTTATGATGGGTAAAATCAACATCGATATAAAGCTCAGAATTTGGAAGAGAGAGATGGGTGAGTCTTCCGGTACCGTTTTTGGTCTTTTTAAACTCTTTGGGATGCATTAAAATAACAAACTTGGTATTCGTTGAGATTGGATTGACAGCGGTACACATACACAGACTCATAGGGCGATAGCAGCTATAGCATGTGCTTCTTGTTTCGAGCGTTGATTCCATAAAATCTTTCTAAACTTTTTTTGACAGTATACTGATTACTTTTTGCTTTTTAGTATAAATAGAGATAAAAACTAGAGAATTACAATACAGTTTCTACCGTCATTTTTTGCTTTATACAAGGCCATGTCAGCAGAAGCAATGAGATGTTCTCTCATAGTCTTTTGAGTTGGAACAATAGATGAAATCCCATAACTCATAGTAATCGTTCCTATATTCCCCCATTTAGATGCAAAGCCATTCAAATTTTTAAGATTAGTTTGAATTTTGATACACAATTCTTTGGCATCAGTACTGCTCGTATCGTACAAAATAATAACAAACTCTTCACCGCCATAGCGGGCAATGAAATCACTGCCTCTGTTAAGCGAGTTTTTCATTAGACGTGATAGTTCTTTGAGTACCTGATCTCCTGCAACATGTCCATGGGTATCATTGATAGTTTTAAAGTGATCGATGTCACACATAATGACAGAAATCTCAATCTCATTACGTTGTCCAAGTTGATAGATATCTTGATAATAGGTCTCGAATGCACGTCTATTGGATAGTTTAGTCAACGGATCGGTTAGCGACAATTCTTTTAACTGCTTATTTGCATCTTCGAGTTCTTGGGTTCTTTTTTGGATTTTAACTTCCAGCGATTGGTTAATGCTATCTAGAAGTGTTGAATGAGAGTGTATTTTTTCAACCATGGTGATGATTGCATTTTGAATGATTCCGACTTCATCACTTTTGATGGATTTTTCTAATGGAAAATTATTACTTGAGGGATCGTAGTGTAAAACATTACGGGTGAGTTCCTCTAAAAATCGAAATTCTCGTTTTAGAAAAATAAGAAATAAGGTAAGTAGCACAAGGGTAATAGCAAAAACTTTATAGGTTGTCGTTTGATTGTCGTTTAACATCACTTGGTATTCATGGTCGTCAAATTGGGCATATGCCGTTGCGAGGGTCTCACCCGTGACTGGATCGATTATTGATTGAATCGAGGAATCGATTTCACAGCACTTTGTTTCTCGCTTTTTGTTGGGATCTTTAAAATAACGATAAAGAGTTTTTCCATCACTCGTTGTTAATGTGAGGCCTTCCATATCGCTGTTTTGATTGATTATTTGATCTAGATATTCTTTATTAGCATCGTTAAGACCTAAGGATAGATTGAGGCCAAGAACAGGAGAAATAGTATTAAGCAATAAGGTATTTTTATCTTTTTTAGACGCAATGAATTGTTGGGTAATGTGTTGTGTGATCTCATAGCGCTGTAAGCCGACCACAAACAACGTAAAAAAGACAACACTGATAATTATTTTAATTTCTATACGGATATTGTTCATTATTTTTCACCTTCACTTAGGTATATTTTTGAAATTCTGATTAATAGATTATCAACATCGATTCCATTTTTACGCAGTTCATTGATATTGAGATATGGGGTTACTTTTCTCCCTAAAAAGAGAGAAACTTGAACACCATTTTCGAGATATAAGGGATCATAAGACATGCTGATAGCTCTATGCTTATGGGTGTACTGAACTGCTTTATCGATGTTTTGTTCATTACTAGAGAGCAAAAATATAAGTTGACTGCTTTGGCATTTTTCAATCGTGGAATAGGTAGTATTGGTTAATTTCAGAAGATGATTATTGATACCGTTTGGATAGGTATCCGTCAATTTATCGATCATTGTTAGTGCCACTCGTTCATCTATTTTGTCACCAACAATGCAGAGATCAATAGTCTCTTTAATTTGCTCTTTTTGACTGCTCATAAGTACGATACGGGGGATTATTTTGGAAAAAAGGGAAAGAGTTACATTATCATAAATAGTTGCGTTAAGAGTGGTAGAGTAAAAGAAGATTATTGTAACAAGTCGTATAAGTAATGAAAACAAACCATCCCTTTTAAGGTTTCAAGAGTATAAATCATCAAGGTATAAATTATAACATAGTATCTACCTATAGAACCTATTTATCCGATTGTATCAAAGATACTTCCGCCCAATGAGGTGATTTTTTCATCGATTTTTGCGAGGGCTTTATCCAGCGTTTCGTAAGAAATATCGGGCAGTTTCTCTCCCCAGATTTTTTCTGCTTCGTTGAATCCTCGGATGATCCCTTCACGACCTGCTTTTAGCCTGTCAAGATTATCTCCACCTCCGCTGAGAACAAAGTCAGCCAGGCGGTTGGATGTCTGTGTAATTCCAAAAAAACCCTCTTCACTTACCAAAGCTTTGGCTTCATCAGGTTTCATATCGGCGATTGATTTACCGGTGTACCCAATAGATTTGAAATCGATAGAGTTCAATATGTCTTTTATTTTAGTTAGGTCGAAGGGAGCACTTTGGGCTTCAAGATTCGCAGAGGAATATTGTTCGATTTTGAGACTGTATTCGACCAGATATGCCTGAGAAAGTGTTTTTCCTGAGATCTCACCGCTTTTGATTTTCTCTTTAAAATCGTTAGAATCTTTTTCATTCTCTTTTGGATCAGCTATCGTATAGGGGTTGACTGAACCAGTGGTTGGATTAATGTGCATGAGAAACTCCTTTATTGCATATCGGCATATTTACTCATGACGTAAAGCATCGATTGGATTTAGACGTGCCGCTTTACGAGCTGGGAAATAACCAAATACAATGCCCACCATTGTCGAAAAGAAAAAAGCGATGATAACGATCGAGGTATTGAACACAAAGGGGAGATCAAAGAACAAATTGACCCCAACACCTGCACTGATACCCAATATCATACCGATCACTCCCCCTAGGGAAGAGAGGACGACCGCTTCGACTAAAAACTGCAAAAGTACTTCACGCTCCAATGCACCAATGGCCAGACGTATACCGATCTCGCGGGTACGCTCGGTAACGGAGACCAGCATGATGTTCATAATACCGATTCCTCCTACGAGCAGACTGATAGCGGCAACGGCACCCAAGAGCAAGGTGAGCATTTTGGTAGTGGATGAAAGTGTCTGTATCACTTCGCGTAAATCACGGACATTAAAATCGTCTTCATCCCCTGTGCGAATATGCCGGCGTTCACGCATCAAGGACATGATGGAACTTTTAATATTTTCGATCGATGAGGGATTTTTGGCAGAGGCTAGAATAGTAGAGATCTCTTGATTCCCACTGATACGGCGTTGAAACATCCGTATAGGGACTACGATGAGATCGTCTTGATCCGTGCCGAACATGGAAGAGCCTTTTGAATGCAAAGTACCGATAATTTGACATGAAAAATTGCCCAAACGGATGGAAGCATCCAATGGGGTCTGCGTTCCAAAGAGCTCTTTACGAATCGTTTCACCGATAACACAGACTGCTTTTCCCCCTTTGAGTTCTGCATCGGTAAAAGATCGTCCCTCCGCAAACTGCCAATCTTTTACGGTGAAATAATCATTATTGCTTCCATCGACTAAGGTTGAGTAGTTTTTGTTTCCATAAACGACTTTGACTCCATTGGACGATACTGGGGCAACTCCTTTTAGTCCGGGAATCTCACGCGATATTGCGGTGAGATCATCGTTTGTAAAGTTTTTCGCTACGGTGTCACCACCGGGACCATGACGGTCTTGTCCGGGACGAACGATGAGCATGTTGCTGCCCAGTTTTGAGATGCTTTGCGTGACATACGCGGTTGTCGCATCGCCTAGCATCACCATAGAGATGACCGAAGCTACCCCGATGACAATTCCAAGGGTGGTGAGAAAAGAACGCATGGCACTGCGACGTATTTCACGAAGAGCGAGGATAAAGGCATTCCAGATCATTGGTGATCACCTTGAGTGTTAGAACTGTCGATACGTCCATCACGAAAGTGGACAATACGTGATGCAAATTCGGCCATATCGTTTTCATGCGTGACCATGATGATCGTGATCCCTTTATCCTGATTGAAAGAACGTAACAGTTCCATCACCTCAATACTTTTGACAGTATCAAGATTCCCGGTGGGCTCATCGGCGAGCAAGACGAGAGGATTAGTGACAATGGCACGAGCGATGGCAACACGCTGCTGCTGCCCTCCTGAGAGTTCCCCTGGCGTATGGTGGGCTACGTTCTCTAAACCGACACTTTTGAGGGCTTCCATCGCCATGGTCTTGCGCTGTGCTGCTGGGATACCGCGATAGAGCAATGGCAGTTCAACATTTTCAAGTGCTGAAGTCTTACCCAGTAAATTGAATCCCTGAAAAATAAATCCGATGTAATTACGGCGAAGAAGGGCTCTTTGATCGCGGCTGAGTTTACCTACATCAACACCTTCAAAGAGATATTCACCCTCAGTGGGAGTATCGAGGCATCCTATGATGTTCATGGCTGTCGATTTTCCAGATCCACTTGGTCCCATGATAGCTACGAACTCGCCTTTTTGTATACAGAGGTCAACTCCCTGTAGTGCGTATGCTGTTGCATCGCCTTGGCCATAGTATTTTTTGACCTCTTTGAGCTCAATGACCGGTTTTTGAGAAGCAATCATGGTTGTTCGTCAATTCCAGTGATGATCAAATCGCCTATTTTAAGTGAAGAGGAAGTTACGACAGTGGATATTCCGTCGCTTTTTCCAATCTTTACTTTTGTTTTAGTAGGAATATTATTCTTGAGAACCCAAACATATTCGCCTTTATCTTCTTCTTGGACTGCATGCTTTTTCTTTTTTTCTTTTTTCTCTTCATCGCTTAATGGTGGAGTAAAGCGCAGTGCAGCATTGGGGAGGACGGTGACGTTTTTAAGAGTATCGGTAATGATGGAAGCACTGGCAGTCATCCCCGGTCGCAGTAATAGATCGATATTATTGACGTGAACTACGGCTTCATAGGTAACAACGTTGTTTACGATGGCAGAATTAAGACGCAGTTGGATGATTTTCCCCTCAAACTCTTTGTTAGGATAGGCATCTACGGTAAAGAGTACTTTTTGATTTTCTTTGACTCCTCCGATATCCGCTTCATCAACACTGACGAGTGCTTTCATTTGGGTGAGATCTTCTGCAAGTGCAAACAAAACAGGTGTTTGCATGGCGGCAACTACTGTCTGACCCGGTTCGACTTTTCGAGCAAGGACTATTCCCTCAATCGGAGAGACAACAACTGCTTTTTTCAAGTTATCCTCGTCGCTTTTGAGCTGGGCGTAGGATTGTGCTACTTGCGCTTTAGCAGCGGCAAGGGATGCCTTGGCTTGGATGAACATAGTGGAAGAAGACTGCATCTCTTTACGTGAGGGATAATTACCATTAGTCGATGCATACATAGTACGAGCGCGTTCATTCTCAATAGAAGCATTGTCTACAGCCGCTTTGGCACTTTGTTCATTGGCCTGAGATTTTTCCAAAAGTGCTTGAGAACTGGTCACTGCAGCTTTGAGTCTTGTGGTATCTAGACGTGCAAGGATTTGGCCACTATGGACACGATCGTTGTAATCAACCAATACGGTGTCAATCGTTCCTGAGACTTCGATTCCGACATCGATAGTATTGGTAGGTTCAAGATTCCCGGTGGCGGATACACTGGTTGTGAGATCTTGGATTTTGAGAGGAACAGTGATATACGTTACTTTCTCTTTATTCGAATGGTTAAAAGTGTAGTAGGAGACAGTAGAAACAAGCAAAAGTAAAAAAAGTCCCCAGACTATTTTTTTCCACCGTTTTGGAGATTGTTGCGTGTTAAGACCGAGGGTTGTTTCGATAGTTTTAGGTGTCATAATTTTGCTTCCTGTGTGTGTCGCATTTGATAGTGTAGCTGTGAAAGTTGGATTTGGATGTTTATTTCGTTTATTTGGATTTCCAGTTCTTCGATAGAACGAGTATTTTGTAGAGTTTGTAGATCGTAGCCTGCTTTGTAGCCTGCATTTACGGCGGCTTTGGTAGCGCCCAACAATTCGTCATAGTATTTGAGATTGTTTTGAGTAATACGAATAGTCTCTCGGTAACTCTCTATGAGGGCAACGGTTTGATCATACAACGCATTCATCTGGCGTTTGGCATCAGCAGTAAATGCTTGCTGTTTTAAGTATAGAGCTTGAGCTTCTTGGGAAGCAGCAGAGCTGTTATAAGTTAATGGCAAGGTAAGCTGTAGTCCTGCATTGTAAAAGTTGCCCTGATAATCAGTACTTAGACCTGCTTGGGCATCATACTGCTGATATCCTGCATCAGCGATGAATGTTAGCTTTGGCATATAAGCGCTTTTGACCTGACCGTATTGCTGTGCAGAGCTTTGGGTTAGGGCTTGAGAATAACGAACATTCCATCCCTCTTCTAAAAAAGCTTCTTTTTGGGTGAGACTGTAGGTGGGAATGTGGACAGATTCGATGGTAAGATCACTCAATTTTGCGGCTTCATATTTCTGTTGGGCCAGACTATAACGTAAGGCAGTGTTATTTTTCAGCTCATTACTTTGTGCCATCAGGGCATTGTTAAGAAACGTGATATCGAGGTCTCCCGCTTCATACTGTTTGCGTTTTAGAAAAATTTCTATTTGCGTATTCTTGAGTCGAATATCACTTTGTTGCAACGCAATGGCATTTTTTCGGTAGGTTAAAACGGCATTTATCAGTTGTTGATTTAGGCCTGCAATCTCTTTATTTAGGGCCAAAGTATCTGCTTGCTTTTTCGCATAAGCATATTCAATAGCATAGGTGATCCCACCTGATCGAAAGAGGTCCTGCGCGATTGCTGCTGAGATACTTTTGCGGGTATCTTTACTGCCAAATGCGGCTGATGTCTCATACATAGCAGATGCCCTTAAATTGATTGGAGAGAGCCAATCGTACTGTAATTTATCGTAAGAGGCATCAATTTGCTGTTGTTGAAATTCATAATAGTCCTGCTTTTGTGGGGAGAGCAAAGGCGTCGTTTCCCCATACGTAGCAGTTATGAGTAATGTAGATGAGAGTATGGATAAAGTGTGTCGTAATTTCATGGCTTCATTGTAGTGAAAACTTCATTAATGATGGTAAAATATCCCTTTATTAAAGGATTATTATGTTGATGACGATTGTTGGACTTTATACTTTTTATATTTTGATGCGGCTTTACGTGAGTGTGATGCAAATAGGATTTATCAATCAGGTAAAACGAAAAAAGGCTGTGTTGTTAGGGGAGAGTGAGTACCTCGATGCTGCCAATTATGCGGTAGCCAAAGAGAAACTTTCACTGCTGGAATCGATGGTAGAGTACGCCTTATTCTTTATCTGGATGGGCGGTATGCTGGCGTGGTTTGATGAGGTTTTGATGATGCAAAGCCCTATATTGCATACGCTTTACGCCGTATTGGGATTGATCTTGATCAACAGTGCGGTAATGCTTCCTTTTGGATGGTATGCGAAATTCAAAATCGATGCGCAGTACGGATTCAATCGCTCCAGTATGGGTCAGTACATCAAAGATACGCTGATTTCGACAGTCTTGACCCTTCTTATAGGCGGATTGATTGTTTGGGGTATTGCGTCCATTATCAATGCAAGCGAGCTGTGGTGGCTGTGGAGTTTTTGTTTTATTTTTGGTGTTGTTATACTGATAAATATGTTTTTTCCCACCATTCGTGCCCTCTTTTTTGACAAAGTGACACCATTGGAAAACCCAGAGTTGCAGGAACAAATCGCAGCGCTGATGGAAAAAACTGGCTTTGTAAGCAGCGGCGTCTTTGTCAGTGATGCGAGTAAGCGTGATGCACGGCTAAATGCGTACTTCGGAGGGTTAGGAAAAACAAAACGGGTGGTATTGTTTGATACCTTGCTTCAAAAATTGACACCGCAAGAACTTATAGCAGTTTTAGGACACGAACTGGGGCATTTTGCTCATGGTGACTTGTATAAAAACATTGCGATGGTAGGGGTAATGCTGTTTGGTATGTTCGCTGCATTTGGAAATCTTCCAGAGTCTCTTTATTTTCAACTGGGAGTGAACCCATCACCGCATATCATGATGATGCTGTTTATCCTTTTGTTGCCGATGGTGAGTTTTGTAATGATGCCGCTCATGGGACTTATCAGCCGTCATAACGAATATGAGGCTGATCGTATGGGCTCAGAACTAGGAGGAGCAGAACACTTGATCTCTGCATTAACCAAATTGGTAAGCGAGAACAAAAGCTTCCCTCTATCGCACCCCATCTATCGCTTTTTTCATACGACGCATCCGCCGGTAATCGAGCGCTTACGTGCACTTGGGTCGAATATCGTTGCAGACGTTACGGAAGATTTTACGGATCCATGCCCAGAACTTTAAAAGAACTGCATAACGACCTCACGGTGAAACTCACCGGAGTTGTCGAATATCCTCGCCGTGAAGCAGAGCTGTTACTCATCGCATATTTACAAAAAGACCAGCTTTATTTTATTTCTCATCAAGACACAGTGTTGGATGAGGATGAACCTCGTCTTTTAGAATGGACAGAACGCAGAGTACGCAATGAACCGCTGGAATATCTCACGAATCGTGTCAGTTTTTACTCTCGAGAGTTTTACATTGACGAGGGGGCACTTATCCCTCGTCCTGAAACAGAGTTATTGATCGATGCAGTATTGGCTACTGTGAGTACAGATACATCGTTGACCTTCGTCGAAGTAGGAGCTGGAAGCGGTATTATTTCGATACTGCTTGCACTTCATTTACCCAATGCCCGTTTTATAGCCGTAGACATCTCTCCAAGAGCATTAGACGTTGCACGTCGCAATATTACAGACTTTGGTCTGGATCATCGTATTGAACTGCGTGAGGGTGATTTACTGAGCTGTGTGGATGAGAAAATCGATTTTTTAGTCTCAAACCCTCCTTATATTGCCAATGATGCCTCTTTAGAACATAATTTGTCGTATGAACCTCAAAATGCTCTTTTTGGCGGAACCGTAGGAGATGAGATTATTCAAAGGCTTTTAGATGAAGTCTATGCCAGACACATTCCGATCTTTGCGTGTGAAATGGGATACGACCAGCAAATAAAAGTGCAGGAGTATCTAAAAACTTTTGCGGTACAATCATTGGAATTTTACAAAGATTTGGCCTCGTTTGATCGAGGATTTATTTTAAAGGCACACCATGAATAAAAAAGCTTTAGTGGATGTTTTTTATCTCCTGACAATTGCGATGACGGCAGGTGCAGTTTTGATTTTAGGCGCTTTTGTCGCAGCAGTCATATTTCACTCAGAGATCTATTTGAGTATACCGCTATTGTCACGCTATGAAGAGGGCAAAATCATGGGAGAGATCTTCCGCCGTTTTACCTACTGGGGCTATATCATGGCTATTATTATCGTGGGGTATGAAATCGCACGTTTCAAAGCGATGCAAATCGATGTCATTTCGATTATGGCATCTTTTGGGTCTGTGGGGACGTTACTTTTATTTAGTGGTGTTTACAGCCCTAAAATGTTGGAATTTCAACAACTTGGAGAAGTGGCTATGATGAATAATTCGTTTGAATCCCTGCATAAAGCAAGTGAAATTGATTTTAAAATCATGCTGATCATGTTGCTGGTACTTTTTGGACGGCGCGCGTATTTGATGGCGGTAAAACGATGATTCGATTTGAGAATATTGTCAAAAGCTTTGGAAGCCGTACTATTTTAAAAGGGGTTAATTTAGAAATAGAACGTGGTAAAACAACGGTCATCTTCGGTGTTTCAGGCGGAGGAAAATCAACCATTATCAAGCACATGGTCGGCCTGCTCAAACCCGATAGCGGTTCCATCATTGTTGATGGAGTTTCCTTGGAAAGTGCGGATGAAAATGCATTACGTGAAATCCGAAAAAAAGTGGGATTTTTGTTCCAACATGGAGCCCTCTTTGACAGTATGAATATTCATGATAATGTTGCATTTCCGATGATCGAACATCAAAAATTGACTCCCAAAGAGCTTGAATACAAAATCGATGAAAAGCTGACTATGGTGGGGCTTGAAGCAAGTGTTGTAAAATCACTTTATCCCGAAGAACTCAGTGGTGGGATGCGTAAACGTGTAGGGCTTGCCCGCACACTAGCATTGGAGCCTGAAGTTATTTTATACGATGAACCAACCTCTGGACTTGATCCTGTGACCAGTGACTTTATCACCCAGATGATCAATCGTCTACGTGATGAGATGGGCATGACTTCTGTTCTCATCAGTCATGATATTGCTGAGAGCTTTAAGGCAGGGGATAACTACGCGATGTTATTTGACGGAGTAATTGTCGAAGCAGGCAATAAAATGGCTTTTCAAAATTCAACAAACGAAGTCGTTCAGCAGTTCATCAATGCACGTTCAACAGGCCCTATAGCGTTTCATTGATAGTAACGCCAATGGAACAAGTTCCATTTTGGCTACGCTAACACTTAGTTTTGCTCAGCGCAAGGCTCATGTGCAGTAAACCGCACTTTTACCTATACTATCTTCCCCCAAATCTCTTAGCCCACCACTCTTGCGGAGTGACAGTTTTTTCTTTTAAATAATTCTCATCAAAATTGTATTCATATTTAGAGCAGTAATCTAGAATCGTTGCGTAGGCTTCGTTGATTTGTGTACTCATGGCATGAGCGGTTTCTAGATCATTGGGGTGCTTGTCGGGATGCCATTGTTTCATCATCATTTTGTAGCGTGATTTGATTTCAGGGAGGGTGACCCGATCACTCAGACCAAGGAGCGTTTTGGCCTTTATGAGCGTGTCAAAGGAGAGCATGGAACAGGGTTATTAATCTTTTTGCTGACGCATAAACGTCGGAACGTCTAGGAAGTCTTCGCTGTAATCACCATTAGAAACCATAGCTGCAGCACGGATAACAACACGTGGTTTAGCGCTTGCAGCTTCTTTGTTTTCAAATTCGCAGTTATTGATACCTTGAGACGCTTTTTTCTCAAAACCAGTAGCAACAAGTGTAATACGGATGAAATCAAGGGCAAGGTTTTCATCCGTAGTCGTACCAAAAATAACTTCAGCACTTTCATCTACGCTTTGTTGAACGACTTCCATCGCAGCACTGAGTTCCATAAAAGGAAATTCAGGGTGCATGTTAAAGTGTACTAACACACCAAGAGCACCGTTGATAGACATATTGTCTAATAATGGAGATTCGATAGCATTTTTGATGGCTTCATAGGCAGCATTATCCCCTTTGTATTCGCCAACACCCATGAGAGCAAGTCCACGGTGACTCATAACCGTACGTAAGTCAGCAAAGTCAAGATTGATGTCATTTTCACCACTGGCAAGAATAACACCTGATGTACCGCTAACAGCACGAGCAAGTACACTGTCAACGATTTTAAAGCTGTCTTTGATCCCTAGCTTTGGATCAATGATCGAGAGCAATTTGTCATTAGGGATAACAACGATAGAGTCTGACTCATTTTTTAGTTCTTCAAGACCTTCTTCAGCAAGCTTAAGACGTTTACGTCCCTCGAACGAGAAAGGCTTAGTCACAACAGCAATGGTCAATGCACCGACTTCTTTTGCGATCTTAGCGATAATTGGAGCAGCACCCGTTCCTGTTCCACCACCCAAACCAGCAGCAACAAAAACGATATCCGCACCTTCAAGAGCACGACGTAGATCTTCGTAACTTTCAATAGCAGATTCTTTACCGATCTCAGGTTTCATCCCGGCGCCCAACCCTTTGGTTAGTTTTGCACCCAACTGGATCTTGATTGCAGCAGATCCTTGCTCCAAGACTTGTGCATCGGTATTTGCGATAATGAGTTCAATTCCAGGAATTTCCTCTTTTAGCATATATCCGATCATGTTTCCGCCGCCGCCGCCGACACCGACTGCTACTATTCGTGCTCCGGTTAATGTTGATGATTCATTGATTGAAAATGGTTCCATGCTTGCTCCTTGATATGTTTAAAATAATTGTGTTGCCCAATTCCAAAACTTGGAAAATAGGTTGGGTTGTTCGTCGTGCTTGTGTGGATTTGACCCGATGTTGACCATCTTGGAAGAGTCATTTTTAGCTTTTGGTTCACTTTTAGGTACGCTGTTTTTTGCTATGCTTGCAGCAGGTGCCGATGGAAAAGAAGTTGACTCTAAATCTGTTAAATCTTCTTCCATGACAGGTGCCTCATAGTGAATAGCTTCTTCACTCGCATGACGCATTCGCTTATTGACATCAATCTCATACGGTGTGTATCCACCTGCTGAATATTTAATCAGGCCAACAGCACCTGAATATGAAGGATCACGAAGGGTATCGAATAATCCTCCCATATCAGATGGCTTAGCAAGACGTACTGGCATATTGTCTAAAATGGCAACTGCGAGTTCACGAAGACCTTCGATTTTAGTAAAGCCTCCTGTAAGAACGATTCCTGCACCCATATGGTCTTTAAGACCGCTTTTCTCAATGGATTGTGCAATGATCATCAAGGTCTCTTCTACACGTGCATAGATGACATTATGAACGACTTCAAGGGATACTTCATGAGTAGAGGTTTCATCACCGATAACCGGAAGCTCGATAAGGTCGTTGCTTGGAGTGTACAGTGACCCATAGTTCATTTTTACATTATCTGCTGTTTGTAATGGTGTATGCAATGCCATCGATAAATCGTTGGTGATATGATTAGAACCTACACCTAGAAAATCGTTATAACGGATTGCATGTCCTGAATGGATAACGATATTACTCGTATTCCCACCCATATCGACGACTGCGGCACCCAGCTCTTTTTCATCCAAGTTTAATACAGCGATGGCAGATGCATAACCGCTTAACACGATGCTCTCAACATCTACACCGGCGGCTTTAACCGCTTTACGTAAGTTATTGAGATTTGATTTTTGTGTGGTGATGATATGGGTCTCTACTTCTAAACGTGCAGCATTCATTCCAAGAGGATCTTCGATAAAGTCTTGATCGTCTACTTTAAAATTATACGGAAGCGCATGAAGAACTTCAAACTCATTAGGGATATTGGCATTGTACAAAGAGGTGTGCATAACACGATTGATCTCTTTGAGGGTTATCTCTCTGTTGGGAACATTCACGATCCCGCTTGAGTTAATACTTTTGGTATAGGCACCTGAGATGGTGACAATAGCACTTTTTATATCTGTACCCGCAACCCGTCGTGCATCGTTAAGTGCAGCTTTGATAGATTTAGAAGCAAGCTCAATGTTGGTGATACTTCCTTTACGAAGTCCTTGAGCTTTAGAAATACCTGCTCCAATAATCTGAGCACTATTGTCATCCTCTATTTCGGCGATTATGGCACAAACTTTTGTCGAACCGATATCGATGGCTAAAACCGTTCGTTTCAAAATCAAATCCCCTCTACATAGATTTTTATTGGATACTTATTCTCAAGCATTTTCATGAGCTTTTGATTGAGTAAATTTCCTTTTAGCTTCATCGCAATATTCTCTTCAGCTACTGTCTTGTCTTGTAGCAACTTTTGTTCCAAAACGTTATAGAGAATGACGTTTCCACTTTTCAAAGTTAAAAACCCTCGTTTTTGTTTGGACGTAAAGAGTTTATCCGTAAATTCAGTTGATTCTTCAGCTGACAAACCACTAAGACTAGGACTTTTTGCATGAATTATGAAATCACTCACATTTCCGGTAAATGTTTTATAACTGTTTTGTGCTAACTCTTGAAGTTTGCTTTTTTTCATTTCATTTTGATAGTAAGCGTTAGCTTCCGGTTTTGCTTCTTCGTAGGTCTTAGTGGTTGCAGGATTTAAAGCGTCTAGCTTAATGATAATAAATTCATTTCCTAGTTTTCTTGGTTTCAAGAAAGGTTTATTTGTTGTTAGAGAAGTGATCTCTTTGAAGAGTTCAGGAGTAAAGAGATTATTTTGTGAAGTAACCGTTATTTTGCTGACATCTACACTAGGATCAAGTGACCCTTTTTTGAAATCGATATAGCGACGAAGGGCATCGTTTTGTGTAGCTTGGTTGCCCATACGAATTATTGAAAGGTCATACGATGCCTCTTTTTTGAAATTATTTTGATTCTTTTCCCAGTATGCTTTAAGACCAGTTTCATCAGTAGCTATAGAAACCATATTTGGAGTTAAGAGTTTGTATTCAATCTTGTCTGCAACACCCATAGCTGATGCAAGGCTATTTATTTCAAGTGTTCTTGCTGCTGGAGTAAAGAGATAGAGTGTTTTTTGAATCAGAAGTTCTTTGCGCATTCCTGTTTCGTATTCTTGAATCGTTAGATGATTTTGACTTAAGACTTGGGCATACACTTCTTTATCAAAAGCGCCTGCTTTAGAAAAGGCCTTTTGATCTTTAATCAGGTTAAAGAGCTCTTTATCGCTCACGGTGATCTTGTAACTTTCGGCTAGATTAAGTATCAATGCTTGATCTACTAGGCTTTTAAGTGCTTGGCGTTGCAAGCCAAACTGTTGAGCCTGCTTTTCATCCATTTTACCTTGAAAAAGTTGATTGTATTGATTAAAAAGATTGGAGTACGTTTTTTGAAGTTCTTCAGCAGTGATGGAGATGTCGCCGACTTTTGCAACGGCACTTGCTTTGTCTCCATAACTGTATTGGCCCCATCCAACAAATCCAGCTCCAATAAAAGCGATTGTTGAAATCCAAATCGTAATAACGAGGTATTTTCGGTGGTGTTGCATCCAAGTAATCATAATTATATAGGCCTTTAACTCATTTTAGAGTGTAGAATTTGGATATTTTATTGCTTTTACCATTAAACTTCGATGAATATAGAGGAGGGATAACGGTTGTTAGTGATAAAAAGGCAAAAAAAGGTTAGATTTGAGTAATAACTCCAGTAAAATATAGGCTCACGATGTTATACAATAATTGAATTGGGTTGTATTTTTGATTTGATAGAGAGTGTTTTAAACGAGTTGACGTTATAATAGTGACACTAAAATCTGAAGGTAGACCTGTGCAAAAATCCCCTCATATTCCTGTTTTGTATCGTGAAGTGACAGAAGCATTTAGTGCGTGTGATGAGGGGATTATTATTGATTGCACGCTTGGCTATGGCGGACATACTTCTTTGTTATTGGATGCTAATGAAAAACGGCATTTAATAGGGATTGATCAAGACTCTACGGCGATTGCTTTTTCGACCCAGCGTTTGGAGGTCTATGGAGATCGTGTTAGCATTCGACAGGGGCGTTTTTCAGAGGTTGCTGGGACACTTTTAAATGAGTATACTCATCAAGTTTGCGGGATTTTGGCCGATATAGGGGTATCATCACTGCAGCTTGATGTGAGAGAACGAGGGTTTTCATACGAAAGCGATACGCTTGATATGCGTATGGATACTAACGCGTCTTTGTGTGCAAGTGAAGTGGTCAATGAGTATTCACAAAGTGCTCTTGAGCATATTTTACGCGAATACGGTGAAGTGACTAACGCGAAACAAGTAGCGCAAGCAATTGTTCAAAAACGTCCGTTTGAATCGGCAAAACAGCTCTCAGATGCTATTTTTCATTTGATGCCAAGGGGTAAGAAAATTCATCCCTCGACCTTGGTAATGCAAGCAATTCGTATCGAAGTTAATGATGAATTGGGTGAATTGACACGACTCTTGGATGGTATTGAACATGGCCCGCAGAAGTCTCTTCGTGTAGCTATCATTACGTTTCATTCGTTGGAAGATCGGATTGTAAAACAGCGTTTTACAGCATGGGCTAAAAATTGTATTTGCCCCGATGATGCGATGCGATGTACCTGCGGAAATAATAATTCAATAGGTAAAGTGATAACAAAGAAGCCTTTGACTGCTCAAGAGGATGAACTGCGTTCAAACTCTCGAAGTCGAAGCGCTAAAATGCGAATTTTTGAGATAAACAGATAGGTTTTTTTATGATGAGTGACAAAGACGAAATTTTAGAAGCAACGCAGGAGATTATTGTACCCGATGATACAATGGGTATTCAGTTCTTACGTAATGTTTTTGTAGGTATATTTTTAGTTCTCATCTTCGTATTTCCAAAAATATTTATTCAAACACAGATCTATTTTAAAAGTCGCGAAATTTCAACGCTTAATCGTGAACATGATGCCCTAAAAGAAGAGAACCGCATCATCCATTCCAAAGTTGAAACCATGCTGTATAAAAGTAAAATTTTGGACACGTTGTATTAGACAGTTGTTTTTAAAAGTGTCAAACATTGAATAAGCTATAATGCTCATACCATGTACAGGAGTTTGAAATGCATTCAATTCATTTAAATATTGATGATAGTATCTATGATAAACTCATCGGTTTTCTTCAAATTTTACCTAAAGAAAAAATTGAAATAGTTTCTGATGAAGACATCATGAATATTTCTTTTGAAGAAGCCAAGCGTAAAGTGTCGAGAGCGATAAATAATATACCAAATAATGAGGGTGTTGATCTTAACACAGCCATAGATAAAGTACTTCATTCGTAATGACGTATGAAGTTATCGTCGAACCAGAAGCTATCAGTGATTTAATGGCTATTTATAAATATATCTCTGAACAAGACTCTAAAAATAAAGCGACCAAATTCACAAATGAATTAAAGGAGACTTTATCATCTCTCTCCACACTGCCTCACCGTTGTAGACCAAGCCTTTATATGGACCATGTTGATGTTAGGGACTTGATTTATAAGGGCTACACAATCGTATTTCAGATACGCGAAAATACAGTTCATATTTTGACAGTATTCCGTCAGAGGGCATATCAAAATTAAACCTTATATTACATGCTTGTCGCAATATAAAGATAAAAAGTTTTAAAAGTATGCATACGATAAAGGTAATTGTTGAATAGGAAAAGCATTAGACAAACGTATAGCTCTATTAGCCTCTAGCCTGCCACTTTATTTTCATTATGCTATAATCGCCTTTTTTATATGGGAGCAGCTCTCGCATGCTTAGAATCTTTTGTTTGTGTTTGCTTTTTGTATCCCTAAAAGCCGCACCGTGGGGAGAAATGAAAACGTTTAACGTGGCAAAAGATGAGATGATCAAAATAATGGTCAAAAGCGAAGGGCAGGAGAGACTGCTGACCTGGAGATGGACGCTTTACACCGATAAAGCATTGATCGTCCATGAGAGCTTTGATCGATTTGTGGGACAGCATGTTTTATATGCAGGATATACGAATCAAAGTTTTCGAAAACAGCTTTTACCCGCACTCAAAAGTGAACGTGATGCGGTGTATGCTATCGTTGTTTTCAAAAAGTTTGATGAAGGTGCGAAAAAAGCACAGTTTGATCTCTTGCTTTTTGATAAAGAGAAGCGGGTTGTGTTGGATTATTTAACGGAGAAATGAATTACGTGATGTTAGAACGTGTTGAAACCATTATTCGCGAACTCGTAGAGGAAGTTGATTTCCCACAAGCAACGCAGCTGTTCTTAAAACTTTCCGGAGGGAAACGTTTACGAGCACGATTGATCCTCACTATTGCTCCCACTCATCCTGATGCCGCGCGATTGGGTGCGATTGTGGAACTTATCCATGCTGCGAGTTTACTGCATGATGACGTGATCGATGAGGCGATGCTCCGTCGTGGTGTTGAGTCTGTGAATGCGACGCATGGCAGTAAAGTAGCCATTATGTTAGGGGATATTTTATACTCCAAAGCTTTTAGTGCATTGACTGCGTTTGACCCTGAGATTGCTCGAACCATTGCACAATCGGTCACACAACTCTCCGTGGGTGAGATGATGGATGTTGAGATGGGACAGCAGTTTAATCTGGATCGCGATTTATATCTTAAGATGCTGTACCTAAAAACGGCGACACTGATCGAATCATGCGCTTATTGTGCCGCACTGCTCGAGGGCAAAGATGCCAATGCATACGGCGTTTACGGTAAAAATTTAGGTTTGGCATTTCAAATTGTAGATGATATTTTAGACATTGTCGGAAATGAAGAAACTTTGGGGAAACCTGCATTGAATGATTTTGTGGAGGGGAAGACAACCTTACCCTATATGGATTTATATGACGTATTGGATAGCTCAGAGCAAAAGAAGCTGATGGGATGTCACGGAAGAGTGCTGGAAACTTCAGAAAAGCAATGGCTTTTTAAAGCGATGAGTGAGTATGGAATTATTGCACGTTCCTATGAAAGAGCACAGGAGCTATGTGATGAAGCTTTGAGTGTTATTGGTGATGAGGATGCTTTGCGTGCCATCATTACCTCTGTGATGCAAAGAAGTCATTAATGCACTATCTCATCATCAGTTTTTCCCATAAGAACTCAACTCTTGCTCAACGTGAGAAATTGGCGTTTGTGAACGATGCGGCAAAAATTGATATGATGGAAAAAATCAACACCCATCCCCACATCAGTGAATCCATGATCCTCTCGACGTGCAATAGAATCGAAATATTTTGCAGTTGCACTCATATTGAGGATGCAAGCGATTATCTTCTCTCTTTGCTCTCAGCACATTCTCATTTTGCACTCGATGAGCTCAGAATGCGAGGGGATATCCTTGATGACTACGGTGCGATTCACCATTTATTTAGTGTTGCCAGTTCACTGGATTCGATGGTAGTTGGGGAAACACAAATAGCAGGACAGCTCAAAGACGCATTTAAACTGTCACTGGAACATGCGTTTTGTGGACTGAAAATCACCAGAGCCATGCAGTTTGCCCAGAAATGTGCAGCGGAAATACGTAATGTAACCGAGATCTCGTCCAAACCAGTCTCAGTAGCAAGTGTTGCTGTGAGTAAGGCACGCGAATGTTGCGGATCGCTTAGTGGTATGAGCGCACTGGTGATAGGCTCGGGTGAGATGTCGGTTATCACGTGTAAGCATTTGAATGCACACGGTGCCAAAGTCACGATCATGAATCGCACCTTTAGTAAGGCCGAAGAAATAGCCAAAGAATGCAATGTCAATGTTCGATCGTTTGAAGAACTAGACATTGCAGTCAATGAATACCAGCTTCTCTTTACGGCCACAGGCTCTCTTACCCCGATTATCGATGAAGAGATGATTGAAACGTGCAGTTTTGATCGTTATTGGTTTGATATGGCGGTACCTAGAGATATCGAGTACGAGAATGAATCGTTTGGGATACATGTGTACCGTATTGATGACCTCAAAGAGATCGTATCGACCAATATCGCTTTGCGAGAAGATGAGGCACGGGCTTCCTTTGTGGTGATCGGTCGTCAAAGTACTGCTTTTTTTGAATGGCTTAAAGCATTAAGTATTGAGCCGTTGATCAAAACGATGTATGAATCGGCTTACCGTTGTGCCCTTAGTGAAACCCAGCGAGTTATGAACAAGGGATTTATTCCAAAAGAACATGAAGCGGCAGTTCACAAAGCGACGCAACAAGCGCTAAAGCGTTTTTTACACCCTTTTGCACAACGGATGCGTGATGCCTCTGATCCGCTAAGAGCGGATTCATTGATAGGGGCTATGAGTTTTTTAACCAACCAAAATGACGACCAATCTCCACCAACCCAAAAATCTTACAAAGGTTCCTAATGCGTTTTTCGAAAGCTTATATTCCTACTACCAAAGAATCTCCAAAGGATGCGCAGCTTCCTAGCCATATTTATCTTTCTCGCGGTGGCTTTGTCACCCAAGTTGCGAGTGGTTTGTATAATTTTCTCCCTTTAGGAAAACGTGTTTTGCGTAAAATTGAAACGATTATCAATGAAGAGATGGACCGCATTGGAGCTTTAGAAGTTGATTTGAGTTTTGTAACCCCAGCGGAATTGTGGGAAGAGAGCGGACGTATCGAGAAGTTCGGAAAAGAGCTTCTTCGTTTTCGTGATCGAAAAGACAATCTTTTTGTTTTAGGGCCGACACACGAAGAGATGATGGTCAGTATAGTTCGTAACCGTGTTACGAGCTATAAGCAACTTCCTATGAATCTCTATCAGATCAAAACCAAGTTTCGGGATGAAGCACGCCCCCGTTTTGGGCTTATGCGAGGCCGTGAGTTTGTGATGAAAGACGGGTATAGTTTTCACTCGAGTACGGAAGACCTTGACCGCGAATTTGATGTGATGGAAGCATCGTATAAGCGTATATTAGAGCGTTTAGGTCTTGATTATCGTGTTGTTGAAGCGGACAGTGGAGCAATCGGTGGAACGGGTTCTAAAGAGCTGATGGTATTAGCACAAAGCGGGGAAGACACTCTAGCAGTGTGTGATACCTGTGAATACGGTGCCAATGTAGAAGCCGCACGTCGTGCACCGCGTACACATATCCCTGAAGCACCAAATGCAGATTTTGCCCGTTTTAAAACACCTGATATTAAATCAATTGAGGATTTGAGTCAATTTTTCAAAGTAGACCCGTATTACACGCTAAAAGCGGTGATAAAACGTGCGATGTACGTTGAGGGAAGCGAACTGGTGTGTTTCTTTATCCGTGGTTGCGATGAGCTTCAAGAGGTCAAGGCATGCAATAGCGTTGGGGCTATTGATTTGGTAGATGCGAGTGAAGACGAACTCAAAGAGCTTGGACTGATCCCGGGTTTTGTTGGACCGCTTGATCAGGACAAAATCCGTTTAGTGATGGATAACGATACAAAAAATGCAACCGCTATGATAACAGGGGCCAATGAAGTGGATTATCATTTTGTGGGTGTTGATTTGAGTGTCATGAATGAAGCCGTATTTGCGGATCTAGTCGAAGTACAAGAAGGCGATGGCTGTCCTCACTGTGATGGAAAGCTGTTGCACACGAAGGGGATCGAAGTAGGGCATATCTTTAAACTCGGAACCACCTATTCCGCTCCTTTGAAAGCCGAATATTTGGATGAAAACGGACGTTCTACTCCGTTTATCATGGGTACGTATGGGATGGGTGTGAGTCGCTTGGTCGCTGCAGTAATCGAACAGCATCATGATGACAAAGGGTGTATCTGGACACCTGCAACGGCACCGTATATGGTGGATGTGATGATCTCAAATATCAAAGAAGAAACCCATGTCGCATATGCAGAGGCCTTATATGAATCATTGGGTAAAGCAGGGATCGAAACTATCTTGGACGATCGTAAAGAGCGTTTTGGATTTAAAATGTCGGATGCAGAGTTGATCGGATTTCCGTTCACAGTCATCATCGGTAAAGAGATGGAAAACAATCAAGTGCAAATCATGATTCGTACCACACGCGAGATGTTAACCGTGAATGCAGATGATGTACTCTCAACAATCAAGGAACTTATCGGATGATCTATTTTCTAATCTATCTTTTTTTAGAGGTCATCATCACCGTTGAAGTGGCTTCAAAAATCGGTGGGTTGATGATGTTTACCGAGATTATGGTCAGTGCCTTGATCGGTATCGCCATTTTGTTTAATTTTAGGACTACGTTACTCTCTAACGTTATGGAGCTAAAAGAGCGTCGTATCAGTGCAAACGGCTTTTATAAGCGTAATCTTCTCTCTCTTCTGGGAGCTATTTTACTGATCATGCCGGGTATTTTTACGGATGCTATCGCTGTCTTGATCCATATTAGTTTATTAGGTTCACTCATCATTAGCCGTTTTATGCCAAAATACCCAGAACAAAACCAACCACACCAACCAAAGGATGACAATGTTATTGATGCCGAAATTATCAGCGATTCTCCTGCTTTGCGCTAATGTATTTGCCGCAAGCGATGCAGAAGTATTAGCATTTTTAAAAAAAGGGATTGCAGCAAATGCCAACGTTTCCAATGTTGAACTTGCAATAAATAGTAAAAAAGCGGTACCTGGTATGCGTGGATGGCAGGCTTATTTTGTGGCCATCGAAGCCGATGTGAAGCAGGGTAATGACAACCGTCATATCAATCAAAACGGTACGTATTTCATTAGTGGAGACACATTGGCAACCGAATTGGTCAATGTTAAGACCGGGGAGCGTTATAACGATACGCTTGCTCCTGATTTATCAAACCATGTTTATACCAAAAACAATCTGGTCAGCGGTTATACGAATGCGAAATATAAAGTGGCTATTTTCTCAGATCCATTATGCCCGTTTTGCCGTCGTTACGTTCCTGAAGCATTGTCGTATATGAGTAAATACCCAAGAACATTTGCTGTGTATTATTTTCATTATCCGCTTCCAACTCTTCATCCTGCGGCAGTCACACTGACCAAAGCGGCTATTGCGGCAGAACAAAGCGGTATGGATAATGTTGTGATGCGTTTGTATACGGTTGATGTAAACGCCAATGAAAAAGATGAAGGCAAAATTTTAGACGCGTTCAATCAAACATTTAACAGTAGATTGGGCCTTGCGGATATTCGACGTCCTTCCGTGATTAAACAATTTGAATTCGATCAAAAAGTGGCTCAAAGTTCTATGGTATCAGGAACACCGACTGTTTTCTTCAATGGAAAAAAAGACCCGACAAAAAATAAGTATAAAGTAGTAAAGGCTAACTAATTGATGAAAAAGCTCACCATAGCAACCCGAGGCAGTAAACTTGCTCTTTGGCAGTCCAAATATATCAAATCAGTGATTGAATCAAAGTACAGTGATGTTGAAGTAGAACTCAAAATCGTTATTACCTCCGGGGATAAAATTTTAGACGTTCCATTGGCGAAAATCGGTGGAAAAGGGCTTTTTCTAAAAGAGATTGAAGAATCAATGCTGGCGGGTGAAGCACAAATGGCCGTACATTCACTCAAAGATGTACCCACTGTAATGCCAAAGGGATTATTACTAGCAGCCATTACCAAGCGTGAAGATGTCCGTGATGCTATGTTGAGTGAAAAATACGAAAACCTTACTGCATTACCTCAAGGTGCCATTGTCGGAACCTCGTCACTGCGTCGTCGTATGCAGCTTTTAAAAGAACGCCCTGATTTGGTGATCAAAGATTTGCGGGGTAATGTGGATACTCGTATTCGTAAGTTAAAAGAGGGTGAGTTTGATGCCATTATTTTGGCAGCTGCTGGGATTAACCGTTTGGGACTGAGCCAAAGCGTGGCGCATTTCTATCCGATTTCGATGGATGAGATGCTTCCCTCAATGGGGCAGGGTGCATTGGGTATTGAAACCGTCAATGAGCCATGGGTACTTGAAATAGCCAGTATGTTGGAAGATAGTGACAGTCGATTGGAAACAACGATTGAGCGTGCATTTGTAGATACGCTGCAAGGCGGGTGTCAAGTTCCAATCGGTGTGAGTGCACGTGTCCAGCCTAATGGAACCGTAGATGTTCGTAGTATTTTAGGGCTCCCAGATGGCAGTGAGATGATGGGTGAAGAGCTCAATGTTACCCGTGATGCACTTATAGGCGTTGGTGAAGCTATGGCACAACGTCTTATCGACAAAGGGGCTATGGAGCTTTTACGTCGTGCCGAGATTATGGCTGATGGACACAAAGCATGACATTAGCCAAAACGCTTGAACTGTTGAAATCACGCGGTGAACTGCGTGTGATTGATACCCCTTTGGACATACATCTTGAGATTCCACATTTGGCGTATGCCGAAGTGAAAAAAGAAGGTGGCGGCAAAGCCCTTTTGTTTACCCATCCGATTGATTCGAAAAGTAATAAAGAGTTTTCAACTCCTGTAGTCATGAATCTTTTTGGATCCTATGCACGAACTGAATTGTTATTTGGACGTGATGTTGAGGGTGTGGCGGTTGAGATCGAAAAACTGTTACACATGAAACCACCGCAAGGTTTTAAAGAAAAAGTGGGAATGCTGGGTGATCTTTTTAATATGAAAGACATCTTCCCTAAAAAACTCAAAACGCGTGGGGCTTGTCAGGAAATTGTTTTTCAAGGCGATGAGATCAACTTATACGACTTACCGATTCTAACGACATGGGAAGAGGACGGCGGTCCTTTTATTACCATGGGACAGGTGTATACTCAAAGTCTGAATGGTGAAGTTGTTAATCTAGGAATGTATCGTTTGCAAGTGTACGATAAAAATCATCTAGGGATGCATTGGCAAATTCATAAAGATGCTTCGCACTTTTTTGATCAGTATCAACGTGCTGGGAAGAAAATGCCGGTTTCTATCGGTATTGGCGGTGATCCATTGTACACTTGGTGTGCTACTGCCCCATTGCCGTATGGTGTGAATGAATTGCTATTATACGGTCTTATCAAAAAAGAGACGGTGAAGCTCGTACAATCCATCACTACCCCCTTGTATGTTCCCGAAGATCTTGATTTCGTGATCGAGGGATGGGTTGATCCTGAGAAGATGGTGCTTGAAGGTCCGTTTGGAGATCATACCGGTTATTATACATTGGAAGAACATTATCCGGCACTTGAAGTCAGTGCTATTACCAGTCGTAAAAATCCTCATTATCTCGCAACGGTTGTTGGAAAACCGCCTTTGGAAGACAAATATATGGGATGGGCGACAGAACGTGTTTTCTTACCGTTGCTTCAAACCAATGCCTCTAATTTAATCGATTACCATATGCCAGAGAATGGTGTGTTTCACAATCTTATTTTGGCAAAAATGCGTACTCTTTACAAAGGGCACAGCAAGCAATTTATGCATCTTTTTTGGGGATCAGGGCAAATGAGTTTTGTAAAACACGCCCTATTTTTTGGTGAAGATGCTCCGAAGTTAACGAATTATGAAGCATTAGCAACCTATGCCCTTAACCGTTTTTTACCAAAATGTATTTTTATCTCCGAGGGGATAACCGATGCATTGGATCATTCCAGTCCTGAGGCATTGGTCGGAGGAAAACTTGGTATTGATTTTACGGCTTCTTTTAATGTTGAGAAACCAACAGTCGTAGACAGTAATGAGCTTCTTGGATTGATACGTCCATTTTTAAATGAAGTACACGAAGTGACGCAGTATATGCGACACACTGCCAATCCTATAACGATTATCAGCGTAACTAAAAATCGTTCGTTGTCCCGTACGGCTGAGATACTATCGTCACTGCAGTCTTATTTACGAATAGTCATCGTTGTTGATGCCCAAAATAATGACATCCATAATCCGTACATGCTGTTGTGGCGTGTGACCAATAATATGGACGCTGGACGTGATATAACGATCAACGGTTCCATAGTCTCCATAGATGGAACGTCTAAAAATCATTATGATGGATTTGATCGCCAATGGCCGGGAGATGTGAACTGTACACCCGCTGTGATCGAAAAACTTAAATTACTTTCTCTTTGGGATTTAGAAGCGAATTTAGAGAAAAAATATCAACTTTAACTAAATCGCTACATCCTTGTTTGCTTTGCATAGGATAAGAGTGTTATTAAGCAATTTATTAGAATTACTGATGTAGCATTGATTTACATTTTTTATAACAGGAATTACTAATTAATGAGTAAAATAAATCTATTCGTAACATTTTCATTTTTATTGGCTGCTTCTGTAGTCAATGCTGCGACCTATAAAGGTCAGAAGGTCTACATTGAGAGTTGTAAAGATTGTCATGGTGGTGGGCAGGAACTTGCAGCGTCTAAAAACACACGAACGTGGGAAAAGATTATGGATAGAAAAGGTGAGAAATTAGCCGATATTCATATTGCATCTAGAAGAGCGCAGTCTTCTTGGGACTATTTTGGGGATCGAAAGTTCACCAAAGACTCTCGACATTTGGAAGACTTTCTTACCGAGTACGCTCGAGATAGCGGTAATGTCCCCGCTTGTAACTAATACACTGCTTTGTCTTCATAAGGCACATCCTTTTGGATGATGCTTTTTTCTTAACCAAATTCCGCTAAAATCCCTTAACTTTTATACTATAACGGAGAGATCATGGAAAAAATGTGGTCCGGACGGTTTTCACAAGATGCATCGTCACTATTAGAACACTTTAATGCCTCAATTATGTTTGATCAAAAACTGTACCGCGAGGACATTGAGGGATCAGTTGCACATGCAAAAATGTTATGCGCACAGGGAATATTAACGCAAACAGAACTTACGTCAATCGAAGAGGGAATGGCCCAGGTTTTAAACGAGATCGAAGAAGGCCAATTTGAATGGAAAATTGGGGATGAAGATCTGCATATGGCGATTGAAAAGCGTCTTACGACTATCATTGGTGATGCAGGTAAAAAACTGCACACTGCACGAAGTCGAAATGATCAGATAGCTTTAGATTTTCGACGTTATGTATTGCGTAAAAACAGTGAAATAGCACTTCAAATAAAAACAGTAATGCGCGCAATCGTTGATATAGCTAGAGAGCATGCAACGACATTATTACCGGGTATGACTCATTTACAGCATGCACAGCCGATCAATTTCGGATTTCACATGCTCGCATACGCTACGATGCTAAAACGCGATATTGAGCGTTTTGAAAGCTCGTATGAGCGTAACAATGTTTCTCCAATCGGATGTGCGGCACTTGCAGGTACACCGCATAATATTAATCGTGAAATGACTGCCAAGCTTTTGGATTTTGACAGTGTCAGTATTAACTGTCTGGATACCGTCAGTGACCGTGATTTTGCTTTGGAAATACTGTTTAATATCTCAACAATGATGATGCATATTTCCCGTCTTTCAGAAGAGATTATTATGTGGTCGAGTTATGAGTTTCGTTTTGTTGAACTCTCAGATGAATATTCAACAGGATCATCGATTATGCCTCAAAAGAAGAATCCGGACGTTCCTGAACTGCTTCGCGGTAAAACTGGACGGGTGTATGGAAACCTGATGGGACTCTTAACCGTTATGAAAGGGCTTCCACTGGCGTACAATAAAGATACCCAAGAAGATAAAGAAGGGGTGTTTGACAGTGTAGAAACGGCAGAGATTTCACTTGAGATCTTACGTGAAGCGCTTAAGACAATGACTGTTAAAAAAGAAAATATGGAAAATGCGTGTAAGTTAGGTCATTTGAGTGCAACCGATTTGGCTGACTATTTGGTCGAACACTGCGATGTACCGTTTCGTGAAGCTCACTTTATTACGGGTAAAGCCGTAGCCCGTGCTGAAGTATTAGGGATTGATCTAAGTGAGATTGAGTACAAAGAACTGCATGCAATAGACGAACGTATCCAAGAGAACGTAATGCGTTATTTGAGTATCGAACATTCAATGAACGCACGTATTTCCCAAGGTGGTACGGCAGAAGTGCGTACCTTAGAACAGATTATTTATTTTGACCATTATTTACAGGAGAACAAATGAAAATTACCGTAAGTCATAAAGATGCTATGCGCTTTGAAGCCAAAACCGAAAAAAGCAGTTTTATCATCGACTGTCCGCAAATATCTCCAATCGAGTATTTCTTAAGCGGGATTATTACGTGCAGTGCAACCGATTTGATTATGTTACCAAAGCAGCAGGGGTATGAAGTCACTAACTTGGAAGTGGATGGAGAAGTCGTTCGAAGCGAAGAAGCTCCGAAAAAGTTTAATGCACTTCATTTGGAATACCGTTTTGATTCCAATGCAGATGATACGCTTGCCGCACGCTGGGTGATGGCGAGTCTAGAGACGTATTGTTCAACCATCAATACGATTCGTGATACAACAGCGATTACGTATACTATTAAACATAATGGTAATATCATTCGTGAAAACGAAAAAATGATCAGCGGTGGCGGAAGTGCCGTGGATTTTGGAACTCTTCAAGGGTGTAATGCGTAATTTTTACTGTTCGTGGATAATTGCACGAACAGTCCCTCCTTTTTTAAATCATTAATTCTACACCTTCGCCAGCTGAGTATGAAGGACCTAATACACTCTTCAATAAAAATTTATTCATTTCAGTTAGTCTATTGAAATTTTTTACTATGTTATAATTTCTCATAAAATGCAATAAATTGTTATTTCAAGGCAAAATATGAAACAGACCGATCAAACACTGCTGGAGCAAATGCGTATTACTGAATTTGATATTTCCAATCGTAAGATGCTACTTGCGTTGACACAAAAAGATTGTGATCTTTTAAAAGGCTGTAAAAATAGTATTGAAATGATGATAGACAGCCTAGTAACGGTATTTTATGAATTACAAACAAGTATCCCTGAGATTTCTCTTCTTATTGGAGATGCGGATACCTTGTCACGTTTGGAGAATGCACAGCGCCATTATGTTCTTGACCTTTTTAGCGGATTATATGATTTGGAATATGTGAATAATCGTTTGCGGATTGGTCTGGTACACAAGCGTATCGGTGTAGAACCGAAGCTTTATCTTTCTGCTATCAGTACCCTAAAGGGGCTGCTTGTAAATGCTGTTAGAGAATCAATAGATGATGTTGATGTAGCTGCAGAGACGCTTGCTGCACTCGATAAATTATTTTTATTCGATATAACGCTGGTATTTGAAACTTATATTCGAAGTCTTGTATCGGAAATAGAATCATCCAAAGAAAAATCAGAGCAGTACGCAAGTTCGCTCGAAGAGAAAGTTAAGGAACGAACGGCACAGCTTGAAGAACTTTCTAAAAATGATCCTTTGACAGGATTGCTTAACGTACGAGGACTCAATGAGACTTTGATACGGGTATTACGTGCAGCTCAGCGCCGTTCGGAACCTATATGTCTTGTTTACATTGATATCGATGATTTTAAAATTGTTAATGATACGCAGGGGCATCAAGCAGGAGATGTAATTTTAACAGCAGTAAGTGCATGTATCAAAAAAGTCTCAAGAACTGAGGACAGCTGTTTCCGTTACGGCGGAGATGAATTTTGCCTGCTTCTTCCTAATTGTAGTGAATCAAAAGCAGAAGAAATTTATATTAATAGGTTAAAAGCCGAGATTGAGAAGAAAGTAGAAAATGTCGCTATCAGCGTAGGTATTGTTCAGGCTGGACCTGATGAATATCCTGAAGCTGAAGCGCTTATCCATGAAGGTGACCAGAAAATGTACCTAGACAAAAAGAAGCATAAATCAGAGAAAAAGCTTTAAGCCTTTAGAGAAAATCTTTTGAATTGGCGTCGCTAAAATGGCCCCAATGCAGATGAGTCCCGCCTAAAAGATGGAAGTGCAAGTGCTTCACTTCTTGAGCACCGTCATCACCGATATTACTGATGATACGATAACCACTTTCATCAATACCTACTTCTTTAGCTACATTTTGCATAAACGTAGTCATTTTCCCCATAACATCACCAGGAATATCACGAAAACTATCGTAGTGAGCTTTTGGAATAATGAGTACATGCACGGGAGCTTTTGGGTTGATGTCATGAAATGCGTAAAAACTTTCATTTTCAGCAACCATGTTGGAAGGGATTTCTTTGGTGACGATTTTACAAAATATGCACATGCTAAACCTTTTTTTATCCTCATTGTAGCATACAGATGAAGCCTTGAAGCTTATTGTAAAAGAGATTTGATTACAATTGCCTAACTATAATGAATGATGGAGATTTAGCTTTGGAAGAGTGGTACAACGCTATAAAATCGGCCGATACAATTGATAAAATTGAAGAGATTCGTATTTCTGTCTTTGGCAAAAAAGGGATAATGAACGCAGAGTTCGCCCGTATGAAAGATGTTCCCGATGAGCAAAAAGGGACGTTTGCAAAAGAGCTTAATATTCACAAAGAGGGATTAAACGCACTATTATTAGAGCGAAAACTCGTATTGGCACTTGCCCATCTTGAGCAAACGATGAAAGAAGAAGCCATTGATGTGAGCCTTTTTTCCCCTTCGAGTGAAAAAGGGAGTTTGCATCCTGTACTAGAGACAATGGACCGTATTGTCGAATATTTTACCGCGATGAATTTTTCGGTGCAAACGGGGCCTATGGTTGAAGATGATTTTCATAATTTTGAGGCATTGAATCTTCCAAAATTCCATCCTGCACGTGATATGCAAGACACTTTTTATTTTAAAGATTCAATGTTGTTACGAACGCATACGTCACCGGTTCAAATACGTACGATGCTGAGTACTCAGCCACCGATTCGTATGATCGCACCGGGTGCTGTATTCCGTCGTGACTATGATTTGACGCATACCCCAATGTTTCATCAAGTCGAGGGTTTAGTGGTCGAAGAAGAAGGTAAGGTTTCTTTTTCAAATCTCAAGTTTATCCTTGAAGACTTCCTCAAAACGATGTTTGGGGATATTGATGTCCGTTTCCGTCCGAGCTTTTTTCCGTTTACAGAGCCATCGGCTGAAGTGGATATTAGCTGTATTTTTTGTGCGGGTAAAGGATGTCGTGTCTGTTCAAAGACAGGATGGCTAGAAGTATTAGGATGCGGTATCGTTGATCCTAATGTCTTTAAAGCGGTAGGCTATGAAAATGTCAGCGGCTATGCCTTTGGTCTTGGTGTTGAGCGTTTTGCGATGCTGATACATCGCATTGGCGATTTACGATCTCTGTTTGAGGGTGATGTTAGATTATTGGAGCAGTTTAGATGATCGTTACAAAAAATTGGCTAAATGAGTGGATTGATCTAAGTGAAATAGATACGCCACTGCTTTTAAAAACATTAAATGCAATCGGTCTGGAAGTGGATCGACATGATGTCATCAACGTACCGGATAAAATCGTTGTCGGTTTTGTTGATAGCTGTGAGCGTCACCCTGATGCCGACAAACTGAACGTCTGTCAGGTCAACACAGGTAATGATGTACGTCAAATCGTGTGCGGTGCTTCCAATGTTCGTGCAGGCATCTATGTCGCAGTTGCGATGGTAGATGCGGTTTTACCGGATGGATTGAAAATCAAAGCGGCAAAACTTCGTGGAGTAGAGTCTTTGGGGATGATCTGTTCTTCAAAAGAGATTGGACTTCCTTCTATAGGCGAGGGGATTATGATCCTCGATGAGAGTATTGGGAAACTGACTATTGGTCAAGAACTTAATACGTATCCGATATTTTGTGATGATATTATCGAGATCGAGCTAACTGCCAATCGTGGAGACTGTTTAAGCATTCATGGTATTGCACGCGATTTGAGTGCTGCTTTTAATAAAGACCTCAAAGAGATACAAAAAAAAGAGGAACAAGAAGGGCGATTGGGTATCGGACGTATCCTACAGCTTCAGCACACAGAGACCTATGATACCGAATTACTCTTTGGAGCTGTAGATATCAAAGAGTTAACCGTTCCTTTACTCGTAGCATTGCGCATGGCGATTATTGAAGAGAGTTATGAGACTACTTTGGATGCGTTTTTGCAATACACGACGCAAAATACGGGTGTTATTTTACGCGCGTATCCATTTGCAACGTTAGAAGAGACACCTAATGCAAAATCTATTATCACTCTTGCGCAAGATGATAATGGCTATGCCTCATTGTATGGTAAAGAAAAACTTTCTGTAATTGGTGTTTCACAAGAAAAAGAAGCACGTTTTAGTATGAGTGAAGGACTTGCTATTATTGAGGCAAGCTACATTCCTCCTGAAATCATTGCACGGAAGATGGGTGAAACGAAGATTGCAAGCTGTCCTCATTATTACCGTACTTCTAGGGGTAGTGAGCCTAAACTGAACAGTGGTATGCGCTTCGCTATGGATTTATTTGAGCACTATTCACAATCCGCTGTTTATGCCGGCAATTTAGAACTTCAAAGTCCAAGAGAAGCACGTGTTGTTACGATGTCTGAGGGTGAATTTGAATTATTCATTGGAATGAAAGTCGATAAAACGACATTAACCCATATTCTGAAAAATTTGGGGATGCTTATTAGTAAGCCAAAAACCTCTATTTTTGCAATAACGATACCGCATTTCAGGCACGATATTGTCAATAAGCAAGATATTGTTGAAGAGATCGTCCGTATTGTAGGGATTGATAATATTCCTTCTCAAGCTCTTGTTTTTGCTGAGAGCAATCAGAATACGGCAGATTTAGAGGAATATCGTAAAACACGAATGTACCGACAGCGTGCAGCGGCAACTGGCTTTTTTGAAAGTGTCCATTTTGTGTTCAATGAACGCGCTACCTTAGAGCGTTTTGGATTTGCGTGTACCCATGAGAGTAAAGAACTTCTTAACCCAATTACAGCGACTATGGATACTCTTCGTCCAACATTATTGATGGGATTGTTACTTTCAGCAAGTGCCAATGTTAAAGTTAATCAGAGAAAAATTGCCTTATTTGAATGCGGGATGGTTTTTGATACGAATCGTAATGAGACTAAACGTATTGCTTTTGTCATCAGTGGTGCATCTGAGATGGACAAGCTTTCCAATGCTGGAAAAGCACCAAGTATTGACTTTACGACGTTTACTCAGCGTATCAGTGATATAGCTGGAAGTTTTGAATTGTCAGCTCACACAACGACGCATACTTTATCGCATCCCTATATGTGTGCCAAAGTAATGATAGATGGTAAAGAAGCAGGAGAACTGTTTAGAGTTCATCCTCATGTTGAAGAGGAACTTGATCTTGGGCATACGTATGTATGTGAACTTGATATGGATTGTCTTGAATATGGATTGGTTCAGGCAAAGCCTTTTTCAAAATATCAGGCATCTTTTAGAGATTTGAGTATTTTAATTCCCAAATCACTGACGTATGAAGCGATTAAAGAGGTCATAGCCAAGCACGTAAGTGCAGAGATTAAGCGTTATTATCCGGTTGACCGTTATGCATCGGAAAGCTTAGGAGACAAAGTGAGTCTTAGTTTGCGTTTTGTTTTGCAATCAGAAGAAAAAACACTTGAAGAAGAAGAGATAACCGCAGCGATCGAGTGGATTTTGACAGGACTTAAAGAAGAACTGGGAGTGAGCTTGCGATGATGCGTGCATGTGTTGAATCTGCGGATGCCTTTAGTTTTAAAAGCGATGCAATAGCCGGTGATAAATCCATTTCACACCGATCAGCGATGTTTGCTGTTTTAGCGCAGGGTGAGAGCCGTATTGAAAATTTCTTACGTGCAGAGGATACGCTCAATACGTTGAAAATTGTAGGGCAATTGGGAGCAGATATTCACGATGACGGATCCGTGATCACCATCACCTCCAATGGAATCAAAGAGAGTTCTGAAATATTGGATTGTGGCAATTCAGGGACAGGAATGCGCCTTTTTTGCGGACTGCTTTCCTCTGCGCAGGGGCATTTTATCCTTACAGGAGATGAATACCTCAAGCGTCGTCCGATGAAACGGGTTACTCAACCGCTTCGCAATATCGGTGCGAAACTTGATGGTAGGGCTGATGGGGATTTGGCTCCTCTTTCTATACGCGGCGCTTCTTTGCAAGCGTTTAACTATGAATCCAAAATTGCTTCAGCCCAAGTAAAAAGTGCCATGATATTAGCCGCATTGCGTTCGGATGGCGTGTGTACCTATTATGAGCCTGAACTTAGCCGTGACCATACAGAGCGGATGCTCAAGGGAATGGGGGCGCATATTGAGACACAGGGGCTAATTACGAAAGTGTGGCCGCTTGAGAAGGCATTGAAACCCTTAAACATACGTGTTCCTGCCGATCCTTCCAGTGCTTTTTTCTTTGCGGTCGCGGCAGCGATTACTCCCAATGCAAGTGCAGTATTGGAAGGCGTTACTCTCAATGTGACCCGTATTGAAGCGTTTAAAGTGCTGGAGCGTATGGGAGCGAACATTACGTATGATATTACGGATGAACGCTATGAACCTATCGGTACTATTACGGTTAAAAGTGCTCCTTTAAAAGCAGTAGTCGTAGAGGAAAATATTTCATGGCTTATTGATGAACTGCCGGCACTCTCTATCGCTATGGCATGTGCCAGCGGACAAAGCATTATTAAAAATGCCGAAGAGTTGCGGGTTAAAGAGTCTGATCGTATTAAAACCGTGGTTGACAATCTTAATTTGTGCGGTATCACTACGGAAGAATATCCTGACGGATATGCGGTAAATGGGGGTACTTTACGTAAAGCGTGCGTTAACAGCTACGGCGATCATCGTATCGCTATGAGTTTTTTAATAGCAGGATTACGATGTGGTATGGAAGTGGAAGATATCGAGTGTATTAATACCTCATTTCCGAATTTTTTTGAGTTATTAGGGCAATGTACGAAGGTAATACGATGAAAATACAATTAGCAGAGAATTACGGATTTTGTTTTGGCGTTAAACGTGCGATAAAAATTGCGGAAGAAAACCGTAACTCTGCAACCTATGGACCATTGATTCATAATGCGAATGAGATTGATCGCCTTAAACGTGATTTTAATGTCGCTTTGAGTGAAAATTTGGACAGCTTTCACTCAGGTGATACGGCGGTTATCCGTACACACGGAATTCCAAAAGAGGAACTTTCTCTTTTGCATGAGCGTCAGGTCAATGTGATTGATGCAACGTGCCCATACGTCACCAAGCCTCAGCAAATTTGTGAAGAGATGAGCGAGCAAGGCTATGATATTCTGATTTTTGGAGATGAATCCCATCCTGAAATCAAGGGGGTAAAAAGCTATGCCTCAGGGTCAGCTTATGTGGTTAACTCTGTTGAAGAAGTTGATCAGTTGCATTTGCGAGAAAAAGTAGCGGTGGTTGCCCAAACGACCCGAAAAATAGAAGAATATCAGCAAATTGTCGCAAAATTGATGATGACGCACAAAGAAGTACGTGTCTTTAATACGATTTGTAACGCTACACTGGAAAATCAAGATGCGATATCCAAATTGGCACAGGAAGCAGACGTAATGATTGTTATCGGGGGAAAAAACTCTTCCAATACCAAACAACTGCACTCCATTGCCCTGAGTGAATGCCCTGACAGTTACTATATTGAGAGCGATTTGGATGTAAAGTCCGAATGGTTTGTGAATAAAAATCTGTGCGGTATCAGTGCAGGTGCTTCTACGCCTGATTGGATTATACAAGGCGTTATTGCAAAAATCCAAGACTTAACCCAAGCCTAAATCTCCTTAGGCTAATCAAAAAACAAGCATTTTTACGCTATAATCAGCCAATTTTAGTTACAAGGGAATAGGCATGGCTTTCGATAACGAAGCATTTGAAGAAGAAAATTTTGCTGAAATGCTGGAGGCATCGTTCAAAGAGCAAGAATCCACACGCATTACAGAAGGTGAAGTAGTAGAGATCCAAGAGGGTGATAACCGTGCGTTGGTAGGCGTTGGTGAAAAACTTGAGGGTATCCTTTCATTGGATGAAATTCGTGATGCATCTGGCAATCTTCTTTTTAACGTTGGCGATAAAATTACCGTTATGGTAATCGGGCACTACAATGAGCGTCCAAAAATTTCGTACAAAAAAGTACTTGAGCAAGAAAAAACATTAGCATTTATTAATGCCCACAAAGAAGACTTTGAGTCAGTTGTAATCGAAGCATTGGTTACAAAGAAGAACAAAGGCGGCTATCTTTTGGAAGCAGATGATGTTCATTTCTTCCTTCCTCGCTCACTTGCAGCGTTTAAAGATACGGATCAAGTTGTTGGAAAGACAATCAAAGCACAAGTGGTAAAAGTAGACGCGGCTGAAGCATCTATCGTTGTTTCTCGTCGTAAGCTTTTCAATGATGAGCGTAAGCGTAAAAAAGAAGTGATCGACGCATTGATGGAAGAGGGTAAAGTTATCCAAGGTACCATCAAGAAGATCACAAGTTACGGTATGTTTGTTGATGCTGGTGGGATTGATGGTTTGGTTCATTACAATGAGATCAGCTATAAAGGTCCTGTTAACCCATCAAAGCTTTATAAAGAAGGCGATATCGTTAACGTTAAAGCAATCGCATACGATAAAGAAAAACGTCACCTTTCTCTCTCTATTAAAGCGGTTCAGTCTGATCCATGGAAAGAAGTAGAAGAAGCATTGGACGAGGGTGATACTATCACCGTTACCGTCAGTAACATCGAGCCATATGGTGTATTTGTTGATTTGGGTAATGATATCGAAGGATTTTTGCATATCTCTGAAATTACATGGGATAAAAATATCAAGCATCCTAAAGATTATTTGACAATGGGTCAAGAAATTGACGTTGAAGTCATTGAGATCAATTCGGATACTCATAAGCTACGGGTTTCTTATAAGCGTCTTCAGCCAAAACCATTTGAAGAATTTTTGAAAAAAACACGTGAAGGTGATGTCCTTACAGGTACGGTAACATCACTTACTGATTTTGGTGCTTTTATCAGAGTCAATGGTGTAGAAGGATTGCTTCATAATCAAGATCTTTCATGGGATAAAAACGCTAAATGTAAAGAAACATTAAAAAGCGGTGATGAGATTGAAGTCAAAGTAGCGAAAATCAATGTTGATGATGAAAAAATCTCATTGAACCGTAAATCTTTGGAAGAGAGCCCAATCGATAAGTTTGCACTTACTCATAAAATGAATGAGGTTGTTAGTGCAACGATCCGTGATATTAAAGATTTTGGTGTCTTTGTTTCATTGGAAGGTGGTGTTGATGCATTGATCCGTAATGAAGATCTTTCTCCAATGGAACCTGAAGAGCTTCAAATCGGTCAAGTGATTGATGCTGTTATCATGGTTATTGATGCTAAACGTGATCGTATTCGCCTTTCTGTGCGCAAGTTAGAGCGTATCAAAGACCAAGAGATGCTCAATGAAATTAACGATAACGATGCACACAGTCTCGGTGATTTGATTAAAGATAAATTTAAATAATTTGTGATGCGACGATTCGCTTATTGGCTCTTTCCGATTATAGCCATTATTGTAGCTGTCTTTATCGTCGCATTTATGATTGATATAAATCCTGCTATTCCTACCATAGGGCAGGGCACTGATTTGGATAAAGATTCCCAACCGATACTTTCGGAAGAGGACTCACCAGGATGGATAAAACATTTTAATATCAGTAATGAAAAAGAGTATTTTTATCCTGTCAATGAAGTGACCATTGTATTGGATGATGCTCAAAGTCCTGTAAAGGCTCGACAGTATCATTTAGTTATTCCTTTGAAGGATTCATATGAGTTCTTTTGCCTGAAGCAAGAACTTAAAAACAGTAATCTTCCGTATCTTTTAAATCAAGATGGGGAAGAAATGACCGCGTTGATAGATTCAACCGATCAAACCAAGCTCACAGCCCTTGTAGCAAAACTAAAAACGTATCAAATTTCGGCGACTTTATCGTCGTTTAAAGAGGATTAAACCCATGGAAAAATTTAAAATCGTCGTATGTGACCATATTCACGAAGAGGGTCTCAATCTGTTGCGTTCGGATGATCAAATTGAGATGATTTTTGCGGCTGATATGGATAAAACAGCTTTGTTGGATGTTATAGCAACAGCAGATGTTGCAATTACTCGTAGTTCAACTGATGTTGATGAGAAGTTTATTCAAGCGGCACGTTCAAAGCTAAAAGCTATAGTACGTGCCGGTGTTGGTGTAGATAATGTGGATATTCCAGGGTGTTCAAAAGAGGGTATTATTGTTATGAACGTTCCTACTGCGAACACAATTGCAGCGGTTGAATTGACCATGACGCACATGCTTTCATGTATGCGTATGTTTCCGTATTCTCATGATCATTTGAAGAATCAGCGTATTTGGAAACGTGAGAAATGGTATGGCTATGAGCTAAAAGGTAAAAAACTCGGTGTGATCGGTTTTGGTAATATCGGTAGTCGTGTGGGTATTCGTTCAAAAGCATTTGAGATGGAAGTGGTAGCGTATGATCCGTATATTCATCCATCTAAAGCAACCGATGCAGGTGCTCGATACACTACTAATTTCCAAGATATTTTAGACTGTGATATCATCACTATACATACTCCTAAGACCAAAGAAACGATTGGTATGATCGGTGCAGAAGAGATTGCAAAGATGAAAGACGGTGTTGTCCTCATTAACTGTGCTCGTGGCGGATTATACGATGAAGAAGCTCTTTATGATGGACTTAAATCACGTAAAATTCGTTTTGCAGGGATTGATGTTTTTAACAAAGAACCTGCAACGGATCATAAGCTTTTAGAATTGGATAACATCTGTGTTTCTCCACACCTGGGTGCTAATACATTTGAATCTCAGTATAACATTGGGACTGAAGCGGCACAGCAAGCGATTGAAGCTGCAAAAGGGATTGCGTATCCGCATGCATTGAATCTTCCGATTGATGAAACTAAGATCCCTTCTTTTGTAAAGCCATTTTTAGAAATGAGTCAAAAGGTCGGCTTCTTAGCATCTCAAATGAATAAAGCAGCGATTGTTTCTATCAAAATAAGCGGTCGAGGTGATATTGCACAATACGTTAATTCTATTGCAACGTTTGTAACGGTAGGTGCATTGGCTGAGATATCCGGTGAAACGATTAATTATGTTAATGCTGATTTTGTGGCAGCAGAGCGCGGTATCAAGATCGAAACCGAGGAACTTCCGGGTAGCCACGTGTATAAAAACTTGGTTACTGTTAGATTGACTACCGATAAAGACGTCATTGAGATCAGCGCTACGATGTTTAATGATGACGTGCAACGTATCGTTGATATTAACGGTTTTGGGGTTGATGTTGAGCCAAAAGGGAATATGATTTTATTTAAAAATACGGATGTCCCAGGCGTTATCGGTCATGTTGGTACGACATTAGCCGCTCATGCGGTCAATATTGCTGATTTCCGTTTAGGTCGTAATAAAAGTGGCCAAGCATTAGCCGTTATTATTGTTGACTCTGTTGTTAGCGAAAAAACCCTCAAAGAACTAGCTTCTTTAGACGCGTGTATCAGCGTTTCTTACGCACGATTATAATACTATTTTTTCTTCATTTCTAGCGTTTTTTTAAGCGCAGGAATACTTTCTTTTTGTGTTAATACACACGGTTTTTTTATATTGCTTTAACCCAGTTACTTATAGACTTGTTTGTTTCTGCTGAAAAATCCTTTTTTACTTTGTCATGTAGCCAACGTAAGGATTTACCTCGTAAACTGTTTCGAAAGAGCTCTTCTGCTTCCAGAATAACTACTTTGATTAAACAAGGGCACTCTTTTGTAAATATTGATTTATCTTCTACAAATATATTGTCTTTTCGAGTTTCAACACACTGAAAAAAATTAGAAGAACCTTCAATTGCTTCGATGACATCCCAAAAAGAGATATCTTCAGGATCTTTTGCCAATTCATATCCACCCTTAGTACCTGGGGTGGATCTCACAATTCCAGCTTTACTTAACTTTGAAAAAATTTTTGATAAATAAGCATCAGCGAGATTATTGATCTCAGCAATTTTTTTTATTCCAACTGCTTTATTTTTGGGTAAATCTATCAGATAAAACAATGAATGTAGTGCGTGTTCTATCCCAATACCAAACTGCATTTTAACTCCATTGTACATTTAATTGTTTTCATATTTTATCTAAATCCATAGAGAACAAAATCATAGATGAATAAATCAGTCTTCCATTCTGTAGTTTGGATTCCATTGTAATTCAGCTTTTACTTTTTGGGTAGATAACCTTTTATCATCATCTGCTACATTGTAAATGGCATTCGTTTGACACTTTAATGCTAGAAATGCTGCATGTGCACACGCATCAACATGAACAGCCGGTACAAAGTCAACGGGAGTATCAAAGCCAGTACCTGGTCCATATAGAAGTCCATTTCTTAATACAATTCCTATAAAGGATGCATTCATAACTTGATCTTCCAGACTTGCAACTGCACGAGATGTTGTTCCATAAATTGGGTCGTTGAAGTTAAGCAAGGCAGATTCTTCTGTGTGAGGTACAGGCCCTGGCTCATAAACAAATCCGATACTTTGAGCAATTATTTTTTTCACACCTGCTTTAGTTGCCGCATGTATTAAATTTTTTGTCCCAATTTCTCTAAGTTTGGCATTGCTGACTAGTGCTGCTTCCATTTTATCGGGATCAAGCCCTGCTGGCAGGTCGGTTAATTGATGCATGACAACATCAGGTTTAACACTCATAAGAATGTCATCCAATTTTTTTGCGTCATATACATCAACTACAACGGCTTTTACCCCTATGTCTTCGAGCAGTTTTGTTTTTTTTGTATCTCTTGTTGTTCCAACGACCATCCAATTATCTTTAATTAGCATCTTGCACAGACGCATACCTATAACTCCAGTAGCCCCTGCTACAAATACCACTTTTTGGTTATCCATAAGTAATTTCCTTTTCTGCTTATATAGATATTATAGATATTTAATATCTATAATATGATTGTATCACTTATATCTTTAATAATTAGATTAAGAATTACGACCCTTATATAAACTAAATACAATAGTTTTAGAGTTTTGCTATATAGTCTCTTTTTAGTCCCTCTTCGTTATAATGAACTACTTTTTTAATGCGGGTGAGTGGATGAATATCGAAGAGATTGGGGCATTGTTACAGAGTAAAAACAAGCTCCTCTCGGAAGTTTATTTTGATCTTCAGCGTGCGTGTGAAGCTAAGTATGGTCCTGATGCCCTTGTTATTATCGAGATAGGGACTTTTTTCGAGATTTATGAAGTCAATAATGAAGAAATGAAAATAGGTAAGGCCAAAGAGGTCGCTGAATTTCTCAATATTCAACTTACCCGTAAAAACAAAACCATTATTGAAAACTCTGTTCAAAACCCTCTCTTAGCAGGTGTTCCTGCCGTATCAATCGAACGATATCTCAGTCGTTTAGTACAATCCAAAAAATACACGATCGTCCTTGTGCGTCAGCAGGGCGAACCGCCTCATATTAAACGCTATATCTCTAATATCATCTCTCCGGGTACCAATTTTGACTACATTGCTGAAGTGAGTGAAAATTACATTGCCTCTCTTTTGATTGATCAAAACAACGGTGTTTATTCTGTGGGATATGCCGCTATTGATGTCGGGACGGGTAAAACTCTGATCAATGAGATACATGGAACACGTGAGGACAAAACGTATGCATTGGATGAAGTGTTTACGTTGCTGCAAAGTTATGTGACCTCTGAAGTCGTTGTGACCTTTTGCGACAGTGACATCGATGTTGAGGAAGTCAATCGCTATTTAGAACTTAAAAGCCATCATCGCAGTAACCGTAACGACAAAAGACTGCGCATCGATTACCAAAATGAGTTGTTTGAACGTATCTATCAAATCCGTTCACTCCTCAGTCCTATTGAATATTTGGATTTGGAGCGTTTTGCGTATGCTTCAGAATCACTGGCACTTCTCATCCATACGATTATCGATCATGATCCGGCCATCATTGAAAAAATGAACCGTCCGACTTTTTTGGGAACAAACCGGTATATGTATTTGGGTAACAATGCAGCGGAACAGCTGGGGATTATCTCAAGAGATAACGATGAGATGACCTTGCTAAAGCTAATCGATAAAACATCGACAGCCATGGGCAAACGTTTACTGCGTGAACGCTTACTCAACCCTATTTGTGATGTGAATTTGTTAAATGAACGGTATGACCTCGTAGAAAAAATGGAAGATCATATTGCACCACTGGAAACAAAACTCAAAGAAGTATACGACCTAGAACGTATTCTACGCCGATTAAAATTGGGTAAGTTACATCCCTATGAATTGGCTTACTTTTATGCCTCTTTAATGGCAGCTGAGAGTTTATTTTCAGAGGCCAAGCGTTTGGGAATCGATTACGATAAAAACAGTGCTGTAGAGGCAGGGTTGTGTGCGAGTGAGTTGAAACGTATTTTTGATATTGATTCGTGTGCGAAATTTCGTCGTGATCAGGTGAATGAAAATCTCTTAAATGAAGGGATAGATCCGACTATTGATGCCTTAGAACGGTTGCAAGAAACCAATGAGTCGAAGTTACAGATGATTATTGAGCATATCGATAATCATTTTGAGGGTGGGAGTGGTCCGTATGCATCTCTTGGATGGTTGGAGAGTGAAGGATATCATTTACTGATGACCCGTAATCGGTATGTCAATGTTGAGGAAGTATTGCACAATAGCTTCTTTACCATTGATGGAACGCATTATTTTTTCCGTGACTTTCAGATTCGTAAACTTAAAACGACAGTGAAACTCACTTCGGCATTACTCGATGAGCTTTCTATTGAGAATGCGGGGGCAAAATCCAGAATGCTGGCGATGGTAAAAGAACGTTATCGTGAGCATATGGAAACCATTGAAAAGCGGTTTTCTCATGCGATTGAACATCTGATCTCTTTTTTAGCCGTTGTGGATGTATCGCTGAGTGCTGCGAAGGGTGCGAAGCAATATCGATATGTACGGCCTACTCTTGTTTTGGATGAGCCGAAGACGTTTATAGAAGCGGTAGGATTGCGTCATCCGCTGATCGAGTCTCGTGAGGAGAATGGTATTTTTATCCCGAATGATCTTTTTTTAGGAGATGCAACGTACCACACGTATGGCGAGCACTCCACTCTTGAAAATGCCAAAGAGGTAAATGGGGTGTTATTGTACGGCATTAACTCCAGCGGGAAATCGTCGTTGATGAAAAGTATCGGAATCGCTGTGGTAATGGCACAGGCTGGATTTTTTGTGCCGTGTGCGATGCTGCGGTTTTCACCTGTGGATAAGTTGCTGACCCGTATCGTTTCTAAAGATAATCTTTATAAGGGGCTTTCAACGTTTGCGGTAGAGATGTTGGAACTACGTAATATTTTTAACCGTGCTACACCTAACAGTTTGATATTGGGGGATGAGATCAGTCATGGTACTGAGACGGAATCTGCATTGGCTATTGTGGCGAGCGCGATTTTGAAATTACGTGAAATCGGAAGTCTGTTTATCTTTGCTACGCATTTGCATCAGCTCTCAAGTTTGAGTGAAATACAAAAGGCGCAAAATATCGTATTACTGCATCTTGGGGTCTATTACGATGAGGCCAGTGATAAGCTCGTCTATGACCGAAAGCTCAAAAGCGGTAGTGGAAGTACCCTGTATGGGTTGGAGTTTGCCAAGTCACTGCATATGGATGAGACGTTTATCCAAAAAGCGTATGAGATTCGGGGACGTATCGGTGATGCCAAGGGTGAGATATCACAGCTTAAACGAGAAAAGAAAAGCCGTTATAACGCGAAGCTGTATTTAACAAAATGTGCTTTGTGTGATGAGGCCGTGGATGAAGTTCATCATATCATTCCTCAAGCCAATGCGGATGAGGGCGGTTCAATCGGTCATTTTGGTATGAATCATCGTTATAATCTGATACCATTGTGTGCGAAACATCATAGATTAGTGCACGAGGGTAAGATCGCGATTCATGGATTCGTGATGAGTGAGGATGGATTGAGACTAAGTTATTCACAAGGAGAAGAATCGTGAGAATATTACTCGTAGATGACAGCGTAACTCTCCGTAAAATTGTCTTACGTTCTTTGCACAAGCATGGGTATAACGATATTGATGAAGCCGCAGATGGCCAAGAAGCTATTGATTTATTGAAGATGAATGAGTATGAATGTATTTTTTTGGATATCAATATGCCGCGTGTGGATGGTTTGGAAGTATTGGCTTGGTTAGCCATAAGCGATAAGCACAGTAAGTTACACATTGTCGTTATGTCCACAGAAGTGATGCACTTTTCACCACAAAAGATTCTGGAGCTAGGGATTGATACGGTTATTCCTAAACCGTTTACCGCGATCGAATTTGAGAAGGCGGCTATCTCTTTATTAAATATTATTGAGTCAGTAGAAGGGATGACGCCACTGGTGTATGATGGACCGATTTTGATTGTCGAAGACAATATGACGATGCGTACCATTTTGCGAAAACAGCTTTTTCATTTGAATTGTCTAAATGTTGAGGAAGCCCACAATGGTAAAGAAGGATTAGAAAAAATCAATGAATGGGTGATGCTCGATACTGGTGATGAAAAACTGGGGATTGTTTTTCTTGATCTTGTCATGCCGGTTATGGATGGTATGGGTCTTATTGAAATACTTGAACAAAAACAGCTTTTACATAAACTGCATATCGTTGTAGTTTCTGGAGAAATTGACATGGCTTTGGATATGGTTGATGGTGTCACTATTATGGCAGCATTACCAAAACCTTTTGTGCATGAAGAATTTATAAAGGCATTCCGTCCCTTGGTAGATACTACTAGAACGGCATGTATAAACCCTATGATTAATAAGCAGTTATTTTTAGATAATGTTCTTTCTGAGCTTGAACCAATAGACATAATGTCCATTGACGCTGCTAATATAGAAGACTTCTGCAGTACACTATTTGAGCCTTTTAACTCGATTGTCTCAGGGATGCCCTTTCCCAAAAAGAGGTCTCAAAAAATCTCTAAAGAAATTTTTACATTTTTCGTTGAGTCGGTCTATCGTCCTATATTAACGATTGATCATAATGCCAGTTTGTATCATGAACTTATACATCTGTACGATAAATTATGTCAAATAGATCAATATGAAGAGGCAATACGGGCAATTTCGGATGATGCTTTAACTGAGTATTGTAAACGTATTTTAGTAGCAAAAGATCCCGAATATATGAAAGTGATCAAAGAAAAAAACAGTTGTACCCTCAGTATTATGAAATTGACGGAAGAAGAGAGCGAATTAAAATCTGAATATGAAACCTCCCAATCAGATGCGATAAAAGAAGCGTATGAAAAAGGATCAGAAGAGCTTGCAAATTGTCAAACACTTCTAGAAACCCACGATAATACTTTAAAAGAATTGAAAAAGACGCTTGCACCTGAACTATACGCTGCTTGTCATGAAAGGATCAGTTTACAGTTGTATGACCTTAAAGTCATTGCTGACCAAATGCGAGCTGCATTTGATAGAAGTCTATGGCGAAGAATGCGCACATCAACGGACTATAGAGAGTATTTAAATTGTTCAAATCGCCATGTAGAATTATCAACAGAACATTGGCTGAGCGATGAAGGTCTTTTAGACGCAGAAGTGATTAAAAACTTTTTTAAAGATGACTATAGGCACACTATCGTAATTATTGGTTTTAATGCAGTTGATGGAAAAGATCTTCAACATAATTTAATCAAATTATTTCCATCCTATACGATTTATGTGCATACTTCTTTATTTATTCAAAATCTGTTAATTCCCTACTTACCAAGTCTTTTTATCTTCAATCGGGAAGAAAAGGTATTAAACATAGAATCTTTTGTGCAAGACACAGCCAACCATTTTGAAGTTACACCCAATGAGATTAATACGTTAATCCTTTATTATCGTCCTTTCTCGGGTGATGAGATTCTTGCAAAAAATTCTATTTACAATTTAAAGTTAAAAAATTACATGAAATTTCCAAAGAATAAACAGGATTTTACTTTGATGAGTATTAAAATAAAATCACTTCTTTTTTAACAGGAGGGCGTATGGGTCATGTAACAGAGTCTCAAATATACGACATTTTAGATGAGTATGGCTTTGGTGTGACCCAATATCGTTCATTTAGTCTATATGAAACTCCTACGATAGACTTTTTCCCCGTTGCGGTTAAATTACAATCTCATAAAGTGGTTCATAAGAGTGATTTTGGAGCGGTCAAGCTCAACATCAATTCGTTAGATGAGCTTGAGAATGCAAAACAAGAGATTATTGCTAATGTACTCGCAAGGGGAATTGTCCTCGATTTAGAGGATAGTTTTATTGCGACACAAATGTTTAGCGGGATTGAGCTGTATGTGGGAATGGTGGATGATACCGTCTTTGGGAAGACTATCGTCTTTGGAAAGGGGGGCATCGAGCTTGAACTTTATAAAGATGTTTGCTACATCGATGTATATGCCGATGATGAAGAGATTAATCGAGCGATTAATCTAACTACAATATCCAAAGTATTTCACGGGTTTAGAGGATTTGAGTATTCTATAGACATAGCTGTGGAGCTTATTAACCGCGTGCAAAAGCTCTCACGTGACAATCCTGACATCATTGAGCTTGATTTCAATCCTGTGATTCTGACAAAAGATGGGCCAATCATTGTTGATGCACGGATCAAAAGGGGTGAACCAATAGTTGAAAAACTGGGAACTTTACGAAAGAATAGGCATCACTTTTTTACGAATAAACGCGTTGCGCTCATCGGGGTATCCTCTGACACTGCGAAAGTAGGCTGTGCAATAGCACAAAACTCTCTTGATTTTGAAGGAGAACTCTTTTTTGTGAATTCAAAAGGGGGTGAGCTTTTCGGTCATACGATGTACAAAAACATTACTGATATTGAGGGTGATATTGATACGGCTGTGATTATGATTCCCTCTAATCTGGTGGTTGATACGATTAGATCATTGATAAAAAAGCATATTAAAAATGTGATTATTATTTCGGCAGGTTTTAAAGAATCAGGTTATTTTGAGGCCGAAAATATCATTGCTGATTTGAGTCAAGAGTACCATTTTAATGTGATAGGTCCAAATTGTTTGGGGTATTTTGAGAGTACCAAAAAACTCAATCTTACGTTTGGAACAGGGGAACTAAGAAGTGGGGGATTGGCATTACTCTCTCAATCAGGAGCAGTACTTTCTGCGCTCATGGACAAAGCATACGATACAGATATAGGGTTTTCTCATCTTATCTCAAGTGGGAATATGGTCGATTTAGATTTTGCTCAGATGATCGATATGCTCAATGAAGAAGAGTCTTGCCGCTATATCTCAATTTATATTGAGGGTATTGTAAACGGCAAAGAATTTTTGCGTGCAATACGTGAGAGTCACAAAAAGATTTATATTTTTAAAAGCGGAAAATCGGCGTTAAGTCAAAAAGCTGCTTTTTCTCATACTGGAAATTTATGCGGAAGTTATGCGATGTTTAAAGGCCTCGTTCAATCGGTTGGGGCAAAAGTCGAGAGCAACATTGAAGCATTACTCTTGACTCCATTTAACGAAATCAATAATATTTTGGTGGTGACCAATGCAGGAGGGCCTGCTACGGTATTAACGGATTACATTGTGGATCAAGGTGGGACGCTTTATACGTTAAGTGACGAAGAAAGAGGGCAACTCGATGAGGTACTTCCCTCCAATTGGTCAAAGAATAATCCTATTGATATTATCGGGGATGCAATGGCAGATCGTTATGAAAAGACCTTAGATGTTGTGAGCACCTTTAAAGAGGTTGACTTGGTATACGTCATTATTACCCCACAATGTATGACCGACACGCTGGATATTGTAAAGCTGTGTGAGAGACAGGGAAATCAAAAGATTTATCCGATTCTCTTGGGTGGCCATGAGATGGAAGAAGCACAGCGCTATCTTAGAAACAAAAAGATTCTTTTTTTTAAAACTCTGCAATCGGCGACCTCTTTTTTATAAGGGAGGTTAGCTTTTTTTAACTCAATACTAGGATTCAAGAAAGAATTTTTTCTCATCCCCTTCTTTGTGTAATCTGATATGAGTTATTTTTCCTACGGGAGAAATACTGTAAACTTTATGGTTTTTTGGATCGATAAATTGGATGCGTGTATGGCCATCATAGGTTTTATTATGAGTCACTACTGCTTGTAAATCAGCCTCATAGAGCCGATCAAGCTTACGCTCAAATGCGTGTATAGCTTCTTCTTGTGCTTTGATCATGATCGATTCGTTTTTTAGAGACTCAACCGCACTTTTATAATGAGTAACACGTTCTTTATCTGACTTGAGTGGTTCACGGTTTTGACGGGTAGCTGTATTGATATTATCAATAGTTCGTTGAATACGGATACGATCCTCTTTGAGGTGAAGTTCTTTTTGCAGATATTCCTTGCCTCTTTTTCTCACGTCAAATTGTTTACGAGTCAATTCAGCCTCAAGCACCGTTATTTGCTCTAAATAGCTGGAAATTGCTCTGGGATTGATGATAAGATCATTGCCATTTCCTACGATACTTTTGACTTCAATTGATTCGAGTGCAGTAATCTTGGCGTTGGAATAGAGTACATCGATAATGACACGCTGAGCTATGATTTCTCCTCCGGACATACTTTTGACGTATACTGTTTCGGCCTCTACCGTTCCGGCTTCGAGAATATCGATGGTTGCATTTTTGGCTTTTAGATTTCCACGATGCAGATGAATAGTTGCATTTTCTTCTACTTCCATAAAAGATTTTTTATGAGTTTGAGCGCCAATAGTCAGCTCACTGGCTTGGATCTTTGTATTGCTACCAACCGTCCCTTTAACGCTGAGCGTTTGGACATCGATATTAACACCTGAACCAACGGCATCATCGCCCATTTTACCGGTGCCAATTTTAATATTGATCTCTTTTTCGCTACCAGCTTCGAGTGATCCTGTACTTTTAAAGCTAGCACTTTTTAAATGAAGATCCTGACTGACGGTAAAGATACCATTCTTACGCTCAATAAATCCAGATCGAATTGCATAAAAGCGTATGGAGTGGTGATCTTCTTCGGCTCGTATTGTCTGAGGGTCAATAGATATAGAATTGGCATATCGGATTAGGGGGTCACCTACATGTATATGCTCCCCTGTACAGCTTCGCCCATCCACTCCATTTTGGGGAAGGATATATTCAAAGATAAGCTCATCTGCTTCAACACCATGGAGTAAATTATTACTGCGTGGTATTTTTTTATAGTGCAGTATTACATTGTCATTAATGGGAGCAGTAGGTGGGTAAAAATGGGCGATAGGTAGTCGGTAGGGTTCCCTAAGCGGTCCCTCTTTTTGGATTTTTAGAAGCATCGCATGGATCTCTTTTTCTAAGCTTCCATCCGTGATTCCTATCATACAGCCACTGCGCAGTTTTTTACGGTCAATTATCTCTTTTAAATATTCTTGTAATCCTTTTTTTAGAGGAATCTTAGAAGAAGGGTCAATAATGGCAACCAATTTGGATTTGTATTTGTCCGAAGCCATAGTGAAATGAAGATCAAAGTGAGGATTTGGCACTAAAGGACGTACTATGAGCTCATACTCTTGTCGGATGAGTAAGAGGGGTGAACGTATTTCTACTTCGGTGGTGATCTCACTTAAATTAGTACCATCAAGGGTATGCCAATCCTCATCAATAGCTCCACGGTAGTGTGTCTCATAGGAGAGTACATCAAAGTCAATAGCCTCGAGGGGGATATTCCATTGTTGTGCAATTTTTTTAAGTTCATCAAGGACTTTGAAAGTTGTTATTTTGAGTGCGTGCAATTTTTCTCATTTATTACAAAAATACTACAAGATAATAGCTAGTAAAGGATTAGATGATGCTTGAGTAAGTTTGAGAACTTAGGACTCAAAAAAGAATTTTTTTTCATCGCCTTCTTTATGCAACCGTATGTGCGTAACCTTACCATTTGGTGAAATAGCATGTATTTGAGCTGTCTTTGGATCTATAAACTGAATGCGTGTATGACCATCATACTCTTTTGCATGAGTCACAACCGCATGTAAATCAGCATCATAAAGGGTCTCAAGTTTACGTTCCAATGCATGGATTACTTCTTCTTGTGCTTTGATCACGATCTCTTCATTTTTGAGAGTTTCAACGGCATAATTGTATTGCATCACTCTGACCTTATCGGCTTTATTGGGAATACGATTCTCGCGAGTTGCTTTAGCAACATTTTCTAGGATAGGCTGAATACGTTCATGGTGTTCTTGAAATGCAATTTCTTTTTGAAGGTACTCTTTTCCTTTTTTTTGTAACTCAAACTGTTTAGTTGCCAGTTCGCTCTCTAAGATATTTATTTGCTCATAATATTTTGGTATCGCTCGTGGATTAATAATGAGTTCGTTACCATTTCCTTCGATACTTTTGATTTCTATCGATTCCAGTGCGGTGATCTTGGCGTTGGAATACAGTACATCAATGATGACGCGCTCGGCAATGATCTCTCCTCCGGCCATATTTTTGACATGGACTGTTTTAGCTTCGATAATTCCTGCTTCAAGAATATTAATGGTGGCATTTTTGGCTTTTAGATTCCCGCGATGCAGATGAATGGTCGCATTTTCTTCTACTTCTATCAATGATTTTTTATGAGTTTGAGCACCGATAGTGACGTCACACGCTTGGATTTTGGTATTACTGCCAATGGTTCCTTTGACATCGAGGGTCTTAACATCGATGTTAACACCCGAACCGATGGCGTCATCATCCTCCTCTCCAGCACCTATTTTAATATTGATCTCTTTTTCACTACCTGCTTCCAATGAACCAGTACTTTTAAAGCTAGCACTTTTTAAATGAAGATCTTGACTTACGGTGAAAAGACCGCTTTTACGCTCAACGAACCCTGATTTTGTAGCGTAAAAACGGATGGAATATTGATCTTCTTCGGCTCGTATTGTCTGAGGATCAACAGATATAGCATTGATGTAGCGCTTTAGAGGTTCTCCAACATCTATATGTTCTCCTGTACAACTGCGTCCATTGATTCCGTTGACTGCAAAAATGTATTCAAAGATAAGATCATCTACAGCAACACCGTCAACTATATTGTTCTCGCGTTGAATTTTTTTGTAGTGGAGGATAATATTGTCATTGACTGGAAGAGTGGGTGAATAAAAGCTGGCGATAGGCAAACGGTAAGGTTCCTTAAGCGGCCCCTCTTTTTGAATCTTAAGAAGCAGACCTTTGATCTCTTGATCCAAGGTCTGATCGGTGATTCCGATCATATAACCGCTACGCAGTTTTTTACGATAAATGGTCTCTTTGAGATATTCTTGGATCCCTTTTTTGAGGGGTATCTTTGAAGCTGGATCGATAACGGCTACGATTTTGGTTCGATATTTATTAAAAGCCATACTGAAACGAAGATCGAAATAAGGATTTTGTTCAGCAGGACGAACTTGTATATAGTACTCTTGGCGTAGAAGGAATATTTTTGATCTAATTTCTACTTCAGTGGTAACCTCTTGGAGGTTATTACCCTCTAGTGCCTTCCAGTCTTCATCAATAATACCCTTGTATTGGGTCTGATAGGAAAGCAGCTCAAAGTCAATTGCGTCCAGAGGAAGGTGCTCTTGTTGCGCTATTTTTTTGAGCTCCTCAGGAACGTTAAAAGTAGATATTTGGATGGCATTCAATGTTTCTCATTTATTACAAAAATATTACAGGATAACTGGGTGTATTATAATGGAAAAGTGTTAATAAAGTTATTTTTTGTAATGAATACACACTAAATTTGTATGAAATGATCCATTATGCTTCTCATAAAAAGAAGCAAACGAATCAGCGAGCATTGAAGTGACGTTCCAAATCTGAATTATCAATCAAAATAGGGACAACGAGTAATGAGGCGATAACGGCAGCAATAGTACCGAAAATCAGAGATACACCTAATCCTCCAAAAACTGCATCACTAGCGAGGAGTGTAGAAGCAAGAATAATAGCTGCAGCGGTTAGAAATATAGGTTTTGCACGTGTTGCGGCTGCATAAGCGATTGCCTCTTTTTTTGCCATACCTTTTTGCGTCATGAGAGATTTCGTAAAATCGATGAGCAATAGTGAATTACGAGAGCTAATTCCGATAAGAGCGATAAATCCGATCAAAGACGTTGCCGTTAGGAAAAAAGTATCGGTTGTAAAAAGATTCATAATAAAATGACCGAATATCACACCGATAATGGAAAGAAAGCTCCCCAATAAGACAATTCCTGAGAGAGCAAAACTTTTATAATAGATAACCATCAGTAAAAAAATCAGGATAAGGGCTGCAATAAATGCTCCGCCTAAATCCGCGAAAGTATCCAGTGTGACCTTCATCTCACCATCCCATTTTAGGTCATAGTGTTGATGGGTCTTTTTATCAATTAGTTCAAGATCAAATAATCCTGTTTTATGGATACTGTATTCATCTGTGAATTCTTCTAAGATCATGGTGCGTGCAGCCATCAGAGGATAGACTTGGGATACCATGTCCGTTTCTGCGACGACATTGTTCATCTCTCTTAGATCTTTGTGCCGAATCATAGGGTTTGATTTCACAGGTACGATGTCGATGACTTCTGTGATAGGTACCATCATTCCCATATTGTTGAGGAGATTCAAGCTTGAAAATTTCATTCTAATAGCATCTTGAGAACGTGAGGTGAATTTTTTATTTTCAGGTGTCAAGGTAAGATAGATAGGAATTTGCTCATTTACTTTTGGGCTATTTTTTACGGCGATCCCCATCCCTTCAAATGCCATATACAAGATATCATTGACCTGTTTTACGCTCAGCCCTGATTGAATAATCTTGGCGCTGTTAGCGTGTACTTCATATTTGGTAACGATTTCGTCTTGCATGATGTCTATATCAACCAGCCCGGAAGTTTTTTTGAACACCTCTTTTACCTGTTGGCTTAGGTGACGGATACCGTTTGTGTCTTCGCCGTAAATTTCTGCAACTACCGCTGCCATCGTTGGCGGGCCAGCGGGTTGTTCTGTGAATTTGATACTGGTTTGGGGAATAAGTGGCTCACATTGTTGAAGAATTTGGGGGCGTAGACGCTGAACCATACTGTAAGACGGTTCCTCACGGTGATGTTTCTTGGTTAAATTTACGACGATTTCGGCAACGTTTTCAGAGTTTTTAAAATGAGACCCTTTGATGAGCCCAGCGAAATCCAACGGAGCTCCAGCTCCTAAGAACACTTCGGTATCGATGACTTGGCTCTCTTTTTGTAATATCTGAGTAACACATTCACCTACACTGGCAGTTTGTTCTATTGAGCTTCCAACAGGGAGATCGAGGTAGATACTGTAAGTATCGCTGTTTTTACCGGGAAGCATTTTGGCCAATACTATTTTAGTAGGGATAAGGGCAACGGCAAGGATAAACGCAGCCAGGGTCATCCAAAGAATCAGTCTTTTCTTTTGTGGTGTTTCTAAAACATTGCGTAAATAATTTTCAAATTTTTGATACATCAGTGAACCTCAGAGTCATGATCGGGTTTTTTTAAAAGGCGTACCGCCAGATAGGGAGTGAAGATATAAGCTACAAATAATGAGGCGATTAGCGCAACGGGGACATTGGCAGGGATAGGTTTCATAAACTGTCCCATCATCTGTCCTACAAACGCCATGGGAACCATTGTGAGGATAATAGCAAGTGTCGCTATATTGGTTGGTGCTCCGATCTCATCGGTGGCTTCTATCATGAGCTGATCGATGTCCTGATCAGCGGCACCTGGAGCATGAAAATGGCGATGGATATTTTCGATAACGATGATCGCAGCATCGACAAGCAGTCCAAGACTGAGTAAAAAGGCAAAAAGGGTAAGGCGGTTGATGGTTTGTCCTGTAAGATAGGCTACAAACAAGGTGATCGCCAAGATAGCAGGAACGGTAAAGGTCACAATCAGTGATTCTCTCCATCCCAAAACCAGTATCAGTAAGACCGCGATGATCACAATTGAAAGTAGGAGGTGAAATACGAGTTCATTGACGGCTTCATTTGCCCGCTCACCATCATTTCGGGTGATAACGTAATTGATACCCTCTTTTTTGAGTATTTCTTTATATTTTGACAACTCCTCTTTAACTTCATCGGCGATGATAACGGCATTGGTACCTTGTAGCTTTGATACGGTGAGTGTTACTTGATTAGTCAGAGGTGAAAAAGTACCGTCGGCTTGTCTCGTACTGATAAGAGCAGCTTTAAAGTTTTGAATGTCTTGCCCTTGGGTCACTGTGGCAATATCACGTAAATAGACAGGTACTCCCATGTTTTGAGAGATGATGATGTTTCCAACATCTTCGACACTTTCAATAGCATTTTTGACACCGATCATGACGATCTCATTGGAAAGTGTTTTTCCTTTGATTTCAGGAACGTTATAGGCCAGAGACTGGACACTTTGAACGATTTGACCCAGTGAGAGGTTGTAGCCGCTTAGTCGCTGCATATCAACCGTCACATTGTATTGATGCTTCTTGTCCCCTTTGAGATTGGTTACGGCAACATTTGGAAGGGCATTGATACGCTGCTGAATGTTTTTGACATGATCAGAAAGAGTAGTTGGATCCATATGGGGATCATTTGCGTAAAAAGCAACGGAGACGATCGGGATATCAATATCAATATCGAGGGGTTTTATGATCGGCTGCATGGCACCTTTTGGAAGTAGGTCCATATTTTGCATAAGTTTGTCATAGATTTTGAGATTGGAATCCGACTTTGCCTCTCCGATGTAAAAGGCCGCATTGAATACCGCGACATTGTCCATAGCCATTGAATGAACGTGCTCGATCCCTTTGACTTCCTTGAGTTTTCGTTCCAGCGGTTTGATGATAACATTTTGAATCTCGTGACTTGTGGCTCCGGGCAAAGCGATTATAACGGTCGATCCGCTCACGACCATTTGAGGATTCTCTTCACGTGGCATCATCTCTAGTGCTAAATATCCGATGACGAGTAGAAAAAGACCTAAAATAAGAGTCAGTGGGTTGCGTATAAATGCTTTCGCGAGCTTACCTGCGATATCTTTAGGCTCTATATTGTGAGAAACAGACATGTACTACTCCTATTAAATTTCTACGAGAGCATACATTCCAGGGTAAACGGTTTGGCGTGCTTTAAACGAAATCTTTACTTTGAAAGTATGGGTAGTAGGATTGGAGTTTGGAATCACAGAAGTAATCGTGCCAATACCGACATAGCCTATAGAAGGGATAGAAACCTTTACTTTTCGACCAATTGGGGTCAGTTTTAGATTACTTTCGGCAACATCTACATTGATTTTAAGGTCACTGAGATCTGCTAGTACCATGGTAGGCATTCCTGGCATTGCCATCTCACCTACTTTGATACTTTTAGAGATAATCACGCCGTTATTTGGAGCAACGATACGCAAATATCGGTATTGATTGTTGACCTCTTTTAGACGAGCTGTTGCTTGCTGGACTTGATGCTTGGCAATGCTTATTGAGTTTAGAAGATTGGTACGTGCGAGCTCAAGATTTTCAACCTCATAGCGAGAGACCATGTCTTGTTGTAAAAGACGTTTGTTGCGCTCTAGATTAATGTTAACGTTCTGATATTGATTTTCATACATTTGAAGAGACAATTGAGCTTGAGAGATCGCGGATTCGACTTGGGATCTCGATGAATCAATCTCTTGGGAGTCTATGGTGTAGAGTAAATCACCGGTTCGGACACGTGATCCCTCAGATACATTGACTTGAGTCACGAAACCCATGTTTCGACTGGTGATTATTTTTTGATTATCGCTAAACACACTGCCTGATAGGCTAAGACCTGCAGCACTTAATGTTGTACCTAGGGTAAAAAATAGTATCCATAATTTCAATGATTTCATTGTTGCACTCCTGCGGTGAGTTTTTCGAGGGCAAAGATGCGCTCGTTTCGTTGATTTTTAATGTTTTGAAGGGCCAATATTTTTTCGATTTGTTGAGACTGTTTGATAAGGACATCGTTCATGGATACAAGATGTTCACGATAGCGCCCCTCATAGTTACGGTAAATCGTTTCGGTGAGTTCAAGCTCTTTGGACAAGCTTTGGATTTGAAAATCATCATTTTCTATTTCGGTACGAATTTGATCGTATTGCAGTGAGACCCCTTTTTGAGCGAGTTGCGCTTGAGTTTTGCTTTTGATATGTTCAATCCGTGCTTTTTCAATCGTATGAGCGTCTATACCGCCGTTAAACAGGTTCCAACTTAAGCGTGCACCTATTGTATAGGCTTTATGATCGCTAAAATCACCTAAAAAAGTATCGTCTGCACTGGAAGCTTCACCAAAAACACCGACTTGGGGAAGGTAGGCCGCATTGGCAACCTCAATCATCTGCGTGCGTATTTCAAGTCCACTGGAGGCTTTTTGTAAATCTAAATTCGAAGCCAGCACATCCGCCTCACTGATATTGGACTGAAGACTTTGAAGATTTGGAGTAGTAATTTCGGTGACATTTTGATTGAGTAAGAAGCTCAAAAAATGGTAGGTAAGCTTCTGATTGTTTTTCAGCTCTTGGATCATGCGTATTGTATTTGCTTTTTTGGCCTGGACTTCGAGTAAGTCTACTTTTTTGGCATACCCTTCGCCAATCATCGCAGTTACCGTTTTTTCCAATACGGTGATGTTGTCTAATATGACATTCATCTGTCTCATTGAATCTTCTATAAGTGCCATATCGTAGTAGCTTTTACGGGTTTGGTATATTTTTTCTGCCGTTACGCTTGCTGTGTCTAGCTGTTTTATTTTTTCCATTTCACTTGCGATTTTTTCATAGCCGCTTAATTTTCCTCCGGTATAAAGAGGGAGTGAATAGGTGAGCTTGGATTGATGAAAGTTTTGGTAGTTTGGATAGTTTAAATCTTTGGGTTGAAGCGTAAGAATATTAGGATTAGTGCTACTAAATTGCGAAAACCCAAAATCGCCAAAGCTTGCTTCCCGTGAGCTGAGTTTGAATCCAAATACATTACCCGCATCATTGGAACGACTTGCCGTTTGGGTGAAGTCAAGTGATCCATAGGAATAACCTTGCGCTATTTTTAGATCATGATGAGCATTTTGAGTATCTAGGGAGGATGCTTTGATCTCTAAGTTTTGTGTTTTGAGAACCTCGATGGCATCATTGAGTGAAAGCGGGGCTGCGTGTAACCCTGCCAAACTTAGGAATAGAGAGCATGACATAATTCTACGGAAGACAATGTATTTCATATTTGCAAAGTCCTTTATGACTCATTTGTAATATTTATGCTTATTATAAGTAATATACAGAATACGTATTCTACCAAAAAATTATTTATTTTCTAACATTCAGACTTAGATGATAACATAAATTACAATAGGTTTGGAATTAAATGCGGTTTGCGGTAAAATTCGTCTAAATAGTCTTTTAAGGAATAATGCATGGCAACAATCGGCATGGGCGATATTAAAAAAGGGGTACGCCTCGAAATCACAGGTGTCCCGTATAAAGTAGTAGATTTTCAACACGTCAAGCCGGGTAAAGGTGCAGCCTTCGTACGTTGTAAAGTTAAGAGCTTTATGAACGGAAAAGTAATCGAAAAAACAATTCATGCTGGTGACAAGTTTGAAGTACCAAATATTGAGCATAAAACAATGCAGTTTTTATACGATGATGGCGACATGCTTCAGTTTATGGATAACGACAGCTACGAGCAGTTGGGTCTTTCGTATGAGCAATGTGATGATGCGATGAAATGGATCAAAGACGGCACCAATGTTGATATGATTTTTCACAATGGCAAAGCAATCAGCGTTGATGCTCCTGAAATCATGGAACTCAAAATCGTTGATACTCCTCCAAACTTCAAGGGTGATACCTCAAGCAGCTCTAAAAAACCGGCGACACTTGAAACTGGTGCTGTTGTACAAGTTCCTTATCACGTGTTAGAGGGTGATATCATTCGTGTTAACACCGTTGAGGGTGAATACATGGAAAAAGTTAAATAGTTCTTCTCTTCATTTGCGGACGTGTTCCGCAACTCTTCTTTTTAATCTTCTTAAAGTCAGAATCTATTATCATAAATAATCTATAGTTGAATCAACAAACAGGAGTGTCCTATGTCACGTGTACTTGTCCCTATAGCAACAGGTTTTGAAGAGATAGAAGCGGTGTGTATCATCGATGTAATGCGTCGTGCTGGAATCGAGGTTATTATGGGATCACTTGATGAGACGCTTTTGGTGACAGGCGCCAATAATATCACGGTTCAAGCGAATCAATCCATTGCAGGAATCACGGCAGATGAACTTGATATGATAGTTCTTCCTGAAGGCTGGGGCGGTACGAATGCGTTGGCTGAGAGTGCAACTATTCAAGGACTGCTCAAAGAAATGGATGCAAAGGGTAAAAATATTGGTGCGATCTGTGCTGCCCCATTTGCTTTATATACAGCGGGTGTGCTCAAAGAAGACTTTACTTGTTATCCAAGTGTTGAAGAGCAGATTGATGTAGAGGGATACCAAGGGAATAAAAGTGCTGTCGTTCAAAGCGGTAATGTGATGACGTCACGCGGTCCCGGAACGGCAATCTGTTTTGGTTTGGCTATTGTTAAAAAGCTCGTAGGTGATGAAGCCTATGAAGGGCTTCGTGGCGGGTTATTGGCAGAATATTGTACGGCACTTTAAGATTTTAAAGATAAATTGCAGTACTATGAGAGTAACTTACTTTTTGGAGCACTTTCGTGAATCAGGACAACACCCTCAATGAAGAAGCCCTTTGTTACCATGAGTTTCCACAACCGGGGAAAATAGCCACCAAAATTTCCAAACCTTTTTCTTCACAACACGATTTAAGCATGGCATACACGCCTGGTGTTGCTGCTCCGTGTTTGGCCATACAAACTAATCCGCAAGATGCCTATCGTTATACTGCTAAAGGTAATCTAGTCGCGGTAATCTCAAATGGAACAGCCGTATTAGGTCTGGGTAATCTTGGGGCACTAGCGTCTAAGCCTGTGATGGAAGGAAAGGCGATTTTATTTAAAAAATTTAGCGGTTTAGACTCCTATGATATTGAGGTGGATGCGACGGATATTGATCTGTTTTGCAATACAGTTGCGGCGATTGCTCCGACATTTGGTGGGATTAATCTTGAGGATATTAAGGCCCCGGAGTGTTTTGAGATAGAGCGTCGTTTGATTGAGCGTTTAGATATTCCTGTAATGCACGATGATCAGCATGGGACGGCCGTTATTTCTTTGGCAGCTGTTACGAATGGATGTATGTTAACGAATCGTGAACTACAGGATATCAAGCTTGTGATTGTCGGGGCTGGAGCGGCGGCATTGAGCTGTGCACGACTGTATCGTCACGCGGGAGTTAAGACTATTTTCATGACCGACTCAAAAGGGGTAATCCACTCTGGACGTAATGATCTTAATGATTATAAAAAAGAGTTTATGGCCCCGGATGGTACTACGTTGGATCAGATCTTTAACGATGCAGATGTGGTTATCGGTTTGTCAAAACCGGGCAGTTTCAGTATCGAAAACATTATGCTAATGGCCGATAACCCGATTATATTCACTCTTGCCAATCCGACACCCGAAATCTTTCCTGATAATACGAGACGAGCACGACCCGATGCGATCTTGGCAACAGGGCGTAGTGATTTTCCTAATCAGGTAAATAATGTCCTGGGATTTCCGTTTATCTTTCGAGGAGCGATGGACGTACGTGCAAAGACGATCAATATGGAGATGAAAGTGGCTGCTTCTATGGCCCTTGCCGCATTAGCTCGTGCGGAAGTACCAGAGTATCTCAATGAGATATACGGTACACAACTGGTATTTGGAAAAGAGTACATTATCCCTAAACCATTTGATAAACGGCTGATTGTAGAGGTTTCCAGCAGTGTGGCTCAAGCAGCGGTTAAAAGCGGTGTGGCCCGTGTTGATTCTTTTGACTTGGAAAGCTATAAAAAAGAGCTCTCAAATCGTTTAGGCTGATACTTTCATAAAATAAGTTTTTATAATATTTTTACACTTCTTTATTATACTTCCGAAAAAAAAGGTGGTAATAATCAGATGTCTTATCTTGAAGCATTAGAATCCTATCAGGTGGTGAATGTTTTTGCATTTATGATTGGTCTAATTTACGGGTTAGTAGCTCAAAAGACACAGTTTTGTTTTAGCGGAGCTATTAAGGACTTTGTTCTTACTAAATCAACACGCAGGGCTGCTTCTGTCTTAACGGCTATCATTACAGCGATTATAACTTCACAGATTTTGGCACATATGTATGAGATCGATTTAGCTAAGAGCATCTATTTGCAATCAGACATTAATTATTTCTCTATTCTTTTAGGCGGTGGATTGTTCGGGACAGGGATGATGTTGGCGGATGGGTGTAGTAGTCGTCATCTTGTGAAATTTTCCCAAGGGGATTTATACTCTTTGGTAACCATAATTTTTATTGCTGTATTTGGATACATGAGTGCAAAAGGGATTTTGGCGATTGGTTTGGAACCGATTATAAAAAATGAGTGGTTGCTAGGTGTATCGGCATGGTTTCCTAATCAATCATTGTCGATCTATATAATGATTGGACTTTTATTAGGGGCATTGTGGAAGATAGTGCCACGATTCAAAAATCTTATTAGCTGTATGGATGGTGTTTTTGTAGGATTACTGATCGGATGTGCATGGTATGTTACAGGCGTACTAGGATTTGATGATTTTGAACCGCTTGCTCTCGAAGCGCTGAGTTTTGTTTTCCCATCGGGTAAGACGTTAGAATATTTGATGTTTTTTAGCGGCAGTACGCTTTCCTTTAGTGTCAGTGTTGTTTTTGGAATTATTATAGGGGCATTTTTTATGTCTTTTTTCAATAAAAAATACCGTTTTGGGTGTGTCATATCGCAAAAAAACAATAAACAAAGAAACGGTATTATCGGCGGCATGTTGATGGGAGTAGGGGGGATAATGGCTATGGGATGTACGATTGGGCAAGGCCTTAGCGGTATGTCAACCTTAGCCTTTAGTTCTTTTTTAGCGATTACCTCAATCATGCTTTCAGCGTATTTTACGGCTAAATATATGGATAAAAAGGATGCATTGCCAAACTGTTTTAGTTTTGACTGGAGTATATAATAAACATTAATAGTTTAAATTGTGACATAAATGTGATATACTTTGTCAGCTTAAATTTAACAGGTTTTAACAATTGCGCCAGTTCTCTAATGAAAAATACGCTATATACCAAAAGCAACTACTAGAAAATGCTAAGGAATTTAGTTATCGTTACGAACGATATAATACTGATTACTCTATTGCACTAGGATATTCGCCAATGGAGATTGATTTAGTACCGATGTCTAATTTTATTAGAAATACAGACAAATTTATCGTGCTTAACGATAATACGTGTGCTATTATCCTTGACAATGCAAATGATGAATCTGGTATCAAAGCAGCTAATAATCTACTCACAAAATTTCAAGGTAGTGCATTTGATATTCCACTGTACTCAGCTATTGTTACGGCGAGTAATTATTCAAATTCTGAAACAATGATACGAGAACTATTCCATTTGCTTGATTTTGCTATCGCCAATAATATTAATCAGCAAGTCATCGATCATACTCAAATAATCTAACCTCCACACAGCACAATATCTTAGGTTAAATTTCGCTATAATGCGGCTATCAAAACGGATATTTCCGTAAGCCGCTCAATATCTGCACATTTGGTTTTCACTTCCTTTGCATTGTTTGTCTGCTTGAACTACCCAAAGGAACATCACTAATGTTATTTACAGATCTTAAACTGTCAGAACCGATTTTAAAAGCGGTCGCTGATCAAGGCTACACAACTCCCTCTCCTGTCCAGGCGCAAGCCATTCCGTTTATCCTTGAGGGGCGTGATATGCTCGCAGGTGCTCAAACGGGTACAGGTAAAACAGCGGGCTTTACTCTGCCTATGTTGGAAATACTTTCACGCACTAAAAACACTAAAGGCCCTCGTCACGTTCGTGTACTTATTTTGACTCCGACACGCGAACTTGCGGCACAAGTGGGTGAGAGTGTTAAGACCTATGGTAAATATTTACCGTATAAAAGTGCGGTAGTTTTTGGTGGTGTCGGTATCCAGCCTCAAATCACCACATTGCGTAACGGTGTGGATATTTTGATTGCTACTCCTGGCCGATTGCTTGACCACATGTCACAAGGGACAGTAGATTTACGTCACGTAGAGATGTTGATTCTTGATGAAGCAGACCGTATGTTAGACATGGGATTTATCAAAGACATTCGCCGTGTAATATCAATCTTGCCACAAAAACGACAAAACCTTCTCTTCTCTGCAACGTATTCGGATGACATCAAGACCTTGTGTGAGTCTATTTTACGCAATCCTGCCATCGTTGAAGTAGCACGTCGTAACACCTCAAGCGAGCTTGTGACTCAACGGGTTATCTTGGTCGACTGTGCCAAGAAAAGTGCTCTTTTTGGTCATTTGGTTAAAGAAAACAAATGGGAGCAGGTTTTGGTCTTTACCCGCACCAAGCACCAAGCTAATAAACTCTCCGACTATTTACAAAAAATCGGTGTTAGTTCAGCTGCTATTCATGGTAACAAAAGCCAAGCGGCCCGTACCAAAGCATTGGCTGATTTTAAATCAGGTTCGGTGAAAATTCTCGTTGCAACCGATATCGCGGCGCGTGGGCTTGATATTGATCAGCTTCCACACGTTGTCAATCTCGAATTACCAAACATCGCGGAAGACTATGTTCACCGTATCGGACGTACTGGACGTGCGGGTAACGAGGGTGAAGCGATCTCACTGGTATGTGTGGATGAGTATGATTACCTCAAAGGAATCGAGCGTCTTATCAACCGTAAGCTCGATCGTGATGTGATCCCTGGATTTGAGCCTGATCCATCCATCATGGCAATGCCGATCATGCAAGGACGTGGCGGCGGAGGCGGACGTGGAAACGGTGGTGGAGGACACTCACCAAGCGGTAAACCACAAGGGCAAAAGCGTGACAGTTCAAGCCGTAGATCTGAGGGAAATCGTGGCGAAGGGCGCAGTAATGCTCAGCGTCGCGAAGGCAGTAGAGGTAGATAAAAGACGATGAAAATCCTCGTTGATGCCGATGCGTTTCCCAACGCGCTAAAAGAAGTGTTGATGCGTGCTGTTCTTAAGCGCAAGATTACCACTATCTACGTCGCCAATAAAAATATTTCTATTCCCAATGTCCCATTTGTCTCTATGCAAGTGGTGGAGCAGGGACCTGATGAAGCGGACCACCGTATCGCCGAGCTTTGTGAGGCTGAGGATCTGGTCATCACGGCTGATATCCCATTAGCCGATCGAATCGTCACAATCGGTGCAGTAGCCCTTGATCCTAGAGGGACAATTTACGATGAAAACAACATCAAGCATCTGCTTGCTATGCGCAATTTGATGGAAGAATTACGTAACTCAGGTGAGATCACGGGTGGTCCTGCTGCTATTGGTGCTAAGACTGTTCGTGAGTTTGCGGATGGGTTAAATAAGATATTGTCTAAACGTAAAATTTAAAAGCTCCTCTTTACCCTCGAACCACTATAATCTTCTCATATTTTCCCAAGGTTTTTTCATGAGCATTCCTCCGTTTACCCATTTGCATTTACATACCGAATATTCTCTTCTTGACGGTGCCAATAAAATATCAGCATTGGCAGCACGAGTCAAAGAACTGGGAATGACATCGGTGGCGATGAGTGACCATGGAAACATGTTTGGAGCGATTGATTTTTACCATCAGATGCGTGATGCTGGGATTAAACCGATCATCGGGATGGAAGCGTATATTCATAACGGTGAAGAACTAGGGGATAAGAGTATTAAACAGCGTTTTCATGTCTGTTTATTTGCTAAAAATGAGGTTGGGTATAAAAACCTGATGTATCTCTCTTCGCAAGCGTACATCAACGGTTTTTACTATTTCCCTCGTATCAATAAACAGCTTTTACGTGAAAACTCTGAGGGGATCATTTGTACCTCGGCATGTTTGCAGGGAGAAGTAAACTGGCATCTCAATCTCAACAGTGAGCGTAATGTCAAAAATGGCGCGCTTGGATACGATGAAGCAAAACGTATTGCATTGGAGTACAAAGATATCTTTGGGGATGATTTTTATCTAGAGATCATGCGTCACGGAATTGCTGATCAGCTGTTTATCGATGAGCAGGTTATTCGTATCTCTCAGGAAGCAGGAATCAAGCTCGTAGCTACCAACGACACACATTATACGTTCCCAGGTGATGCACAGTATCACGAAGCGTTTATGTGTATCGGGATGAATAAACTCTACGATGATCCCAAGCGTATGCGTCACTCGGTCCATGAGTTTTATGTCAAATCCCCTGAACAAATGGCGTTGTTGTTTGCGGATATCCCTGAAGCACTTTACCACACACAAGAAATTGCGGATAAGTGTCAGCTGGAACTTAACCTCGGTAATCCTACCCCTCCTAATTTTAAATTTACGACCGAATATGCCCTCGAAGAGGGATTGGTTATTGAAGAAGATTCTGAGTATTTTATCCACCGTTGCCGTGTCGGTTTGGAAGAGCGACTCAAACACGTTCCGCAAGAACGGTATCAAGAGTATCGTGATCGCCTTGAATTTGAGATAGGGGTCATCAATCAGATGAAGTTTCCGGGGTATATGCTTATCGTTTGGGATTTTGTCCGTGAGGCTAAACGAATGGGGATTGCAGTAGGGCCTGGTCGTGGATCAGCAGCGGGAAGCCTGGTTGCATACAGTTTAGAGATCACGGATATCGATCCAATGAAATACGATCTACTTTTTGAGCGTTTTCTCAATCCTGAGCGTGTATCGATGCCCGATATCGATATGGACTTCATGCAAGCACGTCGTGGTGAGATTATTGACTATGTGGTACGTAAATATGGGCGTGAGCAGGTGGCGCAGATCATCACTTTTGGTTCTCTTCTTGCCAAGGGGGTTATCCGTGACGTTGCGCGTGTTTTGGACATGCCTCTCTCCCAAGCGGACATCATGGCTAAACTGATTCCTGATGAATTGGGTATTACTCTCAACGGTAAAACCAAAGGGGGCAAGAGCGAAGATGGAGCGTATCAAAAAGAGCCGAAGATTCGAGAACTCATCGAGGGTGATGCGTCTGCTATGCGTGTTTGGGAATTTGCTAAAAAGCTCGAGGGTCTAAAGCGTAATGCCGGAATGCACGCGGCAGGGGTTGTTATCTCTAACGAGCCATTATGGAAAAAGACTCCTATCTATAAACCATCGGGGGAAGAGAACTACATTACGCAGTATTCGTTGAACTATCTCGAAGACGTTGATCTCATCAAGTTCGACTTCTTGGGGCTTAAAACACTCGACGTCATCGACAGTGCTATCAAGCTGATTAAAAACCGCTATGAAAAAGAGGTTGATTGGCACGCTATCGATGAAAATGATCCTGAAGTGTACAAGGTAATCCAAAGCGGTGATACCATCGGAATGTTTCAAATCGAGAGTTCAGGTATGCAAGACCTCAATAAACGTCTAAAGCCCAGTTCATTCGAGGATTTGATCGCGGTCTTGGCACTGTATCGTCCGGGACCGATGGAGTCCGGGATGCTAGATGACTTTATCGAGCGTAAACACGGGCGTCAAGCGATCAGCTATACATTCCCTGCGATGGAAGCGATCTTAAAACCTACTTATGGGGTCATCGTTTATCAAGAGCAGGTCATGCAGATCGTTCAAACCATCGGTGGATTTAGTCTGGGCTACTCGGACATTATTCGTCGTGCGATGGGTAAGAAAAAAGACCTCTCTGCGTATAACGATGAGTTTAGCCAAGGTGCGGCAAAGCAGAGTTTAGATTATAAAAAAGCCTCGGAGCTCTTTGATCTGATCGAAAAATTTGCGGGATACGGGTTCAATAAATCCCACTCTGCTGCGTATGCGATGATCACGTTTCAAACAGCATGGCTCAAGACTTACTATCCACAAGAATTCATGGCGGCATTGCTAACAAGTGAAAAAGACAATACGGACAAAGTCGTCAAATACATCGATGAAGCTAAACGGATGAAAATCTTTTTGGGAGCGCCTGATATTAATCATTCACAACTTGAATTTTCAGCCATCAATAAAGACGGGCAGGATCAGATTCTTTTCGGTTTGGGTGCGATCAAGGGGGTTGGAGAAGCTGCCGTAGAGTCGATGCTAGAAGCCAGATCCCAGGGTGAATTTAAAGACATTCAGGATTTCATCAACCGCATAGAGCCTCAAAAAGTAAACAAGCGCGTGATCGAGTGTATTATCAAAGCAGGCGGATTTGATAGTTTTGGCTACTCACGTCGTGCCCTCTTGGAACAAGTCGAGATGATGGTGGAAACAGCCAAAAAAAGCTCTACATTGCAAAAAGATGCGCAATTTAGTCTTTTTGGGGATGATGAAGCGGTTATGACGGTTGAGTTAACCCTCAAAAACTATGAGGAATACGACCTCAAGGCACTCTTAGAATTTGAAAAAGATACTTTAGGCTTTTACGTATCAGGGCACCCTCTTGATAATTTCCGAGAAGCGATTGACAGTATAAACTACACTCTCTCATCCGAGTTGGAAAATATCGCAGACGGTTCGAGTGCAATCTTCATCGGAAAAGTCGAAGAGATCAAAGTCAAAATGTCGAAAAAAGGGTCGCAGTTTGGACTGGTAAGTCTCATGGACTTTCACGGCAATATTGAGATGATGCTTTTTACCGATAAGCTCGAACAACTAGAGAAGATGGATCAAGACGAACCCATTGCTTTCAAGGTCAAAGTAACCCATACGGAGATGTTCACCCGTATCAGTGTCACGAAGATCATGACCCTTTCCGAAGCCAAAAAAGAGGCCAAAAAAGTTGAGACAAAAATCGTTGAAGCACCGCAAGAACCGTTGGTATTACGTATCCGTCTAAGCGATAACCTCGAACCGCTTGAAAAGCTTTATACGTTAGTGCGTCGTAATCCAGGACGTCGTGCACTCAAACTCATCATCGTCTCAAAACTCGCCGATGTTGTGATCGATTCGGCGATACGGATAGATAATAAGGTGCTAGAAGAGTTAAGCGGCTTAGAAAATGTGGATGTACTTTAGGAGATAATCATGCGAGAATTTAACGAAAAACTGATCCAATTTATAGACGCGTCCCCGACACCGTTTCATGCCGTGGCACAAATGGAAGGACAGTTGGAAGCCGTAGGCTATATCAAGCTTGATGAACGTGAAAAATGGGAGTTGCAAGAGGGCTTAGGATATTACGTCACTCGCAATGATTCCTCGATCGTAGCATTTACCTATCCCCCGTATTTTGACAAAGGGTATACGATTGTGGGGGCTCATACCGACTCTCCCCATTTGCGCCTCAAACCTAATCCGGTAAGTAAAAGCGCGGGGACGATTCGTTTTGGGGTAGAACCGTATGGCGGAGTGTTGCTCAATCCGTGGTTTGACCGTGATTTGAGTTTGGCAGGGCGGATTGTCTATTTGGATGAGGCGGGTGTACGTCGTGAGAAGCTCGTGGATATAAAGCGACCTATTGGTGTAGTTTCTTCATTGGCAATTCATCTTGATCGTGAGGCCAATACGAGTCATTCCATCAACTCGCAAACCGATATTGTCCCTTTGATGGCATGCGGTGAGGAATTTGATTTTGAATCGTGGATACTCAATGAAGCGGGAGAAAGTCAGGGAAAACTGCTTGCCCATGAGTTGAGTTTTTACGATGTGCAAAAAGGGTCGTTTCTAGGGATTCATGAAGAGTTTATCACTTCCGCGCGTTTGGACAATCTGTTGAGTTGTTATGTAGGACTGCAAGCGCTTATCCATACGAATGATCCGATGATGTTAGCATGTATGGATCACGAAGAAGTAGGCAGTGATTCACATGTAGGAGCAGGGGGCCCGTTTGTCGAAGAGGTGCTTCGCCGTATCGCTGGTGAGGATTTCTCAACGCTTATGCGCCAATCACTAATGGTCTCGTGTGACAATGCACACGCACAGCATCCCAATTTTCCCTCCAAACACGAGAGTGAGCATGCTCCGCTATTAAACCGTGGCGTTGCGATCAAAATCAACTCAAATCAGCGCTATGCGACATCATCGCGTACCATGGGACGATTTGTTCAGTGTGCCAATCTTGCAGCTGTTCCAACCCAAACTTTCGTGACGCGTAGTGATATGGGATGCGGTTCAACGATTGGTCCTATTAGTGCAACACGACTGGGTGTAGAAACCATCGATGTCGGTGTTCCGACGCTGGCCATGCACTCTATTCGAGAGCTGGCAGGAACAGAGGATGCGTATGGTCTGTATCAGATCTTGCTGCATATTGGGGAGTATTGATGATCTCGGCTGATGAGCTTAAAGCTCTTATTGATCAAACGTATAAAGTCGAAGAAGAATACGTAGCACTACGTCAATCGTATGATCATCTTCAGTCGACGATTGAACAGGTTGTCGAGTTTTTACCCAATGCCATATGGATTCTAGAGGAAGATGGTTCGATCTTTTTGCAAAACTCTAAAGCAAAAGAGCTCGGAAGTTTGTTTGAAACACTGTATTGGGATGAACAAGATTATGAGGTAAGCTTTCAAGAGCGCTCGTATCTTATTAAATCGGCGTTACACAATGGAAAACAGCTTTTCAGTGCCACCGATATCACAGAGCAAAAACGCAAAGAAAATTTGGCAACCATGGGGCAGATGGCGGCGCATCTGAGTCATGAGATCCGTAACCCAATTGGTTCTATTGCCCTGTTGGCATCGACGCTGATGAAGCGGGTCATAGAAGAGAACAAGCCGATTGTCGGGGAGATACAAAAATCCCTTTATCGTATTGAGCGGATCATCAAAGCTACCTTGATGTTTTCCAAGGGAGTCAGTACCCAAAAATCGACACTCAAATGGAGTGTTATTCGTAATGATCTTAAAAATGCTATCGGTTACTATAGCTATGCCAAAGAGATCGATTTTGTTTTTCCTGAAGATGATTTTGAGTTAGAGGGTGATCTTGATTTATTGGGCATGCTGTTTACCAATTTTATTTTTAATGCTATTGATGCGATTGAACTGGATGATGATCATGAAGAGGGGAACGTAGAAATAGTCTATACGTTTGAAGAGGATTTCCATCGTTTTGCTATTTATGACAGCGGTATTGCTATTGTCAATGAAAAAATGCTGTTTGAAGCGTTTAGAAGTACCAAAGAAAAAGGCAATGGTTTGGGCTTAGTACTGGCCAAAAATATTGCCAACGCTCACGGTGGAACGGTTGAATTGTGTAAGAGTGGACGCAAAGGGTTTATTATTACCCTTCGATAAGTTTACGTGAGGCTATTTTCTAATTCTACAACGTGTTTCCATGTCTTGACGATGGAATCAGGATTTAACGAGATGGAGTCAATGCCTGCCTCCACTAAAAAACGGGTGATCTCAGGATAGTCTGAGGGTGCTTGTCCGCAAATACCGATGTATTTCCCCTCTTTTTGACAGGCGTCTATCGCCATTTTAATCATCCTCTTTACCGCTTCATTGCGTTCATCAAATATAGACGCTACTTGTGCGCTGTCACGGTCAACTCCCAGTGTCAGCTGTGTCAAATCATTGGAACCGATACTGTATCCATCAAAAATTTTCAAAAACTCATCGGCCAATATTACGTTGCTTGGGATTTCGCACATAGCGTAAATTTTCAGATCATTGACCCCTTGAACCAGCCCTTGTGTGTTCATTATCGCAATGGCATCACGTCCCTCTTGGGGGGTACGTACAAAGGGAAGCATTAACTGCATATTGTTAAGCCCCATCTCATCGCGAACCATTCGTAGTGCCTCACACTCCCATTCAAACGCTTTTTTATAAAGCTGCGAGTTATAGCGAGACGCCCCCCTAAATCCAATCATAGGGTTCTCTTCGTGTTCTTCATAGGCTTCTCCACCAATCATATGACGGTATTCATTCGTTTTAAAATCACTGGTTCGGACAATGACTGGCTTGGGATAAAATGTGGCACATATAGTTCCGACTCCTTCCATGATCTTTTTTTGGAAAAACTCTTTTGGAGTATCATATCCATGCATCAGAGCGTGGATTTCCTCACAGCCTTTTGGTCTTTTACCTTCAAAAATATCGATGAGTGCCAGTGGGTGAGCTTTAATAGTGTTGTTGATGATAAATTCCATGCGTGCCAGACCTACACCGTGATTGGGTAGTTGTGCAGAGTGAAAGGCATTTTGTGGATCACCAATATTTAAATACAAGCGGGTCTTTGGTTCTCCACAATCACTTAAATCGAGGCTATCTACATGATAAGGGATAATTCCTTCATAAATATATCCCGTTTCTCCCTGCGCACAGCTGATGGTCACTTCTTGGCCATCTAGTAGCTGTGTTGTAGCATCGGTCGTACCTACGATGGCACTGACACCAATCTCACGTGCGATGATGGCTGCATGACACGTTCTTCCTCCCCGGTTGGTGATAAGGGCGGATGCTTTTTTCATGACCGGCTCCCAATCCGGATCGGTGTTGTCGGTTACGAGTATTTCCCCTTCTTGAAACAAATGAAATTCACTGATATCATGGATGACTCGTACTCTTCCATGAGCGATTTTATTGCCTACTGCAGTACCTGTTAATAGGATCTTGTTAAGTGGTAGGGTATCAAATTTATAGGTAAGGAGTACAAAAGAATCTTCTTTACGGCTTTGTACCGTTTCAGGACGTGCTTGAACGATATACAGCTGCCCATCAAGAGCATCTTTGGCCCATTCAATATCCATTGGAGTTTGAGATCCTGCAAGAGTGGAATAGTGCTGTTCGATGGTCAGACCGTTACGGGCGAGAGTCATGACCTCTTCATCATTCAAACAAAATTGTTCTTGCAATGATACAGGGGTGTCAATGTTCAAGGTACGTGAGAGATCATTGGGATCATAGATCATCTGTAAGAGCTTACTTCCCAATGTACGTTTGAGTATAGTTGTATGGGTATTGAGTGTTGGTTTAAAAACAATAAATTCATCGGGATTGATCTTACCACCGACGATGTTTTCTCCCAATCCCCAGGTAGAGTTGATAATGATCAAAGAATCTGACCCAGAATCGGGATCAATAGTGAACATGACACCGCTGCTGGCTTGATCACTGCGAACCATTTTTTGGATACCAACACATAAGCTCACCTGCATATGATCAAATCCATTTCGGTGACGATAGCTGATCGCGCGGTCAGTATAAAGAGAGGCATAACATCGATGTACATGCTCAATGAGGCGCTCTTCTCCGCTAATATTTAAAAAGCTCTCTTGCTGTCCTGCAAAGCTGGCATCTGGAAGATCTTCAGCCGTAGCAGAAGAGCGAACGGCAACATCAATGTTTTGGAGATTATAATGAGCACTTAAGGTACGATAGCCCTGTGTAATAGTGTCTGTCAATGTTTTGGGTAAGGGTACACTTAGAATAAGAGAACGGATTTTTTTGGCAACATCTGCAAGGGAGTTTACATCATCGTAATCAAGTGTTGAAAGTAGCTGCGTAAGCGGTTGGGTTAATTTGTTCTCGGTTAAAAAAGTCTGATACGCATGGGCCGTGGTTGCAAAACCAAAAGGGACACGTATCCCCTGTGCAGAGAGGTTTTGATACATCTCACCCAAACTGGCGTTTTTACCACCTACAACAGCAACATCAGTATTAGAAATTTGATCGAAAAATAGTATGAATGGCATATTGTCTCCTTTATGACATAGGGTACCATAATGGAGAGGAAAAACGGATAAAAAAGAAGGTTAAGTATTCGGCAGTGTCATGGGCTCGGGTTTACTAAGATGAAATCCCTGAACATAGTCAATACCAAGCTCGATACACTCGTCATAGATATCTTTGCTTGAAACGAATTCGGCAACGGTTTTAATATTTAAACGGTGGGCAAATTCAACAATCGTACGTACGATATCCTGTGCACTGAGATCAAGATCAAGTCGTTTTATGAGAGAACCATCTATTTTAATAAAATCAACGTTGAGTTTCATAATATGAGCAAAGTTGGAATAGCCGGTTCCAAAATCATCAATTGCTATTTTACATCCGTACTCTTTTACCCGTAAGATAAACGCAGAGACTTCGGTATAGTTCTCAATTCCATCACCTTCAAGAAGTTCAAAGATAAGACGATTACCAACAGGATATTCAGCCAAAAGTTCATAGAGGATAGTCTGAATTTTTGGATCGAGTATATCATCTATGGAAAGATTGATCGAATAGGAGTGTGGTGTTGACGATAATTGTTTAAAAATCTCCTTAATAACAAACTTCGTGATGTGAGAGTAAAGACGTGACTTTTTGGCAATATCTAAAAATAATCCGGGACTGACAACCGTACCATCTTCATCAATAATCCGTATTAGAGCTTCATACTCATAAATATTTTTGGTGGAAGCTTCATGGATACCTTGAAAATACAAAGCGAACCGATTGTTATTTATGGCATCTCGGAGTTTCTTACTCCAGAGAATATTATTTTGATATTCTTCTTTGATGTGCAATGAACTATGGTATTTTACAAAAGTATATCCGCGTTTTTTCGCCGTTTTAAGTGCCATATCTGCACGTCCGACTAAATCACAGCCTTCATCAAAACAGATATCAGCTCCCATACTAAATGAGATAAAGATCGTAATACCGTCAATCTCACAATTCATGGAATGAAGACGATGCAAAATGGTTTGACACATCGTATCAAACTTTTCAACATTGATATAGTCACTAAGTGCCAATGCGTACTCATCGGAGTGCATCTTATATAACTTTAGAGAGTATTCTTCAATTATGAGTTGGATGGATTTTGCCACTTCTTGCAGTATCTGATCGCCTATTTCATGACCATACAGATCATTGGTCTCTTTGAAATTGTCAATATTGAGGAGCAACACAGCAATATGCTGTTTTTGTTGAATATTTTCAAGCAGTGCTTTACGATTAGGAAGCCCTGTAAGATTGTCGGTATGGAGTTGATTGTCTAATTGTTGTGAAAGCTTGGTGGAGAGAATATGTATTCGATTTATGAGTGATTTGAATCCAATATGCAATATGATTCCTAAGAGTATTACTAATAAAAGACTGATGAACAAGAGGTTTTTAATTTCTTCTTTATAAGCGAGCTCATCGCCTGTAATGTCCAACGCACAAATCATTTGGGCTAAGGGTTTGTGCGTGTAGGTCATTAATTCACGAGAAGTAATGATGTACGTCTTGTTTTTGATTTTATAACGTAGAGAGTCATGAAAGGCATAATTGTCAGGTAACTTTTCAAATAGCGGGTCATTGGAAGATATTAGTGAGTGGTGAGCATATAGTTTTGATCGGTGATTGGGTAACATTTTATGCAGTACTTTGGTATCAAAGGCCAACGCGCTTTTTATGTGGGAGCGTTGATTGAGTCGTTCTTGTATCCGATCTATTTTTGAGGATACTTGCACTACCCCTAAAAACCTCTGATCTTTAAAAATAGGGATAATACTAACAAGGGATATATAGTATTTGGTAACATCAAGTGAGGTTATGGGTTTTTGTGTCTTTAGGGCAAGGGCGAGCATAGGGCGTTGTTCGGTTAGATTGTCTCCAAACTTTTGAGGCTCTTGTAGTCGAAGAAAATGAGAACCGTCGTTTTGAATGAATCCAGTTAAATCAACATCACCACGTATGTGTGCATCATTAAAATAAGGGAGAGTAAGGGCATAGAGAGCATCTCGGTCACGTGCTTCAAATGCATCCACGATATGATGATCCGACATCATCTTACACGCAAAACGATTGAGTCCTTGTTCGATATCTAAAATAGAGAGTTCATAAGTATTTTTAAGAAGTATTTGGCGTGCGTGCGTTTTTTCATTGAGTACCCGTTTTTTATCTTGGAGAAGGGAATAGATAAAATAGCCTACTAGGACAAGGACAATGCTCATCGCAAACAGTGTAGCCCTAATCCGTATTTTATCCATTCATAATCCTATAAAAACATGAGTATGTATAGTAGCATAAAAAATTTGATTTCTTATCTAAATTTTATATAACTATGACTTTTTAAATAGAATAGAGCCCAAACGTACGAGGTTGGAACCACATTTTATGGCAAGTTCAAAGTCACCGCTCATTCCCATGGAACATGTTGTAGCACTAGGCAGTCGCTCAAATAAGGAGTGAGTTGTTTCAAAACTTTTTTGAACGATTGTAGTGTCATCTGTATGTGCACCGATACTCATTATTCCTTGAAGGTGTAGGTTGGGACATTGCTCAGCTATTTGAGCATAGCAATCTAAAAATTCTTCAGGTCTAAAGCCTGACTTTGTTGCTTCATACGCAGAATTGACCTGAACCAATGCCCGCAGTGTCATACTCTCTCGCTCAAGACGTTCTTGGAGGGCATGGGCGAGTTCAAGAGAGTCAATGGAATGTATCATCTGTGGACGTACACTCAAAAGCTGGTTGATCTTGTTTTTCTGCAAGGTTCCTATGAAATGCCATTCCAATGGAAGTTCTTCGAGTAGATTTGCTTTTGTGTGTAAATCTTGTACTTTGTTTTCGCCAAAAGCACGTTGACCGATGGCATATAAGTCAGCAATAGCCTGCGCATCTACATATTTACTTGCTGCAACTATTTTGACTATATGATGTTCACTCACACGGATACGGGCGTGTTCAATACGCTCTATGATGGTATCAAAATGACGTTTTTGTTCTATTGTATTCATTGCATTAATCTCGTTATATCGTTATAGAGTCCTAGACTCATGAGGCCTAGTAAGATCACCCATCCGCCTATGGTGAGTTGAGTTATGACTGCTTCACTGGGTGCTTTTTTTCGAATCATCTCATAAAGGTTAAAGACAATGTGCCCTCCATCCAAAGCAGGAATAGGTAAAAGGTTTAAGACGCCGAGATTGACAGAGATAAGCGCCGCAAAGAAAAAGAGGCTCATCCAACCATAAGCAGTAGCATCCGCCGTTATTTTGACGATACTGACAACCCCTCCAAGTTCCTTGGTAGGGACAACGCCGGTAATGAGTTTTTGAACACTTTGAAAAATCATCAATGAGGATGCAATCGTCTCTTTTGAGGCATATGCAAACCCTTGCATAAGCGTTAAATTTAGAGTATGTGTCTCGCCGGATGGTGCGATACCGACCATCCGTTTGTATATTTTTTCTTTGAACATATTGGTAGATTCACTGATACGCGGGGAAAGTATGATGAATTGCACTGTATTGTCGCGCTGTACTTGCAGTGTTAAATGACCTTTTGAGGACATAATAAAATCGGAAAGTTCATTCCATTGGGTTATCGCTTCACCATTTATAGAGAGAATTCGGTCATTTTTCTGCAGACCCGCGATACTGGCTGGAGAATTGAGGGAAACTGCCCCAATAACAGGAGAGAGTGCTTTTGGTCCACCAAGTGCGATGGCATAAAATAAAAACCAAGCAAGTAGGAAGTTCGCAAGAGGGCCTGCTAGGAGGATGATAATGCGTTGCCATGGTTTTTTGGAATTGTAGCTGTCGTTATCATTGCTGATAATCGTCGGATCCATGTCGTCCTGCCCTTTCATTTTGACGTAACCGCCAAGAGGAATAGCTGATATCTGCCACTTGGTTCCAAGCCAATTGAAAGAGGCGATCTTTTTGCCAAATCCGATACTAAAGACTTCGACATAAACCCCAAAAAATCGCGCAGCACTGTAGTGCCCAAGTTCATGAAAAAAGATGAGAGCAGATAAAATAAGTAACGCAATGATCCAACTCATACGGTTTCCTTCATTCGGTATGCTTTTGTGAATCCGGCAAGATATTCTCCGCCAGAGTACAGAGTGATCGCAACAGCAATCCACAGTAATAGCTCTCCACCCATCCAATGCATTAATAAAAAGCCTATGGCAATCATCTGCACAACGGTTTTGACTTTCCCTGCCCATGATGCGCTGATATCGATCCCCTCAGAGAGTGATAGAGTGCGAAGGCCGGTGATAAACAGTTCACGCCCTATGATGATATAAATAGCCCAAGCAGAAGCATCGCCGTTCATCATCAGGCCTAAGAAGGCCGCCAATGTAAGCATCTTATCGGCAAGTGGGTCGAGGATTTGCCCCACAATGGTGATTTGATCCAGTTCACGAGCAATATATCCATCAAAAAAATCGGTCACACTAGCAAGGACAAAGAGTAAAGAAGCAGTGTAGTAGCTCCAGCTGATATGCCAGCCGTTGTCGGTAAAAACTTGAGGATTGAGAATGACCCAAAACATCACCGGAGCGATGAGCAAGCGAGAAAGGGCTAGGAGATTGGGTATATTGAACAAAATTTTCCTTTTGACTATGAATCTATTTAATATTCGTGATTATAGCTAAAATGCTGACACCAAATTATGAAAATAGTCTAATATCCTATAATAAAATAGTATTCGTTAAGCATATAGAGACCGACAAAAATTAGGATGATAGACGCAAGATATTCAAAATACTTTTGATTCAGATTAAAGATACGCATTTTTTCCAGCTGTGACATGCTAATCGCACCGATGGCCATCGGAATACTCCGACCCAAAGCAAAAGCACCCAAAAGAGCAATTCCAAAACCGATAGATCCAATAGCGGCACTGGAAGTAAGCATCACCAATAAGGCTGGAGTACAAAAAGGACAAACAGCAATAGAAAAAGGAATGGCTAATAAAAAAGCGCCACCAATACTGGCTACCTTATAACCCTTGGAGCTTATCCAAGGCAATCTAATAGTAATTATACCACTCCAGATAAGCCCTAAGATAATGAGTGCAGGTCCTAATATCAAACCCCAATGTCTTCCCATGATACCCTTGACCCACTCTCCTCCTAGTGCGGCAATTGCGCCTAATAGAATATGCGTCACCAGCATACCTGCAATAAAAGATGTACCTAAAATAAGCGCTCTGTCCTTGTCCTTTCCCTTAACAACATAGGCTAACATCATGGGGATTGCAGAGAAAGAGACAGGGTTAAAACTAAAAACAAAACCCGTAATAAAACCAATAATGATTGCATAAGTCGTAGGTTTGCTAAGTGCTTGTTTTAATTGATATAAATCAATTGAAAGTTCCCCAGCTACAAGATATAGGGATATAAATAAAAACAGTACCGAGGTAAATGTCGGCATAAATCCCCCTAATGAGGTTAAAAACTGACGTGATACACTACTGAATCCTCTTAGTATAAAATAAAGGGTAGGGAGAATGTAAAAAAAAGTAAAGAGTGCCGCCGACCATGCTGCGATGCCATATGAGTGTGTATTAATCACCAGAAAAGAGAGCAAAATAATAATTGGGATGTTACAAGCTGGAATGCTTAATGAAAGTTTCAATGATTGAGAGAACTTTTCTGAATTGGGTAAAAGTCGAAAAAATTCGAAATGTGGAATATGAAAATAGATAAATTTTCCTAAAAAAAACATTGAGGCAAAGACTAAAAGAGTATAAATAATAAAAAGGTTTGAGATTGTCATTGCATCAAAAAGATAAATCAGAAGACTAAATAGAACTAATAAAAATAAAAATTTTAGTATAAATAATTGGACGATAGCCACTGTTTTTTCGGAAGTAGTAGCATGATGCAGTCGAACTGAATTAATGCTATAAGTGGCTATTGTGCAAGGTTCTAAAAAAGCTAAAAGACCCATGAGAAGTGCTAGGCCTAGCTCAAGCATCTTGTATCCTTTTCTCAAGTTCTTTTCGCAACTTGTCCAAAGAAGGAAGAGAGGTGAAGGCCAAAATCCCATTAATCGCAATAGCAGGGGTGCTCATAACACCAACATCAATAGCATAATCCATTTCTGTCATAATATCAACTTCGCGCCATGAAAGAACATCTTCTTCATGTTCGGCAACAATCTGTTTTAAAATTGCTTTCGCATGAACACATTTAGCGCATCCTGGCGCTGAAAAGACTTCTATATTTAACATGATTCATCCTTATTGTAGGGGATATCTAAATAGTTTGCCAGCTTCGGTTTAATCTCTTCTCTTACGGCATAAAAAACAGTAACACCCTCTTTTTTTGAGAAAAGAAGCCTACCGTCTTTGAGTTTACGAAGGTGTTGCGATACGGCAGGTGCAGACATTTTGAGCAAATCACAAAAATCACAAACACATAGTCTTGGAAAATTTAAAAGTAAATAGACAATATCCAGTCGAACTTTATTTCCTAAAAGCGCAAAACCATCACTGCACTCTTGCAACCACACTCCTTTTTTATCGAGTACTTTTTGCGCTAATACCAAAGTGTTTTCATCAACTTCTTGACGACAACACGCTAATGCTTCATCCATCACTTCCACCTTTTTTACTTAATAAGAGTAGCTTTATAGCCCATAGTTTGAAAAGCCTTTTGCACTTTTTTAACATCTATATTCGTACCGTCTTTTGATTGTGCTGTTAAGGTAGCACTATCAAAGTCTACATCCATAGTATATTTTGGAAAGTCCTTTGAAAGATTTGAATTTATCCCATTGGCACAGCTGTTACAAGACATGCCCCCAATTTTAAACTTCACTAAACTTTGAGCGAAAGCAACATAACCTACTATTAAGAAGATGAACGCTATCTTTATCATGATTTTTCCTTTTGTAATTAGTTAAATACTTTAGCAATTAATTAATTAATTTAGTATTAAATAAATAAGTAGATATGATGACATCGGAAGTTCAAAATAAAGGTTACGTCATGTTAAGCGTACTTAAAAAGAAAGAAGAAAACACTCAGAGCTGTAGTACACAAAATTGTTGCGCACCTCAACCAAAAGGAAAGGAAGAATGTCTTGAATGTCATGAAAAGGCCAATGGAGTTTTAGCAAAGACAGTAGAACACCTGCTAACAGGCGAAGCAAAAAAAGAACTTAGCTGTTTTGAGGGCTTTTACTACTGTAAAACACCCTCATGCGAGGTAGTCTATTTTAGAGATAAAGAGATCCTCACACAAAAAGATCTAAGTGTGGTGGTGGGTCTCAAAGTGGGTGCGAATCCCGCAACGGTATGTTACTGTTTTGAGTGGAGTAAAGAGAAGATAAAAAAAGAGCTTACAGAAAAGGGTGAAACAGTAGCTCTTGAGGAGATCACAGCTAAGATGGAAAACCCTGGCTGTTCATGCGAGACACTTAACCCAAGTGGCGGATGTTGCTTGGGTGATGTAGGCAAGGCTGTAAAAGAAATTCAGAAGGATTTAGGATTCTCTAACGTTTAGATTAAAGTTTTTACTTTTTTAATATGGATAAAGAGGAGTTGACTGCTCCTGACATATTGTTTGCGTATTTTTATCTAAAAGTGGTTCCACCATCAACAACGATCGTTTGACCGGTAATCCAGCTGGCTTCCCCAGTACAGAGAAAATAAACGGCACCTGCAATATCGTTAGGAGAACCCATACGGTTCATAGCAGAGCGTCTAATGGTCTCAGCTTTGACCTCTTCGTAGTTGGTAAACGCTTTGAGGGCATCGGTATCGATAGGCCCGCCTGAAACAGCATTGACACGGATATTCATTTCTCCTAGTTCAACAGCTGCATAACGGCTCATCGCTTCTACTGCGGCTTTATTGGTTCCGTGACCCGCATAGTTTTCGATGTAGATAAGATTGCCCGTACTTGACATCGTGACAACCGCGCCGCCGCCTACTTTTTCCATACGTTTTGCCGCTTCTTGGGTTCCTACGACGAAGGCATTGACGGTTGCGGTGTAAATGTTGTTAAGCCCACGTGGTTTGAGGCGCATGAACTTGCCGTATCCGCCGACAACAGGACGGCCATAGATCATCGCATTGCTGACGAAAAAATCGACACGGTCAAAATCAGCATCAATCGCTTCAAAAAGTGGTTTAAATTCATCGGGTTCTAAAATGTTTAGGGGATACGCACGTGCTTTGATACCGTATTTCTCTTCGAGTCCTTGTGCTAATACGGCTGCTGTCTCGGCATTTGAATTGTATGTAAAGGCGATATTAACACCATTTTGTGCAAATTTTTCAGCAATTGCTTGACCGATTCCTTTTGTGGCTCCGGTTATTACCAGTGTTTTGCCTTTCATATTTGTCATTCTTTATGCTCCTTGAATTGTATAATTTTTCATGACTTCTTCGATTGCTTTGAGGTTGGCCGTACTTGGTGCAACGAGGGGAAGGCGATATTCGAGTGTATCGATCAGTCCTGCTATGTACATAGCAGCTTTGATCATAACGGGATTTGATTCTAAGAAGAGGGCTTTGTTGATCGGATACAAAGCATCATTGATTGCTTTTGAGCTTTTGAAATCACCACTTAGTGCTTTGGCAACAAGAGCGCTCTTCATATCGGGTAAAAGATTGGATGTGACCGAAGTGATACCGGCTCCGCCGCATGCGAGGATAGCGTAATCAATCGCATCATCACCGCTGAAGACTTTTAGATTAGGTCGGCGAGAAAGAAGCTCGATGGTTCGCTCAATACTGCCTGTTGCTTCTTTGATGCCGTAAATATTTTCAACGTCATCAAAGAGTCGAATAACCGTATCGGCACTGATGTCAACAACGGTACGTCCAGGGACATTGTAGAGCATAAACGGCAGATCGCTAACTGATTGTGCAATTGCTTTGTAGTGTTGATACAGACCCTCTTGAGAAGGTTTATTGTAATAAGGTGCAACGGAAAAAATGGCGTCAACACCGCATTTTTGAGCGGTTTTAGCGGCTTCTATCGCTTCACTGGTTGAATTACTTCCTGCCCCTGCGAGAACCTTGGTATTGGTACCTTTACAAACGGCTACTGCGATTTCCATACAAATACGGTCTTCATCATAACTAAGGGTTGCACTCTCGCCCGTCGTGCCTACAGGACAAACGGCATTGATCCCATGTTTGATTTGTCTTTGGATTAAGTCGGCGTATTTTTCTTCATCCAATTTTCCATTTTTGAAAGGAGTGATCAGAGCAGTGGTCGAGCCTGTTACTAGATTCATTTTTGACCTTTTCGTAAAATAATGGTAGTGGATTTGTCTATGTCAAAATAGCGTTTAGCCGTTTCTTGGATATCGGAAGGGGTAAGTGCATTGATCGAAGCCTCGTAACGTTCCAGTGGAGTAATATCGCCTCGTGCAAGGTAGCTTCCGAATAGTTCCGCTACAGAGGTAGAACTCTCTAGGGAATAAATGAACTCAGCACGTGTATTAATTTTTATTTTCTCTAACTCTGCTTTTTTGACTGGCTTTGTCTGCAGGGCTTTGATCTCTTTCCAAAGCTCTTTTTCGATAGTTTCAGCGGTGACACCTTTGTTAGCAATGGCTAAAAATAAAAAGACACCCGGATCAATCGTTTCCATATTGTAGGCATGGATTTGGTTAACAAGACGTTTTTCATCGACGAGTTTACGATACAGGCGTGAGCTTTTACCCGAACTTAGCAATTCGCTTATGGCAGAGAGTTTAGCTTGGTCAGCATGCTGAAAATTGGGAATTGGAAAAGAGATAGCAAGCATCTCTACTTCACTCTCTTTGTGAACGATGACGCGTCGTGCTCCGTCTTGTTGGGGTTCAACGATTTTGATGGCAGGAATATCTACCGTATTAGGAACATGTTCGAAATTCTTTTGGGCTTGCTCAAACACCGTTTCGGGTTTGATGTCACCTGTCACAACCAAAATAGCGTTTTTTGGTTGATAATACATTTGATGAAAATCTTGTATGTCTTTGAGGCTCCATGTCTGTATGTCGTTCATAAATCCGATTGGAGTCCAGTGATACGAGTGGTACACATAAGCACTGTTAAAAAGACGAAAATAAAGATATCCCATCGGATTATTATCGGTTCTCCAACGGCGCTCTTCAGCCACTACATTACGCTCGGGCTGGAATTCTTCATCTTTTAGATTGAGATTTTGCATCAGTTCTGAAAAAAGGCTAAGAGATTTCCCCAAATTTTCACTGCTTGATTTGATGTAGTAGTGGGTGTGATCAAAGCCTGTAGATGCATTGTTAAGTCCACCGATACTTTTGACCTCTTCATCAAACTCGCCTGCTTTTAGGTTTTTGGTTGATTTGAAGTTCATGTGCTCTAACATGTGGGCAATACCGCTTTTACCCATTACTTCATTGCGGCTTCCTACTTTGTAAAAAACGTCGGTAGAAATAACACCTGAATGGTTGTCCATGGGGATAGCAACAACTTGCAATCCATTGGTAAGCGTTTTGGTTTCGTAATGAGGTAAAGAGGTAGCCATTAAAGTTCCTAGTATAAAAAATAGTATCGTGAGTAATTTCATTAGCGATCGGCGCCGATAGCTTCTGTGATAGAGGTGTAACCATCTTGAGCGAGTAAATCGATAAGACCGCTGTTGATCTCTTCGACAACTTCCGGTCCATTAAAAATCAGTGAACTGTACAACTGGACTAGAGACGCTCCTGCACGGATACGGCGATAGGCCTCTTCGGGAGTGGATATACCGCCTACGCTGATCAGCGTGGTTTTACCATACAGCTCGCGTGCAATGGCGTCAAAGATGTAAAAACTGCGTTCTCGCAAGACTTCACCACTGATCCCACCGATATCTTCGGGATCGGTAAGTAGTGAATAGTCAATAGTGGTATTGGTAGCGATGATTCCATCTGCGCCGCTTGCCACAGCATGTACGCACAGTGCTACGGCTTGATCTTCAGACATGTCAGGGGCGATTTTGAGAAGAATCGGTTTGGATGTCAGTGTTTTGGCTGTTTGAAAAAGCTGCGCAATAAACTCCTCATTCTGTAAATCACGCAATCCTGGGGTATTAGGTGAAGAGATATTGATCACCATATAGTCCGCATACGGATGAAGGGCTTTAATGAGTGTTGTGTAATCTTTGAGTGCATTCTCTTCAGAAGTGAGTTTGTTTTTTCCGATATTGACACCGATTGGGCTGCTAAACGGATAAATATTTTTTAAACGATGAGAGATACGAAATAATCCGTCATTATTGAATCCCATCGCATTTTGCAAGCTCTCTTCTTCGATATGGCGCCAAAGCCGTGGGCGCGGATTTCCCTCTTGAGGTTTTGGAGTAAGGGTACCTATTTCGGTGAAACCAAATCCCATAGCAAGGGTTCCCTCAATCATGGTGGCATTTTTATCAAACCCTGCGGCAAGTCCGACAGGATTGAGAAAAGTACGTCCAAAAATTTCTTGGGTCAAGGATGGGTGAGTTACAAAATATTTAGTTATAAAATGGTTTAAAAGGGGTGGACAATAGCCGGCACCGCGTAATGCAATAGCCCCTAAAGTATGCGCATTCTCGGGCTGAAGCTTGAATAACCACGGTTTTAGTGATTCGTAATCGATCATAGAGTTCTGCCTTCTTTTGATAAATTGATGCGATTATACTCTAAAATGGTTTAAGGCTAAAAACTAAACCATTTCACCGGCTAAACGACGGTAGGCATCGGAGGTTTCTAAAAGCTCTTGGTGAGTACCTCGTGCGATAATCCTTCCTGCTTCAAAATACAAAATGGCATCTGCATGGGTAATGGTGCTCAGGCGGTGAGCGATAGTGATGGTTATCTTATCTTTGGAATAAGCGTTAAGGGCATTTTGAATCCGTTTTTCACTCTCATTGTCCAGTGCGCTGGTCGCTTCATCCAAAATTAGCAGGGATGCATGTTTGTAAATAGCTCGTGCGATGGCAATACGTTGTCGTTGACCTCCGGAGAGATTCGCTCCAAACTCTTGCATCATGGTATAGATGCCCTCAGGTAGTTTTTGGGCAAAATCGAGTGCATCTGCCATTCGTAATGCGTCGATGACCTTGGATTCATCAATAGGACTGCCATAGGCAACATTGGCAGCAAGGGTGTCTTGAAAAATATAAACACGTTGGGAGACACTGGCTATTTGATGTCGAAGGGAGTTTTGAGTGTATTCTTTGATACTAAGATTGTTGATGTTGACAGAGCCTTCATCTGCGTCATAAAAGCGTAATAATAGATTGACAAGTGAGCTTTTTCCCCCACCGCTTTGTCCGACAAGGGCAATATTCTGTCCTGCATGAACAGTGAGATTTAAGTCCTCAAGTGCTTTTTTATCCCCAAACTTCAAAGTCACATTGTCAAACTGCACGCTTTGTATAGGTTGTGACAGTTCTTTTGGTCCATCCATGATGGCATTATCAATATCAAAAATATGAAAAACACGTTCGCTTGCGGCAAGGGCATCTTGGATTTTTCCATAGATAGAACTGACACGACGAAGCGGTTGGAACACCAGACCCACCGCGGTTAAAAATGCGGTAAATTCGCCTACCGTCATTTTATTGTCATAAACTTCGCGCCCACCTACATAGATGACCGCTGCTAGCCCAACGGCTGCGATGATTTCCATCAGAGGAGAAACGAGTTCATTAGTGTAGGTTGATTTCATATTGATATTAAAAAAATGTTCGTTGTCTTGTTTAAAACGTGTTAGTTCATACGATTCCGTCGCATTGGACTTAATGATCTCACTGTTATTGAACACTTCGGTTAATCGGGTCATAACATCGGCATTTTTTTCTTGGGAACGGTGCGATAATTTTTTGAGCCGCTTGGTAATTGTGATTAGGGGGACAATAATAACAGGCATGACAATGAGGGACCAAAATGCCAAGATAGGATTGAGCCAGATGACGTAACCGACCAATGCAACTACGGTAATGCTTTCTCGTATAAGTTCAGGCAGCATGGAAGAAACAAAGTATTGGACACGTGCGAGGTCATTGGTGATGCGGGAGATGAGCTCACCGCTTCGATTTATGTAGAGAAACTGCATGTCCATGTGCATGATCTTCTCAAGTAGATCTTCACGAAGGCGTGAAATGATGTGCAATCCGATGTAGTTGGTGTAGACCGATTGCATGTACCTTCCCAGAGATTTTAGCACGTATATTCCGATGAGTAATAAAGGAATATAAGTGAGCATTTTTGGATCTTTTTTGATAAACATATCGTCCATGATCGGTTGCATAATATGGGCTGTTGCCGCTGTCGTAGTAACGGTCAGAACTATACCGATAAGAACCATTGCGTAATGAAATTTGTATCCTTTGATATAGGGCCAATAGCGTTGATAGATCTCTTTCAATTACTGATCTCCCAGAAGGTTCCATTGGCTGTATCCATGATCGAGACATTCATACTGGTCAGTTCATCTCGTATACTATCGGATGTCGCGAAGTCCTTGAGCGCTTTTGCCTGGGTACGCTTTTCAATCAAGTTGTCAATTTTGCTTTTTGTGACATCATCCAAACCAAATTGGAAGTATTCATATGGATTTTGCCCTCCAAATCCCAATACAGTTTCAATCATGGATAAAGAAGAGAGCAATGTTTGGCGGAATGTTTTGTCTTTTGGATTAGCATCCAGCGCATCATTGGCCAAAGCGATGAGTTCATCGATGAGGGCATAGGCTTTGGAGACATTTAAATCGTCATTGAGTACTTCAAGCAATGCCGTTTTAAACTCAGTATCGATAACTTCAGCAGTAAGCCCAAAAATACGTTTTTTAAGACGATACAGTCTATCCAGACGTTTTTTTGAAGCAATCAAGTCCTCTTCGTTAAAGTTAAAATCACCACGGTAATGGGTACTAAGCAGATAAAAACGCAGTACTTCGCCATTATACGCCTTAAGAGCATCTTTGAGGAAAAAACTGTTACCCAGACTTTTGGACATTTTTTCCCCGTCAACATTGATAAAACCGTTGTGCATCCAATAGCGTGCCAGTTCATGATTGGTAGCACAGCGGGTTTGTGCTGCTTCATTTTCATGGTGAGGGAACAACAAGTCAGCGCCTCCACCATGAATGTCTATGGCGTATGACATCCCTTTGTTGGGGAGATATTTTTCAATCATCGCCGAACATTCCAAATGCCATCCGGGACGTCCTGGGCCAAAAGGTGAGTCAAACGAAACACTCTCGTCATGCACGGCTTTCCAAAGGGCAAAATCACCTTCATTGCGTTTTTCTGATATTTTTTCAACACGGCTGATATTTTCAGTACTTTGACGGTTAGAGAGACTCAAATAACCTTTATCGCTGGCAGTATCAAAATAAACATCACCGTTACTGATCACATAGGCATGTTTCTTGTCCAGAAGTTTTTGGATCATTTCGACCATCGCGTCGATGGACTCGGTTGCTTTAGGCTCCAGTGTTGGTGGACGCACTCCGATTGCCTTCATATCGCGATGATAAGCTTGGGTATAGCGTGAAGCGATTTGGCTGGTTGTGGTTCCAAGCTCTTTGGCTTTGTTGATTATTTTGTCATCTATATCGGTGATGTTTCGGGCAAAAAATACATCGTAGCCGTTTGCTTCTAATACTCTGACCAGAAGGTCAAAAGCCAATGCGCTCTTGGCATGCCCCAAATGAGCATCGTCATAAACGGTTGGCCCGCAAACGTAGAGAGATACTTTTCCCTCAATAAGTGATTCAAATTTGCATTTAGTTTTTTGTACACTGTCGTATAGAAACATCATCTCTCTTTATCGTATTAAGTTGAGTAAAAAATGGTTTAGAGAGTAAAATAATACTCCAAAAATCCCAACTCCAAGGATAAAGTAAAAACTATATTTACTTTTTAAAAGATTAAAAACGATTCCAAACCCTATTTCTCGAGCAGTGAGGATAAGTTGAACAATACCTCCAATACTCCCCGCCAGTGCTAATCCGGCTGCCCCCATAGGTTTCATTAACAATAAAGAAAAGATAAGATTGATAATCAGGGACAGACCTGCTATTTTGGCAGCTTTCATGTGTTTGTGCATGGCGTATAAATACAAAGAAAAGAGTTTAGCCAGTCCAAATGGGACGAGTCCCCCCATGTACATCATTAAAACATCAGCGGTGTTATGGGTGTCTTGTATTGTAAAATTACCCCGTTCAAATAAAAGCCAGATAATGGGTTCAGACAGGAGCATCCCGCCCAAAACTGATACACCTAATAAGGCGCTAAGTAGCCAAAATGATTTATGGAGGTTACGATAGGCAAGTGCATGATTTTCATTTTTGATTGCTTTGGCGATGGAGGGGAAAAGTGCTGTGGTAATAGCTAGGGCAATGATTGCAAAAGGGAGTTGAAAAATACGGTTGGCATAAAAAAGATACGAAACGGAACCCGCAGCCAAAAAAGAAGCCAAACTGGTATCGATAAAAGAGGCAACCTGTGCGGTGGAATTACCCAAAAGCGAGGGGAAAAACAGCTTGCTGAATTGACGCTCTTCTTCTTTGATGTCTTTTGTTTTTCGGTATTTCCACCCTCCTATAAGTAGTTTTAAAAGCCCTTGATTACGTATGGAATACAGATGGGTAACTACCTGCATTAATCCGCCTATGAGAATGGAGAAACTCAACGCATAAACAATAGTTTTTGGATCACTATGACTAAAAAGCAGTAGTGCAACTACCATAGCAATGTTGAGCCAAACGGTTGAAAATGCAGTAGTGAAAAAATGTTCTTTGTGTTGGAGGAGGGTTCCTAAAAAGGTGACGATAAAAATAAGATCCAAATACCAAAAATTGATCATCGTAAGAGGGGCTGTTTTGGCAATAAGATCTGCATTCCAGTCCCACGCTAGTAGTTTGGTGAAAAATTGAGGAAATAAAGTAACCAAAAAGGAAAATACAACGATAAAAAGCATAAAACGGATGAAAATAGCGACTGCAAAAACACTTTTTTGACGTGAAGCTATGTATGAGGGCATAAAGCTTTGAGTAAAAGATCCTTCGGCAAAAATACGACGAAAAAGGTTTGGAAATTTAAAGGCCATTAGAAAAATATCACTCCACATATTGGCACCCAATACGGAAGTCATTAAAATGTCTCGCGCTAAACCGCTAACGCGTGAGATAAGGATGCCAAATGAGTTGGAAAATATCGATTTAAACATAGAAAAATAGGACCTATTGTTAAGTTTTACGTGAGTTTAACCGATATGTCATTAAAATAGCTAAAAAAAGGGGGAACAAGTAAATGGTAACATTATCGCATGATACGGTTGGCAGTTCAACAGTGATTCCCTCATTTATAGTTCGTACCAATAATATAGCAAAAGAACTAATGCAAGCTGCAAGCAATTATAAGGTCTCGGTACATTCGCTTGATTTTAGAATTATGGAAGTTCAAACATTGAGTTTTCAGACAGGTGAGACGAAATCAGAAGCTGATACGTGGATTGAACTTTCAAAAGCCGATATTGCTGAGATATCCACTGAACAGTATTTAAACCCCAAGTTTGAGCTCAAGCAAACGTATGAGATTGAAATATTTTCGATAAAGCAGACCAGTAAACTGGATCATATTGAGTTGTCTATTGCCGGAAACCCAAGTTTATCAAAAATATTTTTAACGATCAAACCAGGTAGTGAACTCGTCTATTATCCTACTTTTGAAGAAGACTTTTTTGAACTTATCAAAAAGAAAAAGTTGCGAGCGAACTTGATGGTCGGAATTTTTGATTCGATGATGCGTGAAAACTTAGCGGAGCTTATTGCAAAACTAAAAGTGAACGGATCATACCAGGTTGAGGGGCAGGAACGTTTTATCGTTGCGCAAAGTTTTGAACCTATAGCAACTATAAATGATCAATTAATTATGCATTATGACAATAAGCAAAATGGTCTGGATGAGGCAGGGCGTATGGATTATGCAAAACGTGGTTATATTATAAGCGTCGTGGCCAATGATTTACTGATTGAATATATTAAACCGCAAAAAGGGACATGTGGGCGTAATTGCAGAGGAGAATTTATTACACCAAGAGAACCGATTGTCAAAAACGAACCTACCTTTACAATAGGTGAAAACATACTTCGCAATGAAGATGATATGCATATTGAATTTCGTGCTAAAACGGGAGGTTATGTAACATTCGAGGGTGGTATGTATGACATTAAAACCGAAATGGACGTCACTGAAATCAGTTTTCGTTCGACTGGCTCAATTGAAACACATCTGGACTCCGATGTATCGATCAACGTAAAAGAAAAAGATCCGCTCAAAGATGCGATCGGGACAGGGATGGAAGTGACGGTTAACGTCATTAATGTTGATGGAAATGTAGGACCAGATGCAAAAGTCACTGCACACAAAGCTGTTATAGAAGGGCAGGTACATAACAGTGCGACTATTACAGCGGACGATTTGACCATAAATGTTCACAAGGGTCAGGCTTACGGTAAGGAGATTCATATAACCAGGCTGGAACATGGAAGTGTAGACGGTGATTACGTTCATATAGCCCAAGCAACAGGTGGAATAGTCAATGCGCAAGAGATTGACGTGGAGTTACTTGGTTCACATACAAAATTGACAGCATCCAGACGTATTGAAATTCAAAAGTTACAAGGTGGTGAAAATATTTTGACCATCGATCCTTTACTTAATGAATCAGCAGAATTTTTAGAGGATGAACAAACTCTGATGATTGAAGTTAAAAAAGTGATACATGATGTTGGTAAAGAACTTGAAGGTTATGAAGAAACCATGAAAAAAACGGCACCTGCCTATGAAGATATTAAACGAAAACTTATTAATTACAAAAATAACGGAATAAAAATTCCGATTGCATATGTAGAAAAATACAAGCAGTTTCAAGAATTCAAAAAGAAGCTCGATGCATTACGAAAAGAGTATCAAGATAAATTAGACCATTATGCGTTTATCAGTGGACGGCATAGGGCACTGCAAGATGAGATATTTGAAGCACGTGTTATTAATCATGACCGTTGGCATAACTACAATAAGATTATTTTCAAATTAATAGACCCACCTGTTGATATTACCTTTTTTCCTCCTGATAACACTGAGGGTGGGATATACGGTTTGCATGTGGATGATGATGGAGTTTTTTCAATTAAGGTATTACTAAAATGATAATAGGACTAGAAGGAAATATTGTTTATAAAGAACCGTCTTCGATGCACTTGGACGTAAACGGGGTGGTTTATGAGGTTTTTATTTCCTTGCACACCTACAGTGCATTGAGTACTGAGCGTATTAGGGTCCATACCACGCATATTATTCGTGAAGATGCCCAACAACTGTATGGTTTTATTCAAAAAGGGGAAAAAACACTCTTTGAGGGGATGCTAAAAATCAATGGAATCGGTCCAAAAGCAGCGCTAGCAATTTGCAGTACCTTTACGCCGGAGCAGTTTGCGGGTATTATTACGTCTAAAGATGTCAATGCACTTAAAAAGGTTCCAGGCATTGGGCCTAAGAGTGCAGGGCGTATTATGGTGGAGTTGGCTGGTTTTGATGCTGTACTTTTACAAGGTGATACGGTAGTAAGTAACGCATCTTCCGAAGCTTCCATGGCGCTTGAGTCACTTGGTTTTAAGCGCGAGCAAATTGCCAAGGCATTAAGTGCATCGAGTGCAACGGATACCGCTTCTTTGGTAAAAGAGGCTTTAAAACAATTACAAAAACTTTAAAGGAAATAAGTGAAATTAGCGATTTTATTCGGCGGAGCCAGTTATGAACATGAAATCAGCATCGTCAGTGCGATTACAGTAAAAGGAAAACTCTCCAATTTTGATTTGAGTTTTATTTTTTGTGATCAGGACCATCGTTTTTATCTCATCGATGGCTCTAAAATGAAAGCGACCACATTTTCACGTGCGCAACATCTAAAGATGCCTCAGTTAACGTTGGTAAAAGGTGGATTTGAGCAACGAGGATTATTGGGGTCAAAATTACACACGATGCCTATTTTAAACCTTATTCACGGTGGCGATGGAGAAGACGGTTCGATTGCTGCCCTTTTGGATTTCTACGGGGTTTCTTTTATTGGACCACGTAAAGAGGCATCGATTCTTAGTTTTGATAAGCACTATACCAAGTGGTTCGCACAATCATTGGGAGTACAAACGCTTCCGTATCAAGTGATTACCAGAGAAACAGTAGAAACACTAAATACGCCATATCCCTTTATTATTAAGCCATCGTGCCTTGGAAGCTCTATTGGAGTGAGTATTGTACGCCAAGAAAGCGAGCTTTCGTATGCGCTTGATGTTGCGTTTGAGTTTGACAATGTCCTTTTGATCGAACCGTTTATCGCAGGTGTCAAAGAATATAATCTAGCAGGGTACAGCTGTAGAGGTGAGATTACCTACTCCATCGTAGAAGAACCTCAAAAAGTAGAGTTTTTAGATTTTGAAAAAAAGTATCTTGATTTTTCACGATCAGCTAAAGTAGCTGAAGCCGCAGTGTCAGATACATTGGTAACACAACTGCGCGAAGCATTTAAAACACTGTATCTACCATTGTTTGAAGGAGCACTGATTCGATGTGACTTTTTTGAAATTGATGGCGTCGTGTATCTCAATGAGATCAATCCGATTCCAGGATCGATGGCAAACTACCTTTTTGAAGATTTTAGCGGTGCGATCAATGCGCTTTTAGGGTCATTACCGGCTAAAAAAGAGATACGTATTAAGTACGATTACATCCATTCTATTTCCCAAGCTAAGGGGAAATAAGAGTGGCAGTCAAAACAGTGCAGTATAAAAATACTGCGTTTAGTGTGAGTTATGAGATTCTCAATCCCCATCTATCATCAGATATTATTTTTTTACATGGGTGGGGTTCGAATAAAGCCCTGATGAAACAGGCTTTTTCTAAAACATTGCCTTCTTTTCGTCATATTTACATCGATATGCCTGGATTTGGCGGCAGTAATTGTGATATAGAGCTTAAAACCATCGATTACGCAGCAATCATGGAACTGTTTTTAGAAGAGATCAATGCGCATAAACATATTATTTTGGGTCATTCATTTGGGGGTAAAGTTGCCACGTTACTAAATCCTGAGCTTTTAGTATTGGTGGCATCTTCGGGGATCGTTATTCCAAAATCATTGAAAGTGCGTACGAAAATCGCCATTTTTAAGCTGTTTAAATTTACAGGTCTTTCACGCTTACGCTCACTGTTTGTAGCACCTGATGCACAAGGGTTATCGGAGTGCATGTATCAAACATTCAAAAATGTCATCAATGAAGATTTCAGTGATATTTTTAGGGATTATGAGGGTAAAGTACTGCTTTGTTTTGGGGACAAAGATACGGCTACTCCATTATGGAGCGGACAGATCATGGCAAGACTGATTCACGATTCACGACTGGTGGCTTTTAGTGGAGATCACTATTTTCTTCTAAAAGAGGGTGGTTCAATAGCGCGAGAGATAGAACAAAGTATGGATACAAAGGAAGTATAAATGGAAGTAACACAGATGATCGCTTTGGGGAGCAATTTTCTTTTTGTGTTTGCATTGGGGTGGTATTTAATCACTAATTTGCAGTGGTACAACTACAGTCTAGAACGCGTTATTATGCGTCATCATAAGACATCGTGGCATGTTCTTTATTTTATGCTTCCTTTTTTACTTTATTATGTACTTGGTGTGTATGGATCGTTTGTGTTGGTTGCGTATCTTCCATTTTTATACCTTTGGCATGCTAAACTGGACAAAAAACTGGTCTTGACATGGCGTGTGAAGCGTTTTTTAATTCTTTTGCTTTTTATGACCATTATTTTAGATACTCTTTGGACGCTTAGATCTGTGAGTGGAATCTACAGTCTCTTTTTACCATTGGCATTTGCTTATATTTCCTCGTGGGGGATAGAGAAGTTTTTATTTATGGTGTACAAACGCGAAGCGAAAAACAAGATAGCTTCGATGAATGACTTGATCATTGTCTGTGTAACCGGAAGTTATGGCAAGACGTCGATGAAAAATTTCATTGCAGAGATTTTATCCCATAAATTTAGTGTGTATGCAACACCGCGAAGTGTGAATACATTAGGCGGTATTATTAAAGATGTCAATGAGTCACTGCCATCTAATACACAAATTTATGTTTGTGAAGCAGGTGCCCGTGAAATGGGCGATGTTTCAGCGATCAGTCAGATGCTTAATCCTCAGATTGTTGTGGTGGGAAAAATAGGGCCTCAGCATATTGAGTATTTTAAAACAGTGGAACGTATTAAGCAAACTAAGCTTGAGATTATTCATTCAAATCGACTTCAAAAAGCATTTATTCATACCTCTGCAACGGACGTTTTACACGACAAAATGACATTCTTCGGTGATGATATACGTAACCTCGTGGCCACTTTGGAGGGGACTGATTTTGATCTCTCCCTAGATGGGAAGGAACACCACTTTCATACCTCGATTTTGGGTGGATTTCAAACGATGAACATAAATGCGGCGATTTTGATCGCACATGAGTTGGGAATGAGTGTAGAAGAGATCGAAAAAGCTATTTATCATCTCAAAAGTGTTGAACATCGATTAGAACGTATTGATGCGGGTGGAAAGATTATTTTAGATGATGGTTACAACGGTAATATTGACGGGATGCTTGAGGGGATACGATTGTGTTCTTTACACTCAGGAAGAAAAGTTATTGTTACTCCTGGATTGGTTGAAAGTACGGCAGAACTCAATAGCCAGCTGATTACCGCTATTAATGGTGTTTTTGACATTGCTATCATCACGGGAAAGCTTAATGCTGCTCAATTTGAGTCTGAGTTGAAGGTTAACCAAGTCATTATGCTCTCTGATAAATCTTTGATGGTACAAAAATTGGGAGAGGTGACAAGCGCCGGAGATATCATACTCTTTGCCAATGATGCACCGAATTTTATCTGATGAATGATATTTTATATGCCCCATGGCGAAATGAGTACGTAGCAGGGGCAAAATGTGAGGGGTGTGTATTCTGCCATATCAGTGAAAATGAAGCTATGGACGAAGAGCATCATGTTCTATATCGTGATGAGCATTGTTTTGTGGTGATGAACCGTTATCCCTATACTCCAGGTCATTTCATGATCATTCCTCATTATCATACAGATGCTCTTGAAGCGCTTGATCCTGCAGTTTGGCTGCATATGAGTGCACTGGCTCAAAAAGGGGTTAGAATGCTCAAAGAGGGGCTTGGTGCACATGCAGTGAATATCGGTATGAATCTAGGTCGTGAAGCAGGTGCTGGGATTGCAGAACACATTCATATGCATCTTGTACCCAGATGGGAACGTGATACCAATTTTATCACTGCAATTGCGAAAACACGTGTGTATTCAACTGACTTTGAGAAGATTTTTAAAAAATTAAAATCAATTACTTTTGAATATCTTTAGCGGATTTTGATGCTCATTGATTTACCATCCATATAGATTATAAATCAATGAATATTTTTGGGTTTTACCTGCAATACCATTATAGGATGAAGCATATTCTCCCTCAAAACATAGAGCATCTTGCCCGATAAGCATTCCGCAAATCCCAGCTGAAAAGTTATATCCTATGTCATTAGTATTGTTATCATATGACAAACCAGCCATCCCATAAGGTCGCCAGCGTTTTGTTACAATCTCTTTGCCTGATAATCCATAAAATACATTAATGCTTGGTTGTAGATAGTCTTTGGGTAATATTGCAATATCATTTGCAGGAAGAACATCGAGAATAACCCCTTTTTTGAGTGTATCTTCTCTGTAGCTATAATAATTGAGCGCCCCTTGAATCCCTAAATCAGGATAGGCACTGCGAAATCTTTTAATGGTAGAAAGTGAATATTGCGAGCCTTTAGCAAATTCAACACCATCCGAACCAAAATAGGTATGTTGCTGTGTACTCAATGCTAACTGTAATGAGCCAGTAAGCTGATAGGTGGATTCCAACTCAATTGAGTTTTTGTATCCAGCCAACATGGTGTAGGTGCTCTCGTCCGCATCTTTGTGGTAAAAATATCCCCCGGATAAGATCAATCTTCCCATAGTATATGCACCTGAAAGTTCTCCAAACAAAAAGTCATCAATATTTTCATGTCTCCCTAAAGCCGTCAATACGCTAAAGGAATCAAATGTTTTTGTTAAACCAACAGAATATACTTCATCATCTGGAATTTTTTTATATGTATCTGTTTCATCACTGTTTTGCCATCTTTTTCGTCCATTTGCTTGAAGTTCCCATCCTTTTGAAATCTCATGCGTTGCCAACACAGAAACATGTTTTCCAAATAATCCATCCCTGTCTTGATAGTCATTTTGAATTCTAAATTTATTAGCATTTTCCATCCATTTAATATGCATTAAGCCTGCCAAATCATCATTCATAGGATTTTCCTCCAGCCCTTGAAAACCAAGCTCTTCGCCCAATGGTCTATTACCTGATTGATAGGAAGCTTGCACTCTGTCTGCAATTGGAAGTTCATCAAAATGCTTTTGCAAGGTTGCGTTCATTTGTTCCGTGTCATTTTGAACAAACGCTAAATAAAAGTCCAACCACGGTTCACTTTTACGAAGAAAATGCTTAACATGTAAAGTCGCTTCTTCGTTAGATTCCATGGTAGAAACACCTAATAAAAAGTTTTGATACTGATCTTGAGTTAGATACTCATGTGCCATGGCTGTCCATTCAAAACTTTTTTCTGGTGCAAACTTCATCCCAAGGCGTAAATAAGCTTGCAATCCTTCAGTATTTAGCCCCTTCTTGCCCTCTTTTTGTACCATTAAAGCATATTTTTTCCATGCGATAAACTGATATTTATTGCTGGCTTCTTTTTCACCCATAAGCGTCAATATATCACTGTACAAAAGATAAAGTTGAGGATCTGTATTGATGTCGTGCGCAATCATATCAAAATACATTTTTGATTTTTTACTGTTTTGTAAACGTAAATAAGCTGTCGCTGCAATCATGGCATAATCACTACGATTGGTTTGTAAATTATCTATTTTAGCTAACCATGTGCGCAACAAAGACAACTTTCCACTATCAAGAAGAAACCATCCATATGTTTGATTGACTGCTACGCTGTTTGGATTCAAACTCAATGCTTTAAGATAAAAAGCATTCGCTTTTTCGTCATCCTTTTTTTCCATTTCAAGATCTGCTAAAATAATCCAGTATTCAGATTGAGTTTCGAGCAGTTTTTCTTGTGTAGGGGTAAGCTTTGATAATGCTTCTAAAATAGATACTGTGTCGTGTAGTTCTTTGGAAATATACGCAAATTTGAAAAAGCCATATACTTTTGTATCTTTCGTAAATGATTCTAATGCGATTTTAGCGGCCACCTTTTTATCTCGATTTGAAGCTACAGTCCCTAGTATTTCCCGATCATATTCCCGAAGTAGATCTAGTTCCCAACGCTTTGTTAAAACCGTATATAAGGTATCAAAATCACGATTCAACCATAACATATCAATATAAAATTCCCAATATTTTTTATTATCATGAGAGACAGTCGTAGCATTACGCTGTAAATAGATTAATGCTTTAGGTAAATTCTTTTGTAAAAAAGCTGCTTTTGCAAATTCCAGGTCAAAGGTATCTAAATTACCGTATTGTCTAATAAAAATAACATATCGCTCTTCTGCTTTGTCATAGTTTTGATTAACCAATAAAAGATCGATGATATTTTTTTGAAAATCAGCTGAAGGATGTTTGGTATTTAAGCTATTAAAAAAGTGAACACCATCATCTATACGTCCAGTGACCTTGTAAGCTTGCACTAATTTTGTCGTATTGGTTTCCTCCCCCTCACGTATAGAATCTTCTAACATCGTAATAGCAATATTCTGGTTTTCAGTTTGTGCTGCTAACATTTGTATTTTTTTACGGAGCTCTTGCGATGAGTGAAGCTGATAGGATTTGACATAATAGTCCAAAGCCTCAGATGGACGATTAGTCCATAATGATATTTGGGCCATTTTTTCATTCCACCATGGATTATTGCTAAATCGTTGTACTCCTCGTTTTGCAATCAAATAAGCATTTGTCAGGTCTCCACTGTAAAGCATAACATCCAAAGTAAGCTTCAAAACATCAGGAGAGAGGTTACTGCTTGAGAGATATTTCTCAGTAGCAATTTCTATGGGAGGTGTGAATATCTTCTTCGTAGTAGAAGTGGTTTGATTAGCTTCAAAATGATATTTAGACGTAGATACTACAAGAGCATCGGATGCATAATTTTTATAATTTTTAACCAAATTAGCAGCTTTTTTATAAGTATCTTCACAGCCACATCGAAGAGCATACGCCTTATTAATCTGTAACCATCTACATTCTTGAGGATACCCATCTACACTTAACGTATTTTCTGCAATATCATTATCTTTAAATGAATTTAGTTGTACAGAATAGCAGATGTTTTCACTGGAAAATGCCAAAAAATTAAACAAAATAATGAGTATAAAAATAGGCATTTATTCTCCAAGTGGCTTGTGGTGATACTTAAACAGTTTCAGACTAAAATTTCTAGCATCAGCGAGCATGTCATTGCCTAAATAATATGAAATAACTATTTTGATAAGCTCGTCGTTATTCATTATCAATGATTCATTTTTTTCAATCAACGTTAAAATATCCTTTTTATGTTTAAGCGCCATATGAAAATTGATAAGTTCTTTAAAAATCTTCACTTTCTCTTTTTGTGTTTTGGCATGTTTAAAAGCAAATTCAAAATTTTTTACAGAAGCTGCATAGTTTTTAGTATTAAATTCTTTTTGTGCTAATAAAAGACGCCACTTCGGATCAGTGCTATGATGTAATTCATGTTCCAATATCGTATTGGCTTGTTTATCCATTTTTAAATACAGAGCATCTTTATAGATTTTAAATACTTCACTGACATTTAAAAGGTCTTGCTTTATCATCTCTATTTCAACCATCACTTTTAATTTTTGAAAATTCATCCGTTGTGCTTGCATCCGAATAAATTCAAAATCTTCAACTCGCTTTGCATGAGGGATCATACCGTAGAGAATATTTTCCATATCAGAAATTAAAACAGCTTTATTCAAAGAAGATGTATTGTTAAAAAAATGTGCTTTGGCAATATCGTATTTCAAATGATCAATGCGATTTACATAGTGTGAATCTGCCGAAAATGTTTTTAAAAGCTTACTGGCATCATCAAAACGCTGCATCTTAAGATACATATTCACGAGTATTATTTTAGGTTGATTGTCATCTGGATAGGAGTGGATGATATTAATGAGATATTTTGTACTTAAATCATAGTTGGATCCCTCTTGAGCTACCAAACTTACAATCTTATCTTTTGGGAAAAACATCACTAGCAAAAAGGTAAATAGAACAAAAATCCCAAGGAGTTCCTTTTTGCTAACGATCTCTTTTTGTTGTTTAGTGGCAAATAAATTCAAATTTTACCTCAGTTGGAAAGCTGGACGTAACACTAACTACACCCTCTTTGATTTTTGAAATGGTCATTTTTTGATTCGTTTTTATTTCGCATCCAGAAGGGAGGTTCCATTTAGATTGAAAAGGAACATAACTCTTAAGTACTAATGTACTATTGCGAGACGTTATAACACGACCATTACTTTGGATAAGATAAGGGACCAGAGGAACTTTGTCACTCATGACTAAAGTATAAACACCCTGTCCATTAAGATGGATATAACGTCCATCAGCATCATCATAAAATCCAACAATCCCATCACTCTTAGTAAAATCTGGGTAGTGATTATCTTTTGGAAGCCTTAATGTTTTTAACTCTCCTGCATTTCGGATTTCCCATCCATTCTCAATAGTAGCAATAGAAGTATTGTAAAAATCATCAGCAATCCGAATATAGTCTGAAATATACAACGGAAGCGTCTTTTGTGTAAGTACATAATCATAGACACTTTTTAATGATGCTAACGAGGAACTCAATGATGCAGAATAAAAGTGATAATAAAGATCAATAGGTTTGTAACGTCTTGGCTTATCCGTCATTTCAAAGGTTTCAATGACACGCTTGTATCCCCATTTTGGAAAAATCCAATTTCCAGTGTAAACATTTTCATTTTGGTTTGGCGCTAAGATTTGTCGGTAATCTCCTTTTTTTATGCTAATCGGAGAGACAAGAGATAGCCAAGGAGCATTTTTTTGGATTGTTGTATCACCACCATTGATTGTAAGAATATTTGCCTCTTGGGCTTCTCTTAGCACTTCTTCGGGTGGATTACAACCGCCTGTCCAAAATAACATAGATGCATTTTTTGATGGTGGTGTTAAATTGGTATTAATATAGTCAATACTTCCTTGGAGTTCCGTATTCAGCAAAAAAGTATAACCTTTGATTGGCAGATTATATCCCTCCGAATCTCCTTGGGCTTCAACAATTTTTTTCCACTGAAAGGGATGTGAAAAAGAGTGACTAGCAGGCTCTACATAAGGGAGTTTGAATATCTCTTTCACACCCTTTATCATTCGATTGGATAATAGTGGTGCAATACCGTTTGGAGCAACTTCACCTACAATAACTGATACAGACTGAGGTATTTTATACTGTTTAAAAACTTCATTATAAAGGGTTTCGACAGCATATTCATCAGGTTTAAAGCGTGTTTTTTCAATCATACCGTCCCCGTCAACATGTGTCATCCATAGTCGACTGCCGTTTTCAGTTGTCACATTAGGAGCAGGAATGGGAGGTAACTGTAAAGCGAGTCTAAATAATTCAACTGGGTCAATTGCCCATATCGAAGTATTACTAGAGGAGATCATAAAGCTTTGATCCAATGCATAACCACCCCATGGCGTGAGTGCGGCAGGGACAAATGGTTGTCCCAAACTATTTTGTGCCCTAATCAGTGGGTTTCCTTCAACTACTTCAATGATAGGTGATTGATTTTTCAAAAAAGGTTGTGTTTCATAACCTACTATCGCATCACGATGAGTTATCGTAATAGGATCAAGTAGGTGACTAGGATTGTCAATCATTGATAAACCAAGGAACTTGGCTTTTTGTGGTGTTATAGTAAAACCAAAACTATTTAAAAAAAGAACTTTGATATTACTATGTATTACTTCTTCAATAAAGCTAAAAAGCTCTGTTTCATTTTCTCCACCATCCCATACAATAATACCGGCTAAATTTTCTTGTGAAAGTTCAGGAAAGCCTTCTCTAATATCATGTAGTTTTGGAATATATCCCAAATACTCCAAAGGTGTCGAAAGAATAAGATGAGGTTCTGAACGAATGATATCGTCTTTAGTTAATGTAGAACCATCATATAAGATCAACACTTCTCTACTTAAAAGAGCTTTCTCCCCCATCCCATGAGTCAAAAGTTTATAATCGGTCACATAAGGGGTAAAACCCTCAGATACAATTTTATCGACCGTTTCTTTTTGAAGCTTTTTATTTTTAGGGGAAACGTAATCAATCGAAATTGCTTCAAGATTACAGTTTTGAACAGCTTTCAGCTGATTTCGTAGCCAGTCTCGGTCCTCTTTTGAAACCTCTTTGTAAGTAAAGTCTTTGGTGTCAATTTTTTGATACAGAGATTCAGCTGCTACAGCATCCACATTTAAACATAATGTCTTTTGAACTTCAAATCCACGATTGGCAATAATCTTAGCGTCTGGAAATGTTGTACGTATCTGAACAAGCAGCTCTGAAAGTCCTTCTTTATACACTATCTCATCTTTGGGTGCTATTGAGCCAAATGGAGCATCCAACGTATCTAAAAAAAATCCTCTATATCCGTGTGCATATAAACGTTTCATCCGTGCCAACACATAGTTCCGATAATCGAGTTGTGTATAATCGGCAATTTTCGAATCCCATGCTTTATTGCTGGCTATAATCCATTTTTTATCATAAGGAGCATTTGATTTTCTCCATGGTTCGATTTCTCCAACACTGACATAAGCAAATAATTTTTTCTCAAATCGTTTTTTAACAGCAGGATTAATCACGTCAGGATCAACTACAATCCAATCAAAATATTGCATAAATGTTTGACTGGGATTTGTCCCATAATAAAGTGCGATATCATGACTCTTTTTAGCCTGTAAAGATGTGACTAAGAGGAGTAATAGAAATAGTTTTATTCCCATACTATTGCAACATGAATGTTTCATAGTTTAACCTTTTTAGAACTTTTCGAAGATAAAATAAACTTCCGACGAATACAATAAGCAGTGAAACAGCAAATCCATAACCAAAAAAATACGGTCCAAGTTCAATCGAAACAAATGTCAAAAGTACATTACCAACAAAAAATAAAATCGAAAGAATCATTGCTTCCTTGCGCCGATCAATGTAAAATAAAAATGCTAAAATAGACATGAACCCAAGCTGTATTTGTGTTCCGATGAGATCAATATAAAATAAGGGCAAAAATAATTTGGGCATCTTAAGTGCCTCAAAGAGAGGTTCAGAGATGATTAAAATTCCAATATTAAAAATTCCCTGAATCGTTAAAATTTCACGAATCGAGGTTCGCACAACATCAATCATCCCATTTCGATGACGATCAATTTGATCCAACACCCCTCCTTGACGAACCGAAGAGTAGTATAAGTCATATTGTTCAGCAAACTCAACCTCTAAACGATAGAAGAAAACTGCCATTCCCGGAATAATAGACAAATATGCCAGAAATATAGGCATATCATACACCATAGAGCTATTAAGGTGACCAATAACATTTGTCCCGGTCAAAGGGTGATACCAAAATATAATTTTATCTGCCCAAACTCCCAAATTATACGCCAATCCAGCAATAGCTAATGTCCAATAAAAATTTTGTTTTTTAAACATATCAAACTGTATGAAATAGGGAGATGGGTAGTGTTTTACAATCGCAATCATCAGTAACAATAACAAAAGAAGATTGCCAGCTAAAAAAGAAAACAGTAGCCCTTCTATTCCATAAGGTTGCAGTAATAAAGAGAGGAATAAGATTATAATATACGAAATAAAATATGCCAATATGACATATTTGTAAAACCTTAGACTTACCGCTAAAATATTAGAAATCCATACACAACTTAGAACCAAAAAAGTAGAAACAACTAAAGTGACAAAAAAGTCACTTTGATCATAAAACAACCATTGACTCAAAGGAAATGCAATAAAGAAACCCAATAATGAGATTATAAATAACAGTCCAAAGTAGTTAGGCAATACTTTATCTTCTCTCCCCTCAAATACCCTGTCTGCAACGTAACGAGTAAAAGGAAGCTGTAAAAAACCTGTAAAAATAAGACTGGATGCCATCATCAGGGCATAAGTAACGATAATTTGAAATTTAATTGTATTTGCACCTGAATGAAAAAAATAAATATTTATGAATCCAATTAAAAAAATTACAATCATCGAGATAACCCAAGGACCACTACTGAGAGCTGCTGAATAGCCATACGCCTTGAGCAATGAAGTAAGCGTTCCTCTATTTGCAATTTTTTTTAATTGAAATCCTATTCCTGCCACGGTTGCATCGCTTTTTGATAAATTTCATCATAGGTTTTAAAGAATAATTCTTGCGTATAATATTGATTGACCCGAGCCAGAGCTGTTTGTTGACAAGCATGCCAGTAGTCGCTATTTTGTAATAGTTTTAAATAAGCTTTTGCAAGTGCACTTGGGTTAGCAATAGACACCACTTCCCCTGCCGCCCCAAGAGCCAGATCTTCCTCACCTAATCCACCGTAAATGAGTTCTTTACATGAGCCAACATCGGTCGTCACCGCAGGTAATCCAGCCGCAAACCCTTCCAAGACCACTAACGGCATCCCCTCACTAATAGAGGTCAATGTTAATATCCCACTCTTAGGAAGTACATCCAAAATATTTTGAAATCCTAAAAATTTAATATTCTCACTCAAACTGAACGTTTGAATCATATCCATGCATTCTTGTGCATATTGCTCTTCTTCATCAGTTGGACCTACAATCCACCCTTGAATATCGGGGATATCTCGCTGAACAATACGAATAGCACGAATGAATGTTTTTATATCTTTGATCGAGACCACTCGTCCTATCAAAGTAATAACATTAGGAATAATAAAAGGGCGCTTCTCAATCACACTTCCTAGTTTTTTAACATCAACACCATTGGGAACAACACGACACTTTGACTCACTAGCTCCATAGACAATCTGAACCGATTGAGCACCAGCAAACAATGATAAGATAACATCAGCTCTTTTGTAACTAAATCGACCTATCCCCTCAAAAAAACGAACCCACATCTCTTTTATAACATCATTTTCATCCGGTTTTTTAAAAATATCAAATTTTCGATAACTTAAAAAATCATTAGTCAGCAAGTCGATTTTACGCTCTTTAGTATAAATCCCATGTTCCGTAAGGACGTAATGTATCTTGTCGTTAAACGCCAACAGTGCCCCAGCAAAACCAGCATATCCGGTTGATGGAGAATGGACCGTAGTACAACGCCCTTCTAACAATTTTGCTATTCTCGCTATAACCCAAATTGGGCTATGAATATTTCTAACCGTCCAAAAATAATCAATAAAAGGGATATCAGAAGCACGTTCATTGTATTTTTTTTCAATGTATTCCCATGAACGATGAGCATACAAAAAGAAAGATTCACTCACTTTATCCGTATAAAAATTAAGCTTTTGCAATTCTTGAGGTAAAGAGTCCTCATGATTTTTAAACCATTCGTGAATGTACTCTACGTTTTCAATGCTCTTTTGATCACCCTCTATGGATTGAATCTTTGGTCTTGATGGATCGTCAAATAAATACGAAACCACCAAAAGATCAAGGTTTTCAGGGAATTCATACGCAATTTCTCCATAATCCTCAGGACGGCTTCCCATAAAAACAACACCAAATCGATAATGCTTTAAACCGCTAATAAGCTGGTGAATCCACGAAGAAACTCCACCTCTCACATAGGGATACGTCCCCTCGGCGATAAATAAAATATCCACTTTATTATGTTTATCAATTAGAAATTTCATTTTTTATGATTCCACACTTGCTGCATTCCATACATTTTTAAATCCAAAGAAGCGCTGGGATAAAGTGCAATTAATGAAGGAATTTTCCAATATTCTTGTTTTAAAAATGCAATTTCCGCTAAATATGAACATATAGCTTTCGTATAGGTGCCACTGTATTCAAGAGTATCATGTAATAAAAGTTCTGCATTATTAATATCACCATTAAATAAATAAAGCCTTCCCTGAAGCATAATTAAATCTTCATCATGTGGTGCCAAAAGTAGACTCTCACTCATAATGGATTGTATCTTAGTTAAAAAATAGTGTTTGAGATTATCATCGGCCAATTCATAATAAAGCATATCCCAATACAATAAGGCTAATGTTTTATACCTTTGAACCTTGTGTGAAATTTCTTTGCTTTGATGAAGTGCATCCAAAGCGATATGGATTTTTTTGTTTAGCTCTTTTTCAAAATGGTCTATTAAACTAAAACTATAAAGCCGAACTTCATCACTTTCATCTGAAAGTGCCTGCTTGATAAGGGTAATTGCTTCAGGAGTATTAATCTCACTTAATGCAGATAAAACTTTAATTTTTGTTTGCATTCTCGCATCGGATTGATTCAAGGTATGTGCCAGAGATGCTTCTCCAAAGATTCTTTTAATTTCTGGAAAATCATCACTAATAGCATTAAAGCTAATTTTGTCTAGTGTTTGAGTTTTTTCAATCACTTTTACATGCAGTAGACCAAATATGACAATTAACAAGCTCAAAAGAAGCCCAAAACTTAAGGTGACTACCATGAAAACAAAGAAAAAAAGAAAAACTTTTAATCGCTCATCGGGATATCGTGACTCTAGCCATTTCACCTGACACCATGACAACAAGGCAGATGCTATTGTGTGTAACAAGAAATATCTATAGATATTCCATTGTGCAAAATGGGTAATTTCCCCAGCCCCTAAAGCATACAGTTCCAGCAAAAAACTAAGAATACAAAGGAGTATATAAATCATGATCTACGCTGGCTTGATGTTGAAATCCAATCAAAAATCTGATTTGCTGCATCAATACTAACTACCATTCTTTGGAGGTTGGTGTCATCACTCAAGTGAACTTTGTTCATAATACGCTTCTCAAAACTTAACGTACCACTAATATTTTCAAACGGTAAAAGAAAAATATAGTAACACTCGTCATTGGTGATTTCAATACGTTCAAAGAGATCTAAAACACGAAGGCTGTTTAGAAGAAAATGGTCCAACATACCAATCGATGCTGGTTTAGTAGCATGAATAGCAAATAATGAACTTTGAACACCATAGCTACGTTTTAGTTTAAGGAGTCTCATAAGCTCAAATAAAAAACCATCCTTACAAACTCGGTATGTCTGGGGAACATGAAGATCAATATGTTGATTCTCTTCTTGCTCAAAATAGTTAAGAATCACTTCTATTTTTAAAATATTATCAATATTAAACGTCATAAATGGCATTTTTTTAAGTATCAAAACACCTCGTAACTCATTTAAATAATTAAAAGAAGGTAAAACAGCCAACCAACTATCCCGATCATGCGTCTCTATATCGGACACGTAAATAGATTCAAGACTGCTAAGCATTTTATCAATCATAGGATGATTTTTATCATACACAATGGTACTATCACCAATCTCTGCTAGCTTTATCGCACTCTCTCCCTCAACGTGGTAATAGGCAGCATTCTCAATCCCATAATAATGAGACAATCGCTCAAGCAACAAGGTTGTCCGATTCTCTTTAGGCTCATCCGCCAAAGAAACGATAGCTCCTCGTAAGCTCATTGGTTTCATGATATAGGTTTTTTCAAGCTGATCGTGCGATATTTTTGCCAAGAAAAAAGCATTCCCTAACATTCTAAGACGATTTCTGGTGTACAAATTGTTTTCATTAGCAATATTTATTTTTCGATTCCAATGATAATGGAATTCTCCATAAATGAGAACAAAAACAAGGTATTCCATTATTTCCATATAAGGAATATCGGTATAAAAGTTGAGGGATACCACATAAGAGATACCTAGCATAATAATTCCGACAACTGTCCCATAAAAAAGGGTGAATATGGTCATAAAAATTAAAAAAACATCATATCTTCCAGTGAAAAAGAAAGGATCAGTTGGTCGCAGTAAGTAGCCAAACAATATAAAAGCGGTAGTCCAGCCAACAATTTCAATCCAAATGATATAATCGGTCAGAGTTTCTAAACGCTTTTTTAATAACCCTAAAAAAACAATACGTAGCCAATCCATAGTTAAAATATTAATGGATCATAGATGTGATGACATCTTGAGCTGCAACACCCACTGAACTATAGCCAAACCCACTTTTACTCGCGGTTGCACTGTACACAATTGCCCCCGTATTGACGTCATACACCCGTATTACAAGACTTACTGCGGGTTCGCCATCAATCCCTGTCTTGTATCTCCACTCTATGACCTCTCCACTCATGAGATAATCTGCAGATATTTTTCGAGCTCTATCGAGTCTATCGCTCAAGGGTGCATTTGGTTTTAAATACTCTTCATTAGGAGATGTATAAATCGTTTTGCTGGTATAGCCACGATTCAGTAATGCAGCATCAACCATAGCTGCTGCTCTGTAGCCCGCCATTGGAACCTCTGTATAATTTGCAAACGAATCAACCGCCATTACACGTGTCTTGTCTAATTTTGCATCCGATGTTGTTAACGTCACACTTGAACATCCTGCTAGTAGTAGCATGAAAACTATCAATATTGAAAATCGCACTTTAACTCCTTGGTGTAATATCATTTATACATTTAACCCATGAGGGTTTTTGGATTGAAAATTCCAACTGTCTTGACACATTTGCTTAAAGGTTCGAGAAGCTTGCCAACCTAACGTTTTTTTGGCAAGCGTAGGATCTGCATAACACGATGCTATATCCCCTTCTCTACGTGGAACAATTCGATAAGGAATCTCTTTTCCACTTACTTCGCTAAAAACTTTCACCATATCAAGCACACTATATCCCATACCTGTTCCTAGATTAACTACCGTATATTGTGGGACAACCAACGACTCTAACGCCTTTACATGGCCTTGTGCTAAATCAACCACATGAATATAATCACGAATTCCAGTACCGTCGGGAGTTGCGTAATCATCCCCATAAACACTCAAATAATCGCGACGACCCACAGCGACTTGAGCTATAAAGGGCATTAAATTATTAGGCATATCTTTAGGGTCTTCACCAATCAAACCACTTTCGTGTGCCCCTATGGGATTAAAATAGCGTAAAATTGAAACACACCACGTTGAATCGCTTTTATAAAGATCACGTAGTATCTCTTCAACCATCAGCTTTGTTTGTCCGTAAGGATTAGTTGTTGTGAGAGGATGATCTTCAGTAAGCGGAAGCTTTTGGGGATTACCATAAACCGTTGCTGAAGAACTAAAAACCAGCTTCTTGATGTTATTGGTACGCATCGCACGAAGTAAGCATAGTGTACCTTGGACGTTATTATCATAGTATTCTAACGGTTTTTCAACTGATTCACCAACGGCTTTGAGTCCTGCAAAGTGAATAACTGCATCGCATCCAACCATTGCTTTGCATAGCGCATCTTCATCTCGAATATCGCCTTCAACGAGCGTTACCGTTTTATGTGTAATACTTTCAACACGTTGAAGTGTCTCGTAATTACTATTACAAAAGTTATCGTATACAACCACGTCGTGATCAAGGTTTAAAAATTCAACACACGTATGCGAACCTATATAGCCTGCTCCACCAGTGATAAATATTTTCATTAGCAGCCTGAATCTATGAATTTCTCAATGTTTCGTACATTCGTTGAGTAGTTTATTATTATATCTTTATTTATCTCTTTTTTGACTTCAAAACGAAAAATACAACTCCTAAAATTGTAAGCATTAAAATAATATTAACGGTACTTTGAGTTAGGGTTTCCATTTTGTGTGTCCTTATTTATACATTGTGTAAGTATACCCTGTTCTATATTTTGAGATTGTTATTGGAAGACTTTTACTTTGTATTTACAATTGTGGAACATTTATTGCGCCCTTATGTGGGTTTTAGCTTTGATAACCTACAATTGAGACCTCAAATTAATATTATGGACTATTTTTGCGTATCGATAAATTTTTAAATGCCGTTAACCTAACCAAGCGCAGAGCCATTGCTCAAGACATGATTACCGAGGGTGTCGTTCAAATCAACGACAAAGTCGTGAAAGCCTCTAAAAACGTAGCCGTTGGGGATGTGATCACCTTGGTCTATCTTGAAATGACGTTGCGCTATGAAGTATTAGTACTTCCTACCATCAAATCAACTCCTAAAAGTCAACAGAACCTTTACGTCAAGGAGCTCTCATGAATCCGACAAAAAATGATTTTGAAGCGCTGTTTGAACACCGATTGAGCGATGAACACATGAGGGAATTGTTGCTTGCCCTCACATTGGATGAGCATACTCCCGTATCGGTGATTTCGGATGCGGCAGCAGTAATGCGCTCTCATGCAACGGCATTGGAAGTCAATCCCTCACTGTCCCCAAAACTCATTGATATTGTTGGTACGGGCGGAGATAAAAGCGGCAGCTTTAACATCTCCTCTTCGGTTTCTATTTTATTAGCATCGTGTGGGGCGTATGTGGCAAAACACGGTAATCGTTCGATTACTTCGAAATCCGGAAGTGCGGATGTACTGGAACATTTGGGTATTCGTTTGGATCTACCATTGGATAAAAGTGCACGATTGCTTGAAGAGACAGGGTTTACATTTATGTTTGCGCAAAACCATCATCCTGCTATGAAGTTTATCATGCCAATACGTCGCAGTATCCCTGAAAAAACGATTTTCAATGTATTGGGACCATTGACAAATCCTGCGGGAGTAGGGCGTATTTTACTGGGTGTCTTTGATGAAGTCTTCGTTGAAAAAATTGCTCAGGTCTTGCTCACCTTGAAAATGGAATCAGCAGTAGTCGTAAGTTCACGTGAGAAGATGGATGAAATCAGTATCAGTGATATAACCTATGCGGCTCGACTGCATAACGGCGAGATTAAAACATTTGAGATAGATCCTCAAAGCTACGGGATCAAAAAAGCCCCCTTTGAAGCGATATTGGGAGGCGAAGCACCTCAAAACGCTCAAATAATGTTGGATCTTTTTACTAACCGTGCTACGGATGCACAGCGCGACATTGTTCTCATTAATGCGGCATACGCACTCATCGCAGAGGGAATGGCTCGCGATGTGCAAGAAGGGCTTGAGATTGCCCGTGATGGATTGCTAAGCGGTAAAGCATCCCAAAAACTTTCACAGATTATCATGGTCTCGTCAAAATTATGATGCAGCTTTCATTGGATCAGTTGCCGCAGTTGTGTGAGCATATCAGGGGTCAGATGCCTGATGGTGGTGTGATGGTACTGCAGGGAGATCTTGCGAGTGGAAAAACAACCTTTACCCAAGCATTTTCCCGTTTTTTAGGGCTTGAGGATGCGGTGACGTCGCCTACCTTTTCATTGCAGCAGCGTTATGGAGAACACTTATATCATTATGATTTGTATAACTACGGGTTTGAGAAATTTGTATCGATGGGAATGCTTGAAGAGTTGGAAAAACCAGGATACCATTTGATTGAATGGGGTGATGAAAGCTTGATTACATTTTTGAAAAAAGCAGGGTTTGCATATGTGGTCGTAAAGATCACCAAGTGCGACAACGAAACACGACTCTATGAGGTAAATAATGACTGAACACATACATGAGCTAAAGATAAACAATCTGGTAAAGACGATTAAAAAGCATGAGATCGTACGCGGTATCAGTTTGGAACTTCGAACAGGTGAGGTTGTTGGACTGTTAGGACCAAACGGGGCAGGAAAAACAACCACGTTTTACATGATCTGCGGCTTGGTGGAAGCTACAGCGGGTGAAGTTTATATTGATGGAGAAAATGTTTCCAATCTACCGTTGCATCAGCGTTCGCGCATGGGGATTGGCTATTTGCCTCAAGAGGCATCCATTTTCAAAGATCTAACGGTAGAAGAGAATCTGATTATAGCGGCAGAAGCGGGAAAGCTTTCCAAGGAGTTAGCCCAACAGCGTATAGAAGAACTACTAGAGATGTTTAACATCGAGCCTATTCGTAATCGTCGCGGGATTAATCTCAGCGGTGGCGAGAGACGCCGTGCAGAAATCGCACGTGCCTTGGTTAACAAGCCGCGATTTTTACTTTTGGACGAGCCGTTTGCAGGAGTAGACCCGATTGCGGTGACAGACATACAAAATGTTATCGCTCAATTGGTCGAATACGGTATCGGGGTGTTGATAACCGATCATAACGTCCGTGAGACATTGGCCGTCTGTGATCGTGCCTATGTTATCAAAAGCGGTGAATTACTGGCCTCAGGAACGAGCGATGAAATAGCGCATAACAGTGATGTGCGTGAACACTATCTTGGCGAATCGTTTAAGCTGTAAACCATGGCAGGACTACGGGTTAGGACTAACGTTGAGCTAAAGAACAAGCTTTCAAACACATTGCGTAATTGGCTTCCAATTTTACATTCAAGCCTGAGCGATTTGGGGGATGCGATGTCTCCGTTTGTGGAGTCCAATCCTCTCATTGAAATTCGCTCAGGTTATGAAGAATCTTTTGATGCGAAAATACCACGTAAAATCCAATACGGTTACGTCCAAAACTCTCATTCAGAGGCGATAGAAGCTTTGACCGTTGCGTATCGAAGTTTGTACGATGTTTTAGAAGAACAGATGGAAGCACCTCTGTTTCCAACGCCTATTTCACAAGCGGTCGCACGTCATGTTATCGAGAACCTCGATGAAGGCGGATACTATGAGGGCGACAGCGAAGGGTTTTGTGCCAAAGAGGAAATCACTCATGCGCAGTTTGAGCAGATACGGGGACGTTTTCGTCATGTGGATCCAGTAGGTATCGGTGCGCGTGATCTCAAAGAATCTTTTTTATTTCAGCTTGATCATACCGCAATCAGTGATGAAGCATATCCTTTAGCCATAGAAATGATCGAGCATTTGGACGGATTGAACCGTTTTCACAAAGAATCTCAATTTGCTGAGGTCATGCACATTATCGGGAGTTTTAAAAATCCTCCTGGCATTGACTACATGGAAGACTCAGCGCAAGTCATCCCTGACCTGATGATCTACAATGATCCCGAAACAGGGATTGAAGTGAGTCTCAACGATCGCTATTACCCGACGATCTCTATTGATTCAGCGTATGGGGTGGATCATGCATTTGTCCGTGACAAGATCAAAGAAGCTAAAAGTCTCATCGACGCGTTGGAAATGCGTAAAGCGACACTGTACAAAGTGGGGCTGATGATCGTGGAATATCAGTATGACTTTTTTACCGGCGGCGCGATCAAACCTCTAACCCTGAAAACCTTAGCCGATGAATTCGGACATAACCCTTCTACCATTTCACGTGCTATTGCCAACAAATACATCGCGTGTGATCGTGGAACATTACCTATGAAAGACTTTTTTACGACGGCAATTGATGAGGATGTCTCCAATGCCGCCATCAAAGAGTATGTCAGTGAATTAGTAAAGGGTGAACCGCATAAAAAACCGCTGAGTGATATGAAATTACTGGATATGGTTCAAAACAAATTTAAAATTACGATGGTACGCCGTACGATTGCTAAATACCGGGCACAGCTCAATATCGCGGGTTCATCAGAGCGAAAAAAACTCTATCAGTTAGGTCGATGACAGCACTGCAAGCGCGACTGGATGCTGAGGTAGCCTTACGTAACAGCAGTAGCGAACTCTCCGCGCAAAAGCCCGATCCCCTCATGATAGCACGTACAACAAGAGATGAATGCCATGCGCTGACGTGTGCACTGTTTGCGTATGGTAATGTCCAGTCTATTGTTGCCTTTTTAACATCCTTACAGCCCTCATGGATTGATAGTAATGAAGAAGATATTAGACGTGCAACGCTGGGGAAATATTATCGTTTTCAAACAGCTCAGGATATCGCACAATGGCATATAACCTTGGGGCGTTTAAAAGCACAAGGGGGCGTTGAAGCGACATTTGAACGAGGATATCGTAATGATGGTGTATTAGGAGGAATAAGCAGTGTGATTGAAACCCTGTATGATCTTAATGCTTATCGTTCTCAAGGCTATACGTTTCTCATTGGAAAACCGATCAAGCGCATTGCCGGAACATCAGCGATGAAGCGTTGGATGATGTATTTACGCTGGATGATACGCGAGGATTCACTGGATATGGGTTTATGGAAGGTTATGAGTCCTCGTGAACTTATCATGCCACTGGATACCCATACCTTCACTTTGTCTAAAAAACTGGGCTTATTGCAACGTAAACAGTGTGATCTTACAGCGGCATTGGAACTTACAGATACATTGCGCTCTTTTGACCCCAATGATCCAATCAAGTACGATTTTGCCCTTTATCGTTTAGGGCAAGAGGGAATTCGTATTTAGGGTTTGTGTATGGTACAATCACGTCAATATTAGGTGGTCAATAAAGAATGAAAAAGATTTTAATCGTTGTCGATGGGATTATTGGACGGCATTTTATCCAGAGTGTCGTTGGTACTCAAACGAGTGAAAATGTTTATTATGTCGTTCAATCCAAAGAAGAAGAGTCTTTTGAGGGTTATGATTCAGCACGTTTTAAATTTTTCAACTTTGATCCTACCAGTAATTATAAAATTTCCAATCTCTTAAAAATGGATTTTTCTCAAACTATTTTAGTGATGGAAAACCCTTCGGACCTAGAAAATACCATTAAAAATATCCGTCTTTTTCAATCCAATATGCGTATTATCGCACTTGATTTATGGAATGCCAAAAATGAAGATGATGGGATTGAATGGGTTAATATGCATCAAATCATTGGTCTGAATTTGATTAAATTTCTCCCAAATATTCCTGTTTTTGCGCAAAATATAGGCCTGGGAAATGGTGAGATAATGGAGGTTTTGGTCCCTTTTGGAAGCTCTTTTGTGTATCGCCATCTGGGTGCTATTGAGCAAAAGAATTGGAAAATAGCCGCAATTTACCGTAATCGCCAGCTCATTATTCCAACGGATCAAAAAATGATTCAACCCAATGATACGCTTGTATTGGTGGGAGAACCCAATGTTTTAAAATCAGTATATCGTGCCATTAAGCGTGAACTTGGGCAGTTTCCAGCTCCATTTGGAAGCAAACTTTATTTGTACATCGATATGGAAATTGAAAAAACAAAAAACATTCATGAATTGGTACGTCGCAGTGTCTATATTCATGAAAAACTGAACAAACCTTTACTCATAAAAGTGGTTAATCCTGGCAATATTGACAGCTTGCAACATATTAAATCGTATATCGATACGAATATTGAAGTGGAAATTGTATACGATACAGCTATTGATAATGAGATCATGCTCAAAGACATTAAAAAACATCACATTGGCTTATTTATTGTGTCGCAAAAGATGTTTAGTCAAAAAGCAATTCGCTCCAGTCTCTATAAGAGCAATGTCCCCGTTTTAAAATTTGCAGAACGCTCTTTTGGTGCTTTGGACAAATCGGTAGTCATATTGGGTGAAGAAAATCATGTTGAGCATATTTCTACCACCGTTTTTGATGTAGCTTCTCAGTTAGGATTTGACTTGGAACTCATTGATTATGTGGTTGACGACCGAACGAATAATTTACAGGTAATTGAGCATTTTAACAATCTTTCTGATATTTTTTCAAAATCCATTCATGTGATTGAAACCGAAGAAAACCCGATACGTCTCTTAAAAGAGGACGATAATTTCTTGCAGTGTTTACCTTTTACTGAAAAAATGTTTGCAAATTCTTTGAAGCGTTTTTTTGCAACCGATTCGGAGACTTTGTACACAAAACTCGATTCATATCATCAGCTATTTATCCCTACTCAGATCTAAAAAGTCTTATTTTTAAGAGACTTTGAAGTACACTATACGCCTATTATTAACTTATTATTTAGGCTCCGCATGACGATCAATATTGCCCTTAATCGAACCATTGACGACTCTTATCCAATTCATATTGGACCTTTAAACGAAATCAAATATGACGGAAAAGTCGCGATTTTAACCAATCCAAAAGTAGCGGGTCTGCATTTGCAAACGCTACTTTCAAAACTGAAGGCCAAAGAAGTATATATCATTACCGTTGCAGATGGTGAACAGTATAAAAACTGGGCAAGTATTGAGTTCATTTTGGATCGTATGTTTGATCACCGTTTAAACCGAAAATCTCTTTTGGTGGCATTTGGTGGAGGTGTGATCGGTGATATGGGCGGATTTGCATCGAGTCTTTACAATCGTGGTATCGATTTTATCCAAATACCTACAACACTTCTTTCTCAAGTCGACGCGAGTGTCGGTGGAAAAACAGGGATTAACAATAAATACGGCAAAAATTTAATTGGTGCTTTTCATCAGCCTAAAGCGGTTCATATTGATCCTTCTTTTTTAGAAACTTTACCTGCGAGAGAATTTGGAGCAGGCGTTGCAGAGATCGTAAAAATGGCAGTGACCTTTAATGCTCAGTTTTTTAAATGGTTAGAGAACAATGATTTGCGCGAGGGAGACAATCTTATAGAGGCGATTACTCAAGCGGTGCAGACTAAAGCGCGTGTTGTAGAAGCCGATGAAAAAGAGCAGGGTCTTCGTGCGGCACTTAATTATGGGCACACCTTTGGTCATGTTATCGAAAATGAAACGCGTTATGAGACGTATTTGCATGGTGAGAGTGTCGCAATAGGGATGATGATGGCGAATGACCTGGCGTGCGATATGGGGTTGATGAGCAGTGATGAAGCCAAGCGTGTTCGGGACGTACTACAGCGTTATGACCTACCATTAACCTATCCAATTGCGGACTGTGAAAAATTTTATCAAACTTTTTTTCTGGATAAAAAAAGTTCAGATGCGTCCATTACCTTTATACTTCCTAACTCTATTGGCGACGTTAAAATCATAGATACCGTTCCTTCTGATAAGGTTAAGAACGTATTGAAACGTTACGAAGGAGCATGAGCATGAAATGGTTTTTTACGTTTATATTCACTTCTTTTCTTCTTGTTAGCAGTGTATACGCAGCACCTAAAAAGGACAGCAAATTCATTGATGGCGAATCCAAAGAAGTAACGATTCAAAATCTCCAGCATGAACTGGAAAAAATAAAAAAAGAGCTGACAAAAGACAGCAGTATATGGACTAAAAGCTATAACTCTTATATGGCATATCAGGCTTCACGTAAAAGCCTACGTGAGGTACATCGCCGTATTAGTGAGTTAAAGAATCGCCGTATGACGAGCGAACTACGATTGGAAATTGAGGCTTTACAAGCAAAAGAAAAAGTGCTATTGGATCAGATTGATGGGTTTAGATCACAAGGACCTTCACCATTTGCTAGCTTGTTAAAACCCGATACGGTTGAAGAGACTCCTAAAATAAGCAATCCATTTGCCATTATTACGGGATTGTCGTATATCAAGCGCCTTGATGGTCAATATAAAGATTATGAAGTAAAAGCAGACGAACTTAGAGAGCTTACCGATATTATGGAACGTCAAGTGGCGCTATATCGCCAACTGATGAAGCTTGATCCAAAAGTAGATTATGAAGTAGAGCTGGATGCTACGCTCCTGCAAATAGAAAAGTTCAAACTGGCTCTTGATACCTTGACCTCTACAGCAGATGTGTATGGTAAACGCATAGAGTCCATCGAAGCAAAAATAAATAAAGAGATTAAAGATCAACTCTATAAACTGTTAAATATCGGTTGGGTGATTATCGTACTGTTTGTGATTGCATTTTTGATCAAACGGATTGTGAAGCGGTACATTACGGATAATGAACGTTTTTACATGGCGAATAAAATTCTGACATTTGTAACCGTTACTTTGGTCATTATTGTCTTGATCTTCACCTTTATGGACAACGTTGGATACATAGCGACCGTGCTTGGTTTTGCATCTGCGGGTCTTGCAATTGCCCTACGTGACTGGTTTATGTCCATTATCGGATGGTTTGTTATCGTATTTGGGGGATCCATTCATGTAGGCAATCGTATCCGTGTTGAAAAGGATGGTATGGTTTACGTAGGAGATGTCCTTGATATTTCACTTCAACGTATTACCATTCATGAAGATATAACATTGACGACAGTAATGCAAAACAGACGTGCGGGTCGGATTATATTTATCCCTAATAATTACATTTTCACCTCTTTGATCGCCAACTACAGTCATGGTACACTTAGTACAGTATGGGATGGGGTGGATATTACAATTACGTTTGCTTCTAATCACAAAAAAGCGACGCTTATTGTCAAAGAGATATGTCGAAAGTATTCCAAAGGGTATACCGAAATGACGCGTAAGCAAATCAATAAGCTACGGGATCGTTACAGTTTGAAAAATGCTAATGTTGAGCCGAGGATTTTTACGTTTATTGAACCAAATGGCTTAAAAGTGAGTGGATGGTATTTAACGAATGCCTATGCTACATTAACCTTACGCAGTACGATTTCAGCTGAGATTATAGATGCATTTAATGCCGAATATGACATTGCTATTGCTTACCCTACACAAACGTTTTATACGGGTCCAATTGAGAAAAAACAGCAGCCTGTTATGGACGATGCATGAAAGAAAAAGTCTATTTCAAAACCTTCGGGTGCCGAACCAATGTTTACGACTCTCAGGTGATGATGGGTGCATTGACACAGTATGAGGTAACGGAAAATGAGAGTGATGCCCACATTGTGGTTGTAAACTCTTGTACCGTGACTAACGGTGCCGATGTCAGTGTACGCGGCTACATAAACAGTATTGAAAAACAAGGTAAAAAGCTTTTTTTGACCGGATGTGGAGCGCATACCAAAGGGGAAAGCCTTTTTGGTGCTAACAAAGTTCATGGGGTCTTCGGTCAGTCTGAAAAAATGAAAATCGATACACTGCTCTCTCAAGAAGAACGGTTTTATGAAATAGGGGATTTGAATTACATCGATGATGCCATTGTAGATGAATTTATCGGAAAATCCAGAGCATTTATTAAAATACAAGAGGGCTGTAATTTCCGATGCAGCTATTGTATTATTCCCTTCGTTCGCGGTGATTCACGCAATATGGATGAAACAAAGATTTTAGAGCAGGTCAATCGTTTAGCTGGAAATGGTTTTGGGGAGTTTGTCCTTACCGGTACTAATGTTGGAAGCTATGGGCAAGGTGAGGGAAAAAACATCGCGGAATTGATGAAAAAGATGTCAATGATCCGAGGGGTTCGCCGTATTCGAGTAGGGAGTCTAGAGCCCATCCAAATCAATGATGCATTTCGTGAGATCTTGGATGAGCCATGGTTGGAACGTCATTTACACATTGCCATTCAGCACAGTTCGAATGAAATGCTCAAAATCATGAATCGCCGTAACCGTTTTGAGAGCGATGTGCAGTTATTTGATTTACTCCACTCCAAAGGTTTTGCGCTGGGTACCGATTTTATTGTAGGACATCCCGGTGAGACCGACGAACTGTGGAAAGAAGCGATGAGAAACGCCGCACAGCTGCATTTGACGCATCTTCACCCTTTTACGTACTCTAAGCGTGATGGAACGCCAAGTGCCACGATGAAACCTGAGGTTAACGGTGCTGTTTCGAGTGCCCGTATGCGAGAATTAACGGCCATGATTGAAACAAATAATCGTGCATTTCGTCAAAACGTAAAGATTCCTTTGGATGTTTTGGTAGAATCGGAAAACGATGGAATATACAGTGGATTGGATCAGTTTTTTAATAAAATATTGATCCATTCAAATGAAGATTTATCCGGAAATTGGGTTCAAATCGAAAAATATGAGGTAGAAGATGAACATAACGTGGCCCAATTTTAATCGTAATCAACTTATTCTTCTTGTCTCTGGGGGGATCATTGTTCTTCTATTGATGTATGCGTTACTACGTGACAGTACGGATACGGTATCTTTAGCAGAAGCGTCTCATCTCATTAGTGCAGGAACAGTTGATAGTGCTGTTATGGATGGTGAGTATACGTATCTTACAACGCGTGATTACGGTGTTGTAAAAATACAGTCTGCACAGCTATCTCAGGAGCTTATTGCACAGTTACGACTCGAAGAAAAATCCAGTTATGGCTGGATTGTTTTTATCGTGATGGTTGGGGGTATTCTTGGTACATTGGGATGGGTGTATAAAGGGCGTTTTGGTTTAGATTCTATACAGCGTACTGAAGAACCCATTCCCGCAAAATCAAATGAGCCAGAGAGTGTTAGCAACACATCCGTTGTACCTGTAAAATCAAATGTACGCTTTAGTGATATCGGCGGGATTAGTGACGTAAAAGAAGAACTCGAAGAAATTATTGATTTTTTACGCAATCCAAAACGTTATTACAACTTTGGTGCACGAATGCCGCGTGGTGTTTTACTCGTAGGACCTCCGGGTGTGGGTAAAACGATGATAGCCAAAGCAGTGGCCGCAGAAGCGGATGTCCCTTTTTTCTATCAAAGCGGTGCTTCTTTTGTCCAGATATATGTGGGAATGGGAGCAAAAAGAGTCCATGAACTTTTTGCCGCCGCCAAAAAGAATGCTCCTTCTATTATTTTTATCGATGAAATTGATGCAGTAGGTAAAAAGCGTGATGGCGGACGCAATGATGAACGTGAGGGGACACTTAACCAACTCCTTACCGAGATGGATGGATTTGAAGATACCGCTGGTATTATTGTCATTGCCGCTACTAACAATATTGAGGTCATGGACAATGCGCTGTTGCGGGCAGGACGATTTGATCGCCGTATTTTTGTAGAGCTTCCAACCGCGAGTGAACGTGCTTCGATATTGGAAAAGTATCTTCACAATATCCCAAACGAACTTTCGATTGATGAAATAGCAAAAATGACAGTAGGGTTCAACGGTGCCTCACTTGCAGCATTGGCAAATGAAGCGGCATTATTATGTTTGCGAAAAAATGAGTTCCAAGTTAAAATGGAGCACTTTTTAGCGGTAAAAGACAAAGTGATGTTTGGGAAGAAAAAAATAGCGATGCTATCAGAACAGCAACGCCACTATCAAGCCCGTTATCAAGCAGGTAAGGTATTTGCAGCAACTTGGACAGATTTACCGTATGAAAAAATCACTTTGAGTAACGATTCGATTACACCACCAAGTGCCGAGCCATTATTAAAACACGAAATAGAGTCTCAAATTCGCATACACTTAGCAGGAATAGCTGCATGTGATCTCCAATTCGGAGAGCATGCATCTAATGCCTCTCATGATCTCACGTCCGCACGTGAATTGGTTCATGCGATGATTTACGACTATGGAATGGGAACATCACTGCTACCGACTGAAAATGCTTGCAGTGATTTATTGCAACGGTTATATGCAGAGATCAAGATGATATTAGAACGTCATAGCAGCCAGGTTGATAAACTTGAGTCTATTTTAAGCGAATATGAGCAGATTTCAAAAGCATTGGCAAAAGAGACGATGAATGACATTTTATAGTGGGTTTTCGCTCACGAATGATAAGCATTTTTTTGATGCTTATATTTCACATAGCGATTATACGGTAGCTGGATTTAGTTATGGAGCAATAAAAGCAGCTCTCCATGCTGTAAATACGAATAGCCGTATCGATACTTTACAGCTATTTTCACCCGCTTTTTTTCAAAATACTAAAAGTTCCTTTCAGCGATTACAGCTTGCCAGTTTTTTTTCAGATCCAGAAAACTATTGCAAACGTTTTATTCAAGGCTGTTTTGCTCCAGGTGAAATACAAGACGTGGATGTCAATATTGGGACAATAGAAGAGCTTAATGAGTTATTGAAGTTTGTATGGGATGAGTCTCTAGTGCAAAAAATCTTAGACAAAGGGATTCGCATAGAAGTCTATGTGGGACTGAAAGACCGCATTGTTAATGCTGCTGAAGCACGTGATTTTTTTCTTAACTATGCAACAGTGACATCTTTACCAAACGCAAACCATTTTTTACAGGAGTGTAAATGATTAAAATTGGAGTTATCACGGCATCTGATCGTGCCAGTGCAGGAATTTATGAGGATATTTCAGGGGCAGCCATTCAAGATACGATGAAAGATTATCTAACATCCGAACATGAGATTGTGTATCGCTGTATCCCTGATGACCAAAATACGATTGAAGCTACGATGATAGAGTTGTGTGATGTGCAAGGGTGTTGTTTGGTAGTTACAACAGGAGGAACGGGACCTGCATTACGCGACGTTACCCCTGAAGCCACTCAAAACGTTTGCGAGAAGATGATGCCAGGGTTTGGTGAGTTGATGCGCTCTGTTAGCTTACAGTACGTCCCTACTGCAATTCTTTCACGACAGACTGCGGGGGTTCGTGGGCAATCCCTGATTATCAATCTTCCCGGTAAACCAAAGTCGATTAGAGAGTGTTTAGACGCTGTTTTTCCCGCGGTTCCGTACTGTATTGATTTGATTGAAGGACCTTATTTAGAGTGTAATGAAGAAGTGATCAAGGTATTTCGTCCAAAACAAGGGTAAAAGAAGGAGATTTTTAGAGAGGAGAAAAGTCCCTCTCTAAAGAGCAGTAATTAAACGAAATTAACTCTGGTAACGTGGTGTTGTAATCCAAGCTCAGCAGGAGTACAACCAAGTGCAAGTCCTACCATTTGTGGCATATGCAAAACAGGGAGTTTAACTTCACGACCAATTGCTTTTGAAGCACTGTGGTGTTGTACATCAAGTTTTAGATGACACAGAGGGCAAGGGGTTACCATCCAGTCTGCATTGGCATCGATTGCACCTGAGAGGGCATTTCCTGTCAAGACAGCCGCAGTATGCGGAGATTGGAGCTCTGCATGGAATCCGCAACATTTGTTTTTAGCATCGTAATCAACGTTGTTTCCACCACACGCGATGATAAGATCATCAAGTGATGTAGGGTTGTATGGGTTTTCACCGCCATTGGAGATATTTTGAAGCTCTGATGGACGGATGTTATGACACCCGTAAAACGGTGCAATGTTAAATTGGCTAAGAGGTACATTGACCTTTTGTGATAGATTATCCAAGCCGTAGTCTTGAATAATCGCGTATAAAAAGTGAGTAACTTCAGAGGTACCTTTGTACTCTAATCCTACTTCTGCAAGCTTTTCATTGACTTTTGCTTTGAGTGCAGGATTGGTATCAAGACGGTGCTTGGTCATAGCGGTATTGAGCTGACATGTATTACAGATTGTAACCATGGTAAGCCCCAATTTTTCAGCGTAACAAATATTACGAGCATTGAGTACCAACGATAACATGTCATCGTAATCTTGTAGGTGAGAAGCACCGCAACAGGTCGCTTCGTCCAATAAGATCAGTTCAATGCCTAATTTTTCAGCTACTGCCAACGTTGACTTGAGAAGTTCAGGAGTACTTTCGCGAGCAGTACAGCCGGTATATAGTGCGTATCTAAGCTTTTCCATTGTTACTCCTAGAATTTAACAGTTGATGAAGATTTTATCAATTTTTTGACTTCATCAAGGTTTTTAGATTTTGGCATGTTCCATGGCATAACGATTTTTCCATTTTTCCACATAGCGATTGCTTCTGGAAGATGTTTCATAACACCGATGTTTCCTTCAGAATAACGAACCAACTCACCTTCATCAAGTAAACCGTGTTTTTCGATTGAATGAGCAAAGCCAACAGCATGACGTGTTGCGATATTATTTTTTGCAATACCTGCTTGGAAAATCATATTATGTAATTTAGTGATTTTTTGGATGGGATCAACATCTTTTGGACATGCTTCAGCACATTCCATACATTTAACACAATCCCAAACGCCTTCTGCTTCTTCGTTTACAATATGAAGACGCTCTAATGCGCTGTCATCACGTACATCAGCGGCAAAACGAAATGCTGCTGCAAATGCAGCAGGACCAATGAATCGATCATTGATCTCTAATGCTGGGCATGAGTAGTGACATGCTCCACACTGTATGCAGTAGTCTGCTTCGAGTAGTTTGTCAGCATCATCAGGCTTAACAAGGTTTTCAAGTGAAGGATGCTCATCGATTTCAGTATCAATGAAAGGCTTTACTTGCGCGTGTTTGTCCCAGAAATCTTCTTTGTCAATAATAAGATCTTTAATGGCTCTTTTGGTACTTAATGGCTCAATCGTTAGTTCGGTACCAAAAATATCAATAAGGTCAAATAGGCGTGACTTACACGCCAAAATAGCTTTACCGTTTACTTTGATTGAACAAATTCCGCATATACCATGACGGCAGCTTCGGCGATACGATAATGATCCATCATGATCCCATTTGATACGGTTTAGAACATCTAAAATAACTTCTTCATGCGTAATATCAAGTACATAAGTATTGTAGTACGGGAGATAATCCGTTTCTTGATTAAATCGAAAAAGTTTAAAGGTCACCTGTTTTGATTTTATTTCATCCATACGATGCTCCTTAGTATGTTCTAGCTTTGAGTTCATGCTTGCCAAGGGTGACATCCATGTAATCAAGGGAAATTGTGCCATTTTTATCCATGTATGCCATGGTGTGTTTTAAGAAATTCTCATCATCACGTGTTGGAAAATCTTCACGGAAATGAGCTCCACGGCTTTCATTACGGGCAAGTGCACTCGCTACGATTAAGAGTGAATAATCAAGCATGTGTCCAAATTCAATGGCTTCTTGCAATTCTGTATTAAATATTTTTGATTTATCAGCTACACGAATATTCTTATAACGCTTTCGCAAGTCTTCAATAATAGTCATTTGAGCACTCAAGGTCTCTTTGGTACGGAAAACACCCGCATTGTCTGTCATTGACTGTTGAAGTTCATCGCGAAGCGTTGGTACATGTTCTTGACCATGATTTGTTAATGCCCAATTGATCTCATCGATCATTCTTTGTGCATCTTCTTGTCTTGCAGGACGTAGTTCTATGTTGTCAACGTCAGATACCATTGTCTTACCAACAAAACGTCCAAATAGGAGTGCTTCAAGTACTGAGTTTGCACCTAGTCGGTTTGCCCCATGAACACTTGAACATGAACACTCACCCGCTGCATAAAAACCTTCAACGTATTCAGTATTGTTCTTACGTACATGTCCGTCTTTGTTCATAGGTATTCCACCCATGGAATAGTGGGCGGTTGCAGAGATCAAAATAGGCTCTTTGATCATGTCAAGTCCCAAGAAGGTAATAGCAAGATCACGTAGTTCTGGAAGGCGCTCCATGATTTTTTCTTTTCCAAGGTGTACAAGATCGATAAATACCGCATCTTTACGCGGGCCGACACCACGGCCTTCGCGAATTTCTTGGATGATAGCACGGGCAACAACGTCACGAGAAGCTAGTTCCATGGCATTAGGTGCGTATTTCTCCATAAATCGCTCACCCAATGAATTAAGCAAACGTCCACCCTCTCCACGAGCAGCTTCAGAGATCAAAACGCCGTTACCGGAAAGTCCTGATGGGTGAAACTGTACAAACTCCATGTCTTCAAGCGGAAGACCATGTCGCGCAACAAGTGAAAGACCATCTCCTGTGTTAGCATGAGCATTTGAATTTATTTTGAAAGCTCTTGCGTACCCGCCAGTTGCAAACATGACGGTTTTAGCATTAAAAATTGCATATTCGCTGTTGCGTATGTTATACGCTGCAACCCCATATACTTTTCCATTCTCATAAAGAAGATCAGCTACATACCACTCATCCCAAAATTCTACACCAACACGAAATGCTTGCTCATACATGGTTTGTAGTAAGGTTAGTCCTGTGCGGTCTTTTGCAAAACAGGCACGTGGTGAAGATTGTCCACCAAAAGGGCGCTGTGCAATAGTACCATCTTCATTACGGCTAAAAGCAGCCCCCATTTTTTCAACCCAACGAACGGTTTCCGGTGCTTTTTGACACATAAACTCAACAACATCTTGGTCTGCAAGATAGTCAGATCCTTTTACAGTATCGTATTCATGCAACTCAACGCTGTCTTTATCGCTAAATGCGGCATTAATTCCACCTTGAGCCGCACCTGAATGAGAACGAAGAGGGTGAAGTTTGGTAATAACAGCTACTTTTTTACCGGCAGATTGTAGTTCACGAGCTGCAGCACATCCTGCTAAGCCTGCTCCAACGATAATTGCATCGTAAGTATAAATGGGAATACTCATGCACCTTCCTTCATATAAAAAATATTTTCAATTACTAAGCCGTTTTTTGGCAAAAAGTCATACGCGATTATAGCATCTCAATGGCTTAATTAAGAAGTAATGTAGGGGAAGAAACAATTGAAAAGTTTGTTTTAAACGATTCTTGTCCATAAAAGTAACAAAAATGAGGTGTAAAAAAACTGATAGGATTTTTTTTTGTGCTACAAGTCGAGACTATCGGAAATGATCTGACTTTTCTCGGAGTTGGGCAACACGGTTTCCTCCGCTTTCTTTGGCTTTTTCTATTACTTTATGGGCATCTAAAATAGATGATTCCAAGGCACTGGCAGGAGCTTTTAACAAAATACCACCACTCAAAGAGACTTTAATAGGGCCTTTTGAGGTGCTAAAAGCTGAATCATAAACCGAATGAACAATTTTTTCAGCATCGCTTAGAGCAGTGTCTTTTGAATTTCGTGACATAACAAAAACAAAATTATGATTATCAAGCTGTGCTATCACATCCATTGGCTGCTCATACATACTGATAATATCCCCTATTTTTTTATAAAGAGCACCCATGTCTTCTTTGGAGAGGGAATTGGATAGATTGGTGTGTTGATCTATTTCAAAAAGAGCAATAAAAAGAGAATAGGAATTTTTAGTTGCTTTTTTGGCGTTATACATCGTGAACATCCCTTTTTCATTGTTAAGTCCACTTTGTGGATGTAACAAAGATTGACTTGTGTTGGCTACGGGAGCCTTACGAGCGAGACGTTTAACAATGAAATCAATTTCTTGGGTAGAGACTTCAGCTTTTGTTCCATCGATATCAACAGAACACGCTTTATTGATGTCACGGTATATTTGATTTAAACGAAAACGGTACAGAAGAAAGAGAAGTAAGCCAAGGATAAAAAGTCCCATAACGGTCATTTTTGCTATTTCAATAGATTGGTTTATCAGTAAAATCTGGTAGTCAATCATATGTGCAATATCCATGAGATAAGTGTCACGTGCATGGATCATTTGAGTGTGCATGGTGGTGCGTCCACGAGGTGTTGATTCTAACCAAAATAGTGCAGCATCTTGAAATTCAGATGAAGATACGTGCAAGGTATCTGATAGCGTTATATGCTCGTGTGTGAAGGGAAGAAATGAATCCAAAACGGTGTCTCTTGTTGAAAGTTTGACGGCAAGGGAAAGTTTGGCGATGTGACCATTTAAAACAATCGTTGCCATGGGAACATCACTTAAGTCTTGGGTCGTAATGCTTTCAATGAGTGTATGCTGAGATTTAAGGGCAGCAAGACGATCAGAATAACGGGTAATATTAATCAGTTGAACACCCAAAAAAGTTATACCAATGAGAAGAATAAAAAAAGAAAGTTTAAGATTGAAAAATATTTTTTGTATAGAAGGCAACATTTTAGTAATTCCTTATTAAATTGTAGAAGCTATTTTAGCACAGAATCCTCTTAACAGTGCTATAACAACATTTTGTCTATAATCGTGCTCTTAATATTTTACCTAATAGGGTTAATGTGAACGTTGAAAATTACTTTATCAATGCTATGAGTCAAAAGAACTCACCTATCGGTGATGATGGTGCCGTTATTGGAGAGTGGATATACAGTAAAGATATCTTTTTTGAAAATATTCATTTTAAACGTCAATGGCTCAGTGCTTATCAAATCGGATATAAGGCGATGATTATCAATATTTCAGATGCTATTGCTATGAATGCACAGCCCTTATATGCTCTAGTAGGTGTTGCGATGCCCAAAAGCATGAGTTTATCGGCTATGGACGAATTGGCACGTGGGATGCGTGAATGTGCATCTCAATTTGGTATTGTGATCATCGGTGGGGATACGATTGCCAATAGCAAGCTTGATCTTTCGATTACGATTATTTCTAAGAGTAAAAAACCATTATTACGTAAGGGAATTAAGCACGGTGATGTGATTGCCTATACGGGTAAAATAGGGCAATCATTACGTCATCTGCGCTATTTGATGGCAGGTGGCAAGGTCCATAGCCAGAGTCGCTTTGTTCGTCCCGTATTACGCGATACTTTTATATACAAAGCACGTCCTTTATTGCGTTGTGGTATGGATCTCTCTGATGGTCTTTACAGTGACGTAGGCAAGTTGTGCAGTGCTAATCGTTGCAGCATGAAATGGAAAAAAAGTTATCCAAAACAAAGTGCATGCAGCGGAGAAGAATATGAAATGTTGGTCGCATTTAGCGCGCGTAATGCCAAAGCACTAAAGCGTATGTCAAAACTAACACGAACCCCGCTAACTATCGTAGGTACGGTTCGTCGAGGAAAGTTTGTTAATCGCTGTAAAGCACACCATTTTTAGGGAGTCCATATCATGAATCGTCATTATTATTTACCACACAGTCCAATAGAGTTTCATTTTCGTCAATCTGCACGTGATTTCGTGGTAGATGAGATCCCTTTGTACCCTTTTAGCGGAGAGGGAGAGCATTTGGTGCTGCATGTCCGTAAAAAGAATCTTACAACATGGCAGATGCTTGATGTTTTTGCCAAACACTTAAATATCAAAAGCCGTGATATCGGTTATGCCGGTATGAAAGATAAAAATGCTCAAACCAAGCAGTACATTTCTATCCCTAAAAAATGCGAACCGTTGTTGGAGAATTTTGAACATGAGGGGATAAAGATCCTCGAGAAACAGTATCACAACAATAAAATTCGTATGGGCCATCTCAAAGGAAACCGCTTTTTTATACGATTAAAAAAAGTGAATCCGACAGCAGCCTATAAAATTCAAGAAGCCCTTAAGATGATCAAAAAAAATGGGATGCCTAACTATTTTGGATTTCAGCGTTTTGGTCGTGATGGTGAAAACTATCTCAAAGGCAAGGCGATCATAGAGGGGACACTCAAAGAAAAAAACCGAAAGTTGAATCAGCTTTACATAAACGCATACCAAAGCTACCTTTTTAATGGATGGTTGAGCCGTCGTATTGAAATCTCAAAACTAGTGGAAGCATTTACAGTTGATGAACTTACGGTTGCGCTTGAGATGGATAAAGCTGAATTGGAAGTGATGAAAAAGCAAGTCCATCCCTTTAAACTTATTCATGGAGATGTGATGATGCACTATCCGTATGGAAAGCTGTTTCATTATGAGAGTGAAGAGGAAATTGAGCGTTTTAACAAGCATGATATTTCGGTCAGTGGCTTGTTAAGTGGAAAACGTGCGACAAGAGCAACTGGTCTTGCAGGTGAAGTCGAAGCAAAATTTGACACGATTGATGATGGAATAGATGGAGCACGTCGTTATGGCTGGATCTATCCAGAAGAAGTTGAGGGTCAGTACAAAGAAAATGAAGCATGGTTTGAGCTTCATTTTACCCTTCCAAAAGGGTGTTATGCTACGGTATTGATCGAAGAGATCGCCAAGCGTGAAATACAATCAGATGAGGAACAAGAGTAGTATGAAGCAACATTTTACATCAGCATTATCCCAAGGATTTGGTCGTTTTGCCTCCAAAAAACATACGCCAAAGGTTCAAAATATCATTAATAATTCGTATGTGCGTATGATGGGTTTAGATATGAGCGAGTTTAGATCACCAAGAAGCTATGAAAGCTTGAATGAGCTGTTCACCCGCCATTTTGTGAAAATGCGCTCTTTTTCAACAGACTCCAATGAGGTCATAAGTCCTTGTGACTCCCTCATCACTGAATGGGGAACGATTGAGGATACTCGTGCTTTGCAAATCAAAGGGATGAGTTATGATGTAAATGCTTTTTTGGGAGAGCACATCAGTGAGGGTTCTAAAGAAGCGATTCGTGATGGTTCATACGTTAATTTTTATCTTTCACCACGGGACTACCATCGCTACCATGTTCCTTTGGATATGCAGGTTGTTAAGGCGGTTCATATCCCGGGGAAGTTATATCCCGTCAATATCCCTACACTGAAAAACAAAGTCGATTTATTTATTGAAAATGAGCGGGTTGTTATAGAGTGTTTGAGCACTCAGGGAAAGCGATTTTTTCTCGTTTTGGTAGGTGCACTGAATGTTGGACAAATGGAAGTGGCTTTTGAACCAAAAATACAGACCAATACAACCTTAACGCCATCGATTTATGAATACGACAATCTTCATCTAGCCAAAGGAGATGATTTCGGGTGTTTCAATATGGGATCGACGATTATCATGTTGTGCGAAAAAGGGATGTGTGACTGGAATGTTGTAACAGGTGAAAATGTTCGATTCGGTCAAACGATTGCTACGATTGTCTGATTAACGGCTACCTAAAACTTTGAGTTCAACGACTAAGTGTCCTTGCTCTTCATAGATATCAATTTTACTGTCAACGGGTGGATGTATTGCGCGTAATGTTCCTTGTACCGAGTGGAGGACATGAAGAAACTTGGGGTACATTGGGGTAACGATGTACTGGATGGCACCTTGTTTGATAATAGAGGCTAGAAGTTTTACCCCTGCGTAATAAACACTTTTATTGATAGAGCGTTGGATACGATATGGGCGCAAAATTTCGAGATTTTTTGTAAGGGCCTCTTTTTCTTCCGAAGTTAGAAGATGATTGTCGTGCGCTCTTTTGATATCGTCATCAATTTCTTCGGTTGTCTTTGCAATCCAATACTCAATTTGTTCATCAAGATTTGAGGGACGTTTTCGTATTAATTCTAATAGAATGGTTTGATCAAGAGGGGTATTTCCTACATCTACGACATAACGCTTATCGTCAATATAGTCGTGATCTAATGCTTCAATGAGTTCTGCCAAGATACTTAAATAGACAAACTTATCTTCCTTCGCATTATCAAAACTGATTCCGTGAGCGGAATATAAGGCTTTTGGACCTACATATTTCAGTGTTATATCCATTGGTTTTCCTGTAGTTAACGTTGAAGCTAAAATACATTATATCACCATCTGCGACATATTAGAATAAGAATTAAAGAAAAAGTGAATTATAAAGTGAGAAATATTTAGTAAGCGTTAGCAACTTTAGTGCTTGAATTGATAGATACGGGCGAAGTATTTATGCAACGCCCGTTAAACGATTAAAATTAAATACTATTCGATGATAGATTCAACGTTTCCAGCTTTTCTGTCTTCCATAGAAACTTCTGCACGATGCGGCTGACTATTTGCTGCATCAGCGCTTAGCTTATAAAGACTGTTCCCCTCGAAATGTGAACGATGATCATCATCATAAGGAAGATCCCAAACGATACAGCCATCCGTAGGACATGCCGCTTGACACGCTGGAGTATCATGATCACCTACACACTCAGAACAGGTTTCAGGGTGAACGTAGTAAATATCTTCACCTGTTGGATTGTCATCATCATTTACGATTGAATTGGTTGGACACTCATCTAAACAAGCATCACATGAGATACACATATCAGTAATTCTAACTGCCATTTTTGATCCTTTTTATTTAAACTTTAAAACTGATGATAGCCTCAACTATTTTAAAAGAGTGTTAATTCTTGGCTATAGTTTTTTTATAAATATAGGCAAAAGTTATTGGGATGAAGTATGAACGCCCTTAAGTAACTGTTACTGTAATTATTAATGCAGTAGCAGTTTAATAAAAGGCCTAATGCCTGGTTATACGTTAAATCTAAAGTGCATGATATCTCCATCTTGCACGATGTATTCTTTTCCCTCAAGACGCATTTTTCCTGCTTCTTTGGCTTTGCTTTCACTGCCACAGGCGATGTAATCCTCATATCCAATGACTTCGGCACGGATAAATCCTTTTTCAAAATCATTATGAATGACAGCAGCAGCTTTAGGTGCTGTAGAGTTTTTGCGGATAGTCCATGCACGTACTTCTTTGACACCAGCTGTAAAGTAGCTCATGAGTCCAAGTTTATCAAACCCTTTTCTAACGATTTGCTCTAGACCTGATTCTTCCACACCCATGTCACGTAAGAACTCATTGCGCTCGTCTTCTTCAAGGCCTACAAGTTCTTCTTCGATTTTGGCACATAATTTGATCACTTCACAACCGTGCTTTTGGGCATGGGCTCTGAGTCTTGTCACAAACTCATTGTCTTCGCTCATCCCATCTTCGTCGACATTTGCACCGTACATGATCTCTTTGGCACTTAAAAGACGTACTTCCCCGTTGAGCTTTTCAAACATTTCAGTGTCCGCTTTTGGAAAGTTGCGTGCGAGATTACCCTCTGCTAGAAACTCAGCTAGTTCTTCGGCGAAGACTACCATTACAGCAGCATCTTTTTCATTTTTTGCTTGTTTTTTAAGGCGTTCAATACGGTTGGTAAGCACTTCGATATCGGCAAAAATAAGCTCATTTTCGATGATCTCAACATCCAAAAGTGGATCAATACGACCCTCGGTGTGAACGATATTATCATCTTCAAAACAACGAACGATTTGTAAAATTACTTCGGTCTCGCGGATATTAGACAAAAACTTGTTCCCAAGACCTTCACCCTTACTCGCACCTTTTACAAGACCTGCGATGTCAACAAAATCAAGTGTTGAGTACTGAACACGCTCTGGTTTGACGATTTTTACCAATTCATCGATACGTGAATCTGGTACGGGTACGGTTGCTTTATTAGGCTCGATAGTACAAAACGGATAGTTTGCCGCCTCAGCGTTTTGTGCTTTGGTAAGCGCGTTAAAAGTGGTTGATTTTCCGACGTTTGGTAATCCTACGAGTCCGATTGATAAGCCCATTAATTGTGTCCTTGTTGTTGTAATTTTAATAACCATTCGAGTGTCATACGCACTCCTGCACCTGTGCCGCCATAACCATTGACGTCCCATGGACTCTCTGTATACGCAGAACCTGCGATGTCAAAGTGAATCCATTTTTCTTTCATGTCTTCATCGATGAAATTATCGAGGAATAAGGCAGCAGTGATCGCTCCGCCATACGGTTTACTTGAGACATTGGAAACATCGGCAAGGTCGCTTTTGATCAGTTTTTTGAGATGACGGTTAAACGGTAAGATACCGCTGTACTCACCCGCATTTTGTGAGGCTGTAAGCCATGACTGCTTTAGTTCTTCGTTATGTCCCATGACTCCTGTTGTATAGGGCCCAAGAGCTACCATACAAGCACCTGTAAGCGTTGCATAGTCAAAGATATAGTCCGCTTTTATATTTTCTTGTGCATAGCCTAAAATATCTGCCAAAACGAGTCTTCCCTCGGCATCGGTGTTACGTACTTCGATCGTTTTACCGTTTTTAGCGCGTAATACATCATCGGGTTTATAGGCATTGCCTCCGATCATATTCTCAACCGCACCTACGAAGGCGTGCACTTCGATGTCCAGTTTGAGTTCACTGACGGCTTTGATGATTCCCATAACGGCACATCCGCCTGCTTTGTCCATCTTCATGGTGACCATGGATGTCGCAGCTTTTAGGCTTAATCCGCCACTGTCGTAAGTGAGTCCTTTACCGACAAGTGTGATGACTTTTTTAGGGTTAGCAGGCTTATAGGAAAGATGGATCAGACGAGGAGGGTTTATGGATGCACGGCCAACGCTGAGCATTGCATGCATCTTCTCATGTTCTAAGCCGTTAACATCTAAGATGGTACATTCAAGATCGTTACTGTCTGCCAAGCTCTCTGCGGTTACTGCCATTCCTTGAGGTGTCATATCATAAGGGGTTTGATTGACCAAATCCCGAACAAAATTAGTGGCTTTTGCTACGATAAGGCTTTCTTCGAGAATGGAAGTAAGCTTGTCAATATTCAACGAGACACCTTCAAGGTCATCGATTGAAAAAATAACCTCTTTGAGCGTGAGCTCTTTTGAAGTAGACTTGTAGCTGTTAAACTGATAGCTTCCTAAGATAACACCCTCAATAAGTGCTTTAAAGTGATCTTGAGCGTTAGGAGAGAGCTTGACAGAACTATAGGTATAGTTCATAACCGCTTTAACCGCAGTGCTCATTGCACTTCTCAAATATTCGTTAGTGAACTCACTGACGCCACAAAGCAAACGGCGGTGTTCATGCAAAGCACATAACTGTTCTTGGTCTGCTTTAAAACCTGCTTGGGTTAATAGAGCATTTAACTCATGTGATTCTAATAGCGCAGGGGTTATGAATTCAATGGTAAGATCGGCGTTGATTAGAGTAAGGGGTTGATTATCGATTTTGACGTTCATGGCGTTTCTCCAATAAGTTGTTTTCAATGCGTTGAAAGACTATTATAATCCCTCCAATAATAATGATCAGTATAGGGAGTGCAAAATACCAATGAGCTTTTGCCCACTGTAGAGCTTTTAAAATCTCTGCTCCAAAATAATAAGCAGGAATTATGGTAACGGATGCCCAAACAAGAGCACTGATAAAGTTAATAAACGCAAATTTTTTGCTGGAGTATTTGGTAAGTCCTATTGCCATTGGAATAGCAGTACGCATACCAATCATATAGCGTTGCACAAAAATAATTGGCCATCCGTACTTTTTGATTAGCAAATGGGCAATAGCGAACTTTCGTCTGTGCGTGCGCAATTGATTATGGATATAACGCTTGTTAAAACGCCCAATATAAAAATAGATCTGATCACCCACAAAACCGCCTAATGCTCCGACAAGTAAAGCGATAGGAAGGAACATGTCCCCCGTATGAGACATGATACCTGCCATAATAAGCCCTAATTCGCCCTCAAGGATACTCCAAACAAAGAGGACAACATAACCGTACTCTTTGAGCCATTCTAAAAATAGATCTTCCACTAATACCCTTGATTAATCAAATTTAAGCAGTTCTTTTGCCTGTATCATGTCTTTGTCCCCACGTCCTGAGATATTAACAATGATTGTTTTACCTTTAATATCATCCATCTTTTTGAGATAAGCAACCGCATGTGCTGATTCAAAAGCCGGGATAATCCCCTCAGCACGGCTAAGCCATACAAATGCATCCAGCGCTTCTTGGTCGGTGATGTTGTCGTATCGTACTGTCTCATTTTCTTTGTGAAAAGCATGTTCAGGCCCGATACCTGGATAGTCCAAACCTGCTGAGATAGAGTGTGCTTCGAGTATTTGGCCATCGTCATCTTGGAGTAAATAGCTCATTTGTCCATGAAGGACACCGGGTCTACCTTTTAGAAGTGAACAGCCGTGTTTATCGGTCTCAACGCCTAAGCCTCCAGCCTCGATACCGATACATTGTACTTCTTTATCGTCTAAAAAATGTTGAAACGTCCCGATGGCATTGGAACCGCCACCGATACATGCGATAACGTAATCGGGAAGTTTTCCTTCTTTTTCCAAAATCTGAGCACGAGCTTCACATCCGATGATCGCTTGGAAATCACGTACCATCATAGGGTAGGGGTGTGGTCCTGCTACGGTGCCGATGATGTAAAACGTATCGCGCGCATGAGTTACCCAGTGGCGAATTGCATCGTTCATTGCATCTTTGAGGGTTTTTGAACCGCTTTGGACCGCATGCACTTTTGCACCAAGAAGTTTCATACGAAAAACATTAAGCTCTTGACGCTCAACGTCTTTGGCACCCATAAAGATTTCACATTCCAAACCAAGCAATGCACAGATTGTAGCGGTTGCAACACCATGCTGTCCTGCACCGGTTTCGGCAATGACTTTTTTCTTTCCTAATCGTTTTGCCATGAGACCTTGGGCAATAACATTATTGACTTTATGCGCACCTGTATGATTTAAATCTTCACGTTTTAGGTAGATTTTGGCTCCCAACTCTTCTGAAAGGTTTGCAGCATAGTATAAGGGACTAGGTCGCCCGACATAATCGGTAAGATAACCGTCTACTTCTTTCCAAAAAGTCTTATCAAACCGGATCTCTTCATAGGCTTTTTCAAGCTCTAATAAAGCTGGCATTAGTGTTTCAGGAACGTATCGTCCGCCAAAAATACCAAAATGACCTTCTTTTGGATCAAATTTTGAGGGTGATGGGATATACATTAGTCCACTCCAATAACAGTGTAAACATCAACGACTTCAGCCAATTTTGATTGGCCGTCTAAAAAATCAAGACCCATGATAAAGCAGGCTTCTACACACGTAGCCCCCACTTTATTGATCAAACTAGCCGCGGCAAAGGCAGTTCCACCTGTCGCGATCAAATCATCGATTAATAACACTTTGGGATTTTGGACATTGCTAAAGGCATCTATATGAACTTCGACTTCATCTACTCCATACTCAAGTGCATACTTTTCAGATACCGTCGTGTAGGGAAGTTTTCCTTTTTTACGAATAGGGACAAAACCCACATTTAGCATCTGTGCCAGTGCAGCGCCAAAAATAAATCCTCGTGCATCAATACCGGCAACGTGGGTAATATTATAGGTGCTGTAACGGCTGTGTAAGTGTTTCATTAACAGCGTATAGGCATCTTTATTGGAAAGTAAGGTCGTAATATCTTTAAATACAATGCCCGGCTTTGGAAAATCGTGAATATCACGAATAGAGTCCATTAAAACAGCTTTATCTTGTACGCTTAATGTCATAAAAAATCCTTAATGAAAATTATATAAGTGCGTCAATACGCCCTTCAAGTTCGCCGATTTTGTTTTGTAAACGATCGGTGTCGATACGGTATTTCGAATTACGTTGCTTTAGAGTTTTAACTTCGTTTCGTAAATTATTAAGTTCTTCACTGAGAATATCTACATTGCCAAGGGCGCGTTGTAATTGAATTTGATATTTTCGTATCAGTATTTCCGCTTCTCGTAGGGTTAGTTTCATCATTTCACTGGTACGTTGTTCTTTGACCGTAATACTGCGAAAATAAAACATCTTAACTAAAAAAAAGAGGGCTCCCAATGTAACAATCGTGAGTAATGACCACTCAAGAAACATCCATTATCCTTTGATCGATTCGATTTTTTCAACACGTCCGCAGTGCCGACCTGCTTCAAATGTTCCTGCAATCCAAGCATCTAGAATGGACTCAGCAACTCCTTGTCCGACAATGCGCTCTCCAAAGCATAATACATTCGCATCATTATGTCCGCGTGCTACCGTTGCGGTATAGGCATCATGGCACAGTGCCGCACGAATACCGTGAAAACGATTGGCAGCCATAGACATCCCAATACCCGATCCACAGATCAGTATGCCTTGTGAAGAGACATCCTTTAAAACTGCTTCGCATACTTTTACCGCATAATCGGGATAGTCAACTCTCTCTTTATCAAAGGGACCTAAATCAATGACTTCATGCCCTTTATTGCGCAAAAGCTCAACGGTAAAGTCTTTGAGATCAAGTCCTGCATGGTCGGTTGCAACGTAAAATTTCATTCTTTCCCTTTTAGCTTAGCAATAAATTTAGTAGTGTTGACACAGGCCATATTAACAACGGCATCTTAAGAGGTGTCATTAATATAAGGATAATAACAATCATTCCATAAGGTTCGGCTTTAGCGAAAAATTCGGCTACTTTTAAAACACGGAATTTTAAAGCCATATAGATGACAAAATGGGCTCCATCAAAACTGGGAATAGGCAGTAGATTGAATACAGCAAGGACTACATTGATTTTTACGAGGGCAATAATCAACATGAGTGAAAAGACATACATCAAGCTGTCTTGGGCAGAGGGTTCGTGCATGGAAGTGAGAATGACGGAAAACAATGTGGCTAAAAATAGATTATAGACGATACCTGCTAAGCTCACTTGGATGGCTGCGTTGTACCCGCCATTACGAATAACGGTTTGTATATTTACAGGAACCGGTTTAGCCCATCCAAATAAAAAACCGCTGGAAGCTCCCAAAAGCATAGGTAAGAAATATGTCAAAAGTGGAACAAGAATCGAACCGATAGGATCAATATGGACAAGAGGATTGATACTCAAACGGCCATTTTTTTTAGCGGTCATGTCCCCGTATTTAAAAGCAACCCAGCCGTGCATGATCTCATGTCCGACGATGGCTATCAATAATGCGATGATAGCCGAGGGTATACCTAGCAGATCAATAGAGTTCATTATCTTTTGCGTCTTCTATGATTCGTGCAGCAACGGCACGATCTAAGATCTCTTTTTGTTCTAGATCATGCGGTGTTTTACCGATGCGATCCCAGCGAACTTCGTAATTGTCATTAATACTGAAATAGACAAACCATGGTGTTCCTTCAACTAGGCCATACGGCACAGCACCCCAAAAACGGCTGTCTTCGGAGTGGTCACGGTTGTCACCCATCATAAAGTATTGCCCATCAGGGACAATGATGTGAGGGGTATTAAAGATTTCTGGAGGGTAAGCACCGTTATCAACAATGTGTTCATCGTGATGAATTCCAGGATGTTCAAGGGTATAAGGGTCTTTTACCCAAAGTTGCCCGTCGATGTTGATGAGTTCATAGTTGGCAAACGCTTTTTGGGTGTAGGTATTGCCAGCTCTTGGGTGAAGATACAAAATTTTATTCAAAACAAAAAGCTCATCTCCCGGAAGTGCAACACATCGTTTGACGTAGTGCAGTTTGGTATCGTTTGGATAGCGGAAGATAACGATATCGCCGCGTTTTGGCTCATCTCCATTGATAATATGCCCATCGGTCCCGGGTACCAGAGGAATTTCGAGAAATGGGATATGCGGTGTAGAGATACCGTACGCAAATTTTTTCGCAAACAGATGATCACCGATCAGCAAAGAGTCTTTCATTGAGCCACTAGGGATACGAAATGCCTGTGCAATAAAAAAGATGACAAACAAAACAATGATGATAGTCCCTGTCCAACTGTTGGAAAAATGGTAGGTTTTGACTAAACTATCGAGAATTTTTTTCTTCATGATTGGTGCTCTTTCGCGTGGTTTTGTGCGGCTTTTAGGGTGTTGGACAATAGCATTGCAATGGTCATCGGTCCTACGCCTCCGGGAACAGGAGTGATGTACGATGTTTTAGGTGCAACAGCATCATAATCGACATCGCCAACGAGTCGTCCATCGCTGGCACGGTTGATCCCGATATCTATGACAATACATCCATCTTTTACCATATCTTCTTTGATCAGATTAATCACACCAGCGCCTACTAGTAAAATGTCGGCATTGAGCGTATGCGCTTTTAGGTCTTTGGTATGAATATGGGTAACGGTAACGGTAGCGTTAGCATTTAACAGGAGTGCTGCCATAGGTTTTCCAACGATATTAGAAGCACCGACGATAACAGCGTCTTTGCCTTTTGGATTGATATTGTATTCGTTGAGCAGGTGCATCACACCCAATGGAGTACAAGGGACAAACCCATCCAGACCCGTCGCAAGACGTCCGACATTGTAGGGGTGAAAGCCATCAACGTCTTTGTTAGGTGCAACCACTTCGAGGATCTTAGTCGTGTCAATATGACTAGGGAGTGGAAGCTGGATCAAAATACCGTCAATATTAGGATTATCATTCATCATTTCAATGGTTTTAATAATGGCATCTTGAGAAATATCATCGGGCATTTCATGGGTAACGGAATAAAATCCGGCACGATCACATGCCTTTTTTTTCATTCCGACATAGGCTTGGCTTGCAGGGTCATGACCTACCAAAATTACAGCTAAACCAGGGACATTACCCGTACGATTTTTAAGCTCTTTTGCCTCTAGCGTGACATTATCTTCGATTTTTTTGGCGAGGGATTTACCATCTAATAGTTGCATTTAGTCACCGTCAAATTGTTTTAGGGTATGATACCGACAAAAGACTAATAAATGGTTAAAGGAATGATGTTGAGAGCACTGCTGGCTTTGTTTATTGGAGTACATGTTTACGGTGCTGCTACGTTTATTACCAAAGAAGAATATGCGGCCAGTTTGTACCACAATCCTAGAGGAATCGGATGCCAAATGTGTCATGGTGAATCGGGAGAGGGACGACGAATTGCACAGTATAAACATAAGGGTGAGAAAAAGATATTTGAGGGGAAACCGATCAATAAGATCCCGTTTTCACTTTTTTACCATGCAGTAAACAGCAAGATCGTGGGAATGCCTCGTTATTATCTCACCGATACTGAGATCCAGACCCTCTATTACTACCTCCATCGAGAAGAGTTTAAGCGTGCCGCTGCAAAACGTCGAAAATCTCACTAAACTCATAGAGTCTCAAAATTTAGAGGCACTTAGTACATTAGCTGTTGCGACCAAAAGAATCCAAAACCGTTCGCTTGGCTTTCGATCTTGCCTAATGCTCTCAACGCACAATCTCAAACACCTCACTAAAATCCCAACCTTGAATGCCGAGTGTATTATTTTGAATCTCGAAGATGGCGTTAGTATGGAGCAAAAACCGTATGTTCTTCGTTTGTGCGCCATGGTACTCGCCGCATATCCACAGCTGGATAAAAAAATGGTCGTGCGTATCAATGCACTGGATGAGGGTGGATTCGAAGAGATAGCGTATCTCAACGCATTTATGCCCGATGCGATTCGTATCCCAAAAATACGCAGTGTCGATGAGGTGAAAAAAGCGCTTGAGTTGATTGATGAGAGCATCGAAGTACATCTCTCTATTGAAACCAAAGAGGCGTGGCTGGCACTCAGTACGCTTGCCTGCCATCCTAGAGTCAAAGCGTATTATCTAGGAGTTTTGGATTTCTTCGCTGATTTGGGGCTCTCACAGAGTCTACTGACACCGCAAAATCCCACTATGCAGTATATGCTCTCACATTTTTTGATGACTGCAAGAGCGTGCGGAGTAAAACCTGTCTCTTTTGTCTATCAGGACTATAAGAACAGTGATGGATTACGAAACTGGCTGGAACTCGAAAAAACGATTGGATTGGATGCAAAAGGCTGCATTACTCCTGCTCAGGTTGAAGCAGTGCATGAGATCTTTGGGCACAGTGAAGCAGAGATCCACCGGTGTGAAACGATTGTAAAAGTGTTCGAAGAACATAAAGCCAAAGGGGTAACAGGGTTTGTGGATGAACAGTATGGGTTTATTGATGAACCGATTTACAAGGGTGCGTTGGCAGTTTTAGCCTCTTTAAAGTAACAAATCACTATTATCTTTTAACAAATAATAATACATGGTGATGATTTTTGAAAAATGTAATTTATTTTCTCACGTATCAAGCGATTGGGTCTAACTCTATATGAGAGCATATTATTCAGATTCTATGAACGATTTTATAAAAATTGACAGTAATACAATTTTAGGTCAGTTAGCACAGAAACATTCCCATGCTCTCGAAGATTTACAGAAAAACGCTTGGCTGAAGCAAATTGATATTTTAAAGCAACAATTGCATGTCTTTAAAAATGGTCATTTGTTTTTTGAGTTTTCAATTCCTAGAATGGGAAAAAGAGTTGATAACGTCTTAATTATTAATGATTTAATATTTGTCCTTGAGTTTAAGATAGGTGACACAAGTTATTCAAAACATGGAATAGAACAAGTGATGGATTATGCGTTAGACCTTAAAAATTTTCATGAAGGTAGTCATAAAGCGAAATTAATACCGATATTAATATCAACACGTGCCCCTGCCAAAGAAAATACCCTGATGAGTTACCAAGATAGTTTATTTGCACCATTGGTTGCTAATGAAAATAATTTAAGTGAAATCATCTCTCTATGTTTGGAATCTTCCTCTGATGAGTTAATTGATCCTACTAATTGGGCCCATAGTATCTATAAACCAACACCTACAATCATTGAAGCCGCCCAAGCGCTCTATAGAGGGCATAATGTACAAGAAATTTCTCGCTCAGATTCTGAAACGATCAATCTCTCCAGAACAACAGATTGTATTAATGAAATTATCGAATATTCAAAAACTCATCACAAAAAATCTATTTGTTTTGTAACAGGTGTGCCTGGTGCTGGTAAAACGCTTGCTGGATTGAATATAGCCAATGAGAGAATGAAAGCTGATGAAGATGAGCATGCCGTTTTTCTTTCTGGAAATGGACCGTTGGTCAGTGTTTTACGAGAAGCATTGATTAGAGATGCAGTATTGACAAAAAAAGGGGCTTCGATTAAAGCGTGTGCATTTATTCAAAATATTCATCATTTTAGAGATGACAATTTAATATCTGAAAAAGCACCTATTGAAAAAGTCGTTGTGTTTGATGAGGCTCAAAGGGCTTGGAGTAGAGAACAAGCAAGTTCATTTATGAAACGAAAAAAAGGTAAAGATGATTTTGATATGTCAGAGCCTGAGTTTTTAATTGACGTTATGAATAGACACGAGGATTGGTGCACAATTATTTGTTTAATTGGGGGTGGTCAAGAGATCAATACTGGTGAAGCTGGTTTGCAAGAGTGGATAGAATCTCTTAAAAATCATTTTACAGATTGGGATATTTATTATTCATCATTGATTTCAGAAAATAAAAGTTATATTTCAAGTAATGACCTTAAAATATGGCTAAGTGAGAATGGAAATGCAAAAGATGATTTGCATTTGTCTGTCTCGGTTCGTTCATTTAGATCTGAAAAACTATCTGATTTTATTCACGCTGTATTGGAGCTAGATATTGATGAAGCAAAAGAACTTCATGCTGAAATTAAAGTTGATTATCCACTTTTTATAACCAGAGATTTTAATCATGCAAAACAGTGGCTTATTGATCAAGCAAGGGGATCAGAGCGATTTGGTCTTGTTGCTTCATCTGGAGCCCGAAGGTTAAGACCTTACGGGATTGATGTCAAAAATGAAATAGCAGTAGAATATTGGTTTTTAAATGATAAAGATGATGTTCGATCTTCATATTTTTTAGAAGATATTGCAACAGAATTTGATATACAGGGATTAGAAATTGATTGGGCATGTATGGTATGGGGTGAGAATTTTTATTTTGATGGAAATACATGGGTATATCAATCATTCAAAGGGACAAAATTTCAAAATATTAATAGTGAAGCTAATCAAAATTATTTAAAAAATTCATATCGTGTATTATTAACAAGGGCACGACAAGGAATGATTATATATATTCCTAAAGGGGATGTAATAGATCAAACACGAGCAGGAAAGTATTATGATGGTACATATCAATATATGAAAAGTTTGGGTATTAGTGAACTAAATAGTAATATTTTTCGTGAAAATTAATGTATGGTAGATAATAAATTGTTTCATACGAATTGACATCATGTCATATTTTTCCCCATTTTTGAGTGACAGGATAGAATGAAGTAAATTATGAGGAGTTCCGATGAATGAACCATCATTAGCAGTTTTTGAGAGTAAACAAATACGGCGTAGTTACGATGAAGATACTGAAATATGGTATTTTTCTATTGTCGATGTGGTAGAAATATTGACCGATTCGGCTAACGCTACTGATTACCTGAAAAAAATTCGTAAACGCGATGTTGAACTTGGAGGCTACCTAGGGACAAATTGTCCCCAGATAGAAATGAAGACATCTACGGGGAAAAAACGCAAAACGCTAGCAGGAACGGTAAAAGATATTTTACGCCTGATACAATCTATTCCATCTTCCAAAGCAGAACCATTTAAAATTTGGCTGGCAAAAGTGGGACATGAACGTATCCAAGAAATATCTGATCCATCTCAAAGCATCGATAGAGCGCGTGAATACTGGCAACAGCAGGGACGTAGCGAGAAGTGGATTCAACAGCGGATGATGGGACAGGAGACCCGAAATAAGCTTACTGATTATTGGAAAGAGAACGGTGTAGCCAAAGGGGATGAATTTGCGATGTTGACTAACATTATCCATCAAGAGTGGAGTGGGCTGAGCGTCAAAGAACACAAAGAGACCAAGGGACTGAAATCGCAAAATCTTAGAGATCACATGAATGAAGCAGAACTTATTTTTACAGCGTTAGCGGAATTATCGACACGTCAGATCGCGGAAGTGGATGAGGCTAAAGGAGTAGCCGAAAATGCAAAAGCAGGTAAAAAAGGTGGAAATATCGCTAAAAAGGCTCGCCTTGAACTCGAAGACAAAACGGGTAAAAGTGTCGTAACGGGTGAGAACTTTTTACCGCCAAAAAATCGTAAGTGAATAAATATTTTGTACTTACCGTAAATTGTACCAAACCCGATAACGGATAAGTGTTTTTTGTGCCGGTCTAGGGTATTTGGAATAGGCGATTTCTATGGTTTCTTTGGTCGTATCGTTGAGAATAGAAAATCGACTATTTTTCAAAAAGTGAATATCCGAAATACTCCCATCAGGATGGAGATAAAACTCAATAGTGTTTGTTTCATCGACACGAAGATTATCAGGAATCTTAGAGCGTCCATAACGATCTAAAACACTTTGGGTAATACGACGCATCGTTTCTTGATGGTCAAGAATGTACTTTTGCTCGCCTTGTGAGAGTTCTCCGAATTTATCCCCATAAAGCTTTTGTATGTTGTCGCCTACTTGGGTAATCGAATTCGAAGACGATGATGGGGTTGGATCTGCTTTTGAGAGAAAGTCATACAAAGCAGATTCTTTTTTAGGTTGTACTTGGTGTTCTATAGCAGCCACTTGCGGTGCAACGTGCCGTTCAAATGCTCTTTTCGGTTCAGGGGGCGTGACAGTTGTTTCAGGAATTTTTGAAACAGGTTGGATTGTTCGTGGTTTAGGAGATGGTTTTACATCAGCTGTTTTTTGGGCTTTTTTACTGGAAGTGAGTTTCTTGAGCTGTTCCCCCTTTGGCATAGGGAGCGCTTTGGTCATTTTTGGTATTTCATTTTTAATCAGTGCCTCTTTGGAAGCTTTTGGCCGTTCTTTGAGAGAGAGTTTAAAACGTGGTTCTTCTGCTTTTTCTTTGGGTATGGGCATTATTTTTGGAGACAAAGTATTGAACAATACAATACCCAGAAAAATAATAAAGTGAACCATTAATGCAATGATAAATGCAAAAAGAGAAAAAGATTTGGTTCGTGGCATAAGTCTCAATCGTTTAGTAGTTTTGGGTAATTATAGCCAAATTAATAGCTTAATGGTTATAATTACTGCACCTACAAAACACGTTAATACAGGATTATTATTTATGAATATACAACATTCACAAGAAGCATTTTTAAAAGCCCAAGAGCTCATTCCAGGGGGTGTGAACTCACCGGTACGCGCCTTTAAAAGCGTTGGGGGAATTCCTCGATTTATTGCTAGCGGAGAGGGTGCGTATCTTATAGATGTGGACAATAACCGGTATGTGGATTATGTGCAAAGCTGGGGGCCGTTGATCTTTGGTCATCGTGATGAAAGCATCGAAAATGCGGTTATCGAAGCGGTCAAGCACGGGCTTAGTTTTGGTGCTCCAACAGAGGCTGAGAGTGAACTCGCAGAGCTTATTATTTCTATCTATGAATCAATTGAAAAAGTCCGTTTTGTAAGCAGCGGTACGGAAGCGGTTATGAGTGCTATACGTCTTGCACGTGGATTTACGGGACGTGATGATATTGTCAAATTTACGGGATGTTATCACGGACACAGTGATGCGCTATTGGTACAAGCGGGTTCGGGTGCCGCAACGTTTGGTACCCCTAGCTCACCGGGCGTTCCTGCGGATTTTACCAAACACACCTTGTTAGCGGACTATAACAATATAGACAGTGTCCGTAAATGTTTTGTAGACAGTCCTGGAATCGCGTGTGTGATTATTGAGCCTATAGCTGGGAACATGGGGCTTGTACCTGCTAATAAAGATTTCTTGGCACAATTGAGAGCAGTGTGTGATGAGCATGGTGCGTTATTGATATTTGATGAGGTCATGAGCGGTTTTCGTGCATGTTTGAACGGTGCTGAGAGTATCACGGGAACAAAGCCGGATTTGGTGACACTGGGTAAAGTAATCGGAGGCGGTATGCCAGTAGGTGCTTTTGGCGGACGTCGTGACATTATGGTATGCCTCTCACCTGAGGGCGGTGTGTATCAAGCAGGGACACTTAGTGGTAATCCAGTCGCAATGGCGGCAGGTCTAGCGTCTGTTCGTAAGCTCAAAAGCAACGGACGAGTGTTTGGGATACTGGAGACTAGAGCCAAGCGATTGATGCAAGGCTTCAGTGAAGCGGCCCAAAAATATAACATCCCACTGCAAACGGATGTACGCGGATCGATGTTCGGATTTTTCTTTAGTGAAGATCACGTTGGTAATTTTGCGCAAGCGCTCAAAAGCGATACAGACCGTTTTGCCAAATTTCATGCAGCGATGCTGGAAGCAGGGTTTTATTTCGCCTGTTCACAGTTTGAGACAGGCTTTATCTCAACAGCAATAACGGATACGATGATCGAAGAGACGATTAGTGCAGCTGAATCTATATTTGGAGCACTTTGATGGAAAACCAAGAAGAGCAAACACCACGATTAAAACCGATTATTGAGGGAGCTGAGAGTCTTTCTTTGGGTATTTCGATGGTTGTGGCGGTTTTGATCGGGGTTGGTATCGGTTTGGGGCTTAAAAAACTCACAGGTATTGGCTGGTTGTTATGGGTAGGTGTTGGTATCGGCATTGCCGCAGCAATTGTAAACGTCTACAAAGCCTACAGTAAGCAATACAAAGAATTTGAAAAATTAGCCAAGGACCCTCGTTATAATATGGGACAAACCATTGGTAAAGATGACGATGACGAAGATTAAAAAAACAGTTATATTTGTCGTTCTTTTACACGTTCCGATTGCGTTGTTATTGATGATTTCTACGTCGGTATTTGCCAGCTTTGAAATAGCGATGCTCTCAACGGTTATGATCACTCTTGGATCACTCTATGCCTATCGCAACATGATCCGGGCAAAAGTGGGAGAAGCAGAGATAGGCGATCATAAAGATGCCATTGACGTTATGGACGATCCCTATGATCTGTATGAAGATGAACGGGATATGGAGATAGCGGACGTTAAAGAGTTGATCAAAGAAGAGAAAAAACTGCAAAAGCAGGCACTCCTTGCAAATACCGTTAAAAATGCCTCGGCATTGGTCTCTGTCTATCGTTTAATCCCTTATGCTTTTTTTGCATTAGGGTTTATTGTGTTGAAAAACAATGACATGATGCATTTGTGGTCGTATCTGGTCGGATTGGCATACGGAATCGTTATTGGATACTTCGTGGCTAGGGAGTGGTTGGTCTAATTTTTTGTTTCATTAAAACTGTTGTATATCATTATTTAAAAGTGAAGTTTAGTTTAAGTTAAAAGACTCTAAGATAACTAAAAGTTATTAAATAAACAGTTTTGAAGAGTCTTTATGTTTTCTTTTAACACGTTACCAGAGCTTTTACACTACATTAAAAGCTCTACCGATAATCCCACCTACCTTTCATATCTTGAAAACAGTTCATGGCACCATTTTTCATCGCAAGAATTTGCCGTTTATGTGGAGCGTTTAGCAGCTGCATTTGCCCACCATGGAGTGAAAAAAGGGACATCGGTAGCAATAGTCTCGGCTTCTTCCCCTTTTTGGTTGATGATTGATTTTGCCCTGCAACGTTTGGGAGCGGTATCCGTACCCATCTTCGCCAATATATCGCATGAAAATCTCCATTATGAACTCAAGGACAGTGCAATAGAGTATGCCTTTATCGCATCACAAGAGAAATACGATCAGCTTGAAAAAAGTTTGAAGAATATGAAGCTGATTGTGACGTTGGGGATTACGCCTCATTTGGATAATGTCATCGATTTTGATCTTTTTTTAAACAATACGTATGCATTACCTGCCGTGGATGTTTCCCCAGAGGATGTTGCTACGATCATCTACACCAGCGGTTCAACCGGGAAGCCAAAAGGGGTTGAACTAACCCATAAAAACCTCATTTCTCAAATCAAAGACGTCCAATTAGCCATACCGATTACCTCAGATGAAGTCGCTCTTAGTTTTTTACCCCTTGCACATATTTTTGAACGTATGGTGGTGTCGTATTATTTAGCAAATGGGATCAGTATCTATTTTGCCGATGATGTGAAAAATGTTGGGAATCTGATCAAAGAACTACGTCCCACAGTGATGACGGTCGTTCCACGCCTGCTGGAAAAGATTTACACCAAAATGCACGATACGATCTATACGCTCAACGGGATAAAAGGATTGATTGGTCAGGGAGCATTGCACAGAGCCAATACCAAGGACGTTCATACCCCTCTCAACACTTTGGATAAACTCGCCCAGCAATTGGTGTATTCCAAGCTCGTAGAAGCGCTTGGGGGCCGTATGCAGTATATGATTAGCGGCGGGGCGGCACTCTCACCTGCAATGGAGCGTTTTTTTGTGAATATTGGGATTCCACTGTATCAAGGATACGGATTGAGTGAGACATCCCCTGTGGTGTGTGTCAATACTCCAGATGCGTATCGGTTTGGCTCATGCGGTAAAAAACTAAGCAGTGTAGAGGTCAAACTCACTGCTGAGGGTGAACTTTTGGTCAAGGGGCCTAATGTAATGCGCGGCTATCACAACAGAGTTGAGGAAACTGCTAAAACGATACAAAATGGCTGGTTGCATACGGGAGATCTAGCCTACATTGATGATGAGGGGTATATTTTCATCAAAAGCCGTTTAAAAGAGCTTTTTAAAACATCGACAGGAAAATATGTCTCAGCCATCGCGATTGAGCATCATCTAACGCACAGTAAGTGGGTCGATTATGCGATAATCGTCGCAGAGAACCGACCGTATGTTACGGCACTGATTTTTTTAGACCCAACTATGAGCAGTGAATCGTTTGAACACTATTGCAGTGAGCCAAAAACGACTGAACGAATACAACAGTTAATCGGGCAAGTGAACAAACATCTTAACGCATGGGAGCAAATCCAAAAACATATCCTTATCCAAACCCTACCGACGATCGACAATCATATGTTGACACCTTCTATGAAAATTTCACGTAATACCGTGTATGCGTATTTTGCTGATGAAATAGAAGCTATGTACCACACACCATCCACAAATTTGGGAGAATGAATTATGAAACATGAACGTATAGCCATTATTGACGGGATTCGTACCCCTATAGCCAAAGCAGGAGGCTTGCTCAAAAACCTTCAAGCAGAAACATTGGGTGCTCATGTAGTACAAGAACTCGCACTGCGTGTAGGGATTGACTACGATCGATACGATGAGATCATCATAGGGAATGTATCCCAGCCGGTTCATGCCGCTAATATCGCGCGTGTTATTGGTTTAAAAGCAGGGTTTGGACCCAGTATTCCTGCGTATACCGTTCATCGTAACTGCGCATCAGGAATGGAGTCGATCACGACGGCTACGGACAAGATTCTAAGTGGTCAAGGCGAGATATACATGTGCGGGGGCGTTGAATCCATGAGTAATATTCCGCTACTCTTTTCACCAGCATTGACGGGTATTTTTGAGGGGTTGTTCAAATCTCGCAGTGTGTCCGAAAAACTCAAAAATATCAGCCATTTACGTCCGGCGTTTTTAAAACCTATTATTGGACTGATGCAGGGGTTGACCGATCCTACCAATGGTCTTATGATGGGTTCAACTGCAGAAATTTTGGCGCAAGATTTTGGTATCAGCCGAGAAGCTCAGGATATTTATGCATCCATGAGCCACAATAAGGCGCAAGCAGCACAAGTAGCGGGAATCTTTGCCCAAGAGATTATTCCTATTGTGTATGATGCCCTGAGGGGTAAAGTGATGATGGACGATGATGGTATACGCTACGATCAATCGCCGGATAAACTTGGAAAATTAAAGCCCTTCTTTGATCGTAAAAACGGGACGGTTACCGCAGGAAATTCTTCTCAAGTCTCTGATGCTGCTGCAGCAGTCGTGGTAATGAGTGAGAGTAAAGCCAAAGAACTTGGATTAGAACCTCTTGGCTATTTGAGTTCGTATGCGTATGCCGGTCTTGACCCTAGCCGTATGGGACTTGGACCTGTGTATTCTACAGCGAAAATTTTCAAAAGAACAGGTTTAACCCTCAAAGACATGGAACTCATTGAGATGAATGAGGCTTTTGCAGTACAGATTTTGGCCAATTTAAAAGCATTTGAATCAGCATCGTATGCCCAACAGCATCTCAATCAGTCAACAGCAGTGGGCAGTATTGATGAGACAATTTTAAACATACATGGCGGTTCTGTCGCGTTGGGACATCCGGTAGGAATGACGGGGACACGTTTGGTAATACATTTATTAAAAGCACTTCGTCAACAAAATAAAAATCGCGGATTAGCGACTCTGTGCATCGGTGGTGGTCAGGGTGCATCGATGATATTGGAGGTTTCATAATGAAAACACATAACTTTACACTTACGATAGAAGATGGAATCGCAACGCTGGTATTTGATATTCCAGACAGTAAGGTCAATATTTTAAATCACCAATCGATGGAAGAATTAAATAATCACTTGGATGCGTTAAAAAAGAATACCGAGGTCAAGGTACTGCGTTTTGTGAGTGCGAAAAAAGATATTTTTATTGCCGGTGCGGACATAACAGAAATACGTTCTTTGGACGATTGTGATACGGCGTATGATGTTGTAAGACATGGACAAATAATCTTAGAAAAAATAGCGTATCTCCCATTTCCTACAATTGCAGTAATAGATGGTGCGTGTTTAGGTGGAGGCTTTGAACTTGCATTGCGTTGTACCTATCGTATTGCGACAGAAAATAAAGCAACCAAGATCGGATTACCAGAGGTTAATTTAGGTGTTATACCGGGCTTTGGAGGGACTCAGACCCTTCAAAAATTAATTGGTCCTTCAAAAGCACTTGAAATCATCTTAGGGGCAAAATACATTAACGGTGCCAAAGCATTAAAGCTTGGGATGGTTGATGCGTGTGTTCCTCAAGGGTATCTGGACTTTAAACTTGCGGCATTTACTCAAAGTATTTTAAATCCGATTGAACAAGAAGGGATATTAAAAAAACGCTACCAGCACACATTGATTGAACGGTTAACTCCTTGGGTTATAACGATGGTAGCCCATAAAACGGTTATGGAAAAAACCAAAGGGCATTACCCAGCACCTCTGGCTGTTATTGAAATATTTAAAAAAACAAATAGCATGGACAGTACTCGTGCATTGGAATTTGAAGCACGTACGTTTGCCGAGATGGCAGTAACCCCAGAATCTAAAAATCTTATTTCAGTTTATTTTGCACTCGAAGCGGTTAAAAATGAAAAAGCCCTGGTTTCAAAAGAGGCATTGTTACCTGTCAAGTTCACATCGGTAATTGGTGGCGGTGCTATGGGAGGAGGTATTGTGTGGCTGTTTGCAAAAATGGATCTATTGGTACGACTCTATGCACGAAGTTTTGATAAAGCGGCACAAACCCTGCAACACGTTGCGCAATCCTTTGAATTTTTGAAAAAACGACGCAGACTCAACGCACGTGAAGTGGATATGAAACTTTCTCTTATTTCGTATGGAACGGATTTGAGTTCTTTTGGACACAGTGATTTGGCGATTGAAGCGATTGTAGAAGATATGGCAACGAAGAAAGAGACATTTAAAGCGCTAGAAGCGGTGATGAGAGACGATGCTATTATCGCAACTAACACATCGTCACTGTCAATTAATCTGTTATCATCGGACATGCAACATCCTGAGCGTTTTATCGGTATGCACTTTTTTAATCCTGTTGAACAGATGCCTCTTGTGGAGATCATTCCTTCCAAAGATACCAAACCTGAAGTCATTGCTACCATCGTTAGTTTGGCAAAAAAAGCAGGTAAAACACCGATAGTTGTCAATGATTGCCCAGGCTTTTTGGTCAATCGTATTTTATTACCGTACATCAATGAATGTGCCAAGATGGTACATCAAGGGGAGGGTGTAGAGCGTATTGATACACTCATCGAAGCATTTGGAATGCCTATGGGGCCATTTGTCCTTGCCGATACAGTTGGTTTGGATGTGGGTTATAAAGTAGCCAGTGTTTTACATCAAGGGTATGGAGAACGTATGGAGGTTTCAAATCTTTTGGATCGTGCGTACAATGAGCTGCACCTTTTAGGTAAAAAAGCAAAACGTGGTTTTTACATACACGATGGAAAAAAGAAAACCTTAAATCCAGACATACAAGCGCTTCAGTTGAGTAAAGTACATTTGAGTGACGAAGAAGTTATGGATCGCGCAATGTTGATAATGGTAAATGAAGCGGCGTATTGTCTTCAAGAAGGAATTGTCAAAAATGCGCAGCATTTGGACGTTGCGATGATTATGGGTACAGGCTTTCCACCATTTAGAGGAGGGTTACTCAAATATGCGGATACGTATGGTTTAGAAAAGATTTTACATGCATTATTACGATTACGTGATAAATACGGAATGCGTTTTGAACCCGCACCTTTACTGCAAGAACTCGCACATAAGGGTTCAACATTTTACAAGGGAATCAAATGAATTATTATCTGTATGCATTGGCAGTATTGCTGCTTATATTATGGTATAACCGCGTTAAGTTTATAATTTGGTCGCCGGTTTTGGCGGTATTTGTCTATTTGGGCTGTCCGGATAAGATGGGAATAGCCGTTTATTTGACCATCAATATACTATTACTCATTGAGCCAATTCGAACCGCGTTGATCTCTAAACCTCTTATGGCCTTGATTGCACGTTTAAAATTGATGCCCTCAATCTCGCAAACAGAGAAAATTGCTCTTCGTGCGGGTACCGTATGGATGGATGGAGAAATCTTCTCGGGTAGACCGAATTTTACAACGATACTGAGCGATTCGTATCCAACGCTAACTGCAGAGGAAAATGCTTTTTTAAATAAAGAAGTCGATGAAGTATGCCGTATGACCAATGATTACGAGACGTCTGAACGTCGTGATCTCTCACCGCAAGTATGGCAGTATCTCAAAGATAACCATTTTCTTGGGATGATTATTCCAAAACAATACGGCGGACTTGGATTTTCAGCACTGGGTCATTCTGCGGTTATTCAAAAATTGGCAACCCATTCACAAGCTTTGGCGATTACGACTATGGTTCCTAATTCTCTTGGGCCTGCAGAACTGCTTTTGCATTATGGAACGCAAGCTCAGCGTGATTACTACCTTCCACGTTTGGCAAATGGTACGGATGTACCGTGTTTTGCATTGACGGAGCCGCTTGCGGGTTCGGATGCGACATCGATTCGTGCGTACGGAATCGTCTTTAACGACAACGGCGTCCCTAAAATCCGCTTAAATTTTGAGAAACGCTATATTACCCTTGGTGCGATTGCGAGTTTGATCGGTTTGGCATTTACCCTCAGAGATCCTGATGGTATTTTAGGAAAAGAGTCTGATCTAGGAATTACCTGTGCCTTGGTTAAATCAAGTCTTGAGGGAGTAGTGCAGGGACGACGACATAATCCGTTGGGAATACCGTTTGTCAACTCACCTCTTCAAGGAATGGATGTCATCATAGGTATTGATGATGTTATTGGCGGTATGGATGGAATCGGGCAGGGCTGGATGATGCTGATGGAATCGCTTGCGGTTGGACGCGGTATCTCTCTTCCCTCGACGTGTACGGGTGGGATTAAACTCAGTACCAAAGTGTGTGGAGCCTATGCAACGGTGCGTGAGCAGTTTGGTACGAGTATCGGTAATTTCGAGGGGATTGAATCTGTTTTGGGTCATATGGCAGCAATGACCTATATGATGGATGCAGCGCGTATTTTCACCATCGGAGCGATTGATGAGGGTAAAAAACCTTCGGTTATTAATGCCGTGATGAAATATCATTCGACGGAACTGTTTCGTAAAACGATCAATGATGCGATGGATATTGTGGGTGGAGCAGGAATCAGCTTGGGCGAGCGTAACCTCATAGGTCATGCCTATATGGGTGCTCCTATTGCAATAACGGTTGAGGGTGCAAACATCATGACCCGTACGTTGATTCAATTTGGCCAAGGGGTGATTCGTTGTCATCCGTTTGCGTATAAAGAGATCGAAGCGCTTGGTAGTAATGACGCAAAAGCATTTGATGTCAACTTTTTCGCTCACATCGGTTTTGCGTTAGGAAATATGGTTCGTATGATACTGCTTAGTGTAACACGCGGGTATATCTATCTGCCAAAATCAAGCGGTGTGGCGCGAAATTATGAACGTAAATTGATGTGGACCTCGGCAACATTCTCTTTCATGACTGATTTGATTATGGGCTTGTTTGGTGGATCACTCAAACAGCGTGAAATGATTTCGGCGCGTTTTGGGGATGTTATGTCCTACAGTTATTTATTGATGGCTACGATGCGTCGTTACAAAGAGGAAGGCTATTCAAAAGACAGTGAAGTTTTTATGAAATATGTCGGAGATCACGCGCTAAGCAATATCCAAAAAGCATACGACGATATTGCCCATAATCTTTTTTCTGGAATATTATTCGCCCCTTTGCGCTTTTACATGCGTTTAAACCGTATGGGAAGACCTGCTAATGATCAGCAATTACATCGTTTGGCGACCATAATATTAACGCAGGATGAGAAACGCGATGCACTCACCAAAGATGTCTATGTAGGTAAACAGCTTGCACTGCTCGAAGAGGCATTTAAACTGCATAATGAGGCTAAACCTATTGTCGGAAAAATGAAAAAAGCGATACGGGCACACGCTTTACCAAAGGCACCGTTTGACCTTCTTATTGAAGAAGCTGTTAAAAAATCGGTCATATCCAAAGCAGAAGGCAGTACATTGAAAAAAGCCTATCTTCTGAAACAAGAAGCTATTCAAGTGGATAGTTATGATGTAAGTACTTTTGTAAGAGATTAGTGATGACTCCTAGACAAGAACTGTTATTAAAAGGGATCTCTTTTGGTTCCACTCATCAGCTCATCAAATATGTCAGGCATCTTCTTGATTCGAGTATTACAATCAGTGTGCATCCCGATGTGGATCTCACTAAACCGATACTTTTTTGTGCCAACCACTTTACGAGGGTTGAAACGTTTTTAATCCCCAGTTTTTTGTATCAAAAGCTGAATATCAAAGTCCGATCATTAGCGGATTCCGGATTATTCCAGCCAAAGTTAAAAGAGTATCTGGAATCACTAGGGACAATATCAACCAAAGATACTAATCGTGATACTATTATTTTAGCTGACCTGATAAAGGGAAAAAATAGTTGGCTTATTTATCCTGAGGGGAGTATGCTCAAAAATAAAAAAGTAACTATTAGCGGTAAAGAATTTATGATACACGATGCTCACGGTCCTCACCCTATGCCAACTGGATCAGCCGTATTAGCACTCAAATGTGAGTTGGAGAAACAAGCATACCGTCTTGCAAAAAAAGAAGGAAACGAGGATGCTGTTAACGCATTTAGGAAAAAATACGGTCTTAAAGAAGGTGAGATGACCTCCTATATCGGAACACAAATCGTACCGGTAACGATTAATTATTTTCCGATGCGTATAGGTAAAAATATGTTTACGCAGATGGCCGGTTCGATTTTAGAGATAAAAAATGAAACCTTTTTAGAAGAGCTAGAGGTTGAGGGAAACCTTTTGGTGAATGCCCATATGCACATTCATCTGGATGCTCCTATTAGTATCGAGAAACAGATACATACTGCACGTACAGCATTGAATATTATGGGCAATACCAAAAGTGATCATGATGCAATTATTGACTATAGCCGCCATCAACTCACTACATTAGTCATGGATAAAGTCTATAAAAATACGCTTATTAATTTTGATCATATCTTCGCTTTAGCCTTGGAAAGTTATCCCACCGAAACCTTACGTTTAAGCCACTTAAGAGCAGTCATTTTTCTTTCAGTCAAAGAAATTCTTTGTTTAAAAGTACATAAAACACATGGTATGCTGCACCGTGATTTTTTCAAACTGCTCATTGATGAACCCTATGAGATGTTTGATACTGTTTTAGCGTTAGCATGTGCACAAAAAATTCTAATACCTCTTGATGATGGTAGTTATCGTATTGATAAAGAGGCGCTTGCAAATGAACATACATTTGCTACTGTAAGGCTTAAAAATACACTGCGTGTAGTGCTCAATGAAGTGGCTCTTTTTGGAGATTTAAAGAGTCTTTTACATGATACGGTCAAGCGGTCACTGGATGAAGTAGGTAAAAGTGTTTTTGATGGGATATTTGAACAGGATTTAAGACGCTTTGATTATTCATACCAACACTACTATTCCATTATACACAGCAAGCCAAAAGAGATTGGGAGACCATTTATACTGTATAACCCGCATAATGAGATTGGGATGGTCATGTCTCATGGGTATAAAGCGGCACCTAAAGAGATGGAAGAATTAGCGCACTTTGTACACTCCTTAGGGGTCAATGTATATTGCATACGTATGGAAGGGCATGGTACGGTTCCAGAAGACTTAAAAGGGAGCTCGTATATTCATTGGATCGATAGTTTTAATCGCGGTTTTGCGGCGATGAGATTGATTAGCCGACGACTGTATTTATGTGGATTTTCAGCAGGAGGGGTTCTGGCACTAATAGCAGCAGCATCAAAACAGCACAAAGTTGATGGACTGATTTGTATTAATACCGCTATTAAATTTGATGACATGCGTTTTAATTATTTACTCTCAACCATGGGCGTTATTGGTAGCTGGCTTTCGATGGTAAATTCCAAAATTGAGTACATACAAGACCCGCCTGAAAATCCTGATATCAATTACAGTGAACACCATATACGTTCAATTATGGAACTCAAAAAACTCATTGATCATGCGTATCCATTACTCAAAAATATCACAACCAAAACATTGATTATTCAAGGTGACAAAGATCCGGTAGTCAATCCTAAAGGGGCTGACATAATTTATGACAGGATTAAAAGTGAGAAGAAAACTAAAGTCATAATAGAGGCAAAAGAACATGTCATTCTTAATTCCAAATACAATGAACAAATTTTTGAAGCGGTTCGAGCGTTTATGAATTAGTTATTTGGTAATCATAGGAATATTGATCGTGACTTTTGACTCTCTAACATCACAATAAAGATTGTTTTCTTCTGCCAAACGGATAAGCTCTGATGAATATTTACGATTCATATTTTGAGCAGAGAATTCAATAGCAAAAAGTGAGTATTTCTGACCTTCATACTTTATATGTTCACCTATTCTGAAAAAGAGGCGGGTAAGTACTGTTTCATTGTCATTAAATGCTAGATAGGTCTTATTGAGCAGTTTGATGAAGATCTCTGCATGTAAACGTATTTCTGGGATAGATGGATCGAGGTCTTTGAGGTACTTAACAGGTGAACCAATAGAGTTTGAACTAATACATAGGTCAATAAGCGTATAGATATTGACTAGATTTCCTTGGGGTTTTTGTTTGGTAAATTGAAAAGAGGGGAGTTGATAGAGGCGAATACCTATTTGTTCTTCATCTTCGTATCCAATTGTGATACCAAAAAATTTGAAACGGCCGAATTCGAGATCCATAAAGGTCGTTTTGAATCCAAAGGTTGCACTGGCATTGGCCATGGCAATTTTATAGATTACGGAAGAATCAGCAGCTCCAAGTAAATATTGAGCTTCTGTATTGAGTGAGATGATTTTGCCACTTGCGTTAAATAGTATGAATGGATTGAAATCGTACTCAATCCATTGTTGATCGAATGTCATTAGTCTTCGATGTAGTTTTTCAATTTACGACCCACTTTTGGGTGTTTAAGCTTTTTAATCGCACTGCTTTCAATTTGACGAACACGCTCACGTGTAACATTGAGTTCTTTTCCTATCTCTTCTAGAGTACGGTCACTTTCATCGTCCATAATCCCAAAACGCATCTTGATAACCGCTTTTTCACGTTCGTTGAGCTGTTCAAGAACACCTTCTATCTGAACTTTTAGGTCATCTTTCAAAACAGCGTCGGATGGAGAGAGTGACATTTTATCTTCGATAAAGTCTCCAAAACGTCCATCTTCTTCATTACCGATAGGAGCTTCGAGTGAGATCGGCTCTTTGGTGATTTTGATGACGTTTTTAACTTTCTCAACCGATAGACCGACTTCTTCAGCGATGGTTTCAACATCCGGCTCTTTACCATGCTCTTGGAGATGCTTACGCATGATCTTATTGATACGGTTAATGGTTTCGATCATGTGAATCGGGATACGAATAGTACGTGCTTGATCGGCGATAGCACGGCTGATTGCTTGACGAATCCACCATGTGGCGTACGTTGAAAATTTATACCCTTTTTGGTATTCAAACTTATCAACCGCTTTCATCAATCCGATGTTTCCTTCTTGGATCAAATCCAGGAATGGAAGACCACGATTGGTATAACGTTTTGCGATAGAAACAACAAGACGCAGGTTACTTTTCGCCATACGGGTTTTTGACGTCTCAGAAATATTTTTCCCGCGCTTGATTTGCTCCAAAATATCAGCCAGTTTTTCCGGCTCCATATCAAAGCCACCCTTGGAGGCTTCTTTGGTTTGGATCAGTTTTTTGATTTCCATATAGGTACTAACCATAGTAGCTTCGGGAACTTTGGCAGCAATTTCTTCTTTGGTCAGTTCGGTGATTTTGTTAACAATGACAACGTGATTTTTTTTCAGTAGGTCATTGAACAATGGGAGTTTGTATTCGAGTCGCTTAAGCTCACGATCAAACCCTTCATCACTGCGCAGTGCTGTTTCCATAGAACGAACAAGCTCGTTGATGAGTTTTGAGGTTGGCCCCAAATCCATGAGTGCATCTTTGAGTGTTTTTTTCTTGAAACTGACATTTAGAAAGAAGAAGACGTAATCCGCATCCATTTCTTCAAGGGGACGCTCATCAAGCATTTTTTCAGTTGCTTTTGCCCAGTCTTTTTTTGCTTTTTCAAGTGCTTTAAACGAAGTGATAACTTTTTCAATACGTTTTTTATCTTTAGCAGAAGGGGCCTTTTCATTGGTCTCTTCATCATCTGAATCGTCCGAATCATCATCAGAAGAAGAATCTTCTTCGGCATCGTCTTCAAAACTTTTAAAAAGTTCTTTAACGCGTCTTTCACGATTGATAAGGGGATCTTTGTAGTCTAGGATAAATTCAATAAGGTATGGGACAGAACAAATAGCATCAATAATGATCTCTTCACCCTTTTCCATACGTTTAGAAATCTCTACTTCTTCTTCTTTGGTCAAAAGGGGGATTTGTCCCATTTCACGTAAATACATACGTACCGGAGAATCCGATCGTGACCATTCTAGAAGCTCATGTTGCTTTAGAATATCAAATTGATCGGTACTTGCTTCTTCGATGTATTTAATCTGAGCTGCACGTTTTGCATCGGCTTCTTGCTGATTAAGAATCTTCGCATGTTCTGAAGAAGTAAAAAGACAAGTTTTATATTTCTCTGCCAATTTTAAAATATTTTTAGCTTGTGCGAGGGTCGGTTGTTTGTCAAACGCCTCTACAATGGCCTCATAGGTAAGACAATTTTTGGATTTATGTTCCGTAAATAGTGTTTCGATGTGTTTGTTTAAGTCTTTGACGCTCATTATGTAGAAGGCTCCCTTGCGGTTATAAAAAGAATAGGATTATACCGAAATAATATTAAATTAACTATCTTAATTGTGAAAGTCATTGATGTATAAAACTTGGAATGCCCTTTGCTTACTTGTTCTAATATCATTTCAAGGACTAGAAATGCAAACGGGATATTATGCAGCTACGGGTGGAATGGTTGCTCAATTTAATCGAATGGATACCATTGCAGCCAATTTAGCCAATGTCAATACAGCCGGTTATAAAAAAGAGCAACTCATTACAGGTGATTTTGCCCGTTTATATAAAGAAGCCAGGGATGAGCTTCCGATTAAAAATCATACCCAAGAAGCGGCTCAATATTTTAATCGCTCACTTTCTCGTGTTCCGCAGATCAGCGATGCCTATACGGACTTTTCTCTTGGGACATTGCAACAGACAAGTAATACATTTGATATTGCTTTAAATAAGGAAGGTGAGTTCTTTGCAGTTAATACACCTCAAGGGGTTCGTTTGACGCGAGATGGTTCATTCACTATGAATCAAGATGGAAAATTGGTTAATAAGCAAGGGTATGAAGTCATGGGTGCTGATCGAAAAGAGATTACGTTCAATCCAGGAGACAGTGTCATTACTTTGGATAAAAATGGTCAATTCGCTACGAATGTACCGGGATCAACACAAATGGTTGCGGGAAGAAGCTTATTAATCGTTCATCCTCAAAATCTTCGTATGCTAACCAAAGAGGGAGATAACCTGTATGCACCTGATGCAGCTGATCCGTTAACACCTATTGCACAAAGTGGCGGTGTTATGCAAGGATACGTAGAAAAAAGTAATGTTAATGCGGTCAATGAGATGATTGCGCTTGTAGAAGCAAACCGATTGGTAGGAATGTATCAAAAAGCGATGGATTCACAAATGAACGATCTAAACCGTGATGCGATTGAAAAAATCGCTAGTACACGACGATAATCTAAGGAGATAACACAATGATGCAATCACTCTATACCAGCTCTACGGGCATGCTGGCAATGCAAACACAAATTGATACGACTGCGAATAATATTGCCAACGTTAACACGATGGGGTATAAAAAATCACGTGCGGAGTTTGCGGATTTGATGTACAAGGTCATGACCTATGCAGGAACTTCTACAAGTGATACTACCCAATCTCCGACAGGTATCGAAGTAGGTTTAGGGGTTCGACCAACAGCGATCAATAAAATCTTCTCAGAAGGAAGTCTCAAGCAAACGGATAACTCTTTGGATTTAGCGATCACAGGGAAAGGGTTCTTGAAACTACAGCTTCCAAACGGTACGGAAGTGTACACACGTAACGGGTCATTGAAAATCGATCAAAATGGGACTTTGGTAAATTCAGATGGATACACCGTTATCCCTGAGGTCGTTATCCCTGAAGATTCGACCAATATCAGTATCGGTACGGACGGTATCGTCAGTGTTACTCAAGCAGGGCAGGCACAAGCAACGCAAGTAGGACAGATTTCATTGACCAACTTCATCAATCCAGCAGGTTTGCATGCTATGGGAGATAATCTCTTTGTTGAAACGGATGCTTCTGGTCAACCAGTCGAGGGAACTCCTGGTGACAATGGTCTTGGAAATATACGTCAAGGCTTTGTAGAGCTATCAAACGTACAGCTCGTAGTCGAACTCACGGATCTGATCACAGGACAACGCGCCTATGATGCTAACTCAAAAGTTATCACAACCAGTGATGAAATGCTTGCAACTACCAACAGCTTGAAACGTTAATAGCCTTACCAACGTTTTCGACTTAAGTTGACTATTTTTTAGTCTCTAGTGTATTTTATGTTAAAATACCTCTCTAAAAGAATAGTCCGCTACTCTAATCCCTCTTTTGATGATAAAGGAAAAAACGATGTCTTACACACTTATACACAATGAACCAGAATGTAAATATGAATACCATATCGATGGACATATCGCGTATATCACTTATGATGACCAAGATGGTAATATGCACCTTACTCACACGATTGTTCCTGATGCACTGGCTGGAAAAGGTCTTGCAGGTATTTTGTTAAAAGATGTACTTGATCAGATACAAGCGTGCGGGAAAAAAGCCGTGGCTGAATGTTCATACGTTGTCAAATACCAAGAAAAACACCCTGAATTAAGCGATATTTTCGCTTAATTCATACGGTACATTTAAAACTCTTTCAACTCATCTTCGCTATAATCACTACAATTTAGAACACTAGGATACATTATGCAAAAAATGGAAGGTAAAGTTTGGAATTTCGGTAAAGATGTCGATACCGATCTGATTATCGCTGCCCGTTATCTCAGCACTTCAAACCCAATAGAACTCGCAAAACACGTTATGGAAGATGCCGATCCTACTTTTGTGGGAAAACTGACTCCAGGTGACATTATCGTTGCTGGGGATAACTTCGGCTGTGGTTCATCTCGTGAACACGCTCCTATCGCACTAAAAGCTGCCGGTGTTGCGGCGGTTATCGCACCTACCTTTGCCCGTATTTTTTACCGTAATGCTTTTAACATGGGATTGCCTATTTTTGAGTTAACCGAAAGTACCGAGATCAAAGAAGGTGAAGTAGTCAGTATCGATATGGATGCTGGAACGATTACCAATAAAACAACGGGAAAAGTCTATAATTTCATCCCAATTCCTCCGTTTATGCAAGAGCTTATCGCTGCTGGCGGACTCATGAACTATGCTGCAACTGAAATTGCAGCGCAAGGAAAGTAATCGAATGAAAACGTATAATATTGCACTGATTAAAGGCGACGGAATTGGTCCTGAAATTATTGATGAAGCGGTCAAAGTCCTTGATGCTGTAGCATTGGATGAGAATATTGCATTTAATTATCGTGAAGCATTGATGGGCGGATGTGCCTATGATGTTACGGGTGATCCATTGCCACAAGAGACAATTGATGCGGCTTTCGCCAGTGATGCGGTGTTATTTGGTGCGATCGGTGGAGAAAAATGGGACACACTCCCTAGAGAAAAACGTCCAGAGAGCGGACTGCTACGTTTTCGTAAAGAACTGGGCGTATTTGCAAACCTTCGTCCTGCGAGTGTTTATGACGAACTTATCAATGCGAGTTCATTGAAGCCAGAAATCGTCAAAGGTGTTGATTTGATGGTTGTGCGTGAGCTTATCGGCGGAATCTATTTTGGTGAACCAAAAGGGCGTGATGAGAACAAGGGTTGGAATACCATGGTGTATACTCGTGATGAAGTCATCCGTATTGCACATGTCGCTTTTAAAATCGCTATGGAACGTAGTAAAAAAGTGTGCTCAGTGGATAAAGCAAATGTTCTTGATGTAAGCCAACTTTGGCGTGAAGTAGTGATCGAAGTGGCGAAGGAATATCCAGAAGTGCAACTCAGCCATATGTACGTTGACAATGCAGCAATGCAACTCATCCGTGACCCAAAACAGTTTGATGTCATTTTGACAGGGAATATTTTTGGTGATATTTTGAGCGATGAAGCAAGTATGCTATCAGGTTCAATCGGTTTACTCCCATCTGCCTCTGTGGGTGCAAAAATTGGGGTCTATGAGCCAATTCATGGGTCAGCTCCGGATATTGCAGGACAGGGAATTGCTAATCCTATCGCTACGATTGCAAGTGCATCTATGATGCTGCGTTTCGCACTGGGTGAGAACAAAGCGGCAGATCGTATTGATTATGCTATCAAGCAAGCCCTCTCTCTTGGTTACCGTACCAAAGATCTCGCAGCATTTGATGCAAAAAAGATCTGTACTACTAGCGAAATGGGTTCTATCATCGCTGATTTTGCGGCTAAATGCAAACTCTAACCCTCGCTAATATTTATGAACTTCAAGGTCTCAAAGAAGAGGCATTGGAGATTTACAAAGAAATATTAAAAAAAGATCCCGGAAACGGTGATGCCAAAATAGCCATACGACGGCTTTCAGGTATGCGAAAAAAGTTTTTGGGCGTTAACAATGAGATGAAGACCTTTTTTGTTCAAATGGACGAAAAAGCAGAGTTTATTCAGTTTGAAAGGTGGCTATTGCGCGCATGGAACTAAAAGATGTTATTTTATCAACGTTAGCAGAGCTTGATGATATCGTTGTCACTGATGCAGTAGCACAGCTTCAATCTGATACCACGATGGTTGTAGAAACAACTGAACCAGTTAAAGCAGAAGAGCCTGCCAGTAGTTCATTTGCGGATGTCTTAGCGGGTGAAACTACTGCTGTAGGATCAGATGATGAAGTACGGATGCTTGAGGGAATTCGAGAGCGTCTATTGGTGTTGTTTGAAGGATTTCAATCGCCTAACAATGTCAACATCGAGGCCAAGGTAGATTTGACATTGAATTTTTTTGAATATCTATTAGCCACCATCGATAATCGATTGGATTCGATACGTTAATGAGTATTGCAATGAAAGAGCAGTATCGTATATTAATCCAGTGTAATGATGAAAAAGGACTTGTCTATAAAGTCTCCAGTATTTTTTATCATCGTAATCTCAATATTATTTCCAATCATGAATTCGTAGACAAAGTCCATAATAAGTTTTTCATGCGCAGTGTTGTTGCCGGTGATCTTGATGCCCAAGATCTAAAGCAAGAAATTGCCAAGGTTCTACCTAAAGATACGATTTTAGACGTGATAGCACCGCGTAAAAAGCGTATTGTATTGATGGCAACAAAAGAGTCTCATGCATTGGGGGATATTTTAATACGTTATGAGGCCGGTGAATTAGATGCCGAGATTGTAGCGGTGGTATCGAACTATAATCTTCTTGAACCATTAGTCTCAAAATTTGATATCCCTTTTTATTGCGTTTCACATGTTGATCTGGATCGTGAAAATCATGAGAAGAAAGTATTAGAATGTTTAGCTTCATTTGGAGAGCTTGATTATATCGTTTTAGCAAAATACATGCGAATCTTAACATCTCGGTTTGTTGAAGCTTATGAAGATAGAATCATTAATATTCACCACTCCTTTCTCCCGGCATTTATTGGTGCAAACCCGTATAAACAAGCGTATGAGCGTGGGGTTAAGATTATTGGAGCAACGGCTCATTTTGTTAATAATAATCTTGATGAGGGGCCTATTATTGCGCAAGATGTTATTCATATTGATCATGCCTATGGTTGGGAAGACATGCAGCGCTCGGGTAAAGACGTTGAAAAAATTGTATTATCAAAAGCATTGAAGCTTGTATTGGAGGACCGTATTTTTGTACATGCTAACAAGACGGTTATTTTTTAATCATGTTTAATATTGTTCTTGTACATCCACAAATTCCTAATAACACAGGTGCCATAGGGCGCTTATGTGTCAATACGGGTGCGACACTGCATCTTATTAAGCCACTTGGGTTTGACATAAGTGAAAAAGCCGTTCGAAGATCTGGACTGGACTATTGGCATAAACTTGATTTAAAAGTATGGGAAAATTTGGAAGAGTTTTTTGATTCAGTTCAACAACATGACCGTTTTTTTTATGGCACCACCAAGACAGATAAGCCTTATTTTGAATTTGAATTTCAAGAAGATGATTACCTCTTTTTTGGCAGTGAGACGGCTGGATTACCTGCTGATTTATTGGCGAAGTTTCCGCAACAATGCATGACCATACCTATGACTAAAGAGGGACGAAGTCTTAATCTTGCTATTTGTACGGGGATCATACTCTATGAAGCAATCAAACAAAATTTTGTAGGATATAAGGAACTGATGTGATCGCCCAAATCTTTGATACGATGATGGTGATCGGATTTATTCTCTTTTTGATTTATATTTTTAGAGGGTATCATCTCTCACGGATTGATCAATTTGACAAAGATGATTCTACCCTTAATTAAAATATTTTTTTTGCCCAAGCTTCCATTTTTTCTTCAAATCGTTCCATAAGTGTATTTGCTGTGTTAATTACGTGTGCCATTAGGTACTCCTATTTGCTTTTTTTATTGATTTGACAAATAGTAATAAATTAATTGCTAAATGATAATTTATATGACAAATTGACATATTTATTGAAATTAATGTCATAATACATACAATATCACTATCAATATGTATTAGGAGGTGGGAGATGAAAAGTTTTTTTGAAATTGTTGAAACGATAAAAGATATTGTTTCAGGTGAGTTTCCAGAAAAAAAAGTATTTGATAAAGACGTAGCGGAGCTTTTAGAGATCAGTCAGATGAATTTTGCAACCATGAAGAAGCGTAATAAAATTCCTTTTAATGAGTTGTTGGATTTTTGTGCTAAACGTTCTATTGCCATAAATTGGATGCTTTACAATCAATCTCCAGAAAGTTTGATTGAACCGACTAATCGCTTTTATATGGTACGGTATTTCTCTTCGGTCAGTGCCTCTGCTGGTGGAGGCGCTGAAAATGAAGAGCTGGATTTTGAACCCTTAATGTTAGAAGAGAATTTTGTGATGTCACTGGGAGGTGAGAAGGAATTACGTAATATAGAAGCGATCAATGTTTCGGGTGATTCTATGGAACCATCGTTTAGTTACAACGATATTGTATTTATCAATAGAGCTAAAAAAGAAGTAAGCCGAGGTGGTGTCTTTACAATACGAACAGAATATGGTTTATTTATCAAAAGAGTACAAGTGAGAATTGATGGTAAACTCGATATTATTTCAGATAATAAAGACTACCCAACCTATGTAGCACAGCGTAATGAAGTGGAGATCATTGGCCGTGTTGTCGGGCGTTTTGGTGGTGTTGAATAAATCTATTGAGGCGTAAAGTGAAGCAATGCAAAATGTAATGTACCGTGTATCCATTTTTGGAATCTTGATTTTTTTGCATGGATGTACTCAAGTGCATCCTAAACTCAGCGCTCATGATTTAGGGGTAAAGTCTTTTGCCCCTGTGTGTAACGATCTTAACGGCTCTGATGAAACGTATGAGACTGCATTGCCACAAGAGATTGATACGGATGATCTTCCTACTATAATTAAAAAAGTAAATGATTTAGACTATTTCCCACAAGTACTTGCCCCCTATTTGGACACTAATTTTACAAACCAAGAAACAGCACTTGAAGTACAAAAACATTTTGAAGAGCGCTACTATTCACCATGGATGTATGCAGCAGCTCCTATATGTGCAAAAGAGGCTAAATGGCCAGTTACTGCATTTACCGGGGGCTATGGAAGCAATCTTATGCGTGTTGATCCTTCATGGATACCTGAACTGGTTGTTCAGAGTAATTACGACGCTTTTTCAACGGTCAATGCGCCAGCAGTTACGACGAAGTGGATGAACATGCGTGTATTTCCAACACAAAAACCATTGTACAAAAATCCAGCCTTACCTGGGGAGGGCTATCCTTTTGATTTACTGCAAAACAGCAGTGTAGCATTTAATGAACCTATTTTTATTTCTCACTATTCCAAAGATGGCTCTTGGGCGTATGTTTTTACGAACAATGCGTCTGGATGGGTTGAAAGTGATGGGGTCGCGGTTATTAAGCCAGAGCAGATTGCATTGATGAAAGAGAAAAAGAAAGTATGTATCACACAAGATAGAATTCCCTTATACGATGAATCGCATCAATTTATTGCCTATTCTCGTATTGGTATGGTTTTACCTCTTATTGAAGAGATGCAGGATAATTTTAAGGTTCTATTTGTAAATAGTGATGGAATACTAGAACATATGTATGTTCCAAAAGAGTCTGCACATTTAGGGTTTCACTTACTGAATAAAGAGGACTTAATTACAATAGGCTCAAATATGCTGCGTAATACCTACGGATGGGGAGGGATGTTTGAGGAGCGTGACTGTTCGTCTATGATTCGAGATCTTTTCACACCGTTTGGTATTTGGCTTCCTCGTAATTCAGCCTCTCAAGCTAAAAAAGGAGAAGTTATTTTTTTTAATGGATTGGATAATACTCAAAAACTCGCCTTAATCAAAGAGAAAGGAGTCCCTTTTGAAACAATCTTGTACAAAAAAGGACATGTGCTTCTTTATATTGGGACGTATGAAGGCAATGTGATGGTGATGCACAATATCTGGGGAATCCGTACTATTGATGCTAGTGGTAAGAAGGGAAGAGTTATTATTGGAAAGGCCGCTATTACAACACTCCAACTAGGGCAAGAAGTTGAAAATTTTGATTCTAATAATATGTTGTTGAGTAAACTAGTAAGTATGAATATTATTACTCATACTCCCGTGAGCCTTGTACGTGCAAAACAAAAAGGTAAACTTTCTAAGCTTTAAGATCCAAGAGAGAACCGAGCATGGTGTCTTGTGTTTTAATCGCTTGTACGTTTGCTGCAGTTACATTTTCAATCGTTATTTGATCCGTAATTTCTTTGACCAGATTGGTTTGTGATTTTTCACTGCCATTATCAGTAGCTTTGGTAGTTACAGCTTCAGTCGTACCTTTGTCAGCTTCTTTAATAATAGTATTTTGTGGAACGTAGCGATCTGTATTAACATTTGCCACATTTGCCGCGTCATTGTTCATGTACGTTTGATGAGAGAGAATGGAAGATACATTTGAACTTATCATCACGATACTCCTTTGTTAAATTATGAATAGTATATGCCCCACAACCTTAAGAGTTGTAGAGAAAACCGATTTAATGTAAATCAGCGTTTAGTTTTACTTCACGAGTAGAACGTCGAGCAATGACTGCTCCATTTTGTGAATCTTGACGGAAATGGATGCCATTGTACCCTGCAAGTTCAGAGCCTTTAAACACAGTAGAGTCTTTTAGAGATTGTGCAGGATTGGCTGCTTTGATAAGCGCAAGCTGATCGGGAGATATTTGGATCTTTGTACCTGCTAAGATGGCAATACCTGCATCAATAATACAGCCATCACCAAGAGGGATTCCGCAAACGCTATTCGCCCCTAGCAGGGTGTTCTTACCAATAGTGATAGGATTGCCATCGGTACCGCTGAGTACACCTAGAATAGACGCACCGCCTCCAACATCAGAACCATCTCCCACGATAGCAGAACTTGATATGCGTCCCTCTACCATACTAGAACCCGTTGTACCTGCATTAAAGTTGACATAACTAGCACCTGGCATGATCGTGGTTCCTGCATGAAGTTGTGCTCCAAAACGGACTCGTGAATCGTCTAAGATACGAGTATTATCGGCTGGGATAATGTGTTGAAGGAAACGAGGAAATTTATCCACAAAATCGATTTTCGGGTATTGATTGGAAATCTTGAGTTCAATCTCATTTTCACGTAGCCATTCTAGTTCGATTGGTTGTCCATCAGACCATGCAACATTGTGCAATGCCCCAAATGCTCCATTGAGGTTTAATGTACGTAAACCCGCTTTTCCTGTAGAAAGTGCGTAAAGTTTAAGATACGTAGCTTCAACACTTTTACAAGGAGCATCATTAAAAATCAATACTAAACGAAATTCTTCGTCACGCATTCCATTTTCTTTGATGTGATTGTATAAAGCAGAAATGACTTGAATGTTTTTATGAGCATCACCGTATGCTTCATCAGCATAAGGGGTGAAGGCATTTAGGCATCCTTCTAAAAACTTTAGATTTACAGGGATAATGACTTCGTCGGCATTAAAGTCAATACTGTGCCCTTGCTCTTGTGCATTTTTAATAAAAACAGCGGCACTGCCAAAGTTTTCGTTCCAATTCATGAATGGATAAGTTGCTTGAAGAATTCTACTTGAGTCTAATTGACCAAAATCAACACGACAAATTCCAAATCCCAATGGATTTTTATACCCTGAACTGTTTTGTATCTCTTGAACGCTAGCTTTGAACGCGGATTCTGTTTCTAAAGTTTCCATATTTTCTCACTTGTGTTGATATTAATATGGAATTTTAGCATAAACCCCTCGTACTGTGTTGAAGGCAGTCTATTAGACGGTTATCTTATGAAAATAGAACTATTCGTGCTCTATTTTCAAGGTAAAATGAGGTTTTGACGGGCGGTCTGTTTTGGGCTTTTGGAAAAAATAACGTCGATAACCTATGTAGGCGATTATGATGATGACCAATGCGATGAGTAAATAATTTAACATCTTTCTCTCCAGATATACATTTATAATCACTGCTGAACTATAAAATCTTAAGAGTAGATCGTCATTATTAAAAAAATATTAAAAAAATGCCTAAGTAATGGTATAAAGTACTGAGTTTGCGTTTAATTCATCAATAAATAATGCAAAACTTTGCGTACATAGTGATTCATTTTGGGATGCAACGGATATTTCTACGGATGGATGTCCGCCATTTAACATTGGAAGGGAAGAAAAATCCACATCAGGATCGATTTTTTCCATAATATGCACCAGGGTGTTTTCACTGGTTTGGGCAATGAGTGTTTTACGATAGGTTATGGGTGCTTGAGGATAAAAAATTTTCAAAATATGATCCACCATCGGATGGGACATCTCAGGAAACCCAGGCATAAAAAAGTAGCGATCTTCTAAATAAAATCCTGACATATTGTTGATGACATTAGGGAGCAGTTCTGCTTTTTTTGGTAGTTGCGCCATGTGTACACGATTGGGAAATGCCTGATCTCCAAAACGCTCAAGGATATCGGCATGAAATTTATCATGAGCAATAAGTTTTCCATCGCTGAAGACTTCAGAAGCAATTTGGCGTGTTAAATCATCAGGAGTGGATCCGATGCCACCAAAGCTGAACATAACAGCATCGGGATCGTTTTTGACCATGGTGTAGGTTGAGTGGATTAGAGTGTGATCGTCTTTGATGATAAAGGAGGCAAATAAGGTATGCCCACGTTGCATCAAAGCATTCTTGAGGTAAAGGAAGTGTTTGTCTTCGCGACGTCCATTGAGTATTTCTGACCCAATGATGACGGCATAAAAGTGAGGTGTTTTCATTTGAGCTTTAAAAGGATTTCTTTTTCAACGACATCGATGGTTTGTGTACCGTCAATACGAATGTATTTGACTGAGCTATCTGCTTTAGACACCCCTTGATAGTAGGCAACAAGCGGTTGAGTGAGCTCATGGTAAACGCTAAGACGGTCAAGGACGATATTTTCTTTATCATCATCACGCTGAACCAAGTCTTCTCCGGTTTCGTCATCTTTACCATCGATTTTAGGCGGATTGTAGAGGATATGGTAAGTACGGCCAGAGGCTAGATGTGCTCGGCGTCCTGACATACGTTTGACGATCTCAGAATCTGGAACATCAATCTCAATAACAGCATCGATTGCAACACCGGCTGCTTTGAGTGCATCGGCTTGAGGAACGGTACGTGGAAAACCATCCAATAAAAAACCATTTTTACAATCATCATGGGTGATACGGTCTTTTACCAGACCGATGATGATCTCATCGGTAACCAGTTTTCCTGAATCCATAAATGATTTTGCCAATTTACCAAGCTCTGTTCCTGCTTTGATAGCGGCACGAAGCATATCCCCTGTAGAGATTTGTGGAATGTCGAAAGCTTTGGTCAAAAACTGTGCTTGTGTCCCTTTTCCGGCACCCGGCGCACCCAATAAAATTATTTTCATGGTATTTTTCCTATCCGTTAATTTTTGATTTGATAAATGTTTCCATCTCAGTCACTATGACTTCGATATCACGCTCGCCATTGATTTTATGAAGAAAGTTTTTTGCTGAATAAAAGTCTTGGATATCTTTAAGTGGGTTTGTATAGACCTTCATACGATTATTGAATACTGTTTCATCGTCATCTGCACCACGTGCGCGACCCAATACACGATCACGAGCTACCTCTTCACTCACCACGACTTCAATGACGCTTTGAAGTTGAATGAATGTTTCGTTGATCAAAAACGCATCGAGTTCGTTCATCTGCTCATGGCTTCGAGGATAGCCATCAAATAAGACAACATCACTTGGGGCATTTTTGATGGCAGTGACAATGGTTTGAATGGCGATTTCAATGGGTACAATAAGCCCTTTGCTAATAAAGCTATTGATGGTTTTGCCACGTTCACTACCGCTTGCAACTTCATCTCTTAAAAGGTCACCGGTTGAATAGTGAACCATCGTATCAGCGTTGCGTGAGGCAATAATCTGGGCATCCGTGGTTTTTCCTGATCCCGGTGCGCCGATGATTAAAAAGAGTTGCTTCATTACTTGGCAGTCTCACGTAAACGAATATGAAGTTCACGCAACTGAGCGATGTCAACGGTATTAGGAGCATCGGTCATGATACATGATGCTTTTTGCGTTTTTGGAAATGCTATAACGTCACGGATACTCTCTTTTTTAGACAACAGCATCATGAAACGGTCAAATCCAAGTGCAAATCCACCATGTGGTGGCGCACCGAATTTGAGGGCATCGAGTAAGAAGCCGAATTTTTCTTGAGCCTCTTCTTCGCCGATACCTAGAAGTTTGAAGATCTCTGCTTGTAGCGCTTGTTTATGGATACGAATCGATCCGCCACCAAGTTCTACACCGTTTAGAACGATGTCGTATGCTATTGATTCAATATCATCAAGGTGCTCATGATTTAAGTCACGAGGCATAGTAAACGGATGATGCAGAGCTTTTACGCGTCCATTTTCAATCTCAAACATTGGGAAATCAACAACCCATACAAATTCGAAACGGTCTTTGTCAATCAGGTTCATTTTTTCATGTTCCGCAATGAAAATACGGAAACGTCCCATATAATCCCATACCGTTGTCTTATCACCTGCACCGAAGAAGACGACATCGCCCACTTCCATACCCGTACGATCAACGAGGAGTTGAAGGTCTTCAGGGGTGAAGAATTTTTCTAATGGGCCTTTGAGACCGTCTTCTTTCATCTGAAAATATCCAAGCCCTTTTGCGCCGAATTTACGGACGTAATCCTCAAAGCTTTTCATCTCACGTTTTGAGAAGACCAGATCAGCACCCGGTACGCGCAGTGCTTTGATACGGTTCATTTTTGGATTTGCTGCGATACCCGTAAAGATTTCATTGTCACAACGTGCAAAAATATCGATAACGTCTACCATTTTGAGGTCATAACGCATGTCAGGTTTGTCCGAACCATACCACTCCATAGCATCGCTGAACTTGATACGATTGAACGGTGTGGTGACTGTGTGACCTGCTGATGCGAACATCGCTACGATGAGTTCTTCAGCAACGCGAATAACGTCTTCTTGATTACAAAATGACATCTCGACGTCTATTTGCGTAAATTCCGGCTGACGATCGGCACGTAAATCTTCATCACGGAAACATCGTGCGATTTGGAAATAGCGGTCAAATCCACCCACCATCAAAAGCTGTTTGAAAAGCTGTGGTGATTGCGGAAGGGCGTAAAACTCACCTTCATGGACACGGCTTGGTACTAGATAGTCACGTGCCCCCTCAGGAGTCGATTTGGTCAATATAGGAGTTTCAACTTCCAGAAATCCTAGCTTGTCGAGCGTATTACGAGCAGCTATCGCCGCTTTTGATCGTAGTAAAAAAGTATTGTACATAGACGGATTACGAAGATCCAAATAGCGATATTTGAGACGTATCTCTTCGCCGACACTGTTGTCGCCGATTTGAAAAGGAACTGGCTCACTGCGATTTTCAACAATAAGTTCATCGATTACTACTTCGATCGTACCTGTTTTGAGACGTGGATTTATTAGACCCTCACCACGAGCACGAATATGTCCGTGCGCTATGAGTACAAATTCATCACGTACTTCACTGGCAATTTTATGCGCATGGACATTGTCCGTTGGATCACAAACGAGCTGTATAAGGCCACTTTTATCACGTAGATCGATAAATACGATTCCACCATGGTCGCGGTAGCTGTTCGCCCATCCGCACAATACGACCTTTTGGCCGACGTTTACTTCACTTAAATCAGTACAAAAATGACTTCTCAAATCAAAGTCCTTAGGTTATATTTTTCGCAATTATAGCCTTTAGAAACTTTTGGTTTGATAACGCGACAAAATGCTAATGTGGAAAAGCAGTTTCTCCTCTTTAGTTTTGATTTATGGTATAATTTTTCTGTTACTATCACTTTTCATACGTTCAATGGAGCGGCAGACTAAAGGTCGAGGGATTAATTACCCCTTGGCCTTTTTTTTTGTCCTCCAAAGAGCGTATGGAAGGGGGTTCTTTATGGATAAGTTGATAGTAACGATATTACTTATGTGCATGTTTGCACCTATGCTCAATTGAGTGTAGCCAAGGGGTTTCCCTTGGCCCCCTGTATTTTCGATGATTACATTGTTATAGTTATCACCTGACCCCTTTATCGTTTTTTTATTCAATAATTTGAATAAGTAACCCTATGATAATAATAATTGCTCCTATTTTTGCTAATATTCTTTTATTGACAAGAGTAACAAGCTTATATGTTAAGCCATACCAAAAACTACTGTCTTTTTTTGCTTCAATTTCATTCTCACCTTTTTTGTGTGCTTCTTTATTTTGTTTCGAACCATAAGTATGTCCTCGATATTCAAGTTCAAACCAAAACTGGATTAATACTAATCCTCCACCTACTATGTAAAATGTTGTTGCATTCATGCTTATCATCTCCAGTTTAATTTTTTGCTTTATTTTTTACAGTTCTCTAGTATTGGAAATTATCCATGTAGGTTGATTATATATCTAAAAATTTAGACATAATATCTAAACATATTTTTAAACAAGTTATAAATTTGTAACGATTTTTATCTCTGTATCCAAAGTTGGCTATAATAACTCAACTAATGAATATGCGAGAAAGAATTTGAAATTAGAAAATATTAAACGCGTTGGTATTGTTTTACGACCTTCGACACCTGAACTTAAAGATATGTTTTTAGAGGCTAAACGCGTTTTTGAGTCTCGCAGTATCGAAGTCTCTATTGACCATGTCAGTGGTGGGATGATCGATGTGATGGGTCAGCCGTTTGACCATATGTGCAGAAACAGTGATTTTTTAGTGACTATTGGCGGAGATGGAACGCTTATATCTGCTGTACGCCGGTCGTATGAGTATCAGATACCGGTTCTTGGGATTCACGCAGGTAAATTGGGTTTTTTAGCGGATTTGGATTTTGGAGAGCTTGAGTCTTTTATCGATGATCTGCTCGCTGGGGATTACAGAATCGATAAGCGTGCTATGTTGGAAGCCACGATTACAACCCAGCATGGAGAGAGTAAAGTGGTTGCGTTTAATGACATCGTATTGACACGTCCTTCTATTTCCAAAATGATCCGTTTGGAAACCTATGTTGATGGACGCAATTTCAACACTTATTATGGTGATGGGGTGGTGATTTCTACTCCGACGGGTTCGACAGCGTATAACCTCTCTGCGGGTGGGCCTGTACTGTTTCCACTTACCCAGGTGTTTGCATTGACACCGATTTGTCCTCATTCGCTGACGCAACGCCCTGTTGTTTTACCTGGGCATTTTGAGATCGAGGTTAAAACATCTGATTCCAGTGCTTTGGTGATTGTGGATGGGCAGGACATGGTTGAGATTAGCGATAAGGATACGGTTCATATTAAGTTAGCCGATGGCGGAGCGCATTTGATACATAGAAAAGAATTTAACTATTTTGAAGTACTCAAAGAGAAATTGGGCTGGGGGAATTAAGCGGTGATTGAGCGTTTTTATCTCAAAGAATTTTTAACATTTAAAGAAGCGGAACTCGAGTTTAAACCGGGATTGATTGTGTTTACGGGACCAAGCGGAAGTGGTAAGTCGATATTGATGCGTTCCATTTTGGCATCAGTGGGGCAGGATGGTGTAGATGCGAGCGTATGTGAGTCTTCTGTTTCATGGCAGATGGATGAAGAAGAATATGGGATAGACAATGAACCGACCAATATTTTTCGTCATGTTAAAAAAGAAAAAATAAGTTACTTTATCAACAATCAGCGTACTTCTAAATCCTCGATGGAATCGATTAGCTCAGCACATTTGCGCCATTTGAGTTTAAAAGACTACAGTGATTTTGACCCTGTCTCTCTTATCGGTTTATTGGATGAACGTATTGCTCTTTCAAATGCGGAACATAAAAGTCGGCTAGAAGAGCATAAAACGAAATTTTTAGAGTATAAAAAACTAACCGATGAACTCAAAATCATCGAAGAACAAGAAAAAAAGCTCTCTGAACTCAAAGAATTCGCAGCCTATGAGATGGGTAAAATAGATGTGATCAAACCGGTTTTAGGTGAAGATGAGTCATTGAATCTCATCAAGAAACAGCTTTCCAAAAAAGAAAAAATTGAAGAGTCGATCCACGCCGCGCAAGGTCTGTTTGGATATGAACCGCAGGTGAGCAATGCGTTGAGTATGTTGGAGATTGAGAGCTCCTTTTTTGATGATGCGATGAATGAGCTTCGTTCTGTTTTTGAGAGTTCGCTGGAGCAGTTAGAAGAGCTTGAAGAAGTTTCGGTTGAGGGTGTACTGGACCGCATTGAGCAACTCAGTGAACTAAAACGTCGTTATGGCGGGATTGCAGAGGCACTGGAATACCGTGAGCAAAAAGCCAAAGAACTAGAGTCGTATGAGACGATTGAACACTCCAAGGGAGATTTGACGCAAAATATTGCAAAGCTGATGAGCGAATTGCAAAACTTAGCCGAGGAACTCTCAAGAATGCGTTCCAAGGAAATAGAGATCTCGCTTGAAAAACTCAATGGATATTTGACGATGTTGTATTTACGCCCTGCAAGTTTGAGTATCGAAAAGGTCGATCATCATGCGTATGGTCTCGATCGTGTTGTCTTGGGTCTTGAGGGGACGAAGTTAGAGAAACTGAGTTCCGGTGAGTTTAATCGTTTACGTTTGGCGTTACTTGCACTTCGTGTTGAAAGCATGCAAGAACAAGGCGGTGTGTTGATGCTCGATGAGATCGATGCAAACCTCAGTGGCGAAGAGTCGATGAGTGTGGCGAAAGTCCTTCGACATCTTGCGCGCTGTTATCAGATTTTTGTGATCTCGCATCAGCCTCAGCTCACCTCCATGGGTGAACAGCACTTTTTGATTTATAAAGACGATGAAAGTCGTGTACGTGAACTCAATGATGCACAGCGTATAGAAGAGATCGCGCGTATTATCAGTGGTGAGGGAATCAGTGACGAAGCTATCGGATTTGCCAAAGAGCTTTTTGAGCGTGTACGAATGGAGAATAAAGAATGATAATTGATACCCATGTCCACTTGGATGATGAGCGTTACCGTGAAGATTTTGAAGAAGTGATGGCTCGTGCGAAGGCATTGGATGTAAATGAGTTTATTATACCTGGAGCGCATCCCTCAACACTGAACCGTGCGATAGAACTGTGTGAAGAACATGAGAATATCTTTTTTGCAGTTGGAGTCCATCCGTATGATCTGGAAGGGCTTGATGGTTTGGATTTTGAACACTATGCCTCTCATCCTAAATGTGTAGCAATCGGCGAATGTGGGATGGATTATTTTCGGCTTGAAGGGAGCGATGAGGATAAACTACTGGAGAAAAAACGTCAAGAAGAGGCGTTTAGAGCACAGATTCGCATGGCAAAAAAGGTCAAAAAACCCCTTATCATCCATATACGCGATGCGAGCCATGATTCTAAAATGATTTTACTCGAAGAGGGTGCCGGAGAAGTAGGGGGAGTTTTGCATTGCTACAATGCCGACGATGAGCTTTTGAGTCTTGCGAATGAAGGCTTTTATTTTGGAATAGGGGGAGTGTTGACGTTTTCAAATGCGAAAAAACTCGTGAATGTTCTGCCTAAAATCCCCAAAGAAAAGCTTCTTATCGAAACAGATGGCCCTTATTTGACCCCTCATCCCCACCGTGGACAGCGAAATGAACCTGCGTATACCAAGCTGGTGGCTCAAAAGATGTCTGAATTACTAGAGCTCTCTGTAGATGAAATCGAAGCGTTAACAAGCACAAATGCAAAGAGACTTTTTACAGGGTTAACCAAATATTAATAACTTACTGTTATACTCTTTGAACTAGAATATTACATGATAGGGCAAGGAGGTTGATTGCGCTGGTTATTATTTATTCTTTCAGTGAACTTTCTTGCTTATTCCTTTGAGTTTAATCCAAAGGATGAAAAAAAGATTATTGTATTAAAACATTTTGATGTGCCGGCATCGTTTTTAAACGATCCCTATTTGAATGATATCTATGTCGCACAAAAACGGGACTGCACCCAAAATGGCTTTGCAAACTCACCTGAAAATGCAGCTATCTTGATCCCTATGCTCACCTCCTTGATCTCCCAATCCGATGTACCCAGTGAATTTTTATTTATAGCTTTAGCAGAATCCAGTTTGGATACACTTTCCACGTCCTCTCATGGTGCCAGTGGGATTTGGCAGTTTATGGCACGAACTGGAAAACTACACGGACTACACATCACTTCGTATGTAGATGAACGGCGTGACCATCTCAAATCTACCCGTGCAGCTATTACCTATTTATCGCAGTTACATCGTCAATTTGGTAAATGGTATTTGGCCATTATTGCGTACAACTGTGGTGATGGCAGGCTGTCTAAAGCGATACGCAAAGCGGGAAGTGATGATTTGAGTGTCTTGGCAAATCCAAATAGGAGCTATATTCCACGAGAAAGCCGCAACTATATTCGTAAGATTATTGCATTAGCACTGCTTGCCAGCGATCAGGCTTTTTTAGAACAGATTCAATACGATCATCTCATCGGTGTGGCATCTGAAAATCCTATTGCTACGGTTTATCTTCCTGAGGGTGAGGATATCGGTCGTATCGCAGCGGTCTTGGAAATGCCCAAAAAGAAGCTGACGTTATTAAATACTCATCTTAGACGAGGTGTGACCCCTCCTAGTAAAGAGATGTATCCTGTGTATATCCCTGAGGAAAAACTCCACTTGTTCCGTGAAACCTATCGCACAAAATCACTCAAAGGGTACTTTGTGATGCACAGAACAAAAGCAGGAGAGAGTGTTGCCACACTCTCAAAGCAGTATGATGTTCCAACGGGTGCAATACGTGTTGAGAACATGATGGGAGAACGTGATGAACTCTCTAGCAATAGCACGATTAAAATACCGATTAATAGAGGGTTTATTCGACATTCATCACTTGATAAAGCTCAGTCGTCTGACGTAAAGCTTTCAGTCGTAAAACTGTATAATGCAACCATTGAAAAATTAAAACCAAAAAACATTTTTATTCAACCCAAAGTCAAAGAAGATGAGGAAACCAAAGTTAGTGATTAGAGTTATTTTATTAGGATTCATACTCATTATGAGCGGATGTACCTCTTATATGGGTTCCTACCAGTACCGACCGTCCAAAGCATCCAAAAAATACCCTTCAGATATCTTGGACGATGCTCCATCAAGGATTAAGAAAAAAAATGGAGATCTCATAGCCACGATGCGCCCTTATACGGTGCTTGGAAAAGAGTATTGTCCTACAGTCGTGAGTGTTGGGGATACTATGACTGGGCGTGCGAGTTGGTACGGTAGTGATTTTCACGGTAAATCTACGTCCAATGGTGAAGCGTATGATATGTATGCCATGACGGCGGCGCATAAGACATTGCCTATGAACACAGTTGTGCGCGTGACCAATACCCAAAACAATAAGCAAACGGTGGTACGTATCAACGACAGAGGACCATTTGTAGAATCCCGTATTATCGATTTGTCGTTTTCAGCAGCCAAAGAGATCGATCTGGTTGCAACGGGGACCGCTGCGGTGAGACTGGAAGTATTGGGCTTTGAACCAAGTGGTGAAAAAACGATTGATTATAAAAGAATGGCTTCTGGTCCAAAGCAAGAAGTGGTCAGTGCGTTTGCCGTTCAGATCGGTGCATTTGCAAATATTCAAGGGGCTCTTGAGACGCAAAAGAAATATGCCTCTTTTCATGGATACTCCGCAATCATCAAAGATTCGCAGTATAATAACGATCGATTATTCAGAGTTTGGTTGCGTGGATTCAGAAGTGAAGCAGAAGCCAGAGATTTCATAGCTCAGGGTTATTTTAACGGTCAGTTTATCACAGGGGAATGAGATGATTCATAAAAATCGTAAAACCAAAGAAACCGATATCACTCTCGCGCTTAATGTGGCAGGAACGGGTAAAAGTACAATAGAAACAAATGTCGGTTTTCTCGATCATATGTTAGAGAGTTTTGCCAAGCACTCGCTAATGGATATTAGCATAACGTGCAAGGGCGATACGCACATTGATGATCATCACAGCGTTGAGGATGTTGGGATTGTTTTGGGACAGGCATTGCGTGAAGCGATTTATCCTATCGAGCAAGTTGAACGCTTTGGTAGTGCTGTCATTGTGATGGATGAGGCGGCAGTGAGTTGTGATTTGGATTTGAGCAATCGCCCTTATTTACTGTACGATATTGAACTTGAGGGTAAAGTAGGGCAGTTTGATGTTGAGTTAACCGAAGAGTTTTTCCGTGCGGTTGTTTTCAATGCCGGAATTACCGCTCACATTGTATTACAGCGCGGAAAAAATAAGCACCACATCATAGAAGCCGCTTTTAAATCATTGGCAGTGGCACTGCGCCGCGCGTTGATGACCAATGTCAGAGCCGGGATTCCCAGCACCAAAGGTGTGTTGTGATTCGACTGATAATATTGGACGTTGATGGATGTATGACGGATGGTCGTATTATTTACAATGAAAAAGGCGAAGAGATCAAGAATTTCAATGTCAAAGACGGTTTTGTGATTCGATCATGGTTGAACATGGGGCATCAGGTCGCGATCATCACGGGACGTAAATCGATGATCGTAGAAAACCGCGCAAAGGAACTGCGTATTCCTTATGTGTTTCAAGGCATAGACAATAAACTAGAAGTTGCACAAAAATTGTGCGTAGAGCTTGGTTTGACATCGGATGAAGTAGCTGCGATTGGTGATGATCTCAATGATTACAATATGCTTCAATGGGCTGGACAAGGATATACCCCTAAAAATGGCGTTCACCATCTTCATACGGTAGCAACGGTACTTGAAAATGTCGGTGGAGATGCGGTTGTACGTGAAATGATCGAAAAAGTAATTGATCATAATGGTGAGCGGGAAAAATATTTGGGTTTATGGATTTAAATGTCGATTAATTTTTTCTTTGTCGTAGTATTGAGCCTATTGGTGGGTATGTTTGTCTATTTTAAACCTATAACGCTGATGGATGAGACAAGAGAAGAAGCTCCTAAATTTGAACTTGAATCCTTTATTGTGTATGAAATCAATACTATGGGGATCGATCGTCTTTTTGAAGGTGACCATGGCAAACGCTTTGAAGATCGATATGAGGTTTCATCAGCAAAATTCAGTAATAATTCCAAAGCTCTTTTTGAGTCGATAAGTGCGAATGAAGCTCTTTATAAAGATGATATTATTACCTTAGAAGGTAATGTTCATTATGTACGTGAAGATGGATTGGAGTTTCGTTCTTCTGAGGGTAAATACGATACTCCTCATTCATTGGTTTCAACGCGCGGTGGTTTTATCATTACCCAAAACAATAACAAAGTAAATGGAACACAGTTACTGTTAAATACACAACATCATACGGTAAGTGCCAATGCAGTTTCCGGTTCTTACCAATTAAATTAATAGAAAGATACATATGAACAAATTTATTTTTATTGCTTTACTGTGTGCTTTTGGTCTTGATGCTCAAGAACTTAAAGTATTTTCTGCTAACTTTAAAGCTGACCAGTCTACGGGAACTTCTGTGTTTACGGGTAATGTCATTGTGACAAAAGGGTTGGATGAGTTGAATGCATCAAAAGTTACGATTTATACAGACAGTAATCGAAAACCTATCAAGATGGTTGCCGAAGGAGATGTCTCTTTTTACATTGTGACAGAATTAAAAGAAAAATACAGAGGAAAATCTCAACGAGCAGTGTATTTGCCCAATGAGAAAGAGTATCAGTTTTACACCAAAGTTGATTTGATTCGTTTGGATGATTTTCGCCGTGTAAAAGGGGATAAAGTGGTGGTAAATACGACGTATGGTCATGCAAGTGCTGACAGTGCTAAAAATGAACCTATTATGATGGTATTTACGCTTGAAGATACCAATTCAACTAAAAAAGGGAAGTCGAAATGATTGAAATCATAAATTCGGTTTTTATGACATCAGCTCCTCATATCCGACTCTCTCCTGAAAATCCATTGCAAAATGAAGTAGCGTTTATGGCCCGTTCCAATACGGGTAAAAGCTCAATACTCAATACGCTAACTCAGCGAAAATCACTGGCAAAAGTCTCTTCTACTCCGGGTAAAACAAGACTTATTAATTATTTTGATGTGGAGTTTATGGATCGTGATACGGGCACTAAGTTGGAAGCCAAGCTAGTGGATCTTCCCGGATTTGGATACGCAAAAGTAGCAAAGTCTCTTAAAACGGATTGGGAGAGTAATCTAACGGACTTTATTACACAGCGTCAGCAGCTGCGTATATTTGTCCATTTGATTGATGCACGTCATCCTGACTTGGAGCTAGACCATTCGGTTTCTGAGTATTTGGAACAAATATGCCGTAAAGATCAGTTTATTCTCAATGTGTTTACGAAGATTGATAAATTGAATCAAAAAGAACTCAATGAGCTCAAAAAACAGTTCCCCGATGCGTTGATGGTTTCTAATACCAAGAAACGTGGTGTGGACAGAGTGGTCGCTAAAATTTATGAGCTATTGACCCATGTGGAGCAGCATGAAGATTGAGTATAAAAAACCGACACTCTCTGATATACCTCAGATGCAACTGTTGGTTGCTCCTGAGATTGAGAGCGGTGTTATTTTATTGCGTACGGATGATGAGATAGCCACCAACATACGATCGTATACGCTGGCTATGGATGGGGACAAACTGGTTGGGTTTTGTGCTCTACATCTTCATTCTCCGAAGCTTGCTGAAGTACGATCTATGATTATTGACAGTGAATATAGAGGACAAAACATAGGGAGTGAACTGGTCAGTAAGGTATGTCAAGAAGGGGCGTTATTAGGGCTTAAAGAAGTGCTGGCACTAACCTATGAAAAACATTTTTTTGAGCGATTGGGATTTATTGAGATCCCAAAAGAGAGTATTCCCGAACATAAGATTTGGGCTGATTGTATTAAATGTAAACTGTTTCCTGTATGCAACGAAGTATCCCTTATAAAAACGCTCTAAGCGATCTCTTGTGGATCGCCGTATTTGGCATCTACATAGCGCTTAGCAGTATCTATCTTTTTTTCCCGCCGATGTTGGCGGTTCTAGGATTTCTTTATTATCTGGCTTTACGGCGCAGTGATCTTTTTTCACTGGTAGTGGCTTCTAGCATGTTATTGATGTTTGAAGCAGAAAAGGGGTATTGGTTTGGTTCTACCATCGTTTATTTTACCCTCATCACTCAGTACATAATGCCTAAAATTGAACAAACGGTCCAATCCAAAATCGGTATTAAAGGGATATTTGTCCTGCTCTCTTACTTTGGTTATCCTATTTTTTTAGGAATGATAAACAGTGTCCTGATATTACCACTTCCTAGTATGGATTGGCACGTAATTTTTTATATGGCGATTGAATTTGCGTTGATTGCGATCGCCGGATGAAATTTAAACTTTTACTGATACTGTTTGCTTTGGTTTGGACCTCTTTGATAGTACGGGTGTACCATCTCTCTATTCAATCCAATGAACATTATGAGACATTGGCGCAAAACAACAGTATAAAAACAGAGTTTTCCTCTCCGGTACGCGGAGAGATTTTAGATCGAAATCTCGAGCCTATAGCGATCAATGAGCTTGGATTTAAAATAGCGCTTGCTCCTCATTTGACAAAAGGAAAGGATACGCTTCTTTTGGATCAGGAGATAGCGTATTTGATGTCGATGATCCCTACGCTGGATGCTAAAAAAATGGTAAAACTGTACAAACAGCAAGACTCGTATTACAACCATACTTTTATTGATGTGGCTGAGTTTATTCCTCATGAGACGATGATGCCTTTGTATTCTTTGATGAATTTACGCGAAACGATTAAGATTTCACCCTCTCCAAAACGTCTTTACCCTTATGGAAACTCTGCGTCCCATCTTATTGGATATGTTTCCAAGGCAAACCAAAAAGAAGTGGATAAAGATCCGATTTTAAAATTATTGGGACATGTAGGTAAAAGTGGTATAGAAAAATATTACAATAGTTATTTACAAGGCGAAGCGGGTGAACGTAAGATCAAGGTTAATGCGCACAATGTTGAGATAGAAGAGATCAGCAGAAGCATTACTAAAGAAAATCGCACCCTCGTCTTAAATCTTGATATGCGTTTGCAAAACTATATCAGCAGTATGTTTGAGGGTAAAGTAGGGGCGATTATTGTTATGGATACCAAGGGGGCTATTTATGCAGCCGGCAGTTATCCTGAATATGACTTAAATGCTTTTGTAGAAGGGATTAGCACAGAACAGTGGAATTACTTGATTAATAGTCTCGATGCTCCTTTTACCAATAAAATTGTGAATGGATTGTATCCTCCAGGATCAACGATTAAAACCGGATTAGGACTTTTGTATGTCTCCTCGGGTATTTTAAACGAAGGCTCACATGTTAATTGTACAGGGAGCTTTCGCTTGGGTAATCGATCGTTTAGATGTTGGCGTAAAACAGGGCATGGGTCTGGCGTGAGTATCGAAAAAGCTATCGCTCAAAGTTGCGATGACTACTTTTATAAAGGAAGTCTGAGTGTTGGAATTGAGCGTATGGCTGCAGGCTTAAATCGCATGGGACTTGGACGAAAAACGAATATTGACCTTCCTAACGAGTTTATAGGAACGGTTCCAAGCCGTCAATGGAAGAAAGAGAAGTATAAGCAGCCATGGTATCGTGGGGAGACCCTAAACACGGCAATCGGGCAGGGAGATGTTTTGACCACACCGATGCAAATTGCTCAATACACAGGCCTAATGGCGACTGGGGTTTTACCTGTTCCTCATATCGCCTATAAAGCGGGTAATAAAATCTTTAATCCAAAAGCCAGAGATGTACTTACTGCACTAGAAAAGCAAAAATTGCCCCTTATCCAAAGTGCAATGCGGGATGTTTGTAATGATGACAGAGGAACGGCAAGAGCGTATGTCTCTACACGATTTCCAATTGCTGGTAAAACAGGTACTGCGCAAACAACTGGGATCAGTCAAAGCGTTGTGAACCGTCAAAGTGAATACAGTATGGAATACTTAAAACGTTCTCATGCATGGTTCACGACTTACGGACCTGCTGATAATCCACAGTTTATAGTCACCGTTTTAGTAGAGCATGGAGGGCATGGAGGAGAAGCAACAGGGGCTATTGTTTCGGGTATTTATAACAAATTATTGGAAATGGGTTACATCAAGCTAACCCAACCAAAAGATGAAAATACTACCCTTGGGTCCGTACAATAAGGCTTAAAGGCAATCTAAACTCTCGAACGACAGATTCTTCTTTTCTACGCATTTCCCCCTGATCCACTTCATGGTCCATTCCCAAAAGATGTAAGAGACCATGAATAAAGAGCAGTGCCAGCTCATCATCTTCACTGTGTCCTAATTCTTGTGCAACCTCACTAACTTTGTCTACACTGATAATAATACTACCAAGCGGTGCTCCAGGAAATGGGTCATTGGGAAAACTAAGAACGTCTGTGGGTTTATCGATGCTGCGAAATTCGTGATTAATTTGTGCTATTTCAACGTTATCAGTTAGTATAAGTTCAATTTCCAAGGGAGTCAAGGAGGTGGCTATCGTTTCAAGCATCTCAAAATTATAGTTTTTGCAGGTTCGGTTGTCTAAATCTATCATGCCACAATTGTAGCATGATTTAATCATTGTTATATTGAGTACTTGTTTTAAAGTTAAAAACTTTTTCCTATACCAACAGTTGATTTATAGCTTACATCATTTTGTACACCATTCATATCTTGATACACTGGTACTGAAACAGAAACAAAGAATGAATAATTATTTTCTGTAGATACTTGTAAACCAGTCGTTGCAAAGATGATATTATGTCCCGTATTATTCGCTATTGAACCATTGAAACGGTCTTCTCTTGCTCTTTCACCATTCAGTTCTATAAAAGTATCTACAGAGTATCCATGATGATTTTCTTTTTCTGATTCAGTTAGAGCAGTATGAGATTTATGAGCTACTAAAGTATAGGATAATGCTACATTATAGGTAAATATATCTCCAAGTTCACTATTGCCAACACCTTTATTATTAGACTTATAGAGTAGGTCTGAGTGAAGTGAAAAATCCTCAAAGTCTTTTGTAAAAGCTACACCAGCGAAAAGATCCCATGAACCAGTACCTGATTGCAAGTCAGCTTCTAGGACTTCAGTTCCAAACGTGACATCATCTTTTCCGGTTGGTGCTTTAAGCCCTGCTAAAAGAGCAACTTTGAATTTATCATCATATACTTTGTATTGCAAAAGAGCCGTAACATCACCTAACTCTTTAATGTCATCATGAGGGTCAACCACAGGTCCACTACCATCATCTTCACCAGCACGAATCCCTTTGCGAGTGACGTAAGGAAGTTGCAAGTTGAATGTCAAATCATCTGTGACTCCATAAGAGGCCGAGAGAGAGTATGAGTTAACCGAATCAATGTTATGTAGATGCTCTGAGCCATTGTTTAAAGCATCTATTATAGTCGAATCTGAGAGGTTTTTATTACGTACAGTTTCTGCGTTTACACCTAGATAAAAGCTTCCTTTTTCCATAGTGTTTGCCGATATGGTGTAAGCAGTAGCTGTGTGTCCGCCTCCAACACCTAAAACATGCGAACCGTTACAAGCCCATGTGGATGTTGCAGTCGCTGATGCCAATAGAGAGATGAGAGTTAATTTATTTATTGAATTTTTTTGCATTTTTATATCCTAATGTATAATATTTTTTATTTTTCTAAAGTTTTTTGTTTTATTTTTTGAGTTTAGGATAGTGCAGGAGGTGCGCGAGTTTGGTTGGAATTTTCTGACACACGTAGTTTTATGATTTGAGTGTTTTGCACTATCTTTTCAAAGTGGATTATTTCAACTTCTTTGGCTTTTTCAATGACATCGCCACAGGATAAGTTATGGCTTATCTGACATACCAAACATGGTGCATCATCTGAATGCACAATATGCTTTACTTCATGGATAGATGCAAAAGTTGTTGTGATAAGAAAAAATAGTGATAGTATTACTCTTAATTTCATAAGTGGAATTCTATCATATCATTTTGAAGTTAGTCTTTTGAGTTTAAGTTGCTGAGTGAGGGTCATTCAAGAATAAGGGTTATTTTTTTCTCTCTTAAAAAGGGATCAAGCTTGCTATAATTTCATCAAAGGGTAGTAGATGAATAAAAAAGCATTGTGCATTATGAGTGGTGGGATGGATTCAACGCTGGTTGCTTATACGATGAGGGCACAGGGCTATGAGATCATTGCATTGCACTTTAATTACGGTCAGCGTACGGTTGCTAAAGAGCTTGAGGCTTTTCGAGCTATTACGGATGCATTAGGTACGCAAGAACGCTATGAAATCGACTTGGATTTTTTTAAAACCATTGGTGCTTCAGCATTGACCGACCATTCTATCGATGTTCCTACTGAGGGAATCGAACCAGGTATTCCCATCACTTATGTCCCTTTTCGCAACGGTATTTTTTTGAGTATAGCAACAGCTATTGCTGAAAAAGAGGGATGTGAAGTGATGGCTATAGGGGTTGTAGAAGAAGACAGCAGTGGTTATCCTGATTGTCGCGATGCCTTTATCCGATCTTTTGAACAATCGGCAAATTTGGGTACAAAAGAAACAACTCATATTCGTATCGAAATGCCATTAGTTCATCTGCAAAAGTCACAGATCGTTCAAGAAGCGTATAAACTCAATGTCCCATTGGAACTCACATGGAGTTGCTATCAAAGTGATGATACAGCATGTGGCGTCTGTGATAGCTGTCGTTTACGTTTACGAGGTTTTGAACTGGCAGGGCAAAAGGATCCAATAGCATATGCTCTTTGATCCATTGCATTCGTCTTTTATCCATATACATGTCCCCACCAATCGCAATACTTATATTTCTCTGACAAAAGAGGGTGAGGTTAGGGTGCGAACACCGCTAAGGGATGAAAAGCGTGTGCGTCGTATGCTTATGGATAGAGAAGCTTGGATTAATGCAAAATTAAAAATGCTAGGTGAAGCACCTCCAATACATAGTCTAGGAGAAACTATTTTATTTCGCGGTGAGATCATCCCGGTGGAGCAAATCCCACAATTACAACAATCACTCGAAAAAAGTCGAAAAAACAGTGATTTTAAAAAGCATTACACTAAGTTTTATCATAATGAGTCATTATTGACACTGCCATCTCGAATACGGCATTACGCTCAAAAGATGGATTTACAACCCAGCGAAATACGTTATAAGAGCTTACGACGTCGATGGGGAAGCTGTGATTCAAATGGGGTACTGACGTTTAATGTGATGATGATGCAGTTATCGTATCGCCATATTGACTATATTATTGTGCATGAGTTAGCGCACATGCGTCATATGAACCATTCAAAAGTATTTCATGATTTGGTACGCACTATTTTGAAAGATGAAAAAGTATTGAGACAGGAGTTAAAAGAAATTCGGATGCATTAAAACTCAAATCCTAATTGTCGCATAGAAGAGCGAGTAGGATTTAAGATGCTCTTATCGGCACCGGCAACAAGGGCGAAATGAAAATCATTGGTTTGTAATAGACTTATAATCTCTTCAGGATATCGATAAAAGAGGATATTTTCGACACCAATAGTAACACTGGATTTCATGGAATCCGGAATCAAATAAAGAATCTTTGCCCAAGAGGCCTGAGCGTGTAAAAAGTCTCTTTGCTCATCGATAAACTCTAACAGTGGCTCGAAAATTACAACGCGTTCACTGCTCCCAAACTCTTTGACTTCAAGTCGTGAATTGGTAAAAACGGGAATAAAATGGCCCATTTTACTAAAGCTTTTGAGTTGAAAGGGTATGCGCATGAAGGTGTAAAAAAAGAGTAAATGTTCTAAATAAGGGATAAAGAAGGGTGAAAGCATCTGTCTCTCATAGAAGGTATCATTATGGATAAACGAGGTTTCAAAGAGGGTCTGTTCGATGATGGTAATGGTCTTTTCCTGCGCACGTATGAGCTGTGAGGTTTCGATAAATATTTCGGGATCGGTCAGGGCTTGAGAATACAATACGATTGATTTTTTCTCCAGAGGCCATAGTTTGTCCCACACTTGCTCCATCGTTCCCTCAACAGGGCAAAAGTTCGCAGGGGTCGATACAGACGAGGCCAGATGCAAGGTGATAGGATCACAGGCATAAACCAGTAACTCTTTTTCAAGTAGGTAAAAACGCAGTAGTCGTTTAATGGCATCGTCAATAGATTCTACTTTTATCCAGGCAACTTCACTGTCGCCCATTTGTGTGGGTTTATCGAAAAGTATCCCATAGGCACCATTGGTTAGGGCTTCTTTTATATCACTTGGATTGTAAGCTGCAAAAAGTGATCCTCGTTTTACTTTGGAAACATCAAAGGCGAGGTTTTCAAAGAGCGTGACATTGGGACTGCTGTACAGTGTCCCTTTTGTCAAAGCGAGGATGTTTTCGAGTCTCATCCCACTGAACATCCGCTTTTACGGGTTTTTTCAGGACGAATAAGGCAAAGCCCCTCTTCATCTTTGGCGGCGAGTATCATCCCCTCGGAGAGCATTCCCATAAGTTTTGCAGGTTTTAGATTAGCGACAACACACACTTGTGTCCCTACAAGAGATTGGGCACTGTAGTATTCGCGGATACCTGCTACGATTTGGCGAGGTGATTCCTCTCCTAGATCTACTTTTAGTTTCAATAGTTTTGAACTTTTTGGTACTTCTTCGGCTTCGAGTACGGTGCCTACTTTGAGAGATGTTTGAAAAAACTGATCGATAGTGATGAGCCCATCTTCTGGGACGGTGCTTACTTTTTTATCTTCAGTTTTGGTAACAGGGGCTGCAGGTGCTTCATCGAGCATTGCTTTGGGTGCTTCTGGCATCAAGGGTTCTTCGACTCTTGGGAAGAGTGGTGGGATTTTTTTGATCGTGAAGGTTTTAAGCATCTTTTTATTGATGATCAAATCTTGATAGCTTTGGGTGTTAATCTCAAATCCAAGCGCATCTGCAATGGTCGCAGTTGTTTTTGGCATGATAGCATGCAGCATAACGGAAGCTTTTGCCAGTAAATTTGCAACCAAAGCTACCGTTGCAAGAGCTTCTTCAGTACGGCCTTCTTTGATCTTGACCCATGGAGCGTGTTCTTCAATCGCCTTGTTCCCAATGGTAAACACTTTCCAAAGCTCTTCAAGGTAGCGGTGTAGTTGAAGATCATTAAGGTAGTTTTCCAAGGTCGCTATGATTGCATGGGCATCATCAATCTCTTTGCTATGATACTTTAGGACATCAACGCTGTCGATGACAAAGTCCGAATATTTTTCAGACATTCCGATCACACGGTTGAGCAGGTTTCCAAGGTCATTGCTCAAATCAGAATTCATACGGTCCATGAGGGCACGTTGTGAGAAATCACCGTCTTGACCGAAGGGAACTTCACGCATCATAAAGTAGCGTAGATTCTCAACACCGTAATGCTGAGATACTTCTCTTGGATCAACGACATTGCCTTTTGATTTAGACATTTTTTCGCCATCGCGTGTCCACCATCCGTGTGCACCAATACGTTTTGGGAGAGGAAGATCAAGGCTCATCAAAAAAGCAGGCCAGTAAATCGCATGAAAACGTAGGATATCTTTTCCTACGAGCTGTGTAGTAGCAGGCCAAAATCCCATTTTAGCTTCATCATTGCCGTATCCCAAAGCAGTAACATAGTTCATAAGAGCATCGAGCCAAACGTACATGACATGTTTATCGTCATTGAGAGATGCCGGTACGGGAACTCCCCAGCTAAAGCTGGTACGAGTTACTGAGAGATCGTGTAATCCCCCTTTTACAAAACTCATGACTTCATTACGACGTGATTTTGGGAGGATGAAGTCCGTATGCGCTTCATAATACTCCATGAGGGGCTTCTCATACTTTGAGAGGCGGAAAAAGTAACTCTCTTCTTTGACAATGGTAGTAGGACGTCCACAATCAGGGCAGAATCCTCCTTCGATTAGCTGTGATTCAGGGAAAAAAGTCTCACAGCTGACGCAGTAATTACCTTCATAAAAATCTTTGTAAATATCACCTTTGGCCATCATTTTTTCAAAAGCGGCTTGAACACCAATTTTATGCTTTGCATCGGTTGTACGGATAAACTGGTCGTTGCTGATATCAAATTCTTTCCATAGATTTTTAAAAGAGGCACTGATTTCATCGGCAAATTCTTGGGTTGGTTTTTCTAGTTTTTTTGCCGCTTCTTCGATTTTTTGGCCGTGTTCATCAGTTCCTGTGAGAAAATAGGTTTCATTACCTTGTAGGCGTGAATAACGTGCAAGAGTGTCGGCAATAAAAGTCGTATAGGCATGTCCGATATGTGCTTCGCCATTGACGTAATAAATGGGAGTAGTGATATAGTTTTTCATGTTTTATTCCTTAAAGTATTAAAAATCAAATCCGCCGACTTCACCCTTGGACATACTCTCATAAACGGTACGGACATAGGCGGTGCGAATAGGGCATCCAATCAGCGATGGGCAACTTAAACAGCTTTCCAGTGCTTTGGATATCTGACACTCTTGAAGAGCCTTTTTGGCCTCTTCAAGCTTGGCTTCATAGGGGCTAGTTTCGTCCATAAACATCCACTACAACTGCTATTTCATGGTTTGAACCAAAGAAACACGGACTCGTGTCGTGTATGTGCGCGGTTGCTTTGTCTAAAATTCTCTTTTGTCCGTCAATGGCTTTACCGCCCGCCATCTCGAAAATCATAGCAAACGGGAAGACTTCAAATAATTGGCGCAGTTTGCCCTCTGGTTTATCCGATGCACCCGGATAACTGAACAACCCGCCCCCTTTGAGCAAGATCTGATGTAAATCAGGAACCATCCCTCCCGAATAGCGTAAACGATAGCCAGTGGTGAAAAAAGAATCGATCATCGCTTTATGATACGGAGCCCAAAACTGTTGAGTCCCGCCCGGTGCCATGATCTTCCCTTTTTCACTGAGATGAATCTCTTTAACATATTCGAATGCACCTGCTTGAAGTAGATACAGTTTGACTTTTCCCTCATGAGCAAAAACGAGTTCAACACGTGGTCCATAAACAACGTAGCACGATGCAATGAGTTTAGAGCCTATAAATTCACCCTCATAGATGCCAAAGATGGACCCAACGCTTAGATTTACGTCCACAAGAGAAGAGCCATCCAGAGGATCAAAAGCGATGTAATAACGTCCCGCTTCATTGAGAAGCATTGGAAGCTCTTTTTCTTCACTGGCAATGGTATGAACGCTGCTGACATGGCTTAGTTCTTCTTCGATGATAAGATCACTTTTAATATCGAGTTGCAGCTGTGTCTCACCCGAACTGTTTTGTTCTTGTGAATAGCCGATGTCTTTGACATCAATAGCCTGCTTAATGCGAATAGCACTTCGCTCAATCGCTTCTAAAATTTGTTTCATTCAATTACCTTTGCGTGTGTTAAAATCCAATCAATTACCATGTCCGGATCATTAAGATCAAGTACGTCTACGGAGCTAGGGAAGCTATAATCTGTGATGGTGATAGTGTGATCTATCGCCAGTGCGTTCATGTAGGGAAAATAATCCTCATCTATTGTGTTACGAAAGATACTGATACGTGGGAGGGGAAGGTTTTTGAGGCCCTCGACGAGTAAAACATCAAACTCACCAAACATATCGATCATCTCTTCGAGCTCTTTATGGCGTTTGGAAAAATAGGTAGTACGGGTAGGAGAAGTGATGATTACTTCGGCTCCTGTATCACTGAACTTATAACTGTCTTTGCCCGGAACATCCAAAACTGCTTTGTCTTTGGGGTCGTTTTTGATAATGGCAACTTGCAGTCCCATCTCATGAATCATTTTTCGGGCTACTTTTAGAATCAGCGTAGTTTTTCCACTGTTTGAGGGACCTGTAAATGCGACTGCCAAACGTTTTTTCAAAAAATACCCTCAATTATTGCTTTTTATAAATAATGACAACATTATAACAACTTTCCCCAAACAGTATAGGGGTTTTAGAGTTTTTTACATCGTTAATTGCCAAATGGTATTAAATTGACCGTATTCTAGGATAGTAAGCTATATAAGGATTAGCCGCTGTATAATTTTGTTGATGCATTTTAGTGATTATTTTATAAGTAGGTTAAGACGATGAGAGTGTTATTGATTGAAGACGATAAAAAAATTTCCGATTATCTTGCCCAAGGTTTGAAAGAGTCGGGTTATATTGTTGATCTTTGCTTGGATGGTGAAGAGGGCTTTGATTATTTATCCACCTATACGTATGACCTTGTGGTTTTGGATCTTATGCTTCCTAAAATGGATGGCTTTACCCTAATAACAAAAATTCGTCATCTTGATGCAAAAATTCCAATTCTTATTTTGAGTGCGAAGCGAAGCGTGGCCGATAGAATAAAAGGTTTACAATTAGGAGGTGATGATTACCTCACTAAGCCATTTTCATTTGGAGAACTTTTGGCGAGAGTCCAAGCTCTTTTGAGGCGCTCCACTGCCCATGCAATGCCTACCCAAAACTCGATACAATTAGGTGATATTTCGATGGATCTTATTGCGAGAAAAGTAAGCCGAGAGGGAGAAATAATTGAACTTCAAAAAAAAGAATTTTTGTTGTTAGAATATTTTATGAGGCATCCTGGATGCGTACTAACGAAAACTCAAATACTCGAGGGGGTATGGGACAGTCAGTTTGATCCCCAGACTAATGTTGTCGATGTTCTAGTATTCCGATTGAGAAATAAAATAGATAAAAACTTTGAAAAAAAGACCATATCTACGTTAAGAGGAGTTGGCTATATTTTTGAGTCGAATTAGTACAAAAATCACTGTTTTTTATGTTTTGTCTTTTATTATAGGAGCTTTACTGCTCTTTTTTCTGACAGGGTATATTCTAGACAGATTATTGAAAAACAAGGATAAGGATCTTTTAGAAGTCAAATTTCAAGAGTATTCATTATTGCTCGAAAAAGATGGGGTGGAAAGTTTTCAATTTAGAATTTTAAATCAAAATATCCTCGATAGAAATCATTTTCTCGTTCGTTATCAGTCAGATTTGGGAAAAACAGTATTTATTTATGCTCCAGAGTCTATGGAAATCGTTGGGCAGACTAATGCATTGACTGAGCTTGATGTGTTTTTACAAAAAAACGCAGACAAAGGAGAATGGCTTGCATTCTCAAGTCCAAAGTTCGGAGATGATATTGAAATCTTGTCTAAAAAGCTCCCAAATGGAAATATATTACAAATAGGCAAGGATACAGAAGACAGAGAAGCATTTTTATGGCAATTTATAGAATCTTTTTTTATCGGCTTGATCCCTTTTGTATTGATTTCATTTATTATAGGGCACCTGTTTTCCAAAAAAATTCTGACTCCTGTGCGATGGCTTACGGATACTGTACAAGAAATTCGTTCGGGACTTTTAGGTTCAAGAGTTCCATTAGTGGGTAATAAAGATGAATTAGACACGTTGGGAGCTATGTTTAATCAAATGCAGGATCAAAATGAAAAGTTAGTACAAGGGATGAAAGAAACATTAGACAATGTTGCCCATGATCTTCGAACACCCGTGATGAGAATGCAAAATGCTGTTCACACAGTATTAAAAGATATAACGAGTGAGACTCATCATTCAGCATTAGAAAATGCACTTATCGAATGTCAAGAAACATCTGAGACCATATTAAAAATGCTAGATACCATAATGGATATATCAGAAGTTGAGACAGGGACAATGTTGCTTAATAAAGAAGATTTATCTCTTTATGAACTTGTAGAAAATGTGCTTAACATTTATAGATTTATTGGTGAAGATAAAAATATTGAGATCAAAAGTGAAGTTGCTCCAAATCTATGTATCAACGGAGATAAAGGACGATTGCTTCAAGCATTCGCAAATATTATTGATAATGCTATTAAATATGCTCCTGATGACTCTTGTATAGTTATAAAAGGATTGAGAAAAAATAAGAATATCATTTTAGAAGTTATAGACGAGGGGCCAGGTATCCCAGAACAGGATATGCCTAAAATATGGGATCGATTGTATCGTGGCGATATAAGTAGATCAACTCAAGGGCTGGGACTTGGTCTAAGTTTTGTTAAGGCGATTATAAATGCACATCAATCCCATATTGAAGTGAAAAATAATCAGATCAGAGGATGCACCTTTCGCATTATTTTTCCCGCTTAGTTTCTAGCATTACAAAAATGTAATTATTCTGATATATTCATGTCATCTCCAAGAGCTATGATTTTAGGATTAACTGCTGTTTGAAAACAGGGGTAATACTAAAATTATTGAAGGTCGATTATGATGTTAAAAGTGTTTTGTGTTGTCGTTAGTCTATTGTTATCAAGTGAAGCTTTTTCCCAGTCTGATTATGATGAAGTGTTTGAAGTAAACAGTATTGAAATTCAAGGAAATGGTTCCACTAAAAAAGAAGCTCTAATAGAGATACTTCCACGACAGCTCCCCACTGCACTGACCAACGCTGAAATAGCTGAATATAGCCGTAGAATCAAGAATCTTGGTATATTTGATTTTGTTAAAGTAAGTAAGGTTGAGGACAAGTTGCTTCTTGAAGTTCGTCGAAAGGCAACGCTTTCTCCCATTATAGGGCTCTCTACTGGTAAAACGATTCAGGATACGTCTGCTGTATTGGGCGTCAATGAACATGATTTTTTAGGAACTGGAACTAAGCTTGGAGGGAAGATCGGTTACAATGATCGAAATTTAAATTTTATGGCATGGATTGATGAGCACAGCTACCGTCATAACAGATGGTCAAGAGAGCTTGAAGTCTATGGGCTTAGTTCTTCTTTTCGTTTTAATGATGATGAAGATGATGCTTGGACAAGAGATCGTTTGGGCGGTTTCTTTGAACTGGTCAGTCCGTTTAAGTATGATTCACCTTTATTATATGAATTTCAAGTTCAGGTATATCGTGAAGATTATTCAAATGTTAATAGTAATAAAAATCTAGATAGTGCCACTTATTTTGGTACATTGTTTGAAGTGATTTATGACCGATACAGTTGGGACGACCTTAACCCACATGGTTTCAAAGGTGCTATTGAAATGCGCCCTGGAATGATGACAAATGGAGACTTTCGAGGAGAAGCCGCGGCAAAGTTTATTGCGGCAACTCCTTTAGCAGAAAATACAAGTTTGGTGATGAATGGAAAATTAGCTGCCGTCAATTCTGGGAATGTGAATCACAGCTTACTAATTGGTAGTCAGTCTGGGGTAAGAGGCCTAGATGATTCATTTTTTAGGACTTCCGCACTTGGCTATCTTAATCTAGAAGTAAGACATTCAATGGAAGTGTGGGAAAGAACATTTATACAGCCAGTCTTATTCGTTGATATGGCACGATTCCGCCCTATGGACATGGATGGGAATAATGCAGGGTGGGTAAATGCTTTAAGTACTGGGGCTGGTGTGAGAGTTATTCCAACTGGTTTTACAAATCTTTTACTGAGGGCGGATATGGCAAGACTGCATACACCCTCCGAAGATTGGCTTTTCCAAGTAGGAATCACTCAGTATTTTTAAATGAAGTTATTTACGATATTTCTACTAGGTAACCTTGAAGTCAACTATCATTGAAATTTCGTTAAGATAGTGAACATGAATCAAATAAAGGATACCTATGCGATTTTCCATACTTTCGCTTATTGCACTTTTAACTATGAGCGGATGTGCCGATAAAGGGGCTTTTGATCTTTTTAAAATGGATGCAGCCCATGAACGTTCAATTGAAGAGTTACGAACAGACAGTATTGTTCTCTCACTGGAGACTAAAGCGATTATTTCTGCTTTGTATTTAAATCCTGTTTATCCACAACAATATAAGGATGGCGAGTATTTTATTGCTGCTATTTATTTTGAAAATGACATCAGAAGTGTTAAGAAAAGAGATATTAACGATATCGGCTACCATTTGACACTAAACGGTAAAGAACCGGTTGAAATGGAAGAATTACCTGAAAAAGATCTTCGACGAAATCTTATCCCGGTTCGCAATACGTGGAACCGGTTTTATTTGATTCGTTACAAAACGTTTAGCGAGGGAGCTTTAACGCTTCAGCTCGAAAATAATCAGACTGGCTCGGTTGTATTAAATTATCAAAAAGGGAAGTGATTTTCACTTCTTCTCCCAATTCTTTTTTATAGATGACGTAGTTGGCGAGTACTTTTTTACCGTACTCCCTATTTTCATCATTACCCATGAGCTCCATACTTAAAAACGGCTCATATTCCCCCGGTAAAAATCTTCCACCCTCAGTCAAAAGTCGCTTTGTCGATCCAAATCCTGCATTATAGCCGTAAGCTATCAAAATTGGATTGTAGTATTTCTCTTCCAAATGCTTGAGATGGGAAATTGCATAGGCGATACTAAGCTCAGGTTTTAGCATGTCAAAATAGGCAGTGGGTTTTAGCGGATGAACTTTACTGATACTGTCCACATTAAACGGCATGATTTGCATCAAACCAAGCGCAAATGAACGTGAGATCAGTCCAGGAATAAATTGAGTTTCCTGACGCATCAAAGCGTACATAAGTGCTTTTTTATCGGTGCTGATAGAGGTCATATATTGATCATAGGCCATAGTGAAATTGTGAATATAAGGGCCATAAGTATGTTCAAGAATAAATCCTTGTATCCCTATAGATTCATTACCATCACAACGGTCGATGAGGTCACTCACGGTCTCAGGCTTAGAGGCCATAATCTCTTGGGAAAAGCTTCTCCATTCAAAGGGGTTGATTCCTTTGATACTGTCAGGATGTTCTCTTGTAGGCAAGGTTGTGAAATAGTTTTCTGTCGGTAGGTTCAGTAGTTCTCGTGAATACAGGACATACATATTGATGTCCAGACTCTGTGAAAGTTCTGTAAGATAGTTTTGGTCTTTGGTAATCTGATACATCCAAAAAAGCGTTTTGTCCTTATCCATCGTATAGTAATAACGAGATCGTGCCTCTTTGAGGTGATCCAGGGCAATACCGAGTTTTCCGTATTTAATCGAATTCATAGCCAAGAAGAAATGGGTCTGTGGATCAAATCTTCCACCGGTAATGTCGGACAAAGATTGTTGTAGCTGATCCATTTTTGGATCACTGACGGCTAAATGGACAATAGAGCCAAATGAATGCAAATCAGACAGAGCACTTAGAACTTCAGGCGTTAAGGTATGGTTAAAATGCTCATACCGATAGTTAGCCCCTGCTAAGCGAAAAAGAGTGGTTTCATTATTCAAATTTTCTGCAGAAGTGTAAAAAGTCTCTTGATTCATAGCACGTAACCATTGAATATTGCCAAATTTATTGTTAAGACGTACAGCGATTGCTTCTCGCTCTTCGTTTTTTAATGCGATAGCTTTAGCAGGGCTTAGGGCTAGCATTAAACAGTCGTCTTGTTCGATTATTGGAAAATTAGTAGCAGGTTCACGCATACATTTGGCAGTGTATTTTATTTCTGCTTCATCGGTTTTATCGGCATAATCAAAGAAAAAGCGTTCATTCACATTATCAACTTGATAAAACGCATCGCTGGCTTGAGATGGCGTAATATCTTGACGCAGGTATTGCCAAAGTAAAAAGTTCTTTTGACGTGATGAGGGCTTGTCGTTAATATCGTCTAACGATATCCCAAAAGCACTGGAAAAAAGAAGCAGGGATACGAGAGCAGAGCGCATCATGATAAAACCAGAGCATTGATAATGTTAACCAATATTACGTCGGCCACTTGGAGCAAAATAATAATGATTAAAGGGGCAAGATCCAAGCCATTAAAAACGGTTGGCATCATGCGTCGTACCAAACGATAGGCTGGTTCGCTTAAACGATAGATAATCTGGACAATAGGATTATAAGGGTCAGGACGAACCCATGTTAGTAGAGCACCGATGATGACGATCCAAATATACACCGTAAGCAGTGAATGCACAATACCGCCAAGACCGTTGATTATTCCGTCCAATGGGTTCATTTTACTACCTCTTTTATGTAATTTTTGAGATGTTCATACAGATCACCCATTTCCGGACCGTGTTCACAACCTCCGATGAGAATACGCAAGGGTTTAAAGAGGTTTTTACCTTTTAGCCCGCTGTGTTGTATCAAATACGCTTTATAGGATTCATAGTCATCATAATGGGGAGCTTTGAGTGTTAAATCACGTAGAATATCGAATCCTTCTTTATATTCATCCGGAACAATTTTCGGGGAAAAAATAGCACTGATTTTAGTTCGAAGTTCTTTGAGTGTTGGAGCTTCATCTAAAAAGAGTTTTGCCAATCGTCCAATTTCTTCATCCGCAAATCCAACGTAACGGGAGAGCTCTTTTGGATCCATCATTCTGAGATGTTCGCGATTGATGAATTTGAGTTTGTCAATGTCAAAATGGGCAGGGGACTTTGAAATCGTTGCCAGATCAAACCACGTGATAGCATTTTCAATCGTAAAGATCTCATTGGGTGTTTTGTTACCGATCAAAATAAGATAATTCATAATAGCTTCAGGTATAAAACCCTCTTCTAAAAGCCATTTGACGCTGGAAGCATCATCACGCTTGGACATCTTTTTACCCTCATTGTTAAGAATGATTGGTAGATGCGCGTACTCTATTTTACGCTCGTATCCAAGAGCTTGATGAATCGCGATTTGTTTGGGGGTATTGCTAAAGTGGTCTTCTCCGCGGATAATGAGGGAAACATCGCTGAGCATATCGTCTACGGCACAGGCAAAATTATAGGTTGGGTATTTATCGGTACGCATGATGATAAAACTGTCGATATCATCAGGGGCAAAGGAAGACTCGCCTTTAATAATATCCTGTACACTGATGCTGTGGGAGGGCTTCTTAATACGAACTGTAAACGGTGCCATATTATCGATCACTTCTTCGGCATGCAGATTTGCGCACGTGCCGTCATAACGATACGCTTGTTTGGCTTCTTTGGCAGCGTCGCGTTTGGCGTCAAGTGTTTCGGGAGTACAAAAACAGCTAAACGCTTTTTTATCGTGTAAAAGCTGTAACGCCATAGCACGATGAAATTTCAGATTATTACTTTGGAGTTGATGTTCTTCATGTTGGATACCGAATAGAGCCAAAAGTTCCAAAATCTCAAGTTCTTTTCCCTCTATATTGCGCTCTTTATCGGTATCCTCAATGCGTAGGAGAAGAGGTTCATTTCGTTTTTTTGACATAATATGATTAAATAAAGCGACTCGAAGATTGCCGATGTGCATATCTCCTGTCGGGCTTGGTGCAAAGCGAAGCATTAAAATTCCTGTAAATATTTTTGAAATTTTACCCTAATGCTCATTATATGTGTATTTTAATCTATTTTTTGCGCGAGACTTATAAGAACACGCTACAATTAAGTAATCAATCTATTATAAAAGAGTTTTCGTATGCCGATGGAAAAGATTAGTAAATACACCAAATTTTTTGACCTCTTGGTCATCGGCGATGAAGAAAACAGCAGTGTTGTCTGTAAAGTAGGTTTAGATTATTTTAGGACGATGCGTCGTATCAATTTTTCTGAGATAACATCTAAAGCTTTATCATGTCATATTCTTATCGTGAATGGATCTCTGGAAAATATTTCCTTGCCAAGTTCACGTACGTTGAGTGGACAAATACAGCGTCTTGAAACCTTTCTCCTTTCGGATAATCTAAATATTTCTGTGTATAAAGAGGCTCTTGGTTACAGAGCAGGTCATGTGGGACAATACATTACAAGTGAACAAGAGTTTGCGACGATGATGCTATCCACTCTTCCAAGTATTATTAAAAAGCATAATGAATCTCTGGTAGTGTTAAATTATAAACAGGTGGTTGATAATACAGCGCATATGTATTGGATATATCGCGGGAACAAGGGTACATTTGCCAATGATGCTTTTAAAAAGTTTTATGGTCTTTCAGCCCTTAATGCATTTGATACAACGGATTCAGCACACTTTTTAAAACAAGTCACAACCCCTGAAATACGTGAATTGATTAATCATAAAAAAGTCACAGAATCTTTTTTAGTGGATGCGCATAAAATCAATGATAGTGAAATGTTAGTAGAGATGAGCCCAATAGGAGGAGCATTTAAAAAAGCAGACAAATTATTTCTGAATCGAATTAATTTTATTGAGATTTTAAAAGATGCCTTTGTCGTTCATAAGTCAGAGAGTGAGCCAATTCCTGTTATTATCATGATGATTGAAAATGAAGAGAAGATTATTGAAGAGTTCGGTGAAGACGTATACAATGAACTATGTAAAGAAATCTTTGAGATGGCCAAAAAACAATTCAATGCGATGGCCAATATCGCCCTTTGGCATAAAGATGTCTTTACCATTATTGATGAAGGAAATTCACTCGATGAACTAAAAGAAGGTTTGGAACGACTGCATGAGAATGTAGCTGCACAAGTTTCAGTGAACGGGGCTACTCCTATTTTGGATTCTTTTGTTATTGATATGTCTAGACTGGAATTGAATAAAGCGATCAATATCATTGATCATATTAATCAAAGAGAGCTCATAGTGAGTGATTTGTCTCATCTCGTTTATCATGAGGTCACTTTTGACGATAAATCACTGGACAGTAAAGATCAGGCTTTACATTATTTAGAGAAGCTATTTTTATCAAAATCTCAAGTTAAACTGCTCAACTTTTATAAAGGAATACGTATTAATACCATAGGGCAAATTATCAAAATTGCAGATGGCTTAGTATACATGGCGATTGAAAAGATCCAAGGTTATGCGATGCAGGTTGAAAAAAGTATCGTTATCCAAGGGACGAATCTCCCTTTTGACATTGCAGGTGAGATAAAAATCGTCGATATAGGGAGAAAGATAGCGGTTTTCCGTAATTTCCTCCCTTTAAAAGCATCTGCAAACAGTCGTCAACACATTCGCATACAAAGCGATCATAGGATGCACCTCACTATGAATGCTCTTAAAAGTGTTATTTCAGCTTCGATATTGGATATTTCTATTAAATCAATTGCGTGTAGAGTCAATAACATTAAAGGGGTTCCGGATCTTGGAACACTCGTAACATTACATTTTCATCTCCCCTCAAAACGTTCAGAAAGTGGCGCAGTAAGTATGATTGTAACAGGACATATTGAGTTTATAAAAGAGATGGAAGACTATACGAAAGTAGTTGTCCTTCTCGATTTGGAAGAGCCGTATGAGAGCTTTTTGATCGAATACCTTTACGCCCGACAGCAAGCGCTTGTCAGTGAGATTAAATCGATTGTCAGTAAGCTCTAACCCTTAATACTTTTAGTGTGTGTGAGGATGGATATGTCCATCACATTGTTCATTGCTGTGTGCGTATTTTGAAGTCTCTGGTTGCAGTAACACATGGGTTGCTCCGGCATGAGAGAGATCATGGCGTAAGTGCTCGATGATGGTTTCGATTTCACCTAGGGTCAGTGTTTCATCCAATACGATATGAGCGGAAAAATAGCGCTCTTTACTGGAAGGTTTGATGAGATGAATATCATGGGTTTGAATCACCATGGGGTGATTGTTTAGAATATTCGTTAGCTTGGTCACCATAGCAGGATTGGCACGATCCATCAGGCTGGAAAATGACTGAGTGATGAGTTTAGCACTGGCAACTAAAATGACTGCTGCAAAAATAAGGGATAATACAGAGTCAATCCACGGTATCCCCCATAAAATCATAGCACCTCCACCCAGTACAACCGCGAGTGAAAGAATAGCATCGCTAGCCATATGCCAAAATGCGGCACGGACATTAAGATCATCATGATGGTGTTCTTCTTCATCGTCATGTGAGTGTACATGCGCATGACCACCCAGTATCAGGGCACTTACGGTATTGACGATCAGTGCTACTCCTGCAGTGATCATGGTGAGCCACCCATCAACAGGTATAGGGTGTAAGAGTCGATCGATTGCTTCTACAGACACCCAGATCATCAATAGCGATAAAAAACTCGCATTGATGAATGTTGCCATCATCTCGGAGCGTACATACCCATAGGTCATACTAGAAGATGCGGCACGTGCCCCTAAGCCCAGAGCAATGGCCGTGACGATAAGCGCTAAAACATCACTGAGGTTATGCCACGCGTCAGAGAGTAGAGCAAGTGATCCGCTGATGACACCGACCGTACTTTCGACAATGACAATGAAAATATTGAGAACAATGACCAATGCGACTTTACGCTGATCAGGAGTAAGATTTTTATAAAAGGATCGAATGCTCATGATGTCTCTTTTGCTAAATTCCCTAATTATAATTGATTTTACTTAAGTACAAATACATATAAATATATACGTCAAGTGTGTTAAATTATAATATTATGTTATTTTAAAGTAAAAGTAGGAACAATAGTGAAATAATCATTTTTAACAATTTATGTATAAAAAAGGTTTTAAATAATGTTGATACATATGAAAAGACAAGCTGTTACTTTAGGTATTTTAGCCGTAGCTTATGGTGCTTTGATGAGCTATCATTATTATAGCAGCGTAGAAAGCTTACATCATTCCTATGAACGCACTACCAATAATTTATTACTTTATAATCGAGCCATATCCAACTTTGTCGCAAAAGAACAACGCCCTTCGGTTGAGAAACTGCTTAAAGACTCAGGTAAAAAAGAGTTCTTTTCTCCTTGCTTGCAATCAAGCTCCTATATTACCAATACCATCAATAAATATACGAATGCGGAGCGAGTCAAAGAGGGCTTGCCGGAGTTACACTTCAAATGGGCATCTACGAACCCTCTGAATATCGATAATTTTGCAAATCCGTTGGAACATCAATGGATTGAAGAAATAAAATTGGATGATACGAAGAAGTTTAATAAAGTGTATGAGAACAACGGTAGGGTGAATTACTATTTTGCAATTGCCGGAAATCGGATGGTAGAGAGTTGTTTGCAGTGTCACGATACTCCCTCATCAGCACCAAAAGATTTGACGAGAGTTTATGGGACAACCCATGGTTATGGATTTAAAGTTGGAGAGATGGCCTCTATTATCAGTGTACATATTGATATAGATGATGAGATGCAAGCATTACAAACTAAACTAGTGAAAGAAGGATTGATATTACTGCTAATTTTTATTTTACTTTACGGTCTTGTCGTTTGGATACATTATAAGAAATGCCTATTAGAAGATAAAGCATCCAGAGATCCTTTGACTAAATTACTCAATAGGAATCTTTATTTTGAAATTTATAATAAGGAAAAACAACGTTGCAGTCGTGACTTCAAGTATCTTGCTCATATTACGTTAGATATTGATTTTTTTAAACAATACAATGATACTTACGGTCATATCAAAGGGGACATAGTACTTCAAAAAGTGGCTCATGAAATGGAACGTTCTTTTAATCGCGTTTCGGATTTTATTTTTCGTATCGGTGGGGAAGAGTTTGCTATTGTCTGCAGTGCTTCCAGTGTTGAAGACATTCACAATATGGGAGAAAACTTATGCAAGAACATTGAGATGCTCCGATTAGAGCATTTGTCCTCATCCGTGCAAAACGTGGTAACAATCAGTGTGGGAATCAGCATTCTTGCATGTACGAGTAATGTGCCGTTTGAAGAAGTATGTGAGCAAAGTGATGTGGCCCTTTATAAAGCAAAAAGTGCAGGGCGAAATCAGGTGCATATTATTCAATTATAAGTGTTTATTTTATTAACACTCAAATTCTTGATGAATAATGGGCAATAGAGTCTCTTCAATAAGGTCTAATGTCTTTGCATACTCTGCAACTTCTTTACCACTTGGGTCTTCGAATGCTACATGGATGGTTTTGACCGCTTTTGGAAACATCGGACAGGTCTCATGAGCATGATCACAGACGGTCACTACGAGATCAAAGGGTGTGTTGATAACGGTATCGATTACTTTTGAATGATATTCTTCTTTCCAGTACCCTTTTGATTCCAAAAGCTCTTGGGCGTGAGGATTCACTTTTCCGCTGGCTTTTACCCCGGAGCTTTGAGCCAGGACACAATCACCCATTTTGGCATTGATGAGTGCTTCTGCCATAATAGAACGACAGCTGTTTCCTGTACAGAGGATTAATACATTTTTCATACTTTACATTCTCCAGTTTGTTTGATAAGTGGGGGAAGGGCGATACCCAGCGTAAAAATCTCAGCCAATGCCTCACTACGAAAACGATCAAGCGGTGTGCGTATCGAATAATAGGCCCATGTCCCTTGACGCTCAACTCGCAAAAATCCTGCTTCTTTTAGAATCTTAAGATGGCGTGAGAGGCGTGATTGGATCATCCCAAAACTTTCTTGTAAATCACACACGCACAAGGGCCCATGAATATCCAAAAAAGTGAGAAGACGAATACGCGTTTCGTCATTAAGTGCCGCAGTGGTTTGTAAAAAGATTTCCATGACTTAGGAACATCCGCCCGTAGACCATTGACCATTTTTAGTAAATGTGGGCTGACAGCATCCTGTTCCTCCGGTAAACTCATCACCGCCGAACACTTCGATTTGTTCCATGGTATGATAGTTTTCCCAAATGATGTTTTGCGGGTCTTCTACCCAGTATTTTTTGCTCGAAGCGTAACAACATTGTGCCTCTTCTTGCTTTTCACCTGTGATATTTCCATCAATGAGACGCTGTTCGATGACTTCGAGTGCTTCGTCACTGTCTACTTGGATACCTAGATGATTTAGACCGATTTTATCACGGCCGCTTGAGATGGCAAAATTGATATACGGATCATCCAACAGCCATTGCAGATAATCCTCTTTTACTTTTGTCGGCTCACTGCCAAAGAGGGTAGTATAAAACTGACGGTTCTTTTCGAGGTCTTTGACGCTGATGTGTAAATGTAAACGCTTCATAATGACTCCTTAATTTATGAAAGTGTAACGAAATAAAAATAATATATCAAGATATATTGATATTATGATACAATCCCACCATTAAACTTTCGGAGAATGAGTATGGCATTAGCAATAGGGGTGTTTTTAGCAACACTTATTTTAGTAATCTGGCAGCCGCGCGGATTGCAGATCGGCACTTCTGCGGTTGCTGGAGCAATAGTGGCTTTACTGCTAGGTGTCGTAAATTTTCATGATGTTGTAACGGTGACCTCAATCGTATGGGATGCGACGCTGGCCTTTATCGGGATTATATTACTCTCAATGGTACTTGATGAGATAGGATTTTTTGAGTGGGCTGCGCTCAAGATGGCACGGTTATCAGGTGGTAACGGTCATTTGATGTTTGTCTATATCCTTATTCTAGGTGCATTGGTAGCTGCATTTTTTGCAAATGACGGTGCGGCATTGATACTCACTCCTATTGTGTTAGCGAAAATGAAACATCTCAAAATGAATCCCATTGCCATGTTCGCCTTTTTGATGGCGGGTGGATTTATCGGTGATAGTGCCTCTAACCCTCTAGTAATCTCTAATTTAACCAACATCGTAACAGCTGGCTATTTTCAAATCGGGTTTTGGGAATATGCGCAAACGATGTTTTTGCCCAATTTGCTGAGTATTATCGCTTCCATAGCTATTCTATGGGTCTATTTTCGAAAAGATATCCCTGTCTTCGTGGATACACAACATCTTCCATCCCCAGAGTCAGCGATTAAAAACATGACGATGTTTCGTCTTAGCTGGTGGTTTTTGGCGCTATTGATGGTTGGATACTTTATCGGGGACAAGTATCATCTTCCTATTTCACTCTTCGCTCTTGGCGGGGCATTGCTCTTTTTAGCCATTGCCACGTATTTTAAAGCAACAAAACCTATTATGACGATCAAAGCGGCTCCTTGGCAAGTGGTATGGTTTAGTATTGGGCTGTATGTAGTTGTGTATGGTCTCAAAAACGGAGGATTGACTACCTATCTCGCGGGACTCATTACCCATTTGCAAAGTATGGGAAATGTTTACGCCGTTATTGGAACAGGATTTTTATCCGCCATACTGAGTTCTGTTATGAACAACATGCCTACCATTATGATTATGGACATAGCGATTGGTGAGGCAGGGAATAATGCTCTTGCCTATGCCAATATCATCGGATGTAATCTGGGACCTAAAATGACCCCTATTGGTTCATTGGCTACATTGCTATGGCTGCATGTATTGGCACGAAAAGGGGTCAAGATAGGATGGTGGGAATACATGAAAGTAGGGCTGGTGATTACACCGCCGGTATTACTAGTAGCACTGTTGGGATTATTGTAAGTTTTTTTACCTTTAAATATTACGGTAGCTGTAAGAGGATTATGCGTACAATCCGATTATGAAAACTAATACTCCTGAAACTTTTCGATTTTTACCGACTACACGTGCTGAAATGGATGCCAGAGGATGGGATCAATGTGATGTGATCCTCGTCAATGGTGATGCCTATATCGATTCTCCATTTATTGGTATAGCTGCTGTCGGGCGTATATTAGAGCGTGAGGGATACCGTGTAGGTATCATCGGTCAGCCTGATGTGAACAGTGATGTGGATATCAAACGTCTTGGTGAGCCTCTTATTTTTTGGGGTGTGAGTGGCGGAAGTGTTGACTCGATGGTTTCAAACTACACAGCAACCAAAAAATTTCGAAACAATGATGACTATACCCCGGGCGGTGTCAATAACAAACGTCCTGATCGTGCGACACTGGTCTATACTAATCTTATCCGTCAGTATTATAAGAATACGGTTCCCATCGTTCTAGGTGGGATAGAAGCGAGTTTGCGTCGTGTGACCCATTATGATTATTGGACGAACAAGTTACGTAAACCAATCCTATTTGATGCCAAAGCTGATTTTTTGATCTATGGTATGGGTGAGGGTGCGATTATAGCATTGCCAAAAGCACTCAAAGAAGGGACCTCACCACATGAGATACGCGGTGTGTGTTATATCTCCAAAGAACCGGTCAAAGGATATTTGACAATACCCTCACACAAAGAGTGTCTGGAAGACAAAGAAAAATACATCGATCTTTTCGATGCGTTTTACGACAACAATGACCCGATTTCTGCCGAAGGACTATGCCAAGAAGTGGACGGTCGCTACAGTATCCAAAACCCTCCTGCTGATTATCTCGATGAGAACGAAATGGATGCCGTATCCGCACTCCCGTATACCAGAGAACTTCACCCTTATCACCAACCGCAGGGTGATGTAAAATGTCTGGAAACGATCAAGTTTTCGATCATGACCCATCAGGGATGTTGGGGTGAGTGTAACTTTTGTGCCATTGGAGTACATCAAGGGCGCACAATTCGCACACGCAGTGAAGAATCGATCATCAAAGAAGCGACAAAGTTCACCGAGTATAAGGATTTCAAAGGGATCATCAGCGACGTTGGTGGACCAACGGCCAATATGTACGGCTATGAGTGTAATAAAAAGCTCAAACTTGGTACCTGTGCCCATCAGCGATGTGTGGACGATACACACTTGTGTAAATCGATGAAAGTAGACCATACACGTGTCATCAACCTCCTACGCCGTTTACGTGAAGTGAGAGGGATTAAAAAAGCGTTCGTGGCTTCTGGGGTACGGTATGACCTTATTAACGAAGACAAAAAACAAGGCTATGAGTATCTCAAAGAAATGGTCAAACATCACATCTCAGGACAGATGAAAGTAGCACCTGAGCATACTTCCGATCATGTACTGCATTTGATGAATAAACCGGGTAAGCAAACACTGGTTGATTTTAAAAAGCTGTACGATCAACTCAACCGTGAAGAAGGCAAAAAACAATTTTTGACCTATTATCTTATCGCCGCTCATCCGGGATGTACCGAAAAAGACATGCATGATCTAAAACGTTTTACCAGCGATGAGCTCAAGATGAACCCTGAACAAGCACAAGTATTTACCCCAACTCCAGGGACCTATTCTGCGGTAATGTATTACACAGAAATGGATCCTAAGACGAGAGAAAAGATCTTTGTCGAAAAAGACACCTCTCGTAAAGAAAAGCAAAAACAGATCGTCGTTGCAAAAGATAATTTTAAAAGTGGATTTGGAAGTTAATAGGGGATTTATAAAGAGACTGAATGTATATTGAGTCTCTTATAGATTCTTAGATTTCCTGAATTTTTACTTCTGAAGCGATTATATATAACGGTGCATTATGAACATGCAGCATAGCAGTCCCTTTTCCCAGTGCAAAACCGTATAAATCATGCTCTTTGATAAGACTAATACCGAACCCCATATCCATATAAGACAACACGCTATTATCTAATATCTGTGACTTAGTGATATTATTGAACTCTATTTTGATGGTATTAATATCTTCACCATCATCATCTTGTATAACAAGTGTAAGAACTTTTGAAGAATCTGATAACGGCTCAATGGATCGAAGCTGAGCATCCTTAAAGTTGTTGTATTTTTTTAAAATGGTATTTATATTTTCCATTATTTTCCTTTTATTAGTCTCTTCATAGAGTTTTATTTACTAAATTTTGTAACCCATAAATCATGTATATTACAAAAGCTAAGCGCGTACAGTTCAGTATATTTACCTTCAACTACAAAGGTAGAGATCGCTTTTTTATCGGTTGGAAAAAAGATGGTTTCACCTAAAACATTGCCCTTGCTATCAAGAAGTGAGTGCTTTACAATGTAATGAGCTTCAGACATACCATGCTTGGTCTCCACAGTAACCTTATTGCCATCGATCGTGATAACAGGCGCATGACTTCCGGATTTGCCTTTCCATCGTCCTTCATTGTTTTGTGAATACGCAAAAATGCTATCCATTTTGTTATCGTCTGCTAGGGCAGGTGAAACCGTTGCAGCTACAAGACCTGCTGATGTCAATAATGAAGTTTTAAGAAAATCTCTACGTTTTTGCATTTTGTATCCTTGTTTACAGTTTTTGTAATATAGCAAGTAATCACTTAAATATTTTATCGGATTACTAGTTTTTTAGCACATCAAAGCTAGCTGGAATCGAGGGTTGAAATCGAGCAGATGGGATGGCAGTGTTGTGTGTAGGTTTTAAAAACTGGATGGTGATCTTGTTATCATAACTATCGTTATATTGAATCGCGGTGAGTAAATCGTTTTTGAACGTGATGCTGTAGGTTTGCCCATTCACGGTTGCGTTGTAATGATCATTATCCACTTTTTTAGCTTTTTTAATAATTTCTAAAAAGTTGATTTCATCTCCCAAAGTCCGGATGGTAGCTTGTTCTAGTTGCGGTTCTAGGACGACTAAGCGTTTGGCATTGATGTAAACACTTTTTTGAATCGGTTTGTGATAGACCCATAAAGCATTTTGCGGTTTTGCAGCCCACAGTTCACCACGATAAACGATTACTTTGCCATGTTCATCAACGATACGTTGTTCAAAAGGAGAATTAAATGAGCTGATGTCTTGAGGAGAAGCAAACAAAGTCAGAGTTAAAAATGAGATTAAGGGTAAAAAGCGCACATATTTTCCTTTTAGTTATTGATAAAGAATTGTACCCACATACCCATTAACCAAAACAATAGCATTCCTGTGTTAAAATCAGCGACTTTTTAGATACAGATACTTATGAAGGTTATCAATGCTCCAATCATTTATCGGAAAACTCTTTGGCACAAAAAACGATCGTGAAGTTAAAAAATATCTTACACGTGTTGCGCAGATCAATGCACGTGAAGCACATTTCTCAAGTTTGGATGATGCATCGCTTCAAAACGCTTTTGCCCTTTTAAAAGAGTCCGTATTAAATGGAAGTCATACATTAGAGGATGTCCTAGTCGATTCGTTTGCAATTACCCGTGAAGCCAGTAAACGTGTATTAGGCATGCGCCATTTTGATGTCCAGCTATTGGGTGGTATGGTACTGCATGATGGGCGTATTGCTGAGATGAAAACGGGAGAGGGTAAAACGCTGGTCGCAACTCTTGCAGTTATTCTCAATGCGATGAGCGGTAAAGGGGTTCACGTTGTCACGGTAAATGATTACCTCGCATCTCGTGATGGAACACAAATGTCAGCTCTTTATGCATTTTTAGGTTTTGAGACAGGCATTCTTTTGGAAGGGGAATATAACCCTGCCAACAAGCGTTTACAATACAATGCGGATATCACGTATGGAACCAACAATGAATTTGGATTTGACTATCTACGTGACAATATGACTTACTCAAAAGAGCACATGGTTCAGCGTGATCATGCTTTTGTTATTGTTGATGAAGTGGACTCTATTTTGATCGATGAAGCGCGTACCCCGTTGATTATTTCAGGGCCTACAAATCGTGCATTGGAAAACTATACGCGAGCCGATTTAGTAGCAAAAGCAATGGTAAAGGATGAACATTTTACCGTTGATGAAAAAGATCGTTTGATTTTGACTACGGAAGAGGGGATTGAAAAAGCCGAAGAGCTTTTTGGTGTCGATAATTTGTACAGCATTGAAAACTCTTCTCTTTCTCACCACTTGGATCAAGCACTTAAAGCAAACTATTTGTTTGAAGCAGACGTTGATTACGTCTTGCAAGACGATCAAGTGGTTATTGTTGATGAGTTTACAGGACGTCTGTCCGAAGGACGCCGTTTTTCAGAAGGACTGCACCAAGCACTCGAGGCAAAAGAGGGTGTGATTATCAAAGAAGAGACCCAAACGCTTGCCGACATTACGTTTCAAAACTATTTTAGAATGTATGACAAAATCGGAGGGATGACGGGTACAGCTCAAACCGAAGCGACCGAATTTTCTCAAATTTATAAACTTGATGTTATTTCTATTCCTACCAATGTCCCTGTTATTCGTAAAGACTTAAATGACCTTATTTATAAGACCGAAAGTGAAAAATTTTCAGCGGTAATTGAAAAGATCAAAGAACTGCATGCAAAAGGTCAGCCGGTTCTAATCGGAACGGCATCGATTGAAAAGTCTGAAAAATTGCACCTCCTGATCAAAGCCCAAAAAATCCCTCATACGGTACTAAATGCAAAAAATCATACCCAAGAAGGTGAGATCATTAAAAATGCGGGTGCTAAAGGGGCAATTACTATTGCAACGAATATGGCAGGGCGTGGTGTTGATATCAAAGTCAGCGATGAGATCAAAGAACTGGGCGGTTTGTATATTCTAGGTACTGAGCGACATGAAAATCGCCGTATCGACAATCAGCTGCGCGGACGTTCAGGCCGTCAGGGTGATCCGGGAACGACACAATTTTATTTGAGTCTTGAAGACAACCTATTACGTATTTTTGGTTCGGACAAGATCAAGTCGATCATGGAGCGCTTAGGGGTCGAAGACGGTGAGTACATCGAATCGTCTATGGTGACACGTGCTGTTGAAAAGGCGCAGAAAAAAGTCGAAAACATGCACTTTGAGGGACGTAAACACATTGTTGAATACGATGATGTTGCCAATGAGCAGCGTAAGATTGTGTACAAATTTCGTGGTGAACTTCTGGACCCTGAATATGATGTTGCTACTAAAATTGATACAATTCGTGAAGATTATGTGGCTCGTACACTTGCCCTTACCGGTATTTTTGAGGGTATCTCGTCAGAAGAGATCAATTTGGATAAATTGGTCTTGATATTTCAAGAAGAGCTCAACAGTGTCGTGGATACAGAACTTTATACAGAAAAGACCTACAGTGCTCTTTTAGATCGCTCCATTTCTGTGTTAAAAGAACAATACGATACCAAGATGTCTGCTATTGATGTAGCTACTCGTTCCAATATCGAGCGTGAAATCTACCTTAAGACCCTTGATACAGCTTGGCGTGAGCACTTGTATCAAATGGACAGTATGAAAACGGGAATTCGTTTACGTGCCTATAATCAAAAAGATCCGTTGGTTGAGTATAAAAAAGAGAGTTATAACCTCTTTAGCGAGCTTGTAGGGACGATCAAATACGATACGATTAAGACCCTTCATGTTATTCAATTTAGAGTAGAAAACATCGAAGAAGAGGCCCATGCGTTAGAAAGACAAATGGAAACTCAAAAACGTCAAGAAGCATTGCAAATGTCACTCAACCACACAAGCAGTGAAACTGAAACGACTAAGGTGTCTCGTAACGATGATTGCCCATGCGGAAGTGGATTAAAATACAAAAACTGCTGCGGTAAGTCAGGACCTAAAAAAGGGGCATTTGCCTCTTGAATATTGTCCGCTACCTGACCAAGCGTTTTTTACGTTTTGACAAAGAACAACCCTTTATCTTTATTTCAGCACTTTTGGCATTCAGCGGTATTGCGTTGGGTGTTATGGTGCTCATCATCGCGATGGCACTGATGAATGGTTTTGACAATGAGTTTAAAAAGAAACTCACCGTTATGAATTATCCACTCACCATTCAGCCAAAATTTTATGGTTCAGTGAATGCATATCTTCTGCAGGAATTAGAACAAAAATTTCCAGAGCTTTCTTTTAGCCCATACATTACTTCTTCTGTACTGTCTCGATACGATACACAGCTTGAGGGTGGGTATCTTTTCGGGGTTGATTTCAAGCGTGAAGCAAAAGTTAATGAGATTGTTGCAAAAGGGCTTGAAAAGCATGTTCCTACCGGATTTGAAGTCATGGCAGGAAAAGCGCTTCTTGAGACGTATAAGATGAATCAAGACGATAAACTAACCTATATCTTTACCCAGCTAGAGCCGGGTGGAATAGGTATGGCACCTAAAATGAAACGATTCAAACCGACTTCTTATTTTGACTCTGGATTAAGTGCATACGACAAAGGGTATTCATATACTACGCTAGAATCAATGGAAAAGATTTTGGCACTTCCTGAGGGTCTTTATGATGGAATACACGTCCATTCGCCCAATCCACAAGAAGATATTGTGAAAGTATCAAGCATGTTGCCCGACTCCGTTTCCATACGTGGTTGGTGGGAAGATAATGGCAACTTTTTTGCCGCATTGGAAATGGAAAAGACCTCTCTTTTTATCGTCTTAATGTTGATCATACTCATCGCTGCTATTAATATTATTTCATCTTTGTTGATGACAGTCATGAACCGTCGAAGCGAAATTGCACTCTTACTGTCACTTGGAGCATCCAAACAAGAGATCAAGCGTGTCTTTTTGATTTTAGGGGTGATTATCGGGACTCTGGGTATTATTACGGGGTCTCTGCTTGGATTTTTTGGGATATGGGTTTTGGGAAGTTTCGATATTATCTCACTTCCAGCGGATGTATATCCGACATCAACCCTTCCGCTTGATTTAACGGTAACTGATTTTTTCTCTATTATTATCGGTGCATTTACTATCGTAATATTATCAGCATGGTATCCGGCAAAGAAAGCAGCAGATGTAGATCCTTTAACTGTTTTACGTAACGAGTAAACGGCTACTTTTCTTTTTTCTTGTCATCATCCATCATCCATAAAAATGGATAGGTAATCGTTCGTTTTAGAATGTTGAACGGTGCGGTGATGATCTCTTTTAAAACTCCAGTCTCCACGACAGGATCGCTCAGTTTTCCTTTGATATTCAGGGTGGTACTGATTGACCTATCATCTCCAAACAGTATATATCCAACCATAGGAATACGTCCAATCTGTGATCCTAAATCACTTTTGAGGGTAAGTGTTCCTTTGATACTGTCTTCTTTATAATTGACTTTTCCTTCCCCTACCATTTTTAGTTCAGGGGAATTGAGAGTGAAGTTATCTACGATAAATTGATGGTTTTTAAACGTGTAGTGGCTGTACGCTTCTTTAAGGGGAAGTCCTTTGGAATTGTAGTTTGGAAGAGAAAACGTAGCCAAAGCAGGGATGGTATTGATAAAAGAGAGTACATTGTTAAGCAGTTTATACTCTTTGAGTGTGGTATTTTCAATACGCATGATTCCCTCAAAGTCATCCGCTTTACCAGAGAGTTTAAAAGACATCTCTCCTCCATCAAAGTCACTTAAGGCAAATAAGTTTTCCATGAATGTATCATTAAAACGGCTGCCTTCAACATAATAAACTCCGTCTTTCATCATTAGATCAGCAGAACCATGAGCGTAGGCTAAGCGTGCTTTTAAATCTCCTTGACTCAAGGTCGCGGTTAAAGTATCGGCCATGACTTTTCGATTTTTCATAATATACAAATAGACATTGCTAGCGGACAAATGAATGGTCTTATCAGCAGAACTTTTATTCGACTCTGTGTGTGTAGATGGCATATCAAGCCATCTTGCAAGCTCTGGAGCATTGATACCCATATTCATGGCATGAATATTGATATCATCTGCATACTCAATTCTAAGATGGTTGTTGACGTTGATAGAAGATTTTCCATTTTGGTATGAACCGTTAAATTGATAGCGTGAAAGACTTTCGTCATTGACCGTCATCAAATGGTAGGGGTAGTCAATGACTCCATGAAATGTATATATTCGTTGAGTTGGATTGTAGTAAAGGTTTGCATTCCCATTTTTGATTTGATATTGACGTAATATGGGAGAGTTATGACTCAAAAGTGAGATATCAGGTACGGTGATTTTCCAGCCTTGATTCATCGTTGAAAAATCAACCCCCATTGATTGTGAATGAAGCTCCAATTGACCTTCCAAGGTATTAAATGAAAATTTTTCAGTTTTATTGAGCTTTATGTAACCGCTTATATAGGGATTTAATGGTTTTGTATCGTTAAGTGTCAACAAGCCTTTATTGAGCTTCCAAAGATATTCACCAGAAAGTGCCCCTTGAATAATAGTGTCAACCTTTACCTTGATATTATCAAATAGCAGTTTGTTTTCAGTGATATTTATTTTTAGGGGAGATAGCGAAAAATCTTGACCATTAAGTTGCCAAGATGAGGGTAATTTAGAGGTTATATTGACTGTATTAGTATCACTTTTAAGCGTGAATGCATAGCTGCCGTTTCGTAATAAAAGATCTTTGAGATTAAATTTAGTAAGGCCAAACTGTAAAAGCCATTCATTGGATGAAAGGTTTCCTTCAAGCGAGCCTTGAACTTTATTGGGAATATAAAAGCGTAGCTTTGGGATAGTAGCAGACGTATTGTTAAAGTCATAGGGAATAGTGAAACCTTCAACTTTAACTATTTCATTGAATATTTTCCACTGTGTTGGTAATATCTGGAGACGATCAATACGTGGATTAATATGATAAATAGCCTTAACATTCAAGGGAAGTGGAGACAACGCTATAGAGGTTGCATCTCCAGTAGGAGTACAAGAATAGGGGATGATTTGAACATTTCCTTTTTCAATATCTGCATGATAGAAACCTTTTACTTTTGCATGAAGAATATTTTTATAACGGGCATCAAATCCGCTAAAGGATACTTTTGTGGTATCAAGTGTTACGATTCCACCCATTGTTTGAAAAATAAAATTTTCCAGTTGTAGTTCTGATTTTCCAGGGGTAAATTTACCTGTTGCGGTTGTCTTAAAATTATTAAGATCAACAGTAAGATTTAAATCAACATTGCATAGGCCTTTATTTTGACGAATCGGCACGGTAATTTCATAATAACGCAGTAGGTTCAGTATAGAATCGTTTAACTGTGCTTGATTGGTTTTTATATGGGCTTTTAGTAAAATATGTACAGGATTGAAATCAATCAACAAATTGCTTTGCTGTGTTGGCATAGTATAAAAATGCCCATTTTCTGGACGTATATAAAGTATCCCATGCGTAAAGATTAGATCGACTTTTTCAGCGATGATCGGTGCAATAGTAGGGGCAAAGGTATATTGGGCATTATCTACAGTTGCCCGTATGAATATGCTTTGTAGAAGTTTTTGTGGCTTATTGTATAAAAAACTACCATGACACTCTAGGAGGGTAAAGGCACGTGCTTTTGCATATTCAGTGATCCATGGTCGTGTTGTCGCATCAATATCAAAAAAATCCACCAAAGCATCCAGGTTTGAGAATGAATGATCGGCTTTTACATCAAGATACAGCTTCTCTTGATCACCTATTGCACTTAGCATTAGAGTTGGAGAATTAGGCAACGTTAGGTGTGCAGAAGCATTAAGTTTTTGTTTTTGAAGATACAGATGTAAAAATCCGTTTATTGAAGCTACGGAATCTGCTTTTGAAGATAATGATACTGCAAGAACTTCGGGGGACAAGTTAAAGCTTCCAGTTAGGTGTTCATTTCCAACATGAACATCAAGCCAACCAAGAGCTCCTTTTTTGTAGTGTATAGAGAGTTCATTTTTTTGATAACGTATAGCTTCAATATCGATAGATGAGACCCATTGTTCAATCCAATAAATAGTGTTAGTAATTTTTGAAAGAGGTTTTAATGTTATAGGTTCATTGTCAGGATGAAGTTCGTTTAAATCAATCACAGCAACACTAATAGCTAGCCTATTATCCCATTTTAGGTATAATCTCTCAAATTTTATATCCCCTAATTTGAGATGAGAAATGGTAAAACCTTCCAGTAAAGCAACAAAAATAAAAAAGCCACCAAGAAAGAGTAAAAGAAAAAAAGTGAGTAAATTAAAGTGGATTTTTGTGATGATTTTTGTAATTGTCTTGTCGTTCATTGCTTACCTATTAACACCTGTCACGTCGCCAAAAATCGTTTATATACCCAAAGGGTCTGTGTTTAAAAGTATAGCACATCTAAAAGAAGATGGGGTGAATCTTTATTTAGTGGATGCGATTATTTTAAGACTTATTGGGCACCCACAGCACGGATGGATTGATTTAAAAGAAGAAAAGTCGACACGCATTGAATACTTAAATAAACTTACAACAGCAAAAGCGGCAACACAGACAATTACACTCATACCTGGAGAAACGACTGTCGTGTTCTTAGAACAAATAGCTGAACAACTAAACTTAGATACAAAAAAATTAAAAGATGTGTATGCAGATATGGCAACAGCACCGGAAGGACTGTTTGTTCCAGATACCTATAGTATTCCAAAGGAAATAACAGAAGAAAGGCTTATGGCTTTTTTGTTAGATCAGTCAGAACAAAAACGTATAAGGATGGCAACAAACCTTTTAGGCAGCTATGATGAAGCTAAATGGCTACAATTAGTAACACTTGCATCCGTTATTCAAAAAGAAGCTGCTTCAGTAGAAGATATGCCTATGGTCAGTTCAGTTATACAAAACAGACTGAAAAAGAAGATGAGATTGCAGATGGACGGTACGTTGAACTATGGAAAGTACTCTCATCAAAAGGTGACAGCAGCACGTATTCGTAGTGATAAAACATCGTATAACACTTACAAGCATAGTGGTCTACCAGATTTTCCTATTTGTAATGTAAGTAAAGAAGCACTTAGGGCAGCTCTGTATCCAAAGTCTACGGATTATTTGTATTTTGTACGTGGGAAAGATGGACAACATATTTACACTAGTTACTTTTCTACACACCATAAAAACATACTAAATGCTACAAAATGAAACATATTTACAGCTTTTTACACTCATTAGGTCGAGAAAGTAGAAAAATAGTTTACTAAGTGTTATTATTACGTAATATAAAATTTAACCACAGGAGTACTTGATGTCAAAAATCATTTGGTCAGTCATTGATGAAGCACCAGCCCTAGCGACTTACTCGCTTTTACCAATCGTTAACGCGTTTACAAAAGCAGCAGGCGTAGAAGTAGTTACTAGTGATATTTCACTTTCAGGTCGTGTTCTTGCAGCAATGGGTCTTGCAGAAGATGAACTTTCAAAACTAGGTGAAGTTGTTCTTCAAGAAGATGGAAACATCATCAAACTTCCAAACATCTCAGCATCTGCTGGTCAATTAAAAGATTGTATTGCTGAGCTTCAAGCTCAAGGTCATAAAATTCCTAATTACCCTGAAAACCCAACAACAGATGAAGAGAAAGCTATCCAAGCTAAATATGCAACTTGTTTAGGTTCAGCGGTTAACCCGGTTTTACGTGAAGGTAACTCTGATCGTCGTGCCGCAGTTGCCGTTAAGAAATTTGCTCAAAAGAACCCACACAAACTTAGAGCGTTCGCTTCAGACTCTAAAGCGTATGTTGCGCATATGGAAGGGAAAGGTGATTTCTTCTCAAATGAAAAATCTGTAACACTTGATAAAGATCAAAAAGTTACAATCGCACTAAACGGTAAAGAATTGAAGAGTATTGATGGTGTTGCAAGTGAAGTACTTGATGGTACATTCATGTCAATTTCAGCACTAAAAGCTTTTTACAAAAAAACGATCGCAGATGCGAAAGCAAAAAATCTTATCTGGTCATTACACCTTAAAGCAACAATGATGAAAATCTCTGATCCAATCATGTTTGGTTACGCATTTGAGATCTTCTTTGCCGATGTATTTGCTAAATACGCAGATGTTTTCAAAGCAGTAGGTGTTAATCCAAACATGGGTATGTCAGACTTAGAGAAAAAAATTGCTGGTCACGCTAAAGAAGCTGAGATCAAAGCAGCATTCCTAGCAGTAGTAGAAGGTGATGCACCAAAGATCGCTATGGTTGATTCTGACAAAGGTACAACAAACTTTAACGCGTCTAACGATGTTATCATCGATGCTTCTATGCCGGTTGTTGTTCGTGAAGGTGGTAAGCAGTGGGACAGAACAGGTGCAGCTCTTGAAACAGTTGCTGTTATTCCTGACTCTACTTACGGAATGTTCCACGCTGAGATGGTAGCGGATTGTGTTAAACACGGTCAATACGATGTAGCAACTATGGGTACAATGCAAAACATCGGTCTTATGGCTCAAAAAGCAGAAGAATACGGCTCTCACCCAACTACTTTTGAACTAAAAGAAGCAGGTACTGTAACGGTTACAGGTGCAAATGGCGTTCTTATGAGTTTTGAGTGTGAAGCGGGTGATATTTGGAGAATGTCTCGTACTAAAGATGCTGCGATCAAAGACTGGGTTCGTTTGACAGTTGAGCGAACTAAACTTGAGGGAATCCCTGCAATTTTTTGGTTGGATACAAACCGTGCGCACGATGCAGAGTTGATCAAAAAAGTTAACGCTTACCTAAAAGATTTTGATACAACAGGTCTTGATATCCAATTCATGAACGTAACAAATGCTACACGTTTTACAAACACACGTATTCGTGAAGGTAAAAATACAATCGCAGTAACAGGTAACGTTTTACGTGACCACTTGACAGACATGTACCCGATCATTGAGCTTGGAACATCTGCTAAGATGCTTTCAATCGTTCCATTGCTTGCAGGTGGTGGTTTGTATGAGACTGGTGCGGGCGGTTCTGCTCCTAAGCACGTTGAGCAATTTGTAAACGAAGGTCACCTACGTTGGGATTCACTTGGTGAGTTCTTGGCATTGGCTGAGTCTTTACGTTTCCTAGGTCAGAAGCACTCTGATGACAAACTAAAAGCATTGACTGCTGCTCTTGACGTTGCAAATGATGGTTACCTTGACAATAATAAAGAGCCAGGCCGTAAGGTTGGTCAGCCAGATAATAAAGCATCACACTTCTTCTTGGCACAGTTTTGGGCTAAAGCATTGGCTGAAGGTAAGAATGCTGAACTAGCTGCTAAATTTGCGCCAGTTGCTAAAGCATTAGTAGACAATGAAGCAAAAATCATGGAAGAACTTCTTGCTGTTGCAGGTAAGCCACAAGATATCGGTGGTTATTTCCGTCCAGATGATGCAAAAGCTGAAAAAGCAATGCGCCCATCTGCAACATTAAACGCAATTATCGCTTCAATATAATATAATACCCCCTCAAAAGCCCTCAACAGTCTATGTTGGGGGCTTTTTTTATCGTTTTATTTCTGTAGATAATCTTTCTATAAATATAAGACGATAGAATACCGTCTGTGTATTAACTCTCTGACCGTATGCTTATTAGTGTTTTTTACAAAAAATAGCGATGAGTATAGTGGATTGTAGAGAGTGATACGTATTTTGCCACTAGGAGTTGTGCATATGGTTAAAGGAAAACGTGTTGGAATCGTTGGAGCAGGGAATGTTGGTTCAACGATTGCTTATTCACTCGCTATGCAAGGCGCATGTCATGAAATTATTTTACGCGACAATAAAATAGAAATCGCACGAGGAAAAGCGCTTGATATGTCTCAAGCAGCGGCTGCAATTCGTAGTCATACTGTGGTTAGTGTTGCCGATAAAATGTCTGATTTAACGGATTGTGATATCGTTGTTATTACAGCTGGAAGTCCACGTTTACCAGGTATGAGTCGTGATGACCTTTTGATGATTAATGCGAACATAACTCGTGAAGTCATTGAGGGAATCGCAAAGTACTCTCCAAATGCGATTATTATTATGGTGTCTAATCCTCTTGATGTTATGACGTATATTGCTCTTAGAGAGAGTGGATTTGATAGAAGTCGCGTTATCGGGATGGCTGGAATCTTAGACAGTGCGCGTATGGCTGCATTTATTCAAGAAAAACTAGGATACGGCGGAGGTCAAATTCGTGCCTCGGTAATGGGAGGACATGGAGACGATATGGTTCCTCTTCCACGTTATTCGACCGTCGCGGGTGTTCCGCTTTCTGATTTGTTATCACAAGATGAGATTAACGAAGTTGTACAGCGTACGCGTAGCGGTGGAGCAGAGATCGTAGCCTTGTTACAAACTGGCTCTGCGTATTATGCACCTGCAAAATCAACGGCCATGATGATTGATGCAATTTTAAAAGATACCAAACAAATTCACCCATGTGCTGTCTACTTAGACGGCGAGTATGGCTACAGTGATGTTGTCAGTGGTGTTCCCGTTATGCTAGGGGCAAATGGTGTTGAAAAAATCATTGAGATCACACTGGATGATACTGAAAAAGCAATGTTTGCAAAATCATGTGCATCGGTTCAATCCATGATCGATACATTGAACAAAAATAAATTTTTCCAAGGAGTGTAACGCATGTCTTTCCGTATAGAAAAAGATACAATGGGCGAGATTAAGGTTCCGCAAAACGCATATTGGGCTGCTCAAACACAGCGTTCAATTGAAAACTTTGCTATTGGTGAAGAGACAATGCCTTATGAGATCACCAGAGCATTTTCGTATCTAAAAAAAGCCGTTGCCATTGTCAACAAAGACCTTGGTAAACTAGATGCAAAAAAAGCAGAAGCGATTGCGCAAGCTGCTGATGATATGTTAGCGGGTAAACTAGATGGAAACTATCCTCTTGTAGTATGGCAAACAGGTTCAGGTACTCAGTCAAATATGAATAATAATGAAGTACTTGCTAATCGTGCTACTGAGATCCTTGGTGGTGACTTCCGTAAAGAAAAATTGGTTCACCCTAATGATGACGTCAATAAATCACAGTCTTCAAATGACACATACCCAACTGCATTGCACGTTGCGGCGGTTATGGCTGTTGAGACCAGACTCCTTCCAGCTATTGCAAAACTCAAAGCCACTCTTGCAAACAAATCTGCAAAATTTGAATCCGTAGTAAAAATCGGCCGTACACATCTTCAAGATGCTACGCCAATTACGCTTGGTCAAGAGATCAGCGGTTGGGTAGAGATGCTTAATAAATGTGAAAAGATGGCGATTCAGTCACTTGAACCAGTTCGTGAATTAGCTCTTGGCGGTACTGCTGTTGGAACAGGTCTTAACGCGCATCCTGAATTAGGTACTCGTGTTGCGGCGAAACTTACAGAACTTACGGGACATCAGTTTGTGACTGCTCCTAATAAATTTCATGCACTGACTTCACACGATGCACTTGTCTACTCTCATGGTGCTCTTAAAGCACTTGCTGCGGATATGATGAAGATTGCTAATGATGTTCGTTGGTTGGCATCTGGACCACGTTGTGGCCTTGGTGAAATTACTATCCCTGAAAATGAGCCGGGTTCTTCTATTATGCCGGGTAAGATCAATCCTACTCAAGCGGAAGCCGTGACAATGGTTACGTGTCAAGTCTTTGGAAATGACATTACGATTGCTATGGGTGCATCTCAGGGTAACTTTCAACTCAACGTTTTTAAACCGGTTATCGCGTTAAACTACCTTCAATCAGTACGTTTATTAGCAGATTCTATCACATCGTTCAACGACCACTGTGCTGTTGGTATTGAACCGGTTGCTGATAAGATTGACCACTATTTACACGATTCATTGATGTTAGTAACGGCACTTAACCCATACGTAGGTTACGATAATGCTGCTAAGATTGCAAAAACAGCACACAAGAATAATTCTACATTGAAAGCTACTGCTATTGAGTTGGGCCTTTTAACGGCAGAAGAGTTTGATAAATACGTAATTCCAGAAGACATGATCGCACCTAAAGCTTAAATTAAATAAGGAGAAATTAATGAATATTCATGAATATCAGGCAAAAGAGTTATTCGCGAAATACAATGTTCCAACATTGCGTGGACATATTGCTTTTACCGCTGAAGAAGCGGTAAAAGCTGCTCAAGAGCTAGGCGGAAGTATTTGGGTTGTTAAAGCTCAAATTCACGCTGGTGGTAGAGGATTGGGTGGAGGTGTAAAGCTTGCACGTTCAACAGGAGAAGTACGTGAAGTAGCTCAGCAAATCATTGGTATGAATTTGGTGACTCATCAAACAGGTCCTGAAGGTAAATTGGTTCAAAAGGTTTACGTTGAAGAGGGTGCAGACATCCAAAAAGAGTATTACTTAGGAATACTTTTGGACCGTGCACGTGAAATGCCAATCATGATGGCATCTACTGAGGGTGGTATGGCAATTGAAGATGTTGCTCATAATTCTCCAGAAAAAATTATCAAAGTAGAAATTGATCCTATTACTGGTTTTCAAGGATTCCATGGCCGTAAATTGGCATTTGGACTTGGTCTACCAAAAGAAGATGTGAATACATTTGTTAAATTTGCATCGGCACTCTACAATGTATACATGGATAATGATGCTGAAATGATCGAGATCAATCCATTAGTTAAAACAGGTGATGGCCGTTTCTTGGCGCTTGATGCTAAAATGGGCTTTGATAACAATGCATTGTACCGTCAAGAGCATGTTCATGAGATGCGTGATTTGAGTGAAGAAGAGCCTACGGAAGTAGAAGCAGGTAAGTTTGATCTTAGTTATATCAAGCTTGATGGAAATGTTGGTTGTATGGTTAACGGTGCTGGTCTTGCAATGGGTACTATGGATACGATTAACTATGAGGGTGGAAAACCTGCAAACTTTTTGGACGTTGGTGGTTCAGCTAATGCTACTACTGTTGCCAAGGGATTCGAAATCATTCTTAAAGATCCAAATGTAAAAGCAATTTTTGTTAACATTTTTGGTGGAATTGTTCGTTGTGACCGTGTTGCAAATGGGATTATCGAAGCAACTAAATTGACCAATGTTAATGTACCGGTTATTGTACGTCTTGATGGTACAAATGCTATCGAAGCAGCAGAGATTTTAAGAAATGCTGGTATCAAAAATATCATTGCAGCAACTGATCTTGCAGATGGCGCTAAAAAAGCTGTTGCAGCAGCAAAGGGAGAATAAGTAATGTCAATTTTAGTTAACAAAGATACAAAAGTAATCGTACAAGGATTCACAGGAAAAGAGGGATCTTTCCATGCTGAGCAATGTCTTGCATACGGTACTAAAATCATGGGTGGTGTAACACCGGGTAAAGGTGGTCAAGAGCATTTAGGACTGCCAGTATTCAATACAGTTCGTGATGCTGTTTTAGCAACAGGTGCTACTGTTTCAATGATTTTTGTTCCACCTGCTTTTGTTTCTGATGCTGTTATGGAAGCTGCTGACGCAGGTATAACTATGGCGGTCATCATTACTGAAGGTGCTCCTGTCAAAGACATGATGTACGCAAAAGCATACGCTACCAAGAAAGATATGATGACTATCGGGCCAAACTGTCCGGGTATTATCACTGCGGACGAGTGTAAGATCGGGATCATGCCGGGCTTTATTTTCAAAAAAGGAAACATCGGGCTTATCTCTAAATCAGGGACATTGACGTATGAATCTGCAAATCAGGTTGTTAAAGAGGGCTTTGGTATTACTACCGCCGTCGGTATCGGTGGAGACCCAATTATCGGTCTTAGCTATAAGCAGTTATTGCCAATGTTTGAAGCAGATCCTGAGACAAAAGCAATCGTAATGATTGGTGAAATCGGTGGGGATCTTGAAATTCAAGCGGCTGCTTACATCAAAGAACATATTACCAAGCCTGTCGTTGCATTTATCGCAGGGCAGACAGCTCCTGAGGGTAAACGTATGGGTCATGCTGGTGCTATCATCTCTGGTGGTGCAGGTACTGCAGCAGAAAAAATGGCAGCGTTAACTGCTGCTGGAGTAACTGTAGTAGTCTCTCCTGCAGATATTGGTAAAGCCGTTGCTCAAGTGATGAAAAACCTTTGATTCAGGTACTAGAAGTAAGAGATCTTAGTTGTGGCGGCTGTGCCGTCACCATTAGGACTGCACTTGATATTGCGGGTTTTACATCCGTTAGAGTTGATATTCTTAGTAATCCTCATACGGTAGCAGCTGAAATTAATGATAATGATCATTTAGAACTTTTAAAATCAGTGTTAAGAGATCATGGTTACCCTCTGCTTGATGATCCTGTTGAGGAACAACCAGAACAGATGGAGTTTCCGTTTTCTTAAAATTTAATTTTATTCTTTTTAAGAATAAAATAATAAGTACACACTTGTGTCATTAGTGATTAACGGTACGGTTTAATACTTTTTCAACAGATGCTATTTTTGTTTTGAGTCTGTTTTCACAGTTTTTACGAATATCAAATTTTAGGGAAGAATAGACTCTATCACAATCGTTCAGTTGCTCATATGCTAGCTCTATGATTCCAAGTGCTTCTTTCATACTTGAAGCTTCTATGACAGTACCCATAGGTGTTAATTGATAAGGTACACCTGACTTATCGATTGCATCGATGATCTTACTTACAGATTTTGAGACAGATGCCCCTTCTCTTCCATCAGATGACGTTGGAAACATACTGAATTCCATTAAAACACTTAACATACATTGTTCCTTGAGACTTATAAAGTCAATTTATTTTTAATGCATTATAGATCATGCATAAAATTGAGCACATCATAGCAAAATAGTTAACTATAAAAATTGTGTCTATTTATATAAGCAAAAATTTAAAGCTTGATCAAAAATGATTTATTCATTTATTATTATTTTAATTTTTTAATTTAAAAGAGTAATTAGATTAGGTATAAATTATGTTACTATCGCAAAAATTTGTAGGATAACAAAGGACTAGAGATGACAAGCGGAAAAGTACTATCATTATATATGACTATGCCCGATATGATGCGTTCTGGTCACCGCATGAAGTGTGATGACTTTGACTGTGATTCTAGCGGTATCGTAGGTAGTAGAGACTATGATACTGGAACAGATCAACTACTGGTTTTGGTTTCAAAAAAAAGTTATGACATTATTGAAGAAGCGGAACTTGTCCTTGAGAAAGGGGTGTTAATGGAAAATATTTATGTGGATATTGACCTTAATCATCTTAAAGAAGGATCGATCATTGAGATAGGGGAAACCCTGTTTGAAGTAAAAGGGCCATGTGAAGATTATCGTTATCTGTATGCATTTGCACCTGAACTTCCTGAATTGATAAAAGGACAGCGTGGTCTTTTTGTATCGCCTGTTGAATATGGCGGAATCGCAGTTGGAAATGAAGTAAAGGTAATAAAAGAGGCTTAAATGAATAAAATAGGCATTGGAGTAGACTACAGTAACATTTGTAAAGACTATAATACATCCTATCTGGATCGAGACAATAAAGATCCAGCAACATCAAAGTGCATGAAGCAAGTATTGGAATGGACGCAAGAGTTTTTATCTGAACTTATAAAAAATTTCGATTTTAAAATGTATCAACTACATTCTGAAATACCATTAAAGATAGACGATATTGCTTCTAAACGATTTCTTTTTTATTCTCTAGAAAAAGAAATAATGCTACAAGATTATGTACTGCAAAAAGAATATGTACAGTATGATAATTCAACTGCGTGGGCTGAGCAAAATAACGATAGCGTATTGATTCAAAATGATGAGGATGGAAGTGGGCTTTATTTTTTTATGGAGGCTAACTCTAGCATGCATCAATGGATGCTTAACAAGCTGCAACGCTTTTCTTTAGACGAAATAGACTTTCCTACAAAATAATTATTTTATTTGATAATTTTAGTTTTATTTGATAGAATCAGTATAAGTACTTGATAGAGATATCTAAGTGCTACTATTTTATTTTAGGAGAAACTGTCATGAATAAAGTAATTAAAGAAAGACTGGAAGAAATCGTAGCACTGATGAATGATCCAGAAATCACGGTAATTGAAAAAGAAGTTAAAGAAAAATTGGAAAGTATTTTAGAACTTTTGAATCATCCAGAAGAGTTTGCCATGGAGAAACAAGAGCATAAAAAGAAATTGGAAAAAGTCGCAGTGCTTGTGAAAAACGCACGGGTTGACCCTGACATTGAGATTGAGTATTGTGCGCTTGATGGATCAAATGATCCTTATGTTTTAGTGACTTATGTAGTAAGTAAATATACTAAACCTACGCGTAAAATCAGTATAGGGGATGCAATGCTTCAAAGAACACCGGAAGACATTGTCAACCAAATTACTTTTTCCATTGCAGAATTCAAAAGTGAGATCGACTCTGTAGAGATGGGTTAAATCCCATCTCGTTAAGAAGTCGATGAGAATTAATCTTCGTCCTCATCATCGATACCAAGATTATCGATAAACTGCTCTGCCAATCTATCCGCTTTTACATAAAATTTATTCGAAAGCTCTGGGGTAAAAAGCTCATTGACGGTCTTCTTAAAGAGTTCTAGCCAACGTATGAAATGTTCGCGATTAAGTGGTCCAATAAACGCATGAGGTGGAAAAGGATCACCTCCATAGCCTCGTTTGCCTGTCATCATAAGATCCCAAAATTTGTATAAAGTATTTAAATGCTCATGCCATTTACCATTATTTAAATCATCTCCCAAGGATTTAATAAAAATAGGTGCCAGCATATCATCTTTTAGAACCGCCCCATAAAACTGACGAACCATTTCTTCTATATTACCTCTATCTACTGTATCGTAAGGCATAGTTTCTCCTAGAATTAATGATGAGAGTATAGCTAAACTATGATAGAACAGCCTTATCAAGTGGCTTTTTTCGGGTAGTAGTAAATTTTTTTGTCAAAATTCTCTAAATAAGTGTAGCTATAACAACATTGTAACTATTCTACTCATATATATTGATTATACAGCTACTTAATGATGTTTTTTGTTTCTTATTGAGTGTATAATAGATAAGTAGAGGTAGTAATTGATGCTAACAGATTTTTTACTTTCAAATCCTTAATTATGGGCTTTTATCGGTTTTAGGTCTACATCTATGGAAACATGAATCATATTTATGTAGGTTTCCATTATGACAAATTGATAAAAATTCATACATATTAAACATATGAGGCTAAAAGGTGTTACTTTTAGTACTAAAACTGGATTTCTACTAAAAATATACACATTAGATAGATAACTTCAATATCTTTTATGCACTTTTATAGTACTTTTACGAATCTTTTTTAATATAATAAGGAGTCAGACATGACGAAACTAGTAATAGAAGGTCCGGCAGGCTATATGCCACAGTCGGCACCATCCATGGGAGTCGTGCTTGCACCAAAAGGTCAAGCTTTACTTTATGGAAATGTTGCCACTGAAGAAGAGGCAATGAGAGATGCTGCTGTAGCATTACTTACTAAGGCTAATCCAACGATCTTCCCTGGTCCTCAAATTCTATGGGACTGGAGAGATGATGTTGCTGAAAAGGCTGCCGCTTTATTAGAACTTGCATCTGAGATTCCAAACTGTAAAATCATTCCAATGCCAGATTACAGACCAAAATATCCAAAGATTGATGTTAAGGCTGAGATCAACCCAAATCACCCAAATCTTACAATCCTAGACAACAAGATCAAAGCGTGTGTTTTCATTGGTGTACACTGTCACTACGCAAATCTTACACTTAGAATGATCCGTGCAGGTACAGATTGTTACACGGTTGCATTATGTGCTTATATGGGACATGAAGAAGCTATGGCATCAATCAATGATCTACATGCAGATGATATTAGAAAGTTTAAAGATATCGTCATTCAAGAAAGAAAGAGATTAGGGATTGATTGGGTTACCACTGAACCACCTAGAAATCCATCTTTGCCAAAAGAGGACAACAGTACGTTGTCACCAGTTGATTATGGCGAGTACAGAAGTCTCATCATGACGAAAAAAGGTGAGCACGTTACTGACGTTGAATAAATTTAATGCTTAATGAGTTATGATAGACTAGAATTAGCAAAAATACCAGCAGATATACTGCAGTTGAATAAAGGAGATAGTAAATGAGTTATGAAAGACCTAAATTAGTCAAGACACTTGTAGACATAAACTACATGTTAAAAGAGGCTCCAAGAAAGCAACACTTTATTACAGGTGCTCAAGCAATGGCGGAAGCTGTTAAACGAGCAAACGTAGATATGGCGATTGCTTACCCAATTACGCCACAATCAGAGGTTATGCACCTTGTTGGTGACATTTATCACCAAGGTCACATTAAAGAGTATTATAGAGCTGAAGAAGAGCTTGGTACGATGTCAGCTATTGCTGGTGCGTCAAGAGCAGGTGTTCGTTTGTTTACAGCAACATCAGGTCCAGGACTTCTTAGAGGTTTAGAGGCAATCGTATCTTGGTCAGGACACCGTGTTCCAGCGGTACTTGGTATTTTGACTCGTGTTGTTAATGCACCATTGTCAATTCAGCCAGATAACATTGAAATGGCATACATGATGCATTGTGGTGCTGTTATGTTGCATGCTGAAAATCAGCAAGACGTATTTGATATGACATTGGCAGCATTTGCAATTGCAGAAAAAGTTGATGTTTATATTCCAGTAGCAGTTGCAACAGAAGGTTTCTTCGTTACACACGCAAAAGGTTACGTACAAATGACTTCTGATGAATTGGCACTAACTGCCTTTGATCCAGTTGCTTCACCAGTACCAGCTATGGATAATGAAACTCCACCTGCGAGAATTCAAAGAGATGCTCCTGTTCAAAAGTCAAACTTTATGAGTTACTTGATTCATGCAGTATGGCAACAAGAAATCTGGGATTCTAATAAGCGTGCAATGAAGTATGTTTATGAGTATCTTGGTGGACCGATTGAAGTTCTTAACCCTGAATCAGAAGTATTTGTTGTTGCTTCTGGTTGTGCAGCTGCACAAGCTAGAGAAGCACACAGAGCATCACAAGAGCTTGGTTTAAGTGTTGGTTTAATTAAAGTTAGAGCAATCAGACCATTCCCAGTTGATGAAATCTGTGCAGCAGCAAAGAATGCTAAGGCACTAATCGTTCCTGAGCATAACATTATTGGTTGGTTGGCTCAAGAAGTTAAAGCAGCTATTCCAAACGGTGGTATTGTTGTAGGTGGTCCAAGAGTATACGGCGGTATGACACTTCCAGTTGAGTTGATTATGAAAGAAGTTCATACTGCTCTTGGTCTAGAATTCAATCTTAAATTATAAAAAGGGGATAAAATGAGTTTAAAATATGTAACTCCGGTAGCAATGTTTAAAAAATATTTACCAAAAGATTATGTGGAATTAGTTGACTTTGGTCCATTCGGAAAAACTCAGGATGAGGCTGGTCCAGGTAATATGGGACAGTTTAAAGAGTTGATGGAAGAGCATCCTATGTGTTCTGGTTGTTGGATGGCATATTACATCAGATTGATTTTTGCTTCACTTCCATGTCCTGAAGAAACGGTAACATTGGGTACAGCTGGATGTGGTCGTTTGGCTATTTCTCAAGCTGCAGTTCCATTTATTTACGGTAACTATGGTGACCAAAATGCAATGGCTTCTGGTTTGTCTCGTGCATTCCGTTTGCGTTTTCCTGATAAACAAAAAGACGTTATCACAATCGCTGGGGATGGCGGAACTATGGATATCGGTTTCTCTATGACTATGCACTCATGGATTCGTGGTGAGAGATTCACAACGATCATGCTTGATAATGAAGTTTATGGAAATACTGGTGGTCAAGAGAGTGGTATGTCTCCTAAGGGCGCTGTATTGAAAATGGCTCCAGGTGGTAAAAACTTTGAAAAAATGCCTGCAACTGCATTGGCAAAAGCTGCTGGTTGTGTGTATATTGTTAAAATGTCACCAACTAACATCAAGAAAGCTGCAAAAGTTATTCGTAGAGCAATCTTTGTTGCTAGAGAAGTTGGACCAACGTTTATTCATGCGTACACTTCATGTAATATCGAGTACTCTATTCCTACAGAGGAAGTATTTGCAGATGCAAGAGCTCAAGAAAAAGATCGTTTCCAATTCGAAGAATACATGACTGATGCAGCTAAAGAAGTAATCGATCGTATCGAAGCTGAAGAAAAAGCAGCACACAGAGCGAAAAAAGGTATCGTTGCAGAGGAGGTTAACTAATATGGTAGCAAGAAAAAGATATAACATCCGTATCTCTGGGCTAGGTGGGCAAGGTGTTGTTACCACTGCTCACATCCTTGGTTCTACTATGGATAATGCAGGTAAGTATGCATCTTTGGTACCATTCTTTGGTTCTGAAAAGCGTATGGCACCGGTTGAAGCTTATGTAAGAGCTTCTTCAGAGCCCATTTATGAAGTAGGTGAAGTTGTTTACCCAGATATTATTATGATTTACCACTCTCAGGTTGTTACTCATGGTAAGTCATATACAATGCCATTTTACACAGGTCTTAAACCAGACAGTCTTATCATTATTAATAGTGATAGAAATGTTCTTGATGACGATGATATTAAAGTTCTTAAAGAGCTTAATGCAAAAGTAGTTCAATTTGATGCTACAGACTTAGCAATTAAAATTGCAGGTACTGAACTTGCAACAAACATGGCTATGATGGGTATGCTTCTTGGTCTTACAGAACTTGTAACAGAAGCGCATATTGAAGCAGCTGTTAGAGAAAGATTCTTAGGAACTTCATTCGTTTCTTCTGGTGGAACAGCTATGCTGGACTCTGCTATTGAGAAAAAGTTCAAGAAAAAAGAACAATTACTTGAAGCGAATATGAATGTTATTAGAAAAACATTTGAGATGGCAAATTCTGTTGATTTATCTGGTAGTGAATTAATAGTTCAATTAGCTCCAAATTTATAATAAAGGAAATAAATGTATTACGTAGCAAAAGTTAATGCAGACATGTGTGCTGAGTATAAATGTAATACCTGTACCCTATATTGTCCAGAAGCAAACACGCTTATGTTCGATAAAGTTGGGAATACATCATGGGTAGATGAAGACAGATGTAAAGGGTGTGCACTTTGTGTGTACGTTTGTACTGATATGTTAAGCCGTAATTGTATTACGATGGAAATGGTTCACGGTAAAGAGGACTAAGTTCTAAATACCTTCACCCTCTCGGGTGAGCGTACTAGATAATATCTCCTACTATCTAGTTAAATACATCAATTAATTTTATACTCTCTAGCCTTTTGGATTTTTAGTTACTGCTGCTCTGACATCTTCATTTTCATCTTGACTTAATTTAGCCAATGTTTCAATCGGTGTATTTGGATTGACGGCAACGGATGCTCTAATATTTGCATCTTCATCTGTACTGAATTTATTTAATAGTCCAGCGGGAGTATTTGGGTTTCCAGCAATCCAATATGCCATTGATTCATCGTTACTTAACTTTAGCAAAGTTTCAAGAGAGGTGTTAAGATGTTCTGCAACAAATTCTCGTACGTACATGCTCTCGTCTTTACCTAATTTATCCAATGTTTCAGAAGATGTTTTTGTATTGGCAGCGACTCTCATACGAACAAATTGGCTTTCGTCATGACTTAATTTATCTAAAGTTTCAATGGATGTATCTGGATTTTGTGCGAGTGTAGATCGGACATTTTCTTCATTACTTGTAGCTAATTCCAGCTCTTCTGTATTTGTCATATTTATTACCTTTATAATTTTAATTTATTTTTAATGGATAAAATTTACGAATTGTAGCTTTTAATATCTTAAATGTTAAAGCATCATCTGATATGTTTTTAGTTTCTCAGGATCATGGTAAATTTTATTGGCATTAAAAATTATATAAATTTAGTTGTTTAATTAATTAGGTACAAACATTTAATGTTAGAATACGTAAAATGTATTATAAGGTGTTAGCAATATGGCAGATGATAGTAAAAAACTTTATTTAGAATTACAAATGGATGAATTGAAAGCTGCTCTTGGGATCGAAGAAGAAGATTCTGCTCGAGAAATCAATAAAGCAAAGATCGCTGAACTTAAAGAAATAGCTGCAAAAAATAATCGTGAAAAAAATGCTGATGTTGCAAAACTTTATGAAGATGCAGCAGAATATGAAAAAGAATTGGAAGCTTTTGAAAAAGAGCTAGAGATTATTACTAATAATAAATTCAAAGAAATTGCTGGAGCATTGAGTAAAAAATTTCCAGATGAAGCTAGAAACTATTCTGAAGAACTAAAAACTGTATTAATAGCGGGTTGGACAGAGTTTATTGAAGTTGATAAAACACATCCAATAGAGCAGTTAGAACTTATTAAAGAAACTGATTTTAGTGATGTTGTTGAGAAGTTAAGTGCTGTTTATCCTGATCATAAAGGCGATTTTGAAACAGACGTCAGGAGAATTTTATTGAAAAGATGGGAAAACCTTATTGCCATCAAGAAAGAGCATATAGAAGAAGAAATGGAAGAGATCTATATTGCAGGGCTGAAACCTAGTTTTGTGAAAAGAATATACAAAGAATTTCATGGGATTTCTTAATAAAATTTTAGGGACATAGAGCTATTGATAGTTATAGCTCTATAGTAAAATATTTATTGTGCACCACTTTCAACTGAATCAACTTCTTCAATAAATCGCTCCAAAGTAAAGGTAATAAAATTAGCTAAATCTGTAGGAGTTTTTTCAAGATAGTTTTGTTTCAAAGGCATACGTTGTATCCAAGGATGTATATTTTCCTTTGCATATGTGAACTGTATATATGGGCCTGCAGATTCAACAGTACCTCCATCAATAGTTACCAAAACACCAGGTATAAAATATTCGATGGTAACATCCGGGTCTACAGCTATATTATCAATAAGCTCTACAACTTTTTGTAATTTTTCTTTTTGTTCTGCTAACATAATCTTTCTCCTTTAAGGGATATAATCTTATCCCATTTATAGCAACTCTATCTCAACTTAAAATTGTACGATAAAATATGCAACTAAATAGATGATAACCAAACAAATTATACTGATAATATATAAATTAAAACAAATTAAAATATTTAAGGATAAGAAAAGTTATCGAATAAAGGCATATAAGAGTTTCTTTTTTAAGTAACGCAATCTATATTTTTTAAAAAGTTAATTTTAGTCAATAATGTTAAAATACGAAACTAAAACCAAAAGGATTATTGTGAAAGTTACAGTAGAAAAAATAGATGATATTAACTTTATTATGAGTGGTACAATTGACAATAGTGTGATTGAAGAAAAAGTTACTAAATTTAAAGAGCAAGCTGCTAAAGAACCAAAGGCTGATGAGTCAAAAGAAGAAAATATTGAGCAAGCAGCCGCGAGTCAAGTATTTAAAGAGTTCATAGATGCTGGAATAAAAGAAGCCAAGATTGATGTAGAAAACATCCTAGGACAGCCTGGACTTAGAAAGTATGAGCAACAAGAGAATAGCATCTATTTTGAAGTAGAACTAGCTATTTCACCTGAAATTGATGTAAATATTAATTATGAAGACGTCGTACCAAAATACACAAAACCAATTGCGGCTCCAGAAGCTGTAGAAGCCAAGCTTGTAGCATTTTCACAACAACATGCACCATTTACGAAGTTAGAAACAGAAAGAGCTATTCTACATGGTGATGTCGCTGTGATCGATTTTACAGGTTTTATAGATGGTAAAACATTTGAAGGTGGTAGTGCTGAGAAGTTTAATATTAAAGTCGGTTCTAATACATTTATCCCAGGGTTTGAAGAGCAACTTGTTGGTATGGAATATAATCAAGTAAAAGATGTAATAGTACGTTTTCCTGATGATTATTCAGCTGAAGATCTAGCCGGTAAAGAAACTAAATTTGTTGTTAAACTTCATGAAATTCAAGAACAAAAACCTGAAAAACTAGATGATGCTTTTGCACAAAAAGTATTTGGTGACCAAACGGCGACACTTGATAAACTTAGAAATCAACTCTCTGAACAAGTAACTGCTGAAGAGTTGTCACAAGTGTATATGAGTGAACTTAAGCCTAAAATCGTAGAAAACTTACTTGCTGAGTTTGATTTTACCTTGCCAAATAATATAGTTGAGCAAGAGATAGATGCAAAAGTTCGTGAAAAAACAAGATCATTTAGTGAAGAGCAGCATAAGTCTTATATGGAAGACAAGGGTAAGTTTAAAGAGCTAAGAGAATCTGTACGTGAAGAAGCAAGAGCAAGTATCAAAAAGTCACTGATTGTTGAAGCTTTAGCTAAAAGAGAAGGTATTGATGTCCATGAACAAGAAGTCATTGCAGCACTTGGATACCAAGCCACTATGACAGGTCAAGACCCACAAAGACTAGTGCAATATTACCAAGATAACAATCTGATGGTATCCGCAAAAATGGGCTTGACCGAAGATAAGCTTTTTGGGGTTATGCTAGGATTTCACAAAGCATAATTGAGGTTATGTCAGTCCTATGGGAGTATATACTTCTATAGGGTTTTTAAATACTGGCTAGTCACAACCGCAACTACCAGTACTACAACTACTACTATCCTCACTGCCAATACCAGTACCACAACTGCCACCGCCAGATTTATTAGGATTTTCAACTACTCTGATTAGAAATTCATTATCACTAACTTTCTGAGAGAAAAATAAGTGTGTTGTACAAAAATCTTCAGTCATGAACTCTATTAATATATTAGTATAATTTTGTGCATCTTGCTGATTATCAAATGTTTTTTCACTTTTATATTCACTTTTCTTAAAACATGCACATTCGCGTTCCATTTTAACTGTATACATAAGGCTTCCTTTTAGTAACTATAAATCAAAGTATAGTTATAGTAACTGAAATTGGGGTACTTTTTAAAAGTATGTACTATAGATAAATAAAATTTTATGTATCTATCTCCCTATTATTAGTTCCCTCCACTTCCTTTTGGTGGGGCTTCACTAGCATCAAAACCAATTGTAACCGAACTTTTTCTTATAAGCGTTCTAGCATCTTCAATATGATCATCATCCTCTTCATCTTCAGGTCTTAGACTACTATGTATAATAATCTTATCACCATAATCTACCGCTTCAAAGAAGTGCGTCATACAAAACTCTTGATTCATGCGACACTCTAACACTCGTGCCTTATTAACCATATCCTGTCTTTCGTCAAATGTCATAACTTGTTCTAAGCCACTTTTTTGAGCACAACTGCACATTTTTTCAATTTCTAGTGTATACATTTTTATTTCCTTTAATATTTATGATTGATTACATCTCTTTTATTACAATGAATTCACCGTTTTCATAAGAGTAGACTTTTTTAGCCTCTCTATCTACAATGACAGGTCTGATCCATTCATTGAGAATAAAAGGTTTGGCGATTGAGTTTTCAACCGCTTTTCCTACTATTTCTAATGGTGCTTCGACAAATGATATAAGCCTCACTGGTTCATGGTATGCCTTTCCGTCTAAGTACACCGATTGAATAGGAAGACCTATTTTTAAATCACTATAGTTTCCATTAAATACGCCTATTTTTGAAACCACATTATGATATACCTTCGAACCAGCACCATAGACATGATTATCAACGGTAGAAAAATAGTGTTCTAAATTAATCCATTCACCTACTATTAATGGCCCATCAAAAATACGTGTAAGGATTTCAGCATCATCATTATCTATTTTCCAGTCATACGAGTGCATGAAAAATCTATTATCTAGTTTTAGATGCTTTGTGTAGATTCGTGGACCTGCAAAAACTCCCATATTTCTAGCTAAACCCCATTCTGGTCTTATTTCAGACCAGTCCATAGATTTGATCATCATGTCTTTTTCTGTATGCGTATAGGGAAGAGATTCAGATCTCTCTACTCTTGACAGTTTAGATGCTTTATTGAAGTCGTCTTTGACTTTTAAAAATTTTTGCATCTCTTCATCTGTCAAGATATCAGTATCGTAAAATGTGATTTCATCGGTTGTGGTAATATGAAGTCCAGGTATAAACTTGGTGCTCTCAGGGATATTAATCCCTTTTTCTGCGATTTTTATCCGGACATCTTTCGCATTTGCTATCATACAAAGTGCTCTTGTATTTGGTAAGCTTATATTTCCACCGCATGCACCACAGTCAAGAGCTGACTCAAATGGATTGTTGTCTGATACACTGCCATGACCTATAATCGTTGCAAATTCAGGAAACTTATTTACTTGACCTATCATGGTTAAATATTTATACAGATATGATACTTTCTCTTCAAGTCTAAAACCAACCATAGCCAGTTTCTTTTTTTGATACTCATAATCTTCTGCTGTAATCTGATGAGCTGTTTTAAGTTTTTCAATTATCTCATCTGAAATATCAATCTTCAAATCATCATTAAAGATAAGATGATTTCTAATGATATCTATCTCATCTTTGGTATAGTCATGAGAAGTACTATCAGCTAAGACTGAGTGAATAATTTTAGTATGAAGTTTTTTTACATAAAACTCGATCTCTTCTACAGAGAGTTTATCCAGGGTATACCTTGTCTTTGGTTTTTTTGCTTTAAGTTTGGACAAAAGCTTATTTGTTTTTTGTGGTAAAAAAGTTTTACCAAAAAGGTTGATTCCAAAAATCCATCCAATCGCTTCAACCATAATGTAGGGTGTATAAGGATTGTTTTTTAAGTCACTTAAGACTTTTTTTGTTGTTTTATTCATTCCTATTTTGGAACTGTATTCTTCATGAGATTCATTAGGAAGCTCAAAGATAACATTCTGAGGTTTTACGATAGCTGGAGATAAAAAAAGTTCATGTGCTTTATCAAACTCTACAAATGCAATTGGTATACCCAAAAATCCACCAGCACCATACGTTTCATAGGGACCACTATTTTCAATGGATCTTCTTATGACTTCTGATCTTACATCCAAACAAAATGTTGCAGAAGCAATTGCTTTTTCTTCCTCTTTAGCTTGAACTTTGATTATCTTATCAACATAGGTATGGATATAGCTATCCTCGAGGGATTTAAGCCATATATATCCTTCCTCTTCTCTTAGATTTTTCAAGATGGTAGCGAGTTGTGTTAATGGGAGATTACTTTGGAGTACTTGATTTGAGTGTTGAATTTGTAAAGCGTCTAAGTTCAATTCATTCGTGACATGCTCAGATAAAATTTTAATAGTTTTTTCATTGGCTTCAATACTGTCTAAAGTCTGACCAAATAACATATTTTTATGCTTAAGTAGCTTTAATATTGAATCTTGAAGATTGTTATTAGCGTATTCATCAAAAAGATCAAAGTTGCTAAGTTTGTTGTTTTTCATAGCTTGTAACTCATAATAAAGTCTTATTGCCATGTACTCTATTAATCTAGATGGATGCTGCCGCTGTGATATATAATCTGGATCTTCAGAACGATATTTGATAAACCCCGCCCAACCATGAAGCTTTAGTAGATGTGATAAAAAGTAAGATTCAGTATCTTTAATATGGAGTTTTTTTAATGATTCCTCCACAAAACTTTCAGCATTCTTGTCATAGGTAAAGTTTTCAAAAAGTTTGAATGCTTCAAACATTCCAAGCTCTCTATTTGGCATGCGCATAGTAGTTTGATCTTCATCTAAAAAACGTGAGATAAATTCGATGATATTTTTCTCAACACTTTCTTTGTCATCACCACCAAACAGTGCATCATTGATTTCATACAAAGTCATATGTTTTATTAGCTTATTTAACCATGCTTTTTCATTATTATAAATTGATTTTTCTTCTAGGTATAAATAGAGCTGATGGTCAATATTTTCTTTTTCAGATAAAAATTTTATTCTAAGACTGCTCCATTTTGGGCTTACTTCCATAAGAAACTTTTTTGCAAACTCTAAGGGAATATCAAAGCCTTTTTCAACAAGAACTTTTTTTAGGTTACTTTCAAAAACTGAGTCATGAATCTTCCCTTGTTCATACAAATCCATGTAATAGGAAGAATCCATATAGACTTTACCGCCAAATATACTTTGCGCTTTAATCAGTCCATCTTTAAAATGTAGACCTTCAAAACCTTTAAGTGGATTATGATGGATAAATGATCCAATAGGCCAATAATGTGGTACTGTATCCTTGACAGAATTTAGCTTATCAATGATACTGCTCATAGTAGAATCTCCTTAAGTCCAAAGATACTTAGTATCAAAAGTAATATTAAAATAAAAAGGTGGATAACTTTGTCTTTTAGGGACATACGAACATAGTGTATATTTGGATTTGGTCTGCCAAATAAAGTTTTTCTCATAACGCGCATAGCAAGAAAAAAGTTACCAAAAAAGAGTGTTGTAACTACGATGTATGAAAGTAAGTCCGGATCACTTTTAAAGATATAGTTCAAGAAAAACAGTGAATTTGGAAATGGTGGATAAAGAGCCAGAGCAATCAAGTAAAATGAAAGATAGGTTCCAAGATGTGGCGCGACCAGCGTAATTCCAGTAATATTACTGTAGTTGGCACTTCCATAGTTTTTTTCATAAAACTTTGCGATTAAATACAATCCACTCAAGGATACAAGAAGTGATACACTATACAGAATACCTCGATCCTCAAAAAGAATAAAAAACGGTGCATTCACAAATATAAGATAATAGCCCAACTTATAAAAATTGGTAGTCTTCGTTGCTTTATAAATGGAAAATATTGCACTAAGGAGTGAAACAACTATCAGGGAAACTGGATGTTCATTAGGTATAGATAATGAAAGTACAACAGCACATAAAAGTAAAAAAGCACTCAGCAAAAATATATTTTTACTTGAAAGACGTGTATTTTTTTCTAAAAGCGTATAGTACGGTAGTCCACCGGCTAATATTAATAATGCAATATCAGTAATCATGCATTATCCTTTTTAAAAATTTTCAATAGACTGAAGTAATAGCCTTCTTTTGCTAAAAATTTATAGAATAACCATTTGAATTTAGCTGGTTTATTTCCAGCTTCTGGAACATCCACAAAATGTTGTTTATACATAAATAACCATCCAACAATCATTATTGCAGCTAACATTACAAGCGCCATTAGCATGGTTACGTTTAACGTTGCAGCTTTATAAAATAATAATGCATCATCACCATATATGAAATGTTCAAGCTCTAATCCAATAAACTCATAGGTAAACAAGATGATAATAAATGAACTAACCAAAGCAAGTATCATTTTAAAGGATTCAGACTTTGATACTTTAAAAAATGACAAAAATAATTGTGTTCCTGTAAGCCAAGCAAATGCTAAAATAACAATTGAAGCATTAAATTGGAAGAACTCTTCACTTAAAACCATTTTGACTCCGACAAAAACGACAACTGGCAAGATGGTGAAAAAGGCTAAGTAGTTGAAAATCTTTTTACTTTTACTTTTAATTTTTTCTTCCCAAAAGAGTTCATAAGAAAGACGCTTTGGAAGGTTAGGTTCATGTCTGGCCAATCTAATGAGTCCACCTGATTCTAAAAAGAGAGTGGCTTTGAAAATACCATGGACAATCAAGTGATAGATAGCTAAGGAAAATGCACCAAGACCGACTTCCATGATCATATATCCCATTTGCCCTACAGTTGAGTATCCTAGTGAACGTTTGATATCAGAGACAGTTAGCATAATAATAGATGCAAAAATTGCTGTAAGCAGACCAACTATAAATGCGATATTAAGTACAGCGGGTGTTAACAGTAATAGATACGCTAATTTATTTAGTAGTATCCCTCCAACATTCACAACACCAGCGTGCATTACAGCTGATACCGGAGTAGGGGCTTCAGATGTGTATGGTAACCAAATATGAAATGGCATAATGGCAGATTTCATCATAGCAGCTATCAAGAATAGTAGTCCTATGACAAAAACGATTGGATTATTAACAGCATTGTGAGACATAGCCAACCATTTTTCACTCAGTATCGCTAAGTCAAAACTTCCAAACGTTTGATAGGTGAGTACTATTGCAAGTATGAAGACTAGATCAGCACCTTTATGTATTATCATAATCCATCGTGCATGTCTTACAGCAGTGTTGGAACCTACATTAAATGATACCAAAAGATACAGGCTAATACTTAGAAGCTGCCAAGCTAGTGCTAACACAATGAGGTTGTTACTCATTACAAGTAAATAGATTGATGAAAAGATAAAGTTTAAAAGAATAAAAAATCTTCTGTAACCTGCTTCATCCCACATATATTTAGTTGCATATTTACGGATTACTAAACCCAAAATTGCAACGTATGGGACCAAAATAGCTGACAGTTGATTATAAATAAGCAATCCATCAAATCCAATAATAGGTGTACCATTACTTATAACATAATAAGTTCCATACAATGCAAGGAGAGCCAGCATACTTGAGAGCATGATACTGACTTTTGGTATTAACTCTTTTTTTGTGACAAAAAATAGAATCAATGCTATAAAAATTGGTATGCTTGGAATAAGCAATATGATTTTTTCCACTAAAAACTCCTATAATCCACTAAAAATTCTTATCTAACGAGTGTAATATTCGCTCTTTATTATGGCTGGAGTACTGATTAAACAGTGAATTTATAATAAAGCGTCAATGCTACATTGATAAAGGATCTCTCTTAATTATAGATTATATTGTAAAAAACATAATAATAAAGATGCTTCAAACTTAGATCTAACAGTTGACGGTGTTACAATTTCAGTTTATAATACCAATGGCTTAATTCAAATATATAGGTTGTATAACGTATTACATTTGATATTTCTCTATGGGCTAGATTGTATTAATGACTGCGCGATTATTTTGTAACAGAACTTTTAGCATTTATATTTGTAAGATAAGTTATTGATACAGATGATGGTTCATAATTAAAGCTAAGATTTAGGTAGAAAACTATTATTTTAATGGATGGATTTGAGATGATAGTGTGTGAAAATATTTTCACACACTGCATAACAATAATAGATAGATGAATGCTATTATCCATCATTACGACACGGGAATTTAATTTTTTAATAAATATATTTAACTAACTTATATTAAAGAAAAGTGAAAGGTTTTTTTAGTTAAAGTCCCATTTAAGAACATAAATGTAGCTGAGCTGACAAATATGTGTTATTAAAACTATAAAAAGATTGATTTTCAAAATTTTTATATTTATAGTTTTTTAACTCGATATTACTGAAGTTATTTTAGTAATGTCAATTGTCATGGCAAATGTCTATGTTTTAAGTCATCATATGGAGTAGAAATGTATTATGTAGCAAAAGTTAATGCAGACATGTGTGCTGAGTATAAATGCAATACGTGTACACTATATTGTCCAGAAGCAAATACGCTTATGTTCGATAAAGTTGGGAATACATCTTGGGTGGATGAAGATAGATGTAAAGGCTGTGCACTTTGTGTGTACGTGTGTACTGATATGCTAAGTCGTAATTGTATTACGATGGAAATGGTTCACGGTAAAGAAGAATAAGTCTATAATTTATATTTAATTCAAAACTTATACTGTAAATAAAAACATTAGGAGATCTTATGGCAAATCAAGGCCCAGCGTATTATTCACCGTATCCTACGGCTGTGTATGAAGGTGTAATTACACCACCAGAAGGAAAAGCACTTTTATTAACAAAAGTGGTTGATGAAGAAATTGCAATGAGAGAAATTGCAAAAGTGATGTTGACAAGTGAAAATGCAACAATTTTCCCTGGTCCACAAGTGTTATATGGTTACAATGAAGAGTCTAAGAAAAAAGCTAAACTTATCAAAGAGATGTCTGAAGTTCTTAACGCTAAGATGATTCCAATGTACGATTACAGACCTAAGTATCCAAAGATTGATGCTGAAGTAGAAATCAATCCAAATCATCCTAACTTGACAATTTGGCATAACGAAATTAAAGCAGCTATATTTATTGGTGTACATTGTCACTATGCAAATGTTGCTTTAAAAATCGTAAGAGCAGAAACAGATTGTTACACAATCGCAATTTGTGGTTTGTCAGGTCATGAAGATGCAATGGCAACATTAAGAGATATGCACTCTCATGAGCTTGAAAAGTTCATAAAAATTGCCAGAGAAGTAAAATCAGAACTGAAACTATAGAAATAGGAGATTAAAATGAGTAAACGAAGTGATATGACAGAAACAAAAAATTGGTCTGGACAAACGCTAGTTACAGCAGACCATATGCTTTTCGAAGCTCCTAGAAGTAAGCACTTTATGACTGGTTCTGAGGTTTTGAAAGAAGCAGTAAAAAGATGTACAGTTGACGCATCTGTATCGTATCCTATTACTCCACAATCTGAAGCGGCTCACCTTATTGGTGAACTTTGGGCTGAAGGTTATGTAGGTGTATACTTTAGAGGTGAAAACGAGTTTGGTGTAATGTCTGAGGTCGCTGGTTGTGCGATGGCAGGTGCTAGAACAATTACTACGACTTCTGGACCAGGTACACTAAGAGCAATGGAAAACTTTGCTCAGTGGTCTGGTACAAGAATTCCATGTCAACTTATCCTAATGGCTCGTGGTATTAACTCACCACTTACGATTCAGCCAGATAACTTGGAAGTTTCATACATGTTAGAAACTGGTTGTCAGATTTGGTATGCTGAAAACGTTCAAGAGCTATTTGACATGTCAATTGCAGCTTTTGTTGTTGCTGAAAAACCTGATGTTCACGTTCCAATTATTACTGTTGTTGATGGATTCTTTGTATCTCACACGAGAGAGTCAGTTATGCTTCCTGAGGATGACATTGCACTTTTCCCGTACGATCCAAATAGAGCACCATTGCCAGCGATTGATTCAGAAACACCTCCGGGCCGTTTTTTAAGAGATCCATTTGTAATGAAATCTAACTATATTTCTTATGCTACACATGCTTCTTGGCAGTGGGAGATCAGATCTGCAGTTGAGCGTTCTGTTCCTTATGCTAGACACTACCTTAAAGGTCTTGTTCATGTTACTGGTGATGCAGATGCTGAGATTGCATTTGTTGCTTGTGGTACAGCATCGTATCAAGCTAAAGAAGCACATAGAGAATTGACTAAATTGGGAATTAAAACCAAAGTTATCAAATTACGAACTATCAGACCTTTCCCAGAAGCTGAGCTTCTTGAAGCATTAAAAGGTGTAAAAACTATTTTTGTTCCTGAGTTTAACGTTGTTGGCTGGTTAGAAAAAGAAGTTAAAAAATGTCTTTATGGAAAATGTGACGCTAATGTTGTCGGTGGACCAAGAGTTGCTGGTGGTATGAGTATGCCTGCTGAAGCAATTTTAAGAGAAGTTATGGAAAAAATCAACTCTGGAAAAGGAGCATAATTATGGGAACAAATATCTATAAAATCAATCCTGAATTTAGAGACATTATGCCTAAAGAGATCATTGATCTTGAGGAAAACGCTACATGGTCTGCAACAACAGATAAACGTGGTATTAAAGAACTTCCTGAAACAAAAGAGTTGCTAGAAGAGCACTCACTTTGTGCTGGTTGTCCAGAAGCAGCTGCATTAAGATATGTACTTGCGGCATTGCCTAAACCTGAAGATACTGTTATTGTTAACTCAACTGGTTGTACATCATTGATGTTTCCACATATTGCACTTCACACGGTACACTCACTTTTCGGTAACCAAAACGCAGTTGCAACTGGTATCAAAAGAGTATTAGACTGGAGATTTCCAGAAATTGAAAAAGACGTTGTTGTTTTAGCGGGTGATGGTGCTACTGTTGACATCGGACTTGACTATACACTTCAATCATTCTTTAGACAAGAGAACATCACGACTATCTGTTTTGATAACGAAGTTTATGCAAATACTGGTGGACAAGAATCAGGCGCAACTCCAAAAGGTCAAGTTTTCAAAATGGCACCTACTGGTAAGAAGTTTGAAAAAGTAAGAATGTGGGAATTGGCTGTAACATCTGGTTGTCATTATTCTATGAACATGACAGCTTCTGCACCTAAAGCAGTTGCTAAAGCAGTTAGAGAAGCGATTTTTGTAGCTCGTTATCTTGGACCTACTTTCCTTAATATTTATACACCTTGTATTCTTGAAATTGGCCTAAATGCCAATGAAGGACTTAGAGAGATGAAAGAACAAGACAAAGAGAGATTTGCTGCGTTCAAATTTGTTTCACCAGAAGCAGAAGAACTCTTAGCAAAATTGAAAGAAGAGGGGCGTTTATAATGTCAAAAGATTCAATTAAAATAAGAATGCCTGCCCTAGGTGGGCAAGGTGCCGTTACTGCTGCACACATCGCAGCAACTGCAGCAGATACAGCAGGTTATTACGCTGTTTCTAATCCATTTTTTGGTGCTGAAAAGCGTATGGCTCCATCTGAGAGTTATGCAAGAATTGGAACGGTACCTGTTTATGACAGAGGTGAAGTTATCTATCCAGATATCGTCATGATCTACCACCCACAAGTTATTACTATGGGTAAATCATACACAATGCCGTTTTATGCTGGTATCAAAGAAAATGGTCTAGTTATCATCAACAGTGATGTTGATCTTTTGACTGACCATGATAAAAAAGTATTATCTGACTTGAATGTAAAAGTTCTAACTCGTGATTTTACTCAGTTTGCTATTGAGCAAGCAGGAACTGAACTTGCTACTAATATGGCAATGTTGGGTGCATTGTTTGGTGCATTAGGTACTGTTGGAAAGCCTGCTATTGAAGAAGGTATTAAAGATAGATTCCTTAAGAAATATACAGCTTCTGGTGGTACTGCCACACTTGACTCAGCTATTGAGAAAAAGTTTCAAAAGAAGATGGATCTTATCCAAAAAAATCTTGACACTGCATCTGCAGCATTTGACTTGACTGTTGAATGGTGTAAAGAAGTTGGTTTTGAACAAATGTTGGATGCTCCAACTCCACACTAGTCAATACTACAGCTGTACATTTTGTACAGTTGTAACTATAACACTGCACAAAATTATTTATCCATTTACAAATTTCATTCCCCCTCAATCAAAATTAAACTTTTAAGGTATACGTATGATTCAATCATTTGTTATTACTGGCTTTTTAGGTGTTGGTAAAACTACCATGCTTATAAATACAGTAAAAAAATATTTTAGTGATAAAAAAGTCGCTATTGTGGTAAACGAGTTTGGCGATATCGGTGTTGATGGTAATATACTAAGCAATGTGTACAGTGAAGTACTTGAAATATCTGAGGGATGTATCTGTTGTCAATTAGCTGAAGAATTTGAAAGCGGTGTTATTGAGATTATGAATAAATATAATCCTGAGATAATATTTGTAGAAACTTCGGGTGCATCGGAACCTTTTCCTATATTTTTGTCTTTACAAAATCTTGGTATTGCTGTTGAAGGGGTTATTTGTGTTGTTGATTCTAAAAATCTAGATTCATATAAAGATAATTCAACTGCCAAATATCAAATTGGTGGCTCAAATATAATCGTATTAAATAAGACTGATTTAGTGACTGATTCTGAATTAGAAACTGTTAGGAAAGAGGTCATCGGGATCAAAGAAGAATACAATATTAAAAATAATCTTACAGGTAAGATGATTTTTGACAGATATGTAATTGATACTGCCCAACAAGGTCTTCTGAATAAGGAAGTTTTTGATGGCGTATATAAAGTTGATGAAATCATCGGATTTGCAAAAGACTATCAACATCTTGACCACACCACAAGAAATTCAATAACGCAAAAAGTGGCTTATCTAAAAGATAATATACAATTCAATGATATTGAAGCAGTGTTGAATGCCCTTCCTAAAAGTATATATAGAGTAAAAGGTGTTGTGAGAACAAATGATGTTGCAAATCCTCTTGTTATTAATTACTCATTTGGTGATGTCTCATTTGAAGAGTTAGAGTCGTATACAGAACCATCGATTATGATATTTATCGGTGAAGCGATAGATAATGATTTAAATGAGTTAATTAAAAAGTTTGATTTTTTACAAATACCTCTATTTAAAGTTAAGAAGTAGCTTTTATTATCAATTTGATATAATTTTATTTCAAAGAAATCACCTTTGCCTTTATGATACATGTATCTATCGGCAATGTATTAAAAAGGATGAATACTGCAACTTCAAAATAGTATTACTAGAGAAAATCTTAGAGTATTGATGACTTTGTTTTATAATAGAGCTATTGCTGATAGCGAATTAGGCCCTTTTTTTATACATCAACTTGGAGATGATATCAAAAATGAAGACTGGATAGAGCACATAGAGCTTTTAGCTGATTTTTGGTTGGCTGAACTTTTAGGTCTAAAGACATATAAAGGAAATATTTATGGCGCTCATATTAAGGTCCCTCATATAAATAGAGAAAGTTTTAAGAAGTGGATAGAACTTTTTACTACATCAGCTGATGAAGTGTATGTACCTGATATTTCTAATCGTTTTAAGGAAAGAGGGATGTTTTTTTCGGAAGAGTTTATACGTTACTTAAAGATTTAAATATTTTTTTACTTTAGTATAATTTATATTTGTGATAGCTGTGAGTTAGGTGTAAACTTTTTACAGCTATAATATTTATTAAATATTATTTTATGGAGACAAAATGCTAATCCAACTACAAGAAATACAACAAGTGGCCAATGAAGTAATGAATATGTTACATGAAGAAGAGATAGAAATTATC